>SAQL01000064.1 GCA_004020645.1 Mesorhizobium sp. | reverse complement strand
GCCTGCCGCTGCTGGCGCCGATGTCGGAAGTCGCGGGCCGCCTGTCGATCCAGGCGGGCGCCACCGCGCTGCAGAAGGCCAATGGCGGCCGCGGCGTTCTGCTCGGCGGCGTGCCCGGCGTGCTGCCCGGCAAGGTCACTGTGCTCGGCGGCGGCGTCGTCGGCCTGCATGCCGCGCGGATGGCGGCCGGCCTTGGCGCCGACGTCACCATCATCGACCGCTCGATCCCGCGACTGCGCCAGCTCGACGATATCTTCGGCGGCCGCGTCCACACCCGCTACTCGACGGTCGAGGCGCTGGAAGAGGAATGTTTTTCGGCCGACATCGTCGTCGGCGCCGTGCTGATCCCGGGTGCCGCCGCGCCAAAACTCGTTTCGCGCGAAATGCTGTCGGGAATGAAGAAGGGCTCGGTGCTGGTCGACGTCGCCATCGACCAGGGCGGTTGCTTCGAGACCTCGCACGCCACAACTCATGCCGAGCCGACCTATGAGGTCGACGGCGTTATTCACTATTGCGTCGCCAACATGCCGGGCGCCGTGCCGGTCACCTCGGCCCAGGCGTTGAACAACGCGACGCTGCATTACGGTCTGCAGCTCGCCGACAAAGGCCTGAAGGCGATCCTCGACGATCATCATCTGCGCAATGGCCTCAACGTCCACAAGGGCAAGATCACCAACCGCGCCGTCGCCGAAGCGCTCGGCTACGAAATGGCGGAGCCCAAAACGGCCCTAGCCGCCTGATATTCCAGGCCCGAAAAGTTTCCTCCTGCCTCGCCCGCCGGTTCCCTGCCGGCGGTTTTTTCTTGGCGATGACTGGCAAGAGGCGTCTTCCCCCTCCCCTTTGCGCCAATCTTGCGGTGCAGCCCGTCGGGGCGAAACTCTGGTCGACGAGGAAGCTGAACGCGCAATCCGAACCTGGACATCGCCAGCCGAAATCCCCGGCTTTTCTGATGCGACGATCACCAGGGCCCCTCCCCGCGCGTTCGACAGCGGAAATGTGGAGAAACCATCCTGACCGCCATTGTCGGGCTAAATCCAAATCGCCCACCTTCGTTGCAAAACTACCCTGGCAAGGGCTTTGAGGGAGTTTCGAAATTGCATTGTCTCCAGAGGATCGAGACGTTGATCGATGAGGCCAGCGTGGATGCGATCGATAAGGCGCGCGTTTTGCTGGATCAGTTCGATGGTAGGTCAGAAACACTCGCCCAAGCTATCGATGACTTCCTGCTTGATCTGATGACCCTGGTGTTTGTCGTAGAAACCACCCGCGAGAGGTTCCACAATCCGGCGCGGCGATTGGCGCGTATGAGATTGACCAAGATCAGCCTTTTGTTGGCGCCGTAGTCTGACGTCCCGGTCAGAGAGAGGTCGCACCAGGAAGAAGGCGCCGACTGATTGTTGGCAAATCCGAGCGCACCAACAGCTACGTTCCCTTGCGGCCGCTAGCCTGGTGGCAAAAAGATGTGCGCCGAAGGACGCTACGGGACTGGCCAGCGAATTTTTGAGCCAGCACCGCGTCCGCGAGCCAGCGCCCAAGACTATGGTCGGCCTCCGGCAAGAGCCCGGCGTCGAGCATCTTCGCATGCCCTGCGTCGATCTTACGTCGGAAGTATTCCCCATGCCGAGCTATTAAGGTCGGTGGCGCGCCGGATCGTTGATCGGCGCGTGCTGCATCTGCTCAAGATGTGGCGGGAGATGCCCGGTCGAAGAAACCGATGATCGAGGCCGGAAGACACGCACGGCCAAGGTGCGGGATCCGTCTCGGCCGTATTCAACAGCACAACCTTGTAGCCCTCCTTGTCGAGCATTTAGAGAGTGCGCGGGTAATAGGCGCTGGCGAACACGACGTCGCTGACCCGCAGCACGTTCGCTGCCGGTTCTTCTCCTTCTGGGACGACGATCTGCGCAAACCCTCAAAAGCGCCGCGCACCAGCGCCATTTCAACGGCCATGGCGTCATCGGCCGTTGTAAGCGCGACGGTAGGAATTGCGGGCTTTCTCATCGCGACCCGATCTCTACAAACAGGGTTCGCCCGTGGATTGGATGTGCCTGTCGGCAAAAAGTTCCTGAACCTGCGATGTTCGAATGGCCGCTATGCCACTGCTTTGAGCGGCGGCTCGTCTGCCGTTTGCAGGCGCGCCGCCGCCGCCAGCAGGTCGGTCTGGGTGATCAGGCCGAGGATGCGCTGCTCGGCATCGACGATGACGACGGCATGGCTGCGACCGTCGGTAAGTACGGGAAGGAGACTCATCGCCGGCGTGTCGGGCGAGGCGGTGCCCGCCTTCGACGTCACCCCCTTGACCGTGTCGGTCGCTCGCGTCAGCTCGCGCAGACCGACGGCGCCGACCAGCTTTGCCTCGGCATCGACCACTGGCAAGGTGCGGATGTTGTGGTCGAGAAGCTGCTTTCGGGCCTCGTCGGCGGTGGCAGTTTCCGGCACCGAAATCACGTCGCGGGACATGATGTCCCGGCAAAGCAGCGGTCGGTGCGAGCGCACCATCGCCTGCAGTTCGACCTGCCGCAGCAGCCTCTCGAGGTCGTCGCGGCCAATGTCGAAAGTTTCGTCCAAAGCGGCGAGTGCCGCATCGACATCCTCGGGATGGAAGCCGACGCGCTTTGCCGCCGGCGGATCGGCGGTGCCGTGGCTGTTGACGGCGGGTGCATGGACATGCGGATAGTTGCGCCGTGACAGAAGGTGGAAAATAAAGCCGAGCGCCACCAGTACGGCCGAATTCAGCGCCACCGGCACGACGGGGAACAGGAAGCCGGCGCTGACCACGGCCGGTCCGCCGAGCACGGCAGTCAGCGCCGCGGCACCGCCCGGCGGATGCAAGCAGCGCGTGAACGACATAGTGGCGATCGCCAGCGCCACAGCGAGGCCCGACGCGATCACCGGATCGGGCACGAAATGCGCCACTGTCACGCCGACCAGTGCAGAGATCGAATTGCCGCCGATAATCGACCAGGGCTGCGCAAGCGGGCTCGACGGCACGGCAAAGAGCAGCACGGCGGAGGCGCCCATCGGGGCCACCAGCAGCGCCACATGCGGGCCGCCGCCCATAGCGAGCCCGCTGATCACGCCGGTCAGCGCGATGCTAATAGTGGCGCCGATGCAGGCGAGCAGCCGCTCGCGTAGCGTCGCACCGGCGAGGATTGGGACGAAGAGGCGAAACCTCATGCTAAGCCTTGGAACGAGTGGAAGTCTGCGCTGTCCGCAATGCCGCCGAAGCCACGGATTTGAAAGTCAAACAAATCCGAATGTTCGCGGCCAGTGGGAATATTATTGCGCGCACCGGTTTGTGCGGTCGCCGCCAACGGCTGGTGCTTTTCAAATCGCGTCAGAGCTGGGCGCGGAGATACTTCTACCGCAAATGGATAGTATCGAATTCCTCCTGGCATGGCGGAACGTTCTCGCTTACCGCTGATCATTCTGGTGAAAGAATTCGCGTGAGCATTGGATTTTTGCTCAGTAACGGCCAGATGCGCGGACGAAGACTATCAAGATCAGCATTGGCGGGATGAACTCATCAACCGGATTTTGTCCCTGCACTTTCGCTCGGTAGCGAAACCAATTGGGGCGCGCTCGCCTGTCCATGAAAACAAGCGCCCAGTCCTGAAGGAACACGGCAACAGGGTGAACCACACCGTGCCCATCGTTTGCGCGAGAGCTGTCCCGACGCGAAGATGAACAAATGCTTGAGCCATCGTCCCAGCATTTAATCGCTGCGCAGGATCTTTGGTTCGAGCGCGGCTGCCACAAAAGCTCTTCGAGCAGCTGGTGGATGAGCCTCACCACGCAATACCTGCAGACAGGCGTCCATCGCCACCCTCCGTCTCTCGGTCTGACGATGTAGATCACGCAGCAGGATATTGGCCGCCTCATTGACGTCGAACACGATACGCTCGGTGCTGTGGCGGCCAACCCGGACAACAACCGGCCTCTCAAATCTCCGCAAGGCGGTCATCTCTCCGCCCCCCCAAAGGCGATCATGTGTCAAGAGGCCCAGTTCGCTTCTCTGCCGAGCCGAGCCGGTTCCGCTGCCCTGAATGTCGACAATGCCCTCTTGACCAGCCCCGCGCCAGCCTCGCATGCGTCGCCGCCTAGGCTCGCTCTGCAGACACGTCACGGACTATTGAGAAATCGTTCCATGATCTCGCCGAAAGCTGCCGCCGCCGCGGGTCTCCCGGCTGCATCCTCGGGTGATGCTCGAGTGGCCCGGCAACATGAGGACGGTCGCTCATTCGGCTCGGCGTTTCGTGCCCATCCACCTTCTCCCACAGGGGAGACTGGGATGCAGCGCCTTCAAAGTGAGGAACAAATCACCTCGCCGCGAACCTTTCACATTGTCTCGCCACCACCACCGTCGATGAAGTTTCGGACTCGCGCGGGCCGAATCGGGGATCGGCATCGCAGACCATGCGATCGATCTCGTCCCGATGGTTGCCAAAATCGAAAACGAGGCATAATTGCCCAGACATCCAGCTGCTTCGGAGACTTCCTATGACTTTTGCTCAATCGGTCGGTGCGTTCTTTCGTCGGCTGAAGCCATTCATCCTGCTTTTCCTGTTGACTCAGTTCCTGGTCAGGCTGGCGCTGACGCTGGTTTCGGCCAAAGACCTATCTTTCCATCCGGCCGACTGGCTGGTTCCTTTCTTCACTGGCTTCTGGTTCGATATCGTCACGCTGCTTCCAATCCTCGTGGTCTTTCTCCTATTCCCGCTGCTCCTGCCAGTTTCGTGGGCCGGAAAGCGGTTTGACCGCGCAGTTGGGCTCTCGGGCTTCGCAATCTTCCTGTTTCTGATGGTCGTGCAGGGGGTCAGCGAGTATTTCTTCTGGGACGAATTCACGACGCGCTTCAATTTCATCGCGGTCGACTACCTCGTGTACACGCAGGAAGTGATCCAGAACATTATGGAGAGCTATCCGGTCGTGCCGCTGCTTGCCGGCATCGGCCTGTTGGCGGTCGGCGGGGCCTATCTGCTCCGCCGCCAGGTGAAGGCAGGCTTCGCGCCGCATCCGCCGTTCATGAAGCGGCTGGCGGTCTTTGCGACGATAACGGGGATGGCCGCCGCCGGCGTGTTGGTGACGTCCGATTCGATCACACGGCCGATGCCGAGCGCGATCGCCCGCGAACTCGGGGGCAACGGACTCTATGGTTTGGTTAGCGCCTTCTTCTCGAATGAGATCGATTTCGCGAATTTCTATCGGACCATACCCGAGAAACAGGCGGCCGAACGGACACGCGACCTTTTAGCGGAAGATCACGAGCCGTTCGAAAGCACCGATTTAAACGACATCACGCGTGACATTCGAGCCGAGGGGCCGATGCTGCGCAAGAACGTCATCCTGGTCGGCATGGAAAGCATGAGTGCGGAGTTCATGGGCACATTCGGCAATCCGAAAAGACTGACACCGAACCTTGACCGGCTGGCGTCTGAAGGCCTGCTTTTCACGGAAATGCGGGCGACCGGCACGCGCACCGTGCGCGGGCTTGAAGCGATCGCGCTTTCAGTCCCGCCGACCCCGGGGCAATCGATCCTGCGTCGCCCCGGCAACGACAATCTCTTCACCATTGGCTCGGTGTTCCAGGATTCGGGCTACGATACGCGCTTCCTCTATGGCGGCTACGGCTATTTCGACAACATGAACGCGTTCTTTTCCGGTAACGGCTTCGGTATCGTCGACCGCGCTACGATGGCGGCAGGCGATGTGCATTTCGCCAATGCGTGGGGCGTTAGCGATGAGGATCTCTATGACGAGGTGATCCGCCAAGCCGATTCCTCGGCGAAAGCCGGCAAGAACTTCTT
Organism: Mesorhizobium sp.; assembly: GCA_004020645.1. Classification (GTDB taxonomy): domain Bacteria; phylum Pseudomonadota; class Alphaproteobacteria; order Rhizobiales; family Rhizobiaceae; genus Mesorhizobium. Next base: position 8,053 of record SAQL01000064.1, on the reverse strand, counting down.
CAGCTTCGTCATGAACACGTCAAACCACCGGCCCTTTACCTATCCAGCTGGCGCGATAGACATCCCATCGCCGGGCGGGCGCGACGGGGCGGTCAAATATTCCGACTACGCGATCGGGGAACTGGTCAAGAAGGCATCGGCGAAACCGTGGTTCAGGGATACCGTTTTTGTCTTTGTCGCCGATCATACGGCGAGCGTCGCAGGCAAGGTCGAGCTCGACATGAACAAATACCACATACCGTGCATCATCTGGTCGCAGGGCTTTGTCGAGCCCCGCCGGATCAACCGGCTGGCGAGCCAGGTGGATATTGCGCCGTCGCTGCTTGCCCTGCTGCAGGCTAGCTATCGCAGCCGCTTTTTCGGCGACGACCTGATCGAAGCGGACGAACCGGAGCGGCCGGTCTACATCTCCAACTACCAGAAGGTGGCCATGATCATGCATGGCCGCACGACGATCCTTGAGCCCAAGAAGCAAATCGTCCAGATGAAGGGTGGGGAGGTGCAACCTGAAAGCGCCGTCGATCACAACGCGGTCGAAGATACCGTAGCCGTCTATCAATATGCCTCGCACTGGCGCGACATTTCACGCCGAATTCCAAGTGTTCTTGACAACGGCACGCTGGCACTCGGCCGGTTCAGTGTGCATCGCCTGCCAGACCCGAAGCGACGCGCGCCTCCGTCCAGGGCCACACCCACCATACCGGTGCGCTAACAAAGCCACCGTGCCACAACGTCTTAGGAATGCCAGGTCTGCTCCGGTGATCGCCAAGAGGTGTGAGGACCTTAACAATCCCTTGCAAGACCCTTCGTGGCGGCAACGGCAATGGCCGGAACGGGTCCAGCCTGTCGTGGAAAAGCTTTGATTTGATAACGTGATTCCCGATCAGCGAGGTGAGTCGGGCTGAAGCGGTTTGTCGAGGGCGAGGATCGCCGGCAAGCGGCACTGCTTCCCGAGTGCCTGGACGATTACGTGACGCAGGACAATCCGGGGTGGCGACGGGTGCATCGTGGATCTGCTACTTTCGCGCGCTCCAGTTTGGGAGGCGCAGCACGCGTAGCCCCTGTCGACAAACTGAGCCTCGTGCTTGTGGCGGTGTTCGGAGTGACATTCCTCAAGGAACACTTGTCATTGTCGAACTGGGCAGGGGTTGCCTTGATCGCAACAGGCGCGGTTCTGGTACGCTACAAAGCTTATTGCTCCGTCTTTAAGATCAGAACAGCCAAAAAAAGGTGGGCAGGTAGCCAGCTACCTGGAGGTATTCGATGCCTTCGATGGCTGGAAAGATCGCCAGAAAATAGAGGGCATCGAAGAATGTGCTTCTTAATGCGTTCGTGGAGAACGTGTGCTGATGCTTGTCCTGATGCAGCCACGGCTTGGGCCAGAACCGCGGCGTTCTTGCCACATATGCTTCGAACTCCGAACCAAATTTGTCACGAAGAAACGTCTCTTCCTTTCGGGCAGTCATCCCGAAAACCGCGTAGGTGCACCCCCCCAGAGCGGATGCAACGATGAGCGATCCGAACATGAGGCCGATGCCGAATGCTCCGATCGTTGAAAACGGATATAGGGGATTGCGAGTGATCGAGTACGGCCCGCTGACTGCCAACTCGCTGTTCTTCCGCCCCCCGACATAGAGGATGCTCCACAACCTCCCGAGTATGCAGACGAGGATCAGAACAAAACCGATCATCTCGATGACCTCGTGAAGGCTAGATGCTTCATCCCAACCGGGGCGAGAGAATAGCAGCGAGCCAATCGCCGCTATGCTCAAGGCCTGGACGACCAAAAGTCTCTTCCGCTGATTAAATGGTTGCGGGGCAATGGAAGCGGACATCATGGTTCCTTCGACAAAGGCTTTTTCGGGGGCTCGCGCCAAGCAGTGCATCCAATGTCGACCGATCTGTCAGAAATGTGACGCGCTGTCCCTTTTTCCTGGCGGCGACTGCTCGGTTTCAATGGCAAGCTCGATACCCGATTGCGATAGGCCTGACCCTTGGCAGATCCCGATGTCGGCAGCCTTTGGAACTTGCCGGAAATTAAGGTCTCGGTGGATAAACCCGCATGGCTTTTGCTGGCAGGAAGACCGATGCGCGGGCGTGGATGGATCAAGGCGTTGCGTCAGGACGAGGCTCGGCAGGTGCGTGCGCGCATTGCGGAACTGGAGCGCGACCTCATAGCGCCCACACCTCAAGGACGCCATCGACGTTTCGAAGCCGGACATGAACTTCGCAATGCGAAGTCCCGCCTGGCGCGTCTCGAGGAATGCATCTCCGGAAATACCGGAGAAACATCGGCGTTCGCGCAAGCTTCGCCGCTCTCAATGCTTGTAGCCGAACATCATCTCTCTGCTGCGGTCAAATCGATCCTCATAAAATGCGGAAGGGAAGACGGTCCAGCCAGGGCGCGAATGGCTGGCCACAGCACCAAGTTCAATCGGCTTTGCAGTCCTGTACCAGGATTCCGAACCACCTGTCGCTCGCGTCCCCTGTGGTTTCACACTGCTCGTCGATAGGTCCAGAGTTGTGCGGGGGGAACATTGCGAAGGACGAAATCATAGTGAGAAACGATGTAACGGTCGGGCATTTTGAGCACCGGTGACAGAAGACCGTAGGTGATTTGGATCACAGGTCGCCCGGCCGGGATTCGTGCAAGCAAATCCTCGAGCAGTGTGAGGCGCTGTTGCATCGGAAAGCTCAACATCGGCACTGCGCTTATGACACAATCGAACTTTTCCCGGCGCTCCCCCAGAATTTCTTCCAGGGCAAACGCATTGCCCAAGCGGAAATCCACTCCCGGAAAGCGTCGCACCAGGCCATCATAAAAATCCTTGGAATATTCGACCGAAGTCAACCGATGCGGTTTGATGCCTCTTTCCAGGATGGCCCTGGTGATGACACCAGTCCCGGCACCAAGCTCCAAAACCGGCAATCCAGAATGCGGGTTGACCACACTAGCCATGCGGCGCGCCGCATGGATTGATGTGGGCATGAGTGCGCCCACACCTTTCTTATCCTTCTGCCAACATTTGAAGAATTGCACTTCTTCCTCAAGTTTCTTGCCAAGTCGCTCTTTCAATCGAAAGACCATATCCGCTCCCTTCTCCCGATCCGAGTCGGAGCGACTTTTTGTCGAAGTTTCACTATATAAACAAGCCTGATTCACAGGGATGATTGCCGCGCTGGAGGCGCGAAACGCCCGCGCCGGCTGACACGCGCGTGTCCGCCATGATGACGTTTCATCGCTCAGATGCGCGCCAGTTCTTCCTGTATGGAAATCTGGCTCATGGCCTCGAGAGCCCCTCACGGCTCGTCGAGCAGCCGTATCTCCGGCTGCACTATCAGCGCCAGCGCGACGCACGCAGGTTTCTCATCTGCTGCGGGCTTCGTCAGGCGCACAGCAGACAGCGAGGCCGCTACGGCCGCAAAAAACCCGCGACGGCGGCTCGATTCCGGGACCGGTCCGCCATTTTTGGCAGGTGATCCGTGCAAGTGCGTGGCGTGGATCACCCCAGCTATCTCGTGGCCGCCTCATTGCCATTGTCCTCTTTTCAGCCGGCCGAGCCTCCCAATCGCCGGACCAATGATGAGGATCCCCTCGGAATAGTTTTTTGAAGAGCCTGACGGTCTGCGCCGTCTTACGGTGGTTCCGGCTCTGCCATGGCCTAACTCTTCTCTGCCGCGCAGGCAGCAAGTGCTATGACTCTACCGTGTAATGGCCTTGGAAAATACGACGGCTGGACCACAACAATGAGGTTTAGGCTGAAGACTTTTCAGGGAAACCCCCAAAAAGGAAACAGCAGCTCTTCCGGTCCTTACGAGCCCGGCCGTTCCTATCGGCCGGTAATCATCGCAAGCCGGGGTCAGAACAAGAACTGTTCCCAGCGACACGCCAAGGTCGAACGGAGCATGAACGTCATGCGGCGTGGCGTAACCGAGCCGGTAGTCTGAGCGACCGGAAGCCTTCAGGCATCTGATGTTCTGCATCCCAGGTGTAGATGCCGGTCAGATTAATGTGTTCCCAGCTCAGCGGCGAGACGTGCTTGAGCAGATGATCCGGAATCTCGCGATGCATTTTGCGCAAATGACTGACGGCCCGTTCGATGTAGACCGTATTCCAATGCACGATCGAGCTAACGACGAGGTTGAGGCCGGAGGCGCGGAACGCCTGGCTTTCGAACGATCGGTCCCGGATCTCTCCGCGCTCGTGGAAGAAGACGGCGCGCTTCAGCTTATGTGCTGCCTCGCCCTTGTTGAGGCGGCCTGGCATCGCCGGCGCAGCGCCGAACTTGAATACCATTCGATCATGAACAACGATCGCTCGATCCGGCCGAGTTCGCGCAGCGCCCTTGCGAGCTGGCTTTCCTTCGGTGATGCGGACAGCTTCTTCAGGATCGTGGACGGCACCACGGATCGCGTCGTGATGGACGCCGCCAGATGGAGCAGATCATCCCAGTGCTCGAGGATCAGGGTGGTGTTGATTGGGGCTCCAATGTGGTTCGACAACGCCGGATATGCGTCGCCTTTCTCGAATGTGTGGAACTTCCGGTCCTTGAGGTTGCGCAGCCGAGGTGCAAAGCGTTTGCCGATCAAGGCGAAAAGCCCGAAGACGTGATCACTCGCACCGCCCGTATCGGTGAAGTGTTCCTGGATGTCGAGGATTGTGTCCTGATCGAACAGCCCATCGAGCACATAGGCCGCCTCGCTTTCGGTCGGACTGATGGGCAGAATGCTGAAGTAGCCGTACTGATCCGACAGATGGCTGTAGAACTTCGAACCCGGCTCGCTGCCGTAGTGCAGATTGACGTCGCCGCGCTTAGCGGCTCGGTCGCTTGCGCGGAAGAATTGGCCATCCGATGAAGAGGTGGTTCCGTTGCCCCAGAGGCGCGAATGCGGATGCCGAGTGTGCGCATCGGTGATACATGCTTGCGCCGCGCGATAGGTCTCCGACCGGGCGTGGAAGGTGCGCATCCAGCCGATCTGGTGAGCGCTGATGCCCTTGGATGCGCTCGCCATCCGTTTCGGACCGAGATTGGTCGCATCGGCCAGCACGCCGGCCAACATAGCCGTGACGTTCCTCGGAGTGTCGCCCGTGCGAACATGCGTGAAGCAATCCGCGAAGCCGGTCCATTCGTGCACCTCCCTCAAGAGGTCAGGCACTTCAACCAGCGGAAAAAGTTCGCTGATCTCGGCATTCAGTTCGTCGGCCGCCGCCGGAACCTCGCCAGCCGTTGGCGTCACGATCAAGGTACCGGCTTCAAGACGAACACCTTCGAGCTTTCCGGACCGTGCCCTATGTCCCAGACGCTTCAGGTTGAAGTCGAGCATCTGACGCGCTTCGGCAAGCCACTGCGCGCCGTCACCTTGGACGCCCAACCCGAGACGATCCTCCTCTTTCTTTGTGGTGAATGTCGACCGCGGCATCAGATGCTCGTCGAGCGGCCTATGTGTGATACGCCTTGGTAAAAGATGTGGAGAGTTCGGTGTCGACAAATTGGACGGCTTTTGGGTCGCCTCTGCTTGAGAGGATTGAGGGGTTGTCTCAGGACTTTTTTGGTCTGAGCCTAAAGAAGATTGCCGCCGACAGAGCCCATCAATTTTGGCTCCTGGGAATTGATAGTCAGCAACGCACATTGGTCGACCTGCTGGGAAATATCGACACCGGATCAATGGCGATAATCAATGAACGGTTTTTTGACACGGATGCCGGATTCCGCATATCAGCCCAGAAGGCGTTGAAACGCCTACCAGTGCGTGCTGACATATTCCTCTTGAACACTGACTATTTTGAGCAGCCCGCTCCTGACGTAGACCCCATGTTGGTTCACGAAATCTGCCACGGACTCGACCAATTGAATCTTGCTCCGCCCGGGCAGATCACCGATCTTGATCGGCACAATGCTCAAGTAATTTTCGAGGCATACGATCCCGAGGCCTGGAGTGCGGGGCACAATGGAAGGTGGGGACAGTATTTAGCTTGGTCGGGGCGTCGCTCCGTCGAACTTGGTCGCACCGCCAGCATATCCGAATTCATCAAGCTTTCGATTCCCGCCTATGATCGACCGAACTGGCAAGATGGCGCCATACGTGAAAAGTGATGCCTGATTGGTTTGAAAAGGCCATTCTGAGCGAGCGCCGACGGGATCGTGGCTGGAATCGCCATCGATGATGAAGGCTCGGGCAGTTGCTTCTGACACCCGTCGACTAGGCTAAGGGGCGCTTCCCCTCGCGCCGTCAAGAGGGCCGAGCCTCGGCTTCGCCTGCGGCCGCACCCAACCCCTCTTGCCTGCGCAACCCCGGAACCTCGCCGGTCAGGCAGGGGTGCGGGCCCCTCGAATATCGAACAACTATCAATTTCCTTTGACGCAGGATCCCCTCTGTTCCTGGATGCTGATGGGGCGATTGCCGACAACGGCCCGCCGGCGGGCAATTTTCCGCGCTCAGCCTCGTGTGTATGGCCGTAAAAGCGCGGAAAATTATCGGCTGTTGAATTTTCCGCGCTTTTGGATTCACGAACGCCGATTTTCCGCGCTTTTAAACTGACCGAAGGCATTTAAATCGCTTGAGAAATTCACCCGTTGCTAGAATATCAGAGGAAGCGGGCAGACGACACCAACTTGGAGGCGAAGCAATGGAAAAATCTGTGACGCGCCGCGTCGGCCGCCCAATTGGCAGCGGCGTCAAGGACGACGATCAGGCCCTTACCAAAGTTGCCGGTATTTTGCTGGACAATCCAGGCATGAAAGCGACTACCGCCATGAGACGGGTCCTCGGTGACATGCCCGGCTCGCGTCGGGAGACAGATGTGACATTGATCCGTCGATGGCAGGGCCGTTGGAGGCTGAACGGACAGAAGTTCATGGACAAAGCCGTAGCCAAGAGAGCTGCGCGAGCGGCCTCGCCCGCAACTTCACCCATCTCCGGCTCGGCTAGCGCCTACCTAATGAGGAAAGCCAAAGAGACGGCGAGCATGTACAATTTTTCGGAAGTAGCTGCCCTCCAAAACGCTGCGGCTGGATACCTCGATACGCCGCTCCAGAGAGAGGTGCAGGGTGTCTTGGACTCACTGGCGCAGAGGACAGCGCTGGGTCTTCACGAATCGTCCATTCAGCGAGAATTGAAGCGCATGACGGAATCGTCTGCCACGGGATCTTTGCTGAAAGCTTTGGAGGAGCACAATCGTTACCTTGCCGAGCTGAAAAAATTGGGTTGAGGCTGCAGACCACCTGAAAAACAGCAATTGACCCGTAGAGCGGCCACGCGTCCAGTTCGACAAGGGCACGATTGCGGCCTGGTTGGCAACTGAAACAACGCGGTTTGTAGTACAATTTCTAAAAGGGTCCTTTTGCAATTGACGCCTGCAAGGGTGCCTCATGCTTGCGCCGTAAAACGCAACACCAGTGCTGACAGTGCAGACAGTGCAGTCTGTCGTTTGAATCTGGCACCAGCCAAAGGCTACCGAAGAAATGGACAAGATCACAATCGACTTCTGGGGTTTTGCGATAACGGCCGAAGGGTTTTACGGCGTCTTGGCGGCGTCGGTGTTGGTCATGGCCGTTGTCATTGTGTTGAAGGTTGGGAGGCGTCGGGGTGCCTAGGCGTAACCAAGATCGCGTTGTTGAAGATTGGGAACTCCTAGCTGAGGACGGGGCATAGAAGCCGCGATCGAAAGGCATGGCAAAGACCCTTGCACGTCGGTCGCCTATGTATTGCGCCCTGGAAGTGTCTGGCAATCCGGAAGATGCCGAATACCGGTTCTACTTCGATCTGTTTCTGCGGCTTTCTAAGTAAGACCATATCGGGTGGACTTAGCGTAATGGCGATGACAGAGGGCAAGTATCCGGGAGAACTCGCCTCCCCGCAGCAGATCCATGATCTGGCGGAAGAGTACGGTCGGCATACGGACGTTGGCCCTGCTCGGCACCAGCTTGCCGAGCGGGATAGTGATTTCATTCATGTTCATGGTCTTGCTCCTTGTTAGTTTCAGGTTGACCTGACGGTTCAGGCCTCCCTGAACCCTTGCCTCGCGGCGAGCAGCGGGGAGAGAGGGGGCAAG
>SAQL01000063.1 GCA_004020645.1 Mesorhizobium sp. | reverse complement strand
ACGTTCGAAAATCCCCTTGCATCAACGGGGGCATCCACACATGACGCTTGGTACCCGAAACGGAATACCGCCTTTGCCCCCCAACCATTCGTCGGCGTACAAAATCGAATCCTAAGCAGACACCCGACCGGCTGAGCCTTCTGAAAACGCGGAAAAAATTGCAACTTCGCCGAGAATAATCCTGGTTCGTCCACGTTCTCCCTCCCGCATCGCGCCCCTCGGGCGCCTATTGAGGAGACCACTATGGAAATTCTCGACTCCGCACGCATTGCCAAGGCCAAACGGGCTTTCACGACCCGCCGTGTACCCGTCGAGCGCATGCAGATGTTGCTTCCGCCTCCCACCGAACCGAAGGCAGGCGACCTGGTGCTCGCGCGGATTGAGGCGCTCGGTCACCATAAGGCGGTCGAACTGCTCTCGGGGCGCAAGGCGGCACTTGCCGCAACGGACGAAATCGTCCTGGCCTATGGCAACCGCTACGCCCCCGATCAGTTCGAGGCGATCGTGCCGCGAGATCTCGGGCCGTGCCATATGGTGGCGGCAGGAGGAGTGGCCTCGCGGGCGACGGCGTGGCACGACAAAACTATGTTTCCGACCGCGATCGTGCCGCTCGGCCTCGTCGCCGACTCCTGCGGCCGCGTTCTGAACGTTGCTGACTTTGCGGTCGCGCCGCAGCCGGCGCGGCTCACGCCGCCGGCAATCGTCATCTACGGAACTTCGATGAATTCGGGCAAAACGACGACAGCTGCAGGCCTCGTGCAGGGACTCGTCAAGGCAGGTTTCGCGGTTGGTGCGGCAAAGGTGACCGGTACCGGCGCCGGCAATGACCTTTGGGCCATGATGGATGCCGGAGCATGCGCCGCGCTCGATTTCACCGATGCGGGCTTTGCCACGACCTACCTTGCTCCGATCGATGCCCTCGTGCAGGGCGCGCAGGAGTTGCTCAACTCTCTTGCCGCTGCCGGAGCAGAAATCGCGGTCCTGGAGGTCGCGGACGGACTATTCCAGCCCGAGACGGCCGCTCTGTCGAAGTCTCTGGAATTCCGGAAGCTGACCAGCGGTGTGCTGTTTGCCGCCGGAGATGCGATGGGGGCGGTTGCGGGCTGCGAATGGCTGCGCGACCTCGGCCACGACGTGCTCGGGATCAGTGGGCTGCTGACGCGCTCGCCATTGGCACGGAGAGAGGCTGGCGCTGCCAACGTCCCTGTCTATGGTGTCGAGGAACTCACCGATCCGGCGACTGCGGCAAGCATCGTCTCCGGGATTTCGAAGCCGCGCCTGATGGTGATCGCTGGAGGTGCCCAATGCGCCTTCCAGCAATCCTGACCCGCGCACGAATGGGCGCTTTGGCGGTTCTCACAGCCAACGGCTTTGCCCAGGCCGCCACCTCGCTCGCGCTTGTCGCGATTGTCGGTGCGGCGGTTTCCGGGGAGCGGCCGGCGCTCGGTCAGGGCTGGCTGATCGGTGCGGCCAGCCTTTCGCTCGGCATCACCCTGTTCTCACTCAGGGTGCTGCAACGACGGCAAGGGGCGGCTTTTGCGCTGGACTATGTGCGCGAGGTCCGCGGGCTGCTGGTCGAGCAACTCTTCACACTACCACCGACCGCCGGCCCCACCCGACTCGGCCTCGTCATGACTCGCCTGATCACAGACCTTTCCGCCATCAGGTCCTGGTTGGCGGACGGCGTCGCCTCCCTCTTTGTCGCGGGATCCTCCGTTGTCCTCATCGTGCTTGGCGCTTTTTGGCTTGCGCCCGGCGTTGCGTCGTTCCTGCTTGCCGGCGTTCTTGTCTGGTTCGCTGTCACCCTTGTCGCCCTGCCGTTCCTGCATAGTGCCATTCGCGAAAGCCGCCGTCGGCGGGGACGTCTTGCCGGCCGTCTCGGAGATGTCGTCCTCACCCGAGCAACATTTGCCCATTTCGGAAGAAGCGGACCGGCCGCGCGCAAAATCGACCGGATGTCGGAGGCTCTCAACGAGTGGCTCGTCCGCCGATCCGGGTGGTCGGGTGCCGCCCGTTCATCCAGCGATTTCGTCATACCGGTCATCATTGCGATCCTTGCCGCCTATGCGGCTCCGAGCGGCCCGGTGATGCCTGCCGGCGAGCTCAGCACTCTCCTGCTCCTTGCCGGCTTGACGGTTGCACAACTTTCCGACCTTGCTCGCGCCGCCGACTATCGGCTGGCCTATGTGGAGTCACGTCGCCGGATTGCGTCGATCCTCGCAATGCCGGTCCTTCCGGATCCAGAGGATCCGATTCCTCTGCCGCGATTGGCGGTGGGCCGGCGGCTGCGCGTCGAACTTCGTTGCTCGAACGGCAAGCAGTCACGTGTTCTGGAGGCAGCGCCCGGTGCCATGATTCTGCTTCGCGGCGACACACCGGAAGCGCGCAGCGCCCTGCTAGCCAGTGTCGCCGGAATCGAGGAAAATAACGGTCTTGCGATTTTCCTTGACGACATTCCTCTCGACAAGGTCTCGCGACGCGACCGGCGCCGTGTGATCACCCTCGTGTCTCCGACAATCCCGCTGGTACGCGCAACGATGGCCGAGAACATCGCGATCGGCGCGCCCTCAGCGACCCTCCAGGAAGAAATAGTCGCCGTTGCGTCGCTGTGCGGCCTGGCGGTCGATAGGGCTTCGGAATGTGGTCAGCGGCGACTGGAGCCGCCTCACAGCGTCAATCCCATGCTGGCTGCCCGGATCCGGGCAGCGCGAGCGCTGGTCCGAGCGGCAGCCGTGCTTCTGATCGACGATATCGATGTTTGCAAGGACCGGGATTTGCTTGCCGCCGTTCTTGCGTGTGCGCGAGCCACGCGTACGACGGTGATCGCATCGTGCGATGTGGCTGCCGGGACTACCGAGTTCGATGGCACCTGGCTTCTTGATGGTGAATGGTCATCGAGAGGCAATCCATGAGACCGGTCCTGACCAGGACCGTCCGGTCAATTCGCGTCCCGTGCGAGAGCCCCCACCCGGTACCCGCGTCCTTGATACACCGGATTCATCCCCTAGTTACCTCCTGTGGGCGCCTAAGTCGCGAGTTTGCCTGGGGGCGGCGGCGGTTGCGCCGTCTGACCGCATGCCGCGGAAAGACGGTTCGACCGACGCACTTTATGGAGGTGGTCGTGCGTCAATCCCCTGAATCCAGCTGGGCATATTTCGCATTCGTTTGCTCGATCGCAGTAGCATGCGCAGGAGCTGCTGCCGGCGGCGAACGCGGCGGAGGCAAGAGCGGTGGCAACCATGGTGGCGGAGGCAATAGCGCTGGCAGCCATGGTGGCGGAGGCAATAGCGCTGGCAGCCATCACGGTGAAAGCCGCAAAGGCGGCGCGCACAAAGGACCTGCCGGATCCAGCAGTAATGACGATGGGACCAGCACCACTGCAACGGCGGCAGTGGCGGCAACTACGGCCGCCACTGCCGTCAGTGTCGCCCGGTCCGCAGGGACCGGACGGTCGCTCGACCTCCCGGCCAACCTCCAGCCTCCCAGCGCCAGCAACAGTCCATCGACGGTCAGTCCAATCAAGGCGCTGCCGGGCGTCCCGGATGAAGTCGTTCGCGCCTGCCGTGATGCAATCGAGTTGGCCGCCGCCCCGTTTGGCGCGACCAGTGTGCGCGTCAGCAGCGCAGGTTCCATGCGTCGGTTGAGCCCGGATACGATCTCAGCTCCCGTTGAGGTCAGCATCGACTATGGACGGCAAGGCAAGGTGGAGACGCGGCAGGCGCCGATCAGATGCGAATTGAACGCGACTGGCGGCGTGATCGGGCTGACATAGCGAATCGCGCAGACTCCTCGCCGACGAGAGCAGGATGAACTCGAACGGGTGATTCATCCGCGGCATCGTGAGAGGGTGCGAGACAAGGTCTCCCAAAGGCCCTGGGCCTTCGATAGGAGGACCGCACAGTCGTTTTGGAAATCACTCCAACGTCGCTAGTCTTGGCCTGAGGGGATAGGGAAGTGTGAGAGAACGCACCCGGGCAATCCGCGACGGGTTGCGAACCTTGCTGCGTGCAGTCTTCTGGCTGACAGCCTTCAACCCGCCGGCAGCGGCTGCCGCGCGGCCAGCGCGCGGCTTCAGCGGCGGCTCAATCTGGGCGCTGCGACGCTCAGCCCTGAGCCTGTCATTGTCCGCGCGCGCCGCGGCCAGGTCGCGGGCAAGAGAAACAGTGACTTCACGTTGCTTGTCCAGAGCCTCCTTCAGCCTGGCGACCCCTGCCAAAAGTGCTCGGGCGGCGTCGCGTTCGAGGCGAGCTTTATCGAGGTCCTCATGGGTCGAGACTGCCGCAGCGCGTTCTCGTGCCAGAGCCTGCGCCGTCTCGGTTGCAGTCTGCTCCACTCGTTCTCTCGCTGTGACTGCTCTGGCTCGTTCCTGCTCAGCCGCGTCGCGCTCGAGGCGAGTTTTTTTCAGCTCCTCTCGCGTCGAGACTGCTGCAGCGCGTTCTGACGCCAAAGCCTGCGCTGTCTCGGTTGCAGTCTGCTCGACACGCTTTCTCGCTGAGACTGCTCTGGCTCGTTCCTGTTCAGCTGCATCGCGCTCGAGGCGAGCTTTTTTCAGCTCCTCATGAATCGATGCTGCTGCAGCGCGTTCTCGCGCCAGCGCGCCCTCCGCCTCGGCTGCGGTCTGCTCCACTCGTTCTTTCGCTGTGACTGCACCGGTCCGTTCCTGCTCAGCCGCGTCGGCGCGCTCCATGAGCGCAGCATTGGACAGATTCACTTCGGCGAGGTCGCCACGAAGGTCCTCTGACTTCCGGCGTTCGTCGTCGAGCATTCCGGTCGCTTGCGCCAGCGAAGCCGTGGCTTTGGCGCGATCCTCGGCGGCCTCGGCCTCAAGCTGTTGAATTTTCGCCCTCGCTCGCGAGAGCTCGCGCGCCCGCCATTCGGCTCGCTGACGCTCCAGATGAGCAGCGGGCATCTCCGTAAAGACATAGTTGGTGGCCTCGCGCAGCATCGTGCGGGCATCTCCAGCAATGCGCCGCAATGCGTCAACTGTGCGGGCTGCCGCGAGCTCGTTGCGCAATTGCTCCTGGCGTACGCTATCGGCGGCTGCCATGCTTGTCCTCAGCGCGTCGATCTCCTTGCGCGACTCGAGCAGCGCTCGCTGCAGAGCGGCGCTCCTGGCGCGCTCGCCTTCCGCCGCCTGGTGCTCCTGGCCGGCCAATTCCCTCGCTGCGGCTGCCTGAGCAGCAGCTGCTCCGACTTGCGCCCGGGCAGCCGTGAGATCCGGGCTGAGCAATTCGACACTCGTGCGCTCGTCTCCCTGGGCTGGCCCACTCACATCCAATGCAGCACTCGCCGGGAGCTCGATGGGTCGCGAAAGGTCCGGATTGGCGTTGCCCTGGACCCGCGCAATGGCGGGGGCGCTTTCGACCCAGTTTTGTCTCGTCATCGCATAGCTAAGCGGCACGGCCAGACAGATTGCGGCGACGCCAAAGCGGGGCACAAGACCGACCGGCCTGCGAACGCGAGGAGGTGAGGCCGTCGCTGTGGTGGGGTCGGGATCCTCCGCGAGGGCGAGTTGCGTCGGCATACGGCTCAGAGCCCTCAGTACTGGACTAGTTAGGGCGGCAACATTAGCCGCCACCTGCCTATGAACATAGCCAGCGATTTCCCTGATCGATGTCGCAAGTCGGCCGGATTGCGCTGTCGCGGAAGCGAAAGCGTTGGTCTGGGCCACAGACGAGCTCTCGCAAGATTCGGAGATCACGTCGAAATACTCGATTCGCACCCCGAACCGAAGGCAATTGGCATCCTGACGCCGAATATCCAGGTCTGCCGTGTCTGAGGGCACGGCAACCTGAGAAGAAGCAGCCTCGGTTGCAAGGTCGACCGGGCTTTCCCACTCCCAAGAAACCTCCTCCTCGGGGAGGTCAGATCCGCCTTCGCTCACATCTGATTTGAGGCGACGCCGTTGCACCGCGATAAGGATACGCCGGAGCAAAAGATAGAGGCCCACCGAGGCAAATGTTGCTATCCCGCCCAGGATGGCGAGATCTGCGTCGTTTGCGTAAATTTCGGCAAGAGGATCTGACATTGCCGTGCCTGTGCGGTCTTGGGTGTATTCTCAAGTTCGTGAAGCGGTGTTTGACCCCTCGTCTTGGTGCTGGCTAAAGCCTTTGATCGCGTTCGAAGCTGTCACTTGCTTCGAGCAGTGTCCCTCCGACACTTGCTTCGAGCAGTGTCCCTCCGACACTTGCTTCGAGGTCCCTCCAATGCTCGAATTGTTGTTGCATGGCGGAGCGTCGGTCGCGCGCTGATAGACATGCCGGCGCAGATGACTTTTGTTTGAATCGAAACTTGAAGATGCCTTGGCCGCCGATTATGGCCGCCAAGGGCACACAGGCTCTGAAAGCCGACTTGCACCTCTGCATCTCAACGTCCCGAAAGTTCTCCCGCGGTGCGTACCATTCCGCCATTTCCGGTTCTGGACGGTCCGCCTGAGCTTTAAGCTAGTCACAAAGCTAGGTCACAGACCTCCACGGTCAACCGTCACCTCATACTAAACGTCAGAAGCGCTTCGGCCATGCACAACGGCCATTGCTGCTCGGATCGCTGTCGAACGACCGTTCCTGCGCACACGCGCCGTCGGAGAGCAGTTTAGGTCTCCTTCCGCCCTGAGCGGGTTTACGGCCCCGGAACCAAGCGTCAGGCTTTCACCACCAGGTAACTCAAACGAAAGATCGGAGGCAACACGCCTCCGATCTTTCGAGCAACAGACAATCGCCAGCTCCTATTCGCTTTTCCAGACACCCCATACGCGGGGGTTTGCCGCCGGCCATACCGAATAGCCCTTCACCTTCGGCGACACGGCGTCGACGGATGGCTCGTAATAGAGGCCAAGGATCGGCACATCCTTTGCCATGAGGGCATGGAGCTGCTTGAACAGCGCCTTGCGTTGCCCGGGGTCGGTCGTGGCCATCGACTTCGTGTAGAGGTCGAGGGCCTCCTTGCTGTCCCACTGCGCCGTCGGATCGGTCGCCTTGTCGCCGAGGATGACGCCATACATCAGCGACGGATCGAGACGAGCCGAATAGCCGAAGGACTGGATCTGGAATTTGCCGGCAAGGTAATTGTCGAGTTGTGCCGCCCAATCCAGCACTTCGAGCTGGGCGTTGAAGCCCGCGGCCGTCAGCATCGCCTGCAGCAGCACGGCGTTCTCATACATGCCCTGATAACGCGTGTTGGTCTGGATCTTGATCGGCTCGCCCTTGTAGCCGGCCTCGTCCAGCAGTGCCTTGGCTTTGACCGGGTCGTATTCCGGCCATTTGAGGAATTCGTCGTCGAAGAACGAGCTCGCCTGGGCGACGGCCGAGGGATCTCCGGTGGCGACACCGTTGGTGCGGGCGGCGGCGATCTGGTTGATGTCGGTGGCATGCGCCAGCGCCGCGCGCATCTTGGCGTTCGACAGCAGCGGATCCTTGGTCTGCAGCAGGATCGCCGTCCACGACAGGCCTTGCGTCGACAGCACCGTCATGCCCCGCGACTTGGCTTCCTCGACACGCGATGATTCAAGATCGGGAAGGACGTCGAGCTCGCCGGCAAACAGCGCGGTCTCCGCCGCCGCCGTGTCGGGAATGACCATGAAGCGCACCTTGTCGACATAGGCCTCACGGCTGCCGGCAAAGCCGCTCGGCGCCTCCTTCACCGGCTTGTAGTCGGCAAAGCGTTCGAGCTCCAAATACTGGCCCTTGACCCATTCCTTCAGCTTGAACGGGCCGCTGCCGATGGCGGAATCGGCGATCCATTTGCCGTCAGCGCCGACATTCTTCGGGCTGGCGACCCAGCCATTGCACTGGACACTGGCGAGCTGCGCCAGAAAGAGCGCATTTGGCGCGTTGAGCGTGAAGACCACGGTGCGTGGATCAGGCGTCGCCACTTGCTCAACCTTGAGGCCCTGGCTGCCGTCGAAGAACGGAAGGCAGAACCACTGGTTGGCCGCGTCCATGCGGCGATTCCAGTTCCAATTGACGTCGGATGAGGTCACGGCGTCGCCATTGTGGAAAGCCGCGCCGTCGCGCAGCGTGAAGGCATAGGTCTTGCCGTCGTCCGACACTTTCCAGGATTCGGCCAGTGCCGGCCCTACCGTGAGATCGGCGCGATAAGCCACTAGCGTCTCAAAGATATGGTGCAGCACCGTGTCGGTGTTCGCGTCTCGGCTGAGACCGTCGGTGGCGCGGATATCCGCGTTGATGCGGACCTTGAGCGTGCCGCCGGTTTTCGGCTGCTCCTGCGCCATCGCCGGCAGCGCACACGCCACCATGGCGATAGCCGCCAGCATCCGGATCAATCGTCTTCCCACTATCCATCCTGTTCCCATTTTTATCTCCAGTTTGTTGACTGCAGTTTTTCAGGCGGGCGCGGCATTCAATGTCCGCGCAAAGAACTCCTTGACCTTGACGATGAGCTCGCGATCGTTGTGAGCGATGCCAGGCACGACATCCAGCTGCACCTCGACGCCGTGTCTCTCCAGGCTGCCCTTCAACGATCTGATCCGGTCGTTGCGGGTCGCGCCGGCGAGATCGGCGCCGGGCATCCACCAGTCATCCTCCGGCTTGATGGTGATCTCCCAGGTTTGGAGATCGTCACCACCGATCACCATCTGCACGGCGACCTTGCGCATGGCGTCGAGGTCGACGTTCTTGCCGAACACTCTCTCGAAGTCGCGCACCCCGACCCAGAAATCCTGATCGAAGTCGAGCAGGGTCACGACGCCCGGCGCACCGATCGATGCAGCCAGCAGACGTTCGGGATGGAGGAACAGGAAACGATGGGTGAAATGGCCGCCGCCGGAGAAGCCGTACATCAGCACGCGGTCGCCGCGGATGCGGTAGCGCTCGCGCATCTCCTCGACCATATCGAGCAGCACGGCATCGTAGTGGAGGTCGCCCTGGCGCAGCATCTTGTAGGAGGAAAGATCGCCCGGAAAACAGATATTCGCCGGGAAGAGCGGGGCGAGCACGATCACGCCGTTCTGTTCCGCGAAGTCGGCGAAGGCGTCCCGGTAGGCGAGCATGCCGCGTTCGGTGCCATGCACGATCACCGCCAGCGGATAGGTCTTGTCGCCGTCCTCGTCATAGTCGTCGGGCACATAGGCACAATAGGGGAAGCGCTGGTCGAAGCGGGAGGCGTACACCGTCGTGTGCCCGAAATCGTAATAGGACAGGCGCTTGCCATGTCCGGAGACGTTGCGCATCGAATTTTTCCAATTTCAACTTCATTGTTTCATCATTTTGTGTGACTGAAAAGCATTTGTTTAGCCTTGATGTCGGGAAAGCACGCATTTTACATCGCAGAACGCCGGACCTCATCGGGAGCAGCTATCCGGCCGCCGTGCGTCAGGTCCGGGTTCGGAAACTTGACGTGCTGCAAAAGATGCATCGCGCCTCGTTTACGTCGCGCACGATAGCGGCGCGTGCGCGTGGCCCATCTGGGCTTCGATCGCGGCGACGATCGCATCGGCGCCGTCAGCTCAAGGTCGGCCGGGCGGCACGACAAACGACATCGTGATGCCGTGCAGGTTGACTCGATTGTCTGCTTGCCTAACTAGGATCTCGGGGCTCAGCGCAAATCACCACAGTCGGTATGATATCTTCCCGCATCCGAACGCTTGTCCTTGTTGTTGTTCTCTTGGCCGGCAGTTCCATCGTGTCGTCCTGCGTCGCCCCTGACGACACGTCGAACCTCCCAAGGGAAGACGCCACAACGGCGGCTGCCCGCAAAGAGATGGTCGGTCTCAGCGAGGCGGACGTTCGAATGTGCGCCGGCTTTCCGACTGCCACCGCCGATGCGGGCGGAAGCCAGATCTGGACCTATCAGCGTACCGTTCAACGCGGCAATCTCAACGTCGTGATTCCAACTTTGGCCGTGGGTGCGATCCCGACGGTTGGAGGATCGCTCAATGTCGATCCTGGCGGCTATTGCAACACGCAAATCCGAATGGTCGATGGCCGTGTTGCCGAGGTGGCCTACGCCGGCGACAACAACACGCCGAACCACCGCGATGCGCTCTGCGTCAGCACGGTAGACGGCTGCGTGGCATATGCCCGCCAGCGCCATCAAGTCAGGACAGGAGCCATTTCCAGGTAATCGGGCTGGTTGGCGCAACCCAGGCCTGCACCGTTCGTTCCCATTTCAGGCAGACGTTCTATATTCCGAACAGTCGCCAGAGACCGACCGCACTCCCCGCCGATCAGCCATGCGAAGGCCGGTCGCCCGGAACCATTCTTGTGGTCGGGAGTACAAGGAGTCGGGAGTACAAGGGGTCGGGAGTACAGGGATGGCAGACGATGATCATCACCCGCAGGACATTCGTGAAGGCTGCCGCCGCTTCCGGAGCGGCTCTGGTGTTGCCGGGAACCGCGCCCGGCGCGCCGCCTGCGCCGGTGATGCGGGCCGTGCCCTCCTCGGGAGAGATGCTTCCCGCAGTGGGGCTGGGCACCTGGATCACCTTCAATGTCGGCGACGATCCGGTGCTGCGCGACGAATGCGCCGAGGTGATCGCGGCCTTCTTTGCGGCAGGCGGCCGCATGATCGATTCCTCCCCTATGTACGGCTCTTCGCAGCCCGCGATCGGCTATGGCCTCGAGAAGCTCGGCCGGCCCGAAGCGCTGTTTTCCGCCGAGAAGGTCTGGACCTCCTCCGCCGCCGACGGACCCGCGCAGATCGAGCAGTCGCGCCGCTTCTGGGGTGTGCCGCGCTTCGACCTCGTTCAGGTCCATAACCTCGTCGCCTGGGAGACCCATCTCGAAACCTTGTTCGCCATGAAGGCGGACGGGCGGATCCGCTATGTCGGCATCACGACGTCCGAAGGACGACGGCACGACCTGTTCGAACAAATCATGCGCGCGCATCCGCTCGACTTCGTGCAGTTCACCTATAACGTCGTCGACCGCGAGGCGGAGGAACGGCTCCTGCCGCTGGCGGCCGAGCGCGGGATGGCCGTCATCGTCAACCGGCCGTTTCGCCAGGGCGCGCTGACCCGCCAGCTCCAAGGCGAGACGCTGCCGGCTTGGGCGGCCGAGATCGGTGCCGGGACCTGGGCGCAGTTCATTTTGAAGTTCATTCTTTCGCATCCCTCCGTCACCGTCGCCATTCCCGCCACCACACGCGTCGACCATGTGCGCGAGAACGTGACGGCGGCGACCGGTCCCCTCCCCGACGCATCCATGCGTGATCGGATGGCGGCCTACGTCCGGGACCTCTAAGCAGGCATTCGTGGGCTGGCCCCGAATGCCTGCTTAGATTCTGTTGTTTGTCGCAGGTTCTTGTCGCAAAACCGTGGGACATTTTTGCGGAACCTGCTTAGATGTCGGAATGGTGGACCTACCGGCTGGAAGATTTCCTGCTCTTCTCGCCGCGCGTCTACTGGCGCCTGTTCGAATTGAACAATGCCGCCTCCTGGCCGCTGCATCTCCTGACGCTCGCCGCCGGCCTCGCCATCGTCCTGCTCGCGCTGCGGCGGCCGCCTGGCCATGGTCTCTGGGTTGCGTTCATTCTCGCCGCGCTATTTGCCTTCGTCGGCTGGTCCTTCCTGTGGAGCCGCTATGCCGCGATCAACTGGGCGATCGCCTATGTCGCGCCGGCCTTCGGCCTGCAGGCGCTGCTGCTGGCGATCGGCGGTGCCGCGCGCGGCAGCCTCGCCTTCGACCGGCGGGACATCGCAGGGCGGCTCGGGCTGCTGATCGCGGTCGTTGGCCTCGTCGTTTATCCCCTCATGCCGCTACTCTTCGGGCGGCCATGGTCGAGCGCAGAGGTCTTCGGCATCGCGCCGGACCCGACGGCGATCGTAGCGCTCGGCGTCCTGCTTGCAGCGAGCGGCGGGCTTGTGCCGCTGCTGTTTGCGATCCCGCTGCTGTGGCTGTTGCTCAGCGGCCTGACGCTCCATGCCATGGGCGATTCACAAGCCTGGCTGCCGCTTCTGGCAGCGGCCATCACTGTCGCTGCCTTGGCCCTGCGCCGCATTGCTCGGTGATGCAACGGCGCGTCCGTCACGCGGCATCGAAACCAGATCTGACGGCGTGGCAGGGTTCCTGGCGTAGCGACCAGTTCCCAACATAGCCAATCGTCGGCGCTCTCAACGCGCCGCCCAGACCAGGCCGCGACGAAATATCGTTCGCATCTGCGGCACCGCGAACTCTTTGGCGACATGGCCGAGCGCCGAATAGAACACCCTTCCCTTGCCGTGCCGGCGCTTCCAGACGACCGGCATGACCACGCCTTCAATCCAGGAGGCGTGCTCGTCGGAGAAGGTGGTGGTCGCCAGCACCTCGTTCGATGGGTCCACGTGCATGTAGTACTGCTCGGAGCGGTACGAGAAATCATCGATGCCGTTCATGATCGGATCGTCGCGCCTGGTGATGTCAACCCGGTAGTCGATGATGTTGCCCGGGTGGGCCACCCACTGACCGCCGCACATGAACTGGTATTGCGTGGCTTCACGAAAGGCATCGCACATGCCGCCGTGATAGCCGCCAAGGCCGACACCGCCCTCGACCGCCCTTGTCAGGTTGAGCTCCTCGTTCTTCGCAAGCTTGGCCATTGTGTAGATCGGGACGATCAGACTCAAATCGGCAATCGCGGGGTCGGCGAAAATCTCGGTCGTGGTTTCGACGCGCACGCCAAACCCTTCTTCTTCGAGCATCGCATTGACGACGCGCGCACCTTCTTCCGGCTCGTGCCCATCCCAGCCGCCCCATACGATCAGCGCTTGCCGCATATTCTTCTCCGTCAGTTGGTTGTATCGCCAAACGAGCCTTCGGCGGCAGTGCGGCCGGCCGAACCGGTCAAGCAACCGGGCGCTTTGCCAGCAGCAGCCCACATCCAAGCATGATCATAGCGCCGCCCGAGCCCTCACGAAGACAGCGAATGAGATTCGGACGGGACGCCGCGCCATCGCGAAGTCTTCCGGCTGCAAACGCCACGACAATATCGGCGAGCGTGTTAAGAGCAACCGAGATGGCGCCGAGGATCACGAACTGCAGGGCAACGTGATCCGACGATGTGTCGACAAACTGGGGAATGAAGGCGAGGAAGAATGCGGTCGTCTTCGGGTTCATCGCTTCCACAAGAACGCCATCCCTGAAGGCCCGCATTGCGCCGACGGGCGGCTCTGAATGACCCAGCGACTTGTAGTCGAGCCTGGCATGGCGAATGGTTCGGTATCCCATCCAGACCAGATAGAGCGCGCCGACCACCTTGAGTGCCGTGAACAATTCGGCGCTTGCCAGCACGATCGCCGAGACGCCAAGGCTGCCGGCTACGACATGAAACAGCCCGCCGAGACCATTGCCAAGGCTGGACGCGATTCCTTCCGAGCGACCACCGGAAAGGGTTCGGGCGGCGACATAGAAAATCCCCGGACCCGGAGTAATCGCCAGAAGGAATGCCGTGAACAGGTAGACGGTGAAGGCGTTGGAATTCAGCATGGAAATGTCCTGATGAAGACTGTCTACCGAAGTTCAATACAAACTTTGGAACCAGTGGAGAAAACCGCATCGAGATGGTCGAGGGCGGCGGCGACGCGCTGCCGTGCCTGGTCCTTCAGTGGGAGGACGGGGCGTGGCGGATCGACGTCGCAGAGGTTCAGAAGCCTGGCGATGACATACATCACCCTGAAGCTGCCGAATTCCTTGAACAGCGCCCAAAGCGGTCCGAAGGCGGCGTCAAATCGCTCGACGGTCGCGGCGTCCCCGGCTTGCGCCGCTCGCGTCAGGGCCAGAGCCTGTGACGGCAGAAGGCCTGCGACGACGGAATACCAAGTGTCGCTCCCGGCGAGCAGCGCAGGCGCCCCGCCCCAGTCGCCGCTGTAGCCGATCTTGAATGCCGACCCGGTCGCAGACCGGAGGGAGGCGAGTTCGGAAGCGAAGTCACCACCGGACGGCAAAGGCATCTTCACGGCTTCGATGTTCGCCACCTTCGACAAGCGGGAAATTAGGTCCAGGCCGAAGGTGAACTTGGTCGTGCCGGGATTGTTGTAGATGCAAAGCGGGAGCTGCCCCGCGTCGGCGACTGCGGCGAAGTGTTCGAAGACCTCGTCGTCAAAGAGCGGTGTATAGGAAACCGGAGCGAGCAGCAGGCCGTCGGCGCCCGCAGCCTTCGCGTCACGGGCAAGGTCCACTGCATCGCTGGTCCGGATCGCTCCGACGCCGACCATAACCGGAATTTTGCCGCCGACCGTGCCCATCGCCGTTTCGACCGCGCGTCGACGCTCTTCTCGCGTGAGGAAAGCGTAGGCGCCGGTACTGCCGAGCAGTCCGATGGAGTCCGCTCCCGACTCCTCGATGTGCTTCAGAAGGCGCGCGAGGGCGGCGGTATCGAGCCTGCCGGAAGCGTCTGCCGGGGTGATCGGGAATGCCGAAAGGCCTTGGAACATAGACATGAAAGAACCTTTCAGATGCGGATCAGGAGAAGCTTCAGCCCGGCAAATCCGAAGAATACCGCCAGCGTGCCTTCGATCCAGCGCCGCGCCCGCCGATACAGGCGGACCATGGGAGCGGTCGAAAAGACGATCGCGTAGCCGCAGAAGATGGTCACGCTCAGCACCGCGCAGCCTGCGAGGATCACGAGTACCGTATACGGCGACGACCCAGGGCCGAGCCCCAGCGTCATCAGTGCGATCCATGCCAGGATCGATTTCGGATTGGTGAGATGCATCAGCAGTCCGCGCTTGTAGAGAGTGGCCGCCGTCGCCTTCCGTTCGTTAGTCGGGCGAAGCTGATCCTTGTCTGAAGAAAGCGCAGCCTTGCCCGCTTTGAAGGCGAGATAGAGAAGATACAGGCCTCCGAGCACCTGCAGGATCACGAGTGCCTGCGCGTATCGACTGAGGATTGCCGAGACACCTGTCGCCGCCATCAGGCCCCAAAAGATCGAGCCGCTGACTACGCCAGACGCGATTGCCAGCGCGGCCCTGCGGCCGTCGTTCATGGCGACGGCCATGATGCGCATATTGCTCGGGCCGGGACTACCGGCAGCGATGACGTAGGCGGTAAAGACGATGATGAATTGGTCGGCCAGCATTTTTCTTCTCGGGAGGTGCAACTGGCGTCATCAATACAAGCACAACTGGCCCTAGCCTAGAACCACTTTCGGGCAAAAGATGTTGGTCCAGTTGCTCTCAGGCCTTTGCCTGGCTGAGTTTTCCCGGTAGTGCCTGGATCAACGAAACGTCTTCATTTGGGTAATCGCGATGGTCCAGTTACCGTCCCGCAAGCAGAATTCGTCGTCGGGAAATTCGTCGTCGGGAAATTCGTCGTCGAGACTGGGCGCGCGCGGGATCTATGAGAACCTGCGGGAACAGATCGTGGCGGAGGTATACGGCCGCGGAGACGTGCTTCCGTCGGCTCGTGCACTGGCGGTCGAGCTTGGCGTCTCACGAACGACTGTGACGTCCGCTTACGAACAGCTCGCCGCCGAGGGGTTCGTGGTCATTCGACATGGCGCTCGGCCACGGGTGGCCATCAAGATCGCGCACAGCGAGCCGAGAGAAGTCCTTCATACAGCCGCAGAGCCACACAGCCTCTCCGCTTTCGGGGAAAGGCTTCGATCCCGAGCCGTTCCGATGCGGGTTCCATCGGAGAAGCTCGTCGCCGACTTCCGCTACGGCGACATGTCGGCGTCTGACTTCCCGACCCTCGCCTGGCGGAAGGCTATGAACGATGCTGCGCTGGGACGGCCGCCCAAGCTATCCTATGGCGAGCCCTGTGGCTTGATCCGCCTGCGTACCGCCCTGCAGGGTTATCTATGGCGGGCGCGGAGCATCAGGTGCGAGGTGGGCGAGATCGTCATCGTCAACGGCTCTCAGCAGGGACTGGATCTCTGCGCCCGCCTCCTTCTCGATGAGGGCGACGGGTTCGCCATCGAAGAGCCCTGCTATCCGATGGCACGGAGCGTCTTCGAGATGACAGGGGCCATCGCCGCCCCGGTGGAGGTTGACGCCGAAGGCATCAGAGCGGACTTGTTGGCGGATGTTGGCGCACGGCTGGCTTACGTCACGCCTTCACATCAGTTTCCCTTGGGAAGCGTAATGTCGATGGGGCGACGCCAGCAACTGCTGAGATGGGCGCAAGAAAAGAGGGCCTATATCGTCGAGGACGACTACGACAGCGAATATCGATTCGACATGAACCCCATACCGCCGCTTCGCGCGCTCGGAGGCGCGTCGAACGTCATCTATATTGGTACGGTTTCGAAGACATTGTCGCCAACGCTCCGGATCGGCTACGTCGTCATTCCGCGAGAGTTGCAGGAGGTTTTTGCCCAGGCCAAGCGCCTGACGGACAGGCATGCCCCCATCCTCGAACAGGAGGCGCTTGCGACCCTGGTGGAAACCGGCGTCTACGAAAGCCACGTGCGCAAGGCCCGTCGTCAAAATGCCCGCCGACGTGCAGCGCTCCTCGACGCTCTGCACGCTGAATTCGGGGATATCGTTCGGGTCGAAGGCGCGCAGGCCGGTCTGCACGTCGTCGTCTGGTTCCGCGACATGCCGCCCTCTATGGCGACATCATTCATCGAGAGAGCCGCCTCGCTCGGAGTCGGCATCTACTCCATATCACCTCATTATTTCGATCAGACATTGGATCGGCGGTGCCTCGGCCTGGTGATGGGATACGCAAGTCTTGCCGAGAGCCAAATCCACAGAGGACTAAAGCTCCTTCGACGCGCTTACGAGGATGCAATAAGCTGCTGCGACGTGAGCGTTGCGGTCAGGTAGGCCAGTGGATCAACACCATCAAGCTTGCAGGCTTCGACGAGCGAGGCGATGGTGGCCCAGTTTTTTGCTCCAGTGTCGTGCCCCGCAAACAGCGCGTTTTTCCGGTTGAGTTCTATTGGCCGGGGCCGCTATCCACGGCAAGCCTGTCGACCACACTCGCAACGGCCAGGTGCTTTCGCCGGAGCTCGACGACTACCGCAATATTCCCTGCCGCATCATCGCCTCAGGCGCGAAACGTGCCATTCTTGTAGCGTGGCGCGGGCCGGGTTGGCGACGGTCATCGTCACGGATGCTGACAGCGCAAAAGCCATGCTTGAGTGCGGCCAGGCTGGGCATCGCAAGGTGGTGATCTGCCCCTCCAGAGCGCTTTGCGTTTTGGTGGACCCAAAACCGCGCTCCAACCCCTTGTTTTACGCATTTTGTCGGACGCCAAACGAAGAGGTTTGGCTGCAAAATGCTCTAGAACCACCGCCGCTCAGGCTCGGAACTCTTTGCAATCACAATTCCCAAGAGAACACCGAGCACGCCGCCAAGCATCATCGCCGAAGAAATTGTGCCTGGGTTCTGCTGGACAGTTTCAGTCACGGTGTGCGCCTGGCTACGCAATTGCTGGGCTGCGCGCGAGGCCCGTTCGGCGGCGCTGTCGTACCAGCCCTGTGCCTCCTCGGCGCGGTCGGAAAGGGTCCGATTTATCTTGGTGATTTCGCGGCGAAGCTCAGCGATCTGCTTCTTCATCGCCTCCTGGGCTTCGTTGGCCGCCTTTGAGGCGCCTGCCATATTGGTGGTTTCGGCCATTGGATTTCTCCCTTTGGTGATCAGATCTCCCTTAGGTAATCAGACAGGGGAAACGGTCGCAGACGCGCAGGGTTCCTTGCCCTGGCAAACCACGCGATGATTGCGTTATCAAGCATTCCCTTGGGCGCGAGCGTGGCGGGCAATGATGCTCTCCTCGTCGGTCGCGACGACGCGTATTTCGATGCTGTCGGGTCGGCTTATGATCTCGGCATGAGAGGCATTGGATGGCTCGTCGATCGCCACGCCAAGCCAATGGAGCCTTTCGCATATTGCCTTGCGGACCAGCGCCGAGCGCTCGCCAATGCCGGCGGTGAACACGAGGCATTCGAGGCCGCCCAACGTGTTGGCGAGCGCGGCAGCTTCCCTTGCGGCCCGGAAAGCAAAAAGGTCTACCGCTTCGCGGGCGTGGCGATCGTCGCTCGCTTCCAACGTGCGCATGTCGCCCGAGATGGCGGATATTCCGAGCAGCCCGGATTCCTCATATAGCATGTGCTGCAGAGCCTCCCCCGCGATGCCTCTCTCCAGCACGAAGTACAAAAGCACGCCCGGATCGATGGCGCCGCAACGCGTGCCCATGACCAGGCCGTCGAGGGCGGAAAAGCCCATCGTCGTATCGACGCTTCTCCCGTCGCGCATGGCGCACAGGCTCGCTCCATTGCCGAGATGAGCGACGATCGTGCGCTTCGTTGCAAGAGCGGGCGATATCTCCTTGAGCCGCCCGGCGATATATTCGTAGGAAAGACCGTGAAACCCGTAGCGGCGGATCCCTTCCGCATCGTATTTGCGCGGCAGTGCGAAGCGGCTCACGATCGGATCGATCGTCTGATGGAAGGCTGTGTCGAAGCAGCCGACCTGCGGCAGATCCGGCCGCAGCACGGCAAGTGTCCGGATCGGCGCGAGACTGCGAGGCTGGTGCAGCGGAGCAAGCGGCGTCAGCCTGTCCAAGCCCTCGATCACGGCAGGCGTCAGACGGACGGGTTCGACGAACTCGCGCCCGCCATGCACGATGCGATGGCCGGCGGCGATTAGTTTCCTGCCGCCAAGTTCGCTCTCGATCCAGTCGAGCAACGCGTCGATGCCCGCGTTGCGCGCGTCTCCGGCAAGCGGCCGATCACACTGCACTGTTCCATCGGCCGCTTTCGCGCTGAGCCTCGGCGCATCGCCCAGATCCAGCTTGCCACGCGAGACAAGTTGCAGTTCCGCGGAGGGTTCAAGGTCGTATAGTCCGAACTTGATGCTGGAGGAGCCGGCGTTCAGTGCAAGAATTGCGTGTCGCATCAATCGCCGGCCTTCGTCGCGCTGTTCTCGGGCCAGTTCCACTCCTGAATCTCGGGCATGTCTTCGCCGTGCTCGCGGACATAGGCTTTGTGCTCCACAAGCTTCGCTTGAAGTTCGGCAGCAACGCCTTTCGCACGTTCGGCGAGCCCAGGTACGTGTTTGATCGCGGCGAGCGCCAGGTGGAATCGGTCAAGTTCATTGAGTACGACCATGTCGAACGGCGTCGTCGTGGTGCCTTCTTCGCGAAAACCGTGCACGTGCATGTTGTCATGGTTGGCGCGTCGGTAGGTCAGGCGGTGGATGAGGTAGGGATAGCCGTGATAGGCGAAGATGACCGGCTTGGTCTTCGTGAACAGCGCGTCGAAATCCTCATCGGCGAGGCCATGCGGATGCTCTGAATTCGACTGCAGCGTCATCAGGTCGACCACGTTGACGACGCGAACCTTCAGGTCCGGAAGCGCCGAACGCAGAATATCCGTTGCAGCGAGGGTCTCCAGTGTCGGCACGTCGCCGGCGCAGGCCATGACCACATCCGGATCCTCGCCCTTGGCAACCGTCCCCGCCCATTCCC
>SAQL01000062.1 GCA_004020645.1 Mesorhizobium sp. | reverse complement strand
CAGGGGAAATTATTAAACAGAATCAAAGCATTCCGAGTTCTTCACGGACGACTAGTTTCGCGCACCCGGATCGCGATCATGGCACTTGTCTTGCGGCGGTCTGATCGGCACGTAGCGGAAGCACTGTGGTCTGCACGTTCCTCGCGACAGATGGAATACCGAGAGACCCGCGATGAGGCACAAGGGGAACAACGGTTGTCGCCCTGAACGAGCCGGGAGAGCAGAGGAATGAGAGACAGCTCGCTGTCAACTCGCTGATGGCCGGCTTCAAATCGCTATCGGTGGCCAGCTTCATCGAAATACGCAGACATCTGCAAAGATCACCTTGACGTCCACCTTCTGCCAGAGGCATCGACCGGCAGTTCACGAACGTGAGAGGTCTGCGCCAACTCCGGGCTGGTGGAGGTTCACTTATACCGGAGCGCATCTCAATAAAGCGAAGCCTATCACCGCCTTCGCAATCATCGCCGAAATGCCCGAGCGC
Source organism: Mesorhizobium sp. (assembly GCA_004020645.1). GTDB lineage: Bacteria > Pseudomonadota > Alphaproteobacteria > Rhizobiales > Rhizobiaceae > Mesorhizobium. Next base: position 18,876 of record SAQL01000062.1, on the reverse strand, counting down.
CCATTGCTCCCTGACCGATACCCATGCCTATGAAAAGTTAGAGGATTGGCGCAGATGCTACAACGAGGTGCGTGCGATCCGGCATAAGGTGCCGATCTCGTTGCTCCAGTGGCGCGGCCAGCCCGCAATCGTGAGAAGGCCGGGGAACTCTACCGCCTGACGCAAGAATGGTCATCAGAGCAGACAGGATTCTGCCGGTTTGATCTGATCCCAATGTTTGCCCCCCCAGCCCCGACGCTCCACGATGCGGCGGCAATATCAACCGCGAAAGACAGCAAAGTTGCTTGACTCGGTTCCCCGATTGACGCCCCTCTCCGGAACCGATGTCCTCAATCACGTGCCAAATCGCAGCACACGTACCCCTCAGCGTATCCATTTACCGTGGGACCCCGTGCCCCGGCTGGGAAAAATACTCCTCGCGGGTCATTTCGTAATATTGGTAGAATCTGCCGTCATGCCAGCGGTCGTCAATATACCGCAGCCCGAGCTTTGTGGCTGCTCGCTGCGACCGCAAATTACAATGCCTAATGAGGCCAACTACCTTTTCCTTGGTCGAACTTCGCAAAGCGTGCGTGATGGCGAATCGGGCGGCCTCCAGCCCCAAACCTCGTCCAACTCCGCGTTCGACCAATGAAGTAGAGAGTTCGATATTATTTGTGTCAGCGTGGTCGCGCAGGCCACAGCGACCGATGAAAACCGGACCGTCACTGCATTTTTCGTATACGATCCAGGTGCCGAAGCCGTTCTTGCGCCACTGGGCCAAAGACCTTTCGACCCACTTGCGCACATCCTCAATCGTTTGCGGAGTATTATCATAGATTATCTTCTGAACCACGGGATCGGCATGCAACTGGAACAATTCCGCCGTGTGTTCGGGTCGCATGGAGGTGAGAATTAAACGTTCAGTCTGATACGTGATCATAAGTATTTCCAATCTGAACGCTATTGTGATGTCAGAGGGAAGCGCCTACCCCGCATCAACGGTGACCATGGACTTTCGAAACGGCCAAGAGAGGCAATGTGGATCGAACTCCATCAGTTGCCTGCAAGAGCTGCGCCAGTGCTGCGTCGCGATTCGGATTATGTTGCAGGCGGAGGACTTTGCCAGCGTGTCTCGGCGGATCGTCGGCGCTTCATCTCGGCCTACAACTGCACAGCCCGAATGGTTCAAGCTTAATCCGCTCCAGATACGGTCGGAAATGGAGTTATCGACCAATCGATTAAGTCGACGGCATCCTGCAGTATCGCCTCTGTCCGAGCACGGCTGGGCGAAGTAGCGACGACATGTGCGATGCGGTCTCCGGAATCGCCGTTCATGATTATTGGCGTCTTGGGTTTAACGTACAATTTTACCTCGGCAACACCCGATATGGCAGCCGCCCGTCTCCCGCCATCGATCCAATCGAGAGTGCCATCGCACTCGGGAAGTAGGTACCGCGAGGCCGCAGCGTGTGACTGCCTTTCGCGCAAATCCAATTCCTCACCAACAACGAGCCTGATGTGGTTGGTGATGAGATCGACACCGTAAGCCAGTTGGACCATGTCAGGAACGGGCGAACCCGCAAGACGCGGATTGACTTCAATGACGGTTGGACCGTGGTTCGTCCACCTAAGTTCAATGTTCGTCGGCCCCCAACCGAGCCCGAGAGCTCGCAAACAACTCAGCGAAAGATCTGCGATTCGTTTGCACTCTTCGTCAGTCAGCGGGGCCGGATAGACGTGCCCATGACAGAAGAAATTAGGTGGACCGTAGTTCGCAGCGCCAATGGCTATAACATGATCTCCCATTATTTCTAGGTTATACTGCGGGCCTTGTGCGAACTCTTCGACAAGTATCCTTGGTGAGGACCGCCATTTGTGCTTCCCGCTCAACAGATAGATCGTATGTTCGGCTATCTCATCGAAAGTGCGGCACAATCGGACACCACTGCTGCCGATGCCGATGGCTGGCTTAAGAATTACCGGTAGGCCGATCTCGGTGGCAGAGCTTTCAACCTCCGTCGCATTCGCTGCCACACGATATGCAGGTACTCGAAGGCCAGCCTCAGCGAGCAGCTGACGTTGAACGAATTTGTCGCAACACCGTTCAACCGCCATGGCGTTCGGTCCCGGCAGATCGAAGTACCGGCAGAGCTGGCCAACCATCGCATAGACCGACTCCTGGGCGCTGGTAATACCAGCTATTTCATAGGTCGAGCGTAGCCGGATACATTCTCGGATCAGCGAATCGAAGTCGTTGTTATCGACACGGACGGCCTCAATTCCTAACGCCGCGAGATAATCAAATAACTCTGGATCAGCAGACATGGTAATTGGACGAATATCCAGACTCCTAGCTGCTTTATTGTATAGAAGGCTATTGCTTGCGCCTTCAAGCAATATTATAGCACGTTTTAACATATTTCGGCACCTACGATGCTTTACCTAGTATCCACGTTTTTTGCCGTGACTCTATCGGACCTGAAGTAACTTATCATTTTCGTCGACCTTCTGTCGCAAAATATTCTTTAAATTTGTTTTACCATTTTGTTGCACGACCTACGGTGGTGAAAGTGGCATTGCAGTGCATGCCCGTTCAGCCTGATCTCGGCGTGAAGCCGCACGCCCGCCGGCGGAAATAGCCACGCCCCCCAGGCCAACGTCCCACCACGCCAAGCTGAGGAAGAAGTTGAATTTGTGCTCCCCGTCGCACCAGATCAGTGAGCGGCCTGACCGTTAGAAGCCAATCATCAGTGCCTCTCGGCGGATACCGCCGGCAAGTTCAGATGTGAGCGCAGGTGATTGTACGCGTACTACCCGCCATCCCTGTAGAGAACGTACATCGTCTGGCCGCATCGCCCGAACCAGGCGATACAATGCAGTAGGAGTCCGCTCTGGACACCTCTCGTCTTTAGGCGCACGTATTCCGCCCGGTTGTGTCGACGATGTCGACGATCTTCTCATTCGTTGGGCAATGGTGGCATTGGCCATCCGGCAGTGAGAGAAGGTCTGGTTGCACAGCCGCCCAAAACTGCAGGCTGGGCGAAAAGCACTCCAATCTCCGCTTTCTCGGCCTTGCTGGAAATACGCCGACGCCATAGTGGGACGCCTTCATGCCTTAGCTGCGATTGATCTCAACATCGCGTGAAATGGCTGCTCACATCAGCGAAATGCGCACCTGACTTCAGATTGTCGGCCCGACCAGTCGGGGGGAACGCCATCAAAGAAAGATCCTGAAGTGTGAACCAATCCAATCGGGCAGTGCATGGGTCCAGCTTGCTTCGGCAATATGTGGAGCTGGACGCGCCAAGACGGCCAAAGGGATCTCCGTTTCGCGGGTCTCACCCGATCGACAATCGGGATCTTATTGCCGGAACATTCCAGGAAGACTTGTCGCCCGCGGCGCGCTCCTAACGATCAGTGACAGTCGCTGCTTTATCTAGAAGTTCACACAAGCGACTTGTTAGCCGTACCCTCGGGGTTTCGACCCGCGATAATCGTCCCAGAGTATAGGCAGGGTGACTCGATTTGCCCGGCAGGAGACTGAGCTCGCTGCCGGGCCGGCCGGATTGTGAAGGAAGGGCGGGCGGCGAGTGAGCCGAGGGCGGTTTATGAAGCCTTGTGGAAAATCGATCTGCCGCTGGAGCGCATCGGGCTCGAAGCCTGCTCGCTGACGGCCTGGCTTTATGATGGTATTCGCGAAGGATTGCCGGCGGTCTGCATCGAGACCCGGCAGGCGAACGCGGCGATGAAAACGATGCTGAACAAAACGGATCGCGACGACGCCCGCGCCTTGGCGCAGATCATGCGCACCGGCTGGTATCGGCAGGTGCATGTGAAGAGCCAGCAGTGTCGGCTCTGGCGATCCCTCCTCGTCGCACGACGCACGGTCCTCAATGAATGCGGACCATCGAGAAACGTCGTCAGGGCGATTCTGCGGGAGGCCGGCATCAAAGCTCGGCACTCCAAGCCGTGCAGCCTTCGCCGATCGCGTGCGCGAACTGGCGCAGATACGGTCATCATGGCGCTTGTCGAGCCGCTTCTGGCGATCATGGCCCCGATGTTGCGCGAGTTCGGGCGACTGACAAAACAGGTCCTCAATATCGCCCGCAGGGAGCAAGTCTGCCGGCGATTCATGAGCGTTCCAGGTGTGGGACCCATTACCGCGCTCGCCTATCGTGCCACGGTCGATCAGCCGGACCGGTTTCGCCGATCGAGGGATGTCGGAGCGCATCTGGGTCTCACCCCGGCACGCTATCAATCAGGCGAGACGCACTCAGGGCAAGGTAAGCCGATGCGGTGCCGAGCTCGCCCGCACGGCTCTCTATGAAGCGGCTCATTCGCTGCTTGTGCTCAGCAAGAAATGGTCTTGCCGCAGAGCGCGGGGTATGAACGTCACCAAGCGGTATGGCCCGAGCCCGAGTTGCTGTTGCCCGCAACCTCTGTCATCCTGCATCGCATGTGGAGCGATGCGACAGAATTCCGCTTCAGCAAGGCACCCGGCCCCGTATCGGCAAGAAATACGGGATAACGGACCAACGAAGGAGGAGTTGATTCCGCCCGAAGGGCGTGATCCGGATCGTCCCCGTTGGGACGATAGGCAAGGCGATCTCGTTAGCAGGCAGGATCCTGGGACGAACTCTCCCAAGGTCGTTCAACAGATTGAGAGGCCTCGCTCTACTGACCCTATCATGCGGCGGCCTGACGTCGACCGCGAAGAGAAGCGAGTGACCCGCGGGGCGACATGGTCCGGAAAATTATCAGGAGGAGCTTGACCTCAACGACCCCAATCAGAGAAGCCTGCTAGACTGCATAGGACATGTTGTCGCCAATTCACCACGCCAGGCCCTCAGACTGACGCGACACTACAGCATGCCGTCGAGTTAATTGATTGGTCGATCAGACCATTTCCGACCCTTGGCAAATGATAACAATCTGCCCCTCCTTACCTCCCAGAAGCGTAGGTGGCGCCAGCTTTAATTCGAGGTGCTCCCGTCTTTAGTTCGCCCCGGGTCGGAACTTCCGGGGTGAGAGGGACTGAAGACAATGGTGGTGCAGCTTCGCAACACCGGCTCGACGCTGTGGGCCTCGCCGGTTATCGGCCCAAGAAGAACGAGGCGTCGCTGGCTAAGAACGCTACATCTCCGATCCACAACACAGAAGCCGAAAGGCTGGCCGATGAGCGAGGCAGTGGCTACAGCGAAACGCACCTGCGCAGTTCAGAGTGGTGCCGCGCCTGCAAATTGCGCCAGATACAACAGGCCGAGATGTTCGAATTTCGGCGATCCCGCATTATAATCTAACCTCATTCGATGAATTTTATATAGTTAGGATAAGCAGAAACATTCGCATACCTGTGCGTTATTTCTTCGTTCATCTTTATATCCCTTATTGCAACAATGCTTGCCCACGCGCCGCAGTCTGAATCCGCCCAAACGACTTGTGCATTTGGGTCCGAGGAGTGATTTACCATCGAGATAAAGCCGAAAACGACGTACCTTGTCATAACATCCTGTTCGAGATTCCGTACGAAGTAGTACTGGAATAATCCCGTCTTATCTATCAAACTTGCTGCCACCTCGTCGAATGCCCATGTTGGAGCACGCTCTATTAGCTCTCCGACTTTGAATGGAACGTTTGCAAATACGCTTCGACCTTTTTGGTGCACATTTTTGACATACACTGCGTTGCTTCTGTCAAAGGTCTGGTCGACCATCCTGGTCCCTCTCGTTGCTGAGCATGGCGTCGTATTCACAAGCCGAGTAGCCGCCATTGAACTTCAGGCCATTCTTTACAGTAATTCTGACTACAAATGGCCAACGATGGCGCCAATTCCACTCAAATGCAAGGTGTTCCGTCATTCTCGGCGCAGACCTCATTTCAAAACTTAGCTTCGAGAGCTAAACTACTCCATTCTCAAGCTCGTCATACCTACCAGGAAGGGTGGGTCACTTTAGCCATTTGGTTTGAGTGAACCGGGCAGGGTTTGTGGAGGCTGCAAACGTGGAATCATCATGGCAAAGTGACGAGTCAGATGAGGGCGCGCGCCGCTGGAAGGTTTTTGGATCACGAAGGCGACTATTCATCGTGATGGATCGGTATCCTCCATCGCGGCACAATCGGCTTCTCAGCGGATATGCTCAATGAGTGGGTGAAGGAGGTGGAGGTCCCACAGTGGTGTTGCGCCGGTCTTGCCACCCATCGCCGAGAGGCTGAAGGCGCTGAGCAGATGATAGGGAGCTACTTCAGACCTCCCGATTTGATGCGAGGGACGGCCTCCGCTCCCGGCATCGCAGTGTGCCAAGTGTGGCTGTCGAGAGTCAGATGAGGGAGAACCGTCTATGGAGAAGATTACGAAAATTGGCTTGGATAGCCAAGCAGGCTGTTTCAGGTCCACGGGGTCAATGGCGCTGATGCCAACGTTGTACGTCGCATGCTTCGCCGCAATGATGCTCAAAGCATTGCCGTGCCTGATCGGCATTAGGCTTGCGCGACGGGGCACCACTGGGCTCGGGTTCTTATGTCGCTGGGTCGCGACGTTCGGCTGGTGCCTGCATTCCTACATCACGCCATATGTGAAGCGGCAGAAGAATTATGCGAGGAATGCGAGGCGATCTGCGCAGCGGTGGCGCGGCCGATGATGAGCTGTTCCGGTGAAGTGCGAGGAGCAACAGAGGTTACTGATGCCGTTTCGGGTCCGCGAGCTCCTGATCCGGCAACGGACAATGCTGGTGAACGGCCACCTGGAGCAGTTCGGTATCGTGACCTGCCAGGGTGTTGCTGGCCGTCGGAATGCTGATCGCGATGGTTGAAGATGACCACGCTCTCATCCCGCCGCTTGCGCCATCGGCGCTTCTTCCGCTATCGGGCAATTGCGAGAAGTGCACGAAGGTCAGCGAGATGGATCCCCAGATTCATGCCTGGCATCGCTCGAATGAACTGAGCCGACGCCTGGAGACAGTTCCGGGAATCGGCCCGATCACTGAAAGCGCTATCGCCGCAACCATGACAGACGAAGCGCTCTTCACATCCGGCCGAAAGCTGGCGGCCTGGATAGGTCTGGTGCCGCGGCAGAACTCATCGGGCGGCAAGGACCGTCTTGGCAGGATTGGCAAGCAGGGCGATCCTTGTCTCCGCCGCCTTCTCCTGGTCAGTGCCCATCCTGTACTCCGCTTCAGCCGAAAAGGAATAGCGCCAGCAACTCACTGGGCGGCCGATCTTCTGATGCTCGACCCCGCTGTTGTTGCCCACCTTGTTCGGTGAGGATGCAGCCAGCCGCCCGGGAGTCCGGATCGCCACGTCGATCATCTGAATCGCGGAGCACTACTAGCGTTAGTAGGTTCGACTTTTCCGACTGTCAGGTAGGTTAGCAGAGCCGGTCCGGGAAACACAGTGTCGGAGTAACCCTGCTTGGCCAGGCGGGCATGCTTCTGCTGTGTTCTCCTTGACCAGTTACTAGAGGAGGAGACGACCATGAGTGAAGTGATTGGTGGGGTTAGCAATATGCAGGCCTTGGAAGCTCTGGAATCAAACGTCCGGTTGTACTCACGTTCCTTTCCAACCTTTTTCAGTCGAGCGCGCGGCTCTATTATGTTAACGGAGGATGGCCGAACTGTCATTGATTTCCTGTCTGGCGCTGGAGCACTGAATTACGGCCACAACAATCACCAGATCAAAGCGGCTATTACGGACTACCTAGCGTCTGATGCTGTCGTCCATGGGCTTGATGTAGCCACTCCTGCAAAACTCGAATTTATGGAGACATTCAGCTCTGTTATTCTGCAAAAGCGAGGTCTGAGCTACCGGTTCCAATTCACCGGGCCAACAGGTGCGAACGCTATTGAGGCGGCTTTAAAGCTCTCACGCAAAATCACAGGGCGTGAAAATATAATTTCATTCACGCGTGGATATCATGGTTTAAGTTTAGGAGCGGTTGCTGCGACTGGTAACCGTTTTTATCGCGAAGCCAGCGGCGTTTCTTTGCCTGGCGTTACATTCATGCCATACGATGGTTATCTAGGTCAGTCTGTAGATACGGCTGACTACATCCGAAAGATATTGCTAGACAAGAGCAGCGGTATCGATTTACCAGCTGCCGTTCTGGTAGAGACTATACAGGGTGAAGGAGGTATAAATGTTGCTAGAAACGAATGGTTGCAATCAATTCAGGATATAGCAAAAGATCTTGGCGCCGTTTTCATAGTTGACGACGTCCAGATGGGCTGCGGTCGTACAGGTGAATTCTTTAGCTTCGAGTTTGCAGGGTTGTCGCCGGATGTTGTCGTGTTATCGAAATCGCTAAGTGGGTATGGTCTGCCACTATCGGTTTTGTTGATCAAAGAGGAGGTCGACGCGTGGCAGCCGGGAGAGCACACTGGCACGTTTCGAGGAAATAACCTTGCACTTGTGTCTGCAACCGCAGCACTAAATCTCTATTGGCGGGATCAGACGTTCTCGCAGGGAGTTCAGCGCACGGGAGAATTTATGCACCGCCGTCTGGAGGCCATTTCACTCAAGTGTCGGAACAGATTTGCTGTTCGAGGGCGAGGCATGGCGTTTGGGTTTGATTGCCAAATGGCCGAAATCGCAGGGGAGACGGCAAGAACGGCATTTGAGAAGGGATTGATTATTGAACGATGCGGGCCCCTTAATCGGGTCGTAAAATTCTTACCTGCACTTACGATCGACTTTGAGACATTAAGTCACGGCCTTGATATATTTGAGGAGTCGTTGGCCGAAACACTGAAACAGATAGGGCCTGTTGAGCTTCAGGATTGATCAGGATAGGGGATGCCTCGCGACGCCTCGTTGAGCAGTTCGGTCGATTTGCTGAGCCGCGATTGACAGCAGCAGACCAGCGTGAGCCTCGCGATACAGACCCTGTCGACGCGATCGTCGATTTTTCGATAGCCTATGCACTGTCCCAACGTCGCAAGGCTTCGCGATGATTGCGAATGGCTCCTCACGTCGAAGGGCATTTTCGAATCCGGCGCGCGGAGCCACTGGTCCCTAACGTGAGCCGGCATTGCGCTTGACTTCTTCAGCCGTCCTGCTCATCACCCGTCGGCTCCGCATGGGCTTGTCCGGATCCGGTCCGACATGGAGGATCGAATCTGCTTTTTTGGTCTCGAGCAGATGGCATCCGAGCGCGGTGAGCACGCCGCCGCTGGACGACGCGAAACGGCGCTCTGCGTCGCCCGCCCAACCGTAGCTCATCGAGAAATACGAACCCCATATCAAGTCTGTGTGGGGTGCATTGTCGAGCCGTGACTCTGCTCAATACCCGAACATGCCAGCGGCGGCGCTTGAGGAAGAAGGCGCGCACGGTGTGGCTGTAGTTGTCATGACGATGTGGTCAGCGGAACATTGGCCTCGATCTCGCGCAGGAAATTCAGAAACTTCTGGACGTGGTGGCGCTTAAAGCGGCTGCCGATGGCGGCATCGTATAGCGCGACAATCTGGGAGAGAGGCCGTGGACGAAGCGCCTGCGCCACGTGCCCAAAGCTGCCGCTTTTTCTGCAGCAGGTGGAGTGGCGGGTGCCCAAGCAAATTGAGCAGACCGGACATGCGTATCACCTCCTCTCCCTCGTCGCGGGAGCGCTGGGAATACTCGTCGTTTTGAAAAATATTGCCCTGCCAGTTGGGAGACAGAACGCGCACCGCGCAGAACCGCGGCCGCGTGGCGAGCGTTGTGCAGCGAGCTTTAGAGGTTTGGAACGGGATTTGGCGTTGGAACTCTCTCAAGAGCGAGTCTGTTGCTTCACGCCGCCTAAATTTCACGGTCCTGCATCGTCACAGTGAGCCGGCTGCCCGTCTGATGATTCCGACATCGTTCTCGATGTCGATCTGCGTACCAAATGGCTCGGAGAGCTTCTGCAGACGTTCCAGAATGGCTTTGGCCTGCGACGGGGAAGCGAGACTTGGCACACCCCGGTTGGCAAACCTCTTCGAGTAGCCGAGTTCGACTGGATAGAGGCGCAGTTCGGCAATCTGGTTCTGCTCAAAGCGACAAATTGTTATAACGCTTTCATAAAAGGTCGTCGCCGAGAACGCTTCTACAAATCCGTCTGCCGTAGGATATCCTTTGGCTTCTTCATCGACTGTCACCTCGGCATCCGTGGCGACCCTCGGGTCCTTCCCGTAGTTGGCGTACATATCAGCGCCCACCGGCGTACGCAGAGGATCGAACATGAAATTTCCCAGACTGTAGAAGATCGGCCGCCCTTTATAGATTTCGGTGCCGCGCAACTGATGCGGTCCATGCACAATGTACGCATCCGCTCCGGCGTCAATCAGCTTGTGCGCAAATGCCCTTTCGTAGTCAGCCGGTTCCTGGCTCCAATTCCCTGGCTCGTGACCATGGTTCGTGGCAATACAGAAATCGGAGAACTGCTTCCCCTGGCGAAGATTTCGCAAAATGTTGCCGACGTCGCGAGGGTCGGGCTCGTAGCTGTAGCCGGCCTTCTCGCCCGCTTTGTACGTAGTTCCGGAGAGCACGACCCGATTTGGATCGCCAACGCCAGACCTGTAGTCGGGCAATGCCTCACGTATCTCCCTCAAGCTCTCGAGCTTCTCTGGCGGAATTACGATCGTCTGCTTAAGACGAAGGCTGTTGACTCCAGGTCTGCCTGGCGCCTCTCCAGCCGGATCGCATGCACGAGCCATAGGCTCGAACGTTGTCGCAAACGACAGCAATGCCACGCGACCGCGTGCGGTCTCTAGAAAGCGTGCGGCGCCAGCTTGTGCCAGGTTCTCGCCCACACCTGCATAGATGATCCCGCTCTGATCGAGCACCCGGCAAGTTTCGCGCATGCCTTCCAGACCCCAATCAAGCGTGTGATTGTTGGCGTAACTCACAATGTTAAAACCCATCGCCTTCAAATCAGGTCCAAGGGCGGGCAGGCCAAGGTGATAGGCACCGCCGTACTCAGCCTGAGGACTTCCATTGAACGATCGGATGTCGAAGATGCTGGTTTCCATGTTGCCAAACGTGACATCAGCGTCACGCAGGATATTGACGACGTCGCCAAAGCCGGGATTGTGGCTTTTGGTCAGTGCTCGCGTCACGATGAGATCGCCAACCGCGACCATCGAGAATCCGTCCGCAACGTTCGTTGCAATCGAACCGACCGCATCATAGGGACTAACCTCGGAGGCTCCACTTGAATGATTTAGCATAGCTTTTCTTTCATCTTTTTGTTTTTCCGAAATTGGCAAGAAGTGGCACTCATATCAGCGATGCGCTGCGGTTCGTTGACGGAGGCTTTTCAACTGGCCCACAGCGAGCGAAGGATTTGCACTCGTCCAGCACCGTCTTGGGGAAGCGCTGGCCGCCGCAACAGCCGGGACATTCAACTCTCGATCTCGCCACGCCCCCCCCTTTTCGGTCTTGGCTTTCCAGCGCCGCAATGGTTCTCGGTGAGCACCAGCTGCCTTCCTGCGCGATCGCCTTGAGACACTTCTTCATCGTCTCCAGGTCATGGCGCCGCCACACCCCGCGCACGCACCTCGTTTGCCGATGCGGATCTGCCCGAAGGCGGGCTGCTCCAGCGAGAGATCGAGGGTGACGGCCGCGCTTCGGCCGGCGTGGTGGCCCAGCAGCGGCTTCTTGCGCGTCAGCTCCGTCAGCGCCAGTCCCCACCGCCCGTCGGCGCTCGGATAGCCACCCAGCAAATAACACGCATCACCTGCTCGACGGGATGAGCACCGCACCACTCGCGCACGGTCCGACCGTCTACACGCCTGATCCGAGGTCGCGCCCGGCACGATCGACTCGGAGAGGCCGCCGCAACGCCATTGGCCTAACCGCAGTCGCCACCCCGAAAATCCTCTGGTGCCAATTGCACATCAAGTCCAACGAATGTTCTTCATACCTGCCACGGCTCGTCCTCCTGTGCTGAGGATCGACTCGGCCTCGCGAGCAACACCTACGGCCTTACCCGATTTGGAGAATGAGTGCCGCAGGCTATTCCTATTCGCCTAGCGTTGAAAATGGAGTGATCACCCAATCGATCGACTCGACGGCCCGCTGAAGTATAGCCTCGGTCTCAGCGCGGGTGGGTGAAACGGCGATGACATGTCCGATAGTATCTCGGGAATCGCCTTTCCTGACGATCGGCGTTTTGGGTTCAACATAAAATTTAATCTCGGCGACACCAGGTATGGCAGCCGCCTGGCTATCGCCATCAATCCAATCGAGGGTGCCATCGCGATCAGGATTTAGGTACCGCGCGGCCGCAGTCTGCGAATGCCTTCTGCGTAAATCGCATTCATCGCCGATGACAAGCTTGATGTGCTCGGTGATGAGATCGAGTCCGTAAGCCAGCTGAATCAGTTGTGGAGTGGGCGCGCCATGAAGCCGCGGATTGACTTCAATGACAACTGGGCCACGCTTAGTCCATCGGAATTCTATGCCCGTCGGCCCCCAGCCAAGGCCCAGAGCTCGCAAACAGCTCAGCGAAACATCGGCGACACGTTCATGCTCGTTACCATTCAGAGGGGCCGGAATGGTGGACTCACGAGAGATGAAATGCGGTGGAGGGCCGAAGTCACCAATGCCAATTCCAATGATCTGATGTCCCATTATGTCGGCCCAATAGAGCGGGCCTTGTGCAAACTCTTCGACGAGTATCCTCGGCGAAGACGGCCAAATGTGGCTCCCGTCTAGTAGATAGGTCGTATGCTCGGCCAATTCATCAACGTTGCGGCACAATCGAACGCCGACGCTGCCGCTGCCTACGGCTGGCTTAAGAACCACCGGCAATCCGATCACAGCGGCAGAGCTTTCTACTTCTGTCGCATTCGATGCCAGGCGATAAGCCGGTATTGGAACGCCGGCCTCCTTGAGGAGCTGACGTTGAGTGAACTTGTCACAGCACCGTTCAATCGACGCGGGGTTCGGTCCCGGTAGGTCGAAATGCCGGCAAAGCTTGGCAGCTGTCGCATAGACCGCCTCCTCGACGTCTGAAATGCCGGTGATGCCAGCAATGTCATAGGTTGCACATAACCGGAAAGATTCGTGGATCAGGGCTTCGAGATTGTCTGTATCGACTTGGATTGCCTCAATGCCTTCCGCCGCGACATAGTCGTAGCGAGATGGATCGGCACACAGGGTTATTGGATGCACACCAAGACGCTGGGCAGCTTGGACATATTGCAGACCCATGCGCCTATGACCTTCAACCAGGATGAGTGCTCTTCTTGCCATTTCTGCTGACTCCGATGGTTCGTGCTGTGCGGTGGTCTGAGCGTGAATCGGCGTTAGTTATCTTTGCCTGACGTCACACTTTGCGGTGAAGGTACCAGTATCAGCGATCGTCAGTCGCAAAGCTTTTGTAAATCTATTACGACGATCTTCACGCAGAACGAACATAACGTAATCGCGGGAGCGGTGGCCACCTGAGACGTGGCGGGATGTTCGAACCTCTAGCCGGCTGGCTGTCCGCCGATAGGATGAAGAACGGGCTCACGATGGACACCGGGCCCAGGTATCGAACGGAGGACAGCCATGGAGCAGTATATCGGTCTCGACGTATTCATGAAAGAGACGGCAATTTCGACCGGCAGGACGGCAAGAGTATCTGGCGAGGCAAGTGCGCGTCTGACCCGCAACAGCTCGCGGCGGTGATCCGCAAGCGCGCACCGTATACCAGCGGGTCGTGTTCGAGACGGGGTCGCTGTCGGTGTGGTTCTACCATGCGCTGACAGCAGAGGGCCTGCCCGCGATCTGCATCGACGCGCGGCATGCCAAGGCCGCGCTCGACATGGCCGCGAACAAGACCCATGCGAACGAGGCCGAGATCGGCTTCTACCGAGAGGTTCGGGTCAAAGGTTTCGACAGGGACTGTCAGGAATTCTGTGCGCGAGGCCATGATGATGGAAAGGAGAGAATCATCACATGGCTATCGAGAAGGAACTTCTGGACCAACTGCTTGCCGGCCGCGATCCGAATGAGGTGTTTGCCAAGGACGGATTGCTCGACGACCTGAAGAAGGCGCTTTCGGAACGGATTCTGAACGCTGAACTCGACGAGCACCTCGAGGACGACCGCACCGACGGCAGCGCCAATCGCCGCAACGGCCATTCGAGGAAGTCGGTTCTGACGGGCACATCTAAGATGACGCTGTCGATCCCGCGCGACAGGGCCGGGACCTTCGATCCGAAGCTGATCGCCAAATACCAGCGCCGCTTTCCCGATTTCGACGACAAGATCATCTCCATGTATGCGCGCGGCATGACGGTGCGCGAGATCCGCGGGCATCTGGAGGAGCTCTACGGCATCGACGTGTCGCCGGACCTGATCTCGGCGGTCACCGACGCCGTTCTGGAGGAAGTGGCCGAGTGGCAGAACCGCCCGCTGGGTGCGATCTATCCGCTCGTCTTCTTCGATGCGATCCGGGTCAAGATCAGGGACGAGGGCTTCGTGCGCAACAAGGCCGTCTACATCGCGCCCGGCATCCTGCCGGACGGCACGAAGGAGATTCTCGACATTTGGATCGAGCAGACCGAGGGTGCCAAGTTCTGGCTGCGCGTCATGAACGAACTGAAGAGCCGTGGCGTCGCCGACGTCCTGATCGCCGTCGTCGACGGCCTGAAGGGCTTCCCCGAGGCGATCAACGCCGTCTTCCCCCAGACCGTGGTCCAAACCTGCATCGTGCATCTGATCCGCCATTCGCTGGAGTTCGTGTCGTGGAAGGATCGCAAGCCGGTCGTGCCGGCGCTGCGCGCGATCTACCGGGCAAAGGATGCCGAAGTCGGCATGAAGGCCCTGGAGGAATTCGAGGCCGGCTACTGGGGCCAGCGGTATCCGGCGATCACCCAGAGCTGGCGGCGCAACTGGCAACACGTGGTACCGTTCTTCGCCTTCCCGAAAGCGTGCGCCGGATCATCTACACCACGGATGACATCGACAAGCCCGATCTCGGCTTTTTCGATTCCTGTTGCGTTTCTTTGTTCGGCTCAGGTGAGCCTGTTTCTTCGTCCCGGCCCACAGGATTTCCCGTGCGAGCGTGTCGAGACGCAGTCAAGGCTGGCCGGTGCGGTGGCGGCACGGCCGGCTGCGAGGTTTCCAGGCCACGCCTTGACGGCGTCGAGCACGGCGCCAGTCTGGAGCGGACCGAGACGGCGGTCGTGCCGGCACATTCCTTATGCTATATTTGTCCGGCACGGACGACCACGTGGCAAAGGGTGGTGCGAGAGGATGAGAGCGCCGCCACGCAGCTTTATAGTCGTTCCTCCTTTGTGGCGTCCGTGCGCCGCTTCGGCCCGCGTGGCCGCCAATGCCGAACCATCAGCTCGTAGGCACGCTCGGCATTCTCGGCCGCGGCTTTCTCGCTGTTTCGCAACTCCTTCACGTTGTAGGCGTAAGCCGAACCGCGGCGACCGACACCGCGCTCGCCCGGCGCGCCAGCCTTGAGAGCGAGCTGCCTCTGCTTTGCCGCGACCAGCGCCGGGCGAGCCCAGAAGTAGTCCTGCTCCTTTGTCAGCAGATGCCAGATCAACACCGCGAGCTTGCGGGCGACCGCCACGGCTGCGACCTGATGGCCACGCTTGTTGCGGATGCGTAGGAAGAAGGCCCTGAGCGGTCCGGGCGCCTTCGCCGCCGCCCAGGCGGCCTCGACCAGCATGGCGCGGGCATGGGAACGCCCATGTCGCCTGCCGCTCGAGCCAGGCGCGGCCGCGATGCTTGAACAGGTCGGCATGCGGGCACTTCGGCACGAGATGCGCCTGCAGGATGCCGTGCACCTCGTTCTTCACCCGCGTGCGGTGTCGCACGACCTGGTTGCGGCGAGCAACGAGGCGGCAAAGCCGCTCGGTCCGCTCGTCAGGAATCCACACCTCCGGCAGGAAGCCGCTGGCATGGAGCTGCGCCAGAACGCCGGCATCGATCTTGTCGGTCTTGATCCTGGCATGGGCGATCGCCTTCACCTGCATCGGGTTGGCGACAATCACCCGGCCGACATAGGGCGACAGCACGCGCACCACTGCCATGGCGTTGCCCGTCGCCTCGACGACCACCTCATCCGTCCGTCGCAAACTGCGGCCGAAACCTTCCAGCCCCGAGCGGGTCATGTCGACCCGTCCGTGATGGCGCAGCCGGCCGTCTTCCCAAACCACCACCTCCGCAAAGGTGCGGTGGATGTCCATTCCAATCACACGTCTCATCGGCTCCCTCTCCTCAAACAGTCGGGAGCCGGCGGGCGACGCGACACCTACGGATCCGCGCTCTCGGCGCAACCGGGCAGGTCGCAGGGGCGGCCAGCTACTAACGCGAGCTCGCAGCTCATCGAATACATCGGCCTGCCCGCACTTGGCGTGCTCCCGGTGCCCCTGTCCCGGATGGTCGCACCATACGCCGAAAATCGCTCATCTCCAGCGGGGATCGGATGGGCACCGTCATGATCATACCGGTTACCAACCCGATCGAGGCGCTGAACTCGAAACTGCGCCGCGCCGTCCGCACCCGAGGCCATTTCCCCAATGACGACGCGGCAATGAAACTGTTATATCTGGTCCTGAACCATGCCGCCGAGGATTGGAAACGACTGCCGCGCGAGTGGTTCGAGGCCAAAACCCAGTTCGCCGTCGTCTTCGGCGAAAGGTTCGTCAGCCAATGACGAAACCGGCCTCGCGCACAGAATTCCTGACAGATAGCCGCCACCGGGGGGCGAGCCCATCATTTGTCTCCCGGATTCAACCTTGGTTTTGATCTGGCTGAGCACGGAGAACGGCACGGTGCAGATACACCAGTCAGCGGTGGCGATCTGCACCTCGCCGCCCTTTCGCGCATGCTTGTAGCGGATGGTGACGCTTGTCCTGGTCGATCTCCGTGACCTTCACGTTGTATTTGGTAAGGCTGCCGACTTCCCTCTCGAACGCTTGGCCAGCGGCATCTGGCCGCCGCCCGGTTCAATGTCAAAGCCTCGCCGCTCGCTGCTGTGAGTGCCAGCGACGTAAGCGTAGTTTTCGTCAAGCGCGCCCCAGCTCTGCAACGAGCACTTAACGGTCATGAAATATAGCAGCGCAAAGCCGCGGCCCTCCGCTGTGAAAGCGAGCAATCCGCATCAGGGTCATCTGCATGCCAAGCTCGACCAGATGACCGGGGAAGAGGCTGGAGAGATGGCCGAACTGGTGTAGAATTTTGATCTACGATCTGCTGACCTATGCGCCGGATTTCGGACCCCATACGCCGCATCCTATCATGTTCCACACTCAACCTGATGCTCGGCCGCGCAGCGGCCGACGGCATCGTCAATCCGCGCACCACGACGAAGGCCGAGAAATGTGGCATGGCAAGATACCGTGCGACCTCCGGCCGCTGGCCGATGGTCCAGTCGACTTCTTTCTTAGGGGCAAGACGCGAGGGGCACGCAGCGACATGGCATAGCGAACCGTAGTGTGGAAGTTGTGAAAGCCGCGGCGGTGGCGAGACTGCCTCCTCGCAGCCGAAAAAACTCAACAGTCGGATGGCCTTTCTTTCGTCCTTTTTTAAGCCCCCTGCACCGCCTCCGAATTGGCCTTGGCGACGATCTCGTCGAGCACGGCGCGCGCTTCCTGCCCGGTTTCGCGGGCGATGGAGAGATGGAGAAGGCGTTGACTCCCATCTTGACCTTGTGGCCGTTGGCCTTCGCCTTGGCGCGGATGTCGTCGAACTGCTCCTTGATCTCCCCTCGGGCGTGTTGCCGTTGGTGAAGTACCAGTCGGAAAGGCGCGCAGCCATGTCGCGCGCCGCGCGCGAGGAGCCACCCTGTAAGATCTCGGTGGTGGCCGATGTCGCCTCTACTCGATCTGCTTGCAGTTGTGTGCGTCAAGTTCTTGTGTGGATGCCAGCCGTTTTGCAAGGAAGAACCTGAAGCATTGGACATGTGATCGAGTGCGGTCATGTGTCAGGCCTTGATTTGCGGCCGTTCCATATGCCGCGGGCCGGTATGGTGATGCGCGGATCAGGTCCAAATCAGCAAAGCGAGCTTGCGTGGGCTCTCAACTTGACTCTGGTTTTCCTGACCCCGATCTGATCGATCATTTGCCCATGCAGTTCATGCCTTCCTCACATCCCCGACGTCCCGGTCTCAGGTGCGTTGTTGCAAATCACGCAGGCACCTTCGCCGGATCTCGGTAGTCCTCCTGTTTCGTCAGCATGGCCCAGATGCCACGCGCCATCTTGTTGGCCAGCGCGATTGCCACCAGCATGCGCGGTTTCTTCAACATCAAGCGGGCAAGCCAGGAACCGTCCGGCGCGCGCCTCCGAGATGCCCATCGAACCACGGCCATGGCGCCGATGATGAGCAACCGCCGAATATCGCGCTGGCCCATCTTCGATACCTTCCCTAGCCGTTGCTTGCCGCCGCTCGACTTCTGCCGAGGGACCAGCCCGAGCCAGGCGGCGAAATCGCGACCGCACTTGAAGGTCTCCATCGGCGGCGCAAAGGGGCAAGGGCAGCGATAGGGCCAACACCGGGCATGGTTTGCACGCCGAGATGTTGCAGCCTGCTTGGACAGCGTGTCGATCGTCTTCTTCAATGCCGCGAGCCGGCTGCTCAACTGTTCGATCTGGTCAAGTAGAGCGCTGCAGATGTCGCGGACCAGATCCGGCAGGTCTGCGCTCTCGTCCTCGACGATCTCTGCCAGACGTGGCAGGTGGCCGATGCCTTGCGGAGCAACATAACCGAACTCATAGAGGTGCGCGCGCAGCGCATTCACCAATTCGGTTCGCTGATTCACGAACTGCTCTCTGGTGCGAAACACGATAGCCCGGGACTGCTGCTCCTTGGTCTTCGGTTCGACAAAGCGCATTGTCGGTCGTTGCGCTGCTTCGACGATCGCCTCCGCATCTGCGACGTCGTTCTTCTCTGGTTGCCGCCCTCGATGCAAGAGCCTTCCAACCTGATGTGCCCGGTG
>SAQL01000061.1 GCA_004020645.1 Mesorhizobium sp. | reverse complement strand
CTCAAGTAAAGAACTCGTCCTCGTCCTCGCCGGTGAACTCCCATGGCTTGGGTCCGATATGGTGCGTCGTTGCCACCCAACTGCGTGACACGGGCGAGAGGCCGAGCTCGCTCATGAACTTGTGCATCAGCTCGACATTCTTGTTGGAGATGGCAAGCCAGGGCGAGGGCTGCACGTAGCCGGCGGGCGTCCGGAGCAGGGTAGGGGTTTCCTTCAGCTTCTTCTCGGTTTCCACCCAGCGGCC
Source organism: Mesorhizobium sp. (assembly GCA_004020645.1). Taxonomy (GTDB): domain Bacteria; phylum Pseudomonadota; class Alphaproteobacteria; order Rhizobiales; family Rhizobiaceae; genus Mesorhizobium. The sequence continues at coordinate 20,895 of SAQL01000061.1, read as the reverse complement.
GTAGGCTTGGCAATAGGCTGCGAGTGCGGCCCGATCCAGTTCGCTGATCACGCCTAGATCGTGCAGGTAACGCGCGATCCGCTTCCATTCGGTCTTGGCCGCCGGCATCAGATGAGCGGGGCAGGTGGGGATCGACGTGACCGGTTTCGGCTCGCGCCGGTTGAGCGGGCGCTTCTCCGGATTGCCGAGCGCAATTTTCATTGCCGTCGGGATTGGCTTGCGTCCGCGCATAATACTTCCTTTCAGTCCGTCGCACCGCCACTATGGGCTCCGGAGTTTGTCGACCACTTCGCGGCTGCAATCATGCTGCCGGAAGGCCGAAAAGCTCGTATTTAGCCATTCCCGATCGAGCCATTGCGTTGCTACCCCCCCCCGCCAATTTCGCGGTTCTTCAAAGAGAGGGGAGGCACCGGTCGCTGAGTGAAAAGCTGAGAGATATGACCGCCCCCCCCCGCGAGGCACTATAGGATCTTTCGATCCTCATAGGTGGTCACGAAGGTCACTGATGTGTCCAGTTTTCCCTCTAGCTCATGGACGGAGGTCTCCTTCCAGCGCGCCCTGGTCTTCAGCCAGAAGATAGCTGCGGTGACGGCTTCCCGGCCTTCACCGGTCGCCTTGCGGTAGAGGCTTTCAGCGACCCGTGCATTGGCCTTGATGGCGCCGCTCTCGAGCTCATGTGCGTAGGTCGCCTTGAGGTCCTGCTCGTCTGTGGCGAGCACGCAGGCAATGTCGGCCGTGCTAAGCCCGAAGCCGGCCAGCGCCTCCACCCTGGAGCTCAGTGGCCGGTTTTCCAGAGGAGCTTCGATACCGGGGCTCATTCGGCCCGGTCCGCGTCCCAAAGACTGATGGACGAACCGTGATGCCAATCGTCTCGTTCGGTTCGCGCGCTTGAGCTTGCGCCAAATCCTCCCAACGAGGAACTCGACGGGTTCTCCGATCGTTGAATGCCTTTGATCGATCCGCCGTCATGCCGTCCACCTCGATACGCAAAACGGAATACGATCCGGAGCGCAAAGTCCTTTCGGTGTGGTTCGTGGCCAGCGGTAAATGCTACCAATTTGAGGAAGTGCCGCCGGATACCTTCGCCGCGTTCAAAGCCGCCTTTGCCAAGGGCCGCTACTTCAACGACCACATCCGCAATCACTTCCGGTATCGTGTGGTTGCGACCGGCGATGATGCCGGATGACGTCCTATGGACCACGCCCGTCATTCAGGCTGGTGGCGACGCTATGAGGTGGTAGAAGACTCCGACCCCGGCAAACGATCGCGAATGGCTTCCTCGGTTCGCTTTGCGGTCGATTCCACAACTTTGCCGACCTTGCCTGCTAGCGTGTCGGCATCTCCACCCGAGCCTTGCCGGTCGGCCTCTTCCTTGACCGTTTCGTAGGCCTCGGCGGCAACTTGCTTTGCTTGCTCCAGGCCCGTTTCGAGAACCTCCTCCGCACTGTCGCGAATTTTGTCGCGGTAGGCGCCAAGTTGCTCGTCCTCTGTGGCTGTGTGGGGCAGCATCACCCCGATCGCAGTGCCCAGCGCAAGGCCGACTGCGGCGATAGCCAGCGGTTCGCGCTCGAAGAGGTCCTGTGCCGATTGGCGCGTCCGAGCCGCTATCTCGCTGGCGCTTGAGCCGAGCTGGCCGGCAGTTGTTGTCATCCTCTCCTTGGCACCCGTCACAGCATTTGTTGCAGCTTCGGCCGCGCCGCTTGCAGCTGATGTAACCGAACCGGCGGTATCGGAGATCATCGCCCCGATTCCGGACCCTTCGTTGCCCTGGCTGAAATCATCGCCGCGCAGGTCGGAGAAAGCGTCAGGAGCCGTTCCTGTCCGATAAGCGGCGGCAGCTGAACTAGACGCTGACGTGCCGTTGCCGAGCATCAGCCAGGCCAGGCCGGCTCCAATCAACGTCAGCGGCAACGGGTTGTCCCTGACTTGCGACTTGAGGTTGCCAAGCATGGCGGATCCTTCGCCGGCGAACATTCCGGTAAATTCGTCGATCAATTGACCCGGTGTCATCTTGCTGCGGATCGAATCGGCGGTGTCTGCTACTTTCGCCCGGGCGATGTCGGCATCGCGTTCAAGCTCGGCTGCGGATTTGTCGCTCATCTGATTTGATCCTTGATCACGCGCGCGTCGCGCTTGAGTTGGTCTTGTGTGCGATCGGGCGTCAGCTCGGAAGGAGCCATGCTTTTCGTGCCAGAGCGCAAGAGAATGATTCCCAGTATCGCGACGACGATCCCGACCAGCAGCGAGGACCATCCCGCTCCCAAGCCGGCACTCGCCAGGGCGATTACGAGTGCTTGCAAAAGCACTATCAAGGCCGCGAGAAGGCATATCGCGCCGCCCAGAACCTCGGCGGCGCCTGCGCCGGCCTTGCTAATTTTTTCCGAAATTTCGGCCCGCAACAGCCTACTTTCGGTTTGAAGCAGGGTTGTGACCTGCTGTGCCAGATCGCTGACGAGGGTTGCGAGGCCGCGACTTTCCTGATTGTTGGTCATGGGTTCTGCTCCAGGCTTGCGCCTGCCCAGTCGTCGCCGGCCAGATCATCGCCGGCCAAGTCATCGTCGCGCTGGGTGGAGCGGGCCGGCGTCGCGTCGGAGGCCTCTGCCGATCGCGTAGCGGACTCATCCGAGTTCGAAACCATTTCTGAATCCCTGTGTGTTTGCGATCGACTCTGTGTCTCGGCCCGGGCAGATGGCGGCGAGCTCTTGATAAACCGCCCCAGCGCCAAGCCTGCCAATACTGAACCGGCGATCAGCGCCCCTGAGTTTTCGCGGCCGAACGACCGCATCTCGCCAAGAACATCTTCGAATGGTTTGTCCTTCAACGAAGATGAAAGGCGTTCAAGTGCGCCGGCGGCATCAAGGGTGAACTTTGAAGCGGTCCGTTGATCATTATTGGCCAGATGCTCGCTTGCCGCTCGCAACGCTCCGCTAAAGGCCTTTAGGTTGGAGCTGATATCGCGCTGTGTTCCCTCGGCTTTGTTGAATAATTCCTGCTTCGCTTCCGAAGCGTAATCGCCCGCCTTCCTGGTGAGTTCATCGCGAGCGTCATGTAGCGCCTCTGTCGCGGTGTGCGTTTCCTGCTGGAACCGCTCGGACAGTTCGCTTTTGGCTGTTTCGAAATCGGCCGACTTACGGCCCTGATCGTCTTCGCGCTGCATGGTATCTCCTAATGGAATCCGAGGAAAGAGAGGATCGCAAGCACGACGACGACGAGGCCGATGAGATAGATGACACTGTTCATGGTGGCAATCTCCTCCATTGCCTAACGAACTTGCCGGGGGCAAACAGGTTCCATCACTTCCAGCTAAATTAGCGATAGTGAAACAACCGGCGAGCCTGATGAAGTCTCTTGGAAGTTCGCACGCGCCGTGTGCCAAGACGCGGACCTAGGCGGCCGTGCGGAGATTGGTCCGCGCCTCTGTGCACCGGACCTCAAAAGGCTCATGGTCAGGAAGTATAATGAAGCACCACGCCTAGGTCACATTAAGATCAAAACTCACCGGAAGACCGTAGTCTATTGCACGACTAGCGATCATGTTCGCTAAGTCGGAATCAGAGACCGAACATGCCGGAACAATCTGTTTGAGCGCCTTAACGGCGAGCCCCGTCGATATGAAACTATGCCGCCGCCTCCGAACATCTACATACTGTTCGATGAGGTTTTCGAGTTCACGCATGTGCAATCCTTTTTGAACGTCAACTGTGCCAGTTGAACCCAGCTTTAATCGATCCGGAGCAAGGGCTCATTCACATTGTTTAATGGACGAGAATTTTGATGCCGCATTGGCGCGCTGGCGCGTCTTGGCCGAGGCGGTCACCGCGGTTCGTGAAAGAGATTTAGGTAGGTCGCATCAAAGTCGGCCAGTAATGCCAATCGCTGGAAATCCAGGATAACAATCCTCCTGTCTTTCCAGCTAACCAGGTCCTTCGCTCGAAGTTCCTGCAGCGTCCGATTCACGTGAACTACTGATAGACCAAGCACGTCGCCCAATTCCGCTTGCGTCAATGGAATCGCGAACGTCTGGTCAGAGGCCAATCCAACTATTTCTAAGCGGACATACAACTCGCAAATTACATGTGCGAGATGCTGTTTGGCGGAGCGACGCCCGAGACAGGTTATCCAAGTTCGTTGGATTGAGGCATCGATAGTGGTTGAAAGCCAGAGCATCCGGGTGAGATGTGGACTTCCACCCATTGCTGTGAGCAGGTCTTTGTGTCGAATGAAAACTACATCGCACGAGCCCAGGGCGCTCACGCTGTGATCCATCACTTTGAGCAGTAAACTATGCAGATCGACAAAGTCTCCCGGCACGTGAATTGCCGTTATTTGACGCTTACCTTCTCGAATAGCCTGGTTTCGAACTGCGAAACCATTCGCAATAAGACAGCTTTCGGCGGGCCGGGAACCCTCGCTGACAATCTCCTCATCGGGTCCGAAAGTTACCGGCCGGACCGGAAGAGCCTCAATAAGCGCGATTTCGTCTCGCGGCAGGGTGTCGCGGCGGTCGAGCATGCGAACTAAAAGGTCTTTGCCGAACATCGCAGTCCCTGTTGACCAAATCAGGAATCGAGTTCCAGCGGCTCGTGCCCCGGCTGATCGTGCCAGATGACGCGCCGCAGGTCCCGAGCATCTACAACTTGGTCGCCTGTCGGGCACAGATAGAAATGGTCGCTTTCATGCTCGACCTCTTCGCTATGTAGCTTGCCTGTGTGGGCGGCCCTAGTTGTGAAAGGTTGGTCATTGTTCGAAAATCGTTCTTTTTTGAGTCACGGCGTTCCGAGCCTCCGAGCCTCCCGACACAGGGTCTCGCGACCATTACCGTGCTTGCCAAAAAGGTCGCGGATCCTGCGGTATTGAGAGGCCGAACTTAGTGGCGAAATAGCAGAACTCATATTTTTTCGTCACCCGCGACGCGGTTTCCGCCCCAGAACCTCTATTGCACTTGTCGTCGGCCATTTTGATTTCCTCCCTGGCTGGCCTTCAGATCAAGCGCAACGCGGATCAGCAACATTTGTTGCCGCCTTCCATTAGAATCACGTTATGTTCCGTCTAGCTAATATATACGCCGACCCAGACTCGATCAGGTGGGCAAACCTGTGAGTGCCGCGCCGGCCGGCTCGAGTTCATTCCGCCGATGCCTACCTAGTAGCCAAGCCGCCCCAAGGTGACGACTGGATTCACGAGGCCAAGTTCGACAGCTACCGCTCGCAGATCGTTATGAGCCGCAAGTTTTGAGTTGCGTCTGCACGAGTAATTGCCTGGGGTGAGTTCGGGTAATTAGCCATGTGCAGGGTCCGCGATTTCGCCCGGCTTCAACTGTCAGGAGGCGATGGAGCCTGGCTTTCAAGCGATGGTCGATTGCATGCTAGAGGCCGGCTGGACGCGCTGAGAGAGGCGCAGCTCGCGACCGCCCATGCCATAATCCGCGCCGGCCGGCCGCGCTAAGTTAAAACGCAGTCAGCCGACTGCCGCGATGGCCGACATGCTGGAAAGCTGGCGTATTCTCATTGGTCGCTCGAACAAGCCATTGAGGGTCGTGGGCAGGGCAGTGTTGCTATTAAATCAACTCGTCGCATGGGAATGGCGCAGTGTTTCTGCAGTCGGCGGATGTTTATTTGTGAGCGCAGGTCTGCACCTGCATCCTTTGGCGCTATTACACGTTTGCCCCGCGAAGAAGATGCTCCGGGCCGGCAGAATGTCGAAGAAAACAACCGACGACGTTTACGAAAACCAAGTGCAACTTGAGCGGCGGGCCGAACGGGAGGGCCGCGGACGCAATGCCGAATGGCCGTCACAGATTCCCAGCCGTGGCTGGAAAGACGTGCTGTGGCGGGTCTTTGCTGAAGTAAAGGAGGACCGTGTTATGCTGATCGCGGCCGGGGCCGCATTCTATCTGCTCCTTGCCCTCTTTCCCGCGCTCGCCGCGTTCGTGTCCATCTACGGTTTTGTCGCCGATCCTCAGACCATCGCTGAGCACATTTCGTTCTTTGGCGGCGTACTTCCTTCGGGCGGTTTGGACGTTATCAGATCACAGCTTAGGTCCTTGGCCGCCCAGGACACTGGCGCGCTCAGCTTCGGCTTCATCTTCGGCCTTGCCGTCGCACTGTGGAGCGCCAGCAACGGCATCAAGACGCTATTCGAAGCCATGAACATCGCCTACGAGGAGAGTGAAAAGCGCGGCTTTATCCATCTGAATCTCCTGGCCTTGGGCTTCACACTTGGCGCCATCCTCATCGGTATTGGGTTTATCGTCTCGGTGGGGATCGTGCCGGCCATGCTTGCGCTGCTGAACCTCGGCGGCTGGACCGAAGCCCTTGTGCGGATCTTTCGGTGGCCGATGATGCTGATCATGATCGGCCTCGGGATTATGCTGATCTATCGCTACGGCCCCAGCCGCGAAAGGGCAAAGTGGCAATGGGCGACATGGGGCGCCTTCCTCGCGGCTGTGGTCTGGATCGCAGTCTCGATAGGATTCTCCTATTATCTTGAAAACTTCGCCGACTACAACGCGACGTATGGAGCCCTGGGGGCAGTCATCGGCTTGATGATGTGGACCTGGATCTCCGTGATTGTCCTGATTGTGGGTGCGGAGCTGAATGCCGAGATGGAGCATCAGACCGCCAAGGACACCACCACAGGTGCGCAGCAGCCGATGGGTGCGCGAGGTGCCACGGTCGCCGACACGCTGGGCGGATCGGCCGATGCCGCCGACCAGCAGTCGCGTTCGGGCGAGCACAACACTTAGCGCGCAGATCACTTGGAATCTCCGCGCAACTTCGCTTGGCGCAATCACTGACATCAGCATTGGCGACGAGTTTGCAAGGACGGCTCATCATGGGCTATGGCAAGTCAGATCGCGAGCGTATGAATACGTTCAGGCGCAGTCCCCATCCTGCTCAGACCCCGCGGATGGCAAGCGCGACATCGGCGGAGAACGGCGGCACATCAAGCTTCAGCCAGCCGTCCGAATTCGCTTGCCATTCCGCTGTTTGCCTGCCGGCGTTGGTATCCCAGGCGATGACGCGATAGGTGCCGCGAGCCAACCCGGGCAGCTCCAAGGCGGCCGGAACCGGCACAGCGCCGGCACGAAGCATACCGTTTCGCCCGATCGTGTCGCGGCGAACCAGCCAGACCACTGCCTGGGAATCGTCGCCGCAGGCGACAGCCGCGCCGTCGGGACCGGAAACCCGCATCTGGTCGCCGAGATGGGCACGCCGGAACGAAACCCAGTCGATCAAAGGCAGGAAATCGGCCAGCGAACGCTGCGCCCGCCGCATGCCGAGGGTGAGCACGTGCGGGGTGCGGTTCGGCCACCGCATGCCGCCACCGGCCCCCCCCCGCCGCTAGGTGAGCCCATTGCAAATGGCGGAAATATTCATCGTCGAAAGGTTCGGGGAGCGTGATCTTCTTGTCCTTGAACGAATGGATCGGGCCGTGCTCGGAATCGAGAAAAGGGCGGCCGTCACGGATTTCGCCAAGCGCCTTTCCCACGATCCGCGCCATGCCGAGCGCCGGCGCCACCGTGTCACTGGGGTCGTCGATCGTGCCCTCCTCGTAGAGATGGAGGGAGGCGAAATCGAGGTCGGTGTGGCGGAAGATCGGCTCGGGCAGCGGCATGTGGGGCCGCCAGCGAAGCTCAGGTCCGAACAGCGAGACGGTCTGCGGGTGATAGCGGCCGTAAAGTGACGTTTCCAGGCGGCGCACAAAATCGCTGAGATCATGGATGAAGGCGCCGAAGCCGTCCGCGCTGCCCTGAGCCTGCTCGGGATGGATCTCGTTCCAGAGGTCCCATGCGAAGAGGGCTCCGCTGCCGCTCCATCTGCGAACCACGAATTCCAGCCTCGCCTTAATCGCGCGGCGTGTATCGGTGCAGACCAGGAATCGCGACGGGTGGTCCAGCACGCCTCCGTTATTGCGGTTGTAGGGGTGGTGGCGCCAATGGCGCCAGTGCCAGAACGTATCGAAGGGGGTGAGCAGGATTCTTAAACCCTGTTTTTCGCAAAGACGGAAGAGGTCGTCCCACAGTTGCACCATCGCCGGCACGAAGCGGCCCTGCGGCTTCTCGAAATAGCGGTGGCGAACCTGGGCATATTCCAGCATCAGCCTGAGGCAGGTGACGCCGTTTTCCTTCAACCAACGGAGATGATCTTCCACGCCGGCCATATCGGCGCGCCGGAACAGGCCATTGAGTTCGGGCCAGCTTACCGCATCATTCTGCCCGATCGGCGTCCATGACTCGCCGTCCTCGGTGACGAAATAGGAACCGGCCACCTTGATCCAAGGCAGGCCCGCAGCCGATCTCGGCGCAGAGTCTTCTACTTCGCCGACCCGCGGTATCGCCAATCTAGTATCGTTCAAGGCATGCTCGAATTTTCGTCCGCGGAGCAGTATAACTGCCGCAGTGGCAAAATGTTTCGCCGGGCTTGGCAGGCCAATGGATCCTTTCGTCCCATTTTGCGGTACAAGGATGCCCTGCTGCCCTAGTCGGAGCGAAGGAATCTTAGCGGCAGCCTCGAAGGCCTGACGCACCTCCTGGTGGGATCATCCGGTCCCAAATGCATCTATGCAGGACTGGACCGCTTTCTTCCACTTGGGCACCTTCTTGGGCAGTTCATGAGTTGCTCAAAGGCTCCCTTGACGTGGTTGATCCCCTAGGGAATCCAAGTCGGTCGGTCCTGACGAAGACCGGAGGGGTGAATCAGTGGAGGGCCATGAAGGGGAACTTGGGGCAGCCGCGGGTCTCGTCAGGCAATTCCTGCTCTCGCCGCTCAAGCGGCTGCTGAAGCTCCTCGCTAACACGACAAGCTTCGGTGGCAGAGTTTGATTGCGCTCCTAACTAGTAGATCGCGCAGCTCGACATGATCAACTCTCTGAACAAACGTCTTTATCTAGCGTTGCCATAACCTTAATTTAGTCAGAAATTATTTGATTGGATAGAAGCTTCAGAGCTGGCGCTCAGAGTATGCGCTCGATTAAACGGATACTACTCGCGCTTATCGAAAGCCACGAACAGGCCCAGGGCAGTAGCCGCCTCGCCGATAGCCTCGGTTATCTCGTCGTTGGACGCGCCAAATCAGGCGCAGCCTGCCGAATTTGGTTCACTGCCGCTTTGATCCAGACGGTGTTCCCTGGTCCGCCCTATTGAGGATTGCGGCAATCGCCTGATCTAGAACTGGACTGACCCTTTGGACGATGCTCATCCACCCCCCCGAACGCGAGGAGGCAATGATCACATGTCCGAGACCTTGATGCGACCCATGCACGAAACGCACCGAACTGGGCCCGGTGCGGGGCGCAACACAGGAATATTTGATGGAAATTGCCGAGCGAGAAGAACCGACCGACCAACCAATTGAAACGGGGGCGTGACCACACGTGCGGCGCCTCTAAAGCAGTTCCTTCTGATGGGCTCTTTTGGGCTGATTCAGTGCGGGCGCCGCCTGCAATATATTATCATAGCCGTGCGTCGCTTCGTGGATAAAGAGCAGAAATGGTAAGTTAGCGGGTCGCCCGCCCAACCAGAAATATTTCAGCCGAAGGGGAACCTCACGGTCGCAGGCAAGTTCGGTACGCAATGTGGGGGAGATTGCGCCATCTCATCGGATGTTTCGTTGTCTTGCTTGCGATATTCTCCTTCCTCGGATTCCATTAGGAGAGACCATGCAGCGCGACGACGATGAACGAGGCTCGGCTTGAGAGCGCCAGTCTGTCATCCTGAGGTCGACCTCTGCTCACCGACAATACCTGGACTCGGCTCCGCTCACGCTCGCTTGGTCAACATTCGACGCTTGCACCCGTACCACTCAGAGGCGACGTGATGGCGGCCCGAATGAAATTGTGGTGGAGGTCGAAACTAGCAATGGCCGATCGCCTAGCGGGAGCGCTGGCGCGAGCCTTGGCCGACCGGTTGCACGTATGAGCAACGAGCCGGCGCGTCTGCCAGGCGAATATCCGTCCGAGTTTGCCAGTTTCTTCATGGCTGGCTTCGAATGTTCCTCGCATCGGCGCGGCGACGGAGTGCGCCTCGATTTGATTCGCGCAACCGCACACGACAAACATGCTCTCGGCGACTATCGCAGCTGTGCTGCCCTTGGGCTTCGCACGATCCGCGACGGCTTGCGCTGGCACCTGATTGAAACAGCGCCAGGAGTCTTCGACTGGTCGGGTTGGATCTCAATGATCGAAGCAGCCCACGCGGCGGGGGTGCAGGTCGTCTGGGATATCTTCCACTATGGCTCACCAGATCACGTAGACCAAGGCGCCCCAGACTTTACAGAAGCCTATGTCCGCTTCGCTGCTGAAGCTGTCCGGGTCCACCGCTCCGTCACGGGAGTAGCTCCCCTGGTGTGCCCGATCAATGAGATCTCATTCTTCGCATGGGCGATAGAGGTCGGCTATTTCCCACGCGTGGGGCCGAAGAAGCGGGGATGGTTCAAGCGACAGCTTGTGAGGGCAGCGGTTGCCGGCGTCAAGGCGATGCGCGATGCCGAACCTGATTGCCGGTTCATATGGGCTGAACCGCTAATTCATGTTGCGCCCCGTGACCGTAGTCGTGCCGAGCAACGGCGCGCGGAAAATGTTCGTCAGGGCCAGTTTGAAGCCTATGACATGCTGACGGGCCGTGCCGAGCCTGAATTGGGCGGTAGCGAGGACTGTGTCGACGTCATCGGACTTAACTTTTATCCGCACAACCAATGGTACTTTCAGGGGCCAACGATACCGATGGGCCACCACGAATATCGGGCGCTTTCCGAAATGTTGGTCGAAGTCGCAGAGCGCTACAGAAAGCCCATGTTCATCGCCGAGACAGGCGCTGAAGGATCAGGCCGGCCGGCATGGCTCCATTATGTTTGCGATGAGGTCCGTGACGCAATGAGCCGTGGTGCCCCGGTTCAGGGTATATGTCTGTACCCGGTGACCGCGTATCCCGGCTGGGACAATTTGCGCCACGCGGAAGTCGGCTTGTTCTCTACGATTCATGCCGACGGTTCGCGCAGTCTTCGCCAGCCGGTTGCCGATGAATTGGATCGCCAGCGCAGATTATTCGCGACAGGTCTTTCGTAGCGGTCGAAGAAGGAGCGGGCCACTTAGGTGGGGAACTGCTCCGAATGTTGGCCGAGCATCGTCCGCTGCGTAAGCATCTGCACGGTGCCGGTTGCCGGCAGGCTCTGTTGAATGCGCGCGAACGTCGCCAAAGCTTGACCGACGACCTGATCCATATTGTAGTAGCGGTACGTGGCTAGGCGCCCGACGAACCACACGTCGGAGCACGCCGCTGCCAGTGCTTCATAGCGTTTGTACAGCGCCTCGTTTTCCGCCCGCGGCACCGGGTAATAGGGATCGCCGATATCGGTTGGATATTCGTAAGTCAGGCTGGTCTTCGGGCTTTGCTGACCGGTCAGATGCTTGTACTCGGTAATGCGGGTATAGTTTTCCGTCTGCGGATAGTTGACAACGGCGACCGGCTGAAACTGCTCGCAATCAAGCGTCTCGTGTTCGAACCGCAGTGACCGATAAGGCAGACGACCAAGGCTCCAGTCGAAATATTCATCAATCGGCCCGGTGTAGATCGTCCGCTGAAAGGGGATCTTGTCGCGAATTTCGCGATAATCGGTCTGCAGCATGATCTTGATCCTTGGGTTGTTCAGCATGCGCTGGAACATGCGTGTATACCCGCCAGCCGGCATATTCTGGAAAGTGTCGCCAAAGTAGCGATCATCGCGGTTGGTCCGGGTAGGGACCCGCGCAGTCACGGACTTGCTTAGTTGGGCCGGATCGACGCCCCACTGCTTCCTTGTATAGCCGCGAAAGAATTTTTCGTAGAGTTCTCTGCCAACGGTGCTCACAACCACGTCTTCGGCGGTCCGGACTTCCTCGACCGTTTCTCGCCGGGATGCGAAGAACTCCTCCAACTGCTCGGGCGTCAATTCAAGACAGTACAGGCGATTGATCGTGTCGAGGTTGATCGGTATCGGCAGCAGTTTTCCGTCAACCGACGACAATACGCGATGTTCGTAAAGCCTCCATTCGGTGAATTGCGAGAGGTAGTCGATGATCGATCGGGCGTTGGTGTGGAATATATGCGGCCCATAGCGGTGGACCAGAATCCCCGCTTCGTCATAGCAGTCATAAGCGTTGCCGCCGACGTGGTTTCGCCGGTCGATGAGCAGGACGCTTTCCTGCCGTTGCGATGCGATGCGTTCAGCGAGCACGCTGCCAGCGAAGCCGGCGCCGACAATCAACCAATCGAACATGGTCAGGCTCCCCGGCGCAAGGGCACAATGCTTTTCATTGCATAGGCGCGCTGAATATGGGCAGCCATTGCGTCCCACGTTCGTTCCCAGGACATGTTAGCGAGGTAGGCATCGACCTCCTTCAACAGGAAATTCCGGGGACGTGACAGAAGGGACCGAAGTTTGGTTTCGATGTCTTCGGCGTCAACAATGTCGACCAGACCTTCGGCACCATAGGTGCGCACGACGTCCACAATCGCCGTGGAGACCACCGGCAGTCCGGCGGCCAGGAACTCAGGAGTTTTGGTCGGGCTGATATAGCGTGTCGCCTCATTGAGCGCGAAGGGCATCCAGCCGGCGCTCCAGTGCCTGAGATAGCGAGGCAGGTCGGCGTAGGACTTGGCACCCAGCCAATGTAAGTTACTTGCGCGCGGCAGGCTTAGCGGGTCGATCTTGACCACCGGGCCGAGCATGACGAAATGCACTTCGGGCATTGCCGCAGCCGCCTGTGCGATCATTTTAACGTCGAGCCGTTCGTCGATCACGCCGAAGAAGCCTACTCTCGGGTGAGGTATGTCTGCCTGGTCTACAGGGTCATCGCCGGGCTCTCTTGCCTTGTGGAAATGCGCAACGTCTATGCTGCTGGGGAAGGGAAAAATCGACTTGTGGAGGCTTCGTTTGGCCTCGTACAGACTCTGCCCGCCCGTGAACACGACATCAGCGCGCTGGAACAGCGCTTTTTCCATCTGCTGCAACTCTGCCGGCGCGTTCTTGAAGGCGGAGAGTTCATCCATGCAGTCGTAGACGCATACATCGCAGGCTATATGGTCACTGAAACGCAGCGCCATGGGCGTGTAGTACCATATGGTCAGCCGGTCATGCGGAGTCGAGTTGACGATCTCGTTGACGAACCTGCGCTGGATGGCGTCTGCCTTTGTCGCGGAGATGCCGGCCGGAAGAACCGGGGTTACGATTGTGATCATTGCAGACCGATTGTTCACCCGCATCGAAGGACAGCGTATTTCCTCGTAGACCGGCTCCTCAAAGTAAATTAGCTGCTGCTGCTTTGTGGCGTGCGTCAAAATATGCTGCGGGCGTTGGTGTACGAAATCCCACCTGAGGTGAGAAAAGCAAAGTAAAATAAACGATTTTAGGGGGATATTTGATTTATTTTTTTTGCCGCCCGCTATTTTCATGTAAGAATCCCTTTAGCTATAGTGTTAATTCTCCGGATTAACATATGTTAATCGAAGCAGGCTCCTGCTGAAGCCTCATCCGTACATCTAACTTTCATTTGAGTAAGTTGTTCCACGGATTTTAATTGGCTGGAGCCGCCGAGCCGGCCACTTGCGCGATTGTTCGAAGAGAAGCGGCGTTTGGGTCGCCACAGATGGCCCGACGCATGGGTCGCGACATGTCCATCGGGTGTTGGTAGCAGCCGCCTCGGCCAAGGCGGAGGCCCTTGCAGCTTCAGATCTCGCCAAATGTGGTGCATTGCCCACAGAACGGCTGAAATCCGCTCAATCGTTCAACAACCATTCATGAGCGCAGGTATAAGAGTTAATGAACTGCGCATGATTCGGATGCAGGCAGCCACCGTGAGAGAGCCGCAAGGAATGAAGTTCAACTTTGAAACCAACGTTTTTCCGTTGTTTCACCCGCGGTCCGTGGATGATCTGAAGGATCCTTGTCCGGTGTTCGACGGCACGCTTTGGCACGTCTTCGGTTCCAGCGGCACTGTCACAACCGAGAGCTGGAAAATACTACATGCCACGGCTCCGGACCTTTATGGGCCGTGGACTGAGCATGAGGCGCTCGACTTGGCGGTAACCGGATCGGGCATAGCGGCGCCCGGCGTCATCCATGAATGCGGCGTTTTCCACATGTTCATCCAGACCGAATTCATGAAGTCCGGCGGAAGTTGCGAGCATGCGGTGTCCAACGATGGCTTTCATTGGGTGGTGCTGAATCCGGCGATATTGTCCCTGCCGGACACCGATGAGGACGGGATCTACGATCCCCATCCGGCGATCATCGGCGGCAAGCGCTACATCGTCTATTCAGGCATGCCTAAATTCACCAGGGTGGCGCAGCCTGACGTCTATCTGGCGCGCAGCCAATCCGATTCCTGGTTCGGGCCGTGGAAACGTCTCGGCAAGATATTGGACCATCTCGACGTTCCCCATCACAACGCGCGCGAGCATCCGGACTACGAATGGGGCATCGAGGGCGCCCAACTGGTCGAATTGCCCGATGGTCGCGTGCTTCTCAACGCCACCTGCTTCCTTCCCGACGGTCCGCGCGGAAGTCGTCAGCGCGTATTCTTCGCCATCGCCGACGACGTCCAGGGTCCCTACGTGTCGGTCGGCCCTGTGCTTGATCCTGGTGAGCCTGGGGAGAACGGCCATTCGACGGTGATGATCGAGGGCGGGAAACTGACTTTGTTCTACCAGAGCAGACGTGAGGCAACGAACCATCGCTGGCGTTTCGGACTGGCTAGGTGCGACCTGGATCAGCAAGTCCTTTCACGAGTCGCCTAACAGGGACCACCAGCCACTTCAGATAATCATCTTTGTAATCGGGTTGCTGCCGCGTGCCGAGCAGATCCTCAATCAATCCAGATCGGTCGACTTAGCCGAACGTCGCAGAGACTACGAGGCCGGCGGTTGGACAGGATTTGACGCCGAGGCGGAAGACTATACTCCCGACGAGATCGAGCGGGATCGGGCTCGTGACCTCAACCGCCTCTGATCGAGGAACCCCGCTGCCCGAAAGGTAGCGGGGAATTCTCACTCTCTTCATAGCCCGCTTTGAGCGTTGCGCGAAATCGCGCCCAGCGTAAAGGCGCTGCGCCATCCAGCCTTCGCTAGTCCCTTCGCTGGTGAGACTCTGCCTTGCTCTGCGCAGTGTCGATGGTCCCTCTGAGAAGCTGCACTGGGTATCAACAGCAATTCGGCCAAGTCGAATGCGACAGTATCAGATTCCGCGGAACCAAGGAGGTAGCGGGGCATTTCTGCCTACCGGTGCTTTAATGGAGGCGACCATGGGTTTCTTCAGCAAACTGCTCAAGAGTTTCAAAACAGCAAACCCTGCGAAATCGAGCAGCGGAAACATGCAGAAAGACACCGGCGCCGGGCCCGCTTTGGCGGCGCATTCCAAGGATGCCAAAGCAAGTGGGAAGGCTGGGCAGAACGCATCGGCAGCCACCAAGAAGAGGTGAGACGCCCTGGCGTTCAAAGCGTAGCGTCATCAAAGTGGATGAAGTCCGCCGAGTCCATCGAGCCGTCGTCGCAAACAAGCCAACCGCTTGGTTGGCCTTCATTATCGATGTTTGGCCAATGCCGCGCCACGAACCCAAAGAGCGAGGTGTCGTTAAACCGATGTTTGGAATGAGTAGTTTTTGCCCATCGAGCGGCTTCTCCGCGTCAAGCCGGATGTTGTGACGAGACCGGACTGCCTCCAGCAATTTGCACTCATCGGTTACTAATGTTTCGAAAAACCGCGACAATCGTCACAGCTAAGACTTCCACATCCCGGCTAAAAAGGTCGATTTATTCATCTGCGCAAACCTGATCAAAGACGCGTTCACAAACAGCCAGATCGTGAGGGCTGAGGCAGGTGCAATTGAAACGCGGGCGCGGCATTTGAAGCCTTCGAGCCCCCGCTGCACGTGCAAAAGAAGCGGGCTTTCACAGCCAAACCGAGGAGAACGGCAGTCCGGTCCTCGTGCAAGAAACGCCGGTCGTTGAGGACCAAGCTATCGACCGCGCTTGCGGGCGATCGGAACTAACGGTCTGTGGCGGCGTTGCGATGGCAGTAAAATTATGCTGACCAACGGAGACAGACATGACCGACTCCAAGGAACGTCTGACGCAGTGGCTTCGCGACGCTCACGCCATGGAAGAACAGGCCGAGACGATGTTGAGCGGCCAAATCGAGCGTCTCGAAAACTATCCCGAGCTACGCGACCGGATGACGCTGCACCTCGAAGAAACGAGGCAACAGGCAAAACGTCTCGAACAATGCCTCGATCGCATGGGGGAAGGATCATCAACGCTTAAAGACGCCGGCGGTAAGCTAATCGCCATGGGACAGAGCATCAGCGGCCTGTTCGCAGGCGACGAGGTGATGAAAGGATCGCTGGCCAGCTACACATTCGAGCATATGGAGATCGCAAGCTACAAAATGCTCATCGCCGCAGCCGGCGAGGTCGGCGATTCCGAGACCCAAAGCGCGTGCAAGGCAAACCTGCGCGAGGAAGAGGCGATGGCTGAATGGCTGGAAAGCAAACTCGGCACTGTCACCAGTGAATTCCTCAGACGCGAGGAGCGGGATTCCGATGCCGCGAAACGGTGACGTAGGCGGACATTCTGATTGATTGCTGCCTACAGAAACCGCTCCCCTTCGGCGCGGTGCTCGAAACAGAACCAGTGCGGCGTCTGCCTCGGCCTGGCGAAGCAGCATTCTTGCCATAGCCGGGGTGCTCGCACTGTGGTGCTGAATCCCGGGGCGCGTGACGGGGTCCATTGCACCGGGGAGGCGGATCGGCTCGTCGCCCATCGAATATTTTCTCGCTTCAGTTTGGTGGGAAGATTCCACAGCCAGTCTTGACGATCAAGGAAAATGTTCCTTATTCGTTCTCATGGCGCATGATCCGATTGACACGCTGGGCAAGGCGACCCGGCACAACATGCTCGTCAAGGCGGAATGCAGCTGCGGCAACGTCCGCTACTGCCGTTCAGCCGACCTCATGATGGTCTATGGCGGCGGCGCCGACCCGCTGAAGCTCAAGTTTGATTGCAGCCGTTGCAAGCCGCAGATCATGATCACCTTGCTCGAGGTGCATCCGGAACACCTGCCCAAGCGCCTGATGATCCACAAGCCGATTAAGGTCGACGGCAAGATCGTTTGGCACACGGAAAGATTTCGGGGATGAGCACCATCACTGGAACATTCCTTTTGTCCGCAGGTTGGTTTTGTGAGCGCGTCGTGCGCTTAAGGACAGGAGAAAGAATATGAAACGAATCCTTTTGGCCTCGGCCGTGTTGGCGGTTTCCGCCGGGCTTTCCTTTGCCCAGACGACAAGCGGAACTTCGGGCGGAACCTCCACGACCACAACCACGACCACGCCCAGCACTGATCAGGGGACTGACACCACCACCACCACCAGCGGCACGAACCCGAACTCGGCCAAGGATTGCGCGCCTGGCCAGCAGGCCGGCAGCGCGCAGGAGGCCGCCCCTGGTCAGCAGGACACGGACGCCAAGACCGCCGCCCCCGGGCAAATGAAGAAGACCACCGAAGATTGCTGATTGGCAACGCCAGACAAGGGGAAGGCCGGCGCCGCTTGGGGGGCGTTGGGTTAGATTGCCGTAGGGCGCCGCCCCGCCGTTTGGGTTGGCGTAGTCGGCGTCCTCGGCGATTACGGCGGCTGGTGATCCTCGAACCAGAATGATGACTGGCGTCGCGAGATGGTTCCCACCGACGGCAAGGGAAAATGCGACGTCATTACGATGCGGCCATTGTCCGAGCAAGCCTCCAGGAATGCCCACCTCGTCCGACGTGCCTGGTCAGGGTCCGTGTCGTACCGAAAGCTCCAGTCGGGGTATATGCATTGCATCGGCCAATGCATGAGATCGCCGGAAAACACTGCCCCTACGCCTCGAGATTTCAGGCCGATGGCTACGTGCCCCGGGGTGTGGCCCGGCGTCGGTTCCAGCCACACTTCGCCATCGAGTTCATAATCCATATCGACAAGCACAGCCCGACCAGCCTCGACGATTGGCAACACATTGTCCTCATAGGTCCGTTCTTCGTCATCACCGGAGGCCGCCTGTGCGGCCTCCAACTCGCGCCGCGCCATGATGTAGCGGGCGTTCGGGAATGTCGGTATCCAACGCCCGTCCACCAATCGTGTGTTCCAGCCGCAATGGTCGACATGAAGATGGGTGCACAGCACATAGTCGATCTGCTCGGGAGCAACACCTGCATTTGCCAGGCGCTCCAAAAAGGTGCCGTCATTGCGGCGATGCCAATGGGGGAAGTATGCGAACGTCTTGTCGTTGCCGACGCAGCTGTCGACCAGAATGATGTGGTGTCCGGTACGAACAAGAAAACTCTGGATGGGAAGAATAAGCCGGCCGGTTACCGGCGATATTAATCGCGGCGTGAGCCAATGAAGATGCGGTTCGAGCGCTTCATCGGTGCAGTCGGGAAACCATTCCGACGGCGTCCGCAGAGGGTCGCACATCTCCAGAATTCTGGTTATCCAGATATTCCCGATTCTCCAGTCATCCAATGATGCGATCCTTCTTCGATCGAGGACGGATCGCTAGAGATAACATTTGCGGCCAGCCGGCGTCAGACATTTCTGCCTGTAGGAGAAGGAGCGCTCGCGATGTGGCCGCGCTTACGATCGGGTACCCTGCGTTAGAACTTATCCACTAGACACTAGCCCTCAGCCCTGCTTGTCGTAGCCGGCAGTGACCAATGCCTGTAGGGCGCCAGCCTAGCGGATTGGGGTCCGCCGCCCTTGGATAGTGCCGAACTTGGCGATTCGAGTAATTCCTGATCGCGGATGTCAGGAGGCGGTCGACGCCGCTCAGTCCTTTGCATCATCACCGTCTTGCACAGAGCCATCGTTTTCATCTGCCGGGCTTTCTAAGCCGGCTAGTTGCCGGTCGGCCATTTCCTTAGCGAGGCCCACCAGGGCATCGACCTCTTGCATCTGGTCCACGTGACCGCCATTGGCGACGCGTTTCCGGATCCTCTTCAGTTGGTCAGAGGTAAGTCGCAATATTCCGGCGATGGACAGCTTTTTGGCCACGCCTGCATCTCCTGCATCTCAACCCTCGAGACGAGCAAGCGTTCCGGCCCGAGACTTTTGACGGCAAAAATCGACCCGCTTTTAATTCGGGTCATGAACCCGCCATCCGTTGCGCAAGCTCGAGCGGCCCAGCGGCTTGCGATGGGAGGAGACCGCTGGGCCTGACCAGCGAGCCTTAGGGGAGCTCGTCTGGCTGGCGATATATATTAGCTAAATCTAATGTAATCGAAACATGCGAATGAAGTACGTCGGCGGTAATTCCGCTGTGTAGAAGCCATAAGGTGCCCCGCAATGGGTCAATAAGTCTGGCACGGCAGTTGCTTGGTCAGGTATGGGGGAATGGGGCGGAGGCCCGTCGCTTCGCAAATGTAGCGGCGGGTCTTCTGCATAAAGGTCGCGCCCCAGCCTACGCGTTGTCGTCCGTCTCGCTTTCCTCGTCTATCGTGCGCACAGGCAGATAGGCGTTGGTTCCAGCCATTCGCGCAGCACGATCTGAGTGAGATCGGACCGACCCATTTTCTTTTCAGCCGCGATGGAATTGAGCGCGTCCTCCGTTGCGGGCTCCAGCGGCACGCCTGAGACGTTCCTGAGCATCAATGCGGCGCGACGCAGGATGATCTGTAGATCCGCGCGCGACATGTCCGCGATGCGATCGGCAGTGTTAGTCGCGATGATGCAACCACCGCCATGGCCTTCGCGTTTAACCGCCTTAATCCTGGCGAGCGATAAAAATGGCGGCGTTCATTCCGATTACAGTCTACCTGAACCACAAGCCGATGGTGGTCGCTTCGATAGCCGACGCCGAGATGGCGCTTCAGCAACCATGGCCACTCATGGAAAAGCCGTCCCGGCTTGAAGCAATCCGAATGATCGAGGATTGCCTGGCCGGACATTGCAGTCACCAAGCTGCGTTCGCTGCTTTCAAGGCGGCCGCATCTGAACAGGGACTTCTTAAGCGAAAGCGTCCAAGCGCAGGCCTTAAGAAATTTGACGGGGTTGCTGAAGACCTGATGTAATGAGGTGGAACGGCCCGACAGCCAGCCGGCCGCCGGGCCTGACCGCCGGGGCGTTGACCAGACGGTGTTCACATTTGTCATGCCGATTTCCGTCGGTACGCGGCAGTGAGCTTGGCTAATCCCCAAAAGAGATTGTCGAAAGTACGGCAACTGCTAGTTACTCCCGCCTATTAAAGCTGGGCAGCAGATTGCCGCGCCAAGATGTTGCGCACATTAGAGACCTGCCATTGGCCGTTGCGCGCTGTTCGAACGTCGCGGTTGTTCAGAGCGAATGCCAGGCCACGCAGGCTGGTGATGCCCGACTGCTGGATGGATTCGATGATTGGCAGCACGGTCTGGGCAAACCGGTCAGCCTCCCGGATCGAGATCTTCCGACCTTTCGCTGCAGCTTCCACTGTGTTGGTCGGATTACCGAGCTTAATCCCAGTGGTCTTGCGAGAGGCGAGGGCGGCTTTGGTTCGTTCCGAGATCAATCGCCGCTCTTTCTCGGCCAAAGCGGCGTAAAGGTGCAACATGAACGGATCGGCATCGGCACCGAGTTCGGCCACAATGAAAGGAACGCGCTGGACCATCAGCCGGCAACGAAGGCGACGTCACGCGAGAGTCGATCAAGCTTGGCCACGACGACCGGGCATTTTGTCTGGCGGGCAAGGGCGAGGGCGGCTGTCAGTTGTGGACGTCGATCAAGAGCATCGGCGCCCTTTCCGGTTTCGACCTCGGTGAACTCCTTGAGGATGGCAATGTCCTCGGCCTCGGCAAAGCGCTCGACCGCGGCACGCTGGGCCTCAATGCCCAAGCCTGAACGTCCTTGCCTCTGAGT
>SAQL01000060.1 GCA_004020645.1 Mesorhizobium sp. | reverse complement strand
CAATCGTGCCAATGTTCACATGAGGCTTTGTACGCTCGAATTTACCTTTTGCCATGTGATCTCTCCATTCCTGCTCGCCCGTGCGGGCTTTGAATTAAGTTAGCGCTGCAACCCGTTCTGGTTACGCGTATTTCTTCTGGACTTCCTGAGCGACCGCGGTCGGCACCGGCTCGTAGTGATCGAACTGCATCGTGTAGGCCGCGCGGCCCTGGCTCATCGAGCGCAGGTTGTCGACGTATTTGAACATGTTCGCGAGCGGCACCATCGCGTTGATAACCACCGCCACGCCACGGGCTTCCTGGCCCTGGATCTGGCCGCGACGGCCGTTCAGATCGCCGATGACGCTGCCGACATAATCTTCCGGCGTCACCACCTCGACCTTCATGATCGGCTCGAGCAACTGCACGCCAAGCCTGGGCGCCGCTTCACGGAAGCAGGCGCGGCCAGCGATTTCGAAGGCCAGCACGCTGGAATCCACGTCGTGGTAGGCACCATCGATCAGCGTCGCCTTGACGCCGATCATCGGGAAGCCGGCGAACGGACCCGACGTCATGACGCTGTTGATGCCCTTTTCGACACCGGGGATGTATTCCTTCGGCACAGCGCCGCCGACAATCTTGGATTCGAACAGGAATTCGCTGCTTTCCGGATTTGGCTCGAACAGGATCTTGACGCGGGCGAACTGGCCCGTGCCGCCGGTCTGCTTCTTGTGGGTGTAGTCCTGCTCTTGGCTGCGGGTGATCGTCTCGCGATAGGCCACCTGCGGAGCGCCGACATTGGCCTCGACCTTGAACTCGCGGCGCATCCGGTCGACGATAATGTCGAGATGAAGCTCGCCCATGCCGGAGATGATCGTCTGGCCTGATTCCTCGTCGGTCTTGACGCGGAAGGACGGGTCCTCGGCGGCCAGGCGATGCAGCGCAAGGCCCATCTTTTCCTGGTCGTTCTTGGTCTTCGGCTCGATGGCGATCTGGATGACCGGATCGGGGAATTCCATGCGCTCGAGGATGACCGGACGCAGCGGATCACAGAGCGTGTCGCCCGTGGTCGTGTCCTTGAGGCCGGCCAAGGCGACGATGTCGCCGGCGAAAGCCTCTTCGACGTCGGCGCGCGAGTTCGCATGCATCTGCAGCATGCGGCCGATGCGCTCCTTCTTGCCCTTGACCGTGTTGTCGACCGAGATGCCCTTGGTGAGCTTGCCCGAATAGATGCGGGCGAAGGTGAGCGAGCCGACGAACGGGTCGTTCATGATCTTGAAGGCAAGCATCGACAGCGGTTCGTTGTCGTCGGCATGACGCTCGATCTCGGCGTCGGTCTTGGCATCGACGCCCTTGATGGCCGGAACGTCGGCCGGCGACGGCAGATATTCGACGACTGCGTCGAGCAGCGGCTGCACGCCCTTGTTCTTGAAAGCCGAGCCGCAGAACATCGGGTAGAACTTCACCGCGATGGTGCCCTTGCGGATCAAAGCGCGGATCTCGTCGTTGCTGGGCATCTTGCCTTCGAGGTAATTCTCAAGCGCCGTCTCGTCCATTTCGACGGCGGCCTCGATCATCTTCTCGCGGTATTCTTCCGCACGAGCCTTGAGATCGTCCGGAATCTCGACGACGTCCCAGGCAGCGCCCAGCGTTTCGTCGCGCCAGACCAGCGCGTTCATCTCGACGAGGTCGACGATGCCCTTGAACTCGGTCTCGGCACCGATCGGCAGCTGCATGACGACGGCATGCGCGCCGAGGCGCGAGCCGATCATCTCGACCGAGCGGTAAAAATCGGCGCCGATCTTGTCCATCTTGTTGCAGAAGATCATGCGCGGCACGCGGTACTTGTCGGCCTGGCGCCAGACGGTTTCCGTCTGCGGCTCGACACCGGCATTGGCGTCGAGCAGCGCAATGGCGCCGTCGAGCACGCGCAGCGAACGCTCGACCTCGATGGTGAAGTCGACGTGGCCGGGGGTGTCGATGATGTTGAAGCGGTGCATCTTGCCGTCACGACCCTTCCAGAAGGTCGTGGTCGCGGCGGACGTGATGGTGATGCCGCGTTCCTGCTCCTGCTCCATCCAATCCATGGTGGCAGCACCGTCATGGACTTCGCCAATCTTGTGCGACTTGCCCGTGTAGTAGAGGACGCGCTCGGTGGTCGTCGTCTTGCCGGCGTCGATATGCGCCATGATACCGAAATTGCGGTAGTCTTCGATTTTATATTCGCGGGCCATGGGAGGTGCCTCTTCAGTCTCGTTCGCGCTTTACCAGCGGTAGTGCGCGAAGGCGCGGTTGGCTTCTGCCATCTTGTGGGTGTCTTCACGCTTCTTGACG
This sequence comes from Mesorhizobium sp., assembly GCA_004020645.1. Taxonomy (GTDB): domain Bacteria; phylum Pseudomonadota; class Alphaproteobacteria; order Rhizobiales; family Rhizobiaceae; genus Mesorhizobium. The sequence continues at coordinate 18,864 of SAQL01000060.1, read as the reverse complement.
GCTGTGCCGCGGTTGTTGGCCGCGTCCATCAGCTCGCCGGAGAGGCGGTCGACCATCGTGGTCTCGTTGCGGTTGCGGGCGGCGGCGATCAGCCAGCGGATGGCCAGCGCCTGACGGCGCTCGGGGCGCACGTCGACCGGAACCTGGTAGGTGGCGCCACCGACGCGGCGCGAACGCACTTCCACATGCGGCGCGACATTGTCGAGCGCCTGATGGAAGACGGTGACCGGCTCCTGCTTGGTCTTGGACTGGACCTGGTCAAGCGCGCCGTAGACGATGGTTTCGGCAACCGACTTCTTGCCGTCATACATGACGGCGTTCATGAACTTGGTGACGATCAGATCGCCGAACTTCGGGTCCGGATTGATCTCACGCTTTTCTGCACTGTGACGACGGGACATTTTTTCTCTGCCTCAATTCTGCGTGGTGGCCTGGATCCCGGATCGTCGCCTGGCGGCGTCCGGGATGACCTTGGCTACGCTTCGGTCACTTCGGACGCTTGGCGCCGTATTTCGAACGGCGCTGCTTGCGGTTCTTCACACCCTGCGTGTCGAGCACGCCGCGGATGATATGGTAGCGGACGCCCGGAAGATCCTTGACGCGGCCGCCGCGGATCATCACCACCGAGTGTTCCTGAAGGTTGTGGCCTTCGCCGGGGATGTAGCCGATCACTTCAAAACCATTGGTCAGACGGATCTTGGCCACCTTGCGCAGCGCCGAGTTCGGCTTCTTCGGCGTCGTTGTGTAGACGCGCGTGCAGACGCCCCGCTTCTGCGGGTTCTGCTGCATGGCCGGGACCTTGTTGCGCTTCACCGGCGCAATGCGCGGCTTGCGGATCAGCTGGTTGACGGTAGGCATTAAACCCTCTTGTCTCTCAATTCCGTGTCTCGCCCGGTCAGGGCCGCTCAAAGCGTCATTTCCATACGCAAATTCGGGCCACAAACCGCGCCTCGCGGTCTTGCCCGAACAAATGGCAGAGGAAGCGGAAACCGCTTCATGCACGCCGGAAATGTCTTTTCGCTCGTAAAACGAACCCTGTTTGAGGCAAACTCCAAAGCGTGTCGCTTCGGAAGTGAGAGCCTCACATCGGTTCTGACTGGCCGGCTTCTACTCGCAAGCCTGTTGCCCGTCAACCCCGGAGCGCCAAATATTACGCTGAAACCGAGGCTAGGCAGCCATGCGAAATGCGCATGTAATTTTCTTTCGCCTTTTTGCAAGAGGAGGGAAGAAAGTGACCGGCTTCCGGCTTTTGCGCGGCCATGCTTCATGCGAAAAAGAGGCATGAACAGCACAAATCCGCTCGCCCGGAGGAATCAGCCCGTGAACGACAATGACGAGCGCCCGGTCACCATCATCACCGGCCGGGCGTGGAAGAGGAAAGACGGCAAGCCGGAAGGCGTCCACGTCATGCTGGTCGCGCCCGACGACGATTCGGCGGTGCGCCGGGCGCTCGAATCGCTCTCGGCCGAAGGTTACGCCGAGGCTGAGCTCGATCAGATCGGCGACCTGGACGGCGTGCCCGACGACGAGCCGCACCTGTCGGCCTATCAAGGCGCGCTCGAAGGCGAAGTGTCGATCGTCACCTTCGATGTGCCAGCCTGAGGCAGGGCCAGTCTGAGGCAGGGCCAGTCTAGGCAAGGCGGCCAGTCTGAAGCAAGGCCAGTCTGAAGCGGGCTCTATCTCGGCCCGCCGGGCGAGCCTCCCGCGACTTGCCCGGCATCGGTTCTCTGCTAAGAGAACCAATCGCTGCCAGGAGCAGTGCATTTTCCAATCCGTGGAGTCTCCCATGTCCTCGAACAGCAATCCTATCAAGCTCGGCATTGTCGGGGTGGGAAAGATCGTCCGCGACCAGCACCTGCCAGCCCTGGCCAAGGACCGGGACTACCGCCTCGTCGCCGCCGCCAGCCGGCACGGCAAGGTGGACGGGATCGCAAATTTTCCTGATATCGAGGCAATGCTCGACGCGGTGCCGGAGCTTGAGGCCGTATCGCTCTGCATGCCGCCGCAGTTCCGGTACGACGCCGCGCGGACAGCGCTGGCGGCGAAAAAACATGTCTTCCTGGAAAAGCCGCCCGGCGCCACGGTCAGCGAGGTCGAGGATTTGAAGGCGCTAGCGGTCGCGAACGGCGTCTCGCTGTTCGCCAGCTGGCATTCGCGCTATGCGCCGGCAGTCGAGGCCGCGCGCGATTTTCTCGGCTCGACCCAGGTCAGATCGGCAGCCATCAACTGGAAGGAAGACGTGCGCCGCTGGCACCCGAACCAGGACTGGATCTGGGCCCCGGGCGGCTTCGGCGTGTTCGATCCCGGCATCAACGCGCTGTCGATCGCGACCCACATATTGCCGGCGATGTTCATCACCTCGGCGATCCTCGATTTTCCCGAAAACCGTGCGGCCCCGATCGCCGCCCATATCGCCTTTCGCACCTCGAACGGCTTGCCCGTGGCGATGGAGCTCGACTGGCGCCAGACCGGCCCGCAAAGCTGGGACATCCTTGCCGAGACGGACAAGGGCGCGATGTTGCTTTCGGGAGGCGGCTCAAAACTCGCGGTCGACGACCGCGTCGTTCACGACGAGCCGGAAGCCGAATATCCGATGCTCTACAGGCGTTTCGCCGAGATCGTGCGCGCCGGCGTCTCGGACGTCGATCTCGCCCCGCTGCAACATGTCGCCGACGCCTTCATGCTGGGTAGGCGCAACGTGGTGGAGGCGTTTTACGATTAAGCCGCGGAGCTGTAAGGAGTGGCCGTCGCTCCGGTCCTGACCATCTGCAAGCGTCGCGCCGCCCCTCATCTGGCTGCCGCCATCTTCTCCCCGTGAACGGGGAGAAGGACGCTGTCATCAAAGATTTCGCCAATCTCCAGCGTCGCAGAAAGAGCGCCAACGCTGCGGCCAGCTTCTTTCTCCCCGTTTACGGGGAGAAATGCCCGGCAGGGCAATGAGGGGCGGCGCCGGACGATCGAAATAAGTCGCAACACTCGACGACGCCTCCTCCCTCAGTCCGTCGCCAACTTCAACACACAAAAAAGCCGCCGGGTTGCCCCGACGGCTTTGTTGCCTGAGATCTGTACCGCCGCGCTTACTGCGCGGCGGAAGCCATGTCGGTCAGCATCTGATCGGCGACCTCGACGCCCGACGCCTTGCGGCGCTCGTCGATGATCAACTCGTCGCGCGAGGTGGCGATGCGCCGGATCTGGCTCATCGTGCCGCCGGTGCCGGCCGGGATCAGACGGCCGACGATGACGTTTTCCTTCAGCCCCTGCAGCATGTCGGTCTTGCCGGCAACCGCCGCTTCGGTCAGCACCCTGGTCGTCTCCTGGAAGGAGGCCGCCGAGATGAAGGACGGCGTCTGCAGCGAGGCCTTGGTGATGCCCAGGAGCACCGGCTGGCCTTCGGCCGGCTTCTTGCCGTCCTCGACCAGGCGCTCGTTGACCTCTTCCAGCTCGATCACGTCGACGTGGTCGCCAGGAATGTAGGTCGAGTCGCCCTGCGCAGTGATCTCGACCTTCTGCAGCATCTGGCGAACGATCACCTCGATGTGCTTGTCGTTGATCGACACGCCCTGCAGACGGTAGACCTCCTGAATCTCGTTGACGAGGTAGGACGCAAGCGCCTCCACGCCCTTGATCGCCAGGATGTCGTGCGGCGCCGGATTGCCGTCGAGGATGTAGTCGCCCTTCTCGATGACGTCGCCGTCCTGGAGATGGAACGGCTTGCCCTTCGGGATCAGGTATTCGACCGGCTCAAGCGTCGAGTCATGCGGCTCGATGATGATGCGGCGCTTGTTCTTGTAGTCGCGGCCAAAGCGGATTGTGCCGTCGATCTCGGCGATGATGGCGTGATCCTTCGGACGGCGTGCCTCGAACAGTTCGGCAACACGCGGCAGACCGCCGGTGATGTCCTTGGTCTTGGCGCTTTCCATCGGGATACGCGCCAGCACGTCGCCGGGGCGAACCTGTGCACCCGGCTCGACCGAAAGAATGGCCTCGACCGAGAGCAGGAAGCGGGCGTCGCCGCCCTTCGACAGTTTGCCGACCTTGCCCTTGGCGTCCTGGACGACGATCGCCGGCTTGAGGTCGTTGCCACGTGGCGTCGAACGCCAGTCGATGACCTCGCGCTTGGTGATGCCGGTCGACTCGTCGGCCGTTTCCTGGACGGAAATGCCGTCGACCAGATCCTCGAACGCCACCTTGCCCTCGATTTCGGTGAGGACCGGGCGGGTATAGGGGTCCCACTCGGCGATGCGCTGGCCGCGCTTCACCTTGTCGCCATCGTCCACGAAGATGCGCGAACCATAAGTAACACGGTGCGTGGCGCGCTCCTTGCCGGCTTCGTCGAGGATCAGCACCGCCATGTTGCGGCCCATGACCATCTGCTGGCCGTCGGAGTTGCGCACCACGTTGCGGTTGCGGATCTCGACCTTGCCCTCGTACGAGGCTTCAAGGAACGACGAGTCCACCACCTGCGCCGTACCGCCCATGTGGAAGGTACGCATGGTGAGCTGGGTGCCCGGCTCGCCGATCGACTGCGCCGCGATGACGCCGACAGCCTCGCCCTGGTTGACCGGGGTGCCGCGGGCCAGATCGCGTCCGTAGCAGACCGCGCACACACCGACCCTGACATCGCAGGTCAGAGCCGAGCGGATGCGGACCGACTGGACGCCGGCCTTTTCGATCTGCTCGACGTCGCGTTCGTCCATCAGCGTTCCGGCCTTGACCAGAACCTCACCGGTGACCGGATGCGTGATGTCGTCGAGCGCCGTGCGGCCGAGAACGCGCTGGCCGACGGAAGCGACGACCTGGCCAGCATCGACGATCGGCTGCATGGTGAGGCCCTTGTCGGTGCCGCAGTCGACGGAGTTGACGATGCAGTCCTGCGCCACGTCGACCAGGCGACGGGTGAGGTAACCCGAGTTCGCCGTCTTCAAGGCGGTGTCGGCCAGACCCTTGCGGGCGCCGTGGGTCGAGTTGAAGTACTCGAGCACGGTCAGGCCTTCCTTGAAGTTCGAGATGATCGGTGTCTCGATGATTTCACCGCTAGGCTTGGCCATCAGGCCGCGCATACCGGCAAGCTGGCGCATCTGGGTGGGCGAGCCGCGCGCACCGGAGTGCGACATCATGTAGATCGAGTTCATCGGCTTTTGACGGCCATTGTCCTCGAACTCGACCGCCTTGATGCGGGCCATCATCTCGTCGGCGACCTTTTCCGAGCACTTGGCCCAGGCGTCGACGACCTTGTTGTACTTCTCGCCCTGCGTGATCAGGCCGTCATTGTACTGCTGCTCGTATTCCTTGGCCAAAGCCTCGGTGTCGGAGACCAGCTTGATCTTGGCATCCGGGATCAGCATGTCGTCCTTGCCGAACGAAATACCGGCGCGGCAGGCGTGGCTGAAGCCGAGGGCCATGATACGGTCGCAGAAAATGACCGTCTCCTTCTGACCGCAATGGCGGTAGACGGTGTCGATCATCTTGGAGATGTTCTTCTTGGTCATCTCCTGGTTGGCGGTCTCGTACGGCACGTTGACGTTCTTCGGCAGAAGCTCGCCGATGATCATGCGGCCCGGCGTGGTGTCGTAGATTTTCGACACGACCTTGCCGTCCGCATCGACCGTGCGGAAGCGCCCCTTGATCTTGGAGTGCAGCGTCACCGCCTTGGTCTCGAGCGCGTGCTGGAGTTCGCCCATGTCGGCAAACACCATGCCCTCGCCCGGCTCGTTCTGATTGACGATCGACAGATAGTAGAGACCCAGAACCATGTCCTGCGACGGCACGATGATCGGCGCGCCGGAAGCCGGGTGCAGGATGTTGTTGGTCGACATCATCAGCACGCGGGCTTCAAGCTGGGCTTCCAGCGACAGCGGCACGTGAACCGCCATCTGGTCGCCGTCGAAGTCGGCGTTGAAGGCCGTGCAGACCAGCGGGTGAAGCTGGATAGCCTTGCCTTCGATCAGGATCGGCTCGAACGCCTGGATACCGAGGCGGTGCAGCGTCGGCGCACGGTTCAGAAGCACCGGATGCTCGCGGATGACCTCGTCGAGGATATCCCAGACCTCCGGACGCTCCTTCTCGACCAGCTTCTTCGCCTGCTTGACGGTCGAGGAATAACCCTTGGCGTCGAGACGGGCATAGATGAAGGGCTTGAACAGTTCGAGCGCCATCTTCTTCGGCAGGCCGCACTGGTGCAGCTTGAGCTCCGGACCGGTGACGATGACCGAGCGGCCGGAATAGTCGACGCGCTTGCCGAGCAGGTTCTGGCGGAACCGGCCCTGTTTGCCCTTGAGCATGTCGGACAGCGACTTCAACGGACGCTTGTTGGCGCCGGTGATGACGCGGCCGCGACGGCCGTTGTCGAACAGCGCGTCGACGGCTTCCTGCAGCATGCGCTTTTCATTGCGCACGATGATGCCGGGCGCACGCAGCTCGATCAGCCGCTTCAGGCGATTGTTGCGGTTGATGACGCGGCGATAGAGATCGTTGAGATCCGACGTGGCGAAACGTCCGCCGTCCAGCGGGACGAGCGGGCGCAGGTCCGGCGGGATCACCGGAACCACTTTCATGATCATCCATTCCGGACGGTTGCCGGACTCCATGAAGTTCTCGACGACCTTGAGCCGCTTCAGATACTTCTTCTGCTTGAGCTCGGACGTGGTCGAAGCCAGCTCCGAACGCAGGTCGCCGGCGATCTTCTCCAGGTCCATGCCGGCCAGAAGGTCGTGGATGGCCTCGGCGCCTATCATGGCGGTGAAGCTATCTTCGCCATACTCGTCGACGGCCATCATGTACTCTTCCTCGCTGAGGAGCTGGTGCTCCTTCAGCGCGGTGAGGCCAGGCTCGGTGACGATGTAGTTCTCGAAGTAGAGAACGCGCTCGATATCCTTCAGCGTCATGTCGAGCAGCGTGCCGATACGCGACGGGAGCGACTTCAGGAACCAGATATGGGCGACGGGCGCGGCCAGCTCGATATGGCCCATGCGCTCGCGACGGACGCGCGACAGCGTGACTTCGACGCCGCACTTTTCGCAGATGACGCCCTTGTATTTCATGCGCTTGTACTTGCCGCAAAGGCACTCGTAGTCCTTGATCGGACCGAAAATGCGCGCGCAGAACAGGCCGTCACGCTCCGGCTTGAAGGTGCGGTAGTTGATGGTCTCCGGCTTCTTGATCTCGCCGAACGACCAGGACAGAATCTTCTCAGGGCTGGCGAGCGAGATCCGGATGGAATCGAACACCTGCGCAGGCGCCTGGGGATTGAAGAGATTCATGACCTCTTGGTTCATGCCGTTCTCCTTTTCGGGGTCCTCGAAGACCCCTTGCATCTAGCGCGGGCCAAACGCCCGCCGACTTGATCGGCCATCGGCCGAAGAATTAGTTGCGTCCGGTCGCGGAAGCCGCGACCGGACGTCTTGCTCACTCGGCCGCGTCGGGCAGCCGAACCGGATTGTCGTCCAGCTTGGTGTTCTCCAGCTCGACATTGAGGCCCAGAGACCGCATTTCCTTGACGAGAACGTTGAAGCTCTCGGGAATGCCGGCCTCGAACGTGTCGTCGCCTCTGACGATTGCCTCGTAGACCTTGGTGCGGCCGGCGACGTCGTCCGACTTCACCGTCAGCATCTCCTGCAGCGTGTAGGCGGCGCCGTACGCTTCGAGCGCCCAGACCTCCATCTCGCCGAAGCGCTGGCCACCGAACTGCGCCTTGCCGCCCAGCGGCTGCTGGGTAACGAGCGAGTACGGCCCGATCGAACGCGCGTGGATCTTGTCGTCCACAAGGTGGTGAAGCTTGAGCATATATATGTAGCCCATCGTCACCTTGCGATCGAACGGCTCGCCGGTGCGTCCGTCATAGAGCTGCGACTGGCCGCTGGTGTGCAGGCCCGCCTGCTCCAGCATGATGTTGATGTCGGCCTCGTGCGCGCCGTCGAACACCGGTGTCGCGATGGAGACGCCGCGGCGCATCTGCTCGCTGAGGCGAACGACGCTCTCGTCGTCATAGTCGCGGATCGGCTCGTTGCGGTCGTTGGCCGGCATGAAGCTCTCGAGCGTCTTGCGCAGCGGCTTGATGTCGCCGCCTGTCTTGTACGCGTCGATCAGCTCGCCGATCTTCCTGCCCATTCCGGCGCAAGCCCAGCCCAGATGCGTCTCCAGGATCTGGCCGACATTCATGCGGCTCGGCACACCCAGCGGGTTGAGCACGATATCGGCATGCGTGCCGTCCTCGAGGAACGGCATGTCCTCGACCGGAACGATCCGCGACACGACACCCTTGTTGCCGTGCCGGCCGGCCATCTTGTCGCCGGGCTGCATCTTGCGCTTCACGGCCACGAAGACCTTGACCATCTTCATGACGCCGGGAGGCATCTCGTCGCCGCGCTGCACCTTCTCGACCTTGTCCATGAAGCGCTGTTCGAGCGCCTTCTTGGAATCGTCGTACTGGCCACGCAGGGCTTCCAGTTCGCTCTGGAGCTTTTCGTTCTCCACAGCAAACTGCCACCACTGCGAACGCGGATACTCGTCGAGCGTGTCCTTCGACAGCTTCGAGCCCTTCTTGAAGCCCTTCGGCCCGGCAATCGCGTCCTTGCCGACGAGAACGTCGGACAGGCGCGAATAGACGTTGCGGTCGAGGATCGCCTGCTCGTCGTCGCGGTCCTTGGCGAGGCGTTCGATCTCCTCGCGTTCGATCGCCATGGCGCGCTCGTCCTTCTCCACGCCGTGGCGATTGAAGACGCGCACTTCGACGACGGTGCCGAAGGTTCCGGGCGGCATGCGCATGGAGGTGTCACGCACGTCCGATGCCTTTTCGCCGAAGATGGCGCGCAGAAGCTTTTCTTCCGGCGTCATCGGGCTTTCGCCCTTCGGCGTGATCTTGCCGACCAGGATGTCGCCCGGCTGCACTTCCGCACCGATATAGACGATGCCGGCCTCGTCGAGGTTCTTCAGCGCTTCTTCCGAGACGTTGGGAATGTCGCGCGTGATCTCCTCCGGCCCGAGCTTGGTGTCGCGCGCCATGACCTCGAACTCCTCGATGTGGATCGAGGTGAAGACGTCGTCGGCGACGATGCGCTCGGACAAGAGGATCGAGTCCTCGTAGTTGTAGCCGTTCCACGGCATGAACGCGACCAGCACGTTGCGGCCGAGCGCCAGATCGCCGAGTTCGGTCGACGGACCGTCGGCGATGATGTCGCCCTTGTTGACCCGGTCACCCATGCGCACCAGCGGACGCTGGTTGATGCAGGTGTTCTGGTTCGAACGCTGGAACTTCATCAGCCGGTAGATGTCGACGCCCGATTTGCCGGGATCGAGATCTTCCGTAGCGCGGATGACGATACGCGTCGCGTCCACCTGGTCGACGATGCCGCCGCGGCGGGCGCCGATGGCGGCGCCCGAGTCACGGGCGACGATCGGCTCCATGCCGGTGCCGACAAACGGCGCTTCGGCGCGCACCAGCGGCACGGCCTGACGCTGCATGTTCGAGCCCATCAGCGCGCGGTTGGCGTCGTCGTTCTCGAGGAACGGGATCAGGGCCGCGGCCACCGACACCATCTGCTTCGGCGATACGTCCATCAGATCGACGTTTTCGCGCGGCGCCATCATCACTTCGCCGGCATTGCGGCAAATGACGAATTCGTCGACGAAACCACCATTCTTGTCGAGCTCGGCATTGGCCTGCGCGACGTGGTGCTTGGCCTCTTCCATCGCCGACAGATAGACGACCTCATTGGTCAGCTTGCCGTTGACGATCTTGCGGTACGGGCTCTCGATGAAGCCGTACTTGTTGACGCGCGCGAAGGTGGCCAGCGAGTTGATCAGACCGATGTTCGGGCCTTCCGGCGTCTCGATCGGGCAGATGCGGCCGTAATGCGTCGGGTGCACGTCGCGCACCTCGAAACCGGCGCGCTCGCGGGTCAGACCACCGGGTCCAAGCGCCGAGAGACGGCGCTTGTGGGTGATCTCCGACAGCGGGTTGGTCTGGTCCATGAACTGCGACAACTGCGAGGAACCGAAGAACTCGCGCACGGCGGCGGCCGCCGGCTTGGCGTTGATCAGGTCCTGCGGCATCACCGTGTCGATCTCGATCGAGGACATGCGTTCCTTGATCGCCCGCTCCATGCGCAGCAAGCCGACGCGGTACTGGTTCTCCATTAGCTCGCCGACCGAGCGCACGCGGCGGTTGCCGAGATTGTCGATGTCGTCGATCTCGCCCTTGCCGTCGCGCAGTTCGACCAGCGTCTTGACCACGGCCAGGATGTCGTCCTTGCGCAGCACGCGCACGGTATCCTCGGCCTTGAGCTCGAGGCGCATGTTCATCTTGACGCGGCCGACGGCCGACAGATCGTAGCGCTCGCTGTCGAAGAACAGCGAGTTGAACATGGCTTCGGCGGTCTCGAGCGTCGGCGGCTCGCCGGGGCGCATGACGCGGTAGATGTCGAACAGCGCGTCCTGGCGGCTCTCGTTCTTGTCGACGTTGAGCGTGTTGCGGATATAGGCGCCGACATTGACGTGGTCGATGTCGAGAACCTTGATCTCGTCATCGCCGGCGCTGAGAAGCACCTTCAGCGTCTTTTCATCGATCTCATCACCGGCTTCGAGGAAAATCTCGCCGGTGGCGTAGTTGACGATGTCCTCGGCCAGGTAGTTGCCGAGCAGATCCTCGTCAGTCGCCTTGATCGCCTTGAGACCCTTTTCGCCGAGCTGGCGGGCCTGGCGGGCAGTGATCTTCTTGCCGGCTTCGACGACGACCTCGTTGGTGTCTGCATCGATCAGGTCGCCGACAGCCTTGAGGCCGCGGAAACGCTCGACATTGAACGGGATGCGCCAGTGGTCGCCGGCGCGCTTGTAGGTGATCTTGTTGTAGAAGGTCGACAGGATCTCTTCGCCGTCCATGCCGAGCGCCATCAGCAGCGACGTCACCGGAATCTTGCGGCGGCGGTCGATGCGGGCGTGCACGACGTCCTTCGAGTCGAACTCGATGTCGAGCCACGAGCCGCGATAGGGGATGACCCGCGCGGCAAACAGCAGCTTGCCGGACGAGTGCGACTTGCCCTTGTCATGGTCGAAGAAGACGCCCGGCGAACGGTGCATCTGCGAGACGATGACACGCTCGGTGCCGTTGACGATGAAGGTGCCGTTCAAGGTCATGAGCGGCATGTCGCCCATGTAGACGTCCTGCTCCTTGATGTCCTTGATCGACTTGGCGCCGGTATCCTCGTCGATATCGAACACGATGAGGCGCAGCGTCACCTTGAGTGGCGCGGCATAGGTCAGGTCGCGCTGACGGCATTCGTCAACGTCGAATTTCGGTGCTTCGAACTCGTACTTCACGAACTCCAGCATCGAGGAGCCGGAAAAGTCGGAAATCGGGAACACCGATTTGAAAACCGCCTGCAGTCCCTCGTCAGGACGCCCGCCCTTGGGCTCCTCGACCATCAGGAACTGGTCATAGGATGCCTTCTGAACCTCGATCAGGTTCGGCATCTCCGCAACTTCCGGAATCTTTCCGAAGAATTTGCGTACGCGTCTGCGGCCATTGAAAGTTTGTGTCTGGGCCATCGTCGCTCCTTAGCTCGATTCTCGGGGCGAGCCTCGCCGCGGCTCGCCTTGCATTCTCGGCCACCTCGGCGGCGGCCTTTATTTGTTCACCCGCCACCTGTCGGTGGCCGGCCAAAACGGGAGAAAACCCGTTTCCTGAAGGCCGGTTCACGGCCCTCAGGAAAGAGGTTTTCGTACTCTTCGCGTTACGCAGCCTCCCTTCGCGCCAAGGGAGTGGCGGACGGCGCGAAGCCGCCCGCCGATATCAAACGCTTACTTCAGTTCGACCTTGGCGCCGGCTGCTTCCAGCTGGGCCTTGAACTTGTCCGCGTCGGCCTTGGAAACAGCTTCCTTGACCGGCTTCGGAGCCGCCTCGACCAGGTCCTTGGCTTCCTTGAGGCCAAGACCGGTGATGGCGCGAACTTCCTTGATGACGTTGATCTTCTGAGCGCCCGCCTCGGTGAGGACGACGTCGAATTCCGTCTTTTCCTCGACCGGAGCAGCAGCAGCCGCGGCACCGCCAGCGGCGGCAACCGCCACCGGAGCAGCAGCGGAAACGCCCCACTTTTCTTCCAGAAGCTTCGACAGCTCGGCCGCCTCAAGGACGGTCAGCTTCGAAAGGTCGTCTACGATCTTTGCCAGATCAGCCATTGCAATATTCCTTCATAAGGTTCGAACGTGTGTTTGTGATAGCGAGGAACGGCCTCATGCCGCCTCGTCCTTCCGGGCGTAAGCGCCGATGACACGCGCGACCGAAGCCGCAGGCGCATTGACGATCTGGGCGATCCGGGTTGCCGGCGTGGCGATCATGCCAACCAGCCTGCCGCGCAGCTCATCGAGCGACGGAAGTGTGGCGAGTGCCTTCACACCGTCGGCGTTGAGCGAGGTGGTGCCCATTGCGCCGCCGAGAATGACGAGCTTGTCATTTCCCTTGGCGAAATCGGACGCGACCTTCGGCGCCGCAATCGGATCCTCCGAATAGGCGATCAGCGTCTGTCCCTTGAACAGGTCGATGATCGATGCGGAGTCCGTGCCCTGAAGAGCGATTTTGGCGAGACGGTTCTTCGCGACTTTGACGGTGCCACCGGCGACACGCATTTTCGACCGAAGGTCGTTCATTTGCGCGACGGTGATACCGGCGTAGTGGGCCACGACGACTGAACCAGCGCCCGAAAACGCTTCATTCAGGCCCGTGACGAGTTCGCGTTTTTCCGCTCTGTCCACTGCCTATCTCCAGTTGACCCCAATCCTGTTAACGGGAACATTCCCATTACGAGGACAGGCGTCGGGTTGCCTTTTGCCGGTCGGGCCATCCAGAAACGGATCTCCCGAACGACGCTCGAGGATCCTGCCCCCTTTCGCCACACCAGCCGGCAAGCCGAATGGTGCGCAGACAAAAGGCAAACACGGTTCGAACCTTTCATTGGAGCAGTCGCTCCGTTGTCCGGTCTTCACCCGTCTCATGCAGGCCCACATGAATTAAGGCCCCCCTTGAACTAAGGCTTGGGGCCGCCCGCAATCTCGGACAGGATGTCCGGAAGCCTTCCGACTTCCGGTACCGGGCCGCCAAGATAAGTCGGAGGCCCGGAATTCTGTTTGCGGATCAGCCCTTTAGCGGCCGATCCAAATAGTTCGTATCAGGACGCCGCCAGCGTCGAGACGTCGAGCTTGAGGCCCGGGCCCATCGTCGAGGTGACCGACACCTTCTTGACGTAGTTGCCCTTGGCACCAGCTGGCTTGGCCCTGTTCACCGCGTCGGCGAAGGCGCGGACATTCTCCTCCAGCGCCTTGACGTCGAACGAGATCTTGCCGACGCCGCCATGAACGATGCCTGCCTTCTCGACGCGGAACTCGACCGCGCCACCCTTCGATGCCTTGACGGCGGCGGTAACGTCGGTGGTGACAGTGCCGACCTTCGGGTTCGGCATCATGCCGCGCGGGCCGAGCACCTTACCCAGACGGCCGACCAGCGGCATCATATCCGGCGTGGCGATGCAGCGATCGAAGTCGATCGTGCCCTTCTGGACGATATCGACCAAATCCTCGGCGCCAACGATATCGGCGCCGGCCGCCTTGGCTTCCTCGGCCTTGTCGCCACGCGCGAAAACGGCGACGCGGACGGTACGGCCGGTGCCGTTCGGCAGATTGACCACGCCACGGACCATCTGGTCGGCATGGCGCGGGTCGACACCCAGGTTCATCGCGATTTCAACGGTCTCGTCGAACTTCACCGAGGACCGGTCCTTGAGCAGCTTCAGCGCATCACCCAAGGCATAGGCCTTGTTGGGATCGATGCCTTCGCGGGTCTTCGATACACGCTTTGCAATCTTTGCCATGATCTCAGCCCACCACTTCCAGACCCATCGAGCGGGCGGAGCCCTCGACCATGCGCATGGCCCCCTCGATATCGGTTGCGTTCAGATCCTTCATCTTCTGCTCGGCGATGGCGCGCACCTTGTCGCGGCCAATCGTGCCGGCCTTGAGCTTGCCCGGCTCCTTCGAGCCCGACTTCAGGTTGGCGGCCTTCTTCAGGAAATAGCTCACCGGCGGCGTCTTCATGACGAAGGTGAACGACTTGTCCTGGTAGTAGGTGATGACGACCGGAATCGGCGATCCCTTTTCCATTTCCTGGGTCTGCGCGTTGAACGCCTTGCAGAACTCCATGATGTTGATGCCGCGCTGACCAAGCGCCGGTCCGATCGGGGGCGACGGCGTCGCCGAGCCCGCGGAAACCTGGAGCTTGAGCTGGCCTGCAATTTTCTTAGCCATCTCTTTCCTGCCTTTATCTCATGCCGGCCCACTATCTGGGCAACACCGGCGGTTGCAGTCTGGTGGTGCGGTTCCTGCGGCCGGCTAAAGCCGCAGTCGCCTCCCACCCGTTTTGGCCGCGATTTCCACGCCGCCTCCCCTCACCGCCGTATGGGCGACAAGGATTTCGGATCAGCCCTTTTCGACCTGTCCGAATTCGAGATCGACCGGCACGGCGCGCCCGAAGATCGAAACTTCCACCTTGAGCCGCGCCCGCTCCTCGTCCACTTCCTGGACGAAACCGTTGAACGACGCGAACGGACCGTCCGAGACGCGGATCGCCTCGCCGATCTCGAAAGTGACCGACGGCTTCGGCCGCTCGACGCCTTCCTGCACCTGGTTCAGGATGCGCTGCGCCTCGGCCTCGGTGATCGGCACCGGCTTCGAGTCGCCCAGGAAGCCGGTGACCTTCGGCGTGTTCTTCACGAGCGAGAACACCGCGTCGGTCAGGTTGGCCTTCAGAAGCACGTAGCCCGGGAAGAACTTGCGCTCGGCATCGACCTTGCGGCCGCGGCGTATCTCGACGACCTTCTCGGTCGGCACCACGATCTGCTCGATGTCAGCGGACAGGCCCTTCTGCTTGGCCTTGTTCTCGATGTCCTCGGCGACCTTTTTTTCAAAGTTCGAATAGGCGTGGACGATGTACCACCGCGCAGTCATCTCAAGACTTCTCCGTAATCGCCGGACTTAGCGTCCAATGCCCAGAATCTGCTCGACCGCGAGGCCCATGAGCTGATCGGCGGTAAAGAAAAAGATCATCGCGATCACAGCGAACGCCAGAACCATCACCGTCGAGATCATCGTTTCGCGACGCGACGGCCAAGTCACCTTGGCGGTCTCCGCGCGAACCTGCTGGAGAAAGACGAAAGGATTTGTGGTTTTCGAAGCCATGTGCCGCCTGTCTGCGAGACCCGTTGACCGGATCTCCTGGATGATCCCGCTGGCCGGGATGTGCCGCCTGAGCCTGTGTTCGCGCCGAATCAGCGCAATCATTTCGCCCATGCAAATCGGACGCGTAAAGCCGGATTCCCAGCTCCACGCGTCGCGTGTCTGTCTCGTCTACATAAAACCGATTCTTGATCCACGCAAGTGGCAAGTGTCCGCTTTATGCCAAACGCCGCATCGGAACCATCCAGTCGTCCCGTCCCGGCTATGGCGCTCTTATGCCTCAAAACAGCCTATATGGCAAGCCACCGCGCGATTTTCAAAAGGCCGATGCGCGGAAGACCAGACAATTTTCATGAATTGGCCATTTCGAAAATGGCACGGGCAGCAGGGCTCGAACCTACGACCTGCGGTTTTGGAGACCGCCGCTCTACCAACTGAGCTATGCCCGTATCGCGCGCTGCTATTTCATAAAGCGGACAAGAACTCAAGTCGAGTTTTTAGGCGTGGCCGCGACGAGCTTCGATCGTCGAAATCCGAGGGCCAGAGCCCAGGCGCATATGAGAAGTTCGAGAGCAAAAGTCCAATGCAGCATGAAGCTCATGACCCAATTGCGATACATGGCCGGAACCGTGACGAGTTCAAGCGCATGCCGGTCGAACGGCATTAGCCACATGATAGGCGAGGCCACGCTGTCCAGGATCATATGCATCATTGCGGCGACAAAGAAGGCGCCGACTGGGGCCAGATATCGCTGATCACGCCATTTCGCGACCGACAATGCCACAAGACCGGCCGCTGCCCAGAAGAGCGGCCAATGCGTGATGTAGGCGTGGTGATGGGTTCGGCCGCCATCGACAAAATGGAAGTAGACCATGTCGAGGTCCGGGAAGACGCTGCCGAGCATAGCCGCCGCCATGATCCTCGATCTACCGGGCCAGCGGTTTCGTGCGAAATTACCGAGTATGTAGCCAGCCGGAAGATGAGCGATCAGCATCGCCAAACCTCGTTCATTGCCGAATCGGTCGAACATCGCGGCATATTGTGGCGCATTCAGGAAGGATTACCCCGCTTCGCCCCAAGCGGGCTAGGGAGACGGCTATTTCGCGCTCGGCAGCTTGTACGGTCCGCCGGGCACGCCCCAGCCCCAGGCCGGCATCGGTTCCGTCTCCGGGTCGCAGGTCTCGCCAAGGTTGGAGTTCATCTTCGCCAGCCGCGACCCCCATTCGACATAGGCAGTGAAAGCCGAGCGGAATTCCGGATCGTCCGGCAGCCCGACTTCATCGGCGGCATCAGCGAGCAGATTGATCCAGCGGCGGCGCTGTTCCTCGCTCAGATGCTTGCCGAGATGGTGCATCACCATCTCGCGGTGGCCGCCATGCTCTTCGCTGTAGGTCTTCGGTCCGCCAAAGACCTCGCCGATGAAGGCCGCGACATGGGCAGGATGGTCCGGCGACATGTTTTTGAACACCGGGCCGACGATCGGATCCCTAGACACCTTGCCGTAGAAGGTTTGGGTCAGGCGGTTCAGCGCTTCGGTTCCGCCGGCCCATTCGAACAATGTCGGGACGTCCTCGTTCATCACCGATCCTCGATTGCAGCTGACAGCGACGATAGCGGAACGATCGTGCGGAGCTCAACCTGCCTCGATGGCCAGTCTGGCCGGCTGCGGTGCCTGCGCCTTACAACTTGACCGGCGCGTCGGCCTGAACCTCGGACGTCGACACCACGCGGCAATTCTCCGGCATTGGCTCCGATTTGCAGATGGTCGGACCGGTAAACTCATCTGCCGAGTCAAGCCCGGTCGTCAGCCCGACTTTCAGCATCATCTCGGGTTCGAGCTGCCGATGGCGCGAGGCCGGCACCGACCGCATCGCCACCAGCAGGCCGGGTCCGACTGCCATGTCTTTGAGATAGGTTTTGACCCGCTGCTCCAACCCCATCGAATGCACGGTCAACTGCGCGCGAGGACCGACAAGGCGTCTGACACCGCCGGCAAGCATGATCGGACAGGCCGCGCCACATTCGCCGCTCGCATCGATCGTGAGCCCGACATAGACGCCATCCTCGGCGGTGCAATCCGCCTTGTCCGGTTCGCATCCGATGAAGTCCGTCCGTGCAACCGCCACGTCGAGCTTGCGTTCTCGGATCAGCTTTCCGGCGGCCAGAGCGCCAAGCACGTCACCTCCCGGCGAGTTGATCACCACGGGCAGTCGCCGATCACCGATAGTGTCCAGCAGTTGGCGCAACCGTTCCGGCGTTTGAGCGCTAATCATGCCTTCGGCGGAGATCCATTCGGGACAGTTGGGATCGCAGAGAAAACTTCTGCCTCGAACCAGAACGAAGCGCATATCGCCAACATCGGCCCGGTGCGCGGTTTCGGGTTCGACCGACGCGGGAGCGGGCCTGGCGTACGCCACCACGTCGCCGGCCCGCGCCGGTATTTCTCTACAGTTCGCGGCCACCGGATCGGCCTTGCACAGGGTTGCCGCGGTCAGCAGGTCGACGGCATCCAGGCTGGTAACCAGCTTCGTCTGCAGCATGTCGTAGGGGGCCAGTCGCTGAATGCTGCTGGCCGGCGTGTTCTTCATCGTCTCGAGCACGGCCCGACCGACGCCCATTTCGTTCAGATAGGCCGCCAGTCTTTTCTCCACCGACTTACTCATCTCGTAGGTCTTGTAGCTGCCGGCGTTCTTGCGGCCGACGACCTTCTTGCTGAGGATCTTCTTCTTGCCTCTCACCACGCGATAGGTGGTCCGGTACTGCAATTTCGTCCGGATATAGGTCGTGGTGATCTGATGGACGCCGAGATAGGCCCATTGCCCGACGACGCGCCTGATGCCGCCGGCAAGCATCAGCGGACAAGCGGAATTGCAAATCGCGCCGTCGGCATAGGCATTGCCGAAATAGCGGGCGCCCTTGCCGTCTTTTTCCTTGCACACCTTGGCGTCGGGCTGGCAACCGGTGAACCCGGTTTTTCCGACCGCAATATCGAGCTTGTTCTTGCGGATCAGCCGGCCAATCGCCAGCGCGGCTTCGACGTTGCCGCCGGGAGAATTCACGACAACGGGCAGTTTTCGGCCGCCAAGCCCCTTGAGCGCGCGTTTGAACAGGGCCGGCGTGCCGGCTTCTATCGAGCCTTCAGCCGATATCCATTCCGGGCAGGTCGGTTCGCAATCAGGCGCGCTGCTGCGGACGACGACAAACCGCATCGTCGGACCAAGATCCGGTGCAGATGTTTCGGTATTCGCAGCGAAGGCCGCGTGTCCCATGACAAGGAACGACGCCAAGCAGATCACCCCAAGCATCCACCATGCCTGGCCATTCAGACGGTGCCATGGAACCATTCGGGCAAGCCCCCACGATGCTAGCTATACTAGCGCATGACCCCTAAAAACGGAACCGATTTTCGCTGGCGATCATGCGCAAGATCAACGTGCTACAGCGTCCTTTGCGCGCACGAAGAAATTGAGCTTTGACGGCTCGCAACAGGGTTTTGCGATGACGCCGCAGGCACTCGGCTGTAATAAAAAAGCAAAAAGGGCAGTCCGAGGACTGCCCTTTCGCATTCGATCTGACCGGTAACGCCGGCGTCGATTACTCTTTGATGGTGACGACGATGCCGGCACCGACGGTGCGGCCGCCTTCACG
>SAQL01000005.1 GCA_004020645.1 Mesorhizobium sp. | reverse complement strand
CCCCGCAACCAAATCCACAAAACGGCCCGCCTCAGTGCGGGCCGTTTTGCGTTTGGCTGTGCTGGGCGCCTTCTCCTCTGGAGTTTTCCAAGGCGCCAGTTCCGAAATCGGTTGGGAAAAGCATCCATCACTGGTCAACTCGGCACGGCTCAATGGTCTCGATCCCGAAACCTGGCTCGCCGACGTGCTCGAGCAGATCGTCTCGGGTTCCATTCCGGTCAATCGGCTCGACGAGCTCTTGCCGTGGAATTGGAAGGCAGACCGGGAAGCACGGGGCCAACTGGAGCGTGTGGCGGCATGATCGCTCGTCGGTCAAGGGGGCCCGTCGGGGCCTGTCGCCGCTCGGCCCGCCGCGGCGTCCTCGCCTTCGCGCCCGATGCTGGACGATGCGGCCTTTGAGGCATTCCTGCACAAGCGGCGGCCGCATCCGCCGGTCTTCGCGCCGGACGCTGCAAGCATCGACTGTTCAACGGACAGGAACCGATCTCTGGCGACCTCACCTCGGAGGTCAATTGTGGGACGCCGGTACCGAACAGGACGAGGTTCCGGGAATCGGACCGAACCAGGCCCGGAGGCAGGCTGGGCCCAACACTAGCCCTGACGAGCATTGCGGATCACACCGGCAAGCGATGGATTTGCCTACCCTGCGGTTTCCGAGATCGTTCAGCTCACGGTCCTGCCGGAAGCAGCCAAGGCAAAATGGGGCCATAGGAAGCGCGGTCTCATCGGCAATACATGCCGCAAAGCAGAGAAACTATGCCGATTGACCGGGGCTCCCTTCCCTGAAACGATAGTTACGTCGGGGGAAGTAAATGAATCTCAAGCGGATTTGGCTATTCGCAATCGTTCTACTCCTGGGCGCACGATCGAGAGCAGCAGCTGGTAGAAAGGGTTCAACGTGATCGGCTTGGACGGAGTCTCCGCCAACGCGTTATCCGACACCATCGGCGCGATCTATGACTGCGCGCTCGATCCGCACCAGTGGTCCGACACTTGCCGAAAGATTGCCGTACTGTGCGAAAGCACGGGGGGCGGAATATGCGTTCATGATATGCGGCACGTGCAAAATGATCAGTTGTTTGTCTTCGGATACCAGCCAGAATTCCTTGATAAGCTGGGGAGCCACTATGCAGAAAGTCCAATGGCAGCAGCGGATATCGTCGCCAAAATCGGCCACGTCAGCGCCCTCTCTATGGAAGAGCTCGAATTGGCCGAAAGCCGGTTCCATAAAGAAGTGCTGAAGCCGTTCGGACTACTGGATATAGTCTGGTTTCCGGCGTTGAGGACCGGGGGTCGGATGGCCTCAATGCACGCCTCCAGGAGCGACGAGGCTCCGCATTACCAACATCGCGAAATCAGCCTGTTCAAGCTTCTTTCACCACATGTCTGCCGCGCACTCACGATCTCAGATGCACTCGATATTAGAGCGCTGAGATCGGAAATGCTGGAAAAGACGCTTGATGTCCTTGTCGCGGGTGTTTTCCTCACCGCACGAGATGGCCGCGTGGTCTATATGAACGCCGCTGCCGAGCGCCAAGTCAGAACCGGCAATTCCATTCGCATCGTGAACAACCGCATTTTTCCCGCCGATCCCGCGGCGCGCGCGGCGCTGTCGAAATCCATTGACGAGGCGTCGCGAGACGACATCGACAAGGATATGAGCGAACATTCCACGGCGATCCCCGGTGTGGACGGCGCTGGCTATGTCGCAACCCTCCTTCCGATCGATCGCGGCGAGCGCCGCGGCATTGTCGCGCCGTTGGCCGCATCGGTCGCTCTGTTCATGCAGGATCCCGTTCAGTCACCACTCATGCCGGGCGAGGCCTTTGCCAGGCTTTATAAGCTGACCGGCGGCGAGCTCCGTGTGCTTCTGGCGCTTGCCCAAGGGCTGAGCGGCAAAGAAGCGGCTGACATGCTCGGCATCAGCGAGCCCACCGTGCGCACCCACCTGCAGCACATCTTCTGCAAGACCGACACGCCCCGACAGTCGGACCTCCTGCGCCTGTTGCAGAACTCGACGCCAGCGATCCGGGGCCCACAGCGGCCGGCATTGGTTCCTGACCCGTCCTGACGCGGCCTGGCTCTCAATCGCGACCGCACCTGTAGGCGGCCGGACCGGCGAAACTGCAATCAGCTGCGCCTTTGAGCGCAGCGAACTATTTCCCCATCATCCACAATGTCGGCGGCACGGCCAGCGCATAGCTGGCCCGGTGAAAATGGCAGGTACGCTGTCCGTGGCCGACGAGCCCGAGCAGCACGACCCGAAGGCGGCGCAGCAACAGCAAAACAGTCTCATTGGTTCCGATGACGCGGCGGCTGCGGTCGATTGCATAACATCTCGCATCGCCAATCTTGGAGGGTTGCCATGCTTGCTCCTGCCGAACCGCTACCGCTGGACCTAGAACGAGTCGGCGAGACCCCGCAGCGCGTCACGTCGGACGTATTCGAGTTCTACAAGAAGCGCGCGCACAACTTGCGGGCCGAGGCTATCCGGAGCCCGGGAAGCGCATTGGCGATGGCAACAAAGGGCGAGGCAACCATGCCCGATCGGCATCCGCGTCCTGACGCAGGCTATCTGCGCGATCTCGCCGCGCGCGATCCGATTGGATTCCGTCTAAGCGTTCGCAACTGGCGAAACGCTCACATCAGGGCACTGGGGTCGGCACTCCTGCTGTTCGTCTGGCGGTATATCAAACAGCAGTGCGAGGCTTGGCTTCACCTTGGACGACGCCGTCGGGGAATCCTTTGACCCCCATGTTTCTCTAGCATCGGCCGGCATGCAGAAGGATAGGCAACAGATGGACTCGCAAACGACTTCCCTCGCATTAGCAAAAGAGAGAATGGCCCAGGAGACAAAGCCCACATTCGCGATGCGGCTTGCAAAGGTGTTCAAACGTGCAAAAAAAGCCCCCATCGAGAGCTATCCGATCACATCCGCGGAGAAAGCTCTGATTGCCAACCTCATGGCGATGCGTTGATATGATAGCGCAACTTGCCGCCAGCATGTCAGGTGGAAAATGAGTCTATCCCGCGTGAGGTCAACGTGCTCGCTCAGTTGTTCGCAGACGCCTTTTGCCCAAGCTCGCCTCTCTTTTACGCCCATTTTGGCCAGCGTCAGTTCATAAGGGTCGAGTTCATCATCCAGGCCCACCAATCCGTGCTTGGCTGAAAGGATATAAATTGCATCAGGTTTCAGGGACCTGGCATATGCGAGCGACTTTTTGAAGAGATCACCCTGATAAAAGGTTGCTGGCTGGGGAGCGTGAATGATGCTTGGTGTTCCCACATGAAACCAAAACGATCGTCTTCATTTGACCCCCAAGCTTTTCCTACGCCAACCCCAAAAAGCCAACCTGAAAGCACGCCCTACCGCAGGCTCTCCAGCTCGCGGATGCGTTTGGCGCCGTCGGCCTCGAGCTGCCGGGTGACGGCGCCGATCAGCGTTTCGGCCACGACGAAAAGGGCCGCCGAAGAGTCCCAGGCCGAGGGCACGGCGGTGCGCCCGGCGATGACATGGCGAGCGAAGCGGGCGATCGGCGATAGCCATTGGTCGGTGAACAGCACGATCTGCACGCCGCGCTGATGCGCCGTCTCGGCAAAGCGGACCAGGCTTTCCTGGTAGCGCCTGATGTCGAAGATCACCAGCACGTCGCGCTTGCCCATGTCGATCAGCCGGTCGCGCCAGACGCTTTCCTGTCCGGCCAGGTGAAACACATTGGGCTGGATGATGGCGAGGTGGGCCGCCATGTAGCGGGCCAGCGGATCGGTGAAGCGGCCGCCGATGAGGAATGTCTTGCCGCGCCGGTCGGCAAGCTTTGCGACGATGTCGGCAAGCTGCTTGTCGGACAAGTGCCTGAACGTCTCACGCAGGTTGTCGAGCGTCGCCTCCAGCATCGGTGACACCGCGCCGCCGTTCGGCGATGGCGGGTTGAGCGTCCGTGACGCCGGCGACTGCAGTTGCGCCGCCAGTTCGTCCTGCAGCGCCGATTGGAATTCCGGGTAGTTCTGGAAGCCGAGCCTGGCGACGAAACGCAGGATCGTCGGCGAGGAGACGCCGGCGGCAGCTGAGAACTCGGCGACAGTCTTCAGGCCGATCAGCGGATAGCTGGCGATCAGCGTTTGCGCTGCGCGGCGCTCGCCCGCCGGCATCGTACCGATGCGGTCCGAGATCAGTTCGGCAATGCTCGAAATCATCTTTTCCCCATGCCTGGCCGTTTTGCCGAAATCGCATTTGACCCGAAATCGCGTTTGACAAAGCCCGACAAACTGTATGAAATCATCCACAGGGACGCAATGAGGCAAAATACGTAACATACGGTACAGCGCTCCGCGGGGACGACAGGATAATGGAGACAGCACGGCCCGCCAGCCTTGCATCGCCTGAAGCCGTGAGGGTGACGAACCCCGGCGGATCGAGCCCTTTCGTGCTGACCTGCGACCACGCCTCCAACTTCCTGCCGCCGGAATTCGGAACGCTCGGCCTTGCTGCCGAAGAGCTCTCCCGCCACATCGCCTGGGACCCCGGCGCGATTGCGGTCGCCCGCCGCATGGCCGAGGCGCTTGACGCCACGCTGGTCGAGACCCGCATCTCGCGGCTTGTCATCGACTGCAACCGGCCACTGGATGCGCCCGATCTGGTGCCGCCGGTCAGCGAGACCACGGCCATTCCGGGCAATGCCGGCCTGTCGCAAAAGCAGCGCGCCGCGCGCATCGCCCTGTCCTGGCAACCCTTCCATGATGCAGTCGCGAGTATCATCGACACAAGGCTAGCGCGCGGGCAGGAGACGCGGCTGGTTTCAATCCATTCCTTCACCCCGGTCTACAAAGGTATGAGCCGGCCTTGGCACATCGGCATCATCCATGACCAGGATCGCCGGCTGGCAGCGCCGCTTGTCGCCGCGCTGCAGCGGCTCGCCGGCGTCACGGTCGGCGTCAACGAACCCTATTCGCCGGCCGACCGCGTCTATTTTACGCTGGAACGCCACGCTCGCCCGCAGGGGCTACCATGCGCGATGATCGAAATCCGCAACGACGAAATATCCGACGAAGCCGGGCAGCGAAAATGGGCGGATCTGCTGACGGGGATTTTTTCCGATCTCGAGCCGTCATCTGGATCCCAGGGATCCGGCCGGCGCGGGCTCGGCCATCCGGTGGAACCGGTCAACTGACAAGAAGAAGGGGACTTTCAAATGGCAGGCGGTAATACGAAGCAAGTCGGTAGCGTCGCATACGCGAAGCGCGACAAATCTTATTTCGAGAACCGGCAACTGGTGCGTCACGCCAATGTCTGGCATCTGTGGGCGCTCGGCGTCGGTGCCGTCATATCCGGACATTTTTCGGGCTGGAATTTCGGATTCGGGACAGGCGGCTGGGGCGGCATGCTGGTGGCCGGCATCATCATCGCCATCATGTATATCGGCCTCGTCTTCTCGATCGCCGAGATGAGCCCGGCTTTGCCGCACACCGGCGCTGCATACTCCTTCGCCCGGACGGCGATGGGGCCGTGGGGCGGCTTCATCACCGGGCTTTGCGAAAACGTCGAGTATGTCGTGACGCCCGCCGTCATCGCCTTCTTCATTGGCTCCTATATGGGAGGCATCTGGTCGGTCGCCTTTCCCGACTCCAGCGTCTGGCCACCACTCTGGTGGCTGGTGACCTATGCCGTGTTCCTGGCGTTGAATATCTTCGGCGTCGCGCTGTCCTTCCGCGTCACCCTGATCGTCACGCTGCTGTCGCTCGCCGTGCTGATCGTGTTCTGGATCAGCGCCATTCCGAGCATGGACTTTTCGCGCTGGGCGCTGAACATCGGCGTCGGCCCGGACGGAGCGGCGATGGAGCTTCCCGAAGGCAATGGCTCGATGTTCCCGTTCGGCTTCTCGGGCGTGCTGGCGACGTTGCCTTTTGCGGTTTGGCTGTTCCTGGCGATCGAGCAGCTTCCGCTGGCGGCGGAAGAATCGGTCGACCCCAAGCGCGACATGCCGCGCGGCATTATCGCCGGCATGCTGACGCTGATGGTCTCGGCCTTCATGATCGTGCTGCTCAACCCGTCGGTCGTCGGAGTGGGTTCCTTCAAGCTCGCCACTTCCGGCGAGCCTTTGCTTGACGGGTTCCGGGCAATTTATGGCGACTCCGGCGCAGTGCTGCTTGGCGTCATCGCGCTGATTGGATTGATCGCAAGCTTCCACACCATCATCTTCGCCATGGGCCGGCAGGTCTATTCGCTGAGTCGCGCCGGCTATTTCCCCTCGGCGCTGTCGGTCACTCACAAATCCTACAAGACGCCGTATGTGGCGATGTTCGCGGGCGCCATCGTCGGCTTCGGCATCATGCTGATCATGTGGTTCGCGCTGGGCGGCGCTACAGCCGGTTCGCTCATCGGCTCGGTGTTGCTGAACATGGCGGTGTTCGGTGCCATGTTCTCTTACATCCTGCAGGCGGTGTCCTTCATCTTGCTGCGTCAGAACCAGCCGAACATGGAACGTCCCTATCGCAGCCCGCTCGGCGTCCCGGGTGCCGTGCTGACGATCATCATCGGCATAGTCACCCTGCTCTACCAGATTCAGGACGCGAACTTCACCAAGGGCGTGGTGTGGGTGGCGGTGTGGTTCGCCATCGCGATCATCTATTTCGGGCTGGTCGGCCGTCACAAGCTAATCCTGTCGCCGGAAGAAGAGTTCGCGCTGGAGCACGCGCAGAAAGCCTGACCTGTCTCGAACCCGAAACCACCCGGCCGCTTCCCGCGGCCGGGTCCAGATTTGAACTCTCGAAGCGCCACAAAGGCGGCGGAGCTTGCAAGAATGGCCGGAAATTTTTCGTTCGATCAGTTGAAGAAAGCGGTCTCCAGCGGTGAGGTCGACACGGTGCTGGCGTGCATTGTCGACATGCAGGGGCGGCTGGCGGGAAAGCGGTTCCTGGCACAGTATTTCGTCGATTCCGCCCATGACGAGACGCATGGCTGCAACTATCTCCTGGCCGCCGACATCGATATGGAGCCGGTGCCCGGCTACAAGGCGGCGAGCTGGTCGAAGGGTTATGGCGACTTCGTCATGAAGCCCGATCTGTCGACGCTGCGGCGCATTCCATGGCTGGAAAAGACGGCGCTGGTGATCTGCGACGTGCTCGACCACCACAGCCATGACGACCTGCCGCATTCGCCGCGCGCCATCCTGAAGAAGCAGGTCAAACGGCTGAGCGAACGCGGCTATCTCGGCTATTTCGCCTCCGAACTTGAATTCTATCTGTTCAGCGAAACCTACGATTCCGCACGCAAGAAGCACTGGCAAGGCCTCGACACAGCCTCACCCTATATCGGCGACTACCAGATCGGCATCACCACCAAGGAAGAAGGCGTCATGCGCCGGCTGCGCAACGAGATGCAAGCGGCCGGCATTCCGATCGAGAACTCCAAGGGCGAGTGGGGTCCGGGCCAGGAAGAAATCAATGTGCGTTATGCCGAGGCGCTCGAGATGGCCGACCGCCACGTCATCCTGAAGAACGGCGCCAAGGAAATCGCCGAGTCCGAAGGCAAGGCGATTTCGTTCATGGCCAAGTACAATTACGGGCTGGCCGGCAATTCCAGCCACATCCACAATTCGCTGTGGAGCGCCGACGGCGAGACGCCGCTTTTCTACGACAAGAAGGCCGACTGGACACTGTCGACGCTCGGCCAGCAATGGGCGGCGGGCCAGCTCAAATATGCCAAGGAATTCACCTGGTTCCTGGCGCCCTACGTCAACTCCTACAAGCGCTTCCAGGCCGGCACCTTTGCGCCGACCAAGATCATGTGGAGCGAGGACAATCGCACCGCCGGTTTCCGCCTGTGCGGCGAGGGCACCAAGGGCATCCGCATGGAATGCCGCATCGGCGGCGCCGATCTGAACCCCTATCTCGCCTTCGCCGCGCTGATCGCGGCCGGCCTTGCCGGCATCGACGAAAAGCTTGAACTGCAAAAACCCTTCGTCGGCGATGCCTATCAAGCCTCGCAGCTGCCGGAAATTCCGAAGACCCTGCGTGATGCCACCGAGACGCTGGCGAAATCGGAGATGCTGAAGCAGGCGCTCGGCGACGGCGTGCTCGAGCATTATGTCCATACGGCGCACTGGGAGCAGTTCGAATACGACCGCCGCATTACCGATTGGGAACTGCACAGGGGATTTGAGCGGTACTAAACTACGCCAGCGTCGCCGTTCAGCTTTGCCGCCGGACGGGCGGGCGGCTCAAAACCGAGATTGTCATAAATTGCGAGGACTCAAGGAATGACCGAAACGGTCAAGATAAAATCTCCCGTCGATGGTTCGATCTATGCCGAACGGCCTGTGGCCACGGATCAGGCGATCAATGCGGCGGTCGAGCGTGCCAAGGCGGCGCAGGAGAAATGGGCTGAGACGCCGATCGTCGAGCGCGGCAAATACATGCTTGCCATGCTGGAAGCGCTGATCGCCATGACCGACGAGATCGTGCCGGAGATCGCCTGGCAGATGGGTCGTCCGGTGCGCTATGGCGGCGAGTTCGGCGGCGTCAAGGAACGTACCAGCCACATGGTCGAGATCGCCGAAGCGGCACTCAAGCCGGTGATGGCCTCCAATCCGAAGGACGGGTTTCGCCGCTATGTGAAGAAGGTGCCGCTCGGCGTGGTCATGGTGATCGCGCCGTGGAACTATCCCTATCTCACCGCCGTCAACACCATCGTGCCGGCGCTGATGGCCGGCAGCGCCGTCATCCTCAAGCACGCGGCGCAGACGCTGCTGGTCGGCGAACGCTTTCAACAGGCGTTCGACAAGGCCGGCCTGCCCAAGGGCCTGTTCCAGAACCTCGTCATGAACCACGCGCAGACCGAAAAACTGCTCGGCTCAGGCAAGATCGACCATGTCAATTTCACCGGGTCGGTTGCCGGTGGCCGCGCCATCGAAAAGGCCGCGGCGGGCACCTTCATGACGCTCGGCCTCGAACTCGGCGGCAAGGACCCGGCCTATGTCCTGGGCGACGCCAAGATGGACCATGCCGTCGCCAATTTGGTCGACGGCGCCTTCTACAATTCCGGCCAGTGCTGCTGCGGCATCGAGCGCGTCTATGTCCACGAGAAGGTCTATGACGAGTTCGTCGAAGGCTTCATCGCCGAAACCAAGAACTATGTCGTCGGCAACCCGCTCGACCAGGCGACGACGATGGGGCCGATGGCCCAGGCGCGCTTCGCCGACCTGATCCGCGAGCAGAAGGCCGAGGCGTTGCGCAAGGGCGCCAAGGCGCACATCAACATGAAGGTGGCCAACGACGAGCAAGGCTCGCCTTACCTGGCGCCCGAAGTGCTGACCGAGGTCGACCACCAGATGAGCGTCATGCGCGAGGAGAGCTTTGGGCCGATCGTCGGCATCATGAAGGTGCGTAACGACGAGGAGGCGATCGCGCTGATGAACGATAGCCCCTACGGGCTGACGGCTTCGATCTGGACGCGCGACACCGAGCATGCTGCGGCGATCGGCGATCGCATCGAGACCGGCACCGTGTTCATGAACCGCTGCGACTATCTCGATCCGGCGCTGGTCTGGACCGGCGTAAAGGACACAGGCAAGGGCGCGGCGCTGTCGGCCATCGGCTACGACAATCTGACGAGGCCGAAATCATATCATCTGCGTGAAGCCATCTGATTTTCTGAAAGATAAAAATGACAAAATTGATTTCCAAATGGAACTATCCGACAACCGTGCGGTTCGGCGCGGGGCGCATCAAGGAATTGCCCGAAGTGCTTGATGCGACCGGCATCAAACGGCCGCTGTTCGTTACCGATCCGGGGCTGGCGAAGTTGCCGGTGGTCGCCTCGACGCTGAAGATCCTCGACGACGCCAGGGTGCCCTATGGCATGTTTTCCGAGGTGAAGCCGAACCCGGTCGACTCCAATCTGACCGCCGGCATTGCCGTGTTCAAGAACGGCAAGCATGACGGCGTCATCGCCTTCGGCGGCGGCTCGGCGCTCGACCTCGGCAAGCTGATCGCTTTCCAGGCCGGCCAGACGCGGCCGGTCTGGGATTTCGAAGATATCGGTGACTGGTGGACGCGCGCCAACTCCGATGCGATCGCGCCGATCATCGCCGTGCCGACCACCGCCGGTACCGGCTCGGAAGTCGGCCGCGCCGGCGTCATCACCAATGAAGCGACCCACACCAAGAAGGTCATCTTCCATCCGAAACTCTTGCCGGCCATCGTCATCGCCGATCCGGAACTGTCGGTCGGCATGCCGGGCTTCATCACCGCCGGCACCGGCATGGACGCGCTTGCTCACTGCCTCGAGGCCTATTGCGCGCCGGGCTATCATCCGATGGCCGACGGCATCGCTGTCGAAGGCGTGCGCCTTGTCTTCGAGAACCTGCCGAAGGCCTTTGCCAATGGCAAGGATCTCGTCGCCCGCGCCCACATGATGAGTGCGGCCGCGATGGGCGCCGCCGCCTTCCAGAAAGGGCTGGGCGCGATCCACTCGCTGTCGCATCCGATCGGCGCGCTCTACGATACCCATCACGGCATGACCAACGCCGTGTTCATGCCCTATGTGCTGGCCTTCAACCGCGACGCCATCGAGGTGCGCATTGCCCGGCTCGCGGCTTATTGCGGCATCAAGGGCGGCTTCGACGGCTTCGCCAAGGCAGTCGTCAAGCTGCGCAAGGAGTTGAAGGTGCCGCACTCGCTGCCGGGCCTGATCAAGGGGCTCGACATGGACAGGAAGCGCAAGGGCCTGATCGCCGACATGGCGGTGGTCGATCCGACCGCCGGCGGCAACCCGGTCAAGCTGACCAGGAAGGCGGCGCTGACGCTGCTCGACAACGCCATTGCCGGCACTGTCTGAGATGGTTTTCCGCGCCGAAAAGTGATCAGGGAAATGAGGCAAAGAAAGGGGAAGAGATGAAAGGTACGACCGAAATTCGTTAGCCGGAAAAATAATCGCGGAGCGATTGCTACAGCCGGTTAAAAAGAGTTTACTTTTTCGTACTGCAGGGCATCGCTTTCACAAAGCTTTCATCGCGCTGTCACACGAAAACGATACCGCATCGCAGGCGTCCAACGGCGTCAGTTCAACGGAGAGAACACATGTTCAAATTCACGGGAAAAGTGCTTTCCCTTACGGCCGTCGCCCTGATGGCGACCTCTGCCATCTCGTCGGCGCAGTCCATGGATGAACTGGTCGCCGCCGCCAAGGCGGAAGGCCAGCTCACCACCATCGCGCTGCCGCACAGCTGGTGCGGCTATGGCGACGTCATCGCCGGCTTCAAGGCGAAGTATCCGGAAATCACCATCAACGAGCTCAATCCCGATGCCGGTTCCGGCGACGAGATCGAGGCGATCAAGGCCAACAAGGACAATAAGGGCCCGCAGGCGCCTGATGTCATCGACGTCGGCCTGTCTTTTGGTCCGTCGGCCAAGGCAGACGGCCTGATCCAACCCTACAAGGTGTCGACCTGGGATACGATCCCTGACAGCGCCAAGGATGCCGACGGCTACTGGTACGGCGACTACTACGGCGTGCTCGCCTTCGGCGTGAACAAGGCCGTCGTGCAGAACGCACCACAGGACTGGGCTGACCTGCTGAAGCCGGAATATGCCAACTCCGTAGCGCTCGCCGGTGACCCGCGCACATCGAACAACGCCGTCATGTCGGTTTACGCTTCGGGCCTCGCGGCTGGCGGTACCGGCGGCCAGGATGCCGCCGCCAAGGGTCTGCAGTTCTTCAAGCAGCTCAACGATGCCGGCAACTTCGTGCCGGTCGATGGTGAAGCGGCAGCTGTCGCCCAGGGCACCACACCGATCGTGATGAACTGGGACTACAACCTGCTCGCCATGCGCGACAAGATGGCCGGCAATCCGGAAATCGAAATCGTCGTGCCAAAGAGCGCGGTGGTCGCAGGCGTCTACGTACAGGCGATCAGCGCCTATGCGCCGCATCCGAACGCCGCCAAGCTGTGGATGGAGTATCTCTACTCGGACGAAGGCCAGCTCGGCTGGCTGAAGGGCTACTGCCACCCGATCCGCTTCAATGACCTCGCCAAAAAGGGCGTGATCCCGAAGGAGATGCTGGACAAGCTGCCGGCCGCCGAGAACTACGAAAAAGCGATATTCCCCACCTTGGAGGAACAGAACGCTGCCAAGAAGGAAATCAGCACGAACTGGGATGCTATCGTTGGCGCCGTCGTGAAGTAATTCATAGGGCGCCGGGCGGTTCGCCGCCCGGCGCCTTATGCCAACTTCGGGAAGTCCATGGCAGACTCCACAATGTCCCAGACAGCCAGCGTCAGTCCTGGCGCGCCGGAGATCAGCCGCCTTCGGCTGCCACTGCATTGGTTAGGCGTAACTCCATTCTTCATTTTCGCGCTGGTCTTTTTGATCTTGCCTACGGTAGGGCTGATCGCGGGCGCGTTCAAAAATGCAGCCGGCGACTATACGTTCGACAACATCATAGCGTTGTCGCAACCAAAGCTCGCGGCGGCCTATTGGGTATCCATTCAGATCAGCTTTGTCTCTGCGGTCCTTGGCGCCTTGATCGGCCTGGCAATGGCCGTGGCAGTGGTTCGCGGAGGCTTGCCGCCGTGGTTACGCTCGGCAACCTTGACCTTCTCGGGCGTCGCCTCGAATTTTGCCGGCGTACCGCTGGCATTCTCGTTTATCGCGACGCTAGGTCGGCTCGGAGTGGCGACGATCCTGTTGCGAGACATTTTCGGCATTAACATTTATTCGCTCGGCTTCAGTATCTTTTCGTTTTGGG
This sequence comes from Mesorhizobium sp., assembly GCA_004020645.1. GTDB lineage: Bacteria > Pseudomonadota > Alphaproteobacteria > Rhizobiales > Rhizobiaceae > Mesorhizobium. The sequence continues at coordinate 265,157 of SAQL01000005.1, read as the reverse complement.
GCCTGATCCTCACTTACCTCTATTTCCAGATTCCGTTGATGATCGTCATCATCACGCCGGCGGTCGATGGGTTGAAGAAGGAATGGGGCGAAGCTGCCGCGACGCTCGGCGCAACCAATTGGCAATATTGGCGCATGGTGGTCATCCCGGTATTATGGCCGAGTTTTCTCGGTACGACGGTCCTCCTCTTTGCCAACGCGTTCGGAGCGGTCGCAACGGCCTATGCACTGACGGGGCCGTCACTCAACATCGTGCCAATCCAGCTGTTCGCGCAGATTCGCGGCGACGTGCTTTACAATCCGAATCTAGGTTATGCGCTTGCATTCGGCATGATCGTCATTACCGGTCTGGCCAATCTCTTCTATATCTTGTTCCAACGGCGAGCCGAACGGTGGCTGAAATGAAGCAAGGCAGCCGTTTTTGGGCCTGGCTCGTTTTTGGCGTGGGAACCACTTATTTTGTCCTGCCGCTTGTGGCGACCTTTGAATTCTCCTTGCGTAAGCGGCGAGGGGAATACTCCTTTGACGCCTACCGCTCGGTCTTCGAAGATCCGAATTTCCAGGCGACATTTACCTATTCCGTCGTTGTGGCGATCTTCACCATCCTTTTGGGCGTGCTCCTCGTTGTCCCGACGGCCTACTGGATACGGCTGCGGCTACCGCATCTGCGGCCGGTCGTAGAGTTCATCACGCTGCTGCCGCTGGTTATCCCCGCTATCGTCATCGTCTTCGGCTACATCAGAATGTTCGGTTCGAATTCGACGTTGCCTTTTCTGGCGACAGCGCGTGGCACCGATGCTCTGCTGGTCATCGGCTATGCAGTGCTGGCGCTGCCTTATATGTACCGGGCGGTCGATACCGGTCTCAGGACCATCGACGTCAGAACGCTCACCGAAGCCGCACAAATCCTCGGCGCCGGCTGGACCACCATCATCGCCCGCATCATCCTGCCGAACGTACTGATCGCTGTCTTATCCGGCGCGTTCCTGAGTTTTGCCATCGTCATCGGCGAGTTCACCATGGCGTCGCTGCTGAATCGCCCGGCTTTCGGCCCCTATCTGCAGAACATCGGCGCCAACAGTGCCTATGAGCCGTCGGCACTGGCGCTCATTTCGTTCGCCATCACCTGGGGCTGCATGTCGCTGATCCAGATCCTGTCGCGTTTTGCGCCACGATCGGCGAACCGGCCAAACTGATCGAAAAGTACTGACCGAAAGAAAAGCCATGGCCGAGCCATTCCTCTCCATCCAGCAGGTGCGAAAAGCCTTCGGCGCCACCACCGTCGTCCAGGACTTCAATCTCGACGTCGAGCCGGGCGAATTCGTCTCGTTCCTCGGGCCGTCGGGTTGCGGCAAGACGACGGTGCTGCGCATGGTCGCTGGCTTTGAGGAGCCGAGCGCCGGCAAGATCGTGGTGGCCGGCAAGGACATCACCCGGCTCAAGCCCAACCAGCGCAATGTCGGCATGGTGTTCCAGGCCTATGCGCTGTTTCCGAACCTGACCGTGGCGCAGAACATCGGCTTCGGACTGAAGGTCGCGGGCATGCCAAAGGCGGACGCCGACAGGCGCGTTGCCGAGATGCTCGACCTCATCAAGCTGCCGCAGATGGGCGACCGTTATCCCTATCAACTCTCCGGCGGTCAGCAGCAGCGTATCGCGCTGGCGCGGGCGATTGCGCCGAAACCGAAACTCCTGCTGCTCGACGAGCCGTTGTCGGCGCTCGACGCCAAGGTGCGCGTGTCGCTGCGCGAGGAAATCCGCTCGATCCAGAAGAAGCTCGGCATCACCACTGTCTTCGTCACCCACGACCAGGAAGAGGCGCTGTCGATCTCCGACCGCATCGCCGTCATGTATGGCGGCAAGGCCGAGCAGGTCGGCACGCCGTTCGAGATCTATAACCGGCCGGCGACCAAGTTCGTCGCCAATTTCGTCGGCACGCTGAACGTGCTCGAAGGCACCGTCACCGACGCTGCGTCGGGCAAGGTGCGCGTCAATTCGCAAGAGGTCTCGCTGCAGGGAAAGCTAAACGGCTCCAAGTCCGGCGACACGCTGTCGCTGGCACTGCGGCCCGAGGCGATTTCGCTCGGCCGCCATCCCGGCCGCGACGCGAGCCTTTCCGGCGAGATCACCGAAGTGCATTTCCTCGGCTCGGTCATCCGGGTTCGCGTCGGCATCGGCGGCAGCACGGTATCGCTCGACACGTTCAACAGCCCGGCCGCCCCGCCTCCCGCCGTCGGCGAAAAGGCCGAGATTTCCTTCTCGTCGGGTGACATGTTGGTGCTGCATTAGGGGAAGAGTGAATAGTGAATGGTGAATAGTGAATAGCAAGAAGGCACTTTACGAGCCGAAATTTCTCTGCAAGCGACCATTCACCATTCACCATTCACCATTCACCATTCACCATTCACCATCCGCCAGCAGCAGTAGCCGTGCCCGTTTTTTGCAGTGCCAATCGCCCGGCTTCACCGCTACGATAAGGCATGGCACTTTTCGAGCTGACCCTTGTTCTCCTGCTGATCGCCGTCGCGCTGACGGCGTTGTCGCGGCGTCTCCAGGTTCCTTATCCCTCCTTGCTGGCATTGGCCGGCGCAGGCATCGCCTTCCTGCCGTTTGCGCCGACCATCGAGATCGATCCCGAACTGGCGCTCGCCTTGTTCATCGCGCCGGTGCTTCTTGACGCGGCGTACGACACGTCGCTGCGCGATCTCAATCGCTACAGGCTGCCGCTTGTCCTGCTGGCGCTTGGCGCCGTCGTTTTCACCACTGCCGCCGTGGCGCTTGTCGGCTGGACGATGGCAGGCCTGCCGATCGCTGCGGCTATTGCCCTTGGCGCGATCGTGGCGCCGCCCGATGCCGTCGCGGCGTCGGCCGTGCTTGGACAGTTCAAGGTGCCGCACCGCGTCACCGCGATCCTGCAAGGCGAAAGCCTGCTCAACGACGCCACGGCACTCCTGATCTACCGCATGGCGGTTTCCGCCGCTGCCGGCTCTATCCTGCTGAGCAACGCCGTTCCGATGATCCTGCTGTCGACGGTCGGCAGCCTTGCCGCGGGTTATGTGCTCGGCCGGCTGTCTCTCGTCACCCTCAGTCGCATCAGAGATCCGGCAAGTGGCACGGTGGTGCAATTTGCCGGAACGTTCGGCGTCTGGATCCTGGCCGACAGGATCGGGCTCTCCGCCATCATAACGATCGTGGTCTACGCCATGACCATCGCGCGCACCGCGCCGCGTCGCATGCCGGCCAGGAATCGCGTCAGTTCCTACTCGGTCTGGGAGACGGCGGTGTTCGTGCTCAACGTGCTGGCCTTCGTCCTGATGGGACTTCAGGCACGGTTGATCGTCGGAAGGCTTGCCGAGCAGGGGCAGGTCGAAGCGTTCGTCTTCGCCGCGGCCGTGCTGGCTGTCGTCATCGTCTCGCGTCTCATCTGGGTGCTGGGGTGCGGCGCGATCATGAGGTGGCTTGCCAGCTTCGGTGACGCGGACCGGCAGGCCGAAGCCCCGTCGTTTCGCGGCGGCGTGCTGATCGGCTGGTGCGGCATGCGCGGTCTGGTCACCCTTGCGGCAGCGTTTGCCTTGCCGGCCGACTTTCCCGGCCGCGACCCGATCGTGCTCGCCGCTTTCTCGGTCGTTCTCGGCACCTTGGTGCTGCAAGGCATCAGCCTGAAGCCGCTGCTGCGCTTGCTTCGTCTCGATCCCGACGGAACTGTCGACCGCGAGGTCGCGCAGGCGCGCGTCGCCATCATGCAGGCAGCGCTGGACGTGTTGAGCGGCAAGACATCGAATGCCGCGGCCGTGGTCCGCGAGCAATTTACCGCGCAGCGCGTGATCGCCGAAAATCCTGACGACGCCCAGGCTGCGACCGAGTACGACAGGTTGCGCCTCTATGCCATCAAGAGCCAGCGTGACGCGCTGGAACAGCTGCGCGTCGACGGAACGATCGGCGACGAAGCATATCATCGTCTGGAGGAGGAAATCGACTGGTCGGAACTGGCCGCTTCTCCGCCCGGACGATTCCAGCCGCTGACGACTTAGAGCGGCGGACATGGGTCCGATGCTCTAGCCGCGGCTGCCTGGCCCAAGCTCTCTCCACCCGGCTGCACATTGCAACCAATCCGCCAAACGGCTACTGCCATCACGAAATTGAGCCGGTTAAGCGATGAAGCTGGTCAGCTACAACATCCAGTACGGCTTCGGCAGCGATGGCCGCTACGATCTCGCGCGGGCGGCACGCGTCGTGGCCGGCGCCGACATCATCGCCTTGCAGGAGGTGGAGCGGCACTGGCTGCGCAGCAACGAGGACGACCAGCCGGAACTTCTTTCGCGACTGCTGCCCGAATACCATTGGGTTTACGGGCCGGCCTTCGACATGGACGCCAGCGAGCGGCATGACGGCCGCATCGTCAACCGGCGGCGGCAATTCGGCACCATGGTCCTGTCCAAGCTGCCGATCGTCTGGTCGCGGCTGCACACGCTGCCGCTGCGCCGCACCGTGCGTCCGCTCAACACCCGCAACGCAGCGCTGGAATGCATGATCCGCACCCCTGCCGGTCCGGTGCGGGTGCTGTCGCTGCATCTCGCGCATATCGCCGCCGAAGAGCGGCTGGAGCAGATCGACTATCTGCTCGCCGAGCATCGCCGGGCGCCGTCCGACGGCGGCCCGTGGAGCGGCGCCGACGATGAGCCCGTGCGCAACTGGAGCAATGGCCAGCCGGAGCCGGAAAACCCGCTGGCGGCGATCTGGATGGGCGATTTCAACATGGAGCCAGGCAGCGTCGAGTACCGGCGCATCGTCGGCAGCACGCCCTATCATCGCGGTGCCGCCTATCTCGACGGTTTCGTCGATGCCGCCGCCGTCGCCGGCGAACCAACGTCGGATTTCCACACCCATGTGAAAACCATCGACGGCAGGCTGGCAAGGCGCCGGCTCGATCATTGCTTCGTCGGCGGGATGTTGGCGGGACGCGTGCGCTCGGTCAGCGCCGATACCGGCGAAGTCGCTTCGGATCATTTTCCGCTGCGGGTCGACATCGACATGGAAACGCCGTTCGCGACAGGGACCGGATGCGGATGAGCCGCCGATGACCTTGTCCGTCTTCCTCGCAGTGCTTGCTGCCGCCGCCATGCACGCGATCTGGAACGCGCTGGTCAAGGTCCATCTCGACCGCTTCCTGTCGATCACGCTGATGACGCTTGGCATGGGCGCCGTGGCGCTTCTGGCGCTGCCTTTTGTCGAGGTGCCGAAAGCGGAAGTGTGGCCGTACATCATCGCCTCGGTGGTCTTCCACATGGGCTACAGGACGTTCCTGATCGGCGCCTACAAGGCCGGCGATTTCGCCCAGACCTATCCACTGGCGCGCGGCACGGCACCGCTGCTGGCTGCATTTGGCGGCATGGTGATCGTCGCCGAAATTCCGGCGCCGCTCGCCATTGTCGGCATCGTTCTGTTGTCAGCCGGCACGCTGGTGCTGTCGTTTCGCGGCGGCGCACATCTGGAGAGGCTGAACCTGCGCGCCGTCGGCTTCGCGCTTGGCACCTCGATCTTCATCGCCGGCTATACGCTTTCCGACGGCAGCGGCGCGCGGCTGGCCGCTACCGCCTCAAGCTATGCGGCATGGCTGTTCGTCTGTGATGCGGCATGGGCATTGGTGCTGTGCCTGATCTTTCGCGGACCAAAAGCGCTGCCGGTGCTGGCGCGCGACTGGAAGGCGGGCGTGTACACCGGCGTGCTCAGCGGCGCCGCCTACTGGATCGTGATGTGGGCGATGACTAAGGCGCCGATCGCCTCGGTCGCGGCGCTGCGCGAAACCTCGATCCTGTTCGCCATGATGATCTCGGTGTTTGCGCTCGGCGAGAAGATGACGGGATGGCGGGGTGCCGCCGTGCTCAGCATTGTTGCCGGCGTCGTCGCGCTGAGGCTTGGATAGGCTAAAGCGCGTCGCGTTCGACCGACCTCACGCGACGCGCTTTAGGTTGTTGTTTTATGCATGTCGCTATCGCAAAACCGCTGCACACTTTTGCGCGACATGCATTAAGCGCTTATCTCGAGATCGAACACCATCAGCCCGTCGGTGCCGCCTTCAAGCGCCGCGACCAGCCGAGCGCCGGCTCGGCTGTGGGCCTCATGCACCAGATAGGCGTCGCGCGCGGCGGCATCGCGGAAGTCGATGGTGAAGCCGTGCGTGAAGCCGCGCGCGAACGGTTCTGGGCTGGTGTTGGCGCTGAATTCGACCTTGCCCATACCGTCGATCAGCCACCGCAATGCTTCGAGATCGGCATGGATTGCCGCGCGCTCGTCGTCGGTGACGTCGTTGCGGAATCGAACGAAAACACAGTGCCTGATCATTCTTGGGATCTCATGCCGCTTGGTTGGTGGAAAACACGGCCGGCGGCAGCGGCTCGCGGCCAAGGATCAGATCGGCGCCCTTTTCGCCGACCATGATCGTTGGCGCATTGGTGTTGGAGGAGGGGATGCGCGGCATCACCGAAGCGTCGCAGACGCGCAACCCTTCGATGCCGCGCAGCCTGAGATCCGGTGTCACCACGCTCATCGCGTCATGGCCCATGCGGCAGGTGCCGACAGGGTGGTGGTCGGTCTTGGAACTGCGGCAGGCATAGTCGAACAGCTCGTCGCCGCTGGTGAGTGTCGGTCCCGGCAGCACCTCGCGCAGCACGTAGGGGGCCAGCGCCTTCTGCCGCATGATCTCGCGCGCCAGTCTGAGCCCCTTGATCGACATGTCGCGATCGTTGGGGTCGGACCAGTAGTTCGGATCGATCAGCGGGCTGTCGGCCGGGTCGGCGCTGTTCAGCCGCACCGTGCCGCGCGAACGCGGGCGCAGGAAGGCCGAGTTCAGCGTCACGCCCGGATTTTTCAGTTTTTCGACACCGGCCTCGATACCGGAGCCGAGGCCGAGATGGAGCTGGATATCGGGCGAGGCGGCGGTCGGGTCGGCGTACCAGAAGCCGCCGGTCTCGAACAGGCTGGAGGCAACCGGGCCTTTTTTCAGCAGCAGGTATTGCAGGCCTGCCCACACCGTCCGGTGCAGCTTGGCATAGTTGTCGTAGGTGTGGTCGCCGGTGCATTCGGCAATGACGAACAGGTCGAGATGGTCCTGCAGGTTGGAACCGACGCCGGGCAGGTCGTGGACTGGCGTCACGCCGACCGACTTCAGATGATCGGCCGGGCCGATGCCCGATTGCATCAAGAGCTTCGGCGAGCCGATGGCGCCGGACGAGACGATGACTTCGCGCTCGGCACGCAGGGTCGTCGGCTGGCCGCCCGGCCTGTCGACGATCTCGACACCGACGGCGCGGCCTTTCTCGACGACGATGCGCGTCACCAGCACATCTGTCCTGACGGTCAGGTTCTTGCGTTCGCGGATCGGCCGGAGATAGGCGACCGAGGCGGAGGAGCGTTTCGCGTCCTTCTGCGTCAATTGGTAATAACCGACGCCTTCTTGGGCTATCCCGTTGAAGTCCGGATTGAAGGGAATGCCCATCTCCTGTCCGGCGCGGAAATAAGCCTCGCAGATCGGCAGCGGCGCAATCGGGTTCGACACGCCGAGCGGACCCTGGTCGCCGTGAAAATCGTTGGCGTAGCGCTGGTTGTTCTCGGCCCGCTTGAAATAGGGCAGCACGTCACGATAGCCCCAGCCGGCAAGGCCCTCTTCCTTCTCCCAGGCATCGTAGTCGCGGGCATTGCCACGCGTGTAGATCTGGGCGTTGATGGAGGAGCCGCCGCCGATCACCTTGGCCTGTGTGTACCGGAAGACGCGGTCCTTCATGTGCTTTTGCGGCACGGTCGACCAGCCCCAGGCGGCGATGCCCTTAGTCATCTTGGCGAAGCCGGCCGGCATGTGGATCAGCGGGTGCCAGTCCTTGCCGCCGGCCTCGAGCAGCAGTACCTGATGCGAAGGATCTTCGCTCAGCCGGTTGGCCAGCACGCAGCCGGCCGGGCCGGCGCCGACGATGATGTAGTCGGTCATGGCGTCACCTGTTCACAGCCTCGGCACCGACAGCGCACCGTCGACATTGATGATCGAGCCGGTCGAAAAACCGAGCTTGCCGCCGGCGAGTGCCGCCACCGCAGCGGCGACATCGGCGGCTTCGCCCCAGCGTTTTGCCGGCACCAGCCCGCCGTCGATCAGCGCGTCATATTTGGCGGTGACGCCTGCGGTCATGTCGGTGCGGATGATGCCCGGCCGCACCTCGAACACGCCGATATTTTCGGCGGCGAGCCGCAGCGCCAGGGTCTTCACCCACATCGAAAGCCCGGCCTTGGAGATGCAATAGTCGGCACGTTCGGGCGAGGCCATTTCGGCGCTGACCGAGGTGATGGTGATGATCGATTTTGCACGATCGGCCGGCGCCGCAAGCATCGCCCTGGCGACGGCCTGGCTGAGGAAGACGGTGCCGCGCAGATTGATGGCGACGATCCGGTCGAAATTGTCCGGGTTCAATTCCAGCAGGTCGCCGCGTATGACAGCGCCGATGCCGGCATTGTTGACCAGGCAGTCGATGCGGCCGAAGGCGCTTATCGCGGCATCGACCAGTGCTGCATGGCGGTCGAGATCGGCGATGTCGCCGCAATGGTAGCCGAAATTCGCGCCGCGGGCGGTGATGTCAGCGGCGAGCCCGTCGCCGGCCTTTTCGGCAAGGTCCACGACAAGGATATTGAAGCCCGCATCGGCCAGCGCTTCGGCGCAGGCCAGGCCGATGCCGCGCGCGCCGCCGGTGACGATCGCTGCCGGGCGGCTCATGCGACAAGCTCCGTCTTGCGGATGTGATCGGCGACGCGCAGGGCCTGCGCGGCAATCGAAAGTGCTGGGTTAACTGCGGCCGAGTTCGGCAGGAAGCTAGCGTCGACGACAAACAAGTTGTGGTGATCGAACGAGCGGCAGAACGGGTCGAGCGGCGAGGTCGCCGGATCGTCGCCCATCTTGACCGTTCCGCACTGATGCGACGGCGTGCGCTTGTCGAAAGGCCGCGACAGGACGATCGGATAGCCGCAGGCGCGGAAATTCTCGCGCATCACCTTGGTCAGCCCGTCGAGCGACTGCATATTGGACCGGCGCCACTGCATGACGATATCCTTGCCGTCGACCATGATGCGGCTTTCGGGATCGGGCAGGTCCTCGCACATCAGGTACCAGTCGACGGCGTGGCCGGCCATGAAGTCCAGCGCGAATTTGGGTGCAAGCTTGACGTTGGCCCTCAGGATGTAGCCGTCGATCTTGCCGAGAAGCTGGACGTTGCCGAGCGGCCTGCCGCCCTTACCATCGGACAGATAGTAGTCATTGAGCATTAGCGTCTTCTGGTAGACGGATGTGTTCCTGCGGCGCGGGTCGATCGCCAGCATGGCGCTCGAATTGTGGTTCATGAAGTTGCGGCCGACCTGGTCGGAACGGTTGGCGAGTCCATTGCCGCCTCCCTTGCTGCTGGGGGAGGGCGAGCGCAGCAGGATGACCGCCGAATTGACCGCACCTGCCGAGAGGATGACCAGCTTCGGCGTCGCTTTCTTCAGCGCCCCGTTCTGGCGGTAGTGAACGGCGTCGATCGTCCTGGCATCCGACGACGCTTCGAGATATTCGACATGGGCACCGGTCTCGAGCCTGATGTTCCGGTCGGTAAGTGCCGCTGTCAGCGGCCCTGTTTGGGCATCGACCTTGCCGGTCCCGGTGTTGGGAAAGGCGTCCCAGCCTGTCTTGCCGTCCTTTAGCCAGGCATCGATATCGACGCCGAGCGGCAGCGATGCCGGGTGCAGGCCGAGGCCTTTGAGTTCGGCGCGGGCGCGGGCGATCGGCGGCTCGTCGGGCACCGGCCCGAAGGGATAGGGGATCGAGTGGAACGGCTCGGTCGGGTCTTCGCCGAGTACGCCGCGCACACGAAAAAGCTGCTCGGCCTTGGAGTACCAAGGCTCGAACTCCTCATAGGAGAACGGCCAGGCCGGCGAGACGCCGCCATAGTGTTGCATGGCGGAAAAGTCTTCCCTGCGGTAGCGGATCAGCACCGCGCCATAGAATTTCGAATTGCCGCCGACATAGTAGTAGTTGCCGGGGTTGAACGCAGCACCCCCGGCCTCGCGCCACATCTCCTTCGGCCGGTAGTGGCCGTCGACGAAAATGGCGCGCGTGTCGCGCGTATGCGGCGTCGTCGGCAGTGGTTCGCCGCGCTCCAGCATCAGGATCGAGGCGCCACTGCCGGCAAGGCCGGAAGCGATCGTGGCGCCGCCGATGCCGGAGCCGATGATGACGATGTCCGGGTTTGTCATGGCTGTCAGAGGATACGGTTCTCGGTCGCCGGATCGAAGAACACCGCCTTGGTCAGGTTGAAGGCGAGCGGCGTGACCGTGCCCGGCTGGATATTGGCGTCGGCGCGCAGACGCGCCACCACCGCCTTGCCGCCGAGATTGGTGACGGCGAAGGTATCGGAGCCGGCCGGTTCCACGACTTCGATGTGACAGTCGGCGGTGGCGATGTTCGATGCGTTGCGTTCGGCTCCCTCAGGATCGGTCAGGGCTTCGGGGCGGACGCCAAAAATGATCGGCTTGCTGTAGAATGCCGACAGACCCGTCGGCGCATCGGCCAGCGGCAGAGAGATCGGCTCGCGCGCCTCGCGCTGCAGCACCACGGAAAGCGCATTGCCATTGCCGCCGATCGTCGCCGGAATCAGGTTCATGGCCGGCGAGCCCATGAAGTCGGCAACAAACAGGTTGGTCGGGTTGTTATAGATTTCGGCCGGCGTGCCGAACTGCTGCACTTCGCCGTCGCGCATCACCGCGATCTTGGTGGCCAACGTCATCGCCTCGATCTGGTCGTGGGTAACGTAGACGATTGTGGTGCCGGTGGTCGCGTGCAGCCGCTTGATCTCGATGCGCATGTCGACGCGCAGCTTGGCGTCGAGATTGGAGAGCGGCTCGTCGAAGAGAAAGAGCTTGGGGTCGCGCACCAGCGCTCGGCCCATGGCGACGCGCTGGCGCTGGCCGCCGGAGAGCTGGCTCGGCTTGCGCTGCAGGAGGTGGCCGATCTGCAGCACCTTCGCCACCTTGTCGATCGCCTTCTGGCGCTCCGCTGCCGGCACGCCGCGCATCTCCATGCCAAAGGCAATGTTCCCCGCGACGGTCATGTTCGGATACAGCGCGTAGCTCTGGAATACCATGGCGATGTCGCGCTTCGACGGGTGGAGATCGTTGATCGTCCGGCCGTCGACGCGGATTTCGCCTTCGGTGATGGTTTCCAGGCCGGCGATGGTGTTGAGCAAGGTCGACTTGCCGCAGCCGGACGGGCCGACCAGCACCAGGAAGCCGCCCCTTTCGAGATCGACGTCGATGCCCTTCAGGATCTCGACCGATCCGAACCGCTTCCTCAGCCCATTGATTTCGAGAAAAGCCATTCGATTATCCTTTGACGGCGCCGGCCATCAGGCCGCGCACAAAATAGCGGCCAGCGACCACGTAGACGAGAAGGGTCGGCAGTGCGGCGATCATCGCCGCCGCCATGTTGACGTTGTATTCGACGACACCGGTCGAGGTATTGACGACGTTGTTCAGCGCCACGGTCATCGGCATCGCGTCACCGGTGCCGGCATAGGCCGAGGCGAACAGGAAGTCGTTCCAGATGTTGGTGAACTGGTAGATGACGGTGACGACGAAGATCGGCATCGAATTCGGCAGCATGATGCGCCGGAAGATCTGGAAGAAGCTGGCGCCGTCGACCTGTGCCGCCTTGACCAGTTCGGTCGGGAACGCCTCGTAATAGTTGCGGAAGAACAAAGTGGTGAAGCCGAGCCCGTAGACGACGTGGACAAAGACCAGGTTGACTGTCGGATTGCCCAAGCCGAATGAAAATCCCGTGGCGTTTCGCAGCGTCACGCCGAAACGGCCGAGGCTGCCGAGGATCGTCGCCATCGGCAACAGCACCGACTGGAACGGGATGAAGCAAGCAAACAGCATCAGCCCGAAAACCAGCGTGTGGCCGCGGAAGCGCCATTTGGTCAGGACATAGCCGTTGAGCGCGCCGAGCAGCGTCGAGATCAGCACCGCCGGAACCACCATCTTGATGGAATTCCAGAAATAGCCCTTGATGCCGGCGCAGGTCAGGCCGACGCAGGTCTCGCCCCACGCCTTCAGCCACGGCTCGAAGGTCGGCGCCTGCGGCAGCGCCAGCATGTTGCCGTTCTGGATCTCGTCCATGGTCTTGAACGAGGTCACCAGCATGACGAACAGCGGCATCAGGTAGAACAGCGCGAACAGCGCCAGCAGGCCGTAGATGACGATGCGGTTGACGGTCCTGGCGCTGATGCCGCCAGCGCTCTGGCGAGCGGGGGTGGCAATGACGCTCATCGCGGCCGCTCCCTGAGCTCGGAATAGAGATAGGGCACGATGATCGCTGTGATGGTCATCAGCATGATCACGGCGCTGGCCGAGCCGACGGCCATTTCGTTGCGCTTGAAGGTGTACTCATACATGAAGTTCGACGGCAGCCAGGCCGAGCCGCCTGGCCCGCCGCTGGTCAGTGCTACGACCAGATCGTAGGACTTGATGGCGAGGTGGGCGAGCACGATGAAGGCCGACAGGAAGATGGGCCGCAGCAGCGGGATGACGATGCGGCGATAGAGCTGGAAGGTGGTGGCGCCGTCGATCTGCGCCGCCTTCATGATCTCGCCGTCAATGCCGCGCAGGCCGGCGAGGAACATCGCCATGATGAAACCCGAGGCCTGCCAGACGCCGGCGATCACCACAGTGTAGATGACGAAATCCTTGTTCTTGATCCAGTCAAAATGGAAGGTCGTCCAGCCCCACTGGTGCAGCGTCTGCTCGAGACCGAGGCCGGGATCGAGGAACCATTTCCATGCGACGCCGGTGACGATGAAGGATAGCGCCATCGGGTAGAGATAGATCGGTCGCAACATGCCTTCGCCGCGGATCTTCTGGTCGAGCAGGATCGCCAGGAACAAGCCGAGTGCTAGGCAGATGAAGATGTAGAGAAAGCCGAAAATGCCCATATTGATAATCGAAGTGTACCAGCTCGATGGCGGGTCGCTCTCGAAAGTCCAGCGCCACAGCCGCTGATAGGCCCGCGGCCCGGTGAGCGAATAGGACGGGAAGGTCTTGGAATTGGTGAACGACAGATAGACCGTCCACAGGATGAAGCCGTAGACGAAGACAACGGTGATCGCAAAGCTTGGCGCCAGTACGATCTTCGGCAGCGCGTCCTGCAGGCGCGAACGCATCGAGACACCCGGGCGGGCACTATGCTCCGGCGTCAGCTTGATCTGGGTCGTGACCGTAGTCATGGGCTCCTCCCTTTCGGGTCCCTTCACCGCCAGGCGGGGAAGGATAGCCCCGTCGAGACGGGGCGTGTTGGTTGATCGCCGGCGCAATTCCGACCAGAGGCCGACCATCCTGGCTTGATCAAACCTTCCCCACCGGAGCGGGGAAGGTCCTTTCATGCCGGTTCTTATTTGGCGTCTTCGATTGCGTTAACCAGCTGGGTCACGGCCTCGTCCGAGGTCTTGATCTGGCCGTGGACGAACTTCGAGACGACGTCCTTGTAGGCATTGGCGACGGCCGGCGGCGCGCCATAGCCTTGCGCCAGCGAACCGAACAGCGTGCCGCCTTCGTTGGCGGCCTTCAGGTCGGCCATGCCCTTCTTGCCGCAAGCGTCGAAGTCGGTGTCGGGCACGTCGGTGCGGGCCGGGACCGAGCCCTTGACGACGTTGAAAGCCGACTGGAAGCTCTTCGACAAAGTGGCGGTGGCCAAGGCGACCTGGGCGGCCTTGCGGTCCTCCGGAACGTCGAACATGCCGAACATGTCGGAGTTGTAGACCACGCTGCCGTCGGTGCCAGGGAAGCGGTAGCACAGGAAGTCGGTGCCCGGGGTCTTCTTGGCGGCGTTGAATTCGCCCTTGGCCCAGTCGCCCATGACCTGCACCAGCGCATCGCCCTTGATGACCATGGCGGTGGCAAGGTTCCAGTCGCGGCCGGAGAAGTTCGGGTCGACATAGGTGACGAGCTTGGCAAGATTGTCGAACGACTTCTTCATCGTGTCGGACTTCAGCTGCTCCTCGTCGAGGTCGTTGAAGGCCTTCTTGTAGAACTCAGGTCCGCCGGTCGACAGTACGACCGAATCGAACATGGTGGCTTCCTGCCAGTTCTGGCCGCCGAGCGCGAGCGGGATGACGCCCGCCGCCTTGGCCTTGTCGAGCAGCGCGATGAATTCGTCGAAGGTCTTGGGCTCGGTGCCGCCGATCTTGTCCATCACCGCCTTGTTGATCCACAGCCAGTTGACGGAGTGGACGTTGACCGGAGCCGCGACCCACTTGCCGTCATAGACCGAGAATTTCTGCAGGGCTGCCGGAACGGATTTGTCCCAGCCTTCCTTTACCGCCGTCTCGGTCAGGTCGCCCATCACGCCGGCCGCGGCATAATCGAGCACGGTGTAGCCGAGCATCTGGGAGGCGGTCGGGTAGTTGCCGGCCGCGACCATCGCCTTCAGCGCGGTCATGGCGGCGTCGCCGCCGCCGCCGGCCACGGGCACGTCCTTCCAGGCAAAGCCTTGCTTGGCCAGGTCCTCCTTGAGCACGTTCAAGGCAGCCGCTTCGCCGCCAGACGTCCACCAATGCAGCATCTCGACTTCCTTGACGTCCTGGGCATGGGCCGCGAACGCAAGACCCGATCCGAGAGCCGTTCCGATAAGCAATTTGCGCAACATGTACTTCCTCCCTTGTTGCAGCTACACGACCGGCTGATGTCCGCCGGGTTCTTCCCAACTCAGCCGACCCACCACCCGGTGCGCTGGCCGCGATGAAACTGGATCGTCTTTTCCTCGGTATAGTCCTCGACGGCGCGCTTGCCGAGTTCGCGTCCGAGACCGGACTGCTTGTAGCCTCCGAAAGGCAGCTCGGGATAACCTTCCATGAACGTGTTCACCCAAACGGTTCCCGAACGCACATTCCGCGCCACCGACATGCAGGTGTCGATGCTGGCGCTCCACACGCCCGCCGATAAACCATAGGGCGTGTTGTTGGCGATGCGCAACGCCTCTTCAATCGATTCAAACGTCAGCACCGAGAGCACTGGGCCGAACACTTCTTCACGTGCAATGGCCATGTCCTCGGTGACGCCGCGAAGGATGGTCGGGTCGAGATACTGACCGGCACTGGAGGCGATCTGCTTGCCGCCGCTATAGACGCTGCTGCCGTCGTTTGCCGCCGCCGTCACGTATCCGGTCACCTTGGCCAGGTGCTCGGAAGAGATCATCGCGCCGACCTTGGTGCTGATATCGAGCGGATCGCCGACGGTGACCCTTGCGGTGAGCGCCTTCAGCGCACCGAGGAAGTCGTCGGCGATCGCCTCGTGGACGATCAGCCGGCTGCCGGCGTTGCAGCATTCGCCGGCGTTGAAAAAGCCGCCGAACACCGCCGCGTCGGCCGCCGCTTCGAGATCGGCGTCTGGAAAGACGATCTGGCCGTTTTTGCCGCCGAGCTCCATCGAGACTTTCTTCAGAGAGTTCGCAGCCGACGCCATGGTCATCTTGCCGACCCGGGTGGAGCCGGTGAACGACACCATCTCGACCAGCGTATGGCTGACCATCGGCGCGCCGACATCGTCGCCCAGGCCAGCGAGGATGTTGACGACGCCGTCCGGCAAGCCGGCCTGCATCAGGATGTCGCCGAGCACGAAGGTCGAGGCCGAGGTCATCTCGCTCGGCTTGACCACCGCCGTGCAGCCGGCGGCGAGCGCGAACGGCAGTTTCTGGCTGACGATGAGGAAGGGAAAATTCCAAGGCGTGATGATCGAGACGACGCCGATCGGTTCACGCAGCACGACGCCCAGCATGGCGTCGCCGAGATTGGCGTAGGTTTCGCCATGCAGTGTGCGGGCAAGCGCCGCGGCATAGCGCCAGATGTTGACGGCGCCGCCGATTTCGCCGCGCGCCTGGGCGATCGGCTTGCCGGATTCCAGCGCGTCGAGCCGGGCAATCTCCTCGAGCCGCGCCTCGATCAGGTCCGCCGCCTTGAGCAGGATCGCTGCGCGCTCTGCTGCCTTCATGCGCGGCCAGGGGCCGGTCTCAAAAGCCTTGTGCGCGGCGGTCACCGCCGCCTCGACTTCCGCTTCGCCAGCTTGTGCATAGCGCGAAACGGTGAAGCCGTGGCCGGGGCTATTGCGCTCCAGCGTCCGGCCGTCGCGCGCATCGATAAACTTGCCGTCGATCAGCAGCCGGTAGCTTTTCGGCGCTGCGGCTGCCTCGGCAGGCATGGCGATGGTGAGGGGCAAATTCATGTGATTTCCAGGTTCCGCTTGCATTCTAGGATCTTGAAAACGCTGGTTTCTGCTTGACCTTGAAAGCGTTGACGCCGGCCTTGAGATCGCCGGTCAGCGCGATGAAGCCGCTGGCCAGCGCCTCCGTGGCGGCGGCACTTTCCTCGCCCTCGGCGACCGCGATCATCAGCTTGGCGGCTTCGGTTGCCAGCGGACCGCGCTCGGCGATCTTGCCGGCCCAGGCCTTGGCCTCGGTGAATGCCTCGCCCGTGTCGACCACCCGGTCGACGATGCCCAGAGCGAGTGCCTCGGCCGCCAGAAAAATCTCGCCGCCAAGTGCCATGCGGCGCACCGTTTGCGCGCCGAAGCGGCGCACCGCGCGCTGCGTGCCGGACCAGCCGGGCACCACGCCGATCGAGGTTTCCGGGAAACCTAATTTCACCTGCGCCTCGGCGACCCGGAAGTCGCAGGCGACCGCCAGTTCAAGCCCGCCGCCCAGCGCATGGCCGGACAGCACGGCGATGGTCGGCTGCCGTAGCCGCGCCAGCCGGTCGAAGACGCGGTGGCCATAGCGCACCCATTGCACCTGAAAATCGGCGGCACTCATTTGCGACCAGGCTTCGACATCGCCACCCGAGCAAAAGCCCTTGCCTTCGCCGCACAGCAGCACGACACGGACGCCGTCCGCGGCCTCGGCCGTATCGAGCGCGGCTTCCAGCGCGCGCAGCATCGGGATGTCGAGCGCGTTGAATTTCTCCGGCCGGCGCAGCGTGACGATGCCGAGGTCGCCGTCGGTTTCAAAGGTGACGAGACGCTCAGCCATGCGCGCCTCCAAGCGAGGCGCCGCCATTGAGCGACAGTCCGATCGGCCGGTCACGGTAGAGCGCGTCCGGCGTGACTTTCAGGTCGTTGGCGACGGCGAGCGGGATCTCGGCCTGCGCCAGCACGTCGCGCTGAAGATCGATACCGGGTGCCAGCTCCGTCACCATCAGCCCATCCGGCGTCAGCTTCATGACGCAGCGCTCGGTGACATAGGTGATGTCCTGTCCTTGCGCGACCGCGCGCTTGCCCGAGAACGAGATGTGCTCGACCTCGCTGACTACTTTCTTCACCTTGCCCTCCTGGTCGATGCGGATGCCGCCATCGGCGAGCGACAGCTTGGCGCCAGCATTGAAGAAGCCGGAAAACACGATCTTCTTCGCTCGCGCGGTGATGTCGACGAAGCCGCCGGCGCCGGCGGTGACATGCGGCCGCGCCGAGAGCTTCGACACGTTCACCGAGCCATGGCGGTCGATCTGCAGGAAGGACAGCAGCGAGGCGTCGAAACCGCCGCCCTGAAAGTAGATGAACTGGTGTGGCGAAGGCATGAAGGCGTCGGCGTTCGACGAGCAGCCGAACTTGAAATCGAGCAGCGGCACGCCGCCGACCGCGCCCTGTTCGATTACCCAGGTGACCTTGCCGTGCTGGCCTTCCTCGATAAGGATGCGCGGCACGTTGGCCGAGATGCCGAAGCCGATATTGACGGCCATGCCGTCGGCAAGCTCCATGGCGACGCGCCGCGCGATCACCTTCTGGACGCTCATCTCGGCATTGCGGAAGGTCGACAGCGGCCGGAAGATCTCGCCCGAGATCGCCGGATCGTAGGATGTCAGCGTCGTCTGCAACTGGTCGGGCGCCACCACGATGTGGTCGACCAGTACACCGGGCACGCGCACGTCATGCGGCTTCAGCGTGCCGTTCTCGACGACGCGCTTGACCTGCGCGATGACGATGCCGCCATTGTTGCGGGCTGCGAGCGCCTGCTCCAGCCCACCGAGATAGGCGCCCTCGTGCTCATAGGTCAGGTTGCCCCGCTCGTCGGCCGTCGTCGCCCGGATGATTGAGACGTCAGGCACGATCGAGCGGAAATAGAGCCATTCCTCGCCGTCGAACTGCTGCACCGAAACGATCGGCTCGCTGGCCGCCGCATTCATGGCGCAGCCCTGGTGACGCGGGTCGGCGAACGTGTCGAGGCCGACCTTGGTCAGCACGCCGGGGCGCTTGGCGGCGGCCTCGCGATGCATGTCGAACAAAATGCCGGATGGCACGTTGTAGGCGGCGACCGAATTGTCGCCGATCATTTTCCAGATCTGCGGCGGCTCCGAAGATGACGGGCCGGAGGGATAGGAGCCGCACAGCGTGCGCTTCAACAGGCCGGGCTTGGCCAGATGGTCGATACCCCTAATGCCGTACATGTCGCCGGCGGCGATTGGATGCAGCGTCGTGATGTCCTTGGGATGGCCTTCCGCTTCGAAGCGCTCGCCGATGGAGGCGAGCACCGCATCCGGGCAGCCGAGGCCGCTCGACGACGACACGGAAACGACCATCCCGTCCCTGATCAGGCTGGCGGCTTGCGCTGCGGAGACGAGCTTGCTCACCCTGCGCCCCCGATTTTCGGATCGATCGCGGCTGATTTGCCGGACTTGGCGGATTGCAACGCCGCCTCGGCTGATGTCAGCGACCAGACGCCGTCCTCGCCAGTGGCCGACGGCTGGCCTTCGCCACGGATTGCCGCATGGAGTTGGCGCAAAGACCTGACATAGAGATCTTCGCGGTCGAAGCTCAATTCCTCCTCGCCTTTTGCCGTGCGCAGCAGCACAGAGCCGATCGGCTTCTGCGTCATCACATCTTTTGCGATCAGGGAGCCTTCGCTGCCATGCACCTCGAAGCCGGTGCCGGCGAATTTGGTGGTGAAGCCCTCATGCGACTGGGCGATAATGCCCGATTTGAAGCGCCAGATGCACATGGCGCCGTCCTCCAGGCCGCCGGCGGCCATGCCTGCGGCCTGGGTGAACGCCGAAACCTCGAGCGGATCGTCATCGAGCACGAAACGCAGCGTGTCGGCATCGTGCACGGTGATGTCGAGCACGACGCCGCCGCCGGCTTCCGGCCTGGTGATGCGCCAACCCTGCAGATTCTCAGGCAGATAGACCGAGTGGAAGACGCGCGCGGCAATCGGCTTGCCGATGCGGCCGCCGGCGATGGCTTCGCGCATCGCCCGGTGCGAGCCGGCATTGCGCAGATGATGGTTGGTGCCGAGCACGATGCCGGCCGTCTTGGCGGCGGCGACCATCTTGCGCGCATCGGCGCTGGTCAGCGCGAGCGGCTTTTCGCACAGCACATGTTTTCCCGCCCTGATGGCGGCTAGTGCCTGTTCGAGATGCAGTTCGTTGGTGGTCGAGATGTAGACGGCGTCGATGTCGGAGCCGAGCAATTCATTGAGCGTCGAGACGGCAAGCGGAATGCCGTTCTCCCTGGCATAGGAAGTGGCGCGCTCCGTGCTGGAACTCATCACCGCCGTGATCTCGCTGTTCGGTTGCGCGCGGATGGCGTTGATCACGAATTGCCTGGCGATCGTGCTTGCGCCGATCAGTCCCCATTTGACGGTCATGCCGCGTCTCCCATTCCAGCACGGCGATCAGGACCGCAGCTGTCCCTGACGACGAGGTTGACGGCGCCGATATGATCCTCGGCGCGCGTGGTGCGCGACTGGATCATCTTCAGCATGACATGGGCGGCGCGTTCGCCGAGGCCTGCCGAATCCACCGCGACGCTGGTCAGCGCCGGCATGTAATGCTGGGCTTCGATTACGTCGTCGAAGCCGACGACGGCGAAATCCGCACCGGGCTCGAGGCCGCGCTTGCGCAGCGCCAGCATGACGCCGAAGGCGACCGCGTCGTTGAAGCATAGCGCCGCGGTCGGCGGATCGGTCATAGCGAGGGCCGTCTCCAGGCAGGCAATGCCGCCCTTGCGGCTGGTTTCGCCTTCGACGACCAGTGTATCGCGCTTGGCGATGCCGAGCGCCTCGCAGGCCTCGCGAAATCCGCCCAGCCGCTCATGATAGACCACTAGGTCTGATGAGCCGCCGAAGAACGCCAGCCGGCGATGCCCTTTGCCGATCAGATGGGCGGTAGCGAGCCAGGCGCCGCGATGATTGTCGGGCGCGATCACCGGGATGCGGCTTTCAGGAAGCCGGCGCATGGTGAAGACGATCGGAAGGCCCGCCATCTCGATGCGGCGGAACGCACCGGGAGTCGTGCCGCGCGCCGGCGACACGATCAGCCCGGCGACACCTTGCTCCATCAACGATTTCAGCACCTCTTCCTGGCGCACCGGGTTCTCCGCCGTGTTGGCGATGAACGGCACGATGCCCGCCGATTGGAACACGCGCTCCATGCCGACCGCCATTTCGGCGAAAAACGGGTTGGTGAGATCGTTGATGACCATGCCGATGACATTGGAATGGGCCTTGCGCAGATTGGCGGCGCCGCGGTTGTAGACATAGCCGACATCCTCGATCGCCTTGCGAACCTTCAGCGCGGTCTCAGGCCGGATCAGATCGCTGCCCTGCAGCACGAGCGACACCGTTGACTTGGACACGCCCGCCTCACGGGCAATGTCGAGTATCGTCGCCTTGGGCCTGCTGGCCATCCAGATCGTCCTCCGGTATTTTCTGGTCGAATATATTGGAACGTTCTAATTCCGTGATGCATTTGAGTCAATCAGGATTTTTCAGGAATCCAGAAAAGGGTACTGAAAGCGGTGCTGTCGAAGAGCTTTGTCGCTGCGAGGCAGCATTTCGGGGCTGGATTGAGAATCAAAAAAGGCTCTTGATTTATTGGAACGTTCCATTTATAGGCGCGGCCAAGGGAGAGATCGATGGACATTGCCTTGCCCGGGGAGGGCGGTCGCAGCACTCGCTACCGCCTTGTCGGCCAGCCGGCACAGCCGGTGATCGGCGCGCGGTTTTCGCGCATCGCCTATGCCGCCGCCCATGTCGTTGCCGATCCCCTTGAGATGACCGATCCATGGGCTCATCCAGCGGTCGACTGGGAGCGCACGATGGCGTTTCGCCATCATCTGTGGCGGCTCGGCTTCCGCATTGCCGAGGCGATGGATACTGCACAGCGCGGCATGGGTTTCGACTGGACAAACGCCAGGGAATTGATCCGCCGCTCGATCGCCGAGGCGCGAACCGTCGAAGGCGCCGAGCTCGCCTCAGGTGCCGGAACAGACAATCTGGCGCCAGGCGCCGCCAGGACGCTCGACGATGTCATCGCGGCTTATCAAGGACAGTTCGATTTCATCGAAGGCCTGGGCGGCAAGGCGATCATGATGGCCAGCCGCGCGCTGGCGACTGTCGCCAAGGGTCCCGACGACTATGTTAGCGTCTATGACCGCATCCTGTCTCAGGCATCCGGCAAGGTCATCCTGCACTGGCTGGGCGACATGTTCGATCCGGCGCTGAAGGGTTATTGGGGCAGCCATGATTTCGACACCGCGCTCGACACGGTCGTCGCCATCATCGAACGCCACGCCGGCAAGGTCGAGGGCATCAAGGTATCGCTGCTCGATGCCGGCAAAGAGGTTGCCCTGCGCAACCGGCTGCCGGAAGGGGTCGTCATGTTCACGGGCGACGACTTTAACTACCCCGAGCTGATCGCCGGCGACGGCGAAAGACATTCACATGCGCTGCTCGGGATTTTCGACGCCATTGCGCCGGTCGCCAATGCCGCGCTGGCAAAACTGGCCGACGGCGACCGCGCCGGCTATGACGCGCTGATGGCGCCGACAGTGCCTTTGTCGCGAAAGATCTTCGAGGCGCCGACCGAGTACTACAAGGCCGGTATCGTCCTCATGGCCTGGCTGAACGGCCACCAGGACCATTTCTCGATGGTCGGCGGCATGCAGTCGGCGCGCGGCATTAGCCACTATGCGGATGTGTTCCGTCTTGCCGACCAGGCCGGATTGCTGGCCGACCCGGAGCTTGCCATCGCAAGAATGAAGAACCTGTGCGCCGTGGCGGGCGTCTGAGCGCCAACCACAAGAAGAGCTCGCCCGAATCTCCGATTTGCCTTGTCCGGGCAAATCTGTATGCGCTATGCGTCCGACGCAGGACCATCTGGAGCGCCGACGCCATTGGTCATAGCGACCGTTCTGCATAGGGATACGCCAATGGATTTCGACCTAAGGGGCAAGCGCGTTTTCGTGGCCGGGCATCGCGGCATGGTCGGATCGGCCATATTGCGCAGGCTGGCGGACGAGGACTGCGAGGTCCTGACCGCATCCCGCGATGAACTCGACCTGATGGACCAGGCCGGCGTGCGGCGCTGGATGGCGGACCACAGGCCGGATGCGGTGGTGATGGCGGCGGCCAAGGTCGGCGGTATCCTGGCAAACAACAGGTTGCCGGTCGATTTTCTGCAGGACAATCTCATCATGCAGACCAATGTCATCGAGAGCGCTTTTCGCAACGAGGTGCAGAAATTGCTGTTTCTCGGTTCGTCCTGCATCTATCCGAAGTTTGCGGCACAGCCGATCTCCGAGGACGCTTTGCTGACCGGTCCGCTCGAACCGACCAACGAATGGTACGCGATCGCCAAGATCGCTGGGCTGAAACTGTGCCAGGCCTATCGGCGCCAATACGGTGTCGAGTACATCTCGGCGATGCCGACCAATCTCTATGGCCCCGGCGACAATTTCGACCTCTCCACCAGCCATGTCGTACCAGCCCTTATGCGCAAGGCGCACAAGGCCAAGGGCGCCGGCGACAAAACCCTGGAGGTCTGGGGATCGGGCACGCCGAGGCGCGAGTTCCTGCATGTCGACGACGCCGCCGACGCTCTGGTCTGGCTGCTGAAAAACTATGCCGGCGACAGCCACGTCAATGTCGGCTCGGGCGAAGACATCACCATTGCCGAGCTGGCCCGCACCATGCTCTCCGTCGTCGGAGCCGAGGCGGTGCTCACATTCGATGCGACGAAGCCGGACGGCACGCCGCGCAAACTGATGGACGTGTCGCGCCTGTTTGCCACGGGCTGGCGCCCGCGGTACTCGCTTCAGAGCGGATTGGAGCAAACCTATGCGTGGTTTCTCCAGCATATTGAGACAGGTGACCTCCGCCTCGGCGCGGCCTGATTTAAATCGACGCTGATTGCTGCCACCAGACATGACGGCTTGGGCGGCCGTCTCTTGGCCGTGTCCAATGCAAAGTCGCTCGCCGACACGCTTGGATACCGTTTCGAATTCACCTGGGAGAGCGATGCCTCCAACGGACACCAAATTTCATATCGTCGAGGTGGCCGAAGAGATATTTTCTGCCGACTTCGCCGACTTCGTTGAGAGCATTGGCTGGGCCAAAGAATCAAGGCGTCCGGTTTGGCGTTCATGCGGCCCAGCCCGGAAGCGCCCGTGAGACGCGGGGCACGGGAGACGGTGGATTGTCTGGATGGTGGGCGTGACAGGGATTGAACCTGTGACCTGCAATGTCAATGCAGTGCTCTCCCGCTGAGCTACACGCCCATCCGAAGCCGCGCTCCTAAAAGACCGATTGAATTCAACTGCTTGTGGGCTTCTACAATTTTTCCTGAAATGACGCAACCCGGCCTGAAAGACCCTTGAGTTCGGGTCCAGTGTGACCAGAGTGTGACCAGCGGCGGTGGCTAAAAGGTCTCGCGGCAACCCAAGGGCACCCTCGGTCTCTTTCCTATCCCGCTGGATTGATCAAGACGTTGCCATTTGTTGACCTGTGGTCTTTAGTCTCTCCCGAACTGATTTGGGGGTATCTGTAATTGAACCAGCAAGCATTGTCGGCATTCATTTGGTCCGTGGCGGACCTTCTTAGGGGAGACTATAAGCAGGCAGATTACGGCAAGGTCATCCTGCCGTTCACCGTGCTGCGGCGTCTGGACTGTGTGCTGGAGCCAACCAAGGAAGCCGTGCTGGCCGAACATGCCGCGAAGGTTGCCCAAGGCATGAACCCCGAGCCCTTCCTCCTGCGCAAGGCCGCTCAGAGCTTCTACAACACGTCAGAACTCGATATGCGCAGGCTGATGGGCGATCAGGACAACATCGCCCAGAACCTTTTCGCCTACATACAGGCCTTCTCGCCGGATGTGCGGGACATCTTCGAGCGTTTCGAGTTCGCGGCGCAGGTCGACAGGCTGGCAAAGGCTGGTCTGCTCTATCAGGTGACTGAGAAGTTCGCCCGTATCGACCTGCATCCGAACAAGGTCGACAACCACCAGATGGGCCTCGTCTTCGAGGAACTCATCCGCAAGTTCTCCGAACTTTCCAACGAAACCGCCGGTGAACATTTTACCCCGCGCGAAGTCATAAGGCTGATGGTCAACCTGCTGTTCGTCGAGGACGATGACATCCTGTCGAAGCCGGGTGTGGTGCGAACCATATACGATCCGACAGCGGGCACCGGTGGAATGCTGTCAGTGGCTGGCGAGTATCTGGTCGAGCATAACGATAAGGCCTCGCTGGTCATGTATGGGCAGGAGTTGAACCCGGAGTCCTATGCCATCTGCAAGGCCGACATGCTGATCAAGGGGCAGAACGTCAGCAACATCATCTTCGGCAATACCCTGTCCGACGATGGCCGTCCGCACGAAAAATTCGACTACATGCTTTCCAACCCCCCGTTCGGTGTTGAATGGAAGAAGGTTGAGAAGGCCGTCCGCACCGAGCATGAGAGCCAAGGTTTTAACGGCAGGTTTGGCCCCGGATTGCCCCGGGTGTCCGATGGCTCGCTGCTGTTCCTCATGCATCTTCTTTCCAAGATGCGCCCGGCGATCGATGGTGGCAGCCGCTTCGGCATCGTGCTTAACGGCTCGCCTTTGTTCACCGGAGGGGCTGGCAGCGGCGAAAGCGAAATCCGCCGCTATGTGCTGGAGAACGATCTGGTCGAGGCCATCGTCGCCCTACCTACCGACATGTTCTACAACACCGGTATTTCCACCTATATCTGGGTGCTATCGAACCGCAAGCCAGCCCACCGCAAGGGCAAGGTCCAACTCATCGACGCGTCGAGCTTCTGGCAGAAGATGCGCAAGAGCCTTGGCTCCAAGCGCAAGGAGATGGGCGACGAAGACATCGCCACCGTGACCAGACTGTTCGGCGGCTTCCATGAGGCGAAGCTTGCATCCGTACTGGACGCCAATGGCAGGGAAGTGGCGCGGGAAGTTGTGCAGGAGGGGGAACAGGCCCCGACAGCGCCCGACGGGGGCAAAGTCAAGCTTACCCCACTGTCGCTGATCTTCTCGAACGAGGAGTTCGGCTACCGCACCATCACCGTCGAGCGCCCCTTGTGTGACGAGCAGGGACGCTTGGTGCTTGGCGAGCGGGGCAAGAACAAGGGCAAGCCCCAGGCCGACGGTGCGCTGAGGGACACCGAGAACGTGCCGCTGGCCGAGGATGTGGAAGTCTATTTCCGGCGCGAGGTTCTGCCCCATGCCCGGGATGCATGGATCGACCACGAGAAAACGAAGGTAGGCTATGAGATCCCCTTCAACCGGCACTTCTACGTGTTCGAGCCGCCCCGACCGCTTGACGAGATTGATGCTGACTTGAAGCAGGTCACCGACCGTATATTGTCGATGATCGGGGAGTTATCGGCGTGACGATAGCCTATCCAAGTTATCGACCAAGTAAAGTAGAGTGGCTGGGGGCGCTGCCGGAACATTGGAGTGTGAGGCGGATAAAGGAGACTAGCTATCTGAAAGCTCGGGTTGGATGGAAGGGGCTGACTTCGGACGAGTTTATGGACAGCGGTTTCGCTTACCTTGTTACAGGAACCGATTTTCGTGCGAAATTCATTGATTGGTCTGACTGTTATTGTGTCGACCGTGACCGGTACGACGATGATCCGTTTATCCAGCTTGAGAACGGGGACCTTTTAATCACCAAGGACGGGACCATTGGCAAGCTTGCGATTGTAACCAAGCTTGAAAAGCCTGCGTGCCTGAACAGCGGTATTTTTGTTGTTCGACCCATCAAGGCGTACATTACATCTTATCTGTATTGGGTGCTAAGTTCCCCTAATTTCACCCACTTTTGCGACCTGGGTAGTTATGGATCAACAATCCAGCATCTATACCAGAACGTATTCGAGAATTTCTCCTTTCCTATCCCGCCCATCAAAGAACAAGTTGCGATTGCTGCTTTCCTCGACCGCGAGACGGGCAAGATCGATGCGCTGGTGGAAGATCAGAAGCGGTTGGTCGAGCTGCTCAAGGAGAAGCGTCAGGCCGTCATTTCCCATTCGGTCACCAAGGGGCTCAATCCTAACGTCCCGATGAAGGCCTCTGGCGTCGAGTGGCTGGGCGATGTGCCGGAGCATTGGGACGTTTCGCCACTAATGCGGCTGACGGCAGACGGTCGAAATATTATGTATGGGATCGTGTTGCCGGGACCTAATGTCGATGAGGGAGTGCCTATCGTAAAGGGCGGGGATGTTCGACCACACAGGCTTACACTTGACCTTCTGAACCGGACGACTGCAGAAATAGAGGCTCCGTTTGCGCGAGCCCGATTGCGGCCAAAAGACATCGTATATTCGATAAGAGGTTCCATCGGAGATGCGGAGTTGGTGCCCGATGAGTTGCTTGACGCAAACATCACGCAAGACGTTGCGCGGGTCTCTCCGAGGCCCGACCTTAACTGCCGTTGGCTGCTCTATGCTTTGAAGTCGATTGCCATATTCGTCCAATTGGAGCAGCGGTCCCTGGGAGCGGCCGTCCGAGGGATCAATATCTTCGACCTAAAGCGTGCGCGGGTGCCATTGCCGACCCCAAGCGAGCAAGATGAGATAGCGACGTTCCTCGATCGACAAACGTTGACGATAGACGGGCTTCTCTCTGAGGCATCCTCGGCCATCGACTTGCTGACCGAGCGCCGGGCCGCCCTGATCTCTGCCGCCGTTACAGGCAAGATCGACGTGCGCAGGCTTGAAGAGGTGGAATTGAAACTCAACGCCAAGGAGGCAGCCTTCGCATGAGCATCGAACCAATTCTTGCCGCCATCCCGACTATGGACGCGAAGAAGCGAGCGACCGTTCGCGCCAATGCCGAAGCCAAGCTCGGCCACCCCAGCTCTGGAGGAGATGCTCGCCGCGTTATCGACGCCTTAGACGCGCGGGTCGAGCTTGAGGCCAATGCCCTGTCCAAGCATGTCTCGCAGTTGCCGGTCGCACGGCGTGTAATCGAGGCCTTCACCCATTTGCCAATGTCCGAGACGGAACACCGGATCACGCAAGTCCTAATAGACAACCCGGGCCTGTCGTCAGAGGGCCTTAGCCAAAAGCTCGGATGGGGCGCTCAAAGCTGGCACATGCACTTTGGTGAGATGTGCAAGAACCGGGAGGCCCGGCTCTGGCCAGCCGACAACGCCGCGGTACGCAATGCGGCTTTCTTCAGCGGTATCCTTGCGGAGTGGTCCGAGGACGGCGGCTGGAAAATGAAACCCGACGTCGCCGAGGCATTTTCAGCGCTGGGGCTCAAGGCAAAGCGCCTGGGACCGAGATGAACCTGCACCAAGAGATCAGTTTCGAGGCTGAAATCTGCGACCATCTTGCCGCGAACGGCTGGCTTTACACCGATGGCGAGGCTGCTGCCTTTGACAGAGTCCGTGCGCTGTTTCCCGCCGATGTCGTGGCGTGGGTCCGGGCGAGCCAACCGAACGCCTGGGACACCCTGACCAAATCCCATGGCGCTGCGGCTGAATCACTTCTGCTCGACCGTATCCGCAAGCAACTCGATGAACGCGGGATGCTCGACGTGATCCGGCATGGCGTCGAGATGATCGGCCTCAGGGCACCGCTGGCGCTCGCCCAGTTCAAGCCAGCGCTGGCGATGAACGCCGACATCCTTGCCCGCTATCAGGCCAACCGGCTGCGCGTCGTGCGGCAGGTCCGCTATTCTCTTGCCAACGAGAATGCCATCGATCTGGTGCTGTTCCTCAACGGGCTACCTGTCGCTACCGTCGAACTCAAGACGGACTTCACGCAATCCGTTGCCGACGCGGTGGACCAGTACAAGTTCGACCGCCTCCCGAACCCTAAGGGCCGGGCCCCTGAGCCGCTGTTGAGCTTTCCGAGCGGCGCTCTGGTTCACTTTGCTGTCAGCAATGCCGAAGTGGTGATGACCTCAAGGCTTGAAGGCCCTGAGACGCGCTTCCTGCCCGTCAACAAGGGCAATGGCGGCGGCAGGGGAAACCCGCCGAACCCCGAAGGTCATCCCACGGCCTACCTGTGGGAAGGAATCTGGCAGCGGGACTCGTGGCTTGAAATCCTCGGTCGCTACATAGTGGCCGAGCGGGACGCCAAGAAGAAGATCAGGAGCGTCATATTTCCGCGCTTCCATCAGCTCGACGCGACACGCAAGCTTCGTGCCTCCGTGCTGGCCGAGGGTGCTGGCGGCAAGTATCTCATCCAGCACTCGGCTGGTTCAGGCAAGACCAATTCCATCGCATGGACCGCGCATTTCCTCGCCGATCTTCACGACGACAAGCACGAGAAGGTCTTCCACACGGTTCTGGTGGTTTCCGACCGCAACGTCATCGACACGCAGTTGCAGGAAGCGATCTTCAATTTCGAGCGGACCACCGGCGTCGTCACAACGATCAAAAGCGACAGCGGCGCGAAGAGCGGACAACTGGCGGAGGCGCTGGCGGGTGGCAAGAAGATCGTCGTCTGCACCATCCAGACCTTCCCCTTCGCCCTTAAGGCCGTGCAGGACCTG
This sequence comes from Mesorhizobium sp., assembly GCA_004020645.1. GTDB lineage: Bacteria > Pseudomonadota > Alphaproteobacteria > Rhizobiales > Rhizobiaceae > Mesorhizobium. Next base: position 236,338 of record SAQL01000005.1, on the reverse strand, counting down.
GCGGCATCGCAAGGCAAGCGGTTCGCGGTCATTGCCGATGAAGCGCACAGTAGCCAGACGGGCGAGGCAGCAGCCAAGTTGAAGGCCGTGCTTTCGCCTGAGGAACTGGCCGATCTCGGCGATGGCGGGGAGGTCAGCTCCGAGGACATTCTCGCCGCCCAGATGGCGGCCCGGGCGAGCGCCAAGGGCATCACCTATGTTGCCTTCACGGCTACGCCAAAGGCCAAGACGCTGGAGCTGTTCGGTCGCCGTCCCTTTCCTGATCAGGCAGTCAGCGAGACGAACCTGCCAGCGGCCTTCCACGTTTATTCCATGCGACAGGCCATTGAGGAGGGTTTCATCCTCGACGTGCTGCGCAACTACACGCCCTACAGCCTTGCCTTCAAGCTTGCCCATGAGGGCAAGGAGATAGACGACACCGAGGTCGAACGCAGCGCTGCGGTCAAGTCCCTGATGCGCTGGGTGCGGCTGCACGACTACAACATCAGCCAGAAGGTGCAGGTGGTGGTCGAGCACTACCGATCGCTGGTACAGCCACTGCTCCACGGCAAGGCCAAGGCGATGGTTGTGGTGGGCAGCCGCATCGAGGCCGTGCGCTGGCAGCTCGCCATCAACAAATACATCAAGGAGAAGGGCTACAGGCTGGGGACGCTGGTGGCGTTCTCGGGCGAGGTCAACGACCAGACAAGCGGGCCAGACCCTTTCAGCGAAACCAGCAAGGAGTTGAACCCGGGGTTGAACGGGCGCGACATCCGCGAGGCCTTCAAGCTTCCCGAGTATCATATCCTGCTGGTGGCCAACAAATTCCAGACCGGGTTCGATCAGCCTCTTTTGTGCGGCATGTATGTCGACCGGCGGTTGGCAGGCATTCAGGCCGTTCAGACACTGTCGCGGCTCAACCGTGCGCATCCCGGGAAGGACACGACCTATGTCCTCGACTTCGTCAACAGCAGCGACGACATCCTCAAGGCGTTCCAGACCTACTACGAGACTGCCTCGCTGGAGAATGTGACCGACCCCAATCTCGTCTTCGACCTGCGGGCCAAGCTGGACGGCTTGGGGCACTACGACGAGTTCGAGGTCGAGCGTGTGGTCAAGGTCGAGTTGGACCCGACATCAAAGCAGGGCGACCTCGTCGCCGCCATCACGCCTGTCGTCGACCGGCTCTTGCGCTTCTACAGAGATGCTCAGGAGCGGTTGCGCATAGCCAGGTCGAAAGATGATGCCAAGGCAGCCAGGGACGCCCAGGACACGATGGATGCTCTCGTGCTGTTCCGCGCCGACATGGGCGCCTTCGTGCGCCTTTATGCGTTCCTGTCGCAGATCTTCGACTATGGCAACACCGCCATCGAACGCCGCCACATCTTCTTCCGTCGCCTCATACCGTTGCTGGAGTTCGGGCGCGAGCGGCAGGAGATCGACGTGTCAGGGCTGGTGCTGACCCACCACAAGCTCGCAGACAAGGGGAAGCGTACGCTGGCATTGGGTGGCTTCGGAGAGCCGTTGCAGCCGATCTATGACGCCGGTTCCGGATCAGTGCAGGAGAAGCAGAAGGCGCTGCTGGCGGAGATCGTCGCCAAGCTGAACGACCTATTTCAGGGCGTGGATGACGGCGATCAGGTTCGCTATGTCATGGGCGACATCAAAGACCAGATGCTCAAGTCAGAAACTCTTGAGCAGCAGGCTGTCGACAATTCCAAAGAGCAGTTCGCAAATTCCCCCGACATTCTCAAATGCATCTTGAACGCGATCATGGACGCCGGTGAAGCTCATTCGAGCCTGAGCAAACAGGCGTTGAACTCTGCAAAAGTACGCGAGGGCCTCAAGGATATTCTGCTAGGTCCCGGGCAGCTCTGGGAGACCTTGAGGCAGCAGAGGGAGCAGGAAGACATTTCTATCTAACAGGTTCGACGGGATGGGGAGTGATGGGCAAAGGCGGGTATAATGGGGGCAGTACTATCGTTGGCGGATCTGGGTGGTCCTCATTCGACCCGGCGGCTCCCGGCAGAAAAGTCTCGAAACCAAGAAATCGGCGTGGTCGTGCCGCGATCGCCCAGCAGCCAGCGAAAGCCAAACGGACTCCGAACTTGAATGCATTGCGGCTCATTTATCTTGACGCAATCATTGACGCCGCGCTCCGATCTCAGACTGCACCGATGCCTCCGAGGAACGCCCGCGTGGAACTGAACGCGGCAACCGAGGAGGCTGGAGGACCGATCGCCTGGGCGAGAGCCCAGCCGGAGTTTGCGGTCGCCTTGGAGAAAAGACAGAAGAAGCTGGCAGGGAAAAAGGGCCAACCGGTCAAAGCCGTCGGTGCGATCCGCGTGGCAGCGATAACTGCCGAGAAGCCGGTTTCAAATGCGAACGTCAAAGCCCGTGAGGCCAACGCGGTTTCGACCGAGGCTCTCTGCAAGGAACGCGCGAGATTGGGTATGGCGCTCGCCGACGCTGAAAAGCTGGTCCGCGAATTTAGAGCGTTGATTGCCCAGATTGACCGTCAGCTCGCGCTCCGTAGCTCGAGTGGGAAATAACCTGGCGGACATTTTCAGCGAAAAATTTGTTTCGGTACTTACATACAGACGGGCAGCCAAATTCCCCCCGTGGGGGGCTATGAGGTTCGCTCCAGCACCTTTTGTATCGATGCCTTGGATACACCGACCTCAACAGCGATCTTGCGGATGCTCAAGTTGCTCCGTCGTAGCTCGGCTATCCGCGCTTCCATGGTCGCATCGATCGTCTTCGGTCTGCCCCCGACGCGCCCCTCCGCCCTCGCCTTGGCGATCCCCTCCATCTGACGTTCCTTGCGGATGTCCGTCTCGAACTCGGCGATCAGGGCAAGGATGCCCATGACGAGTTTGCCTGTCCGGGTGGTGGTGTCGACGAGGTTGTCGTCCAGCACCTTGAAGGCAACGCCCTTGTCGGCGAGGTGAGTGACGATGCGATAAAGATCAGCAGTGCTTCGCGCCAGCCGGTCAAGCTTGGTGACCAGCAATGTGTCGCCCTCGCGAACATACTCCAGACAACGAGCCAACTCGGGGCGTTTGCCGTCCAGCCCTGATTTCTTCTCGCTGAATATTTTGTCAGCGCCATGGACGCTTAGCCTCGCAACCTGTGTCTCGTAATCCTGACCGCTGGTGCTCACCCGCGCATATCCGACAACTGCCATGCCGTACCCTTTCCTCTGAAGCAATCGCGGACACATTGTTACTGGACGCAAAGTGTACGGTCAAGTTCACTGTGCCGGAAACCTATACCTTTCTGGACATCGGGGACGACAATTCGGGATGAAATCCGATTGCTCTCATGAGAATATCCACATAGCGTGCGCGGACAGTTTGTTTGGGGGTAGGGGCTTGGCACAGGAAACGCCATTCGGCGCGCGTATCACGGTTTGGCGTCCATACTCCCCCGTAAAATCGCTGGCCTTGCACCAGCAGCCGGATACGACCAAAGCCGCTCTAACACTCTTTGGCCCCGATGACATTTTTCAGCAGGAGGCGTTTGTTTGGCACGCGCTTGAAGATGTTTGGGGTAGCATCGTGAATTCCGAGGTCAGGCAGACCTTGAGTGAGCGGCTCCGGAACGACTTTCAACCCTCGCTTCCGCCTCTAGAGCGGGGCCTACAAAAGTTGCGGCGATTTCTAGATGACGCGAGGCTTGCCTTGCCCGAGGCAGAATGGTCAGACAGCGCTCAGCGTCTTGAGCGGGACGGAATGACTGCGTACCGCCTCAATGCCTTACTCGCGTTTTGCGTCCAACTTGAGTGGATACATGACATTTTCAAGGACGTTCCCGGAGCCTCAGTGTCTGTTCAATGAATGATTTCAGGCTGATCGCGGCAAACGATGCCAGTGGAATTCTAGCGGGCGTGTTTAGCCCGGACGGCAAGTGCCGCGTCGAAGTTCGTGAAGAGTCATGTTTCAAGGAAGGAAGGTTCCTCCATTTGGGCGAATTGTCACTATCGCTCACCGGTGGCGATCCAGAAGACTTTCTTCGCGCGGTGCGCAAAGGCACCTATGAGTGGGAGCTTCCCACCGTAACGGCAGCAGACGACAGTTTGCATGACCTAATGCAGACGAACAAAGCCGATGGCCAGTCCAAGGATAGGAATAAGGTGGACGCCTATAAACGGACCGTCGGCAGAGTGGCAAAAAGTCTGGACGCGGTAGCTGGCATCCTCACCCGCCTGGGCTTGGCTCACCCACGATTCGATCCAGGATCAGTCGAGGAAATGGTCGGGCTTCGCGGCACCACGGTGGTTGCTGACACATCATCAGTTTTGCAAGGCGGCCTCGACTTCGTCGCCCGTTTTCTACATCCCGCAGTGCGAATCAAAATTCCAGCCATAGTGCACATGGAAGTGCTCAATCTTGCAGACAACTTTCTCAAGCGGCGTCGAGCAACTAAGATTAATGCTGCAGCTCTGCTCGTTGATCATCTTTTGAGTCAAAGCGGCCAGAGAGTGCTGCTTACCTTGGAAATCAGAGAGGATACCGAGATTGAACGAACTCCTCTTATGGGTGATCCTCTTCGGAGTGCCTTTCTTGCTGATAATGACAAAGAAATTACTGAACTGAACCTGTCTGTGGCTTTCCGTAGCTACTGCGATCGTTTGATTCTTGAAGCTGCACGCCTACATCAATCGCATTCTAACCCTGGTCACAGGGTTTTATTACTTACTGCCGATCAGGGCTTGGCGCGGATGGCCCTTGCGGAGGGAATATCTCCTTTGTTCCATCAGTTTGTTAAGGCGAGCGATGTTCTAGGGCGTACTTTCTCAGGGACAGTGTTCAATCCTCTCACTGCCGACCTCTACAGGGTACCGCTGCAATCTGTTGTTTGGGAGTTAGCCACTTCCTTCGGTAAAGCGCGTCTGATTTCTGCCGACAACAGTCGATGGGTGGAAGTCGCAGCCATAGGTTCTGAACTGTCTTGGTCGCCTGTTCATTCCCGGAACGATCTGCTTTGGCTCAAGTCCAGCACCCTCGCAGATTGGGCAGCAGAAGGTGCGTCGCCCGAGATAGAGCCAGAGGCCCAGCCGGAGTTAGCGTCGAAACCTGTCGCAACGCGTCCCCGCGTGGCGGGACCTACGAAAGTTAAGGCTAAGGTAACAGCATCAAATAAGCCGAAGCGTGAGAGCTCAGTCGCTGCCAGTGGCACCGGCTACTACAGGTTCAACGTCGACCGGATGTTCAAATTCTTTACGTCAGTGTTAGAAGAAGGTGGGAGAGTATCGGCGAACCAAGCACAGCAGATTTTGGGGACTGCGACCCCAGGTGAGTATCGCCGTTTCCTAGCGGCAGGTGATCTCGCAACAATGAGCGAAACTACCGGCTGGGAGCTAACGGAAGCCGGGCTATCGCTTGCGACTGCATTACAACAGGGCGACCTAGTCAGGGTTCAGTTGGGTCTCTCGAAAGTCCCGTCGGTGGCAGCATTCCTAGATGCGCTAGAGGCAGCTCCCATTGGTGAGGCATTCAACATATTGGTTCCAGAGAGGTCCCGCGCAACTTATCACACGATTGGAGAGGTACTGGCCTTGGCAGCCCCAGTGGTGGACAGGGGCTATTTCCCGGCTCATAGAAAGCCGAACAGGGCTCAGTTCGTCGACTTGGCTCTGGCTAGATTTGAGGAACTACACGCTGGGGATAGGTTCGTTTCCGTTGGAGCCTGGTTAGAAGCACTGATAGAAAAGGATGGGGTGCATCCTGTCAGAGTTCGCGAGGCACTTGCCGAAACGTCGGCGGATGGTCTGCTATTGGTTCAGACAGAGGGCTCTACGCTAGATACCAGGCATGACGCTCATGCCATACAGGTGCTTCGTATGGGTGGAAGGAGTCCCAGCGTCGAAATTGTTCACCTTTATCGAGGAGACTTTCTGGTACCCAATAAGTCCAGCGCCAGCATCCGTTTAGAAAGGGCCGGTAAGTGAGCCTACGTGACCGCCTCAGTCAGGCCACCGCACCAGCTAATCTGAATCGGCTTTTTACGAAATTCGGATTCGAGGGGAATCCGTTCCCGGCGTCTAGCCAGACTACCGACAACCCGCATCGTCGATCTGCAAGCGATGAAGCTGTAGACCAGAAGATCGAGAGCTTTGTTCGTGATCACAAGACCCAAGTCATTGTGATAGAGGGCTCTCAAGGAGTAGGCAAAACAAACATCCTTAACTATTATGAGCGAGAGCTAAGAGACGTTCTGCCCACGCTAGGCGGATTTTACGTCGTAAGATATTTGGCTGACCCAGAATCATCATTTGATAGCATTCTTCGACGCTTGTTTCAGGAGTTGGGAAATGACCATCTCCGCTCACTTGGTGAGGCCTTAAACGCTAACCCCGCAAAAGCTGACGAGGCGATCGAGCAAGCACGAAATTACGAAGTGCGAATAGCGCTTCGGAAGTTAGCTACATCCAACGCTGCCCAACCAGTTGTTGAGGCCCTGCATGAGTGGTTCATGGGTCTTCGCTTGCTGAAATTGCATCGAGAAATCTTAGGCGTTAATTTCAGACTCGACACGGTTGAAGCCAAGACAGCCGCTTTTCGTGATTTGGTGCAGGCAAGCAGTACAATGGGACTGCTGAACGGCGTCTTTCTGCTACTGGACGAGCTTGAAAAACAAGACGGCGTCCTAAGCGCGACGGCAGTCGCAAGATATTTGTCGTCTATGAGGGCGATTATCGACGCGTTGCCCAACCATTTATTTATGATGCTGGCGGTGACCCCAGATGCTTTACGTCGGTACTCTCTGGCGCTGCCTGCTTTTAGAAGTCGCCTGGAAAATCGTATCGAACTCCAGCCGCTTCTGTCGGTAGACGACGCCCTAGAACTTGCCCGATTCTACGTGAACGAGGCGCGGACGAACGCTCAGAAAGTGCATGGCAAAAAAGGGGGCAGTGCCGACATACTGGACGATGCACAAATCGCTGAGACCTTCTCATCGTATTTAGATCGTGCAAAGCGCCGGAACGATACCGGGCTTAGGCAACGTGAGTTTCTAAGTGCCTTACATGAACTGGCTGAAGCCCAACTTCGGCTGTAGCGCATCAGGGGTCGGTAGGCTTCGGCCTGCGAGTGCCTTGCGACCGGGGTTTTGACCCTAGAGCACGGGATTGATTTCTTCGGTCAGTTAGGTACCCCACACCGCCATAGGCTCATCCAGTACAGGCAGTCATCCTTGTCACCCTCCGGGGAGGCCCTACCTCCGAGGCCCCAGACTGTGCATAAAGGGCGCAATGAGACTGCAGGACATAAAAGCCACGATCTTGGAACGGCGTCGGCGACGGATACGACGATCCACTTATGACTACGTCGCGCAAATCCTCATTGAGGACACGCGCTACGACAGCCCTTTTAGAGATCGTATGGTCGTCGACTGGTGGGCCAGAGTTGTCGATCCCTTGGAGGCAGAGAGTTACGACGAGGGTAGGTTGTCCTACTTTCGAGCGCGACTGAAGGAACATGCGCGAGCCCCCCGCGCGAACGCCGACCTCCGGCAGGGATTGCGTCGTGGAAAGCCTTTGCGAAGGCTGAATGCCGCGAAGTTGGCATACGTCAAGCATCAGATTCGGCGGCTCGCAGACCGACGCCTCAACTACGCGGCGGCTTGGGAGGCCATACAATTGAATGATACAGCCTACCGGCAACTCCTGGTCGGCCTCGTTGCCCTTCCGAAGATCCAGGCCACACCGAAGGGATTGCTGCATGGCGCAGCTATAACCGCACGTAATGACCGTCGCTTTGCCACCGTTGCTGCTGAGATCACCGACAACGCCGACGCTGTGTTGCCAGGGCGCCCAAAGGAGCTAATCGATCGTCACATCAAACTGGTGTCGGAACCTTTCGACCCGTTCTGGTTTTCACAGCCGGATAAAGGCTTCGAGGTGAAGCAATGGGCCCTCTTGCGGAAACTTGAGAGGGATTATCTAAACAAACTCAAATAGTTACAACATTGGCTCTATGAGGTAGAAGCGCTACGCTGCTTTCCCGCATACCCGACATCGTTTCGGGTTGGCCCGTCCGGTCAACGCTCTTTCGTTCCTATACCGGTCATTTAGCGGGCCACTCAAGCAAGTATCAAAAATTGAGGACCACCAATGGCTACACGTAACATCGTGTCACCAATCGACTTCGTACGTCACATGACCACCCGTTTTGTATCGCTGGGCAACACCAGCAGCAAACCCCTTGAAAAACTTTGGCAGACCATGGCGCAAACGTTCGGTGAGGCGATCATCGGCCACGCCAACGGTGACCGCAAATGGAGGGTGCTCGAACCGGCAACAGGTACGGGGAAGACCCAAGGTCTGACCGTCTACAGCTCCCTGATCGCGAGGATGAACGCTGAAGGCGAACCAGAGAACCGCACCGGCATTCTCGTCGTCGTGCGCACAATCGAGCAGGCAGACGAGATCGTAGTCGCCATCAATGATCTTGCTGGGCGAAACGCAGCCGTTGCAAGGCATTCGGATAACAGGACAAAGAACACGGATTGCCGGGATAAGGACGTTCTGGTCATCACCCACTCAGCCTACCAACGGGCAACGGAGGCGATCTATCGCGGTCGTCATGGCAAATGGTCCGAGTTCACGATGTGGGACGCCGGACCACGCTGTCTGACTATCATCGACGAGGCGTTGGCGAACATTGTCGAGGAATATCAGGTAACCGCTGAATCTCTTCGCACGACGCTGGGATACGTCGATGCACGTATGCGGCAGCGGCATCCGGTAGCCTGCGATGCCCTTAAGGCACTCCTCGGGGTGCTGGAGCGGATCGAGAGGGAACCACGGGAGCAGCAGGAGGCCATCCTGTGGCGGCATCCGTCCGAGACCAACATCGGCTGGACCAAGGACCACTCGCTTGCGGGGTTGCTTGAGGAACTTGTTCTGTTGCCGCTGGACCACATCGTGCTCGGCAAAGACAGTCTGTTGGACCGGCAGCGACTGATCAGCCGTGTCGAGCACACAATGCGGTCGTGCGAAAGCCTTCTGACCAAATGGGCCTACTACCACAAGGCTGGCGAATGGGACACGCTCAATGGTTCTGAGCTTCTCATCCCCATGGATATTCCCGGACCGGTGGTTCTCGACGCCACCGCCTCGCAGAACATGCTCTGGGAGTTGCTGGAGGACAGAGCGGTCAGGCCTTCAATTCCACGCAATGCCCGCAACTATCGAAACGTCACGCTTCATGTCGCCTATGCAAGCGGCCTGGGGAAAACCACCATGAAGAAGAAAGGACATGTCAGGATTGAACGCGTCATACACGAACTTGAGAAAACCCACGGCGAGCGCTCGGTGCTTCTGTGCGTCCACAAGGCCATGGAGGCCAAGGCTCTTACTCTGGATCCTGAGTTCGGCGGCTACGCAGTTGCTCACTGGGGAGCCATTGACGGGAAAAACGACTGGAAGGATTTTGACACTGTTGTCGTGCTCGGTCTTCCTTACCGTGGCACTATTTGGTCAACCAATACCTTCTTCGCCGTCCAGGGCCTGAAACCTGACCAATGGCTCTCATCTCCCACGTGGAAGAGTTATCGGAACGTCCGCCAGGCTATGGAGATCAAGCAAGTCACGGTTTCCGTCATTCAGGCCATCAATCGGATCAGATGCCGCAAATCCGTGAACGGCGATGGGGACTGTCCGCCCGCCGACGTCTTCATAGTGTTTCCCGATGACCATCGGGGCAAATCCATGCTGGAAAACATCGAGACAGAGATGCCGGGCATCAATGTCGAACCGTGGGACTTCGAACTGGATGGAATAGCCATGAAGGTGCGTAAGTCGGCGGGCTACAAGGCCGTCATCGCGTACATGGCCAACAGGCTCCCTGGGGAGACCACGATGAACAAGGTCCGAACCGACCTTGGCTGGGGCGTCGAAAAGATGAAGGAACTCCGGCGGGTCCTGAGTGATCCCAATCATTTCATCACAGCATCCTTGAGGGCCATCGGGGTAACGTTCCACCACAACGGGGGCATCGGCAGGGGCAGCAAGGCATGGTTGCTCAAGACCTGAATGGTGGGTGGCCCCTATACCGGAGAAATAGCGCCCACCAATAAGTGAACCCCGAGGCTACCTTGGTCATCTTGGGCGAGGCCCGCCTCGCTACGCTCGTCGCGTACTACGAACGTTGATCCGCCACGGTGCTGAGCGCCCCATTGCGGGAAGACAGAAGGTTGTTGTCGCCTTGTGTCTTCCCACATTTTTGCAGATCAGGGATCGCGGCAGTTGCGTAGCCCAGTCATCCTATCCCGGGGGCGGCAGCCAGCTTGGTTCGAATGGATGCATGGCTGGCATGGGCGTACCTGAAGAGCATCCTCATGTCCCGATGGCCACTGATTGACGCCACCTCTGGCACCGTTAGGCCAAGCTCGAACAGTCGCGAGATGGCCTCGTGCCGGAGATCATGGAAGTTCAGGTCATTGATGTTGGCTCTCCCGGTGAGCCTGTCCCAGCAGAGCCGAAGTGCAAGCGCAGACAATGGGAACACCCGAGAACAGCTTTCTTGCCCCTTGAGGGCGCCCAGCGTCCTCAGGACATCGAGAGCACCAGACGTCAGTGGGATCGTTCGTGGGGAGCCGTTCTTGGTCTCAAGGATAGTTGCGGTCCCACGTGTCTCATCGATGTCGCGCCACCGGAGATTCAGAATCTCACCGCGCCTCATGCCGGTTTCTATGGCGAAGCGGATCACTGGGAGAACGAAGGGGTTCCGGGTCTTCTTCCCCGCCTCGACCAGCCTATCCAACTCGCCTTCGCGGAGTCGACGCTCGCGTCTGTTGTCGTTCGCCTTCAACGAAAGGTCGACCAAGGGGTTCTTAAGCGGGATTTTCCATTCGGTCCGCGCAAGCTCGAACATGTTGTTGACTGGTGCCAACTGCCTCTTGAGCGATGTGGCGGCAATGGTCTTGAGCCTCTCATCACGATAGGAGGCGAAGTCCGAGGTGTTCAGATCGGCAAGGCTTTTCCGACAGATGGGATGACGGAGGAAAGCATCGAGCACGATTGTCTCTACCTCTGCGCCCTTCTTGGAAACCACGACCTCACTTCGGTAGCGTCGAACGAGGTCCCCCAGGGTGAACCGTTTGAGTTCTTTGCGGTTCGGCGCGAGTTCGTGCCGGTCAGCCTGCGTCTCCATGTGTCTCGCCCATTCCTTGGCGTCGGCCAATTTGTGGAAAGAACGGGATACGGGCGGGAAACCCCTTCTGCGAACCTGAACCTGATATTTGTCCCGATGTTTGCGAATTGTAGCCATTACGGACCCTTTGCTGTGACCAGAGTGTGACCAGCAGCGAATTTCAAGGGTCTTCAGGAGGTGCCGCGTTCCTGACTTATTAAGGAAATCAGTGGCTTGGATGGTGGGCGTGACAGGGATTGAACCTGTGACCCCTGCAATGTCAATGCAGTGCTCTCCCGCTGAGCTACACGCCCATCCGAAGCCGCGCTTACACCATTTTTGCCACGGCGCGTCAATAGCAGGAAAAGGGAAAGAAAGGTTCGCCTTGCCGCGCCGTTGGAGACGCGCCGGAAGCCGGCGGCGGAAAGCGCGTCAGGCTGCCTGCAGCATCTTTTCGACCTCGTTGACGAGGTCGCGCAGATGGAACGGCTTCGACAGCACCTTGGCGTCTTTCGGCGCCTTGGAATCCGGATTGAGCGCAACGGCGGCGAAGCCGGTGATGAACATGACCTTGAGGTCGGGATCGATCTCGGTGGCGCGGCGGGCGAGTTCTATGCCGTCCATCTCCGGCATGACGATATCGGTCAAAAGCAGCGAAAAGGGCTCTTCGCGCAGCCGCTCATAGGCGCTGGCGCCATTGTCGAAGTCGCTGACCTGGTAGCCGGCACGCTCCAGCGCCTTGACGAGGAACCGGCGCATGTCATCGTCGTCTTCCGCCAGTAGAATGCGTGCCATTTTATCCTGTCCGAATCACCCGCCCGAGACTGCCGTGGGCAGCCCGTTAACCATCCTGTATATGAGGAGGTGAGGGTAAACATCAAGTGAACGATAAAGGCCCGATCGGCCTTTAACAAAGCGGTCCGGACGCCGAAACGCTGGACATGCGGCCGGCGAGGTGGCACTTTTCCAACCATGGTGCATTGGTATTTCCGGATTCGTTCAAATTGAAAACGGCAGCCGAGGATTTTTCGGTCGTTCCCCCCTTCGAAATCCGGTCGGGCGCCGAACAGCGCGTCCCCTTCCTCTTCAACTCACCGCATAGCGGCCGTCACTATCCGGACCGGTTCCTGGCGATGGCAAGGCTGGACCGAAACGCCATCCGCCGCTCCGAAGATTGCTACGTCGACGAATTGTTCGGTGGCGCCGTCGCGCTCGGCGCGCCGATGCTGGCGGCAAACTTCCCGCGCGCCTATCTCGACGTCAACCGGGAGCCTTGGGAACTCGATCCGCGCATGTTCGCCGAACCCGTGCCGTCGTTCTGCAACATCCGCTCGGCGCGCGTCGCCGGCGGGCTTGGCACCGTGCCCAAGTTGGTGGGAGAGGGGCTCGAAATCTATGCCGGCCGCTTGCCATTGGCGGAAGCCGTCGCGCGTATCGAGGCTGTCTACAAGCCTTATCACGAGACGCTGAAACGGCTTTTGACCCGGACCCATGCGCGGTTCGGCTTTGCCGTGCTGATCGATTGCCACTCGATGCCGGCGAGCATCAGGGTCGGCGACAGCGGTGTCAGGCCCGACTTCATCGTCGGCGACCGTTTCGGCATCTCCGCCGCGGCAGCGTTGACCGAGACGGCGATCGGTCTGCTGATCGGCATGGGCTATACCGTCGCCCATAACAAGCCTTATGCCGGAGGCTTCATCACCGAGCATTATGGCCGCCCCGTGCGCCACCTTCATGCACTGCAGATCGAGGTCAATCGCGGGCTTTACATGAACGAGCGGACGTTCCAGAAATCCGCCGGCTTCGATGCGCTCGCCGACGATCTGGCGCAATTCTCGGCCGACCTGATGGCGATGCCCGACCACAATTTTATCGATCTGCCGCTTGCCGCCGAATGATGCCGAAAATCGAAACGAGATCTTGCGCGAGATGAAGGCGTCGTTGTGTGGGTCGGGGACGCGCAATCGGCTGGGTGCCGCGCCGAAAAAAAGACCGCATCGTTTGCACGACACGGTCGAAGTCTAGGGAGGAAACGCCCAAGGAGGGCATGGACAGGAAAACCTGTCCGAGAACAAATCTATTGTGCGATGCACAAATGTCAAGCCATCGACCGGCGTTTTTAATTCACGGTGATGTGTAAACTGAATTCGAGGGCGCCAGCGTTGCATTCTAGCAACAGTGACGATGCGCAAAAGTTCCGCACGCCCTTGTTTTGGCGGAAAACCACAGGCAAACGACGGTTCCAGCACGCTAAAGCGCGTCGCGTTTGACCGGCCCCACGCGACGCGCTTTAGGTTGTTGTTTTATGCATGTCGTTATCGCAAAACCGCTGCACACCCTCGGGTCCAGACCCGAGGGCATGCTTTTTCGCGACATGCGTCACAACGCAGGAGACTCAGTTGGATATCAGCATCGATTTCATGCGGCGCATTGCGCATGCCGCCGCAGCCGAAACCTTGCCGCGCTTCCGCAGCCAAGGCGCGGTCGCCAACAAGGAGCAAGCCAGCTTCGACCCGGTCACCGAGGCCGACCGCGAGGCCGAGCGGGTCATCCGGGCGCTTATATCAGCGGAATATCCCGATCACGGCATCCTCGGCGAGGAGCATGGCAGCGAGAACATTTCCAGCAGGCATGTCTGGGTGATCGATCCGATCGACGGCACGCGCGCCTTCATTTCCGGCCTGCCGGTGTGGGGAACACTGGTCGGGCTGACGGTCGACGGCGATGCCGTCGCCGGCATGATGTCGCAGCCCTTCACCGGCGAGCTTTTCTACGCCAACGCTTCCGGTGCCCATTATGAAGGCCCGGGCGGGCCGCGAAGGCTGACGACACGCAAGACGACGAGCCTTGCCGACGCGACGCTGTTCACCACCACGCCGGCCCTGTTCAAGGGAGACGCGCGTCTGCGCTATGACCTGTTCGAGAAGCAGGTCCAGCTCGCCCGCTACGGCACCGACTGCTATGCCTTCGCCATGGTCGCGGCAGGAAGCGTCGACATCGTCGCCGACCCCGGTTTGAAACCCTACGATATCGTCGCGCTGATCCCGATCATCGAGAAGGCTGGCGGCGTCGTCACCACCTTCGAAGGCGGACCGGCGGAAAGCGGCGGCGACATCCTGGCTGCGGCAACGCCGGAGCTTCATGCCGCCGCGATGGCGGCGCTGCGTGGCTGAAACGGCTGGGCAGCTGGCCATTACGGACTGAGATGCCCACGGCGACGATAACCCCATGCTCCTGACGGGAGGGTGTCAGCAGCTCTCGGTTAAGGAGACAATGTCACGGGAGGGAATCACATGCCGACGCAGTCAACAACCAGCCGTTCCGAAGATGCGCCGGCAGAAAATGCTCCAGCAGATGGCCGGGCCGATTTCGATTTCTTCTTAGGACGCTGGAACGTCAACCATCGAAGGTTGCAGAAGCGGCTGCAAGGCGACACGAACTGGGACGTGTTTGGCGGGACATGCGAAGTGCGCCCGATCCTTGGCGGCCTCGGCAATGTAGACGACAATGTGATTGAATTGCCCGGCGGCGCCTATCGCGCCGCCACGCTGCGGACATTCGATCCGGCGACGAGACAATGGTCGATCTGGTGGATCGACGGCCGCAACCCGGCGACCATCGATGTTCCGATGCGCGGCACCTTCGAAGCAGCCGTCGGCACGTTCCTGTGCGACGACGTCTTCGACGGACGCAATATCCAGGTTCGCTTCCTCTGGTCGCGGATCACTGAAAAATCGGCGCGCTGGGAGCAGGCTTTTTCACCGGATGGCGGCAAGACCTGGGAGACCAACTGGATCATGGATTTCGCCCGGCAGGGATAGGCCGACGATCGAGGTTGGCTGGCATTTTTCAAGCCGAGGCATGGACTTCAATGACTTGGAGCGCTCTTTGAGCGTCCGGAGCGGCACTCAATCAGGCCGTGTCGTCGCTTCCCGGGATGAAGGCATCGAAGGCGGCAAAGAACTGCTCGCGATAGAAGTCGGCTTCCTGCAATATTTCATGGCGCGCGCCATCGATCACCAGCAGCGAACCGAGGCGCAGACGTCTGGTGTAGGTTTCCACCGCCCTGGTCGAGACGACCTGGTCGGCACCGGCGGCGATCACCAGCAAGGGTACCTGGATCCTGGCCATGAAGTCGGGATCGCTGATGGCCTCGGACGCCTGCGCCGCCGCTTTCAGCCAGCGTATCGTCGGGCCGCCGAGCGCCAGTTGCGGGTAGGTCTCGTAGATCAGCGTGTTGCGTCGATACCGCTCCGGATCTGATGTCACCATGTTGGCGGCAAACGGTATGGTTCTTCTGGGCCGCGCACCCCAGGCGGCATAAAGCTTGCCAAGGCCTAGCAGACAGAACAGCGAGCAGAGGCGGCGAACGGTGGTTGTCGAGACCGGCAGGTCGGGAACGGCCAGGAATGGCGCGATCAGCACCATGCGCCGTACGCGGTTCACCATCGACGGTGCGGCAAGCAGCGTAATCACCGCCCCGGCCGAATGGGCCAATATATAATATGGCCCCCGGCAGTCGGGTAGCACGATCTCCTCGAAGAACTGTTCCAGGTCGCCGGTATAGTCGAAGAAGCTCCGGACATAGCCGCGCTCGCGGTCGTTGATCAGCCGGTCGGAACCGCCCTGGCCGCGCCAGTCGAGGGTGGCGACGCCGAAGCCGCGATCGGCAAGGTTGCGGATGGTCTCGAAATATTTTTCGATGCACTCGTTGCGGCCGGTCAAGACGACCACGGTGCCCTTCATCGGGCGCGCAACGGCGGGAAAGAGGCCGTAGCGGATCTTCTTGCCATCGCGCGTTGTAAAGAAACCACCGGCCGCATTTTCCGGTAGCGGATTGCCCGGAATTTCGCGGAAGAGGGGAATTTTGTTGAGGAGGTCCGTCATTCGGCGCTGCGTTTGTGTGTCGCTGCCCTTATGGCGCAAGCTTTGGTAGGCATAGACGCCCATGCAGCAAAAGCAAAGGAATTCCGGACGCGTTGGAAAGGCTGAACGAGGCAGCCGGCGAGTGAGGCCGAAAGCAGCTTGCGGCATGCTTCCGGCCCCCCGTCGATCCGGGAGGAAGGGACGTTACACCCGGTCGGCCCCGTTGCGGCATCTCGCGCGTGACCCCGAAAATCGGACCCGATTTTCACTGTGAATCATGCGCAATCAAAGTGTTACAGCGTCCTTTGCGTGTCCGAGAGGACGCGCGACGCCGTAACCGCCGCCTGTTCCTTGATCCTGGAAGCAGTCTAGCTCCGATTAGCTGAACGCCCGCCGAAGCCGCGGTTCATCTGCCGTTCATCGAGAAATCTTGAAATGCTTTCAGGTGTTCCCCAAATGTCTGCTGTGGCCGCCAATATCGGGGCCGCTGGCCTATCCGGAACGCCGTCACGGGTTTCGCACCGGCTATACGCAAACCTTGTTGCTCAACAGGAGAACACACTATGCGTCACGTTGATTTTTCCCCGCTCTATCGTTCGACCGTCGGCTTCGACCGGCTGTTCACCATGCTCGATTCGCTTGCGCAGCCCGAAGGTGCGCAGACCTATCCACCCTACAACATCGAGCGCACCGGTGAGGATTCCTATCGCATCTCGATGGCGGTCGCCGGCTTCTCGGACGATGAACTCTCGATCGAGGCTCACCGCAATGTCCTGACCGTCAAGGGTGAGCGCAAGGAAGAGGGTAATGGCGAAGGCTCCGAACTGCTCTATCGCGGTATCGCCAGCAGGGCCTTTGAGCGCCGCTTCCAGCTTGCCGACCATGTTGAAGTCGTCGGCGCCTCGCTGAAGAACGGCCTGCTCTTCGTCGATCTTAAGCGCAATATTCCCGAGGAGCTGAAGCCCCGCAAGATCGCGATCACCGCGTCTTCGGCGAAGGCCAAGCAGATCGAGGCCAAGAACGCTGCTTGACCTCAGCAACTAAAAGCCCGTCTCCTCCTAGACGAGAGCGGCGCCGAAAGGCGCCGCTTTTTGTTTCCCTGTGCCATCCAGGACCACAGGTCCTGGCCCTTTCGTGGCAAGCGGCGCTGCGTCATCCTGCGGCCTGAGCCATCTCGATCGCCGAGACCATCAAGGACGCGATGTCTGATTTTTCTTTGACGCTGACAGGCACAATCGCCATCACCTTTCTGCTGGCCGGTATCGTCAAGGGCGTCACTGGCATGGGGTTGCCGACGCTGGCGATGGGGCTGCTGGGTACGATCATGCCACCGGTCGCCGCCGCCTCGCTGCTTATTGTTCCGTCCTTCGCGACCAATGTCTGGCAGTTGTTCGCCGGCCCGAGTTTTGCGTCGATCCTGCGCCGGCTGTGGCTGATGATGATGGGCATCCTGATCGGCACCGTGGCGGGCTCATGGCTGCTGGCCAGCGACAACGTCAAGTGGACGACCGTCGGTCTTGGTGCCGCTTTGATCGCGTACGGCGCCTACACCTTGCTGGCCCGCCAATTGACCGTCCCGGTGCCAGCCGAGGGCTGGTCGTCACCCGCAGTCGGTTTCATCACCGGCATTGTCACGGGCGGCACGGGGGTCTTCGTGGTTCCCGCCGTCCCCTATATCCAAGCATTGGGACTGGGCAAGGATGACCTGATCCAGGCGCTCGGTCTTTCCTTTACCGTGTCGACCATTGCGCTAGCGGTCGGCCTAGCCTCGCATGGGGCGTTCCAGCTTGAACATATCGCGATGTCTTCGCTGGCCGTTGCTCCAGCCTTACTTGGCATGTGGCTCGGGCAGGTCCTCAGGCAACGGATCAACCCAAAAACCTTCCGGCGCTGGTTTCTGATTTTTCTGATCCTGCTCGGCTTCGAGCTTCTGGTGCGGCCCTTCCTGGCTTAGCCCCAAAACGGACTACGCGCAGATCAAGGCCTCGAATTGCGCTATGTCCTCATCCGTGGTCGCGAAGCTGGTGACGAAGCGATGGATAGCCTCATTCTCGCTGAGATGACCGTCGAAACCGTGCGGTACTCCCCATTCGTAGAATTTGGCGCCGGCGGCCTGCAGTCGTGCGGCATTGTCGTGGCTGAGGATTGCGAAGACTTCATTGGCCTGGGGAAGCCAAGCAAGCCGGGCCGAAGCAGAATCCTCAATTGCTGCCGCTAGGCGCGCGGCCATGACGTTGGCGTGTCGCGCGGTTTTCAGCCACAGATCGTCGGCGAAATAGGCTTCGAACTGCGCCGCGATAAAGCGCGATTTGGAGAAATTCTGTGCGGCGCGCTGGCGCAGCAGGCGCAGATCCCGTCCCAGGTCTGGATTAAGCACCACGACCGCGTCGGCCATCCAGCAACCATTCTTGGTGCCGCCAAAGGAGACGATGTCGATGCCGCTCTTCCAGGTCATTTCCGCCACAGTGGCGTCTATCGCGGCAATCGCGTTGGCGAAGCGGGCGCCGTCCATATGCAAAGGCAACCCATGACGGTGGCTCACTTCGGAGATGGCTGCGATCTCGGCGACGGTGTAGACGGTGCCGACTTCAGTCGCTTGTGTGATCGTGACCGCCATCGGTTGGCCGGCGGGAGCCAAGTCTTGGGAATAGCGCGTGATGGCTCTATCGAGCGCCTGCGGATCGATGCGCCCCAATGCCCCCGGCACCGGCGACATACGCGCTCCTCCGGTGAAAAAGCTCGGCGCGCCGAATTCATCGACGGTCATATGCGCTTCGGAATGGCAGAAGGCGACCCCACCAATGCGGTTGCACGCGCTCATAGAGAGGGCGTTGGCCGCCGTACCGGTTGCGACGAAGAACACCGCAACCTCGCGTTCGAAGATTTCGCTGAAGCGCCGATAGATGGCGCGGTCCAGGTCGCCGTCGCCGTAAGCAGTGGAAGCACCTGCGGCATTCCGGGATAAATTGGCTGAGATGTCGGGATGGGCGCCTGCCCAATTGTCGGAAGCGAAGATCATGCGTTTGCCTGTTCTGGGAAAATCGATGCAACCTTGGCCGCTTTCGCATGCCGCTCGCAAGTGCCAAGCGGCGGAAAAGCGGTAAAGCCAGCGAGAGGCCGGGACACAGGCGGACGACCGAAGGTTGCGTTTTGGTACGGTCGCGCGTAATTTTCTGTCTCTAGATGCCTAAGATTGTTGTGAATCGGTCTTGTGTGCATCCGCAATTTCTGTCATAAAAATTTAGGACAGTAGTGCTGTCTTATTTTGTCGCACATAAACAGGCTGGATTGGCGTATCATTGGGCCTCTCCGGCCGTTGCCGCGAGCGACAGGTAGACAGCCCGGCTCTGGCCTGTACGATTGCCGGATGCGAACCAGGCCGCCTGGTTCGGCAAGGATTTCGCAAGACGTGCCGTAAGGATGAGAGGGAAGCTCATGCGCTTCCCAACGGAAACCAGCGCCCTTAGGGCTGGGAATGGAGGACAGGATGATGACGGAAATGACGCCATCTGCGACGAACGGCCCGGCCGCGCAGACGAAAGCGCCAGCTGTCAAAAATCGGTCCATCGCCACTGGCCTGACCAATATCGGGCGAACCCATACCGGCTTTGCCGCGCAAGGCCTTTACGATCCGCGCAACGAGCACGATGCCTGCGGCGTCGGCTTCATCGTCAACATGAAGGGCGTGAAGTCGCATCAGATCGTCAAGGACGGCCTTGCGGTGCTCGACAACCTGACGCATCGCGGCGCCGTCGGCGCCGATCCGCTGATGGGCGACGGCGCCGGCGTGCTGGTGCAGCTTCCCGACCGCTTCTTCCGCGAGGAGATGGCCAGCCAAGGCGTCGAACTGCCCAAGCCCGGCCATTACGCCGTCGGCCATGTGTTCATGCCGCGCGATCCTGAGCTTCAGGCGCATATCGAAGGCATCATCGCCGAGGTGGCGCAGCTTGAAGGCCAGCCGCTGCTCGGTTTTCGCGATGTACCGGTCGACAATTCATTGCTGTCAAAGGCGCCTGATATCGCTGCTTCCGAACCGGTCCAGCGGCAGGTGTTTTTGGGCCGCGGCGCCGAGATCGAGAGCGACGACGATTACGAGCGGCGGCTCTACATCCTGCGCAAGGTCATTTCCGGTCGTATCCATGAAGAGACCAAGGGCGTCGACAATGGCTTCTACGTCGTTTCGATGTCATCGCGGACCATCGTCTACAAGGGCATGTTCCTGGCCTATCAGGTCGGCGCCTATTACAAGGATCTGACCGATCCGCGTTTCGAGACGGCGCTGATCCTCGTCCACCAGCGTTTTTCGACCAACACCTTCCCGTCGTGGAAGCTGGCGCATCCCTATCGCATGGTCGCCCACAATGGCGAAATCAACACACTGCGCGGCAATGTCAACTGGATGGCGGCGCGGCAGGCCTCGGTCGATTCCGAATTGTTCGGCAACGACATCTCCAAGCTGTGGCCGATCTCCTATGAGGGGCAGTCGGACACCGCCTGTTTCGACAATGCGCTCGAATTCTTGACGCAGGGCGGCTACTCGCTCGCTCACGCGATGATGATGCTGATCCCGGAAGCCTGGGCCGGCAACAAGCTGATGGATCAAGATCGCAAGGCCTTTTACGAATACCACGCGGCCCTGATGGAGCCGTGGGACGGGCCGGCGGCGGTGGCCTTTACCGACGGCCGCCAGATCGGCGCCACACTCGACCGCAACGGGCTGCGCCCGGCGCGCTACATCGTCACCGACGACGATCGCGTCATCATGGCCTCGGAAGCCGGCGTGCTGCCGGTGCCGGAGGAGAGAATCGTCAAGAAGTGGCGGCTTCAGCCCGGCCGCATGCTTTTGATCGACCTGGAGAAGGGCCGCATCGTTTCCGACGAGGAGATCAAGTCGGAGATCGCGACCAGGCATCCCTACAAGAACTGGCTCGCCAACACCCAGCTGATCCTCGAGGACCTGAAGCCGGTCGAGCCGCGCGCGCTGCGCAGGGACGTCAGCCTGCTCGATCGCCAGCAGGCGTTCGGCTACACCCAGGAAGACACCAAGCTGTTGATGTCGCCGATGGCAACCACCGGCCAGGAAGCGGTCGGCTCGATGGGCACCGACACGCCGATTTCGGCGATGTCGGACAGATCGAAGCTGCTCTACACCTATTTCAAGCAGAACTTCGCCCAGGTCACCAATCCGCCGATCGACCCGATCCGCGAGGAACTGGTGATGAGCCTGGTGTCCTTCATCGGGCCGAGGCCCAACATCTTCGACCTCGTCGGCAATTCGCGTCGCAAGCGGCTCGAAGTGCGCCAGCCGATCCTGACCAATGGCGACCTGGAGAAGATCCGCTCCATCGGTCATACCGAGGACCGCTTCGACACCAAGACGATCGACATCACCTATGCTTCGAACGAAGGCGCGGCCGGCATGCAGGGCGCCATCGACCGGCTGTGCGAGCGCGCTGAAGCGGCGGTCGCCGGCGGCTACAACATCATCATCCTGTCCGACCGTCAGCTCGGGCCGGACCGCATCGCCATTCCGGCACTTCTGGCGACGGCGGCGGTCCACCATCATCTGATCCGCAAGGGATTGCGCACGTCGGTGGGGCTCGTCGTCGAGTCCGGCGAGCCGCGTGAGGTGCATCATTTCTGCTGCCTTGCCGGCTACGGCGCCGAGGCGATCAATCCTTACCTGGCCTTCGACACGCTGCTCGACATGCACAAGCGCGGCGAGCTGCCGGCCGAAGTCGACGCCTATGAGGTCGTCTCCCGCTACATCAAGTCGATCGGCAAGGGCATTCTCAAGGTGATGTCGAAGATGGGCATCTCGACCTACCAGTCCTATTGCGGCGCGCAGATCTTCGACGCCATCGGGCTGAAGACCGATTTCGTGCAGAAGTATTTCACCGGCACCGCGACGCTGATCGAAGGCGTCGGGCTGGAGGAGATCGCGGCCGAGACGGTCAGCCGCCACGCCGACGGCTTCGGCAACGACCCGGTGCTGCGCAACAGCCTCGAGGTCGGCGGCGAATACATGTTCCGCATGCGCGGCGAAGCGCATATTTGGTCACCCGATGCCGTGGCCACCCTCCAGCACGCCGTGCGCCAAGGGTCGTGGGAGACGTTCAAGGACTATTCCGCTCAGATCGACAGCGAGGCGGCGCGGGCGCAGAGCATTCGCGGCCTGTTCAAGATCAGGTTCGCCGAAGAAACCGGGCGCAAGAAGGTCGCGCTCGACGAGGTTATGTCGGCGGCGGATATCGTCAAGCGGTTCTCGACCGGTGCGATGTCCTTCGGCTCGATTTCCAGGGAAGCGCACACCACGCTGGCGCGCGCCATGAACACGATCGGCGGCAAGTCGAACACTGGCGAGGGCGGCGAAGAGGCCGACCGCTACCTGCCGCTGCCGGGCGGCGGCAAGAACCTCGAGCGGTCGGCGATCAAGCAGGTCGCTTCCGGGCGGTTCGGCGTGACGGCGGAATATCTGGTGAATTCTGATGTGATGCAGATCAAGGTCGCGCAAGGCGCAAAGCCCGGCGAGGGCGGTCAGCTGCCCGGCCACAAGGTCGATGCCACAATTGCCAAGGTCAGGCATTCGACGCCCGGCGTCGGCCTGATCTCGCCGCCGCCGCACCACGACATCTATTCGATCGAGGATCTGGCGCAGCTGATCTTCGATCTCAAGAACGTCAATCCGGCGGCTGATGTCTCGGTCAAGCTGGTGTCCGAAGTCGGCGTCGGCACGGTTGCGGCCGGCGTCGCCAAGGCGCGCGCCGATCACATCACCATTTCCGGCTATGACGGCGGCACCGGCGCATCGCCGCTGACCTCGCTCAAGCACGCCGGCAGCCCGTGGGAAATGGGCCTTGCCGAGACGCACCAGACGCTGGTGCTCAACGGCCTCAGGTCGCGCGTCGCGCTGCAGGTCGATGGCGGCCTGCGTACCGGTCGCGACGTCGTCATCGGTGCATTGCTTGGCGCCGACGAATTCGGCTTCTCGACCGCGCCGCTGATCGCGGCCGGCTGCATCATGATGCGCAAATGCCATCTCAACACCTGCCCGGTCGGCGTCGCGACGCAGGATCCGGTGTTGCGCAAGCGTTTCAAGGGTACGCCGGAACACGTCATCAACTTCTTCTTCTATGTGGCGGAAGAGGTGCGGGCGCTGCTCGCCGAGATGGGCTACACCCATCTCGACCAGATCATCGGCGACACCGAACTCTTGGAGAAGCGGGCGCTGATCCAGCACTGGAAGGCGCGCGGGCTCGATTTCAGCAAGATGTTCTTCAAACCGGATGCCCCGCACGAGGCGGTGCACTGGACCGAGCGGCAGAAGCATCCGATCGACGACGTGCTCGACCGCAAGCTGATCGAGCTCGCCAAGCCGGCACTAGAAGCCAGGCAGCCGGTCAGCATCGAGCTGCCGATCCGCAATGTCGACCGTTCGACGGGCGCCATGCTGTCCGGCGAAGTGGCCAAGCGCTTCAAGCACAAGGGCCTGCGCGAGGACACGATCTCGGTGAAGCTCACCGGCACCGCCGGCCAGTCCTTTGGCGCCTTCCTGGCGCGCGGGGTTTCGTTCGAACTGATTGGTGCCGGCAACGACTATGTCGGCAAGGGCCTGTCGGGTGGACGCATCGTCATCCGCCCACCGGAGAACACGAAGATCGTCGCAGCGGAGTCGATCATCGTCGGCAACACGGTGCTCTACGGCGCGACCGAGGGCGAGGCCTATTTCTGCGGCGTCGCCGGCGAGCGTTTTGCAGTTCGCAATTCGGGCGTGGCCGCCGTCGTCGAAGGCGTTGGCGACCATGGCTGCGAGTACATGACCGGTGGCATTGTCGTCGTCATCGGCCAGACCGGACGCAACTTCGCCGCCGGCATGTCGGGCGGCGTCGCCTATGTGCTCGACGAGGAAGGTGATTTCGCCGAGCGCTGCAACATGGCGATGGTCGAACTGGAACCCGTTCCCGAAGAAGACGACCTGATGGAGAAACTGCTCCATCACGGCGGCGACCTCGACCACAAAGGCCGCGTCGACGTGTCCGGCGACATGACCAGCCATGACGAGGAGCGGCTCTATCAGCTGATCTCGAACCACGTCCACTATACGGGTTCGGTGCGCGGCCGCGAGATCCTCGACAACTGGGCGACTTTCCGGCCGAAATTCCGGAAGATCATGCCGGTCGAATACCGCCGCGCGCTGATCGAAATGGAACGCATGCGCATGGGCGTGGCGGCGGAATAGGCTTTGGGAGTTGCCGGGAAGCCAGGCTTCCCGGTCGACGCCTTCATCAACAATCCTGGCCTCGGACTGAAGGTTGCCATGGCTGCCTTATGAGGTTAACGGGTGCGTCGTCGAGCGCGCCATCTGGACAGCAGGGACTGGACTATGGGCAAGGTAACAGGGTTTCTCGAGATCGACCGGCAGGTGCACAAGTATCAGCCGGCTTCCGACCGCATCCGGCATTTTCGCGAGTTCACGCTGCCGATGTCGGATAAGGAGGTCGAGAAACAGGCCGCGCGCTGTATGGATTGCGGCATTCCGTACTGCCACGGGCCGACCGGCTGCCCGGTCCACAACCAGATCCCGGACTGGAACGACCTCGTCTACAATGGCGACTGGGACAATGCGATCCGCAACCTGCACTCGACCAACAATTTCCCGGAATTCACCGGCCGCATCTGTCCGGCACCTTGCGAGGAAGCTTGCACGCTGAACCTTGAGGACATTCCGGTCGCCATCAAGACGATCGAGCAGGCGATCGCCGACAAAGCCTATGAAACCGGTCATATCCGGCCCTACCCGCCGGAAAAGAAGACCGGCAAGCGCGTCGCCGTCATTGGCTCGGGGCCGGCCGGCATGGCCGCGGCCCAGCAGCTTGGCCGCGCCGGCCACGACGTCCACGTCTTTGAGCGCGAGAGCCGGCCGGGCGGGCTGATGCGCTACGGCATCCCCGACTTCAAGATCGAGAAGCACTATATCGACCGCCGCATCGAGCAGATGCAAGGCGAGGGCGTGAGCTTCCATTGCGGCGTCAATGTCGGCGTCGACAAACCGGTGGCGCAGCTGCTCGCCGAATACGATGCTGTGCTCTATTGCGGCGGTTCGGAAACGCCGCGCCCGGCCAACATTCCCGGTGACGATCTCGATGGCGTGCATGACGCGATGCCCTATCTGGTGCAGCAGAACAAGCGCATCGGCGGTGAGCCGATCCAGTCGGTGGCGTGGCCCTCGCCGCCGATCGTCGCCGGCGGCCAGCATGTCGTCGTCGTCGGCGGTGGCGACACCGCCTCCGACTGCGTCGGCACCGCCTTCCGTCAGGGCGCCGTGCGCGTCACCCAGCTCGACATCCGGCCGCAGCCGCCGGAAAGGGAAGACAAGCTCTCGGTCTGGCCTTACTGGGCGACGAAGATGCGCACCTCGTCCTCGCAGGCCGAGGGCGCCGAGCGCGAGTTCCAGGTGGCGACGCTCGAATTCATCGGCGAGGACGGCGCGTTGACCGGCGTCAAATGCTGCGAGGTCGATGAAAAGCGCAAGCCGATCGCCGGCACGGAATTCGTCATCCGCGCGGATCTCGCCTTCATCGCCATCGGCTTTGCCGGGCCGGCTACCGTCGGACCGGTGTCGGAGCTGGCTGGCCAGATGAAGATCGCCATCGACAGCCGCCGCTCGAACAACGTCGAGGCCAATGACCGCGACTACAAGACCAGCGTCGAAAAGCTCTATGCGGCGGGCGATGTGCGCCGCGGTCAATCGCTGGTCGTCTGGGCGATCCGCGAGGGACGGCAGGCGGCTCGTTCGATCGACGAGGTGCTGATGGGATCGAGCGTGCTGCCGCGCTGAGACCGTTTGGAGACTCTACTCCCGCGGCCATCTGAGGGTGTTTTCTGCGCTTCCGGCCTTCGCCGGCCGAAGCACTTGTGAGCGGTCGCGGCAGTCAAAGCTACGGCGGGCGTAGGCCGGTGCTCGCGTACTCAAATGTACGCTCCGCTCCGGTTCTCGAAAACACCCTTATATGACTCACAGGAGCGAGTTTCGAAACGGTCTCAGAGCCAGTATCAAGGTTTGATTGCCGTCGTCGTCTCGCTTCCAGCGGCCGCCGCCGCAGGCTGTCCCCGGGGCGGCCAGGAAAAATCGTCGGCGCGGCCGGGCGAAGCAGCTGATGCCTTGCCCTCGACGACGAGTTTTTCGCCGGGCCCGTCCGCCTTCGCCGGCGATGCGGCGCCGAGAAGTTCAGAACCGCCATCGAGCGCCGGATCGTTGAGCAGCATCGGCACGGTGCGATCGACGGCCATGGGTGCCGGTGCCGGCGCCTCGACGGGAGCGCCCGTTGGCGCGTACGCTGCCGGTGTGCCCGTGGGCGCGGTCATTCCAAGGATCTTCATCAAGGGTTTTTCGGCATAGAAGGCGAGCTTGCGTTTGCCGGCTTTCGACACATAGATGCCGTCGTCGGTGCGCAGGCGCACCGGCTGGCCGTTGATATCAGGCCCGCTGGTGACAAAGGCGCCGTCCTCGTCGACGAAACCGTCCCAGATGTCGACGAATTCGCCGCCATGGCTTTCGGCCGTCGAGCGGTAAATGTCGTTGAAAGCCAGCATGTCTGAGGTCATCTTCGGCGCCTTGAATGCCGGCATGCCGACCCATAGATACGGCACCTTGGCCGCTGCAATGGCTTGGCCGAACGCTTCGGCCCGGCGTTCGTATTCCTTGGTCCAGGCCTCGGACCGCGGCTGTTCGCGTTCACCATTCACGCGCATTTGCTGCCGATCGTTGGAGCCTAGCATGACGATTACGGCGGCGGGCTTTTCGGTCTCGATCAGCGACTTGATCTGTTCGGGCCAGTTGTAGAAATCGTCACGCACGAAACCGGACGAACCGTTGCTGCGAACGACGATCCTCACCTTGGTGTTTTCGGCAAAGGCGCTCTCGAGACCTTCGGCGAGTCCGCTCGCCATGAAATCGCCGACCACCAGAACGGTGCGGGCATCCGGCGCCTTCTCGACAATCGGGCTTGCCGGCTCAGCCGGCCGGCGCGGCGCGGCGCGGCGCTTTTTCGCTTTTAGTTTCCGTGGCCCGGCCCTCTGGATTTGTCGCGGTGGTTCCATCCACTCGGTTCGGCCCACCCGCTCGCTTCGGCGCAGAAACAACAAGTCGCGCAGCGACCAGCCACGCCTTTGTTCTTCCTGCGCCACGGCCGGCGTGTGAAAGACGGCGGCAGTGCTGACGGCTAGAACGGCAATAGCCAGAATCAGGATCGGCACGCGACGAAGGATCACACGGATACGCGCAGCCGAAACCAATTACCCTCTCCATCCCTTAAGAGCGCCGGACCCTCAACCGTGCCGCCGCTCTATCTTTTTTTGAGCATCGGATTTCCCCAAAACCGGTTTGGGCCGATGCTCGAGGTCTGCCCCTATGCGAGGCTAGTTCTGCCTGAGCCATTTGAGCACTTCCATGCTCGGATGTCCGTCCTGGGTCAAGCCAGCCTTCGCCTGGAGGGCCATGATGGCGGCCTTCGACCCCTCGCCGATCTTGCCGTCGAACTTGCCGTCATAGTAGCCGTACTGGGAAAGCCGCTGCTGAAGCTCTTGCCTCTCCTCGAAGGAGAGCTTCGTGAAAGGCCGTTTCCAGTCCTGCACAAGCCCACCATAGCCGGCGATTCCGTCGGCAAGAAGGCCAACGGCAACCGCGTATTTGTCGGCATTGTTGTAGCGCTTGATGACCGAAAAATTCTTGATCATCAGGAAAGCCGGGCCGCCGCGGCCGCCTGGCACCTTCAGCGTGGCCTTCTCCGCGCTATTCTTGAACGGCTTGCCGTTGACACGCGTGACACCCAGCGCTTGCCATTGCGATAGTGACCTCGATCCGGCCGGGAACTTCTTTCCGTCGGGAAGGCTGACTTCATAGCCCCAGGTCTTGCCGGCCTGCCAACCGTTCTTCTTGAGCAGATTGGCGGCCGTTGCCAATGCATCGGGAATCGAATTCCAGATGTCGCGCTTGCCGTCGCCGTCCATATCGACCGCATAGGCCTGATAGCTGGTGGGAATGAATTGGGTATGGCCCATCGCGCCGGCCCATGAGCCGCTGAGATGGCTTTTGTCGATGTCGCCCCTTTGCAGGATCTTCAGCGCCGCGATCAACTGGGTGCGGGCAAATTTCGATCGTCTCGAATCGGCATAGCCAAGCGTTGCCAGCGAACGCACGACATTGCGCATGACATCGTCGCGCTTGAGGATTTCGCCGTAATTCGATTCCATCGACCAGATGGCCAGCAGGATATGACGGTCGACGCCGTATTTTGCCTCGATCCTGTCCAGCCACGGCTTCCACTTCCTGGCCATCTGCTGGCCAACAGCGACCGACTGGTCGTGGACGCGGTTGTCGAAATAGTCCCAGGCGGGCGCGGTGAATTCGGGTTGATAACGCGCTTTTTCCAGCACGACCGGGTCGGCATCGCTGACGCCCTCGAAAGCGCGGTCGTAAACTGCGCCGGAAACGCCGCTCCGCACCGCGGTGGCGCGGAAGCTCGCCACCCATTGCCGGAAACCGGCGTCGGCGAAAGCAGATCCGGTGGGCATCAGCAAGGCAAGCGACAGGCTGGCGGCCGCAACGAAGCTTGTGAAGCGCGTTGCGGCGTTGCGAACGGACATCTTTTCCTCCTTCTTCATCACAGGAAGATCATTCATCGCCGAAGCCGGTTAGCATTTAGTTTACCATAGGTGCCGTTGGGAACGAAAAGGCGGGTTGGTGCTTTACGGACTACAAATTTTTTTCTGACCAGCCGTTCCATAATCCTCGATTCCGGCACGAAAATGTCTTGAAGCGGGATTGCCGAACAGGCTTGGAAGCGGATAATTGACAGCATGAAGAGAGTTCGCAAGGCAGTTTTCCCGGTCGCCGGTCTTGGCACGCGTTTTCTCCCGGCCACCAAGGCCATACCCAAGGAAATGCTGACGGTCGTCGACAGGCCAGTCATCCAGTATGTGGTCGACGAGGCACGCGAAGCCGGCATCGAGCATTTCATCTTCGTGACCGGCCGCAACAAGGCGGTCATCGAGGACCATTTCGACGTCCAGTTCGAACTCTATGACACGCTCGCCCAGCGCGGCAAGGACGACGAGCTAGCCCGCCTGCAGCGGCTGCAACCCTCGCCGGGGCAGACCAGCTTCACCCGCCAGCAGGTACCGCTTGGCCTCGGCCATGCCGTCTGGTGCGCCCGCGAGCTGGTCGGCGACGAGCCCTTCGCGCTGCTTTTGCCTGACATGATCATGCAGTCGGAAAAAAGCTGCATGAAGGAGATGGTCGAGCTTTATGCCGAGACCGGCAACAACATCGTCGCGGTTCAGGAATGCGACCCCGCCGAGGCCCATAAATACGGCATCGTCGGCCGTGGCGAGGATACGCATCACGGTTTCCGCATCACCGGCATGGTGGAGAAGCCGAAGCCTGGCACGGCGCCCTCCAACCTGTACATCAACGGGCGCTACATCCTGCAGCCGGAGATATTTGGGATTCTCGAGGGCCAGGAGAAGGGCGCCGGCAACGAGATACAACTCACCGATGCGATGCTGAAGCTGGAGAAGCAACAGCCCTTCTATGGCTGCCATTACCAGGGGCGCACCTTCGATTGCGGATCGCCGGAAGGCTTTGTCGAGGCCAACGTCGCCTTCGCGCTGTGGCGCAGCGACATAAACGGCCGCATGGCGGGCGTTATCCGCAAGCTTCTCGACGAGATGAAACCGTCGGAGCAGAGGGGCGCGGCGTTCTAGGAAAATCGCATACCCCAAAGTAGGCCGCGTTCAGATCCCGAAACCACCGTCTCGCCACCGCCTGACTCGAATCTCGACATACCCCGATCTTCAACGGTTTGTTTTACGGCTGCAACTTCACCCCGACGAAGATGCTGTGGGCCTCGTAATCGCGGCCCTCCAGGTTGCTGGTCTGTTTTTCGGTTCTGGCGCGGGTGGTCAGTCCGGCATACCGGTTCAGCCACCATGTCAATCCGGCCTCGGCGCTCAGCGTCAGATCATGGCCGTCGGACCCGATGTAGTCGCGCCAGTCCACGCCGAGAGCTGCGTTCCCGATCAGGTTGGCGCGGATTTCCCGCTCACCGGTGAGGCGGCCTGAATAAAGGATGTCGCCACTTTGTCCGGCGGTTGTCGTGCCCTCGACGATCGTCTGTCCGGTGAGGCCGATCGTGGTGCCGCGTTCCGGTGACCATTTGAGGTCGGCGCTCACCGTGGCACCCGAAATCGCCGGCAGGCGGTCGTCGTCGATCGCCTCCCGCAGCCAGCCGGCCGAGAATTCGCCGGCAAGCTTCTCGCCGAGGTCGAGTTCGGCGCCGGCCCGAACGCCGAGCCGCGTCGAAGATCGTTCGAAACCATTGGTGTCGACGCGCAAATCATAGACCCGGCGGCCGATTTCGACCTCGGTGAAGGGGGTGATGGCGGGGGAAATCTCGTAGCCGGTTCGCAAGGTGGCGGTATAAAGCGTCGAGTCGCGGTCTTTCTGCGACAATGTTCCGCCCGTCGAAAGCTTGGCGTCGCCGTAGATGTCGTGTTCGACTGCGCCGGTCAGGGCGAAGCGCATCTTGCCGGCATCCTTCTCGACCGCAAGGCTGCCGTCAATGGTCTGGCGCACCGGTTGCTCGACGGTGCCTTCGATGACGACCGGCGACGAAGCCGATTCCGGCGCCGCCTCGTAACCGAGCCTGGCGATAGCGCGCAGATCGTTGTCGAGGTCGACATTGAGCGTGCCATCGACACGGCCCCGCGCTTCCTGAACCTCGTCGCCCGATATCGTCTTGAGGAAGATGCCGTAGCCGTCGATGACAGCCGAATTCTCCCGCCAATCGGAGACGGCATTGAAGCGCAGCGCCGTTTCCGACAGCAGGGCCGGCTTGCCTTCGCTGCTTGAATCGGCATTCGACGACGCCGTCAGGCCTTGCTCGAGCGTCGGCCTGATCACGAAGGAGCCGAGTTTGATGCCGGTGGCGGCGAACGGCTCGTCCTCGGCCCTCTTGTCCCGGCCTTCGATGGCTTCGGCACGTTCGGCGCCCGGATCGAGCTGCTGCCTGTCGGCGGAATCGATGGTCACGGTACGGCGATTGGTGGCGTCCTGGTCCGTCTCGGCGGTATCCGTGTCATCCGTCGTGGCTGCAGTCGCTGCGGCGGCTTGCGTCTCGGCGGCCGCGGCCTCGTCTTGATCGGCCGCGCGTTGCGTTGTGCTCGATGGCCGGCGCGGCGGGACGGGAGCGGGGGTGTCGGCAAACGCATCGTCGGCTGCCTCCGGCGGATCGAAAATGCTGCCGGTCGCGGGCGCCATGTCGTCGTCCAGTACGGCGCCCGGGCTGGCCGGCTGATAGGTGGGCGCCGGCGCATTGCTCTGGGTAGCCGCGCCGGCCTGTGCCGTCTGATCCTGGGCGCTGGCCAGGCTCAACTGCCTGGTCTTGCGCTGCTGGTCGTCCAGAATTGCCGATTCCGAAACCTCGCCGCGCAGCTCGGCTACCTGGGCATAGGGCTGCGCAGGCCGCAGCAAAGCGAAGACGCTGGTCGCCAGCAGCAAGGCGCAGACCGCCTTGCCGTTTCGTCTTCTTTTCTGTTCAGGCTGGGCCCCAGACATTGCCACCACTGCTTGCGCGGCGCACACGCGCCATACTTACCGAACCGTAAATGGGGATGGTTAACGGAGGGTTAGGCGGCGGTTGATCAGGCCTAGTTGATGGCAATTCTGTTGGACAGGCGCGCGGCAAAGCGCTAATCGCATCAGCCATGCATGCGGGATCCCCAAACAAGAAGCGATTCGACCCACAAGCTTCGATCGCCTCGGCGCTCAGAACGGTAGCGACCGAGCAGGCCGGTGTCGCGGCACTGGCGGCCGCGCTCGAAAACGGATTGACCGAACCGTTCGCGCGCGCCGTCGACATGGTGTCGCAGATCGAGGGCCGCGTCATCGTCACCGGCGTCGGCAAGAGCGGCCATATCGGCTCAAAGATCGCCGCGACGCTCGCCTCGACCGGCACGCCGGCTTTCTTCGTCCATCCTGCCGAAGCCAATCACGGCGACCTCGGCATGATCGCCAAGGACGATGCCATCATCGCCATGTCGTGGTCGGGCGAGAGCCGAGAGCTCAAGGGCATCATCGCCTATTCCAGGCGCTTCTCGATTCCGCTGATCGCGGTCACCGCCGGAGAGCGATCGGCGCTGGCGCGCGCGGCCGATGTAGTGCTTCTGCTGCCGCGTGCGCCGGAAGCCTGTCCGCATGGCCTGGCGCCGACGACATCGACGCTGCTGCAACTGGTGATCGGCGATGCGCTGGCCATCGCCTTGCTCGAAGCGCGCGGCTTCACGCCGGATCATTTCCGCACCTTCCATCCCGGCGGGCAACTTGGCGCCAATCTGACGCAGATCCGCGACATCATGCATGTCGGCGACAGGCTGCCGCTCGTGCCTTCCGGCACTGGAATGCGCGAAGCGATCCTTGAATTGTCGCGCAAGGGGTTTGGCTGCGTGGCAATAACCGCTGCGGATGGTGCGCTGATCGGCATCGTCACCGACGGCGATATCAGGCGCCACATCGGCAGCAATCTTCTGGCGATGAGTGTCGATCAGGTCATGACCAAGGAGCCGAAGACGGCCGGGCCGGATACGCTGGTGGCGACGGCGCTGCAGACGATCAACAATTCGGCCATCTCCAGCCTGATGGTTGTCGAGGGCAGACGGCCGGTCGGACTTGTCCATCTGCACGACCTGCTGCGCATCGGCGCTGCCTGACAGACTCAGGGCCTGTTTGAAAAAGGCGCCCCGCCGAGATTGGTGGAATCGGTCCTAGACCGCCTCGACCGTCAGTTCCAGATCGGTTTCGTCCGCGCCCGTCACGCGCACCTGCGTGCCAGCCGGCAGATCGGGGCCGGAGACGCGCCACAGTGTGTCGCCCAGCTTTATGCGGCCACGGCCGTCCTTGATCGGCTCGGCCAGCGTCGCCTTCCTGCCGATCATTTGTTCGCCGCGGCGGTTGAGCAGCGGCTGGTCTGTCGGGTCGTGGCGTCCGCCCGCCAGTCTCTTGCCGACATAGGTTGAAACCAGCGACATCGCCAGGAAAGCGAGAACCTGGACCTGCCAGGTCCAGAAACCTGCGTCCCAGATGAGCAGGGAGACTGCACCGATCAGCAATGCGGCGATGCCGATCCACAGCATGAAGATGCCCGGTGCGACGACCTCCATCACGAGGAGAATGAAGCCGAGAACCATCCAGTTCCAGGGACCGAGTTCCGAAATGATGCGGTCAAACATGGGGTCGGCCTCAGCTCTCGCTCGGGCGAACTACGGTCGGGCGGGCGGCTTGCCGCGGCGTGCCTGCAGCGCCGTCGCCCCTAAAGACTTCCTTGGCGATCTCGCCGATGCCGCCGAGCGTGCCGATCAGCGACGAAGCCTCCATAGGCATCAGCACAACCTTGCTGTTTGTGGCGGAGCCGATCCTGGTCAGCGCTTCGGTGTATTTCAGCGCGACGAAGTAGTTGAGCGCCTGCACGTCGCCCTTGGAGATCGCTTCCGACACCACCTGCGTGGCGCGGGCCTCGGCCTCGGCCGAGCGTTCGCGCGCCTCGGCGTCGCGGAAGGCGGCTTCCTTGCGACCCTCGGCTTCCAGGATCTGCGACTGCTTGAGGCCCTCGGCGTCAAGGATCTGCGCGCGCTTGTTGCGTTCGGCCATCATCTGGCGACCCATCGATTCGACGAGATTGGCCGGCGGGTTGATGTCCTTGATCTCGACACGAGTGATCTTGATGCCCCAGGGATGCGCGGCCTCGTCGACGACGCGCAGCAGGCGTTCGTTGATGGCGTCGCGGTTCGACAAAAGCTCGTCGAGGTCCATCGAGCCCATCACGGTACGGATGTTGGTCATCGTCAGGTTGAGGATGGCGTTCTCCAGCCCAGCGACCTGGTAGGCGGCCTGCGCGGCGTTGAGCACCTGGTAGAATGCAACGCCGTCGACGGCGACGGTGGCGTTGTCGCGGGTGATGATCTCCTGGGTCGGGACGTCGAGCACCTGCTCCATCATGTTCAACTTGGCGCCGATGCGATCGACGAACGGCACGATGATGTTGAGACCGGGGCTCAATGTCTTGGTATATCGGCCAAAGCGTTCGACGGTATAATTGTAGCCTTGCGGGATTGTACGGATGCCTTTGAAAAGCACGAGCACGACAAGAGCGACAAGAACAAGAAGCGCGATATCGAAACCACTGAAATCCATTTGGCTCTCCCTCAGATGCCGAGCACATTAGAGCGACGCGCGTCCACTGGACGCACAATGTACGCTTTAACCTTTGTACCTGCGCATCGTGCTTTCCAAAAATCGAGTCCGATTTTCCGCCGATGCAGTAGACGTTTCAACGCAACCGACTTCACCAACACTTAAGTGTGTTTCAGAAATGTTACAATCAGGTGATCGCGGATTGTCGGCGCATAGACGGCCGGGCTTGCGGCGCTTGATTATATCCGCTTCAGATCCAGCCCGACAGTTCGCGCCGCACCATCGACTCGATCACCGCCATGCCCTCGGCACTGTCGTTGAGGCAGGGGATGTGTGCGAACTTCTCGCCGCCTGCGTGATGGAAGGTCTCGGCCGCCTCTCTGCCGATCTCGTCCAGCGTCTCGATGCAGTCGACAGAAAAGCCCGGATTGACGATGGCGATCGATCTCACGCCTTTCCTGGCTAATTTCTCGACCGTCTTGTCGGTGTAGGGCTGCAGCCATTCCTGAGCACCGAAGCGCGACTGGAATGTGGTGATCAGCTTCTTCTCATCCCAGCCGAGCTTTTCCCGCAGCAGCCGGGTCGTCTCCAGGCAAAGGGCCTGATAGGGGTCACCCTTGTCGGAATAGGGTTTCGGAATGCCGTGATAGGAGGCGATGACCACCTCCGGCTCGAAATCGAGCGTCGCCAGATGGCGCTCGATCGAACGGGCAAGCGCCTCGATATAAACCGGTTCGGCATAGTAGGGCGGCACGCTGCGGATCGCCGGGGCGCGGCGCATCTTCATCAGCGCGCGAAACAGCTGGTCGTTGGCGGTCGCGGTGGTGGTCGCGGAATATTGCGGATAGAGCGGAAAAGACAGAATGCGGTCGCAGCCTTGCGCGACCAACCCTTTGGCGACGCTCTCGGTCGACGGATTGCCGTAACGCATCGCCCAGTCGACGATAACTTCGGGCAGGTCGCGCAGCGCCTCGGTCAGCTTTTCGCTCTGGGCGCGGGTGTAGGTGCGCAGCGGCGACTCGTTGCGCTGCCGGTTCCAGATCCTGGCATAGTTGGCGCCCGACTTCTTCGGCCGTGTGGTGAGGACCAGCCCGTAGAGGATCGGGTACCAGATCGCCTTGTTGAGCTCGATGACGCGCGGATCGGACAGGAACTCCCTGAGATAGCGCCACATCGGCCTAAACTCGGTGCCGTCCGGCGTGCCGAGATTAACCAGCATGACGCCGATCCCTCCCGCCCCGACCGGCGGCTGTCCTGCCGGCTGTGGGCCGAGGCCCTTCGCCGCCGCGGCCTTGGGATCGACAGGGTTGGAAAGCGTCATTAGGGATCTCCGGACACCGCGCGAACCTAGCGATGCCGCGCCGGTTTTCAATGCAGCGTCTGGCCGCACCTTATCTTGCCCTAAAGCACGTCGCATTTGACCGGCCTCACGCGACGCGCTTTAGGTTGTCGTTTTATGCATGTCGTTATCGCAAAACCGCTGCACACTTTGCGCGACATGCATTTAGGGGCGAAAGCAGAAAACCCGCCCGGTTCCCCGGACGGGTTTTCCAGCAACGACGAAGAATTTAGTTTGCGGCCGGGATGGTCAAGGTTGCGCCGACGGGAAGGCGGCGCGGCTCGTAGTCCTTGTTGGCGTCGGAGATCGTTTTCCACTTGGCGCCATCGCCATAGGCCTTCTCCGCCAGGTCCCAATAGGTATCGCCGGCAACGATCACATGGCTGCTTTCGGCCGGTGTTGCCTCGGCCGGCTTTGCCGGCTCGGCAGGCGCAGCCTCGGCTGGTTTGGCCGGTTCCGCCGCAGGAGCCGGTGCCGCGGGCGCTGTCTCGGCCGGTTTAGCCGGCTCGGCAGGCGCCGGCGTTGCCGGGGCGGGTTCCGCCGGCACGGCCGGCGGCGTCGTGGCGATATCGTCCGAACCAGCCGGCGGTTCGGGCATCGCCGGCTCCGCAGTTGTGGCTGGAGCCGTTTCCGCTGGTTTTGCCGGCTCGGCCGGAGCAGGCGCGGCTTCAGCCGGCTTGGCCGGTTCCTGGGCCGGTTCCTGGGCCGGTTCCGCCGCGGCGGCCGCGATCTCGGTGATGCGGCCATCGAGCTTCGGCGTATAGGGCCGATGCGCGCCGAGATAATCGGCAACCACCTGTTCGAGGCCTGGACCGTAATCGTAGGCGTTCTTGGCCTTGTCGGCGAAGACCTTGTAGCCGTCGCCGCCCTGGCGCACATAGTTGTTGGTGGCGACCAGGTAATCCTTGTCCGGATCGATCGTGGTCCACGCGCCGCCTTGCATGACTTCGACTGACTTGACGCGCCCGGCATTCGGGGCAGCCGATTTGTCGAATGAATACTTCAGGCCGGCAACTTGCGGGAAGCGTCCGGCGCCGTCCTCGATCTGGCTGAGGCCGTTCTCGAGCCCGGCAACCAGATCCTTGCCGGAAATCTGGAAGGTCGCCACTGTGTTCTGGAACGGCAGCACGTTCAGCACTTCGCCCATGGTGACGGTGCCCTGGTCGATCGAGGCCCGCAGACCGCCGCCATTCGTGATGACGATCTCCACACCCTGGTCCTTGACGCGGTCGAGGACGGCATCGGAGACAAGATTGCCCATCTCGCACTCGCGGGTGCGGCAGTTCTCACGGCTGCCGTCGATCGCCTTCGTGGTTTCGGCGACCTCCTGGTTCTTCAACGCCTCAATCGGCGCGCCGAGCTCCTTGATGCGGGCAAGCACGGCGGGATCTGGCGTGATCGACTTGTCGAGGTAGATCGGGTCGCCGCTGGCTTGCTTGACGACGCCGTTGTCGTCGAACACGACCTTGAACTCGCCGAGATATTTCGAATAGGACGCCGCCTGGACGACCGGCACCTTA
Organism: Mesorhizobium sp.; assembly: GCA_004020645.1. Taxonomy (GTDB): domain Bacteria; phylum Pseudomonadota; class Alphaproteobacteria; order Rhizobiales; family Rhizobiaceae; genus Mesorhizobium. Next base: position 199,249 of record SAQL01000005.1, on the reverse strand, counting down.
TAGCCGTCCGGATTGTCGACCATTGTCGGGTAGGGGCCTTCAGCCTTGGGGTCGGTGTTGGACAAAAGCGAATGGCTGTGGCCGCCGACCACCACGTCGACACCCGGAATCTTGGCGATGACGTCGCGCTCGCGCTTGTAACCGATATGGGTGACCGCGATGATCTTGTTGACGCCTTCTCCCTTCAGCTTCTCGACCTCTGATGTGATCGACTTGACGTCGTCCTCGATCGTGACGTTAGGGCCTGGCGAAGCGAGCTCCGGCGTGTCGTTGGTAACCGCGCCGACGACGCCGATCTTCTGGCCGCCGACCTCAATCACGATCGACGGTTTCACGCGGTCACCGAGCTTGGATTGCGCGTCGGCCTTCACATTGGCGCCGAGCACCGGAAACTTGATCATATCCAAAAACGGCGCCAGCGCCGCCTCGCCGTCGTCGAACTCGTGATTGCCGACCGCCATGGCATCGAATTTCATCTGGTTGAGGAATTCGCCTTCGGTCTTGCCTTTGTAGGTTATGTAGAAAAGCGATCCCTGGAAATTGTCGCCGGCGCTGAGCAGCAGCACGTTCTGGCCCTCGAGCTTTTTGCGCTCCTGGGCGATCGCGGTGATCAGCCGCGCCGCGCCGCCGATGCACTCGCCCTTGGTCTCCTCCTCGGCCGAGCAGGTCGATTCATATTTGTTGTTGCTTTCGATGCGGCTGTGCCAGTCGTTGATGTGCAGGATGTTCAACGTGTAGTCGGCAAAGGACACGCCGGCCGACAGGCCAAGCGTGGACGCCGACAGGGCGGCAATGGCGGCGATCTTCTTCATCTTCGTCTCCCGGATGACCTGTTTAACGCCCTTGCTTGACCGGAACATAACAGCCAGCTTTTTGCCCATGTTCACATCGCGTTTTAGGTGATGCAAGCGGAATCGGGGACAGTTTTGCCGGCGCAAAAAAGGACGGAGGCCTCAAGCCGCCGTCCTTTGCAAGCAGTTCAGTACGGGCCTCAGGTGCGTCGCGTCAGCACGAAGTTCTGCCCGCTCGCGCTGGTGCAATTAAGCTGCGAGGTGGAGATCAACAAGCAGTTGAAGCTGATCGGCGTCTGGCGGATCAGCGAAGTGCCCTGGATCTCGACCGAGGTGCCGCCGGTCATTGTGTAGCTGCCGTCGGCAAGTTTCTGGCCGGTGTCGGTCGCGACGGTGTTGAAGCTGCCGCCGGCGAAGGTCGACAGGCCCGTGCCTTGCGCGTCGATCCATGAGCCTTCGACCGGGCTCCGCGCGGCCAATGGCGGCCCGCCCGGGCCGGCGGTGGTGCACGCCGCCAAGGCGGCAGCGGCCGCGACAATGCCGGCCGAAAGCAATTTGCGCGCAATCGTCATCATCAAAACCCTCTCCTCTCGCATCGGCCCGAAAATCGAGCCGATTTTCGGATGGACGCACGTCGCTCTGGGCCACCTTCCTTCAATCGCCCGATTTCCAGGCGATTGCAAGGCAGTGGGACATTGCTATCGAACGAGGATGTTGCACTATCGAACGAGGATGTTGCGGAATTGCCATGGGTCGTTCTTGTCGAGGTCTTCCGGGAACAGACCAGGGCGGTTATCGAGCGGCGTCCAATCGGTGTAGTAGCCCTTGATCGGCCCGAGATAGGGGGACTGCACTTCCAGGCAGCGCCTGTAGTCCATCTCGTCGGCCTCGACGATGCCGGCCTCGGGATTTTCCAGCGCCCAGACCATGCCCGCCAGCACTGCCGACGTGACCTGCATGCCCGTCGCGTTCTGATAAGGCGCCAGCTTGCGTGCTTCCGCCAGCGACAGTTGCGAGCCGTACCAATAGGCGTTCTTGTCGTGTCCGTAGAGCAGCACGCCGAGTTCGTCGACACCGTCGACCAGTTCGTTCTCATCGAGCACGTGATGTACGGATTGCGGCTTGCCGGCGGCACCGAACATCTCGTGCAGCGACAGTATGGCGTCGTTGCAAGGGTGGTAGGCGTAGTGGCAGGTCGGGCGATATTGAACCTTGCCCTTCTTGCCGCGCAGGGTGAAGAAGTCGGCGATCGAAATCGACTCGTTGTGCGTCACCAGGAATCCGTAATGCGGTCCGGGCGTCGGGCACCAGCTGCGCACACGCGTGTTGGCGCCCGGCTGCTCCAGGTAGATCGCGGCCTTCGAGCCATGCTTGTGCTGCTTGGCGTTCTTCGGCATCCACTTCTCATGCGTGCCCCAGCCGAGCTCGGCCGGTTGCAGCCCTTCCGAGATGAAGCCTTCGACCGACCAGGTGTTCCAGAACACGTCCATCGGCTTCGGCTTCTTCGTGCGCTGTGTGTCGCGCTCGGCGATGTGAATGCCCTTGACGCCGGCCTTTTTCATCAGCCTGGCCCAGCCTTCGCGATCGTGCTGTGCGGGCTCGGAGAACTCGAGGCCAAGATCGGTGGCGAGGTTGACCAGCGCCTGCTTGACGAACCACGAGACCATGCCTGGATTGGCACCGCAGGTGGAGATTGCGGTCGCCCCGCCGGGACGCGCGTGCTTTTCTTCGATCATGGATTCACGCAGCGCATAGTTGCTGCGGCTGGCGTTGTCGGCCTTGGGGTCGAAGTAGAAGCCGAGCCATGGCTCGACGACGGTGTCGATGTAGAGCACACCCAGCTTGCGACAGAGCCGCATCAAATCCACTGAGCCGGTGTCGACCGACAGGTTGACGCAAAAGCCCTGGCCGCCACCTTTGGTCAGCAGCGGCGTCAGCAGCTTCTTATAGTTCTGCTTGGTCACCGCATCCTGCATGAAGGTGATATCGCGCTCGTCGAGCAGCTTGCGGTCGGTATCGCGTGGGTCGATGACCGTCATGCGCGACTTGTCGAACTTGAAATGGCGCTCGATCAGCGGCAGCGTTCCCCGTCCGATCGAGCCGAAGCCGATCATCACGACAGGGCCGGTGATCTCACCGTAAACGGGCCAGTTTTCATTCGCCATTTTATCGATTACTCCCTCAGATAGGCTGAAAAGCCGGGCAAGCAGACGCAAAGCGGAGCATTTTTTTGCCCGGCCGCCACGCGCTACAACCACAGATCATTGTCATAAACCAGCGAAAAGCCGCGAGCCACGCCGCATTCGTCATGTGGTTAAGGAGGACGACCAGTCGCTGACGGTCGGCGGTCATTCCCCGTGAAAGAGTTGACCCTTGTGGTCGAGTTGGGCGAAATCGAGCGCCAGCAATGGCGCGGCGAAAGATGCGGCGAGCACTAGCTCTCGTCGACGGTTCCCGATCTCGGTCACAGCCCGGTGACACTCGGTAAGCGCCACAGCTTTGGTCGAGAGGCCGAACACCCTGCGCCTACGCCGATCTATTCACCCTCGCGGCAGATCGTGCGAGGTCACATCGGCGATTGCCTTGCGAAGCCGGATCGTCTCAGTTTTCTCGCCGGGACGCATTATGCCGATCACCGTTTCGATGTCGGGACAGCCATCTTTGCGGCATACCAGCTCCGTGACGGACACGACGACATCGTCATCGAGCCCGCGAGCCTCACGAATCCAGACCTTGATCTGGCTGGTTTTCTCCGGAAGGGCAAACCCGCGCGGGGCGAGTGGGTTCGCGAGACGGTTCATATACAATCCCGTCCCGAAGACGAAGACGCTCGGGCTGACCAAAGGGATAAAGGACGCGCGCTCTCGTCAGCGTTGCTGAACCTATGCATTCAGGGCCTCTACGGAGTCCGCGTCGGCACGGCATTTGAGGAAGCCGTCTTCAATCAGCCCTTTGGGCAGATTGCGGCCGATAAACACCAGGCGGCTCACGCGCTTCTCCATCTTTTTCCAGGGGCGATGGTGATCGCCTTCGAGCAGCATGTGGACGGCCTGAACGACAAAGCGGTCTTCATCGCCCTTGAACGCCAGGATGCCTTTCATGCGCAGCATGTCGATGCCGAATTTCTGTGTGATCATCTGGATCCACGGCAAGAACTTGCGCGGATCGATCGAAGCTTCCGTGACGAGCGAAAAGCTGGTGACGTGATCGTCATGCTCATGGTCGTGTTCCACGTCGAGAAAGTCCGGCTCGACTTCTAGGACACGGTTCAGATCGAACGCGCCGCGATCCAGAACCTCGTCGAGTGGGACGTTGCAACGTATGGAATGCTTGATCGCAGCCGTCGGGTTGATCCTGCGAATGCGCGCCTCCACTGCCATGAGTTCGGTCGGCGCTACCAGGTCGGTCTTGTTGAGTATGACGATATCGGCAAAGGCGAGTTGCTCCTGCGCCTCGTGCGCATGATCCAGCTCGCCGAGGAGATGCTTCGCATCGACGACGGTGACGATCGCGTCGAGTTTCGTCTTCTGCCTCACATCGTCGTCGACGAAGAAGGTCTGGGCGACCGGCGCGGGATCGGCGAGGCCGGTCGTCTCGATCAGGATTGCGTCGAAACGGTCCCTGCGCCGCATCAAGCTCTCAATGATACGGATCAGGTCGCCGCGCACCGTGCAGCAGATGCAGCCGTTATTCATCTCGAAGACTTCTTCGTCGGTATCGACGATGAGGTCGTTGTCGATGCCAACCTCGCCGAACTCGTTGACGATCACGGCGTATCGCTTGCCATGCTGTTCGGTCAGAATGCGGTTGAGCAGCGTCGTCTTGCCGGCGCCGAGGTAACCGGTGAGAACCGTGACAGGCATTTTCTGGGATGCTTCAAGAGGCATGGTCATCTCCGGATGTTGGATTGCGGATTTCTGCTGGTTCAGGTGCGAGCCAATTGGATCGCCCGTAGACGGAAGGCGGGCGTCTCATCCCGGCGCGCAAGCCTCGCAGAGACCCGAAAGCTCCACAGTGGCCGACTTGGTTCGGAAGCCCTGCCTTCGGGCAATCCGGCGCAGCACCCGCTCCAATGCCGGGTCATGAACTTCACTTGCCCGCCCGCAATTCGCGCAGATTGCAAAAGCGGCGCGCCCATGGGTGCCGCATTCGCTGTGGAGGCAGAGCGCGAACGCGCTCAGGCTCTCGATCCTGTGAACCAGGCCCTCCTCGATGAGCCGATCCAGAGCGCGATAGATCTGTAGCGGTGAGCGGAGCCCTTCCTGGCGAAGCAGTTCAAGCAGTTCGTAGGCCCCCATCGGCCTCTCGGAGCGCGTCAACGTCGATCACCAACTTCTGGTTGCGTCCAGGCATCCACTATCCCTCGTGTTCCAGGCGTTTTGAGCACAACGGCGATCGTTAGTTATAACGTAACGTTTTCGATTGACGAACGTGATAACATAACATAACGGGTCGTCAAGAGCTGGGCTGACTTTGATGGCTCCCGCGGAGATGGATCGAATGGCTGCCTGTGTGATCTTTCAAGACCTGACGCTGGGCTACAACAGCCGTCCCGCCGTGCATCACCTCGATGGGATCGTCCGGCGCGGCGATCATCTGACGGCGGGCACAATCTACATTCCTTCCATCTCTGCCGGGACGCGCGGCTGCTCGCCACGCGTCCGGCACATCTCCCACAGAACCGCTTGAACAAAGGAGTTGATCGAATGTCCAGGACGCTGAAGCTCGCCGCCGCGATGGGCGTCATAGCATCGTTGCCAATCACCCCGTCGGTGGCTGCGGCCGAGAACCTCAAGGTTGTCGCCAGTTTCTCGATCATTGCCGATTTCGCCAAGAATGTCGGCGGTGACCGTGTCGACATAATCACGCTGGTCGGCCCGAATGGTGACGCCCATGTCTACGAACCGAAGCCGGCCGACGCGGCCACCGTCGGTTCTGCCGACGTCGTGCTGGTCAACGGCCTCCAGTTCGAGGGCTTCCTTCAGCGTCTCGTCGAGGCGAGCGCGACGAAGGCGCCGGTCGTGGAGTTGACCAAAGGCGGCGAGGTGTTGCGCAACACCGAGGAAGAAGGTCACCACGATCAGGATAATGCCGCCAAGGGCGAGGCAGGGCACGCCGCGGAGGCGGAAGAGGGCCATGAGGAAGGGCACCATTATCACGGCGAGTCCGATCCCCATGCATGGCAGTCGGTGCATAATGCCGAACTCTATGTGAAGAACATCGCCGATACCTTCTGTGCCGCCGATGCAGCCGGCTGCGACACCTATCGGGCCAATGCCGAATCATACGGCCAGCAGCTCGAGGCATTGGAAGCGGAGATCAAGGCTGCTGTAGCTGAGATCCCCGAGGACAAGCGAACGATCATCACCTCGCACGACGCCTATGGGTATTTCGAGCACGAATACGGCATTAAATTCCTCGCACCGGAGGGCGTCTCCACCGAATCTGAGGCTTCAGCCGCCGATGTCGCGGCCCTCATCAAACAGATCAGGCAAGACAAGGCTTCGGCAATCTTCGTGGAAAACGTCACCAATCCGCGCTTGATCGAGCAGATCGCCAGCGAGACGGGCCTGAAAATCGGCGGTGAACTCTACTCCGACGCCCTGTCGGACGAGAACGGTCCGGCGGCGACCTATCTCGAGATGATGCGGCACAACATCACGGCGATCAAAGGCGCGATCCTCGGAAGCTGATCGTCGCGTCACGACGGAAAGGCGGAGCAATCCGCCTTTCGTCGACTGCAATCAGTTATGTAATAACATCCAACGGAGAATACCGTGAGGACAAATTTGACGTCAGCCACGGCCATCGCGCTGTTTCTGTCTCTATCAACAAGTGCGGCCCATGCCGAGGAGGTGACCGCCTGGCGCCTCTTCATCTCGGATCACGCGGATCCGAAGGTGACCGTAATCGATGCGGTCGATGGCGGAAAGCTCGACACGTTCAAGATCAAAGGGCCGGCGTCGCTCCATCGCAGCGAAAGCGGCCGGACCGTGTTCGCCGTGCAGGGCTCGGCCGGCGTCGTTACCGGGATTGCGAGCGGGATTTCCTTCGAGGACCACGGCGAACACGGCGACATCGACGTCGAAGCGCCAAAGCTTGCCGGCCTTGAGATCACAGGCAAGAAGCCGTCGCATTTCGTCGAGCATGACGGAGACTTCGCCGCTTTTTTCGACGGCGAAGGTGTCGCCCGCATCATCTCCGAGAAGGTCGTCCTGGAAGGCAAATCGGACTTCAGGGAAGTGAAGACGGACGCGCCTCAGCACGGCGTAGCAGTCGCCTATGGCTCCCATGTCCTCCTGTCGGAGCCGAACAGGGAAAAGCCGGACGAACTCCCGGTCGGCATCAGGGTCGCTGACGAAGCCGGCGCGCCGATCGGCGGCATCCACGCCTGCCCCGACCTCCACGGCGAGGCGTCTTCCGGCAATATCCTGGCTTTCGCCTGCGCGACCGGCCTGCTTGTCGTCAGCCATGGCGACGGCACCCCGGCAATCCGTCATCTGCCCTATGCCGACAGCCTTCCGGACGGCAAAACGACGACGCTGATCGGCGGCAGGGGTCTGCAATATTTCCTCGGCAACTACGGCGCCGACAAGGTGGTGCTGATCGATCCGACACTCGAGGGCGTCGCATTCCGGCTGATCAGCCTTCCGACGCGCCGCGTGCATTTCGCGGTCGATCCGGTTCGTGCGAAGTACGCCTACATCTTCACCGAGGACGGCCAGCTTCATCAACTCGACGTGGTGAAGGGGGAGATCGCAAACTCGCTCAAGCTGACCGATCCCTATTCGATGGACGGTCACTGGAGCGAGCCGAGGCCGCGTGTCGCGGTCGCCGGCGACAGGATCGTGGTTACGGACCCTTTGAAAGGTGTGCTGTATCTCGTTGACGCGACGTCGTTCGAGAAAACCGGCGACATTGCCGTCGAAGGCAAGCCCTTCAACATCGTTTCCGTCGGCGGCTCCGGTCAGACCCACGAAGGCGAATAGTCGCTCCTCCCAAGCGGCTGCCGCGCGTCCGGCCCATTCGTTCTCGGGCCGGACGCATCTTTTACAACTCAAGGGAGCGCAACCAAGGGTAGTGTCGTCCGGGGCCTTCGATTGCGTTTCAGCCCAGCCGCGCCGGGATCAGTCCGCGCAGTGAATTGCCGACGAACAGCGCTTTGGCCGACTTCAGATCATCCAAGCTGTAGATCGCCTCGCGGGCGCGACCTTCGTCCAGCAATTCGCCGCGCAATACGCCCGGCAGCAGGCCGCAATCGAGCCGCGGCGTTGCCAGCGCGCCGTCGCCGAAATCGGCGAAGAGATTGGTGATCGTGCCCTCACAGATTTCGCCACGCTCATTGGCCAGCAGCACCTCGTCGGCCCGACTGATCAGATATTCGGCTCGCGCCCGCTGATAGGTGTCCCGGCGGCTCGTCTTGTGGCGCAGCAGGGTGTCGCTTGAATCGAGCCGCACCCGCGCCAGTTGCAGCCTCCACACTTTGTCGGCTGCATGCGGCTCATAAGGCAGCGCCGAGACCGTCACCTTGCCGCTGCGCGACAGGACGAGGCGTGTGCGCAAGGCTATGTCCGGCCGGTCGACCGCGTTCCTGAGCATCTCGCCGACCTTTTGCGGATCGCAGGCAAAACCCAGTTCGGTTGCCGAGGCATAAAGGCGAGCCAAATGGCGGTCGAAACGGAGGAAGCCCTGGCCCGGCTGCCAGCGCATGGTTTCGATCAACTCGAAATCGGCGGTGTTCCCGTCGCGTAGCGCGCTTTCAGCAGGCACTCTTGATACTCCTCCTCGGCCGTCGAATCGAAGACGACGCCACCACCGATATTGTAGACGGCTTCGCCACTGGAAAAGAGCGATATGGTGCGGATCGCAACCGAAAAGCGCATCGTGCCGCCGGGCGCGATCCAGCCGATGGCGCCGCAATAGACATCGCGCGGCGTGGCTTCCAGATCGTGCAGGATTTCCATGGCGCGGATTTTTGGGGCGCCGGTGATCGATCCGCATGGAAACAGCGCAGCGAAGATCTGGCGGATGGTGAGGTCGGGCAAGAGCTTGGCCCGCACGCGGCTCACCATCTGGTGGACGGTCGGGTAGCTCTCGATGCGGAAAAGCTCCGGCACTTCCAGCGTGCCGACCTCGCTGATCAGCGAGATGTCGTTGCGCAGGAGATCGACGATCATCCGGTTCTCAGCCTGGTTCTTCTCATCATTGAGCAAGAACGCCTTCAGCCGCTTGTCCTCCGCCGTGGTCGCGCCGCGCGGGGCGGTGCCCTTCATCGGATGAGTCTCGATGATGCCTTCGGCGTCGACCTCGAAGAACAGTTCCGGCGAACGCGACAAAACGAGCGGATCGCCGAGCGCGATCAGCGCGCCGTATTTTACCGGCTGGCGCTCGGTCAGCGCGTCGAAGGCGGCCAGCGGATCGCCCGACCACTGGGCATGAACCGGAAAGGTCAGATTGCCCTGATAGCAATCGCCCTTGCGAATGTGATTGTGGAGCCGCGCAAAGCGTCTTGCGTAGTCTTCTGAAGACCAGGCAGCCCTCGCGTTGAAAATCGGACCGTTGGTCGCCGACGCGTTGCTGGGCACGACCGCCTGTTCGACAGGCGCGTCGAAGATCCCCAGGCAGACAAGCGGGGCGCGGCGTCCGCCCGGCAGCAGCGGAACGAGCTTCGGTTCGAGCAGGTAGCCGGCCTCGTAGGAGAAATAGCCGGCCAGCCATTTGCCGGCGTCATGCGCGGCCTGCGCAATTTCCAGCGCCGGCAGGAAATCCTCCGCCTCGTGCGCCACGATGATGCCGGCCGGGCGGTCGAAAACGAGCTGATAGGCGCGCTCGTCATTCCGGAAAATTGCAGAGGGCAGGGACATGGGACTCGGATGCTGCGGTCGATGACGCCAGCTATCGCTCTATATGGGGGCTCGATCGCGCGCAATCGAGAGCGCGGCGTCTTAAGACGCAAAGGCAGCCTTGGTGCAAAAGCAAACTGGCGGCACCTCAAGGCGCCGCCAGTGCTCGATGCCGGCGGGCAATTCAGGTGTTGCTCGCGGTCCCCGCGGTCGGGAAGCGGCGTGCGAATTCCTTCTCGTCGCCGGCGGCAAGCAGTTTCGCCTGCTCGATCCAGCGCTCACGCTCGATGCGGCCGTCGAACTGGAGAACGTCTTCGATCCGCTTGATATCCGCCGCCGTCCAGGCGGCGATCTCAGCGTAGGTTCTAACCCCCAGGTCGTGCAGCTTCCGCTCGTTGACCGGGCCGATGCCGATCAAGCGACGCAGACTGTCGGTCTTATCAGCTGCTGCCGCTGTTGCCTTGCCGGCGGTGGCCCTCTTTGCCGCCGGCGAAGCCTTCCTGGCTGTGGCGCTCGTTTCCGACGCGGCCGCTTTCGACGCACTGGCCTTTGGCGCGGCTGCCGCCTTGGCGGCCGCCGGTTTCTTGGACGCGGTCTTGGCCGGTGTCGACTTGGCCGGCGCGCTCTTTGCTGGCGCGGACTTGGCCGGCGTGGGCTTGGCCGGTGCGGATGTCGACATCAATGCCGACGGTGCCGGAATTGCTGCCTTTGTCGCGCCGGGCTTGGCGCCTTGTGCCTCTGCCAACTGGCGCTCCAGGTCGGCGCGGGCGCCGCGGCATACTTCCAGCTCACCGGTCAGGCGGTCGGCGGCGGCGCGCAGCCTGTCGCGCTCGCTGCGCGTGCGGTCCATGTCACCGCGCAGGCTGTCGAGCTCGCCGCGCAGGCGTCCCCAGATGAACCAGCCAACCGACACACCTACCAGGAACGCCAGGAGCATGTAGAAAAAAGTGCCCATTGTCTCTCTCTCCAGTCCGATCCATCTGCCACGGCCTGGAGTGGTGACCTTGGCACAAGGACCATTCAATGGTGGCTCCGCTGTTCGCGGAACAGCCGGCTTAGATCGAGCTGTCGGCGACCGGCTTTTCCTGCCATGGCCAACGGCCGCTGTCGCACTCGCCGAAGCGCCGTGACCGGCCGAAGATTTTTCCTGGCCTGAGCCCCGCGCCCGACTGAGCTTGAGGCGGGACGCTACCATACAGCTTCCGGAAAGCTAACGGAAAAATTCCACCGAGAGTTATTTAAGAACAGATATTTTATTTAAGAACAGATATTTAGGGCAAGAATAGAACGGCCTCAATATGCATTGCGGCTAAACTGTTCTGTCAGCCCCGGATGTTCAGCGCTGTGCGTCAATTGTCCAAAGCTTCGAGCTCGTCGATCAGCCCGCCGATCACGCCAAGTCCGATCTGCCAGAAGGCAGGATCGGTGGCGTCAAGACCGAAGGGTGCCAGGAGCTCGGAATGATGCTTGGTGCCGCCGGCACGCAGCATGGCAAAATATTTGTCCTGAAAGCCATGCTCTGCATTTTGATAGACCGCATAGAGCGAATTCACCAGGCAGTCGCCGAAAGCATAGGCGTAGACGTAGAAGGGCGAATGGATGAAGTGTGGAATATAGGTCCAGAAGACCTCGTAACCATCGCGCAGCTTGATCGCCGGCCCGAGGCTTTCCGCCTGCACTTCCAGCCAGAACTGGCCGAGCCTGTCGGATGTCAGTTCGCCGTTCTTGCGCTCGGCATGCACCTTGCGCTCGAACTCGTAGAAAGCGATCTGGCGCACGACCGTGTTGATCATGTCCTCGACCTTCTGGGCGAGCATGGCCTTGCGCTCGCGCTTGTCCGTGGTCTGGTCCAGCAGCGAGCGGAAGGTCAGCATCTCGCCGAAGACGGATGCCGTCTCGGCCAGCGTCAGCGGCGTCGAAGCCATCAGCGCGCCCTGGCCTGCGGCCAGCACCTGATGCACGCCATGGCCAAGCTCATGCGCCAGCGTCATCACGTCGCGCGGCTTGCCCATGTAGTTGAGCAGAACATAGGGATGCGCCGACGGCACAGTCGGATGCGCGAATGCGCCCGGCGACTTGCCTGGCCTGACCGGCGCATCGATCCAGTTGCGGTCGAAGAAAACCCGGGCGATCTCCGCCATGTCAGGTGAAAAGCGCTGATAGGCGGAAAGCACCGTGCTCTTGGCCTCGTCCCAGCCGATGATCGCTTGCGGGGTTTCTGGCAACGGCGCGTTGCGGTCCCAGTGGTTCATCACCTCCATGCCGAGCCAGCGCGCCTTCATCGCGTAGTAGCGGTGCGACAGGCGCGGATAGGCGTCGCGAACGGCTGAGGCCAGCGCATCCACCACGCTGCGCTCGACTCGGTTGGCGAGATGGCGCGAATCGGCGATGTCCTCGAAGCCGCGCCAGCGGTCGGAAATCTCCTTGTCCTTGGCCAGTGTGTTGGTGACCAGCGTGAACGTTCGCAGATTCTTGCGGAAGGTTGCGGCCAGCGCTTCAGAGGCCCGACGGCGCACCTCGCCATCGGCGTGCTGGAGGCGGTTCAGCGCTGGCTCCAGGGTGAGCTCCTCGCCATCGATGTCGAAGCGCAGATCGGTCATCGTCTCGTCGAACAGGCGGTTCCAGGCGCCGCGTCCGGTAATCGACTTCTCATGGAAAAGCTGCTCGACCCGATCCTCGAGCTGATAGGGTTTGTCCATGCGCAGATCGAGCACCCACGGCCGGTAGTGAGCGAAGGCGGGATCGGCAGCAAGCGCGGTTTCGATCGCGGCATCGTCGATGAGGTTCAGTTCGAGCGCGAAAAACAGAAGATGCGCGCTGGCGTCGGTCATCTTCTCCTGAATGTCACCATAGAGCTTGGCGCGCTGCGGATCCGCGGTGTTGCCGGCATAGATCAGTCCGGCATAGGAGACGATCCGGCCGATCAGTTCCTCCAGCGCCTCATAGGCGGCGAGCGCCTCGCCCAGCCTGCCGCTGTCGGCACGCTCCGCCTCGGCGGCGAGCGTGCCTTTCCAGCGGCTCTCGAAGCTGATGGCATCGGCCGCCGCCCTGGCGATGTCGCGCTTCAGCTCGGGGGCGTCCATGCCCGAATAGAGATCGGCGAGATCCCATTCCGGCAGATTGCCAAGCTCCGCCGCGCCCTGACCGGACGCCGCCGCCGCAAGCTGCCGACCAAAAACCATGCGCATTGCCGATACTTTCCAGATTGCAGGACCCAAGCGGTCAAAGATTCAAAGGGGATGAGAAAGCCGGTCAAATCCTAAGGAATTCGTTCACCGGGTTTTTTGAAACCTTATTTAGAACCCTGTGCCAAGATGATCCATAGGGGTGGATTGCCCTTGGGTGGGCATATTGGGCGAGCATCGTTGAACCAGTCATGACAGGTTCCATACTCATAGTCGATGACGATCCCGTGCAGCGCAGGCTGCTCGAGGCGGCCGTGACGAAATTCGGCCACAGCGCGATCGTCACGGATGGCGGCGAGGCCGGTCTCGACGCCCTCGACGGGCCCAATGCGCGCGACGTGTCGGTGGTCATCCTCGACCTCGTCATGCCGGGCCTCGACGGCATCGGCGTGCTGAAGGCGATGCGTGAGCGCGGCATCCAAGTTCCGGTCATCGTACAAACCGCGCAGGGCGGCATCGAGACGGTCGTTTCGGCCATGCGTCACGGTGCTTTCGATTTCGTCGTGAAGCCGGCCTCTCCCGACAGGCTGCAGGCATCGATCGGCAATGCGCTCAAGGTCGAAGCGGTCGAGGGTGAAGTGAAGCGCACGTCGCGGCGGCGCGGCGGCCATCTGACCTTCAAGGACATGGTCACGCACAGCCCGGCGATGGATCGGGTGATCCGTCTCGGCCAGAAGGCGGCCGCGTCCAACATCCCGATCCTTATCGAGGGCGAATCCGGTGTCGGCAAGGAACTGGTGGCGCGCGCCATCCAGGGCAGCGGCGATCGCCGCTCAAAGCCCTTCGTTACCGTCAATTGCGGCGCCATCCCCGACAATCTGGTCGAATCGATCCTGTTCGGCCACGAGAAGGGCTCGTTTACCGGCGCCACCGAAAAACACACCGGCAAGTTCGTCGAGGCGCATTCGGGCACGCTCTTCCTCGACGAGATCGGCGACCTGCCGCTCGACGTGCAGGTCAAGCTGCTGCGCGCCGTTCAGGACGGTGAGGTCGATCCGGTCGGCGGGCGTTCGACCATCAGGGTCGACATCAGGCTGATCTCGGCGACACACCGCAATCTTCTGCAGCAGGTCAAGGACGGCAAATTCCGCGAGGATCTGTTCTATCGCCTGAACGTCTATCCGATCTTCGTGCCGCCGCTGCGCGATCGTCGCGACGATATCCCGTATTTGGTCGAGCACTTCCTGGAGAAGGTTGCGCCCACCGATCCACGTCACCGCCTGCACGGCATTTCGGCTGCGGCGCTCGCCATGCTGCAGGCCTACGACTGGCCGGGAAACATCCGGCAGCTGGAAAACGCCGTCTTCCGGGCCTCGGTACTTTGTGAAGGCGATGTACTGACCGAAGAGGAGTTTCCGCAGATCCGGGCGCAGGTCGAGGGCACCGTCAATCTCGATGCGGATGGCACGTTGCCCGCCTCGCCTTCGATCATCGAGCCGCCTGGCGAGGACGCCCCGGCCAATAACGGCATCGCTGCGACCGAGCGCGATCCGCCGGCCTGGCCGCAGCCCCGCTTCGGCACGCTGCGGGCACTCGACGAACGTGGCAATGTGCGGGCGCTGGCCGATGTCGAACTCGAAATGATCAAGCTCGCCATCGACCATTACAACGGCCAGATGAGCGAGGTTGCCCGCCGCCTCGGCATCGGCCGCTCCACGCTCTATAGGAAGCTCAAGGAATACGGCATCGATCCGGAAACAGGCCGTATCGACCGGCTTGCTTCCTGACAAAGCAAGTGCGGACCAGCTTGTCAGCCTGGCATCAGGACAATCGACTGTCATCGATCGGGCGTGACGTGCATCGGGCGACACGCTTGCTGCAGTGTTCACGCATTAAGGCCTCCGGTAACAGATCGTGTTCATGGCAAAAGGCCGAATCATGATCTAAACCAGCAGTTTACCAAGAAACACTGCGCATATTTTTGACGGGATATCGCCACGGTGTTACCGCATTTCGGCTTCAATAAGCGATGATTAACCATTAGGATCGATATTCGGATGCGAACTCCACCGCATCCGTTGGTCAAATCCGGGGACAAACGGCAGCCTGCAAGGCCTTTTGATTTGAACAAAGTCGAACGACACACAAACGGGCGGCATTATCACATGAGCGTCTGGCCGAGATGGCTGGCAGCGGTGATCCTCGCCTTTGGCTTCCTTACAGCGGCTGCGACCGGCGCCAGCGCCCAGACGCGTTCGCTGAAACTCTATAACCTCCACACCAAAGAGAAGGCGGAGATCGTCTTCAAGCGCGGCGGCCGCTACGACCAGGCGGGTCTGAAAAAGATCAACGTCATCCTGCGCGACTGGCGCCGCAACGAGCCGACCAAGATGGATCCGCGCCTGCTGGACCTGGTCTGGGAGGCTTACCGGCAGAGCGGCGCCACCGACTATATCCAGGTCGTGTGTGGTTATCGCTCGTCGTCCACCAACTCGATGCTGCGCAGCCGCAGCAGGGGCGTCGCCAAGAAAAGCCAGCATATGCTCGGCAAGGCAATGGATTTCTACATTCCCGGCGTGCCGCTGAAGAAACTGCGCGACATCGGTCTGCGGATGCAGGGCGGCGGCGTCGGCTATTATCCGAGGTCAGGCTCGCCCTTTGTCCACATGGATGTCGGCAATGTGCGCCACTGGCCGGGCATCAGCCGCCAGGAATTGGCGCGTGTATTCCCCAATGGCAAGACGCTGCATGTGCCGAGCGACGGCAAGCCGCTGCCCGGCTATTCACAGGCGCTCGCCTCCTACAAGGCGCGCAAGGGCGCCGGCGCTCCCGCCATCGAACTGGCCAGCGCAGGTGGCGGTTCCAAAAGATCCGGTGGTCTGTTGGCGGCTTTCTTCGGCGGCGGTGAAGACGAGGCCGATGACAGCGCCGATGTCGCAGCCGCGCCAACGCCGAAGCCAACTAACGTGAAGCCGGCGAACGTGAAGTTGGCGAACGCGAAGCCGGCGCCGGCCGCCAAGAGCAGCAAGCTTCCGGGAATTGCCATCGTGTCGCCTCAGGATGCGAAACGCGCGGAGATTCCGCAAATCGCCGATGCGCCCGCTCCGGAACCGGAGGAGGACACGCCGGAAACGATCATCGCGGCGCTGCCGGCGCGCAGCGTGCCGCTGCCTGGTTTCGCCCCGCGTCCGAAGACTGATGTCGGCGCTCAGCCGCCCGAAAGCGTTCCGTTCGGCGTCGCCGATGCCACCGCCACCACCGAACAGGCGGTGGCGACCGCGCAGGCGCCGGCAAGCGCTCCCTTCGGCATGGCCGAGCCGTCCACTGTCGCCGATGCGGCGCAGGTTGCGGCCAACAACATTCCGTTGCCGACCTGGCGTCCCAATCACTCGCTGCCGGCCGACCTTGCAGCGGCCGACCTTGCGCCGCAGGACAAGGCTGTGCTTTTGGCGCTCGCGGATACGGCCGGCCACGGTAAGACCGCTACCGATGCGTTCTCGGTGCTGCCGTCGGCACGGCCCGACCTGGCCCAGCCTGACTTGGCCCAGGCCGACTTGGCCCAACCCGACTTGGAGCGGCCCGACTTGGAGCGGCCTGACTTGGAGCGGCCTGACTTGGAGCGGCCTGACTTGGCCAAGACGGACCACGTCCAATCGGACGCGGTCAAGGCCGTCCTCGAGCGGGTCAGCGCAACCGACGAGTACCAGGTCGCTTCGCTGTCCCAGCCGAGTTCGGTCCTCACCGATCCGGCGAACGTCAACGCTGCGTCGCCTCGCCAGGCTGTCTTTGCCCGCCCGCCGGGCTCCGATCCGGCTGCGGCAATCGGTGCGGGTGTGAAGACCACCCGCAAGGCAGCCAGGGCGACCGCCCGTGACCTGAAGCCTGGTCCCAAGTCCGTGGTGGTCGCCGCCGAGCCGAAGGCCGCACGCTGGGCATTGAACAGCGGCGAGAATGTCGCCACCGTCTCCAGCGCAACGACGGCGCCGCGCTATGCCTATAATATCGTGCACACGCCGCCGACTGAGGTCTACACCGCGGGCTTCCAGCCGAACGATCAGCTGGCCGACGCCAACCGGTTCACCGGCAATGCCGTCAAGTTCATGTCGGTAGCCCGCTTCCAGACCAAGTAGCGGATCGACCAGCGATACAAAGCCGCCGGGTAACCCGCGCGGCTTTTTGCTGTTCGCAAACAAAAACGCCGCGATGCAGCCAGTCCACTTGGTGGTGAGAGTTTCTCTACCGCCCGAGCTTGCTCGCCGCGCGCGCCAACGCCTCGATTTCGTCCCACCTGCCGGCCTTGACCAAATCGTCCGGCGCCACCCAGGAGCCGCCGACGCAGATGACGTTGGGCAGGCTCAGATAGTCGGCGGCGTTCTTGCCGGTGATGCCGCCGGTCGGGCAGAATTGCACATCGGCGAGCGGCGAAGCGAACGCCTTGAGTGATGCGATGCCGCCCGACTGTTCCGCCGGGAAGAATTTCAGGAAACGCAAGCCCACCTCGCGGGCGGCCATGATCTCACCCGGCGTGATGGCGCCGGGCAGCAAGGGAACGTCGCTGTCCTTCGCCGCCGCCAGAAGCTCGCGGGTGATGCCGGGGCTGACGATGAACTTGGAGCCGGCTGCTGCCGCCTCGCCGAACTGGCGGGCGTCCAGAATGGTGCCGGCCCCGACGATGGCGTCCTCGACTTCGCTTGCCACAAGCCGGATCGCCTCCAGCGCGTCAGCTGTCCGCAACGTGATCTCGATCGCCGGCAGGCCGCCGCGCGCCAGGGCACGCGCCAGCGGCACGGCATCGGCGATGTTGGCGATCTTCAGCACCGGGATAACCGGTTGGCCGTTGAGGAGCGACAGGAGCGTTTCGGTCTTGCTGGGCATTTGTCGTCTCTCCGGTATTGATCCGTTCAACCGGTTAGCAGAAGGCCGTTTTTCTGTCCACGAAACGAAGCGTGTCGCGATGTCACGCACTACCGGCAAGCCCGGCAGCCCGGCCGTCAAAGCAAACAAGAAGAGGCGGTTCCACGCGTCAGCCTTGAATCGGCTTTCATGAGCGTTTAGTGGCTTCGGCGATGATACTGCCCAATGAATTTTTCCGCGTTGCCGCGCTCTACAGGTTTGCCCGTCTCGACGACTTCGAGGCATTGCGCGCGCCGCTCGCCGCCTTCTGCTGCGGACGCGGTATCAAGGGCACGCTGCTTCTGGCGCATGAGGGCATCAACGGCACGGTCGCCGGCAGCGAAGCTGATATCACCGCGCTCATCGATCATCTCGAATCCATCGAAGGTCTCGCTGGTCTCGAGGTCAAGTACAGCAGCGCCACGCAGATGCCGTTCCACCGCATGAAGGTGCGGCTGAAGCGCGAGATCGTCACCATGGGCGTTAGGGATATCGATCCGACGGCAAGCGCCGGCACCTATGTCGCACCGGCCGACTGGAACGCGTTGATCTCGGATGCGGACACGATCGTCATCGACACGCGCAATGCCTACGAGGTATCGATCGGCACCTTCAAGGGCGCGGTCGATCCCGCTACGGCGAGCTTTCGCGAATTCCCGGCCTGGGTCGAGCAGCACCGAGCCGAGCTCGTCGGCCGGAAGGTGGCCATGTTCTGCACCGGCGGCATACGCTGCGAGAAGGCAACGGCCTATGTGAAGTCGCTCGGCTTCGAGGATGTGTTCCATCTCAAGGGCGGTATCCTGAAATATCTGCAAGAGGTGCCCGCCGAACAGAGCCTCTGGCAGGGCGAGTGCTTCGTCTTCGACGAGCGCGTCTCGGTGTCGCACGGGCTGGTCGAGGGTGAGGCGGAACTGTGCCGCGCCTGCCGGCATCCGCTGATCGGGCAGGACCTGTTATCGCCGAAATACGCCGCCGGCATCTCATGCCCGCATTGCTTCGATGCCCGTTCCGACGAGGATCGCGCGCGCTACGCCGAGCGTCAGCGCCAGGTCGAGCTTGCAGAAGCGCAAGGCAGGGCTCCGCACATCGGACGTTAGAGCGACGTGCGTCCGCTTGGACGCACAAAGTACGCACTCTAACACTTTGAATCTACGCATCGTGCTTTCCGAAAATCGATTCCGATTTCCGGGCCGACACTGCAGATCCTGGCATCATCTCGTTTCGCCATCATTGGCAAAGCGCTCATCCGTCATTGTAATGTCAATATGCGGGGCCTACCTCTTCAACGTCCGAAAACCTGCCCGTCCACGTTCGGCCGGGCCAATTCTGGAGGCATTGATGTTCGATCCCAAGAAGCTCCTCGACGATCTGCTCGGCTCGCAAATTCCCGGAACGGGGTCGACCGTCCGCGACAAAGGGGGTCAGGCGATGCAGATGGCCAAGGACAATCCGCTGGCGGCCGGCGCGCTGGCCGCGGTGCTGCTCGGGACCGGCGCTGGCCGTCAGGTCACCGGCACTGCGGTGAAGCTCGGCGGCCTGGCCGTGATCGGCGGCCTCGCCTACAAGGCCTACCAGAACTACAAGAACGGCAAGGCGCCTGCGGAGACGGCCGCAGCCGGCTCGCCGGAATTGCTGCCGCCGCCCGCCGACACCAGCTTCCATCCCTCGCAAGCGCCGCAAGGCGAGGACGAATTCACGCTGACGCTGGTGCGGGCGATGATTTCGGCGGCGAAGGCCGACGGCCATATCGACGACGACGAACGGCAAAAGATCGCCGGCAAGCTCAGCCTCGCGGGCATCGGCTCCGACGCTGAGAAATTCCTGATGTCTGAGCTGGAAACGCCGCTCGACCTGGATACGCTGGTCGCCGGCGCCCAAACCGACGCGCAGAAGCTCGAACTCTACACCGCCTCGCGCCTCACCATCGATCCGGATACGCGTGCCGAACGCGGCTATCTCGATCTGCTCGCCGGCCGCCTCGGGCTGCCGGACGCACTGGTCGACCATGTCGAGGCGACGGTGTCGGCGGCAAAGGTACCGGCGCCAGAGGTGCCGGAGTCAGGGGTGCCGGCGTCGGGCAAGGCAACCGCCGGTTCGCGCTGGTAGGGTTCCGGGCTGCGGAGAGCGGGAATCCGGGCGCCGCTCTGGCGTTAATGTCTCGTTTACCTAGGAAGCGCATGATTTTAGGTAGTCGGATCGGCTTTCCTCCTCCCAAGCCGGTTCAGATCAGGGCGGCCGCCAATGGCCGCCCTTTTGTCAAAGCCAGTTAGCGCATGAGCCGAAATCGGGATCGATTTTTGGCAGCGATCATGCACAAATCAAATTGCTCGATATCAAGGTGCTATAGCGTCCTTAGCGGACACGCGGCGCTGTAGGAGGACAGTTATGACAGACTACAAAACAGCCATCGTCACCGGCGCCGGCACGGGCATCGGCAAAGCCGTCGCTACGGCGCTGCTCATGGCCGGCTGGAATACGGTGTTCTGCGGACGCCGCAAGCCGGTGCTGAACAAGGCGATCGCTGATGCCGGATCTACACAAGCCAAGGCGCTGGCGGTCGCCTGCGACATCAGCAAGGCCGATCAGGTCGACGAGATGTTCGAGACGGTGGCGGCGGCCTTCGGCCGTGTCGATCTGCTCTTCAACAATGCCGGCACAAGCTACAAGTCGACATTGATCGACGAGATCCCCGTCGAGGTGTGGAACGAAGTTGTCGGGGTCAATCTCACCGGCTCGTTCCTGTGCGCCCGCGCCGCCTTCGGCGCCATGCGCAGGCAACAGCCGATGGGTGGCCGCATCATCAACAACGGCTCGGTGTCTGCCTACGCGCCGCGTCCGGGCTCAGTGCCCTATACCGCGACCAAGCACGCTATTACCGGGCTGACCAAGACGCTGGCGCTGGACGGCCGGCCTTATGACATCGCCTGCGGCCAGATCGACATCGGCAACGCCTTGACTGACATGGCGCAGGCGATGACGGTCGGGGTACC
This sequence comes from Mesorhizobium sp., assembly GCA_004020645.1. Taxonomy (GTDB): domain Bacteria; phylum Pseudomonadota; class Alphaproteobacteria; order Rhizobiales; family Rhizobiaceae; genus Mesorhizobium. The sequence continues at coordinate 178,607 of SAQL01000005.1, read as the reverse complement.
GCAAGCCAATGGCTCCATCGCCGCCGAAGCGGTGATGGATGTTCAGCAGGTCGCCAATGCCGTCGTCCACATGGCCAGCCTGCCGCTCGACGCCAATGTGCTGTTCATGACCGTGATGGCGACGAAGATGCCGTATGTCGGGCGAGGGTGAGCGGCCGGTTCGCGTAGGCGAATTCATCGTGCCAGTGGCACGATGAAAGGCCGGCGAACGCCGGGACGCTTCGCAGCAGCGGGGACCCGGCCGGGCGGTGTTCGATTTGGCTAGGACTGCCTAACCGAAAGCGGCACGCCGGGAAGATACAGCGAAATGGGGCGGATTTCGTAGACGGCGGTCGGATTGACGCGGCGAAGGTCGCGCGCAATCGCGATCGCGGCATCACGCGTGGCGCAGTCGACGACGTAGAGCCCCAACAATTGTTCCTTGGTCTCGGCGAAGGGTCCGTCAATGACCATTCCGGCGCCCGGCCCGCGCAAGGTGCAGGCGTCTTGGGTCGCCCCGAGCCGCGCCGCCGGGCCAAGGGTGCCTTCGCGGTATAGCCGTTCGTTTATCTGGAGCAGGTCGGTCATCAGCGCCGCATCCTCCTCCGGAGTCAGCGCCGTGATCACTTCCTCAACGTGATAGGCGAGGATGGCATAAAACATCTGACGTCACCTTTCTTCGGTCGTGAATTCTATCGCCGACGACAGCGATCTCCTTGTTGAGGCCGTGCCGCGCGACCTATCGGGCGCAAAGGACGCCGTAGCACTTTGATTTGCGCCTCCGCGAAAATCGATTCCGATTTCGGGGTCATGCGCTTGTTCTCACTTGCCCAGAAACGCCTCGATCCGCTCCAGCGCGCGCAGGATGTTCTCTTCGGAATTGGCATAGGACAGCCTGATATAGCCTTCGCCGAGAATGCCGAAATCGGGTCCGCCGATCAGCGCCACGCCGGCATCCTCAAGCAGGGCAGACGCCAGCTTCTTGGCCTTCCAGCCGGTTTTTGAGACATTGGGGAAGGCATAGAACGCGCCCTTCGGTGTGATGCAGGAAACGCCCGGCAAGGCGTTCAGCCCTTCGACCACGACTTTCCTGCGGCGGTCGAAGGCGCGCATCATCTTGTCGACGTCGTCCTGCGGACCGTCGATGGCCGCGATACCGGCATACTGGCTCGGCGCGTTGACGCAGGACCAGCAATTGACCGCCAGCTTGCGCACCTTGTCGTAGAGGTGGGCGCCCTTGTCGCCGTTCGGCCAGATCGACCAGCCCATGCGCCAGCCGGTCATCGCCCAGGTCTTCGACCAGCCGTTGAGCACGATCAGCCTGTCGCGGATCTCAGGGAAATTCAGCAGCGAGCAATGGGTCTCGCCGTCGTAGGTCATCACGTCGTAGATCTCGTCGGAGAGGATGGCGACATCGGGGTGCGCTTCCAGCCCTTTGACCAGCTTCTCGATCTCGGCGCGGGGGGTGACCCCGCCGGTCGGGTTGGCCGGCGAGTTGAGGATCAGCAGCCTGGTCTTCGGCGTGATCAGCGCCAGCGTCTCCTGCGCCGAGAAGGCAAAGCCGTTCTCCTCGCGCATCGGCACCGGTACCGGAGCAGCGCCGGTGAACTCGATCATCGAGCGATAGATGGGAAAGCCGGGATCGGGATAGAGGATCTCGGCGCCCGGTTCACCGAACATCAGGATCGCGGCAAACATGGTCGGCTTGCCGCCGGGCAGGATCATCACCGCCTCGGGCGAAACCTCGACGCCGGTGGTGGTCAGCGTGCGGCGCACCACCGCTTCGCGTGTCGCCAGCAGGCCGTTGGCCGGCGTATAGCCGTGGTGGCCGTCGCGAAGCGCCTTGATCGCCGCCTCGACGATGTGCTGCGGCGTCTTGAAGTCGGGCTGGCCGATGCCGAGGTTGACGATATCGCGGCCCTGATGGGCAAGCGCGGTGGCACGAGCCAGCACCGCGAATGCATTTTCCTCGCCGAGACGGTCGAAGGCCGAAATCGTGTGGAGCATTTTTCCCGTCCGTGTGGTTCTTTCACCGAGCGAGCGTTTTTGTGAGCGTCCTTTCGCAAAAGTCAAACGGATTGGAGCTTTGGGTGTCGGAAAACCTCAAGAATTGGCAACCGCGCCCGCGGCCCGAACGCAAAGTCCTGGAGGGGCGCACCGTCAGGCTGGAACCGCTCAACGCCGAAAAGCACGGCGACGGCTTATTTGAAGCATCCTCGGTGCCCGATGTCGATGGCCGCTTCGCCTGGCTGTTCGACTACCCACCGCAGACCCGCGCCGCCTTCCAGCCATGGCTGGACAAGGCCGAAGCCAGCGAGGACCCGCTGTTCTTCGCGGTCATCGACAAGGCCAGCGGCAAGGTCGCCGGACGCCAGACGCTGATGCGAATCGATCCGGCCCATGGCGTGATCGAGATCGGCAACATCTATTGGGGGCCGCTGATCTCGCGCAAGCCAGCGGCGACGGAAGCGCAGTTCCTGTTCATGAAATACATCTTCGATGAGCTTGGCTATCGCCGCTACGAATGGAAATGCAACAGCCGCAACGAGCCGTCGAAGCGCGCGGCGGAGCGTTTCGGCTTCAAGTTCGAGGGCATTTTCCGCCAGCATCTTGTGGTCAAGGGCGAAAACCGCGATACCGCGTGGTATGCGATCATCGACAAGGAGTGGCCGGCACTGCGCAAAGCCTATGAGGCATGGCTTGATCCGGCCAATTTCGATGGCGACGGTCGCCAGAAGCGACGGCTCGAGGATTTCCGCGCCGAGTTCGGCGCCTGACCATGATCCCGAAAAGTGGAGGCCGGTTTTCGGATAAGATCATGGTCAAACGAGACGGACCATGATCCCGAAAAGTGGAGGCCGGTTTTCGGGCAAGATCATGGTCAAAAGAGATTGAGCCTCCATCCCGTTTCTGCCGGGATGGATCAGGCTCTAACAGGAGTTTGCAGATGGCGCATGACCATGGTTCGCAAGGGCATGACCACAGGGACGGCGCCGGTCATGTGCACGGCTCGACCGACAAGAAACGGGTGCTGATCGCAGCCTGCCTGACCGCCGGCTTCATGGTCGTGGAAGCGCTTGGCGGTCTCTTCACCGGATCGCTGGCGCTGCTGGCGGATGCCGGCCACATGCTCGCCGACTGTATCGCGCTCGGCCTTGCCTGGTATGCTTTTCATCTGGCCGGCCGGCCGGCCACCGTTCGCCTCACCTATGGTTTCGGCCGGGTCAAAACGCTGGTCGCCTATACCAACGGCATCGCCATCTTCGTCATTGCGCTGTGGATCATCTATGAGGCTTGGGAACGCCTGCTGACGCCTGCGCCCGTGCTCGGCGGGCCGATGCTGGTCGTCGCGATCGCCGGTCTGCTGGTCAATATCGGCTCCTTCTTCGTGCTGCATGGCGGCGACCGCGACAGCCTGAACATGCGCGGCGCTATCCTGCACGTGCTCGGCGACCTGCTTGGATCGGCGGCGGCGATCATAGCTGCGCTGGTCATCCTGGCAACGGGCTGGACGTCTATCGATCCGATCCTGTCTGTCCTCGTCTCGCTGCTGATCCTGTCCACGGCCTGGTCGCTGATGCGCGAAGCAGCCCATGTCCTGCTCGAAGGCGTGCCGGCGAGCCTCGATCGCGACCTGATCGCCAGGGACATAGAGGGGACAGTCAAGGGCGTGCGCGAGGTGCATCACATGCATGTCTGGTCGCTCGACGGCTCAAGCAACATGGCGACCTTGCACGCTTGCCTCAACGATGGCGTCGATGCCCACAAGGCGGTCAGCGCCATCAAGAAGCGGCTTGCCGCAGAGCATGGCATTGCCCACGCCACCGTAGAACCGGAATTCGGCCATTGCGCCGACAGCCATGATGGCCAGGATGGCGAGCACGACCATGCGCACGATGCGGCCCCGCATCATGGCCACTATCACTGACTCCGGGAGTTCCATGGCATTGGTAACCAACTTGATGAATTCCCGCCGCGTCAGGGCCGCGTGATGGATCGCGACACGCGCAACGCGGCGATAGGCGCCCTCTGGGTGCTGCTGCTGTTCGGCATCGCCGCCTACTATCTGCCAGCCGTGATGCTGGCGGTCGGCCGTGTCTCGACCATTCTTGCCGCTGTTCTTGCCGCTGTCTTCATGGTGGCCATTTTCGTCGTGTTTTGGCTGCGTGGCCGCAGCCAGCGCAAAAAGGATCATTGATATGCGTGTTTTGATTACCGGCGCGGCAGGCATGGTCGGCCGCAAGCTCATCGCCCGGCTGGCGAAGGACGGAACGCTCAGCGGCCGGAAGATCGCCGCGCTCGACCTTCATGATATCGTGCCGCCGCAGGCGCCGACACTGGAAGGCGTCGGCGTCACCATCCATACAGGCGATCTCGCCGCGGCGAGCGCGATGGAACGGCTGGTCGCGTCGCGCCCCGACGTGATCTTCCATCTCGCCGGCGTCGTGTCGGGCGAGGCGGAAGCCAATTTCGATCTCGGCTATCGCGTCAATCTCGACGGCACAAGGGCGCTGTTCGATGCCATAAGGCTGGCGGGGTTTGCGCCGCGCGTCGTCTTCACCTCGTCGATCGCCGTGTTCGGCGCACCGTTTCCGGACATCATCCCCGACGAATTCCACCCGACGCCGTTGACCTCCTACGGCACGCAGAAGCTGATGGGCGAAGCATTGCTCGCCGATTATACGCGGCGCGGCTTCTTCGACGGCATCGGTATCAGGCTGCCGACCATCTGCGTCAGGCCGGGCAAGCCCAACAAGGCGGCTTCGGGCTTTTTCTCCGGCATCATCCGCGAGCCGTTGAGCGGCCAGGAAGCAATATTGCCGGTGCCGCGCTCTGTCGTTCACACCCACGCCAGCCCGCGCTCGGCGGTGAATTTTTTGATCCACGCAGCAGGGATCGACGGCAGCGCCGTCGGGCCGCGCCGCAATCTGACGATGCCCGGCGTCGCCGTCACCGTCGGCGAGCAGATCGAGGCCTTGGAACGCATTGCCGGCGCCAAGGCGGTGAACCTGATCCGCGAGGAGCCCGACGATACGATCTGGGCGATCGTCAAGGGCTGGCCGACACGGTTCGAGGCGCGGCGGTCGAGGGAGCTTGGCTTTGCCGCCGAGAATAGCTTCGACGACATCATCCGCACCCATATCGAGGACGAGCTTGGCGGCAGAATCGCAAGTTAGAGCGCTGCGTCCAATCGGACGCGCAATGGCTTCATCAGCCAGCCGTCAGGCTGGCCGACAACAACAGCAGCCCGAACAGGAAGACGAAGGCTGCGCCGCCGATCTCGACGATCGAATGGATGCGGTTGCCCATGCGGCCATCACCGGCGAAATAGACGGCCCAGTTCTTGGCCGTCACCGCCAGCGTCGCCAAGATCGAGACCGTGATCGCGGTGCCGAGCGCCATCGCCAGCACCGACAGGATGCCGCCGAACCACAGCCCGTTGAGCATGGCAAAGCTCAGCACGATCAGCGCGCCCGAGCAGGGGCGGATACCGACCGCAGCCACCGCCGACCAGGCGGTGCGCCAGTCGAATCGGTCGCCGGAAAGCAGCGCCGGGTCGGGCGCGTGTGAATGTCCGCACGTCTCGCAGACCTCGCCCGCATGGTGATGATGATCGTGCCCGCCATGGTCATGGTGATGGTCGTGTGCGCCATGATCATGGTCGTGGCCATCATGGCCATGTGCGTGAAGCGCATGGGAATGCGCCGAATGAGCATGTGCGGAATGTGAGTGGCCTGTTTGCGAATGGCCGGCATGGGCCGCCGACAGACTGTAGGCAGGGTTCGCGCCGAACAGGCGAAGGATTGCGGGGCCGGCCTTGCGCCACAAAAGCCAGGCGCCGAACAGGGTGACGAAGACAAAACTCGTGACTTCGAGGAACCATGCCGCATCGGTCATTGATATGGTGGTGCCGCGCAGGACGAAGTAGGCGAGCATCATCACGACGATCGCCGTCAGCGCCTGCAGCAGGGCCGAGACGAAGGACAGCATGATGCCGCGCTTGAGCGCGACTTCGTTCGCCACCATGTAGGACGAGATCACCGCCTTGCCGTGACCGGGGCCGGCGGCATGGAAGATGCCGTAGGCGAAGGACAGGCCGATAAGCAGCCACAGCTTGCTGCCATCCTCGCGCATCGCCTTCATCGCGCCGGCAAGCGCGCGGTAGAATTCCTGCTGACGCAGATTGACCCACATCAGGATATGGGCAAACGGGCCGGTGGTCGGAGCTATCCCGTCATTGGTGCCGATGCCGAGCGAGCTCTGGGCGTGGGCGGAGCCGAGGACGTGCGTCATCACAAGGGCGGCGGCCAAAAGGCCGCAAGCCAAACGCAGGGACGGTTTCGTCACCGGATTATCCTTCTGGCCGACAGTTCAGTTCAAGCTTGGTCGCAAAGATCTTGCTCATATCGGTGCCTGTCGGATCGTTGAAGAAGGCGTCCGTCAGGGTCTTCTGGTTCGCGGCGATCGCCTCGTCGGGGTTCGGACGAACGACCTTGCTCGTGCATGTCGACGGCAAGCCGGCGACCTGCAGATTGGCATCCTCGGTGAAATCGATCGCGGTGTAGAAGGTCGGGTCATAGACGCCGATATCGATCTTGCCGGCCAGCCTGGTCGGCGCCTTAGGTTCGGATTCGAACAGGATGATGAGCTGGTCGTTGTCGAAATTCGCCATCAGCTGCGGCGGCGGGTTCATCGCCTCGTCCTTGCCGTCGACGGTGACGAGCTGGAAGTAATTGAACTCCGCCAGCGAAGCATGGACGGTGTCGGCGACTTCCTTCAGCTCCTGGTCGTCGAGCTTCAGGTCGGAATTCTTGTCGAACTCCATCATCACTGTGCTCGAAAACAAATCGTCGAAGCGCCAGACATGGCGCAAGGCCTTCACACTTTGGTGATCCGGGCTGAGGATCACTTCGAGGCGAGCCTCGGCGAAGACGTGGGGATGCACGTCGGCCGGCCCGACCGTGGCAAATGTCGCCACCATGGCCGAAGCCATCACGATTGCTTGACGTTTAGGATGCATTCTGGGTGGTGATTCCATCGACTTCGGTGACTGTCGAGAGTTACCAGAAAGCGGGCGAAAATGGGACCCCCGGCGGCTAAAAGCCTCATGCATTGTCAATCGTCTTGAACCACTGCACCAGGAAATCGACAAAGACGCGAACTTTCGCAGGCAAATAGCGTCGGTGCGGATAGACCGCAAAGATGCCGCCACCCGGCAGGATGCGGTCATCCAGCGCGGTCACCAGCCGGCCACTTTCGATGTCGGGCGCGGCGATGAAATCCGGCAGGATGGAAAATCCCAATCCCGCCACGGCGGCGGCCCTTGCCGACATCGGGCTGTTGACTTCGATCGGACCGGAGACCGAAACGGTTACCGTGTCGCCGCTGTCGCCCTTGAACGGCCAGTTGGTCAGCCAGCGGCCATTGGTGTCGATGATGCAGGGCACTCGGCCAAGGTCCTGCGGCCGCACCGGCATGCCGTGCTTTGCGATCAGTTCGGGAGATGCGCAGAGCCGCACCGAAAACGGCGCCAGACGCCTCGCGATCAGCGAGGAGTTCTCCAGCCGCGAAATGCGCACAGCGAGATCGAAACCTTCCTCGACCAGATCGACGAAGCGGTCGTCGAGATGAATGTCGAGCACGATGTCGGGATGCTGCTTGGCGAAGTCGATCAGCGATTGGCCGATCGGTGCGTCGGCAAAAGTGCGCGGCGCCGACAGCTTGATCCTGCCGCGAACGTCGCCGGAGGATTCGCGCACCGCATCGGCCAGGCTGTCGACCTCGCGGACGATTTCCGAGGCGCGGCGGTAATAGGTGTGGCCGGCCTCGGTCAGCGAGAACTGCCTGGTGGTGCGGTTGAGCAGCAACGCGCCGAGCTCGTCCTCCAGCTCGCGCACATATTTCGACAGCAGTGCTTTGGAGCGGCCGATCTTGCGCGCCGCTGCCGAAAAACCTTCGGCCTCGACCACGTCGATGAAGGCGCGCATGCGGGTCAGCGTATCCATGTCATGCGCTCCTTTGGCGGGCTGAAAGGATGCGCGCGGCAAGCGCCATCAGCTGCCGGTCGCTGTTCTCAGGTCCGAGCAGCGAGAGGCCGAAAGGGGCGCCGTCGACATGGCCCAGCGGCAGGGTGATCTGCGGAAAGCCCGACAGGCCGGAAAGACACAGCAGTCTGAGCGCGCGTTCGCGATAGGTCTGCAAATCGTCGAAGGGATCGGTCTTGAGCGGTGCGGCACCCGGAACGGTCGGCAGCACAAGGACGCCGTCCTCGCCAAGACGCTCGGCAAGTTCAAGACGAAACGAAACGCGACGTTCCGTTTCACGTTGTGCGGTTGCCGCGTCGATGGTCGCGCCATGCTCGAAGCGGTCCTTGACGCCGGGACCCAGCACCCGGTCGCTTTGCGAGATCCAGGCACCATGATTTTGCCAGGCCTCGTACCCCTGCAGCTTGCGGAAGCACCAGTAGAGATCGTCGGTGGAATGCGAGAGCGGCGCAATGACCCGCGGCGCGCCTATCACCGAAGAGACATGCCGGACCAGGCCGCGATATTCATCGGCTTCCCGCGGGCCGAGCACGAGCCCGTCCAGCGCATCCAGGGCGAGCGGACGCTGCAATTCGTGGCGATGCAGATCATTGCCGAGCAGCACCGCGCCGACCTTTTCGTAGGTGACCATGTCCCTGGCGAACCAGCCGAACGTGTCCAGTGAAGGGGCCAGCGGCATGGCGCCTTCGAGCGAAATGCGGCCATGCGTGGTCCTCAGGCCGATCAGGCCGCAAAAGCTCGCCGGCGCGCGGATCGAGCCGCCGGTGTCGGATCCGATGGCGATGTCGGCCAGCCCGCCGGCAACCGCGGCGGCGGAACCGGAGGACGAGCCGCCGGTGATGCGGTCCGGCGCCGCCGGATTGACCGGCGACGAAAAATGCGCGTTCAGCCCCATCAGCGAGAAGGCCAGCTCGTCGGTCTGCGTCTTGCCGACGAAGCGCGCGCCCGAATCAAGCAGCGCCTGGACGGCCGGCGCTGTCGCCGAGGCGGGTGAAGCCTCTTGGTATTTCTGTGGATTGCCGCAGCCGGTGCGGTAGCCGGCCACGTCGTAAATATCCTTGACGGCCAGCCGCAGGCCGGCAAGCGGGCCGGATTGCGCATTGGATACAGGGACATCGTCAAGGTCGAGAAAAGCGTTCAGGGGGCCGCGAGTGCCTGTCATGCGTTCGATATCCGGATACAGTCTGTCCAACATTGTGCGCTGCCGGAATTTTTACAACCTGGCGTACGATTTTTATTGATTGTGAAATCCTTCGACCTTATATCGCGCTTGCCCAAAGTCGCACGTGCCTGTGGGTGTCCGCCGATCCTCAAAATGGTGAGGGATATCGGTAAGGTAACTGGAGCTAACCCCTCCAGTCGGTTTAGCGGCCAACCGCCAGACCGAGGACACCTTGAAGCAACGACGGTGCGGGCCTTTCTGGTGTTCTGCCGGTTGTCCAAAGACCGGGGTTACTGAAGAGGCACACCTTCATTGCCGGCAGTGCGGACGGGTCTCCCATCCAAGCCAAGGCAGACAAAGCGAACCGAGGCCGGGCAAGGCCAAGGTTCACCGCCGCGAGACGGCGCTTCATGGTTCCGGGGTCTCCACCGGCTGGTTCCATGGATTTGACGTCCCGCCTTTGTCCACCGCGTTCGCGAGGTCGACGACCCGCGTCCCGCAGCCTTTGTGCGCGCCGAAAGGCGCTGATGGAGAGACCCCGATGGCTACCCAGCGCATCCTTGATTTCCTCGCCACCCGACGTCCGAACGGCCCTTGCCTCGTCGTCGATCTCGATGTCGTGCGCGACAATTTCCGCGCCTTCGAGAAGGCGCTTCCCGATTCCAAAATCTACTATGCGGTGAAAGCAAATCCGGCGCCGGAAATCATGCGCCTCCTTGCTGCGATGGGCTCGTCCTTCGACACCGCTTCCGTTGCCGAAGTCGAGATGGCGATGGACGCCGGTGCGCCGGCGGACCGCATCTCCTTCGGCAACACCATCAAGAAGGAGCGCGACATCCAGCGCGCCTATCAGCTCGGCATCCGGCTGTTCGCGGTGGACTGCGTCGAGGAGGTCGAGAAGATCGCCCGCGTTGCACCCGGCGCCCGTGTGTTCTGCCGCGTGCTGACCGACGGCGAAGGCGCGGAATGGCCGCTGTCGCGCAAGTTCGGCTGCGTGCCGGCGATGGCGGTCGACGTGCTACGCCATGCCAGGACCCTCGGGCTCGACGCCTATGGGGTGTCGTTCCATGTCGGCTCGCAGCAAACCGACCTGACCGCCTGGGACCGCGCGCTCGGCGATGCCAAAAAGGTGTTCGCGTCGCTCGCCGAGGAAGGCATCGTGCTCAAGATGGTCAATATGGGCGGCGGCTTCCCGACCCGTTACCTCAGGGATGTGCCGGTGGCACAGGCCTATGGCCAGGCGATCTTCTCGGCGCTGCGCAAGCATTTTGGCAACGCGATTCCCGAGACGATCATCGAACCGGGCCGTGGCATGGTCGGCAATGCCGGCGTCATCAAGTCGGAAGTCGTGCTGATCTCGAAGAAGGCCGACAACGACAATGTGCGCTGGGTCTTCCTCGACATCGGCAAGTTCGGCGGTCTCGCCGAGACGATGGACGAGGCGATCCGCTACCCGATCGTGACCGCGCATGACGGCACCGAGACCGCTCCGTGCGTGCTCGCCGGCCCGACCTGCGATTCGGCCGACGTGATGTACGAGAAGACGCCGTATCCGCTGCCCCTGTCGCTGACCATCGGCGACGAGGTGCTGATCGAGGGCACCGGCGCCTACACGACGACCTACGCCTCGGTCGCCTTCAACGGCTTCGAGCCTCTCCGATCCTACGTGATCTGACGGTGCTTTTCTTACGCATTTTCGGACGGCGAACCGGTTCCACTTCGCCTGAAAATGCGCTGAGGGCCCTCAGATCACCCGGTGCGGGCGACGAGATCGCCCGCTTCGGTTCGCCTGTGGAACAATCCGCTCGTGAAGGATCGCGGAAATGGAAATTGTGGATTTCATTGTTGAAGGCGCTGCGCAGCGGTCGATCTCCCCCCTTGAGGGGGAGATGGCCGGCAGGCCAGAGGGGGGCGGCTCAGCTGTCGCGACCTCTCTTGGACTGTGTGGGGCTGGCGCTTCACGCGCGGCGACCCCCTCTGTCGCCTTAGGCGACATCTCCCCCTCAAGGGGGGAGATTGGCAGCGCTTTTGCGATCACCGGCGAAACCGCTGTCGACGTCCCGGCGCGCGAGGCTTTGCTCGATCGCGCCATGGGGCCGAAGCGCCGGAAAAAATCATCGGAAAAGCTGCGGCGCGGCCGCCGGCCTTCGGAAGGCCTGGCCTTTGTCGCGCGCGACGCGTCAGGCGCCGTCGCCGGCACCGTGCGGCTCTGGGATGTGGTGCTCGGCGAGGGCGGTCGGGCAGCCCTTCTGCTTGGCCCGCTCGCCGTCGATCCTACAATCAAGAATGCCGGCATCGGCTCGGCGCTGATGCGCCATGCGATCACTGAAGCCGCACGCCTGGGCCATGCGGCAATCCTGCTGGTCGGCGATGCGCCCTATTACGAGCGCTTCGGGTTTTCGGCCGAAAGAACCGGCTCGCTTGCCATGCCGGGGCCTTATGAGCGGCACCGCCTGCTGGCGCTTGAGCTGGTGGAAGGCGCACTCGCCGGCGCGCAGGGCACGCTGAAAGTGGCGGGGCGCAAGCTGAAGGCACAGCGGCTGCCGCTCGCTGCCTGATGGATCGGAAACAAGTCGCCGCCCATCGGGGCGGCGGCTTGTTTTCATCCGGATTGTTGGATCAGCCGATCAACTGGCTCAGCGCCATGGCGACGCTCATGTCGCCTTCGACCTTTATCTTGCCGGACATGAATGCCATGGTCGGGTTGAGATCGCCTGATATCAGCGATTCCAGATCGTCGAGCGAAAGCTTTATGGTGCAGTCGGCCGGCGCATCGGTGGTCGAGATGGTGGCGCCGTCGATGACAATGACACCGTCGCCGCCGGTATCGAATTTCACCGAACGATCGAACCCGGCACTCGCCACGCGCGCGCTGATCTTGTCGGCAATTTCCTGAACGCCCATGGCCGTTCTCCTCGTCTCGTTGCGTTTGTCGCACATTGGCATTTCGATCTGGCCGAAGTCGCCGTCTTGCGCATTTCGCGATCACGGTCGCTGGCGCATATAGCTTTGGGTTGACGTTTACGTCAACGCGGTTCCCCGAGATGAAGATGGGTTTTATCGCCGCAGCGAAGCTGGGTGGTCACGAGAGGCAGCCGAGAGGGGGAAGGCGGTCCATCGCATTTAGCTGGACACTCCCGGCAAATGACCGCTACCATCGCCGTGTGCACCAGATTTCACCTGGAGCCAGATTTCGCCTGGAGATGGCGTGCTCGAAGAACCGAACAGAAATCCCGGATCCCATCGTTATGGGAAGCCGAGCTTGTGGTGGCCACCACCGCTGGGTTGATGGCCTGCGGGCCTGATCCAATCTGGAAATTTAATTTCGTGTTCAGAGAGACACAATCATGAATACCATGCTTTCCGTGGAAGCCCGGGAGACCGCGCTTGCCGTGACTTTCTCGTCAGGCGAAACCGTCTGCTATCCCTGGCTCTGGCTAAAGGATAATGCACCATCGGCGTTTCACCCACAGACCGAAGAGCGAATATTCGACCTGACCAGCGTAGACGCCTCGCTCAGACCCCTCAGCGTGCGGGACAGGGGCGGCGCTGTGAGCATTGTCTGGCCGAACGACCAGACTGAGGAGGAAATCCCGGGCCATTTCTTTGAATCCTACCGGCCAGGCAGAAAGCGGGACGATCCGGCTGAGATCGCTCCGAAACTCTGGGACGGCTCGATCGATCTTGAAACCATACCGCGTTACTCTTCCGGGGAGCTCTTTCAAAGCGATGCCGATCTGCTTGCCTGGCTGAAGGCGACGGCTGGATACGGGCTCTCCATCGTCGAGAGGCTTGGCGATGATCCCGACGCCGGGCGGCGTGCGGCCGAGCGGGTAGGTTTCCTGCGCAAGACAAATTTCGGCACTATGTTCGAAGTCGTGTCGATGCCGAACCCGAACAACTTGGCCTACACCCCGGTCGCCCTGCCGTTACACACCGATCTTGCCAACCAGGAGGTGCCGCCCGGCTATCAATTCCTGCATTGTATCGCGAATGAAGCTGAAGGCGGTGGATCGGTCTTTGCCGACGGGTTTGCGGTCGTGGCCGCATTACAGGCGGAAGATCCGGAAGCCTACCGTCTCTTGTGCGAGGTCGATATCCCCTATCGTTTTCACGACGAAAACTACGATCTGCGCGGTCGGTTTCCGGTGATCGTAACTCGACGCAATGGAGACGTGACAGAGTTGCGGTTCAACGCCCATCTTGTCGATGTCATCGACCTTCCCTCCGAGATATGCACCCCCTTCTATGCGGCTTATCGCAAGCTGATGATGATGATCCGCAGCTCGCGTTTTCAAATAACCTACCGCCTCAAGGCCGGTGAAATGGCGGTCTTCGACAATCGCCGGGTGCTTCACGGCCGCCAATCGTTCAACCCAAACACGGGGCTGAGACATCTGCGGGGATGCTATGTCGATCGGGGTGAGTTTCAGAGCCGCATCCGCGTCCTCTCCCGATAGCGGCACGACGATGATCGCGGATGTGCGGTCAGTAGCTGTCGGTACAAGGTCTTGAACTCCGGCGGACGTTCCGACGGTGTTGTTTGCCCGAAAGCCGGCGGCAATCAGGGCAGTTCCAGTTTGCATCATTCAAACAGACGAGGACAGTGGCCAAGCCTGTCCCTAGCGTAGGCTCGGCCTTTTGCGCTCAGAGGTGGTGTAAACGGGACCATGACAGGAGAATCAAGAGCGGTCATCTCACGCGGCGACCGCGTCAGGGGAGGTAGGATGAACCCGTATCCGGCAGGCGAGGATCAAGGCTCTGTGGTGGCGCTAGAAGGGGGGACGTTGAGTCATGAGAATCAATAGTCTGATCAAGCGTGCCGAGAAGGTGGACAGAGCATTCAAGGAGCTCGAAGCCGATTTGGCGGATGCATTCGATGAGTGTCTCAACCTAGACTACCAATCGCCGTTGAATGACGTCCCGGATGAGAATCTCGCGGCAAGGAATGACAACTCTCAGCCTGAGGACGATGCGGACACTCCCGAGGTCGCATTACGGCTGACTTCCCATACACAAACCCGACTGGCTGCGTTAAATGCCGTTGATGGGCTTTTTGACGATGCACGGGAGTATCTGGAGGAGATCAACACGAAACTGTCGGAGATCGCGACCTCGCATCATCTGACAGGGGAATTCCTGAAGCTGCTTCACGGGGACATCCTTCGCGCCAACGAACTGGAACTGGCAAATGTCAGCCTGACCACGCAGCAAAGAGTGCTGTCGGAGCAGCTCCACGACGCGACCAGAAAGCAGCGCGAGCGTGAAAGCGCTGTCGAGGCTCTGCAGCAGCGCGAGATAAGCCTGGTCGAGGACAAGGAGGCACTTCGCGGTGCGCTGGCTGCAGCAAGGCTGGAACTCGTGGTGGCAGGCAATGCGAGCGCAGAACGCGAAGCGCAGTTCGGCGACGTCGTCAAAACGCTTTCGGCCAGAACGGCCGAGGCCAACAGATGCGCACGCGAGAACGAGATACTGAGGGAAAAACATGTCAGCCTGTCGATCGACCTCGACAAGGCGCTGAAACGGGAAGCTGAGGCGCGGCACCGGCTGGATGAACTCTCGACGATTCATGCCAATGACGCGGCGCGACTTTCGGAACTGCTGGCTGCGCTTGGCAAGAGCGAGAAAGAGGAAATGCGGCTGCAGAAATCGCTCGATATCGCGCAAGCGAAGCTGTCGGAAATGACGGAAGCGGCCCGTATCATGGAAGGTGACAGGGAGGCCGAGCGTGCGCGTAGTTTCACGGAGATCGGCGGCCTGCGCTCTGAAATTCGCAACCTCCAATCACGATTGGAAGTTGCCTCGAACGAGAACAGTCAAGCCGCCAGCGAGATCGCCAATCTCAAGGCTCAATGGAGCGACGCTGTGGCCGAAAAGCAAATTGCGGAGGAAAGGTTGTCCGCTCTCAGAAAGGAGAACGAAAACGACAAGATGCACCTTTCGACGGTGAGCGCGAACTTTTCGCAGCTTTCCCTCCAGCAGGCATCCGAACAGATACAGCTCGATGTCCAGAGGCAGGAATGCGAGGATCTGCGAGCCGAGGTCGCGTTGCTCGATGCCCGGGTCAAGGAACTGTTGCCCTATGAGCGTCTCCACAAGGTGACAAACGCCAAACCGCATGAGAACGGCGTGGTCGAGATCACCGGTGTCGTGGCGGAGAAGGCCCGCGCCACAAGCAGGCGGCGCGTCCGTACGAGCCTGCGCGCTGCATCCTAAGGCGTGGGTGGGGTTGCGCCGACTAGTGTAGGTGTTACCCATCAGCTTGGCGCATGGATTTGAGCGTCATGTGCTCATCCAGCTGGACACACCGGCACGGCCTAATGCTCGATCGGTCCTTTAGGCATGACGATCGCGGTGCCGGCGGTTGTCGGACGCTCGATCATGCGGCGGACGCGCGGCGGCTCGTCGCCGCTGTGCAGCGCCCGTACGCGCTCGCCGATAACGGCGTCGGCATGGGTGGCCCGCTTGTTGTGGCGGATGTATTCGAGCCATGTCGGCGTGTGATAGTGCTCGATCCATATTGCGGGATTTTCGAGATCGCGCGCCAGCGTCCAGTTGCGGGCGCCGTCACGGCGGCGGATGCGGCCGCGTTCGGCCATGGTGGCTAGGAATTCCGGCACGTCCTCCTCGCGGATGATGTATTCGATCATGATGGCGATGGGGCCGCTGCGCAGTTTTAGGTCGAGCGCAAGATGCGGCTCCTTGAAACGGTTCAGCGGATCGAGGTTGAGCACCGCCTGTTGCGGCAACGGCAACAAGAGGCCAACCGCGCCGCCCGCCAGCATCGCGACAGCGGCCGCGATCAGCGCGAATTCGGCGCCATGCGCATCGGCGACGACACCCCAAATCCAGCTGCCGAGCGCGATGCCGCCGAAGGTCGCGGTCTGATAGACCGAGAGCACCCGGCCGACCACCCAGCGCGGCGTCGACATCTGCACCGTGACGTTGAAATGCGACAGCGCGATCACCCAGCAGGCGCCGCCGATGAACAGCCCGAGCGACGTCTGCCAGGCGTGGTCGCTGACGGCGGCATTGAAGGCGCAGAGCGCGAAGCCGGCGAATGCCATGCGCACCATCGTCTCGCTGGACAGGATCTGCCTCAGCCGGACGCTGATCAGCGCGCCGCCGACGGCACCGATACCGAAAGCACCGAGCATGATGCCATAGGTCAAGGCATCGCCCTTGACGACATCGCGCGCCACCAGCGGCAGCAGCGCCAGAACCGCGCCGGCGCTGAAGCCGAAAGCCGCACCCCTGACCAGCACCTTGCCGATATTGGGCGACATGGCGACGTAGCGCAGGCCGGCGCCCATCGCCGCGCCCAGCGCCTCGCGCGGCAGTGTCGAGGCCGGCAGAACCGGCTTCCAGCGGGCAAGCACGATGAGGAGCCCGACATAACTCAAAGCGTTGGCGGCAAAAGCCGCTGCAGCACCTGCGGCGGCAACGATGATGCCGCCGATCGCCGGGCCGACGCTTCGCGTCAGGTTGAAGCCCAAGGAGTTGAGCGCGACGGCCGCCGGCAGCTTGGCGCGCGGCACCATGTCACCGACAGAAGCCTGCCATGACGGATTGTAAAGCGCCGTGCCGCTGTTGATCAGGAAGGCGAAGGCGAGCAGCGTCCACGGCGTCATCAAGCCAAGATAGGTGAACACGGTCAGCAGAACCGAGACGACCAGCATGAAGATCTGGGCAATCAGCATGACCTTGCGGCGATTGAAGCTGTCGGCGATCGCACCGGCAACGAGCGCAAACAGCATGATCGGCAAAGTGGTCGACGCCTGGACCAGCGCAACCTGATAGGACGAGGTGGCGATCGTAGTCATCATCCAGGCGGCGCCGACGCCCTGGATCAAGCCACCGAAATTCGAAACCAGACTGGCGGACCATACGGCGCGGAAAATGCCGTGCCGGAACGGCGCCAGCGCCGAGACGCGTTCGCTGTCCGACTCGTCGTCGATCATGGATGCTTTCCCGACTTCAAATGCTGCGTTCTTCCAGAATCGGTGCCCTCATGCCGTCCCTTCAAAGTAGAGCATGACTTCGCAAAGGGCGAACGCCTTTTCAAAAGAAGATCATGGTCCAACAATAAGATAGCCGTGGCTGGAACAGGTCAGCGGCCATTCTTGCAGGCCGCGTGAAGCGCTTCGGTGAGGTGGCCGACTTTCTGCCCGCTGCGCCGCTCGGCGCGTTGGGCAAAAAATACTTAGCGACTTGACGAAGTTTTCGCTTGCGCTATCGGCAAATTGGGCGATAGTTAGCGACATGGCTAAGCATGATCCTGCTCTCTCGCTGCTCTTCCATGCGCTCGCTGATCCGACCCGCCGGTCGATCCTGACCCGGCTCGCCGAAACACCTGCGCGGGTGACGGATTTGGCTGGCCCCACGGGACTGCGACTGCCCACGGTGATGCGGCACCTTTCCGTGCTGGAGGAGGCAGGGTTGATCACCACGTCCAAGGACGGACGGATACGCACCTGCGCCATCGTACCCGAGGCCCTGGATCCGGTGCGGACATGGCTCGATGAACAGCGGGCTATCTGGGAGGCTCGGCTCGACCGGTTGGATGCATTTGTGATGAATGTGATGAAGGAAAGCGAAGAATGACACAGAACCTCGCTACAAACAGTGCGACCCGTGCGGCGCCTGATGATAGGAAGGGCCGCTTTGCGACGCTCACCTTCGAACGGGACGTGGCCGCGCCATTGGCCGTGCTGTGGGAGGCATGGACGGCCCCGGCCGCGCGGGCGATCTGGGCTGCGCCATCGCCCTCGGTCACCGTGGAGTTCCTGGAGGCCGACACCAGGGTGGGTGGTCGCGAGGTCTCGCTCTGCAAGGTAGAGGGTCATCCAGACATCCGCTGCGAGTGCGGCTGGCTGGCGTTGCAGCCGGCGCTGCGCAGCGTGAACTATGAGGTGATCTCGTGCGAAGGCGTGACTCAATCGGTCGCGCTGGTGACGGCGGATATCTCGGGAACGCACGAGCGCAGCCGGCTGGTCGTGACGGTGCAGCTTTCCTCGCTGGCGCAGGACATGGAGGCAGGCTATCGAGAAGGCTTCGGCGCGGGACTGGACAACCTCGCGGGCGCGGCTGAACGGACCATGGTGCTGCAGCGGGTGATTCAGGCGCCGCGGTCCATCGTGTGGGGCGCGTGGATGAACCCTGAAACGCTGCCGCAATGGTGGGGGCCGGAAGGCTTCTCCTGTCGAACGAAGAGGATCGACTTGCGAGCGGGCGGCGAATGGGTATTCGACATGATCGCGCCTGACGGCACGGTCTTCCCGAACCACCATCTCTATGTCGAGGTCCGGCCCGAGGAGAGGATCGGCTATACGCTGCATTGGGGCGAGAACGGGCCGAAACATGCCGACGCCTGGGCCTCGTTCGAGGATCAGGACGGGGCAACGAAGGTAACGCTGGGCATGGTATTCAGCACGGCTGCCGAGTTCCTGGAGGCGAAGGGCTTCGGTGCCGTGGAACTGGGACTGCAAACTCTGGGCAAACTGGAACGCTTCGTCGCATCCCGCTGAGATGCTGCGACTTCCCGTCGGCCAGAATTAGGGCTTCTGGACGAGGTCCTCATCCATGTCGCGCCCGTCCTCATCGGCGACGGCATCCGCCTCAGTCAGAACGGCATGGAGCCGGTCAGGCTGGAGAAGACCCAGGTCTCGAAAGCGGGGCAGATCACCACATGCGCTTCCGCTTTGGCGGGATGGGGCCGAGAATTCACAAAGGGATACAGGAAGAGGAGGGCTCTAATGAGAAAACTGATCATATGGGACATGGTGACCGTCGACGGCTTCTTCGAAGGTCCCGACAGGGACATCAGCTGGTTCGTCTTCGAAGAAGAACTTGAGAACTACATTCGTGAGACCCAGGAAAAGGCCGACACGCTGATCTTCGGCCGCGTAACCTACGAGCTCATGGCAGCCTATTGGCCGTCCGAGCAAGGCTGGATCGCGGATTTCATGAACAAGATCGAGAAGGTGGTGTTCTCGCGCACGCTGAAAAGCGCCGACTGGAACAACACGAAGCTCTTCAACGGCAATGTCGCGGAAGAAGTCTCCAAGCTGAAGACCAGGGACGGCGGAGACATCTTCGTGTTCGGCAGCGCTGACCTCACGGCGACCCTGATGGAGCACGGCCTGATCGACGAGTATCACCTCGGGATCAACCCCGTCATTCTCGGGGGAGGCACGCCGCTCTTCAAGGGCGGCCCGAACCGGATACCCCTGAAGCATCAGGAGACGAGGACGCTCAAGTCAGGTGTTGTCATCCTCCATTACGCGTCGGAGAGCAGACAATGACGATCGATCCGCTCTTTCCCGTCAACTAGGCTTGTCGAAATGGGAGGACCTGGGGAAGCGGCGCGCTCCAGACGATTGGCGGCCAAGGGGCGTGGCTGCCATCACCAGGCTGCGACGGCAAAAAAAGGGGTCCAGATCATTGTCTCGGTCGATCGCGCGGCGGGCTCACGACCAAGATACACGTTGTCGTTGACGCGCAAGGGCTCCCGATCCGGCTCGGTCTACCGCTGGCCAGACACATGATAGGCAGATCGCCGATCAGTTGCTGGACCACCTCGGCCCCCGTACCACCGCCCTGGCTGACAAAGCCTACGACGCCGACCGCATCCGCGAGCTGATCGAGCAGCAAGGTGCCACGCCCAACATTCCGCCGAAGAGCAACCGACGCTGGAAGCCTTGCTTCAACAAGCGCCCTACCGCGAGCGCAACCTCATCGAGCGCTTCTTCGAATGTCGTTGGCCAAAACCGCTGCGCTCTCTCGGGTCGAACGCCCGGGGCAGCCCTTTGGGCGAAATGCATTACCGATCTTCGAATCCGGTCAGCACGCCGACGGCGTTGATGCCGATTTCCTCGACGGCATAACCGCCTTCCATGACGAACAGCGTCGGCAGGCCGAGCTTGGCGATGCGACGGCCAATCTTGGGATAGTCGGCACCTTTCAGCTTGAACTTGCTGATCGGGTCCTTCTCGAACGTGTCGACGCCGAGCGAGACGACAACGACATCTGGAGCGTAAGCCGCAAGTTTCGCGCAGGCATCGTCCAGCGAAGCATTCCAGGTATCCCATGCGGTGCCGAACGGCAGGGGATAATTGACGTTGAAGCCTTCGCCGGCGCCGGAGCCGCGCTCGTCGGCATGGCCAAGGAAGAACGGATATTCGGTCATCGGGTCGCCATGCAGGTTCAGCACTTGCACGTCGCCGCGGCTGTAGAAGATCTCCTGCGTGCCGTTGCCGTGATGGTAGTCGACATCGAGGATCGAGACGTGCCTGGCGCCGTGGTCGCGGAACCATTGCGCGGCAACGGCGGCATTGTTGATGAAGCAATAGCCGCCCATGAAGGCAGCGCCGGCGTGATGGCCGGGCGGACGGCAGAGCGCGAAGGCTGACGGCTCACCGCCCTTGACCAGAGCGGCCGCAGTCAGCGCCACGTCATAGGATGACTTGATCGCCTCCCAGGTGCCTTTGACGAAGCTGGCGCCGCCGTCGAAGGAATAAAAGCCAAGCAGCGCATCGATGGTTTGGGGGCGCACATCGCCGCGCAAGCCGCGCGTCGGCCAGGTGAAGGGGATCGCCGAGCCTGTTCGGCCCGACGCTTCCCAGAGCGGCCATACGGTCGGCAGGAAATCGATGTAGTCGCTGGTATGCACCTGCTTAGCGGCAGCGAGGTCATGACTCTCGGGCGGCAATACCGGGCCGAGCTTTTCGCTCTCCACCCTCGCCTTGACGATCTCGGCGCGCGAGGGCTTCTCGAAAGCCGGTACGATGGAGCCTGAAATCAGTTCGAAATTGCCGGCATGACCGGCGTGGAGAGGGGAGAAAACAGTCTTCATTTGGGTGGCCGGCTCGCTTTTCGAGTTGCGCATCTGTCATTGACGGACTGCTTTGTGGCAGAGAGTTTCAGCGCCGCCAAGAGGCATTCCGGACCGCTGTTGCGAGTGACAGCGGCCGGCTTGCCAGACGCCAATACTCTGCTAGCCTAAGCTCAAACGGGAGAAAATTATGCCGCCATCGGCCGATCTGATCGTCGAAAACGCCAGCATATTGACGATGGATCCCGATACTCCCCGCGCCGAAGCCATAGCCATCAAGGGCGGCGAAATCATTGCGATCGCAGATCGCGCGACCGTGCTGGAGCACAAGGGACCCGGCACGCGCGTCATCGACGCCGGCCGCGGCTCGGTCGTGCCCGGCTTGATCGAAGCGCATATGCATCTTTTCGCCGGCGCGGCCGAACTCGATCACCTCCAGCTGATGGGAATCCACGGTTTCGATGCGCTTTGCGATGCTGTGCGCAGTTATGCTGCAAAGCGGCCGGATCTATCCATCCTGCAGGCGCAAGGCGCCGACTATACCATCCTGTCGGCGACTGAGCGGGTCAGCCGCCATCACCTCGACCGCATCCTGCCGGACCGGCCCTTCGTCATGGCAGCGCCCGACCACCACACAATGTGGGCGAACACCAAGGCGCTGGAACTGGCCGGCCTGCTTAGAGGCAAGCGGCTTGGTCCCGGCAACGAGATCGTCATCGGCGACGACGGTCTGGCCAGTGGCGAATTGCGTGAGGGCGAGGCCTTTGGGCCGCTGATCGCGCTGGCCGGTGAGGATCGCGTGCGGCTCGGCCTGGCCACCGGCGGTGAGCCGGACCCGAAGCCGACGCCGGCGGAGCAGGCCTCCGACCGGGCGATCATGCGCCGCGGGCTGGAATGGTGTGCCAGGCACGGCATCACATCGATCCAGAACATGGACGGCAATCTGCACCAGCTCGAACTCCTGTCGGAGATCGAGGCCGAGGGCGGCTTGCTGTGCCGAGTGCAGGTGCCGTTCCACTATAAGAATTTCATGACGCTCGACATGCTCGACAAAGCTTCAGTGATGGCTGAGCGCTATGATGGCGAATGGCTGTCGTCGGGCATGGTCAAGGTGTTCTACGACGGCGTGCTCGATTCATGGACGGCGGTGATGGTCGAGCCCTATGCGGACCGTCCGGATTGGGTGGGTGAGCCGCTTTTCACGCCGCAGCAGTTCATCGACCTTGCCGTGGCCGTCGACCGGCGCGGGCTGCAGATGGCGGTGCACTCGATTGGCGACGGCGCCGTGCGCGCCGTGCTCGACGGCTACGACGCAGCGCAAAAGGCGAATGGCAGGCGCGACAGCCGGCACCGGGTCGAGCATATCGAGGTGGTCACCGCCGCCGACGTACCGCGTTTCGCGAAGCTTGGCGTCATTGCCTCGATGCAGCCGCCGCATCCGCCGGGCAGCATGGGCTTGCCGCTGGAACCAACAGTGTCGCGCATCGGGCCTGCCCGCTGGCCGCTGAGCTATGCGTGGCGGACGCTGAAGAATGCCGGCGCGCGCGTCGTCTTCGCCTCCGATTGGCCGGTGTCGCCGATCGATCCGATGCTGGGCATTCAGGCGGCAATGCTGCGCAAACCATGGGCAGACGGCGATCCCGACCAGAGCTTCTCGCTGCATGAATCGCTCGGCGGCTATACGGTGGAAGGCGCCTATGCCGAGTTCATGGAGCACCGCAAGGGCCGCTTGAAGTCAGGCTTTATGGCCGATCTTGTGGTGCTGTCAGGCGACATCGAGGCGACCGCGCCGGAAGCGCTGCATACGGTGCGGCCGGTGACGACGATCTGCGGCGGCAAGATCACTTATCAGGCCTGACGGTGGCACGGGAATTGCGTTCTGAATCACATTCAGATGTATGCTTGCCAAGCCATGCGCCGTGTGCTGACAATCGAGTGGGAACTGGATCCGCCCTGAAGAGCGGACGCAAGAATGGGGTAATCGTGCCGGAACAACCGGGTAAAAGTGCAATTGAAGTTCGTGGCGTCCGCAAGGTGTTCGGTACCGGGGACGCACAAGTCGCCGCCCTCGACACAGTTTCGGTGTCGATCCGCGAAAATGAGTTCTTCACGCTGCTTGGTCCGTCCGGCTGCGGGAAGACGACGCTTTTGCGGCTGATCGCCGGCTTCGATTTCCCCAGCGCCGGCGAGATCCTGCTGCATGGCCAGGACATCGCGCCGCTGCCGCCGTTCAAGCGGCCGGTCAATACCGTGTTCCAGAACTATGCGCTGTTCCCGCATATGACGGTGGCCGAGAACATCGGCTTCGGCCTCGAAATGCTCGGCAAGCCCAAGGCCGAAGTGAAGGGGCGGGTTGCCGAGATGCTGAAGCTGGTCAAGATGGAGGCGCTCAGTAACCGCCGCACCAGCCAGATTTCCGGCGGCCAGCAACAGCGCGTGGCGCTGGCGCGGGCTCTGGCGCCGCAGCCAAAAGTGTTGCTGCTCGACGAGCCGCTGTCGGCGCTCGACTTCAAGCTGCGCAAGGAGATGCAGATCGAGCTGAAGCGGCTGCAGCACGAGACCGGCATCACCTTCATCTTCGTCACCCACGACCAGGAAGAAGCGCTGACCATGTCGGACCGCATCGCGGTGATGTCGTCGGGCAAGATCCTGCAGGTCGGAACGCCCTGGGATATCTATGACAAGCCGGCGGAGCGCTTCGTCGCCGACTTCATCGGCGAAACCAATTTCCTGACCGCGGCGATCACCGGAATGGGCAACGGCAAGGCACGCGCAACGCTCAAATCCGGCGCGACGATCGACGCGACCGTGGCTGAGGGCTTTCAGCCGAAGGACAATGCCACCGTGGTGGTCAGGCCGGAACATGCCAAGTTGACCAGCGGCAAGGGCGACCTGTCAGGCACGGTCGAAAACATCGTCTATTTCGGCACCGACACGCATATACATGTTCGACTGGACAGCAGCGAGGCCTTCACCGTGCGCCAGCAGAACACGCGCAGTGCCGGCTGCGGTTTCGAGCGGGGCGACAAGGTCGGCATTTTGATCGGCAACGACGCCGCACAGGTGCTGAGGGATTGATGGAGAGCGCGGAAGAAGTCGCCAAGGACGCCGCACGCCGTGAAATCCGCGATCGCTGGCTGCTGTCGGCGCCGGCACTGATCATCATCTTTCTCGCGGCGACCGGCCCTCTGCTGATCGTCGTGATCTACTCATTCCTGACGCCGGGGCCCTACGGCGACGTGGTGTGGAAATTCTCCACGGACGGCTGGCTGTCGGTGCTGATGCAGCGTGACATCTTCGACGACACGCTGACCTTCGCCGACGCGCATCTGTCGATCTTCTGGCGCTCGGCCAAGCTGTCGTTCCTGACGACGATCTTCACGCTGCTCTTTGGCTTCCCGACCGCCTATTTCATCGCCACCCGGCCGGCGCGACAGCGCAACATCTGGCTGTTCCTGATCACCATCCCGTTCTGGACCAATCTGCTGATCCGCACCTTCGCCATCCAGGAGGTGATCCGCAACGAGGGCATCGTCAACACGGTGCTGATCAAGCTCGGTATCATCAGCCAGCCGATCCAGATGATGTTCACCGATTTCGCGCTGATGGTCGGCATGACCTATGTCTATCTGCCGCTGATGGTGCTGCCGCTCTATGCCAGCATGGAAAAGATCGACTTCCGGCTGGTCGAGGCGGGTTACGACCTCTACGCCAACCGGTTCCAGGTGCTGAGGCGGGTCATCATCCCGCTGGTCAAGCCCGGCATCGTCGCCGGCTCGATCCTGGTCTTCATCCCGGCGCTGGGCGCCTATGTCACCCCGCGCGTGCTCGGCGGGTCGAAGAATATGATGCTCGGCAATTTAATCGAGCTGCAGTTCGGGCAAGGCCGTAACTGGCCGCTCGGCTCGGCGCTGTCGCTGTCGCTGATGGCGATCGTAATGGTCGCGCTGCTGTTATATGTCCGCTCCGTCGGGCGCCAGGGTGGCGCACATGGCTAGCCGCTTCGACATCCGCCGGCAGACCGGCTTCACGACCATCGCAATGATCTGCTTCTTCGCGCTGTACCTGCCGATCATCACGCTTGTCGTCTATGCCTTCAACGCCGGCAATTCGATCGCGATCTGGGAAGGTGTGTCGCTGCGCTGGTTCTACCAGGCCTGGAACAACAGCCAGGTCGTCGATGCCTCCATCCGGTCGCTGCAAATCGCTTCTGTCGCCGCGACTATTGCCACCATCGTCGCCACCATGGCTGCACTCGCTACGACCCGAACCAAACCCTATCCCGGCCTCGGCTTCAAATACGCCTTCATCAACCAGCCGCTGATGGTGCCGGAGATCGTCACCGCGGTGGCGCTGCTGATCTTCTTCTCGCGCATCAAGATCTGGACCGGCTATTCGGGGCTGGGCTACCTGATGGCGGCGCATACCGCCTTTTGCATTCCCTTTGCCTATCTGCCGATCCGGGCGCGGCTCGAGAGCATGGATCTGTCGCTGGAAACCGCGGCGGCCGACCTCTACGCGACACCCTGGAAGGCTTTTCGGCGCGTCACCTTTCCGCTGCTCTGGCCAGGCATCCTTGCCGGGCTGATGCTGGCCTTCGTCATCTCGCTGGACGACGTCGTCATCACCGAGTTCGTAAAATCCGGCGGTCAGGACACGTTGCCGACCTACATGCTCGGCCAGTTCCGGCGCTTTATCACGCCGGAAATCAACGCAATTTCGACGGTGTTCCTGCTGATCTCGATCTTGATCGTCACCGTCTTCTTTTTCATCAGCAGGAAAAAGGATCAGGAGTGACAGGAGAGAAGCGATGAAGTGGAAACTGACTGCGACGGCGCTCAGCGCCTCGCTGTTCGCCTCGGCGGGTCTCGCCCGCGCCGACGGCGAACTCAACATCTACAATTGGGGCAACTACACCAGCCCCGAGCTCGTCAAGAAATTCGAGGAGACATACAAGGTCAAGGTGACCGTCACCGACTACGATTCCAACGACACGGCGCTGGCCAAGATCAGGCAGGGCGGCAGCGGCTTCGACGTCGTGGTGCCTTCGGCGAGCTTCGTGCCGATCTGGATCCAGGAAGGGCTGCTCCTGGAGACAGAGCCGAACAAGATGGAGAACTTCAAGAACATGGATCCGAAATGGGTCGATGTTCCCTTCGATCCGGGCCGCAAATACACCGTGCCGTGGCAGTGGGGCACGACCGGCGTCACGGTCAACACCGCAGTCTACAAGGGCGATCCCAACACCTCGGCCATCTTCATGGATCCGCCGCCGGAACTGATCGGCAAGGTCAACGTCGTCCCCGAAATGGCCGACGTCATGCATCTCGCCATCAGATATATCGGCGGCGAGCCGTGCACCGGCGACAAGGAGGTGCTGAAGAAGGTGCGCGATGCGCTGGTGGCGGCAAAGCCGAAATGGATCTCCATGGACTACGGCACGGTCGAGAAGTTCGCCAAGGGCGACTTCGCCGCCAGCGTCGACTGGAACGGCGCGTCCTTCCGCTCCCGCCTGCAGAACAAGGACATCGTCTATGGCTATCCGAAGGAGGGCTATCCGATCTGGATGGACAATCTCGCGGTGCTGAAGGACGCCAAGAACGTCGAAAACGCCAAGCTGTTCCAGAACTTCGTCATGGATCCAAAGAACGCCGCGATGATCTCATCTTTCGCGCGCTACGCCAACGGCATCAAGGGATCGGAAGCCTTCATGCCTGAGGACATGAAAACGGCGCCGGAGGTCAACATCCCCGCCGAGTTCGCCGACAAGGGCAAGTTCATGCTGAACTGCGCGCCCGACGTGCAGGCACTCTACACCAGGATCTGGACCGAACTGCAGAAGTGATCGCAGTACCATCGGCCCGGCAGCAATGGCTGCCGGGTCCGTTTGAATCCATCAAGGGAATGCCTTCGACAAGAACCAACGTCGGGCTGCCGCCCGACGCGCCTGGAGTGCGCCTGCCATGTCCGATCTCGATCTTTGCTATATGCCGGCAAGCGAAACGCTGAAGCGCTTCAAGGCAAAGAAGCTCTCACCGGTCGAGCTGATGGAAGCGGTCATCAGCCGGGCCGAGGCAACGAAGGACACGGTCAACGCTTTCACCAACACGCATTTCGACGAGGCGATGGCGCTGGCCAAAAAAGCCGAGGCGAAATACGCCAAGGGCAAGAAGACAGGCCCGCTCGAGGGCCTGCCCATCGGCATCAAGGACGAGAGCTACATCAAGGGCAAGCCGACCACCGGTGGCTCGCTGATAACCAGGGATTTCGTTGCCGACGCCAGCTCGACCATAAACGAACGCATCATCGAGGCGGGCGGCATCGTCCATGCACGCACGGCGACGCCTGAGTTCTCCTGCGCGACCTACACCTGGTCCAGGCTATGGGGTGTCACCCGCAATCCGTGGAATCCCAAGTTCACACCCGGAGGCTCATCGGGCGGCTCGGGTGCCTCGCTCGCCTCCGGCACGTCGTCGATCGCCACAGGCTCCGACATCGGCGGATCGATCCGCATCCCGGCATCGGCTTGCGGTGTCGTCGGCTACAAGCCGCCCTATGGCCGCAACCCGGACGACCCGCCCTTCAATCTCGACTTCTACTGCCACACCGGGCCGCTGGCACGCACGGTGGAGGATGCGATCCTGCTACAGAACGTCATGACCGGTCCCAGTCCGCTGGATATAGCGTCGCTCCGGCCGAAGCTGATACTGTCGACCAGGTTCAAGCCGATCAAGGGCTGGAAGATCGCCTATTCGATGGATCTCGGCTGCTTCGAGGTCGATCCGGAAGTGGTGAAGAACACGAAGAAAGCGCTCGACGTGTTCGGCTCGCTAGGTGCCGAGGTCGAGGAGGTCGATCTCGGCTGGGGACCGGAGGTCCTGGAGGCCGGGCTCGCCTATCTGAACCATTTGTTTGGTGCGTTCCTGTCGAAACTGCTGCCCGACCATGCCGACGAGATGACGACCTACGCCCGCAAGTTCGCCGAGGAGGGAGCAGTATCCAAGGCGACCGACTTCGTCGGCAGCCTGGAGGTGGCTGGCCGCATGTACATGACGCTTGGGCCGCTGCTCGAAAAGTACAATGTGCTGATCTGCCCGACCACGGCTCTGCCGTCAGTGCCGGCCGACTATGACCAATCGAAAGACGAGATCAGGATCAACGGCAAGCTGGTCAATCCCTCGCTGGGCTGGGTGATGACGACGCCGTTCAACACGATGAGCCGCTGTCCGGTGCTGTCGGTTCCATCCGGCCACGCAAAGAACGGCGTGCCGACCGGTATCCAGATCGTCGGCCGCACCTATAGCGACGAAGATGTGTTCCGCGCCGGCATGGCCTATGAGAAAGCAGTTGGTGGCTGGTACGGAGAAAAGACGCGTCGGCCGAAACTATGACGGACGGCACGACCGCACTGAAAGCAAAACCGTCGGGACACCGCGGCACGACACTTCCCGGAGCATGCAATGACCTCCTACCGCAACAGTGAACCGGCGCCGCCGATCATGCAGGGCTCGCCGCCCAAGATGGTGCCGCCGAAGCTCGACTGGGACAGGGGACCCTGGAACCGCTGGACGTTCCAGCACATCCGCGAAATTCTGCCGACCGTCGAAGTCTGGCGCGGCAATGGTCATCGTCGCAGACTGGAGCGCGCCGAGGTCGATCTCGACGCGCTGCCGGTCAGCGACAGCACGGGCGCACCGACGACGCTGGCCGGGCTGCTGGACGAAACCTATACGGACGGGTTCCTTGTGCTCAAGGACGGCAAGATCGCCTATGAGCGCTATTGCAACGGCATGACCGACCGCACGCTGCATTTGTCGCAGTCGATGGCGAAATCGGTCACGGGCTCGGTATTCGGCATACTGGCCGGGCGCGGGCTAATCGATCCGGCCATGCCGGTGACGACCTATCTGCCGGAGCTGGAAGCTACCGGCTGGGCGGGCGCCAGCGTGCAGCATGTGCTCGATATGACGACAGGCGTGCGCTTTTCCGAGGAATACACCGACCGCTATTCCGACATCGGTCAGGTCGATGTCGCCAGTGGCTGGAAATCGGTGCCGCCGGGCAGCGACCCGGCCTTCGAGTGGCCGTCGCATATGTTCGAATTGATCCTGGGGCTCAAGGAGACAGGCCGGCCGCATGGCGCTGTGTTCGAATACCGTTCGATCGAGACCGACGTGCTCGCCTTCATCATGGAACGGGTGACCGGCAAGCGGCTGGCGCAGCTGGTTTCCGATGAACTCTGGCAAAACCTTGGGGCGGATGAAAGCGCCTGCTTCACTGTCGACAGCGCCGGCTACGCCATCGCCGACGGCGGTTTCAACGCCACGCTGCGCGACTATGGCCGCTTCGGCCAGCTGATCCTCGACAATGGCGGCGGCGTGGTGCCGGCCGACTGGATCGAAGCGACGCGCAACGGCAGGCATGGACCGGACTTCAATCCCAGCCTGCCAGAAGGCAGCTACCGCAACCAGTTCTGGATCGAGGATCCGCGCTCACGCGCGCTGATGTGTCGGGGCGTCTTCGGGCAGCTGATCCATATCGACTGGAACACGAGAATGGTCGTGGTGAAGCTTTCGAGCTACCCGGATTTCACCAGCATCGCCTATTCGGTGGCGACGATGAAAGCCGTGCACGCGATCGCCGCCGCGCTGGCCTGAGTTCCAAAGAAAATCGAGAGGAAACGCCATGACCGGCAAGACCGCGTTCGAGACCAGACATGGCTTTGCCCGCAACCAGGTGCTGCTCGACAACTGGCGCGAAAGCGCGTTCAGCCGGTGGTCGTTCCAGAATGTCGGCGAGTTGGTGCCGAGCGCACGTGTCGCAGCCGTGCCGGGCAGTGGCGAAATACCGGTTCAGGATTTCGGTGGGCTGCTTGACGAAAAGGTCGCGCTGGCCGGCGGGCCGGAGACCGTTGCGGCCTTTCTCACGCGTTCCGATACCGACGCGCTGACAATCATGAAAGCCGGCAAGATCGTCGGCGACTGGTTTGCACCGCATATGCAATTCGGCGCCCGCCATATCATCTTCTCGATCAGCAAGTCGCTGACCGCCATTCTGGCCGGCATATTGGAAGGCGAGGGGATCTTTGATCCGCAGGCTCCGGTGACCCACTATCTGCCGGAAGCTGCCGGTTCGGCCTATGGCGATGCCAGCGTGCGGCATGTGCTCGATATGACCGTCAGCCTCGACTTCGAAGAAGCCTATCTCGATCCGGAAAGCGCCTTTGCCCGCTATCGCCGTGCGACGCTGTGGAATCCGGGTGGCGGCACGGAAAGCCTGGGCGACTTCATCCTGACGCTGCAGCGCCTTGCCGAGCCGCATGGCCGGACCTACCGCTACCGCTCGCCCAACTCCGACCTGCTCGGCATCCTGGTCGAACGCGCGTCCGGCCAGCGCTTCGCCGAGTTGATGCACGAGAAATTGTGGCTGCCGCTCGGTGCAATCAGCGAAGCGTCGGTGACGGTCGACAGGGAAGGCACCGCGCGCACGGCCGGCGGCATTTCGGTGACGCCGCGCGATCTGGTGCGTGTCGGCGAGATGATGCGGCAAGGCGGCATGGCCAATGGCCGGCGCATCGTGCCGGAAGCCTGGGTGCGCGACACTGTCAGCACAGGCGGAGATACCGAGGTCTGGCAGCGTGGCACGATGGCATTCCTCTTCCCGAAAGGGTGCTACCGCAACAAATGGTACCAGACGGGCGCGGCAGGCGGCGCCTTCTGCGGCATCGGCATCCACGGCCAGTGGCTCTACGTCAATCCGACGGCCGAGGTCGTCATCGCCAAGATGTCGTCGCAGCCGGAGCCGGTCGACGAGCCCCTCGATCTTGATATGGTCGCCTTCTTCGAAGCGCTGAGCCGGATGGTCTGATTCGATCCAGGCCGACCGCGATGGCAGCTTTCCTGTGGAGCTATTGGGCGGTTGAAGACGCCGCGGTTGGCGGAGCGACGCTCTGAGCTTATGGTCGCCGCTCTTTTCGACAGGACAGCAGGAACGACATGGCATCCGACATCAAGCGCATCGCAGCAATCATTGCAGCCGAGATCACTGCCCGGCCCGAACAGGCTGCGGCGGCGATCGGACTGCTGGACGAAGGCGCGACGGTGCCGTTCGTGGCACGCTACCGCAAGGAGGTCACCGGCGGTCTGGACGACACACAACTGCGCCTGCTTGCCGAGCGGCTCGCCTATCTGCGCGAGCTCGACGCGCGCCGCGACACCATTCTCGGTTCGATCCGCGAGCAGGGCAAGCTGACCGAAGAGCTTGAAACCAAGATCGCGGCGGCCATCACCAAGGCGGAACTCGAAGACATCTATCTGCCCTACAAGCCGAAGCGCCGGACCAAGGCGGAGATTGCGCGCGAGCGTGGATTGGGAGCGCTGGCCGAGGCCATCCTTGCCGACCGTGCGGCGGTGCCCGCCGAACTGGCGCTGTCCTACATCAGTGAACAGGTGGCCGACGCCAAGGCGGCGCTCGAGGGCGCGCGCGACATCCTGTCCGAACAGTTCGCCGAGAATGCCGATCTGGTCGGCAAACTGCGGACCTACATGAAAGAACGCGCCTTCATGCGGTCACGCGTCGTCGACGGCAAGCAGGAAGCCGGCGCGAAATTCTCCGACTATTTCGACCATGTCGAGCGCTGGGCCAATGTGCCGAGCCATCGCGCGCTGGCGATGCTGCGTGGCCGCAACGAGGAAGTGCTGTCGCTCGACATCGAGGTCGATGCCGACGACGCGTCTCCGGTGAAGCCGGTCGAACGGATGATTGCCGACGCCTACGCCATCGGCCGCCAGTTGCCGGGCGATCGCTGGCTGATGGAGGTGGCCGGCTGGACCTGGCGCATAAAGCTGTCGCTGCACCTGACGCTCGATTTGATGCGCGATCTGCGCGAGCGGGCGGAGGAGGAGGCGATCCATGTCTTCGCCCGCAATCTGAAGGATTTGCTGCTGGCAGCGCCGGCCGGCTCGCGTGCCACGATGGGGCTCGACCCCGGCATCCGCACCGGCGTCAAGGTGGCGGTGGTCGACGGCACCGGCAAGCTGCTGGCGACGACGACGGCCTATCCGTTTCCGCCAAGGAACGATGTGCGCGGCACGCAAGCCGAACTCGCAAAGCTCATCCGCTTGCACAAGGTCGAGTTGATTTCCATCGGCAACGGCACCGGCAGCCGCGAGACGGAAAGGCTGGTGACCGACATGCTGTCGGACATGCCGTCGGACATGCCGTCGGATTATGGGCCGAAGCCGCTCAAGGTGATCGTCAGCGAAGCGGGTGCTTCGGTCTATTCCGCCTCGGCAACGGCGGCGGCGGAATTTCCCGGCCTCGACGTGTCGCTACGCGGCGCGGTGTCGATCGCCAGGCGTCTGCAGGATCCGCTCGCCGAACTGGTCAAGATCGAGCCGAAGTCGATCGGCGTCGGCCAGTATCAGCATGACGTCGACCAGTATCGGCTCAGCCGCTCGCTGGAAGCGGTGGTCGAGGACGCGGTCAATGCCGTCGGCGTCGACCTCAACACCGCCTCGGCGCCGCTTCTGGCGCGGGTTTCGGGTCTTGGCGCATCGCTGGCCGAGGCGATCATTGCGCACCGTGACGCGGCCGGTCCCTTCGCCAGCCGTCGTGACCTGCTGAAGGTCTCTCGCCTTGGGCCCCGCGCGTTCGAGCAATGCGCCGGCTTCCTGCGCATTCCCAACGGCACCGAACCGCTCGATGCCTCGGCCGTGCATCCGGAAGCCTATGGCGTGGCGAAAAAGATCGTCGCCGCCTGCGGACGTGACCTCCGTTCGCTGATGGGCGACAGTGCCGCTCTCAAGGCGCTCGATCCGCGTGTCTTCGTCGATGAGCGGTTCGGCCTGCCGACGGTGCGCGATATCCTGGCGGAACTGGAAAAGCCCGGCCGCGATCCGCGCCCCGGCTTCAAGACCGCGACCTTCGCCGACGGCGTCGATGACATCAAGGATTTGAAGCCAGGCATGCTGCTGGAGGGCACTGTCACCAATGTCGCCGCTTTCGGCGCCTTCGTCGATATCGGCGTGCATCAGGACGGCTTGGTGCATGTCTCGCAACTGGCCGACCGTTTCGTCAAGGACGCGCATGAGGTGGTGAAAGCCGGCGACGTGGTCAAGGTGCGCGTCGTCGACATCGACATCAAGCGCAAGCGCATCGGCCTTTCGATGCGCAAGGATGGTGACGGCGGTACACCGAAGCCGCGCGACAACGGCAACAGACCGGTGCTGCGCACGCCGGCGCCGCAGCGCCAGCCGGAGCGGCCGGCGCAACAGGGCGCATTCGGCGCCGCATTGGCCGATGCGTTGAAGCGTAAGTAGCTATTTCTCCGGCGGCACATGACCCAGCAGCCACTCGCGAAAACTGGCGACCGGCGGATGGCCGCGCTTGTCGTGCGGCACGACAAGGTAGTAGGCGCTGCGGCTTTGCATCGGCCGACCCGGTGCCGGTACCAACTGGCCGCGCTGCAATTCGCCTGATATGAGCACCTGCGGCAGCAGCGCCACGCCGAGCCCGGCCATGCAGGCCTGGGCGGCGGTGCCGAATTGCTCGAACTGCATGCCCGGTCCGGTCGGTGCGCTCAAACCCTGATGCACGAACCACTCGGTCCATGCGCCGGGCCGCGTTGCCATGTGCAGCAGCGGCAGACGGCCGATATCGGCAGGCGTGGCGATGGCGCGGCCGGCCAGAAATTCGGGCGAGATGACAGGCATCACCGTCTCGCGCACCAGCAGCGTCGAGTCGGCATCCGGCCAGTCGGGCAGGCCGAAATGGATGGCGGCGTCGAGCCTCTCGCGGGCGAAGTCGAAGCGGCCGATGCGAGTGACGAAATTGATGGTGATGTCGGGGTTGTTTTCAACGAAATCCGGGATGAGCGGCATCAGCCAACGCGTGCCGAAGGTCGGCAGGATGGCGAGGTTCAAGATGCCACCATGCCGATTGCTCATCAATCCCAGGGCTGCATCGCGCAACTGGCCAAGGGCGGCGCGCACCGCTTCGGCATAAATCTCGCCTGCCGCCGACAGCCGGACATTGCGGCTGTCGCGTTCGAACAGCCGGCGGCCGAACTGGTCCTCCAGCAGCCTGATCTGGCGGCTGACGGCGCCTTGAGTCAGATCGAGCTCCTGCGCGGCGGCGGTGAAGCTGCCCAATCGGGCCACCGCCTCGAAAGCGGCAAGGGCGCTGATACCAGGCAGAAGGCGGCGCTGAACGTTCATGATCCATTACTAGTGCTCATTGATCGGTGAAGCAATTTCGTTTGATTTTTTTGAGCCGGGAGCCGATAAGCCGCCCAATTCCGTAATTTGGAGACCGAGAGCCATGGCCGCCGACAAGAACGCATTCGTCTGGGATGATCCTTTCCTGATCGAGAACCAGCTTTCGGAAGACGAACGGATGGTGCGCGACGGTGCAGCGGCATTCGCCGCCGACAAGCTCGCCCCCAGGATCGAGGAGGCCTATCTCGAGGAAAAGACCGATGCCGGGATCTTTCGCGAGATGGGCGAGGCGGGTCTGCTCGGCATTACCATCCCGGAAGAATATGGCGGGCTCGGCGCCAACTACGTCACCTATGGGCTGGTGGCGCGCGAAGTCGAGCGTATCGATTCTGGCTATCGCTCGATGATGAGCGTGCAGTCGTCGCTGGTGATGTATCCGATCCATGCCTATGGCTCGGAGGCGCAGCGCAAAAAATACCTGCCGAAGCTGGCGTCGGGCGAATGGATCGGCTGCTTCGGCCTGACCGAGCCGGATGCCGGTTCCGACCCCGGCGGCATGAAGACGCGGGCCGAAAAGACGGCGAACGGCTACAAGATCTCCGGCTCGAAAATGTGGATTTCCAACGCGCCGATCGCCGACGTGTTTGTCGTCTGGGCGAAGTCGGCCGCGCATGACAACGAGATTCGCGGCTTCGTCCTGGAAAAAGGCATGAAAGGCCTGTCGGCGCCGAAGATCGGCGGCAAGCTGTCGCTTCGCGCATCGATCACCGGCGAAGTGGTGATGGAAGGCGTCGAGGTCGGCGAAGATGCGTTGCTGCCCAATGTCTCGGGCTTGAAGGGGCCGTTCGGCTGCCTCAACCGGGCGCGTTACGGTATCTCATGGGGCGCGATGGGCGCGGCGGAAGATTGCTGGCACCGGGCCCGCCAATACGGCCTCGATCGCAAGCAGTTCGGCAAGCCGCTAGCCGGCACGCAGCTTTTCCAGAAGAAGCTCGCCGACATGCAGACCGAGATCGCTCTGGGGCTGCAGGCCAGCCTGCGCGTCGGGCGGCTGATGGATGAAGGCAAGATGGCGCCGGAGAT
Organism: Mesorhizobium sp.; assembly: GCA_004020645.1. Taxonomy (GTDB): domain Bacteria; phylum Pseudomonadota; class Alphaproteobacteria; order Rhizobiales; family Rhizobiaceae; genus Mesorhizobium. The sequence continues at coordinate 143,288 of SAQL01000005.1, read as the reverse complement.
GATCTCGATCGTCAAGCGCAACAATTGCGGCAAGGCGCTCGACATTGCCCGCCAGGCCCGTGACATGCATGGCGGCAACGGCATCCAGATCGGCTACCATGTCATGCGCCACGCGCAGAACCTGGAGACGGTCAACACCTATGAAGGCACGCATGACGTGCATGCGCTGATCCTCGGGCGGGCGCAGACGGGATTGCAGGCGTTTTTCTAAGCCGGCCATGTCCTTCGCTTCGTCATCCTCCCGAGGATGACGAAGACGCGAGGGCTTTCGCCAATCGCAGACGCTGGAGGCCGGTGGTGGCCAGTCGTATTGTGCGAAATTGTAGCGTTCGATAGCCGCTTAAATTAGGTGCAGCGCAACATCTCTGCTTGGAGAATGGCCAGCATTTGTGTCAGGGTTCGGCGAATTCGTTTGAAACGCCGACTTTCGAGGCCCCATGGCAATTCTGGCAGCCGTCTATCACCTGACCCATTACAAATATGACCGGCCGGTGGTGCTTGGTCCCCAGGTCATCAGGCTGCAGCCGGCGCCGCATTCCCGCACCAAGGTGCTCAGCCATTCGCTGAAGGTCGAGCCGGCGAACCACTTCGTCAATCTGCAGCAGGATCCCTATGGTAACTTCCTTGCCCGCTTCGTGTTTCCGGAGCCGGTGACGGAACTGAAGATCGAGGTCGACCTCGTCGCCGACATGACGGTCTACAATCCGTTCGATTTCTTTGTCGAGCCGTCGGCCGAGATCTTTCCATTCGAGTACCCGGAAGAGATCAGCGCTGATCTCGCCATCTACCGGACGCCGGAACCGGCCGGACCGCTACTGTCGGCGTTCCTGCAAACCATCGATCGCCACCCAACCAACACCGTCAATTTCGTCGTCGACCTCAATGCGCGCCTGCAGCGCGAGATCGCCTATATCGTGCGCATGGAAACCGGCGTTTTTTCGCCGGAGGAAACGCTGGCCGCCAAGAAAGGCTCGTGCCGCGATACGAGCTGGCTGCTGGTGCAGATCCTGAGGAACCTCGGCATCGCCGCGCGCTTCGTTTCCGGCTACTTGATCCAGCTAAAGCCCGACCTCGTCGCGCTTGACGGTCCGCCCGGCACCGCCGTCGACTTCACCGATCTCCATGCCTGGTGCGAGGTCTACCTGCCGGGCGCCGGCTGGATCGGCTTCGACCCGACCTCCGGACTGCTCACCGGCGAAAGCCATGTGCCTCTCGCCGCAACGCCGCATTTCCGCAACGCCGCGCCCATTTCCGGCATGGCGAGCTTCGCCAATGTCGAGTTCGGCTTCGACATGCGGGTCGACCGCATCGCCGAGCATCCACGCATCACCAAGCCGTTCTCCGACGAAAGCTGGCAGGCGCTCGATGCGCTGGGCAACCAGGTTGACGCCGCGCTGGAAGCCGGGGACGTGCGGCTGACCATGGGTGGCGAGCCGACCTTCGTGTCGATCGACGATTTCGAGGCGGAGGAGTGGAACACCGCCGCCGTCGGCCCGACAAAACGCGAAAAGGCCGATGCGCTGATCCGCCGACTGCGTGAGCGTTTCGCGCCCGGCGGCTTCCTGCACTACGGGCAGGGCAAGTGGTATCCGGGCGAAAGCCTGCCGCGCTGGACGTTCTCGCTGTACTGGCGCGCCGACGGCGAGCCGGTGTGGAGCGACCCGTCGCTGATCGCGCGGGAGAACAGCGACGCAGATGAAGCAGGCGAAGCAGATGTCGGGCCGAAGCAGGCTGAAGGCCTGCTGACGGCGATTGCCGATGAACTCGGCATCGACAGGACCATGGTCAGCGAAGCCTATGAGGACCCGGCCGAGTGGCTGCTCAAGGAAGGCAAGTTGCCGGAGAATATCGATCCGTCCAATTCGAAGCTGGACGACCCCGAGGAGCGCAGCCGCATGGCGCGAGTGTTCGAACGCGGCCTGACCAAGCCGTCGGGCTACGTGCTGCCTGTGCAGCGCTGGAACAGCCAGGCGTCGGGACCGCGCTGGCGTTCGGAGAGATGGAAAACGCGGCGCGGCAGGCTGTTCCTGGTGCCGGGCGATTCACCGGTCGGCTACCGCCTGCCGCTGGGCACGCTTCCCTACGTGCCGCCGGCGCAGTTCCCCTACATCGTGCCGGTCGATCCTTCCCTGCCGCGCGGGCTATTGCCGGCGCGCGAGGCTATTTTGCCTGAAGCCGCTGCGTTGCCGGAGGCTGCACCGGCCGAACTTGAAGGCGCCGACGAAATGGCGCGTCGCCAGCAGGCGGCGTCCTTCACCGCCGCGACCGGCCAGCAGGACCGTGTCGAACAGGAGATCACTGAGATCGGCGGCGCGGTGCGCACCGCGCTGTCGGTCGAGCCGCGCGACGGACGGCTTTGTGTGTTCATGCCGCCGGTCGAGGCGCTGGAAGATTACCTCGAACTGGTCGCGGCGGCCGAGAATGCGGCAAAGGTTATCGGCCTGCCGGTGCATATCGAGGGCTACGGCCCGCCGCACGATCCGCGCCTCAACGTTATCCGCGTGGCTCCCGATCCCGGCGTCATCGAAGTGAATATCCATCCGGCTGCGAACTGGCAGGACTGCGTGGCAACGACCACAGCGATCTACGAAGAGGCGCGGCAGACGCGACTTGGTGCCGACAAGTTCATGATCGACGGCCGCCATACCGGCACCGGCGGCGGCAACCATGTCGTCGTCGGCGGGGCGACACCTAACGACAGTCCGTTCCTGCGTCGGCCCGATTTGCTGAAGAGCCTGGTGCTGCAATGGCAGCGCCGCCCGTCGCTGTCCTATCTGTTCTCAGGCCTGTTCATCGGCCCGACCAGCCAGGCGCCGCGTTTCGACGAGGCGCGCCACGATTCGCTCTACGAGCTCGAGATCGCGATGGCGCAGGTGCCGCATCCGAACCAGGACGCGGCACCCCTGCCGTGGCTGGTCGACCGGCTGTTCCGCAATCTTCTGACCGACGTGACGGGGAACACCCACCGCTCGGAAATCTGCATCGACAAGCTGTTTTCGCCGGACGGGCCGACCGGCCGGTTGGGGCTGGTCGAGTTCCGCGGCTTCGAAATGCCGCCCAATGCGCGCATGAGCCTCGCGCAGCAATTGCTGGTGCGCGCCATTATCGCCCGCGCCTGGAAGAACCCGCTCGATGGCCGCTTCGTGCGCTGGGGAACGTCGCTGCATGACCGTTTCATGCTGCCGCACTATGTCTGGGCGGACTTTCTCGATGTGCTGGACGACCTCAAGCTGAACGGCTTTGAATTTCGTCCCGAATGGTTCGACGCGCAGCTCGAATTCCGCTTCCCGTTCTGCGGCGAGGTCCGGCATGCCGGCATCAAACTGGAGCTGCGGCAAGCGCTGGAGCCATGGCATGTCATGGGCGAGCAGGGCGCCATCGGCGGCACGGTGCGCTTCGTCGATTCCTCGGTCGAGCGGCTGCAGGTGAAGACGGAAGGGCTCAACCCGGAGCGTCACGCCGTCGTCTGCAACGGCCGCATCGTGCCGATGAAGGTGACCGACACCAGAGAGATCGCGGTGGCAGGGGTCCGCTTCAAGGCCTGGCAGCCGGCATCGGGTCTGCATCCCGCGCTGCCGGTCAACACGCCGCTGGTCTTCGACATCTACGATCGGTGGTCGGGCCGGGCGGTCGGCGGCTGCGTCTACCATGTCGCGCATCCCGGCGGGCGCAGCTACGACACCTTCCCGGTCAACGGCAACGAAGCGGAGGCGCGGCGGCTCGCCCGCTTCGAGCCACGCGGCCATACGCCGTCCGGCTACGTGCTGCGCGACGAACAAGCCTCTGAGGATTTCCCGATGACCCTTGACCTGCGGCGGCCTGCAAGACTCTGATCAGCCATGGCAAAGGGGAATCACAAGAAAATACGCGGCAGGCCGCACAACCTGCTGGAGCACTACCAGCCGATCGACGGCGTCGTCGACGAGATGGTCGATGCATCAGGCAATCCCCGCCCGGTCTGGAAGGAGTTCATCGAGGCACTGGAAGAACTGGGGCCCGAAAAGCTCGCCCAGCGCTTCGCCCGCGCCGACCAGTATCTGCGCGACGCCGGCGTCTATTACCGCGTCTACGATAAGGCCGGCGCCAATGAGCGCGAATGGCCGCTGGCGCATGTACCGCTGCTGATCGAGGAGCAGGAATGGGCCGCGATCAGTGCCGGCCTGGTTCAGCGGGCCGAGCTGTTCGAGGAAACGATCGCCGATATCTACGGGCCGAACCGCCTGGTCGAGAAGGGCATCCTGCCGGCGGGGCTGATCGCGGCCAGCCCGGAATATTTGCGCCCCGTCGTCGGCACCAGACCGGCTAGTGGCCATTTCCTGCATTTCTGCGCTTTCGAGCTTGGCCGTGGGCCGGACGGCGGCTGGTGGGTGCTGGGTGACCGCACACAGGCGCCGTCGGGTGCCGGCTTTGCGCTGGAAAACCGCGTCGCCACCACGCGTGCGCTGTCCGACATCTATGGCGAGATGCATGTGCACCGTCTTGCCGGCTTCTTCCGTCGATTTCGCGACGCGCTGAACGGCATGGCGAAGGTATCAGGCGGCCGTGTCGCCATCCTGACGCCGGGGCCGCTCAACGAAACCTATTACGAGCATGCCTATATCGCCCGCTATCTCGGCATCATGCTGCTCGAAGGCGAGGATCTGACCGTCTCCGGCGGCCGGCTTATGGTGCGCACCGTTTCGGGGTTGATGCCGGTCAGCGTGCTTTGGCGACGGCTCGACGCTGCCTTCGCCGATCCGCTGGAGTTGCGGCCGGATTCGCAGATCGGCACGCCAGGGCTGGTCGAGGCGATCCGCCGGGGGACCGTTTCAGCCGTCAACGCGCTCGGCTCCGGGCTGATGGAAACGCGGGCGATGTTCGCCTTCCTGCCGAAGATTTCGCGCGAATTGCGCAACGAGGAGCTTCTGCTGCCGAGCGTCGCGACGTGGTGGTGCGGGCGGGACACGGAACGCGACCATGTGCTGGCTAACCTCGACCGCATGGTGATCGGTCCGGCGCTGTCGACACGGCTTGCCTTCGAGGACGACGATTGCACGAGGCTTGGCTCGGCGCTGGTTGCCGGGGAGCGGGCCGAACTGATAGCCCTGATCGAGCAGAACGGCGGCGATTTTGTCGGACAGGAAGCAGTGACGCTTTCGACCACGCCGGTCTATGTCGGCGGCTGGTTGGAGCCGCGTCCAGCAGCCCTGCGCGTCTATCTGGCGCGAACGCCGGAAGGCTGGACGGTTATGCCCGGCGGTTTTGCCCGCGTCGGCTTTTCGCTCGACCCGACGGCCATCGCCATGCAGCGCGGCGGCCAGGCGGCGGATGTTTGGGTGGTCAGCGACAGACCGGTGGAGCGCGAGACGCTGCTGCCGCAAGAGCATGACAGCTTCACCCGTACATTGCCGGGCAGCCTGCCCAGCCGCGCGGCGGAAAACCTGACATGGCTCGGCCGCTATATCGAGCGATCGGAAGACACGGTGCGCATCCTGCGCGCCTATCACGTGCGGCTGGCCGAGGCCGCCGACCCGGATATGCCGCTGCTTGCCGATATCAGAGACTATCTCGAACCGTTCGGCATAGACGTCGAGACCGCGATCCCGCCGGGGCTGATCGGCACCTTGGACAGCGCCGTCTACAGCGCCGGACAGATTCGCGACCGTTTCTCGCCCGATGGCTGGCTGGCGCTGAAGGATCTGTCGAAGACCATTCATCAATTCGCGACAACGGTGGCGCCGGGCGATGATGCGACGCGGGCGATGACGGTCATCCTGCGCAAGCTCGCCGGGTTTTCCGGCCTGCTGCATGAAAATATGTACCGCTTCACCGGCTGGCGCTTCCTGGAGATCGGCCGGCGCCTGGAACGCGGCATCCAGATCGCCCGCACGCTGGCCCGGTTGACCAGGACTGCGGCACCGGACGGCGCGCTCGACATGATGCTGGAGATCGGAGACAGCGTCATGACCCACCGGCGGCAGTATCCGGTGCAGGCCGGCCGGCGCACGGTGATCGACCTCCTGGTGCTCGATCCGCTCAACCCGCGCTCCATCCTGTTCCAGCTTGAGCGGCTGAAGGCCGAAATCGCGCTGTTGCCTGCTGTCGGCGGCGAGGGGCACATGTCGCCGGCGGCGAAAGAGATCCTGCAGCTCAACACGGCAATCGCCATCAAGGAGCCATCGGATATGACGGCGAAGGCCCTGGCCGATCTCGCCAACGAGATCGGCGGCCTCTACAACAGCCTCGCCAAAGCCTATTTCGGGTGAGCATGCTCTACGACATCAGGCTCAATCTGCGTTACGACTATGACGCGGCGGCGGGCGGCGGCCGCCATCAGGTGCGCGCGCTGCCGCCGACGATATCGGGCGTGCAGCGCGTGATCGCCGCATCGCTGTCCTTCGCGCCGGCGCCGAGCGAACGCTCGGATTTTTCCGATTTCTTCGGCAACAATGTCACGTCGATCGCCTTTCGCGACGTTCACGATGCGCTCGACATCAGGATGAGCGCGCGCGTCGCGGTTTCGCGGCCGGAGCCTGGGCTTGACGTGTCGCCCGACATTCGCCGGCTGCGGGAGGAACTCGACGCGGTGCGGTCGCTGTCGCCTGATACACCGCATCACTTTCTGGCCGCCAGCGACCATGCCGGCATCGTTGCTGATATCACGGGTTACGCGCGGAGCAGTGCCGGCAACTCCGCTGTCAGCACGGCCATGGACCTGTGCAGCCGTATCTACCGCGACTTCACCTATGATGGCGAGGCGACTACGGTGCAGACCCGGGCAAGCGATGCCTTCGACCTGAAGCGGGGCGTCTGCCAGGACTTTTCGCATATCATGATCGCCGGCCTACGCGGCCTCGGCATTCCCGCCGGCTATGTCAGCGGGTTCCTGCGCACCATTCCGCCGCGCGGAAAACCGCGGCTGGAAGGGGCCGACGCCATGCATGCCTGGGTGAAAGTGTGGTGCGGGCGCGACACCGGATGGCAGGAATTCGATCCGACCAACGGCATGCGCGCAAGCAACGACCACATCACCGTCGGCCACGGCCGCGACTACTCGGATGTCGCGCCGATCGTGGGCATCCTGAAGACGACCGGAGGGCAGGTCGGCGAGCAAGCGGTCGACGTCATTCCGGTCGTGCTCGAGAAAGCATGACGGCAGGCGATGCCGCATGGATTTGTAAGCGCTGAACATAGACAGAAGACGGGTTCATGCGGTGAGCCTGACATGTTTGTGAAAGCCATGGCGGAACCAGCGGCCGGTCCGTCGCTTATCTACGGGAAAATTCCGTGGAGAGGATATGCTGGACAAATCCGGGTCTTCGTCTTGCCAATCGGCTGCCAGGGAGGCTGCACCAAAGAACGGGGCGCCGAAGAATGGCGGAGAGGCCTCGGCCGATCGAGCCTCGCTCACCTATGTCACCGATACCGAGCCCGGTATCCGCCGTTTCAGGACCGGCAAGGGATTTTCATACAAAGGACCTGACGGGCAGGGCGTCGACGAGAACACCATGGCCCGCATCAAGGCGCTCGCCATTCCACCGGCGTGGACGGATGTGTGGATTTCGCCCGTTGCTGACGGTCATATTCAGGCGACCGGCCGAGACCAGCGCGGACGCAAGCAATATCGCTATCATCCGCAATGGGCCGAGGAGCGCGACGGCGTCAAATATTCGAGCCTGGTTGCCTTTGCAGAGAGCCTGCCTGAGCTGCGACGCCAGATAGACGCCGACCTGCGCCGTCACGGCCTGCCGCTGGAACGCGTTGTCGCCGCTGTGGTCTGGCTGCTCGACAACACGATGATTCGCGTCGGCAATGCCGCCTACGCCCGCGACAACAACAGCTTTGGGCTGACCACGCTGCGCGACCGCCATGTCGACATCAATGGCTCGAGCCTGCGTTTCGCTTTCAAAGGCAAGTCCGGCAAGGAATGGAAGCTGAAGCTCGTAGATCGCCGGATCGCCAGGATCGTGCGCGGGGCGCAGGATCTGCCGGGCCAGAAGCTGTTCCAGTATCTCGACGAGGATGGAAGCAGGCGACCGATCCGCTCAGACGACGTCAACCACTATATCAGGGAGACGGCAGGGGCCGATTTCAGCTCCAAGCATTTCCGAACCTGGGGCGCCACCATCCATGCTGCGTCGCTGTTTGCGCAAACCGAACCACCCGAAAGCCAGGCACAACAGAAGCGGGTGATGAACGGCGTCATCGACAAGGTAGCCGAGCGGCTGGGCAACACGCGAGCCATCTGCCGCAGGTGTTACATCCACCCGCAAGTTTTCGAAGCCTGGTCCGAAGGACGGCTGCTCAGCGAAATGGCGGATGTGAACAAGCGGAAGCGATCGATACCCGGTCTTGATGACGAAGAAGCCCTCGTTCTGAGATGGCTGAAGGCGCAGGAAGGCTGAACCGAAAAGAGCAGCCACAGGCTTTCATTGTGCTGGCAGGACGTGATTTTTTTATCGACGTTATGTCGGGATAGGTCCTACTGTTTCGTCCTTTGACAGAGAAAAGGACACACCCATGCTCTACGCTATCCTCTGCTATGCCTCCGAAGACGTCGTCTGCTCGTGGAGCAAGGAACAGGACGATGCCGTCGTGAAAAAACTCCTGGGCGTGCAGGAAAAATACGCTCAGGCCGGCCGGCTTGGCCCGGTGGCGCGGCTGCTGCCGACAACCGCTGCGACAACGCTGAGAAGGGTCAAGGGCGAAGCGGTCGTCATCGACGGACCATTTGCCGAAACCAAGGAACAGTTCCTTGGCTTCTACACGCTCGAATGCGCCGATCTCGACGAGGCCGTCGACTTTGCGCGCGAACTTTCCGAGGTCAACCCGAGCGGCGGCTCCTACGAAATACGGCCGGTTTCGCTCTTCAACCCCGCCAGGATCCCCGCATGACCGATCTCACCTGGATCAGCACGGCGATCAGCACCGCCCGCCCACAGGCGATGGGTGCGCTGCTGCGCTACTTCCGCGATCTCGATGCGGCGGAAGAAGCTTTCCAGGACGCGTGCCTGCGAGCTCTGAAGAACTGGCCGACAAACGGCCCGCCGCGCGATCCGGCAGCCTGGCTGATCTTCGTTGGCCGTAACAGCGGCATCGACGCGGTGCGCAAGCGGGCCAAGCAGGCGCCGCTGCCGGAAGAGGACCAGATCTCCGATCTGGAGGATGCCGAGACCGATATCGCCGAACGGCTGGACGGCGCGCATTACCGCGATGACATATTGCGGCTGCTGTTCATCTGCTGCCATCCCGACCTGCCGGCGACGCAGCAGATCGCCGTGGCGCTGCGCATCGTTTCAGGCCTGAGCGTCAAGCAGATCGCCCGCGCCTTTCTCGTCGGCGAAAGCGCCATGGAGCAGCGCATCACACGAGCCAAGGCGCGCATCGCCGATGGTGGCGTGCCGTTCGAGACGCCCGGTGCGGTCGAGCGGTCCGAACGGCTCGCCGCGGTCGCCGCCATGGTCTACCTGATCTTCAACGAAGGCTATTCGACCAACAGCGGCGAGGCGCCGGCCCGGGCGCCGCTTTGCGAAGAGGCAATCCGGCTGGCCCGGCTGCTGCTCAGGCTGTTCCAGACCGAGCCGGAGATCATGGGCCTGACGGCGCTCTTGCTTCTCCAGCATGCGCGTGCGCCGGCGCGTTTCGACGAGAACGGCGAAATCGTCCTGCTCGAAGACCAGGACCGCAGCCTGTGGAGCCGCAAGATGATCGACGAGGGGCTGGCGCTGGTCGACAAGGCGCTGCGCCATCAGAAGCCCGGTCCCTACCAGGTGCAGGCGGCGATCGCTGCCCTGCATGCGCGGGCGGAAAAGCCTGAGGACACAGACTGGAACGAGATCGAGCTGCTCTACAGCCTGCTCGAGCAGATGCAGCCGTCGCCGGTGGTGACGCTCAATCGCGCCGTCGCGGTCGCCAAGGTGCGCGGGCCGGAAGCGGCACTTGCCATGATCGAGCCGTTGGAACAAAGGCTTTCCGGCTATTTCCATTTCTTCGGTCTGAAAGGCGGATTGCTGATGCAGCTCGGTCGTGGTGAGGAGGCGCGCATCGCCTTCGACCGCGCCATTGCGCTTGCCAATACGGCCGCCGAGGCCGCCCATATCCGCATGCACATCGACCGCCTGATGAAGGAAGGCGCCGCGCGGGGGACCGCGCAGACAGCGCGCTGAGCCGACTCGCTGGTTCAACGGTCTGACTTTGGCTTAGACCATGCCAGGGTGGTGATTTTTCCCTGAAACGAGTAATGCCACGCCATGACAGCGCCTGATGTGCCGATCGGCACAGGCATGGCACAAGGCCTTGGCCGTCGCCATATGAGACGGGATCTGAAAGGGACAGAGAATGACGATTGCAAAAGAAACAGCCGGGCTACTGGCGAAACTGGGTGTCGCTGAGGCCGCGCTTTCGGGCGGCGATCTTATCGTGCGCAGTCCGGTGACGGGTGAGCAGATCGCTGCGCTGAAGACGATCTCGCCAGCCGGTGCGGCCGAGACCATCGACAAGGCGCATAGAGCCTTCCAGGCTTGGCGGCTGGTGCCGGCACCGAAGCGCGGCGAACTGGTGCGGCTGCTTGGCGAGGAACTGCGTACCCACAAGGCCGAGCTTGGCCGGCTGGTGTCGATCGAAGTCGGCAAGATCCCGTCCGAAGGGCTCGGCGAAGTGCAGGAGATGATCGACATCTGTGATTTCGCTGTCGGCCTGTCGCGCCAACTCTACGGCCTGACCATCGCCACCGAGCGGCCCGGTCATCGCATGATGGAAACCTGGCATCCGCTGGGTGTGGTCGGCGTGATTTCGGCCTTCAACTTCCCGGTTGCGGTGTGGTCGTGGAACGCGGCGCTTGCGCTTGTCTGCGGCGACGCAGTGGTGTGGAAGCCGTCGGAAAAAACACCGCTGACGGCGCTCGCCTGCGAAGCGATCTTCAAGCGTGCGGCAGAACGTTTCGGCGATGCTCCGGAAGGCTTGACGTCGGTGCTGATCGGCGACCGCGCCGTCGGCGAAATTCTGGTCGATCATCCGAAGGTGCCGCTGGTTTCGGCCACCGGCTCGACCCGCATGGGCAGGGATGTCGGTCCGCGGCTGGCGAAGCGCTTTGCCCGCGCCGTGCTGGAGCTCGGCGGCAACAATGCCGGCATCGTCTGCCCGACGGCCGATCTCGACATGGCCTTGCGCGCCATTGCCTTCGGCGCCATGGGCACGGCCGGCCAGCGCTGCACGACGCTCAGGCGCCTGTTCGTGCATGAGAGCATCTATGATGCCTTTGTTCCGCGCCTCAAGAAGGCCTATGAAAGCGTCTCGGTCGGCAATCCGCTGGAGACATCCGCGCTGGTCGGACCGTTGATCGACAAGGCAGCCTTCGACAGCATGCAGAACGCGTTGAAGGAAGCCGCCGCTCACGGCGGCAAGGTGACCGGTGGCACGCGGGTCGAGAACGGCCATCCCGAAGCCTATTACGTTCGTCCGGCGCTGGTCGAGATGCCCAAGCAGGTCTCGCCGGTGACGGAAGAGACCTTCGCGCCGATCCTCTATGTGATGAAGTACTCGGATTTCGACGCCGTGCTCGACCAGCACAATGCGGTCGGAGCGGGGCTGTCGTCGTCGATCTTCACCCGTGACCTGCAGGAATCCGAGCGCTTCCTCGGCGTCGACGGGTCCGACTGCGGCATCGCCAACGTCAACATAGGCACATCGGGGGCCGAGATCGGTGGTGCCTTCGGTGGCGAGAAGGAGACCGGCGGCGGCCGCGAGTCGGGCTCCGACGCCTGGAAGGCTTACATGCGGCGCGCCACCAACACGGTGAACTATTCCAAGGCGCTGCCGCTGGCCCAGGGCGTATCCTTCGACATCGACTAGGCTGGTGAGACCTTTGTCGTGGCGGCTACGCAATAGCTGCCACGATTTATCTCGGTCGCCGTTCAGCGGCTTCCGGGAGATCCAAAACAGTCTGTGAAAGCCGCATCAAAGATGGCGAGCTCGGGACTTCGGGGCTCGTACGGGCCTTGGCCGCCGCAAGATTGCTTCCAAAAAATCACACATGTTGACGTTAATTTAACACCATTGTATGGTCGAATCCGTTGGTTCGGAATTCCCATCGGTGTTCGGCGGTTGCTTCGCCGGGCAGCTTTCCCCGCGTCGTCAAGCGCTATGCACCAAAATCCTATTCGCAACGCGTACCGGCAAGCGATGAGCTGAGAGGTAGCCATGTCCAGCTTGCTTGGGATCGACAACGGCCTGACGGTGACGAAGGCGGTGATCTTCGACGCCGACGGTTCGCAATTGTCGGTGGCGCGCCGGCGGGTGCCGCAATCGATGCCGCATGCGCGATGGGTCGAACGCAACATGGCCGGTCTCTGGCAAGCGACTACCGAGGCGATCCGGGAAGCCATTGCCCTGAGCGGCAGGCCGGCCGGCGACATCAAGGCGGTGGCGGCGACCGCGCATGGCGATGGCCTGTACCTGCTCGACAACGATCGCCGGCCGCTAGGCCCCGGCATATTGTCGCTGGACAGCCGGGCGGGCGAAATCGTCGACAGATGGTCGCGAGGTTCGGTCTTCGCCGAAGCGCTCGCCCTAACGGGCCAGGTGCCGCACACTTCCTCACCGTCGTCGCTGCTGGTCTGGTTGCATGAGCACGATCCGGAACGCTTCAGGCGGGGCGCGCACATACTCGCCTGCAAGGACTGGCTGCGTTTCTGCCTGACCGGCACCATCGGCACTGACCTCACCGAGGCGAGCACCTCGTTCACCAATGTGCGTACGCAAAGCTATGTGCCGGAGGCGATGCGCATTTTCGGTCTTGAGGCATTGTTTGAAGCCTTGCCGCCGGTGACGCATTCGGCCGACATCGTCGGCTACGTCACCGCCGATGCAGCGGCGCTGAGCGGGCTTGCAGTAGGCACGCCGGTCGCTTGCGGCCTGCATGATGTTACTGCCTCGGCGCTTGGTATGGGCGGCCACGAGGAGGGCGTGGTCAGCATCGTCGCCGGCACCTATTCGATCAACGAAATAGTCTCCACCGAGCCGCGCGTCGACCCGCGCTGGTTCTGCCGCAATGCTATTGATCTTGGGCGCTGGAACAACATGTCGATCTCGCCGGCATCGACGGCGAATTACGACTGGTTCCTCGACACGCTCTGCCGCTCGCAACAGGACGAAGCAAAAAGGACCGGCGGCTCAATCCACGAGATGCTGGCGGCAGAGATCGACATTGCGCTTGGCAGGCCTTCGACCATCTTGTTCCATCCCTATCTGTTCGGCTCGCCTTACGGCAATGCCGCCAGCGCCAGCTTTCTCGGCCTGCATGGCTGGCATGATCGCGGAGACATGCTGAAGGCGGTGCTGGAAGGCATCGTCTTCAACCACCGCACGCACGTCGAAGCGCTGCGCGACGGCTTTGCCGTTCGTGAGGTGCGGCTCACCGGCGGCGGTTCGCGCAATCCGGCCTTCGCGCAGATGTTCGCCGACGTGCTCAACGTGCCGGTCATCGTCACGTCGACCGACGAGGCGGCTGCCTTCGGCGCAGCCCTTTGTGCCGGCGCCGCGGTTGGCCTGTTTGCCTCACCGCAACAGGGCGCGCGCGCCGTCAGCAAGACGAGCCATGAATATCTGCCCGACGCGGCGCGCAATGCGGCTTTCGAGGACCGTTTTTCTCTCTATTGCCGCATTGCCGAATCGCTCAAGCCGCAATGGCTGGAGATCGAAAGGCTGGCCGGGCAAAGCATTGAGGGGGCGGCATGATCAAGGCCGACGAACGGCGCGAGGAAATCGCCGACTATGTGATCAAATTCGGCCAGGTGCGTATCGACGACCTCGTCGAGCATTTCGGCGTGTCGCGGATGACCATCCACCGCCATATCGACCAACTGGCGCACCAGGGCGTGCTGCGCAAGCTGCACGGCGCGGTGACGGTGCAGCCTTCCGGCCTTTATGAAAGCGCTTTCCGCTATCGGGTGACGGTCGGCAGAGCCGAGAAGGATGCCCTTGCGCATGCGGCGCTGGAATATGTAGAGCCCGGCCAGGCCGTCATGCTGGACGATTCGACGACGGCGAACGCGATCGCGCCACTGCTGCCCGACATCAAGCCACTGACCGTCATCACCAACAGCGTCGCGACTGCAGCACTGCTGACCAATGTCGACGATATCGACTTCATCTGCCTGGGCGGTCAGTACCACCGCACCTACAATGCCTATATCGGCATCGTCTGCGAGAATGCCGTGGCGCAATTGCGCGCCAATCTTCTGATTTGCTCGGCTTCGGCGATCTCAGGCACCACGGCCTTCATCCAGGACCAGCATGTGGTCCGGGTCAAGCAAGCGATGGTCGCTGCTTCGACCAGGCGCATTCTTGTCGTCGACCATTCCAAGTTCGACAAGGTCGCCCTGCATGTTTTCGACGATCTGACCCGTTTCGACGCGGTGCTGACGACCGACGGCGTAAGCGATGCGCAGGCGCAAAAACTCGAACAGGCCGGCGTAAAGCTGCGCATCGTCAAGATGACTAAGCCATGAGCCCTTCCCGAGACGCAGGCGCAGCCGACCCTGGCTCAGCCGACCCCATCGGGCGCCTCGCCTTTATGAACAGGACGGGCGACGTCGACGTCGTCATCCTTGGCGCCGGCATCAATGGGGCTGGCCTGTTCCGGGATCTGTGCGCGCAAGGCGTCAGTTGCCTGATCATCGACAAGGGCGATTTTGGCTCGGGCACAAGTGCTGCGCCATCGCGGCTGATCCATGGCGGTCTGAAATATCTCGAAACGGGCGAGTTCGGGCTGGTGGCACAGTCAACGCTGGAGCGCAACCTGCTGTTGAAGAACGCGCCGCACTATGTCAGCCCGCTGCCGACAATGATCCCGATCTTCTCCTGGAGCAAGGGCATGTGGGCGGCGCTGCGCACGCTGCTGGGCTCGACCAGCGCACCGCGCAGCCGCGGCGCCGTCCTCATCAAGATTGGCCTGACGATCTACGATTTTTATGGGTCGCGGCATCGTGTTATGCCGCGTCACCGACTGGTCGGGCGACGGCGGGCGCTGAGCGAGATACCGGCACTGACCAGGTCGATCGTCGCCACCGGCATCTATTACGACGCCAAGATCAGCCATCCCGAAAGGCTGGTGCTCGAACTGATCACCGACGGGCTGGCAGCAAATGCCCTCGCCGCGGCCGCCAATTACACGACGTTGGTTTCGTCGTCCAATGGCGTGCTGGCCTTCCGGTCAGAGAACGGCGCCGTATTTGCGGTACGGCCGAAACTGGTCGTCAACGCCGCCGGTCCGTGGATCGACGATGTCAACGCCTCGCTCGGCGCGCCGTCGAAAATGATCGGCGGCACCAAGGGCTCGCACATCCTTTTGAAGCATGACGAACTGGTACGAAGCCTGGCAGGCCGCATGCTCTACTTCGAAGCCGACGACGGCCGCATCTGCCTTGTCTACGACTATCTCGGTCTGGCGCTCGTCGGCTCGACCGACATCCCGGCCGATAACCCGGACACAGTATGCTGCGAGCCGCAGGAGATCGACTATCTGCTCGAGAGCGTGCGTGCGCTGATGCCGGGCATGAACTTTGGACGCGACCAGATCGTCTATGCCTATAGCGGCATCAGACCGTTGCCTGCATCCGACGCCTCTGTCCCCGGCTTGATCAGCCGGGATCATTCGGCACCGGTCGTCGAGCCGGAAGGTTCGCGTCCGTTTCCGGTTATCTCGCTGGTCGGCGGCAAATGGACGACGTTCCGCGGCTTTGCCGAGGAGGTTGCCGACACGGTTCTCGACCGGCTGGGACGCGGCCGCAAGGTCACCACGCGATCGATGCCGATCGGCGGCGGCAAGGGTTTTCCAACCGAGCCTGCGGCGCGAGCCGCCTGGCTGGCCGATGCCAGATCGGCTTCGGGCGCCGACGAACGCCGTCTCGACCAGCTTCTGTCGCGCTACGGCACCAAGGCGTTGCCGATTGCCCGCCACCAAAGTTCAGGAGACAATGAAGATCGCCTGCCGGGGGCAAGCGACTACGGCACATCCGAAATCGACTACATCATTCGTAATGAATTCGTCGAGCATCTGGCCGATATCGTCATGCGGCGCACGACCCTGGCCATTGGCGGTTCCCTGACCATGAGCGATTTGAAGCAGATCGCCGTCATTGCCGGCCGTGCACGTAACTGGGGCCCGCAGCGGATGTCCGACGAACTCGATGCCGCTGTTGCGCAGCTCAGCGACAGGAATCTGATGCTATTGTGATGGCGCCCTGATTTTGGGACGAACACCTCGCGAGCATGCGCTGTTTTCAAAAAATACCACACGAAAACAGCATATTAAGCTTTGTTGGCAGGTGCCCATTCTCCGCCAGTGCCGGAGAACGGGCAAAATATCACATATCTTGACGTGAATTTAACACTAACGTATGGTCGATTTTGTTCCTGAGGCCTGATTGTTCCGAAAGGCTTCGGCTCGGTGAGGAATTTCTTGCTTACGGCGGTTGGGCTGACGAACCAGCGCATGCAATCGCGGTCACACAATCGTGCAGCCGAATACCGGCTGGGTTCTCGGTCGCAGCTACGCGATAAAGTTCCTGTCGATGACGCCGGCTGCACGCTGACCCAGCGAAGGCGGATTGACAACGACACGAGCGCATGAAAAATTTTTCAACTGAAGATAATAATATCATCTGGGGAGGAGATGGCATGAAATCCAGCAGCGCCGCCGATCGTGACCTGATCGGCGTCATGCGGCAGGTCGTTGCGCCATGAGCTCGCAGCCCGCCACCATGATCAATCGGCGGGTCGGCGTTCGTTGGATCGTCGCCGCGGCCGCGATCCTGATTTTGCTCGGCGCAATGGTTCTCGACACCAAGGTCGTCATAATTGGTTCGGCGGAGGACGCGCGAAAGGCTGCGTTTTCCCCGGAGGAATACGGCAAGTCCGAGTTTCCGAAGGTTCAATCCGCCGTGGAGCAGCGCGCGGTGAACGCCGCTACCCTTGCGTCGGCCATCGCCAAGGACAAGGCGGCGGCAGAGAAGGAGTACGGCGTGCCGGCCAATGTCGGTACGGAATTCTCAGTCAAATTCACCGGCGTGGTCGGTGAGGGAAAGTCCGGCATCTACGCCGTCAAGGTCGACGATGTTCCCAGCACCTTGGTCATTCGGGTGCAGACGGGTCCGGCGATCAACGGAACCGATCTGCGCGATGCCACAGGAACGATCGCCTTCGGGCAATTCACCAACCAGATCGAGTATCAGAACGCAGGTTCGGCCTTGAACAACGAGATGAAGAAGCAGGTGTTGTCGGCCATCGACAATACCAAGCTCACCGGGAAGACGATTTCGGTGATCGGTGTCTTCAAATTGATCAATCCCAAGGGCTGGCTCGTCACACCCGTAAAGCTGAGCGTTCAATGAATGCGGCGCCTCAATTCGAGCCGGCGGCCGGCGACACCGTGCTCGCGGCGCGCAACATCGTAAAATCCTATGGCGGAACGCATGCCCTCAAGGGGGTCAATTTCGACATCCGCCGTGGCGAGGTCACCACGCTGTTCGGAGAGAATGGCGCCGGCAAGTCGACGCTGATGAAGATCCTTTCCGGTGTCGAGACGCCGACATCCGGAAGCATCGAGCTCGATGGCCGTCCTGTCGTCTTCTCCTCGACAGTCGACGCGCGGGATCGAGGCATCTCGATAATCCATCAGGAGTTGAGTCTCGCGCCCAATCTGAGTGTGCGCGACAATATTTTCATGGGCCGTGAGTTGCGGGGCGCGACCGGCCTCGACTTCGCGGAAGAGGCTCGTCAGACGCGAATGCTGATGGCCGATCTCGAGGAAGACATCGATCCGATGACCTTGGTGCAGGATCTACGCCTGGGCCAGCAGCAGATCGTCGAAATCGCACGCGCGCTCTCCGTCGATTCACGCATCCTGATCATGGACGAGCCTACCTCCGCATTGAGCGCGACCGAGGTAGAAGTGCTGTTCAAGGTGATCCGGGACCTGACCGCCCGCGGCGTCTCGATCGTGTACATCTCCCATCACCTCGAAGAAGCGCTGCAGATCACCGACCATGCCGTGGTGCTCCGCGACGGAGCGATCACCGCGACGGCCAGTGCGAGGACTATCGATCTCGAATGGATCGTCCGTAACATGGTGGGCGAGAACTTCGACCTGGGATCGCCGCCCACCGGATACGCATTCGGCGACGTTGCCCTGTCAATCGACGATGTGAGCATCGCCGATGTTTCGGGATCCGACCGCCTGGTCGTCGACCGGCTGTCGCTCGATGTCCGCGCGGGCGAGATCGTCTGCATTTACGGGCTGATGGGTGCCGGGCGCACGGAATTGCTGGAGTGCGTCGCCGGACGCTTGCCAGTGACGGGCGGCCGGGTCTTGCTGGAGGGCGACGACATCTCCCGCCTCAGCATTGCGGAGCGGATAAACAGGGGGCTTGTGCTGGTGCCTGAGGACCGCCAACGCGACGGTCTGGTCCAGACGATGACCGTGGGGGCAAATCTGTCGCTCGCCAGCATTGGCGCCTTCGTCAAGGGGATGCTGCTTTCGCGGTCGCGGGAGCGGTCGCTGATCGACGGAACCATTCGCGATGTGCGCGTCAAGACGGCGGGCGCAGGCGCACCCATCGGATCGCTCTCCGGCGGCAATCAGCAGAAGGTCGTCATCGGCAAGATGCTGACCACCGATCCCAAGGTCATGCTCTTGGACGAGCCCAGCCGGGGCATCGACGTCGGCGCCAAGGCGGAGGTGTTCCGGCTGCTCGGCGAGCGGGCCGCGCAGGGGCTAGCGGTCGTTTTCTCAACCTCGGAAGTTGCCGAGTGCCTTGGTATCGCGCACCGGATCATCGTCATGCGCCGAGGCAGGATTTCGGCTCAGTTCGGCGCCGATGTCACGAAAGAGCAGATCATGGCCGCCTCGGGCGAGGCGGTGCTTGTCTGATCATGAAGAATACAGGAGCCAGACCGTGACCAGCGCCAGTCAGAATAGTAGCCGCTCCGGCCCGAGGACATCGAGCGGTGGCTTCAGTCTGGCCAAGTTGTTGCTGGAGGGCCGGGCATTCCTCGCGCTGATGGTGATCATCCTCGTCTTCTCGATGCTGTCGCCCTATTACTTCTCGCTGGGCAATTTCCTCACCATGGCGTCGCATGTCGCCATCTTCGGCATCCTTGCGGTCGGCATGCTGCTGGTCATCCTCAATGGCGGCATCGACCTGTCGGTGGGGTCGACGCTTGGACTGTCGGGCGTAATCGCCGGATTCCTGATGCAGGGCGTGCAGTTGCAAACGCTCGGCATCGTGCTGTTTCCCCCCGTCTGGGTGGTCGTGGTGCTGGTGTGCGTGCTCGGCGCACTGGTCGGTCTGGTCAACGGCGTCCTTATCGCCTGGTTGAAGGTGCCGGCCTTCGTTGCCACGCTGGGTATGCTCTATGTGGTGCGGGGCGCCGCGCTGCTGATGACAAACGGCCTCACATATAATGATCTCGGCGGCAAGCCGGAGTTGGGCAATACCGGCTTCGACTGGCTGGGCTTCAACCGCCTGTTCGGTATTCCTATCGGTGTGCTGGTCATGGTGGTCATCGCGATCATCGGCAGCATCATCCTCAATCGCACGGCCTTTGGTCGGTGGCTCTATGCCTCCGGCGGCAACGAGCGCGCCGCGGAACTGTCCGGCGTGCCGGTGAAAAAAGTGCAGGTGTCGGTATATATGCTGTCCGGCATCTGCGCCTCGGTAGCCGGCCTCATCCTGTCCTCGGAACTGACCTCGGCAGGGCCGACCGCCGGCAACTCCTACGAACTGACCGCCATTGCAGCCGTCGTCATCGGCGGCGCGGCACTCACCGGTGGTCGAGGCAATATCCGCGGCACGCTGGTCGGGGCCTTCGTCATCGGCTTCCTCTCCGATGGCCTCGTGATCATCGGCGTGTCCGCCTACTGGCAAACAGTGTTCACCGGCGCGGTCATCGTGTTGGCGGTGTTGCTCAATGCCATTCAGTATCGCCGTCGCGTCAAGCTCCCGGGCTCGAACGGCGGCCCTTCGACTTCTCAGCAACAAGCCGGCAAAGCCCGAACGGCCGATCCCGCTCACGAGAAGATTGCCGGTTGACCGGTACCATCGCTAACCAAGGAGGAAATTTCATGTATGGCAAGGCAAGAATCCTAATGCTCACGGCCTTTGCGCTGGCTGCTCCGGTCCTCGCAGGGTCGGTAAGCACAGCGTCGGCCGAAGGCCTCATTTCGATCATCGTCATCGATCCCGCCAACCCGTACTGGCTCACCGAAGGCAATGTGGCCAAGGCCGAGGCTGAAAAACTCGGCTACACCGCGACTGTCGGCGCATCGAAAGCCGACACAAACACGGAAAGCAGACTGATCGACACCGCAATCACCAACAAATCCGTGGCGATCATCCTCGATCCTGCCGACGCCAGCGGATCGATCGGCGCCGTCAAGAAGGCGATTGCCGCAAACATCCCGGTCTTCCTGGTCAACGCCGAGATCAACCAGGAGGGTCTGGCCAAGGCGCAGCTCGTTTCCAACAACGCACAGGGCGCCGCTCTTGGGGCACAGCAATGGGTGACGAATATCGGCGAGAAGGGCAACTACGTCGAACTCTTGGGCGCTCCGTCCGACAACAACGCTGCCACCCGGTCAAACGGATACGAGACCGTGATCAGCCAGTATCCGGACCTCAAGAAGGTCGGCTCGGAGGTCGCCAACTGGGATCGGACCCAGGGCCACGACAAGATGCAGAGCCTGCTGCAGGCCCATCCCGATATCATCGGCGTGACGAGCGGCAATGACGAGATGGCGCTCGGCGCGATCGCCGCGCTGAAAGAAGCCGGAAAGCTGTCGAGCATTAAGGTCGGCGGCTTCGATGGCTCTCCGGACGCTGTCGCGGCTATCAAGGCGGGCGACTTGCAGTACACCGTGCTCCAGCCGGTGGCCGTCTACTCGGCGAAGGCCGTACAACAGGCCGACTCGTTCATAAAGACCGGCAAAACCGGCGCGCCGACCGAGAAGCAGCTGTTTGACTGCCTTCTCATCACCAAGGACAACGTCGACAAATACACGGCTCCTTCACGCTCTCGGAGTAAAAAACGAAAGAGGAGTGTCCCGCGGGACACTCCTCGCCTGACCCGAGGCGGCGATGTCTTTGATCGGGCCGACGCACCGCTCGTATGTCTGTCACGCCAAAAACTGAAACACGGACCGTGACGATTGAAACCGCGCTGGTGGCTCTATGGAGCGGCTGATGTGGCCCACCACATGTCGTTGAAACGCCACCCGTGCGGACCCATATACGCACCGCGTCGGATGTTTTCCTCCCATTGCGTCCGGCGCGTTCCCCTCTGGAGGTTTTGAACCTTCATGCCTGGCCGGACTTTAGCAGTCCGGCCTTTTTTGTCCTGTGAAGCCAGCGCGCACGGGCGCCCAACCGGCATAACCAGCCCAATGACCGAGAAAATGGCCGGGCCATTTTCGTCACACTCGACAGCGGCCTGGCCATAGGGGTGCGGCAACGGAAGCTGCCATTTTGTCGGGAAATCCACTAGGCTCGCTTGGTTTGCGAGACGGCGAGAGATGCCCGACCTGAAACACATGCCCGATATGAAACAAATGAGATTGCTCGGCATTGTGGCCGCGACGGCGATCGGCCTCTATGTCTGCTATCTCTTGGCGTTGCCTTTTTTGCCCGCATTGACCTGGGCGGTGGTGTTGGCAATCGTCCTGTATCCGGCTCATCGACGGGTCGAAGAAAGGCTCAGGAACCAGAACCTGGCCGCACTGATGTCGGTCAGCATCGCGGCGGTTGCAGTCGGCCTGCCGCTCATCTTCGTGGCACAGCAGCTTGTTCGCGAGGCGGTAAACGGCGCCACCTATATGGAGGAGGTCATCCGGGGTTGGAACACAGATGCCTTCCTGTCGGGCTATCCCAGGCTTTCGGCGGTTGCCCAGTGGGTTGAGAACCAAATCGATCCGGCCGGCACGGTCGCCGCGTTTGTACAATGGCTGACGGCACAAAGCACATCGCTGTTGCGCGGGTCGATCAATCAGGCCGTAATGTTCGTTCTGACATTTTATCTGCTGTTCTATTTTCTGCGGGACCGTGAATCCGCCCTGCGGGGGATCGAGCGTCTCTCGCCCCTGCGTACCGCCGAGACGGCATACATGCTGTCCCGCCTTGCCGAGGCGGTACATGCGATCCTGATAGGCACCGTGCTTGTCGCCGCTGTGCAGGGGACGTTGGGCGGCCTGATGTTCTGGTGGCTCGGCCTGCCCACTCCGGTCTTCTGGGGCTTGGCAATGGGACTTCTTGCCATCGTGCCGGTGCTCGGCGCATTCGTGATCTGGGTGCCGGCAGCGATCTATCTCGCGCTGGAGGGGGCTTGGGCGAGCGCGGCGATCCTGACCGTCTGGGGCGGCGTGGTCGTCGCCGGCATCGACAATCTGCTCTATCCGATGCTTGTCGGGAACCGGCTGCGGCTCCACACGGTGGTGGCCTTTGTCGGTGCTGTCGGTGGCATCGTCCTGTTTGGAGCATCCGGGCTCGTCCTCGGCCCGGCGGTGATTGCGGTCACCGTCAGCCTCATTGACATCCTCAAGAAACGATTGAGCGACCAGCCCGAGGCGGAACTGACGCCAAAGCGCGACACAAAGCCATCACGTCAGTCCGGAGCCGCGCCCAGTGAGTAAGCACCGCCGCGCGCGTGCGGACCTTGTTCGACGATGCCCGTATCGGGGACCACCACGATGCGCATGAGCAATTGTCCCAGCATCAGCCCGTCCCGCCCTGCGATTACGACCAGCACGCCGACCCGGCTCTGGCTGGACTGGTTCGGCCGTGCGCTCGACAGGGCGGCAGCGGCGCGTCGAAGCTGGTCGATGCAGTTCCGATCAGTCCGATCCTGCTGGTGACGACGGCGAGTGCCGACAGGATGCATGTGCCGCGGCGGGCTCATTTTTCGCCGTCCAGATAGGCGTTGCTGTAATAGGCCGCGAAATCGGGTCGTTCGTCGACCGGGTTTCCATCGCCGTCGCGCAGGGCTCCGGTCTTGAACAGGTAGTCTCCGATAGCCTCCATCTTTGCGGGATCGATCCTGCCGATCGCGCCGATGGGGCTTTGCAGATAGTGGCCGTCGACCAGCGCCTTCAGCGATGCTTCGATCAATGGACGGTCGGTCAGCACATCGCTGTTTGCTGCGATCAGGATATCAGCCGCTTCTTGCGGATGCTCGACGGCGAAGGCGTAGCCGCGCCTGGTCGCGGCGATGAAAGCGGTTGCCGTGTCCTTGTTCTTCTCGAGGTAGGCTCGGCTCGAGCCAATGAAATTGGTGTGTTGGTCGGGCACGCCGAAATCCGCGTAGCGGAAGGCGCGCTGGGCCTTGCCGTCAAGCTCCGCTTTGATCCCCTCCCAAGTGTAGACTTCGAGCGTAAAATCGACTGCGCCATTGGCCAGGGCCTCATAGGCGGAGGTGCCCAGTGTCACTGTTTCGAATTTGCCCTCGCCGCCGTCATGGCGGATGATGGTGCCGATCAGCGCACTCTCCCAGGCGCTGCCGAAACCGCCATAGGTCAGGCCGTCCAGGTCCCTGGGGGACTGTATATCGGCGCGGTCGGCATTGAACACCAGCCTGCCGGTTTCTGTCTGCATGATGGCGTAGGTGGCGACGAGGTCGGCGCCGGCCGTGCGTTGGGTGAACAATCCTATGGATCCCAGTATACCGAAATCGGCCACGCGGTTGGCGATCAGCGTACCGGCCGCAGTGTCGCTGTAGGGCAGGATCTGCACGTCGAGCCCGGCCTCGGCGTAGAAGCCTTTCGCCTGAGCGACATAGAGCCCGACATGATTTGTGTTCGGCGTCCAGTCTAGCGCGACGGTGACAGTCTGCTGGGCGGAGACGGACGTGACGGGTCCGAGCCCGGCGATCAGTGCGGCAGCGATGAAGAGGCGTCTGGAATGCATGGTCATGTCCTTTGGGCGGGCTGTGGATCGAGCAGGGTATCGAGGATGTCGGCTTCGATGGCGCTGGCTTCCGGCGAGGCAAGATCTTTGCGCGGGTGCGGAAGAGGTATGGCGATTTCGCGCAGCACGCGGGCGGGGCGGCCGCTCAGCACATAGATTCGGTCGGACAGGAAGACCGCCTCGCGGACGTCGTGGGTGATCAGCAGGACGGTCCAGCGGTGTCTTTCCCACATCGTCTGAAGCCAGCGCTGCATGCCGGTGCGCGTGAGGGCGTCGAGTGCGCCGAACGGTTCGTCGAGCAACAGCATGGCGCGGTCCTGCACGACGGTACGCAACAGCGCGGCGCGCTGGCGCATTCCGCCCGAGAGCTGCGCCGGATACTTTTGCTCGAAGCCCGCCAGGCCGAATTCGCCGAAGAGCGGCGCCACCTTGTCGCGCGCCGCCTTGCGGGACATGCCCTGCACTTCCAGACCGAGCGCGGTGTTGCCGATAACTGTGCGCCAGGGCATCAGGGCATCGTGCTGCGGCATGAAGGCAAACGGTCGGCGCGTGTCGGCCAGTGGCCGCCCATCGAAGTCGACATCGCCGCCGTGGCCTTCGAGACCGCCGGTCAGCAAGCTGAAGATCGTGGATTTGCCGGCTCCGGAGGGGCCGAGGATTGAAACGAATTCGCCCGGCTCGATGTGCAGGGTGATGTCGGCAAGCACGTCAATGTCGCCAAAACGCTTGCTGACTTGGCGCAGCTCCAGCCGCCTGCTCATGGTTTTCGTGCGCCTTCGAGCCGCTCCCATGGCGCGGCGGCGCGCTGGATCAGCACCGTAGCGGCAAACAGGGCTAGCGTGAGCAAGGCGCTGACCAGCACGGCCGCCAGCATGAGATCGGGCCGGAAATTGTTCTTGGCGTTGAGCATGTAGATGCCGAGCCCTTTGGCCGCGCCGGCATATTCGGCGAAGATGGCGCCCACCACGGCATAGGTGATCGAGATGCGCAGTCCGGCGAAGAAATAGGGCAGCGAGGAGGGCAGGCGGGCCAGCAGGAAAATGCGCATGCGGGAAGCGCCCATTGAACTCAGAAGCGCCGAGATGTCCCGATCTATCGATTCATAACCCTGCACCAGCGCGACCAGCATGGGAAAGAAAGTCACGAGTGCGACCAGCATGATCTTCGGCGTCAGCCCGAAGCCGAACCAGAGAACGACCAGCGGGGCGATCGCCACCAGCGGCAGGGTCTGGCTGATGATGAACACCGGGAACAGGGCGCGGCGCAGCGGCTTGAAGAAGTCGATCAGCACCGAAAGGATGAAGGCAACGGCCAGCGAGCAGGCGAAACCCGCCAATGTGGCGCTGATTGTCGGCACGGTGTTGTCGAACAGCGCCTGGCGCTGCTGGATGGCCTGAGCGAGGACGCGTGACGGGGCGGGCAGCGTGGTGGGCGAAATGCGCGAGATGCGCGCATAGAGCTCCCAAGCCAAAACCAGCGTGCCGACCGACAGCAAGGCCGGTCCGATCTTGGCAAACAAGGTTGCGATTCGCGGCGCGGCGGAGAAAGGCTGGGACATGCGAGACCTCTGGCGCGAAAGATCAGCGCGGGGTCGGGCCGTTGGCCGAGACCGTGAGGTCGATCGTGACATAGCCCTCGGGCGTGCCAACCGGGAGCGTCGAAATATTGACGACGCCGACGAAATCGCCGGTCATCGGATCAAGAGAAATCTGTGCGTCGGAAAACATCGCCCGCCTTGCTCCGCTGGTATTATCCAGATCAGCTCTAGGGTTAACGGGCTTGCAGCCCATCTCTCAGCCCCGACGATACGGAGCACCCCTGTGGATGGCGGGAATTAAACAGATAAAGGGCAGAGCTGCAAGTCTGCGTCCAAACCGTGAAACTTCAGTTCGGAGGAGGTGCGGCGCAGTGCTATTCGATCGTGGGTGCGGAAAAGGCGTCTATCGAGTGGACAGTTTCCCGTTCGTCGTCCCATTATTGAAGCAGGCGTTTGGTGAGTTGTGGAAGCATGAAGATTGCATGCCTTGTAGGCAGCGGGTTCCTCTTTCGTCGAGTACGACCGCGCTTTGTTGGAGAGCCAAATGCAAGAATTTATCCTTTTTGCGCTCGTAGGGTTTGTAGCTCAGGCTGTCGACGGGGCTCTCGGCATGGCCTACGGCGTGGTTTGCTCGACAACACTACTGGGGTTTGGCGTGTCTCCTGCACACGCTTCGGCTTCAGTGCACGCGGCTGAGCTGTTTACCACTGCGGCCTCGGGTTCGGCCCACATCTATCACCGCAATATCGACTGGAAACTTTTCTGGCGGCTGATGCCGTTTGGCGTGCTCGGCGGTGTTCTCGGCGCTTATGTGCTCACCTCGTTTGAGGGGGCCGTCATGAAGCCATATGTGACCACATACCTTGCGCTCGTCGGGGCTTGGCTCCTGTTCCGTTCATTCCGGCGGATCCCAAGCAAGCCGGTCCCTGCAGGCGCGGTAGCTCCCCTTGGACTTGGTGGTGGATTTCTCGATGCCGCAGGGGGTGGTGGGTGGGGTCCCATCGTAACGACGGGCCTTCTCGGTTTTGGCGGGACGCCCCGCTACGTTATTGGTACGGTAAATGCCACCGAGTTCCTCACCACGTTGTCGGTGTCTCTAACCTTCTTGTTTGCCTTGCTAACGGGTCATTGGGAGGAGGCAGGGGGGCTGATAGAAAATCTACTCCCCGTTGCCGGCTTGGTCCTTGGTGGTACTATCGCAGCGCCTATGGCCGGATTGATGGTGAAGTCGATCGCAGAAAAGACGCTTCTCAGGCTCGTTGGCATTCTCATCATACTGCTGGCAGGCTGGCAAACTGCCCAACTCTTTGGGTTGGTGTAACCAATGTCCTGAAACTTCAGCTCGCATGCCTCCGTGAAACGGGACGGGCCCGTGCCGGAGACGAAAACTCAATTCCAAATGGAACGAAAAGATGCCTTTGTGGTTTGGCTCGCTTGGACAACCGGAGGCCGAGTCGATGAAAAGATTGGTTGCAACGACAGGGTTGGCACTGGCGGTCGCGATGCCTGCAGCGGCTCAGGACACCGCGACCGCGAAAGCCGAATTCGTCAACATGGCCGGCGAGAAGAATGGCACGGCCACGCTGACCGAGACGGCGCATGGCGTGCTGATAGCGTTGGAGGTAACAGGACTGCCTCCGGGCGAATGGGTCGCGTTCCATGTTCATGAAACCGGAAAGTGCGACCATCAGACCGGCCATGACTCGGCCGGTGGGCACTTCAATCCGACGAATGCCGAACATGGATTTTTCGCCGGAAAAGGCCCGCACGCGGGCGATATGCCAAATCAGCGGGTCGGCGCCGACGGCGTTTTGCGTGCCCAGGCTTTCAACAGCATGGTCAAGCTGGATGGTGGAGAAACGGCGATACGAGGCAAGGCATTGATGATCCACGGGGGACAGGACGACTACAAAAGCCAGCCTGCCGGTGATGCCGGAAATCGTCAGGCCTGCGCCGTGATCGAGTGAAACCCCCAAGATGATTAGAGACCTGTCCGACATATGATCGGACCGGCGCTTCAGCCTCAGCGGCCAGGTAGTGGTACGTCGTCGGAGCCTCTGGCACGAGGATAAGCCAGACGGTAAGTTCGTGCGCCTGCAGAGGAATTGACGACGCAGCCATTGCGCCGAAGCTGGCCTTTCATTTTGCGACTGCCGGATGATTGCATGAACGATGCTTCTCCTAGGGGCGTGCCCTCCACGGGTTTTGTCCAGTCAGCCATTTCCGCCCGTGGCCTGGTCAAGACGTTCGGCAGGCTGCGCGCCGTCGATGGTGTCGATCTCGATGTGCCGCGCGGCATGATTTTCGCCATCCTGGGTCCGAACGGTGCCGGCAAGACAACGCTGATGCGCATGCTCGCGACGCTGTCGCGCCCCGACGCCGGCTCTGCGACCGTGATGGGGCACGATCTCGTGCAGGCCCCGCATGCGGTCCGTGCGGCAATCGCGATGACCGGGCAGTTCGCTTCGCTCGACGAGGACTTGACTGGCCGGGAGAACCTCGTCCTGCTCGCCCGACTCTGGGGTTTTCGGGGTCGCGCCGCGAAAGCCCGTTCGGACGACCTGCTCGCGGCTTTCGGCTTGTCCGAAGCGGCGACGAAGCAGGTGAGGGATTATTCCGGTGGCATGCGAAGGCGGCTCGACATAGCCGCCTCGCTGGTCGTCACGCCGGGCGTGCTGTTCCTTGACGAGCCGACTACAGGCCTCGATCCGAACGCCCGCAAGGATGTCTGGGGCATGATCCGCGGCCTCGCCGAGGCCGGCGTCACCATCCTGCTCACCACGCAATATCTCGAAGAGGCCGATCAACTTGCAGCGCGCATCGCCGTCATCGACCACGGCAGGAAGATCGCCGAGGGTACCAGCCGCGAATTGAAGGCGGCCACCGGCTCCGGCTTTCTCCATGTCGCGCTCGCCGATGTCGCACGGCTGGACCAAGCGGCGACCATTCTGGAACGCCGGCTGGAGCACCCTGTCCAACGCAGCGCCGAAGGCGCGGAACTCTCCGTCCTTGCCGGCACAGCGAAGGCCGCCAACGAGGCGCTGGCCGATCTGGTCGCCGCCGGCATCGAGCTGTCGGATTTCTCCATGGGCCAACCCAGCCTCGAGGAGGTCTTCTTCGCGCTGACGGGCCAGCCAGGCCTCGGTGAAAGCCGGAAGGGAGGCGACAAGCCATGATCGACACGCTGCAAAACGTCGCCCGACCCAAGTCCCCATCAGCCCTTTCCAACGCGCTGGTCTTCGGATGGCGCGCGGTGCTGAAATTCAAGCATGTGCCGGAGCAGCTCTTCGATCTGGTGATGACTCCGATCATGTTCACCCTGCTCTTCACCTTCGTCTTCGGCGGTGCGCTCGCCGGTTCGCCTGGCGAATACCTGCAGTTCTTCCTACCCGGCATCCTGGTTCAGACCGTGGTGTTCAACGCAGTCTATTCGGGCATGGGATTGTCGACCGACCTCGGCAAGGGCTTATTCGACCGCTTCCGATCGCTGCCGATCTGGTCGCTGTCTCCGTTCGCCGGCCTGATGGTGGGTGACATCCTGCGCCATTTGATTGCCGCCTCGATCATTCTCACCATCGGGCTGATCCTCGGCTACCGGCCTGAGGCAGGCATCCTCGGCGTGCTTGCCGCCTTCGCCATGCTGATCGCCATCGGGTTCGGCATGGGCTGGGTATTCATCGTGCTCGGCCTGCTGATCCGCACGCCAACCACGGTTATGACGCTCGGCTTTACCTTCCTGTTCCCGCTCGTCTTCGCCTCCAACATCATGGTCGACCCCGGCACCATGCCGGACTGGCTGCGGGCCTTCGTCGAAGTCAATCCAGTGTCGCTGATGACGACGGCGCTGCGCGGGCTGATGGCTGGAGGGGCGACGCTCAGTCAGGTCGTCCTCGCGCTGGTCGCGCCGGTGGCGCTCACCGCCATCCTGGCGCCGACGACGCTATGGCTGTACCTCAGAAGGTAAGAGGAGCCAACGGTCGCGGTCCTGATCGCCTGAGCGTCAACAATGCGCCCCGGATGGACCTGCGCTACTTAAAAGTCGACGCGGGGCGTGTCCTGCATTTGGCGCTCGAACAGGAGCCAGAACGGCGATCCACGGGTTTCGGCATACCAATGTTCGAAACCTGCCAGGGCCTCAGGAATGTCGCTAGCGGATTCCTCTTTGTCCGAAGCCCGGAATATCGCCAGTACAACCTGACCGAAACGCGCAATCACCTCCGAACGCGCTTCGCTGTCGGAATTCCAGCCGAGTCGCGTGCGCAGCGTGGCGAAGGCGCTGGCGACGGCTATCTCCTCACTGTCGGCCGATGCCATGGCCTCGGCGATCGCCTGCATGAGATTGAGCCGCCTGAAGGCGAAGGCGCGCTCCTGTTCGAGCGCAGCGATCCGGACTGCAGCTTCCCGCCGGAAACGACCTTCGGCGATCTTGGCGGCCTCGGCCGCTGTCTTGAGATCAACGAGAAAGCGGGTTGTCACCGTCATCGCGCCTTTGCGAGAGTGGCGGAAGAGAGTGGGAGTCGAACCCACCAAGGACCGGCTCGCGGCCCCTCCCGGATTTGAAGTCCGGACGCCCCACCGGGGACGATGCTCCTCCAGAAGCTTCCGCTAGCGCCGGCTCAGTATCGGCCGGTGAGCGAAACAGATCCCGTCGATACCTGTTGACGAGCCGCAGGTCGCCGCGTCGCAAAGTGACGCCATGCCTATCGAGAAATTCAAGGATCTGGATGGCAACCTTGCGCCCGCTGCCTGCACGATCGCGAAACTGGGCGGCGTTAAACCGCCCGCCCGGCTCGGCCGCCGTCAGGTCGTCGACGATTTCGACAATCCCCGCCAATGCCGGGCGCAGGAAGAAATGATCATGGGCGACTTCGTATACTCTCCCGATGCGGCCGGTAAGTTTCAGGATCCGGCGGATTTCCGCTTCCGGCTTTGCCAACATATCGGCTATATCGCGGACCCTCGGCGGATGATATCGCGTCGAGCCGCCGATGAGCCGCTCGATTTGCAGCCACAGCGTCTCGTCCTGCGGTGCCAGACGGACCTCATGGCCGGGCAGCCGCACCCAGGCGCCGTCAAGGGCGAGCTTGCCGGCGCGCGCCAGCATTCGCAGAGCGGCTGCAAACATCGGCGCCGGAAGTCGTGGGTCAAGCTGAAGGCGCAATCTCTCCATGCCGATTCCCGGCAGATCCGGATTGTCCGCGTGAAAGGTCTTCAAGTTCGCGGCCAGGCCGAGCCTGAATTGCATCCAGCATGCCGGCGAGAGAACGAACAGCGTTTTCCTAACGGGAATGCAGACCAGTCCGAGGCTGTCGACCAGTCTCTGCGTCTCGTCGCTGCCGAGCGCCCGGTCGCGCGCGAATGAGCCAAGGTCAAGGTAATGGGGCGGCGTGTCGAGCAGTGCGGTGACAGCCGCCTCGGGATCCGGGACGGCATATGCTTCGATCTGGATAAGCCGGTCCGGCGTGCGGCGCTTCCGGCTCGGCGCCCGCAGATCGATCAGGCGTCCGCCGCCGATGGTCCGCTGCGCCGAGGTGTCGCGCACAACATAGGGGTCGCCCGCGGCAGCCGCGATCGGATTGTCCAGTACCAATTGAACCTTGGCGACGCCGCCGGGTCTGACCGGCTCGTCACTGAGAAGCACGACCCTTGCCCCAACCTCGGCCGCAGCGTGGTGAAGGCGAACCGGGAACCACTGGCCGATCGGCTTGGGCTCTCCTGGCAAGACGCGCAGCCTTGCGTCGATCCGGTCCGTCGGCGCGTGAAGTTCCGGGTCGAGTATGACGTCGCCGCGCCGGATCGCCTCCTTGCCGATGCCTTCACCGGCCAAGTTGAGCGCGCAGCGGTCTCCCGCCCGTCCGCATTCGGCTAGGCGGTTCTGGGCATGAATCGAGCGGACACGCGCCGGCAGGCCCGGCGGGCTGACGACAACGTGGTCGCCGATGCCGACTGATCCTGAAAGGACCGTGCCGATCACGACAGTGCCGATGCCGTGCAGCGTGAAGCATCGGTCGACCGCCAATCTGAATCGTCCAGAGGATGCGCGGCCGGCAAAGCGCGACGCCTCCTCGAACAAGAAATGCCGCAGATCGTCGATACCGTCACCGCTGACGGCCGAGGTGGCCATTATGGCTGCTTCGGCAAGTGCTGTATCGGCAAGCGCGGCACGGATGTCCGCTTGAACGGCGGCGCGCCGTGCGGGCGCAATCAGATCGGATTTGGCCAGCACGACCGCGCCGCGCCTGATGCCGAGCAGATCGATGATTGCCAGATGTTCGCGCGTCTGGGGCATGATCCCGTCGTCAGCGGCAATGACCAATAGCACGAAATCGATGCCACTGGCGCCGGCGAGCATTGTATGCACCAACCGTTCGTGCCCCGGAACATCGATGAAGCCGATGACGTCCCCGTTCGGTGCCGGCAGGTAGGCAAAGCCGAGATCGATGGTCATGCCCCGCGCCTTTTCCTCCTGCAGGCGGTCGGTGTCGACGCCGGTCAGCGCACGCACCAGGGCGGTCTTGCCATGGTCGACATGGCCCGCCGTGCCGACGATCATGATCCGTCCCCCGTCAATGATGCCGCGGCACGATTTTCGGCCTCGGCGGTCTCGTCAGGGGTGAGGCCGGCACGCGCGGCCGGCAGATACCGCTCGGCGAGCGAGCTGCCTGCTGCGTTCGCGCGCAGAAGCCAGGCATATGCCTCGACCGCGTCGGCCTCGACACCCGCTCCCAAGTGACAGGCGGCGCCGAGCATGGCCTGCCCGTCTGCATCCCCGCGCACGGCAGCCCGACGCCACCAGCGGACTGCCTCGGCGGGATCGCGCGGCACACCGAGCGCATTGTGATGGATCATGCCGAGCCGTGCCATGGCCGACGCTATTCCCTGCTCGGCGGCGGCAGTCGCCCAGCGCCGCGCCTCTGCTGGGTCGGGATCGACCACCTCGCCTTCGAGCAGCATCCAGCTCAGCATGTCCTGCGCCGGTCCGTCGCCTTGCTCCGCGGCTGCTCGGTAGAGCTCGGCTGCGCGGCCGTAGTCCTGCGCGACCCCCTCGCCGCGGAAATAGAGCGACGCCAGGTTCCGCCGCCCGACGGCATCGCCGGCCTCGGCCGAGAGCGCCAGCCAGCGGAAGGCGAGATCGCAGTCCCGCTCGACGCCAAGCCCTTCTGCGAAGCAGGCGCCGATATTGTTCTGCGCACGTGCGACCCCAGCATAAGCGAGCGGCTCCCATATGCCTAGGGCGACCGCATAATCGCTGCGCCTGGCCGCTTCCAAGGCCTTTGCCAGACGTTCGGCGACCGGCACGTCAGACGGCCGGGGCACGTCAGCCGGCCGGGGCACGTCAGCCGGCCGCGGCACTTCGGCCGGCCGGCGCGCGAGGTTCTCAAACCAGCGCATCGGCTCCTCCAGGATCGAAGCCGGCGAGGTTTGCACAGAACCCCGCTTCGTCTTCGAGGCAGCGCAGATCGAACACAAGCGCCCGGCCCTCGATGCGCCCGATCACGGGAACGCGCAGCCCGCGCAATGCCGCTGCAAGCGCTCCCAGCGACTTCCCGCCGCCGGACTTTACCCGCACCACAAGACCGGCGCTGGGTATCGTCTCAAGTGGCAGGGCACCCGAGCCGACCTGACTGCGGCATTCCACAGTCTCCACCACGAATGCCTCACCCAGAGCATTGGCAACCATCGGGGCAAGGCGCTCCGCCTGGGTTGCGATCTCGGCCGAGGGGCGCGTCAGCAATCTCAGCGTCGGCAGTCTCTCCGCCAGGCGATCAGGGTCGCGATAGAGCTTCAACGTCGCCTCCAGCGCGGCGAGCCGAAGCTTGTCGACGCGGAGCGCCCGCTTCATCGGATTGCGGCTGATCGCGGCGAGCAGAGCCTTGCTGCCAACGATGAAGCCCGCCTGGGGTCCGCCGAGCAGCTTGTCGCCGGAAAAGGTGACCAGATCCGCGCCGTCGGCAATCGCCTCGCGCACGGTTGGTTCATGCTTGAGGCCATAGGCAGCAAGATCGAAAAGCGTGCCGGAGCCGAGGTCGTGGACCAGGGGCACGTCCTGCGCCTTGGCAATGGAAGCCAGTTCGCGCGCGCCCACCTCAGCCGTGAACCCCTCGACCCGGTAGTTCGAGGTATGCACCTTGAGGACCAGCCCGGTCTCCCGGCCGATCGCCGCGACATAGTCCTTCGGATGCGTGCGGTTGGTGGTTCCGACCTCGACCACCTTGGCGCCGGCGCGGGCCATAATCTCGGGCATCCTGAACGAGCCGCCGATCTCGATCAATTCGCCGCGCGAGACGATCGCCTCGCGGCCGAGCGCCAGCGTGTTGAGGACAAGAAGGACAGCGGCCGCATTGTTGTTGACCACAGTTGCGTCTTCCGCTCCTGTCAGTTCGCAAACGAGCGAACGCAGATGATCATCCCGCTCGCCGCGCTTGCCTGTCTCGAGATCGAATTCGAGAGCGACCGCTTCGCACATTGCAGAGCGCACCGCCTCGATCGCCTCCTCGGCCAGCGGCGCCCTGCCGAGATTGGTGTGCAGCACCGTGCCGGTCAGGTTGAAAACCGGTCGCAGGGAAGGGCGCTCTGCTACCTTGAGTTGTTCAACCGCGTCGGCGGCGACATCGCCGGGCTGCGGCACTGCTGCTCCGCCGAGACAGGCCTCCCGCGCTGCGGCAAGTGCCGCGCGGACAGCCGCCGTCGCGACTTGCCGGCCGAAGCGCTGGATCGCCGTGGATCCGAGTGGCGTCTTCAATACCTGATCGACCGATGGAAGATCACGCAGGCGACGTGCAGGCAAAGCGGTCATCGCGTCCTCAGTACCCGACAAGGAATGGGTTGAACGACCCGCGACGGTAGCCGCTCTCGCGGACGAGCAGGTCCAAGCCGAGTGTCGCCACGTCATCGGCAACCGGATCGAGGTTCGGATCCTTGTGCTGATGCAGGATTTTCACATAGCAGCCGCATGAATCGCAGGTCTCGGCCTTTACAGTGCCGGGTCCGCCTTCGACTTCCACATAGCCTATTCCCTTGGTCGAGCCGCACAGGGTGCATTTGATGCGCACATAGTTCCAGAGCGTCCCGCAGAGCGAGCATGCACAGAACCTTGCCCCGTGGGAGCCATGCCAACCGACGATCATCGAGGACACCGGCGGCCCGCCGCAGACGGGGCATGCGCCGTCACCTACCGGGACCAGCGTGGAGGCGTCGAGGCAAGCGGCAAGACGCGCGAAATGAAGCTGCAGCGCCGCCGCGACATAGACATGCTCGGCCAATGCGTCAGCCGCAATTGCATCGGCGAGCACGTTGCGCACCATGGCATCGCGCTCTGCAGGCGCGGCCAGCTTCAGTCGGTCGAGCGCGTCTGCCGCGGCCCGAGGCTTCTCGATGGCCGAAGCTGCCAGCACCAGGCGGTCGAGCGTCTCGAAGAACGCCCCGGAGGCGAACCTGTCACGATCGAGCGGAGGCATCCCGAAAGCGTGCGCCCGTTCACGCACCTCCGTTTCCGGCAGATCCGGATCGGACAGGCCGTCCTGTATGCCGTGCAGGACATCGGCGAGAGCAGCGAGAAAGCGGAGATAAGGGCCGAGTTCATCGCGGTCGGCCAGCGCATTCAACCGCTGCGTGCGTCGAACGAAAAGACGCGTCGGATCAGGCAGACGGACGTAAGGCGGCGCCGAGACTTCACCGATGGCGGTGGGATCGATATCCGACGGAACGATCTGCTTTGGCATACTCACCTCACGAACCACACGGGTCACGTGGTGGCTGACTAAGCGCATCGCGTCTGAAGGGACTCATGCGACGCGCTTAAAGTTCTTGTTTTATGCATGTCGTTGTCCCAAACCGCTGCGCACTTTTGGGCGACATGCATTAGCGCCCGCTCATTCGGCGGGCTTCGATCCCGATCTTCCGCCCGGTTTCGTAACAAGTTCCCGCAACCATTTTCGATGATGCCGCCAAGCCCAGCCGCCCGTCACCGAACCGCGTATCATGGCGGGAATCGTGCCTCGCACCCAGAGGGCCGAATAGGCATGGATGATCCAAACGCCGATTATCGCGACGGCGGCGATGGCATGAATGAGGAGCGCCACCCGCTGCTGACCGACCGTCGTGTAGGCGGAAAAATACTGATCCCAGATGACCAGGCCGCTCGATATCAAGATGACGATCAGGACCGACATGGCCCAGAATACGAATTTCTGGCCGGCATTATACTTGCCGACTTCCGGGACGTTCTCCTCGTGATTGGCCAGCACGTCGCGGATGCGCGCGAGCCAGGTCCCGTCTTCGCGCTTCCACAAATTCGCCTTCCAGAACCGGATGAAAAGCCCGAAGAAGCTGAAGAAGAGAACGATGCCGATCCATGGGTGTATGAAGCGTGTGAACTGGCCACCACCGAACAGTCCCGACAGAAAGAAAAGGCTCGGGTGAAACAGCGCGAGGCCGGACAGGGCAAGCAGGATCAGGCTCGCCGCCGTGATCCAGTGATTTATCCGCGCACCCACCGTATACCGGTCCACCGTGACGGGCTTGCCCGGATGCACTTTACCAGGTTCGACATCATGCGCTGTCATGGCGGTCACTCCGCACCAGGCGTTCGGCATTCTCCTCATCCGTGTCCGAAACCCTGTTCGGCCCCATCACCAGATGGTGGAGCAGGCCGACGCCGGCCGCGACCCCAAGCACGGTCAGGCCGGCATATTTGGTGATGCCCTTCCACGCTTCCACGAGAGGACTGATCCTCGGCTCCTTCGGCAGGCCGGAATAGAGTTCGGGCTGATCGGCGTGATGCAGCACGTACATCACGTGCGTTCCGCCGACACCAGGCGGATCGTAGAGGCCGGCGTTGGCATAGCCGCGCGACTTCAGGTCGGTAATGCGGCCCTCGGCATGCTGCTTCATCTGTTCCTTTGTGCCGAAGACGATTGCCTGGGTCGGACAGGCCTTGGCGCAGGCTGGACCCTGGCCGACGGCGACGCGGTCCGAGCAGAGCGTACATTTGTAGGCCGTATGGTCGACGCGGGAAATGCGCGGGATGTTGAAGGGGCACCCCTTGATACAATAGCCGCAGCCGATGCAGTTCTCGTGGACGAAATCGACAATGCCGTTGGAATATTGAACGATGGCACCGGGCGCCGGACAGGCCTTGAGGCAGCCCGGATCTTCGCAGTGCATGCAGCCATCCTTCCGGATCAGCCACTCAAGATTGTTCGTCTCTGGGTTCTCCCACTCGCTGAAGCGCATAAGCGTGAACATGTCCGGCGTCAGGTCGGGCGGATTCTCGTATACGCCGGCGTTGACGCCGACCTCCGGATGCGTGTCGTTCCACTCGATGCAGGCTGTCTGGCACGCCTTGCAGCCGATGCATTTCGAGACGTCGATGAGCTTGGCCACCTCGGTCAGCCGCTCGGCCGGCGCGGGGACCGTTGAGGCGGAACGGCGGACGAGATCCTTCTGCGAGAAGCGGGGCGTCACGTCCGTCACCGAGGGATTGGCAATTGGAGGAAACATCGCCGCCTCCCTATGCTACCGGCCCGGAGACGGGCTCGATATTGACCAGAAACGCCTTGTATTCAGGCGTCTCGATGTTGGCGTCGCCGACATAGGGCGTCAGCATGTTCGGGCCGAATCCCTTCTTTGCCGCTCCGGTGAAGCCCCAGTGCAGTGGAATGCCGACGATATGGACGGTCTTGCCGTCGCAGGTCAGCGGCTTGATCCGCTTGGTTACCATCGCCTTCGCCGTGACCGAGCCGCGCTTGGACCAAACGCGCACCCAACCGTCCTTGGCGATACCTTTTTCGGCTGCTAGCTGTTCCGATATCTCCACGAAGAACTCCGGCTGCATCACAGCGTTGACGATGACGTGCTTGGTCCAGAAGTGGAAATGCTCGGTCAGGCGGTAGGAGGTCGCCGCATAGGGGAACTCCGCCGAGGCCGGCTCGGCGAACTGCCTGAAATCCCCTTCGAATACCCGCGCTGCCGGGTTGCCCCGGACGTTGGGCGCGACCGGATTGACGATCGGCGATTCGAACGGCTCGTAATGCGCCGGGAACGGTCCGTCCCGCATCATGCCTCGGGTGAAGAGGCGCGACACGCCTTCCGGATTCATGATGAATGGGCCGACCTCGCCGGGCTTCGCTGTCGGCGCGATGTCCGGGACGTCATAACCCGACCATTTCGCCCCGTCCCACTCGATCACCTTGCGGTCGGGATCCCAGGCCTTCCCGTTCAAATCGGCCGACGCCCTGTTGTAGAGGATGCGGCGATTGGCAGGCCACGAGAACGCCCACTTCAGGTAGGCGCCGGTCTCGTCGGGATCGTCAGTATCCCGGCGGGCCATGTTGTTGCCCTTCTCGTTGAAGCAGCCGGAATAGATCCAGCAGCCGCAGGATGTGGAGCCGTCGTCGCGCAGCGCGGCGAAGCCCGGCAACAGTTTTCCGGCCTCGGCAAGCACCTTGGTCGGATCGGCCGTGTCCGTCACCTTCGCGAGCGCCCGCCCATTGATCTCCTGGGCGATTTCCTCGGCCGTCGGGTCGCCCGGATCGGCATAAGGCCAATGGAGATTGAGGATCGGATCGGGGAAAGCGCCGCCTTCCTTGCGATAGAGTTCCTTCAGGCGAAGATGTATCTGCGCCATGATCCAGGTGTCGCGCTTGGCCTCGCCCGGCGGTGTGCCGCCGGCCCAGTGCCACTGCAGCCAGCGCCCCGAATTGGTAAGTGAGCCGTCGTCTTCGGCAAAGCACGTCGACGGCAGTTCGATCACTTCGGTCTGGATCGCCGACGGATCGACGTCATTGTGCGCGCCGTGATTTTCCCAGAAGCGTGCCGTCTCGGTAGCCAACGGGTCCATGACGACCAGGAGCTTGAGCTTGGAGAGCGAGGCCGTGATCTTCTGCTTGTTGGGGAACGCTTGCAGCGCGTTGAAGCCTTGGCAAAGATACAGGTTGATCTTGCCCTGGTGCATCATATCGAAGGCACGCAGCACGTCGTAGCCGGGCACGTCGAGCTTCGGCAGGTAGTCGTAAGCGAAATCGTTTTCCGGCGTCGCCGCCGAGCCGTACATGGCCTTCTGGAAACTGACGAAGAACTTCCTGTAGTTCTGCCAGTAGCTCATCTGGTTCGGCCTGAGCGGCTTGAAACCGCGGGTCGACATATAGGCGGCGAGGTCCGGTTCCTTCTCGTTAGGCAGCGTCAGATAGCCAGGAAGCAAGTTCGACATCAGACCGACGTCGGTCAGCCCCTGGATGTTGGAGTGGCCGCGCAGCGCGTTCATGCCGCCGCCGCGAACACCGATATTGCCCAGAATGAGCTGCAGCATCGCCATGGCGCGGATGTTCTGCGAGCCTTTCGAGTGCTGCGTCCAGCCGAGCGCGTACATCGAGGTCATCGCCTTGGTCGGCGACGAGCACTCCGCCACCATCTCGGCGACCTTCAGGAACTTGTCCTTCGGCGTGCCGCAAATGCGCTCGACCATCTCCGGCGTGTAGACCGCGACATGGTTCTTCAGCAGGTTCCAGACGCAGCGAGGATTTGCCAGCGTGTCATCGACGACGGCGAAACCGTCCGCGCCGATCTCGTAGTCCCAGCTCGACTTGTCGTAGTCGCGCTTCGCCTCGTCATAGCCGGAAAACAGGCCGTCCTGGTAGGTGAAGCCCTGCTTGACGACGTAGCCGGCGTTAGTGAACGCCTTCACATAGTCCCGCTGCACCTTGTCGTTTTCGATGCAATAGTTGATCAGCCCGAGCAGGAACGCGATGTCCGTGCCTTGACGGATTGGTGCATAGAGATCCGACACCGAGGCCGAGCGCGTGTAGCGCGGATCGACGACGATGAGCTTGGCGCCACGGTTGGCCTTCGCCTCGGTGACCCATTTGAAGCCGCAAGGATGGGCCTCGGCGGCATTGCCGCCCATGATCACGACAAGATCTGTGTTCCTGATGTCGGTCCAGGAATTCGTCATTGCTCCGCGGCCGAATGTTGGGGCGAGACTCGCCACCGTCGGGCCGTGTCAGACACGCGCCTGATTATCGAACACCAGCATGCCCGTGCTGCGGACCACCTTGTAGGTCTCGAACGCGGTTTCATTAGTCGTCGCCGAAGCGGCGAGGAAGCCGGTGGTAATCCATCGGTTGACCGTCACGCCGTCATTGTTCGTCGCGACGAAGTTCTGGTCGCGATCGTCCTTCATCAGGCGGGCGATGCGGTCGAGCGCGTCTTCCCACGTTGTCGGCTCGAACTTGTCCGCCCCGGGCTTGCGGATCATCGGCTGTTGCAAGCGGGTCGGGGCCTTGACGAAACCGAGCAAGGCCGAGCCCTTGGGGCACAAGGTGCCGCGGTTGGTCGGATGGTCGGTATCGCCTTCGATATGGGTGATCTCGGCCTGTTCGCCCTTCCTGAGATCGCCCTTTGAGTAGAGGATAACGCCGCACGCCACTGAGCAATATGGGCAGGTGTTGCGCGCCTCGGTGGTGTTGGCGAGCTTGAAGGCTCGTATCGCCGCAGCATGTGCGGCTTCTATATCGCCGAAGCCGAGAGCTCCAAGCGTAGTACCGGCGAGACCCGCGCCTGCCGTCTGCAGGAACGCGCGCCGTGACAGTTCGATGTTCATTTGAATGTCCTCCCGAAGCGGATGCTCCGAAGGGCATCCCGAACCAAGGGTACGAAGGCATTTTGATCCAAAATAGGACAAAGTCAAACAAAGCCAAGTGTGTGTTGCACCAGGGTCGTCCGACCGCTCTGTATTTCATACCGACTTATACTTGATAGCATCACTCATGTTTTAGATGAGAGAGTGCGATTGACGCTTGTCCAAGGATAATCTTACAGTGTCGCGTGGTATTGAAAACGGCTCCCGCGTGCCGGGGCGCTTTTCGGACGACGGCCGACGGTGGCGTAAGTGTGCGCTCCGAGCCTGGACATTTGTCGCGCTTTTCCCCTCTCACCAAGCGTCTCCGAAACGAACGCGTTCGCGCTGGTCTGATCTCTCCGTCCAATCGGCCCCCGAATGATCGCCGGCGTACGGCCAATACCAATTCCGCTCGGTATCTCGCTCGGTGCCAATCTAAGGAGGCTTGCTATGGCAATTGCCCTCGCACCTGAAGTCGCCGACGCTCCAGTGCCTCGCCTGACCAGCCTCGCCCATGGTGGTGGCTGCGGCTGCAAGCTGGCGCCTTCCGTCCTTCAGCAGCTTCTCGCAGACCAAGTCGAGGCCACTCCCTTTCGTCAGCTTCTTGTCGGCACCGAAACCGGAGACGACGCCGCCGTCTGGCAGCTTGACGGCGAGACCTGTGTCATCGCCACCACCGATTTCTTCATGCCCATGGTGGACGATCCTTATGATTTCGGCCGGATCGCCGCGACCAACGCGATCTCCGACGTCTATGCGATGGGCGGCCGGCCAATCATGGCGCTGGCCATTCTCGGTATGCCGCTCGACAAGATGCCGACGCATATGGTCCAAGACATTTTGAAGGGCGGCCGGGCAGTTTGCGCCACCGCCGGAATCCCAGTCGCCGGCGGCCACTCGATCGACTCGCCGGAGCCGATCTATGGTCTTGCCGTGATCGGCACATGCCGGCCCGATGACATCAGGCGCAATTCGGGTGCGAGGCCGGGAGACGCCCTGATTCTGACGAAGGCACTCGGCGTCGGCATCTACTCCGCCGCCTTCAAGAAGCAGGCGCTCCCGCCCAGCGCCTATGTCGAGATGATCGCCTCGACCACCCTGCTCAACCGGATCGGATCGGAGCTCGCGCAGGACGAGAGCGTCCATGCGATGACCGACGTGACCGGTTTCGGCCTGCTCGGACATGCTCTCGAGATGGCGCGCGGCTCAGGCTGTGATCTCGTCATTCGTGATTGCGACGTTCCGCTCTTTTCCGAAGCCGTGCTGTTGGCAGAACAAGGATTTGTCACCGGCGCTTCGCGGCGTAACTGGGCGAGCTATGGCGACGCGGTGCTCCTGCCTGCCGATATGCCGGAGTGGCGGCGCCATCTTCTCACCGATCCACAGACTTCGGGCGGGCTGCTCGTCGCCTGCGAGCGCGACAGAGCGGCGGCCCTGGTCGAAAAGATTATCGCGGGAGGTTACACGTCGGCTTGCGTGATCGGCCATGTCGAGCCCGGCGCACCCGCGATAACGGTCCAGTGAAGCCGTTGTACCGGCGCGCCTATGCTTGCCTCGGCTCTTCATCGCGCCGTCCCGGAATTGGCGACGCGGATATTCCCTACGCGACATGCACCGTGCGCTGCCTCGGCTTGATCGCGGTGGCCAGCACCAGGCCGGCGACGATAAAGGCAGCGCCGGCGAGGTCGTAATCGTGCAAGCCTTCCCCGAGGAACAGATAAGCGAGCACGGCAACGAAGACAGTCTGCAGATAGAGCAGCATGCTGGCGCGCCCGGCGCCAAGCGTCTCGACGCTGCGGTTGTAGAGGTAATACATCAGAGCGCCGCCGGGGCCAGCGACATAGGCGAGTGCCAGAAGGCCGTTCGCATGCAGCGCCGAACGCTCCCCGGAAAACAGTTCCCAGAGATAAAGGGGCAGTGCGGCCAGCGCGCCGGCTCCCAGCAGCAGGACCACCATCGGCAGAAGCTCGATAGCGAATTTGGAGCGACGCAGCAGCACGGTGTAGAGGCCCCAGCAAAACGCGCTGCCGACGATCCACAACTCACCGGGATTGAACTGGAGCCGCATCAGCGCGGTAAGGTCGCCGCGCGCTACGATCACCACCATCCCGGCCAGAGCGAGCAGCGCGCCAAGCGCCTTCCAGACACCGAGGGGCTCGCCGAGCACGTAGCGGGCAAGCACCATGGTCATGATCGGCGACAGGGCCATGATGATGCCGGCGGTCGTCGCGTCGGTGTAGTTGAGGCCCGTGTAGATCATGCCCTGACAGAGGGTCAGCCCGATAGCGCCGACGGCCAGCACCTCGATCGCCCGGGATTGGACCAGCACGAGCATCGCCCCATGGTGGCGATGGACGATGGGCAGCAGGATCGCGCAGGCGAGCGTCAGCCGCCAGAAGCAGAGCGCCCAAGGCGGCATTTCGGGGGCAACCCACTTGGCTGCGATGTAGACGCCGGCGGACAGGAGCCAGCAGAGCGTCGCGGTGGAATAGGCGAGGGGAAGCGATACTCCGGCTGTCGCCTTCGCTACGCTTGGATGGGCTATCGGCAGCGATTGCATGTCCGTCTCCTCCCACCGCCGATCTTAGCAAGATTGCTGCGTCTTGCCGAGCAGCAACGCCACCTGAGCACGGATTTGAATGCGAGATCGCTGGCAGTGAGCCGAATGGTGCCGGCGGGGCCTCTCCCGCAACTCGCTCAATGCGTCGAGTTCGGCCTCGATCTCCTCGAAATGCGGGCCGATGTTGCGAAGCAAGCGCTGGCCCGCCGCTGACGGTGAAACGGGTCAGCAGACGAAGGCCCAGGCGCTCTTCGAGATCGCGGATCGTGTGGCTCAGTGTGGACTACGAAATCCCGAGCTCCGCGGCGGCCCGCGTAAAGCTGCGTGCGACGGCCAGAAAGGCCAGAAGCATATCAAGTCTTCCGCGCTGCATTTATGGCTCATCCCGATAAGTTGATACTCATTATACGAGCTAGTGGGACGAGTTGCACACGGGCCCGATCGACGGGGAATGTCCTAAACGGATCAGGCGTTCCGTGATCGACAACCGCAACGGGCGCGTCACGAACGCCAACTACGCCGAATATGCTGTGCCGGTTCACGCCGACGCGCCGCCCGTCATGGACGTGATCTTCGTCGACAAGGAAGACCTACCATGCCCTTAAACGTCTAAAATGGTAGCGGGGAGGGAACTGCAATCCAACATTCTCCGTGCGCCGCCAAAACCAGCGGGCGGTAGCACTTCCACTCGGTGCGCCAGCACACCGCATCGCCGACACCATCGCTCTTGGAGCGAATTTCTTCATCCCCCTGCCAGCCGTGGCGCGCGGATCATTTCGGCTTCGCGGAGAGCGTGGCGACCCACGCCGTCAGCTAACCACTTCTCGCGACGCGATAGAGGGGCAAAGAAAGCTTTGCGACAGAGCCCGTTTGGGTCCCAAGCGACACACACCGTGGCCAGCAACGGTAAGACTGTGATACCATTGCACAAGTTGCGTCGCCGCCGGCAGACTGCCGTTCCCGCGAAGCCGGACAAGCGCAAGTGCTCAGTGTCGTAAGTCTCAACCCGTTGAACAAGTAGCTGCGGATTATGGAACTTGTCTTCGCCCTTGGCCTGATCGCATTCAAGGTCGCGTTGCTGATTGCGATCCTGCTGCTGCTGCCCTTGCCGCTGACGTGGCTCGAACGCAAGATCGCCGGGCACATGCAGCAGCGGATGGGGCCGATGCGCGTGGGGTGGCACGGCTTGCTGCAGCCAGTGGCGGACGGCATCAAGCTCCTAACCAAAGAAGACCACATCCCGGCCGAAGCCGACCGCTTCCTGTTCAAACTGGCGCCAATCCTGGCGCTCGCCCCGCCCTTCGTG
Organism: Mesorhizobium sp.; assembly: GCA_004020645.1. Lineage (GTDB taxonomy): Bacteria > Pseudomonadota > Alphaproteobacteria > Rhizobiales > Rhizobiaceae > Mesorhizobium. The sequence continues at coordinate 99,338 of SAQL01000005.1, read as the reverse complement.
GTGTTCGTCGCGATCCCCTTCGGCGAAAGCGTCTCGGTCCTCGGCGCCGAGATCACGCTCCACGTCTCCAACATGAACGTGGCGCTCCTTTTCGTCTTCGCGGTGATCGGGATCGAGGTCTATGGCGTCATCTTCGGCGGCTGGGCCGCCAACAGCAAATACGCGGTCCTGGGCAGCCTCAGGACCTGCGCGCAGATGATCAGCTACGAGATCCCGATGGGGTTCGCGGTCATCGGCGTGGTAATGCTGGCGCAATCCATGAGCCTGCTCGAGATCGTGCGGGCGCAGGCCGATGTCTGGAACATCGTCTACCAACCGGTCGGCTTCTTCGTGTTCTTCGTCGCCGGGCTGGCCGAAGCGCAACGCATTCCCTTCGATCTGGCGGAAGCGGAAGGCGATCTGGGGGCCGGGTTCCATACTGAATACAGCGGTATCCGCTTTGCGTTCTTCATGGTCAGCGAATACGCCGTCATGCTACTGGTGTCGGTCCTGTCGGTCATCCTGTTCTTCGGCGGCTGGAATGGCGTGCTGATCCCGTTGCCGCCGCTCCTCTGGTTCGTGCTCAAGGTCGCGTTCTTTCTCTATGTGTTTATGTGGTTCCGCTTCACATTTCCGCGCTATCGCTACGACCAACTGATGGCGATTGGATGGAAAGTCTTGCTTCCACTGTCATTGGCGAACATAATCATAACCGGCGTCGCTTTCCTTTAGGAACAGCAGCGGCTCCGTAGCGAGGCGGCGATGTCGCGCGCAGTGGACAGAAGTGGAACATGGATCGGCTGGGCGTTCTTCGCCGATCTGGGGGACGCTCTGGCGCTGACTTTCGGCTACATGTTCTCCAGATCCGTGACCATGCAGTATCCTGACAAGGAAAAATGGTTGCCCTATTCGCGTTACCGCGGGCATCACTTCCTGACGCGCGACGAAGAGGGCGAGATCAAGTGCGTGGCCTGCGAGCTTTGCGCGCGGATTTGTCCCTGCGACTGTATCGAAGTCATTCCCTACGAGGACGAGAAGGGCAACCGGCATCCAGCAAAATTCGAGATCGACATGGCCCGGTGCCTGTTCTGCGGGCTGTGCGAGGACGCTTGCCCGGCGGACGCGATCGCGCTTGGCCAGCAGTACGAATTCTCGAGTTTTTCCTCGCATGACCTGGTGGTCGGACGTGACGATCTGCTCGGCAAACCGGGCAAGGCGACGACCGGCGGCGGTGTGGTCGCGGCGCGCCTGAACACCGAACAGGACGTGCTGGTCGAGACGAGCGAGCCGCAGGGATACAACTGGTGGCGAAATATCCGCCGAACGTGAACGCGCGGCAGCCGTCAAACCGGAGCGCGCAGACAGGAGGCTCAGATGCTTGTCTGCCAAATCTTGAAGACCAAATCTCCCGAGCTCATCTCGGTCACACCAGATCAGACGGTCGTAGAAGTCCTGCGGCTGTTTCGGGACAACAACATCGGATTCGTGGTCGTCAGCCGTTCGCCCGGGGAATGCCTGGGCACGCTGTCGGAGCGGGACTGCTGCTATGCGGTGGCTGAATACGGAATCGAGGCGCCCACAATGCGGGTCGCCGACATCATGAACCGCAGTGTGGTGACCTGTTCGACACAGGATTTGCTGCCCTTTGTGATGTCGCTCATGACCGACCGACGCACGCGCCATGTGTTGGTCATGGACGGCGACGCTTCTGTCGGCGTGGTGAGCATCGGCGACGTGGTCAAGCACCGGCTCGACGAATTGCTCCGTACCGAGCAAGCGTTGAGCGATTACATTGCCGGGACCCCTTATCAATGAGGATACAAACCCGGGGGAGCCGATTAGGGTGAACTGCCCGGAAGCTCGGCAATGCCTCGGCCGCGACTTTCAGGGCGCGCCTCGACTCCGGTGGCGAAGGCAGCGTGCGCCTTTTGAACCTCCACCGGACAAGGGTATTCGCCCCGCCGCATAAGGCTGTTGAGACGCAGGTCTCTATAGTTTTCCGGCACGAACACGAGCCCCCCGGGAAAATGCCTATTGACCTTGAGCTGCGCCCTCAGTTCGCCCTGGGTGGATCGTACGATCACCTGATCGCGATCCGAAAGGCCAAGCTGCGCGGCGTCCCACGCGCTCATCTCAACATATGGGTCATCCGCCACCGTATTTAGGATCTCCGAGCGTTCGGAAAGATATCCATTGTGGAACAGGCAGTTGCCGGTGACCAACATGAGCCGGTCGGCCGCATTCGGGTTAGGCGGAGGAGCGAAGAACTCGCCAGCCGGCGGCGTCGGGTCCGCCGTGGTGAATGCTCCGTCGGCGCCAAGCCCGTCCGGCGTCAGCCCTTGGTAGGCCGGAACCAGCCGGGCGATCTCGCCGAAGATTTCGCCTTGCATCGACGGCTGCAATACCTGGTTGCAGAGTGCGGCGACGAAGTCGAAAATTGCCAGATTGCCCCGCGCCTCGAAGGCGGGTTCGCGGAACTTGCGGACCGCCTGGATCCGGCCCTCGTTGTTGGTGAAGGTGCCGGATTCCTCGCCATAACCCGCCGCAGGCAGGACGACATCGGCCAGACCCACGGTATCGGTGAGGAAGGTGTCCTGCACGATCAGGAGATCGGTGGCATCAAGCGCTCGCTTGACGAATCCCCGGTCGGGATAGGTCATCAGGGGGTCGCTTCCGACGATATAAAGCGCGCCTACCCGCCCCTTGTCACAAAGCGCCAGCATTGCGTCGAGATCCGCGCCCGGCTCAGGCGGAATTTCGGCGCCCCAGGCCCGTATGAGAGCTGTGCGCGCCGTGTGATCGCCGACCGGGCGCGGCCCCGGCAGGGCCGCCGGCAGAACCCCCATGTCCCAGGCGCCCAGCTGGTTGGCTCGGTCGAAGAGGAACTGCATCGCCGGGCCCTTGCCGAGCACGCGGAGAACCCGCAACAGGTTGGTGAGCTGCTGCAGCGTTGCGCGCGCTTCGGAAAGCCTCAGGAGGTCGGCGCTGACAAGCACAGCGACGCTCCCGCCGTCCAGCAGCGCAGCGGCTAGACGGTCCGGCCCGTCGCTGCCGGTGGTCGCTGCTGCCCAGCCGGTTGCCGCGCCGACGCCCGCAAGAACCTCGCTCGGCAAGGCTTGGCCGGCCGCCGCCACGAGACGGGCCACCACTGCGGCAAGGGCCGCAGCCTCAGCGCCCGGAGCAACGCGAACGACCGCTCGGGCATAGGCGTCCAGCCGGGATGGCCTCGCCGAGAGCATGAGCAACCTGGTCTGCCTCCGCCGCGCCGCGCCTCGCAGCAGGTATTCGGTGACCGGGTTCTCGTCTGTGACATTGCCACCAACGACCAGCACGCAGTCGTTGCCGATCACCTCTTCCAGCGGCGCGCGGCTGTGGAAGCCCGCCACCAACGGGCCGAGCGTATCGAACGGCGTGGACCAGCGCGACGAGCAGTCGATGTTATTGGTCCGGAATACCGTCCGCATCAACTTCTGGAACTGGTACAGCACCTCGTTGGGCAGGCGCGGCGAGGCCAGCCCGCCCGCAGCCTTGCTCTCGACGGCCGACAGGCGCCGGCGCAGGTAGGCCCCGGCTTCGTCCCAGGAAACCGGAACCAGTGCGCCGTCACGACGGATCATCGGCCGCTTGATCCGGTCCCGGCTCCCGACGAAGTCGAGGCCGAAGCGCCCCCGCACGCAGAGCGTTTCGCGGTTGACGCCATGCTCCCACTTCGAGCGGACCCGCATGAACTCGCCCTTGCGCGCGCCGACGGTGAGCTGGCAGCCGGTGCCGCAGTGCGGGCAGACCGTGTCGGTCTCGACCAGATCCCAGGGCCGTGCCTTGTAGCGATAGGGGAAGCTCATCAGTGCGCCGACCGGGCAGACCTCGACGCAATTGCCGCACTGGTCGCAACTCGCGAGACTGCCCTCGAAGCCGGTGACGGCGGTGTCCATGCCTTTTTCGATGGTGCCCAAGGCGACCGCGCCGACCACGTCCTCGCACATCCGGACGCAGCGCTGGCACTGGATGCAGCGGTTGACGTTCATGATGATGACCGGGCTGAGACGGATGTCCTCGGAGTGGAACACACGTTTGGCATCGCGGAACCGGCTTTTCCGGGGCCCGTATGCCATCACCATGTCCTGAAGCTCGCACTCGCCGCCCTTGTCACAGATCGGGCAGTCGAGGGGGTGGTTGGCAAGCAGCATGTCGAGCATGGAAGAGCGCGTTTCGTCGATCAGCGGCGTGTTCGTCCGCACCACCATGCCGTCGGTGACCGCGGTGGCGCAGGAAGGCTGCAGCCGCCGCTGCCCTTCGATCTCCACCAGGCACATGCGGCAGGAGGCCAGCGCCGGCAGCCGCTTCAGATAGCAGAAGGTCGGGATTTCGATGCCCAAACGCTCGGCGGCCTGCAGCACCGTAGAGCCTGTCTCCACTTCCAGCGTTTGTTCATCGATCGTGACGCTAACCATGACTTCTTGCGGCCTTCTCCCTGCGCGCTCCTTAGTGAAACGAGCACCTCCGCTCCTCGATATGGGCGACGAATTCATGCTCGAAATGCGCCAGTGCCGCCCGCAGCCCCATGGCCGCGCCGTCGCCAAGAGCGCAGAACGTGTTGCCGAAAATGCCCTTGCAGAGCGCCTCCAGCTGTTCCAAATCGTCCGGCGCGCCTTGTCCCGCCTCGACCCGGCGCAGCACTTTCACCACCCAGTTCAGCCCTTCGCGGCAAGGCGTGCATTTGCCGCAGGACTCGTGATGGAAGAACTCGATGATCCGGGTGGCGACCTTGACCATGCAGGTCGAGTCGTCGATCACGATCACCCCGGCCGAGCCAAGCATCGAGCCGGCCGCAGCCAGCGAGTCGAAGTCCATCCCGACATCCAGCCCGCGCTCCGGGATCAGCGGCGCCGAGACCCCGCCGGGGATCACCGCCTTGATCCTGCGCCCCGGTGGCGGCCCGCCGGCGCGGTCCTCGACCAGTTCACGCAGCGATATGCCCATCGGCAGTTCGTAAAGGCCCGGTTGCCGCACTTGCCCGCTAAGGCAATAAAGCTTCGGACCGGGGCTCTTGTCGGGGCCGATGCCGCGAAACCAGTCCGGCCCCCGCGCCACGATATGAGGCACGCAGACCAGCGTCTCGACATTGTTGATCACGGTCGGGCTGGCGTAGAGCCCCGCGACCGCCGGAAATGGCGGTTTCAGACGGGGCTGCGCCCGCTTGCCTTCGAGCGAGTCGAGCATCGCGGTCTCCTCGCCGCAGATATAGGCGCCGGCGCCGCAATGGATGTGCATGACGAAATTAAAATCCGAGCCCAGAATCCGCGTTCCCAAATAGCCCTTCGCAAGAGCCTCGGCGATCGCCTGCTCCAGCCGCCGGATCGCCAGCACGTACTCCCCGCGGATGTAGAGATAGGCGGTCTCCGCCCCGATCGCGTAAGCGCTGATCGCCATGCCCTCGATCAGCTGGTGCGGATCACGCTCCATGATGATCCGGTCCTTGAAGGTGCCCGGCTCGCCCTCATCGGCGTTGCAGCACAGGTATTTCGGCTTGTCGGCCCGTTTCGGCACGAAGCTCCATTTCAACCCGGTCGGGAATCCGGCTCCGCCGCGACCGCGCAGGTTCGATTGCTTGACGAGGTCGATGATCTCGTCGGGCGTGTACTGGCGCAGCGCCTTCGCCAGCGCCTGGTAGCCGCCGCCGGCCTCATAACTCGAAAGCAGATGGCCATCCGGCACGTCCATGTTTCTGAGAAGGACCGGTTCAAACATGGCGGCTACTCTCCCGGCGGTTCTGCGACGGCGAGTTCGGCGCCGGTCGCTTGCCCCGCCGCCGCACGCAGCCTGTCCACGAGCGCGTCGATCCGGGCGATGTCGAGGTCGCCGTGATAGTCGTCGCCGACCTGCATCACCGGGGCCATCTCGCAAGCGCCGAGGCATTCGACGGTCGAAAGCGTGAACAGCCCGTCCGGGGTCGTGCCGCCCTTTTCGATCCCCAGCACCGTCTCCAGATGCCTCAGCAGGTCGTCGGATCGGCGCAGCATGCAGGAGAGGTTGTCGCAGAGTTGCAGGTGGAACAGACCCACCGGCTCGGTATGGAAGAGGGTGTAGAAGGTCGCCAATTCGTAGACCCAGACCCGCTCGACACCGAGGATGTCGGCGACCTCTTCCAACACCGGGCCGGGCAGATGGCCATGTTCCTTTTGCGCGATCAGAAGCGCGGGCATGATCGCCGAGCGCCGGTCGGGATACCGCGCCGCCGCCGCCTCGATCATTTCGCGCATGTTCATCGCGTCAAATCCCCTGCTACTTGTCTACCTCGGCCATCACAGGGTCGAAGCTGCCCAGCACGGCGATCATGTCCGCCAGGTAGCGGGCATTGCTGACCCCGAACAGTCCCTGAAGGTTGACGAATGACGGCGCCCGCACTTTCATCCGGAACGGTTTTTGCGACCCGTCGCTGATGATGTAGAACCCGAGTTCGCCCTTTGGCGCCTCGATCGCCGAATAGACCTCGCCCTTCGGCACCTTGAAGCCATAGGCCGATAGGTCGAAATGCTGGATCAGCGCCTCCATCGAGCAGTGCACTTTGTCCTTGTTCACCGGGAAAGCGATTGTCGGCATATCGATCTGGAACGGCCCCTCGGGCATCTGGTCAAGGCACTGTTCGATGATCCGGACGCTCTCGCGCATCTCCTCGACGCGGCATCGCCAGCGCGCGTAGCAATCGCCCTCATCGCGGGTAATGACGTTGAAAGCCAGCCGGTCGTAAATCTCGTAAGGCTCGTCGCGGCGGATGTCCCAGTCAACGCCCGAGGCGCGCAGGTTCGGGCCACTCAGGCCAAGGTCGATACCGTCCTCGGCTGAGATCACGCCGATCCCCTGCGTGCGCTTCAGGAACACCCGGTTGTTCTCGACCAGCCGTTCATAGTCGCGGATCCGGTTCGGGAAGATGTCGCAGAACTCCCTGATCTTGGGGAAGAACCCGTCGGGCAGGTCCTCGCGCACACCCCCGACCCGGCAGAAGGAGGTGTGCATCCGCGCCCCGCTGATCATCTCCAACAGGTCCATGATCATTTCACGCTCGCGCATGGCGTAAACCAACGCGGTCATGGCGCCCAGGTCCATCGGCAACGCGCCGGTGATCAGGAGGTGACCGGAGATCCGCGCGAGTTCGGCCATCAGCACGCGGATATATTGCGCGCGGATCGGCGCTTCGATGCCCAGGAGCTTCTCCACCGCTAGCGCGAAAGCGAGGTTGTTCGAGGGCGGGCAGAGGTAGTCGAGCCGGTCGGTTAGCGGAAAAATCTGGGTGTAAGTGAAGCTCTCGGCCAGCTTTTCGGTGCCGCGGTGGAGGTAGCCGATGTGTGGGTCCACGCGCGCGACATACTCGCCGTCCAACTCAAGGACGAGCCGCAGCACCCCATGCGTGCTGGGATGCTGCGGGCCGAGGTTGAGAAGCACCTCCTTTGTGTCGAGCGCTTCACCTGCCGGCCTGCTCAGTTCCGTGACTTCGGTCATCTCATTTCCCGGCGTCGAACGGCCTCCCTTATGGAATGTCCTTGGTGGCGAGATCGGGCTGCGTCGGCGGCGGGCCTTCCGCGCCAAACGGGTTCAGCGTGTCCTTGTAGCCCCGGAGCGGAAAGTCCTTGCGCTGCGGAAAGCCCTCGAAGCCTTCCCACATGTAGATCCGGCGCAGGTCGGGATGGCCCTCGAACCGGATGCCATACATGTCCCAGGCCTCGCGCTCGTGCCAGTTGGCGGTCCGCCAGACCCCCGTCACCGACGGGACCCGCGGCGGATCGCCGAGCCGGCATTTGATCCGAACGCGCCATTTGTTCGGCAGCGAATAGAGGTGGTACACCGCCTCGTAGCGCAGCGTTTCGGGATAATGGTCGACCCCGCAGATGTCGGACAGGAAATCGAACCGCAGCGTCGGATGGCCCTTCAGGAATTGGCAGAGCTCGACGATCATGTCAGGCGGTGAGGCGAAAGCGTGAACACCATGCGAGAAGCCAAGCTCCTCGATTTCCCCCCCGAAATGTTCCGCGATCAGGGTGCGGATGAGGGACGTCTCCACGCTCATGAGGCTACAACCCGATCCAGAGGCGTCCCGGCCAGCGCGCGGGACCTCTTGATCTTCTCTTGGAGCAGAAGGATGCCATGCATCAGTGCCTCGGGCCGCGGCGGGCAGCCGGGCACATGCACGTCCACCGGCACGAAAGTCTCCGCCCCCTGCACCACGGCGTAAGTGTTGTAGACCCCGCCCGAGATCGCGCAGGTGCCCATGGCGATGACCCAGCGTGGCTCCGGCATCTGGTCAAAGAGCCGGCGCACGACCGGAGCGAACTTCCGCGTCACCGTGCCGGCGATGATCATCACGTCGGACTGGCGCGGCGAAGGTCGAAACACCACGCCGAAGCGGTCGAGGTCGTAGCGGGCGCAGCCGGCCGAAATCATCTCGATGGCGCAGCAGGCAATCCCGAAGGTCTCGGGCCAGAGCGCCGACCGCCGGCTCCAGCTGATGACGCTGTCGGCGGTGGTGAACAGCACGCTGTCGCGAATCGTTTCGCCTACTCCTCCCATTCCAGCGCTCCTTTCAGCCAGGCGTAGGCGAAGCCCACAAGAAGCAGCAACATGAAGACAAACATCTCGACATAGCCGACCAGTCCGATCTCTTTCAGCACGACAGCCCAGGGAAAGAGGAACATCGCCTCGACATCGAAGACGACCAGCAGGATCGCGAGGATGAAGAACTGCACCCTGAAGCGGCCCCCGGCGGCCTCGCCCGCCGGGTCCATGCCGCATTCATAGGGCATGTTCTTCGCCGGATAGGGATTGGATGGGCGCAGTAGCGAGGAGACAAAGAGCGTCGCCATTGCCACCAGAACAATTCCGGCGACCATGAAAAGAACCGGCAGGAATTCCATTCCAGTCATGTCGCGCTGCCCTGATCACCCACCGAGGGCTTGCTCAAGCTGCAACCGACCAATCTTCAGGCCGGCTGTGCAGGCCCTCGTGCAGCGACTAGGGCATCCTTTCGTACGCTCTAGAGTATTCGCTCGGCCGGTTCATTGCAAATCCAATCGTGGTCAACCGCCGAACACGGAACTCTGGGCAAGCCTCAGAAACCACGCCGGAAACAGTCCGATGCCGATGGTGCCGGCGGCGGTCAAGGCGAGCGTGGCGCGGACGGACGGCGTCAGGGCAGGCTCGAACGCGCGCTCCGGCTCGCGCATGTAGATCACCATGACGATGCGGATATAGAAGTAGGCGGCGACGGCGCTCAGCAGCACTGCAATCACCGCCAATACGACGAAACCCCGCTCGATGAGCGCAACCAGCACGTAGAACTTGGCGAAGAACCCGGCCGTCGGCGGGATGCCGGCCAGCGAGAACAGATAGAGCAGCATCAGGAGCGCCAGCCCGGGATGCGACTTGGCGAAACCCGCGTACTCCTCGATGACCTCGCCCGAGAAGTCACCGTTCCGCATCATGATGACGGTGCCGAAGATGCCGAGGTTCATGAACGTATAGATCAGCAGGTAGAGCATCACGCTGGCAATCCCGTCCGCACCGCCGGCCACCACGCCGAACATGGCGAACCCGGCATGGGCGATGCTGGAATAGGCCAGGAGGCGCTTGAAATTGTCTTGGACCAGCGCCACGAAACTGCCGAGCGCCATTGTCACCACAGCAATGACCGCGACGATGATCCAGGCGTCCGAGGCTGCGACAAGCGGGTTGAGGAATACCCGCAGGATCACCGCGAACCCCGCCGCCTTGGGGGCGACCGACATGAAGGCCGTGATTGTCGTCGGGGCGCCTTCATAGACGTCCGGCACCCACATATGGAACGGCACCGCACCGACCTTGAAGACCAGCCCCGCGACGATGAAGACCACCGCCAGCAGCAATCCGGGATCGAGCGGATCGCCGGTCACCGCCGCAGCCATCCCGTCCAGCTGCGTCGTGCCGGTGAGCCCGTAGACCAGCGAAACGCCGTAAAGGAAAATCCCGGTCGAGACCCCGCCAAGGATCACGTATTTCAGCGACGCTTCGTTCGACCGCCGCTGCTGCCGCAGGAAGCCGGTCAGCACATAAGTGGAGAGCGACATCAGCTCGAGGCCGACATAGACCGACAGAAGATCGGTTGCCGAGGCCATGATCATCATGCCGCAAAGCGCAAAGAGCAGCAGGACATAGTATTCGCTCAACGCGATCCCCTCGATCTCGGCATATTTTCGCGACAGGAGGAAGGTCAGGATGGTCGAAAGGTAGAACACCATCTTGAAGAAAACTGCGAAGCGGTCGGCGATAAACATGCCCGAATGGGCCGGCCGCACCTCGCCCGCCAGTAACAGTGTCGCCAGGGCCGCAACCAGCACGGTTGCAGCGGAAGCCCAGACGAGGAAATGCCCCGGCCCCTTTGGCACAATCTGACCCAGGACCAGGAGGATGCAGGCGCCGGTGACCACGACGATCTCGGGCAGGCTCGCAAGGATCGACTGGTAGAGCGCGGCGTCGGTCATGGGCCGTCCCCCCTGCCGTGCACCTGCGCCAGCAGATGCTTCGCCGATGCGTCGATGATGTCGAGAAAGGGTTTCGGATAGAGCCCGACCCAGAGCACAAAGGCGGCCAGTGGCAGGATCGCCACCATCTCGCGGGCGTTCACGTCGCGTATCTTGAACCGCGCGCCGACGCTGGCCGGACCGAGCGCGACTTTCCTATACATGCCAAGCAGGTAGGCCGCGCCCAGCAGAGCCCCCAGAACGGCGGCGGCGCCGACAGCCAGATTGGCCGCAAACGCGCCTGACAGCACCAGCAACTCGCCCACGAATGAATTCGTTCCCGGCAGCGCCATCGACGACAGGGTGAACAGCGCAAGAAACGCGGTATAGACCGGCGCCGCCTTCATCAGCCCGCCATAATCCGCAAAACTGCGGGTATGGGTCCGCTCGTAGATCAGGCCGACGAACAGGAACAACGCGCCCGTCGTTACGCCATGATTGAACATTTGCAGGATGCCGCCCTCGAGCCCACGGAGGTTCAACGTGAAAATTCCCAGCGTCACGAAGCCCATGTGGCTGATGCTGGAATAGGCCACCAGCTTCTTGAGGTCATCCTGCGCCAAGGCAAGCAACCCGCCATAGACGATCGCAAGCGCCGAAAGGGCCAGCATCAGCGTCGAATAATGCACCGACGCCTCCGGCAGCATCGGCAGCGAGAACCGCAGGAACCCGTAGGCGCCCATCTTCAGGAGCACTCCGGCGAGGATGATGCTGCCCGCCGTCGGCGCCTGCACATGGGCGTCCGGCAGCCAGGTATGGACCGGGACCATCGGCACCTTGACTGCGAAGGCGATCAGGAAGGCAAAGAACAGCCAGGACTGAACCCGGAACGGCAAATCCTGCGCCGTCAGGGCGAGGATGTCGAAAGTCTCGCCGCCGTGGAAATAGAGCGCGATGACACCGATCAGGAACAGAAGACTGCCCGCCAGCGTGTAGAGGAAGAATTTGAACGCCGCATAGACCCGGCCGTCGCCACCCCAGACGCCGATGATCACGTACATCGGGATCAGCATCGCCTCCCAGAAGACGTAGAACAGGAACAGGTCGAGCGCGCAGAACATCCCCAGCATCAGCGCCTGCATGGCCAGCAGGCTGACCATGAACTCCTTCACCTTGCGGTCGATCGCGACCCACGAGGCGAGCACGCAGATCCAGCCCAATAACGCAGTCAGGAATACAAACAGCGCGCTGATTCCGTCGATGCCGAGCGCGTAAGTGATTCCGAGCGCGGGCACCCACGGGCGCGTCTCGGTGAACTGCATCTCGTGGGTAGTGGTGTCAAAGCCGGCCAGCATAGCGATGCAGAGAGCGAGGTCGAGGACGGTGACACCTAGCGCCGTCCACCGTACCGCATCGTCGCTGCGGAGAAACATCAGAACCGCTGCCCCGGCGGCGGGCATGAACACGATGAGGCTAAGCAGCGGGAACGCCATCGCACCCCTACCGCCACACCACAGCGAAGACGGCGATGGCTGCGATCACACCGACGATCATCGCCAGCGCGTAATGGGTCACGACGCCGGTCTGCAGCTTGCGCAGCGCACCGCCACCGCGCAGGATCGAGCGGGCGACGCCGTTCACGACGGCGTCCACACCGTTGAGATCGATCCGCAGTCCGGCCCGTGCGGTTCCGTGCAGGAAGGGCAGCACCGCGGTCTCGGACACGTCGCTCACCGCCTTCTCGTAGCGGGCCAGCGGTTTTTCGGCGAGCCACATGAAATGCCGCGCGCCTTTGCGGTAGAACCAGTCGGTGTCGATGCTGATCGTGTTCTCGGGGTCGAGCGCCCTGAGGAACAGCACGAAGCCCAATGCGGTGAACATCAGTATGCCGAGGCTCTCAGTGATATGGACGCCGGTGTAGGGTTCGAAGTCGACTGGATGGGGCAGCAGCGCGTAAAGTGGTTGGGGGAACACCCCGATCGCGATGCACAGCACCGCCGCCATTCCCATCGCAACCAGCATGTTGGGGGGCGGCTCCCGCGCCTCCAGCTTCCGGTCCATGCCGAAGAACATGTAGTACGGGAGCTTGAGCCCAGTGTGCAGGAAGGTCCCAGATGATGCCATCGTCAGCGCCAGCACCACCAGCGCGCGGTGATCCTGTCCGGCGGCGGCGACCACCATCGATTTGGTCACGAAGCCCGAGAAGAACGGAAATGCCGAGATCGCGAAGGCGCCGACCATGTAGAGCGCCACGGTCAGCGGCATGGTCCTGTAGAGCCCACCGAGCTCGGTGAGCTTGCGCCGCCCGGTGACGTGGATCACCGCCCCCGCACCCATGAACAGGAGCGCCTTGTAGAGGATATGCGCGAAGGCATGGCTGGAGGCCCCGTTCACCGCCATCTCGGTACCGATGCCGACGCCCGCCACCATGTAGCCCACCTGGCTGACGATGTGATAGGCCAGGAGCCGACGGCAGTCGTTCTCCAGCACCGCGTAGATGACGCCGTAAAGCGCCATTGCCGTGCCGAGCCAAACGAGAAGCTCGGTGCCCGGAAACGCCCGGGCCAGCACATAGACGGCGGTCTTGGTGGTGAAGGCGCTCATGAATACCGCTCCGGTGACGGTCGCCTCCGGGTAGGCGTCTGTCAGCCAGGCGTTGAGAGGCGGCACCGCGGCGTTGAGCATGAACCCGGCAAGGATCAGGTAGGCGGCGACGCCCATCCCCCCCTCGATCGGGCCGAAGAGCAGCGAACCTGTGGCGAGCCCGTGGAGAATGACGCCACCCAGCAGGGCGACGCCGCCGGTGATATGGACCATGAGATACCGGAACCCCGCACGGATCGCCTGCTTGCCGCGCTGGGCAAAGACCAGATAGGCAGAGGCAAACGCCATACCTTCCCAGAACAGGAACAGGGTCAGGTAGTCGCCTGCAAACACCACGCCGAGCGCGCTGCCAACATAGACGAACGCCGCCACATGCTCTCCGGCGCGCGTCAGGTGCAGCGCGTAGACCATGCCGATCAGCGCCATGATGGTGAAAACGGTGGCGAAGACGATGCTCAGTCTGTCGACCTTGGCGATCAGGATTTCCTGCCCGATGAACTCCGCCGCGCCGTAGCTGCCTGGCTGCACGGTGAGCACGGCGAGGATCGCCAGCGCGGGGATCAGCATCAGATAGGCCTTGCGGATTGATCCTTTCAGGAAAGGGATCGGCAGGGCGCCAAGAATGAACAGCAGGGCGGGATGGACGAAGTCAATCATAATAGTCCTCGCGCCGCATCAACCCGCCCTGATGGCCGAGGAACTTGGAGACGAAGATCAGCAGGACGCAGGACAAGAAGCCATAGACGGCCGACCAGCCCGGCAAGCGGTCCCACAGGTATTCAGCGTGTTCGCGGGGGACCAGAAAATCGGCGATGACGATCAGAACGAGCGCCAGATAAAACAGCCGGCGGCGTTGCTCCGCGTATCTCGCCTCACCAAAGAAATCGACGACACGCCTGATCATCTGACCACTCCTTCCGCCAGGGTGAGAAAATAGCCGGGGAAAATACCCATCGACACCGACAGGATCGCGGTCGCGACCAGCGGGATCGTCACCATTGGAATTTCACGGACCGTCGCGGGACTTTCCTGTGTCTCCGTCCCGAAAAAAGCGACATAGCTGACCGGCAGGAAGTAGGCGGCGTTCAGGACCGAACTCGCCAAGAGCACGATCAGGAACGCAATCTCCCCCGCCTCCACCGAGCCCAGCGCCAGATACCACTTGCTGACGAAGCCCGCGGTCGGCGGCACCCCGATCATGCTGAGTGAGGCCACGAAGAACGCCCCCATCGTCCAGGGCAGCCTGCGGCCGATGCCGGCCATGTCGCTGATGTTCCGCTTGCCAGACGCGCAATAGATCGATCCGGCGCAGAAAAAGAGCGTGATCTTGGAGAACGCATGCGCCGCAATGTGGATGATCCCGCCGACCATCGCGACCGGCGAAAGTAGGACAGCTCCCAGCACGATGTAGGAGAGCTGGCTGACCGTCGAATAGGCGAGCCGCGCCTTCAGGTCGTCCCGCGTCAGGGCGTAGATGGACGCCATCAGAATCGTGAACGAGACCAGATAGGCCGTTGCAATGCCGAGCCCCAGCCCGTCCACCAGCCCCGCGCCGAAGACATGGAACACAACCCGCAGCACGCAGAACACGCCCATCTTCACCACGGCCACCGCATGCAAAAGCGCGCTGACCGGTGTCGGCGCCACCATCGCGGCAGGTAGCCAGGCGTGCATCGGCATCACCGCAGCCTTGGCGAAACCGAAGAGATAGCAGAAATAGACGACCGTCAGCAGCGGCGCCGCGGCGTCGACCCCCGCCAGCAGCCCCCCCGCCACAAAGTCGAGCGACCCGGCAATGTGGTAGGTCAGTGCCAGCGCGGCAAGAAGCAAGCTTTTCGACGCGCCCATCAAATAGACGAGGTACTTGCGGCTACCCGTCCATCCCTCTTCGTCCTCGTGGTGATAGACGAGCGGATAGGTGACGAGGCTGAGCACCTCATAGAAGATCACCAGCGTGAATAGATTGGCGGCGAAGGCGCCCCCGACGGCCGCCGCGAGGCTGGTCGCAAAGCAGGCGAAGAACCGGGTCTGCGCGTGCTCCTTCAAGTGCCGCATGTAGCCGATGGAATAGATCGCCGCCACAATCCACAGCAGCGACGAGACGGTGGCAAACACCATGCCGAGCGCATCGACCCGGAAAGCGAAGTCGATCCCAGGCAGAATCTCGAACAGGCGAAAATCTACTGTGCCGCCCGCCAGCACCGTGGGCGCCATCGAGGCGACAATTGCGAACATGGCGATCGCGGCCAACGGCGAGACGACATCGCGGAGTTTCTCGCGGTTGTTCAGAAGGAGAACGGCAAGTGCCGCCAGGCCTGCAACGGCGACGGCAAGCAGCGGCCGGATCGATATCACCGGTTCCAAGCCGCTATCCTTTCATCATGGTCACGTCGTCGACCTTGAGAGTGGACTTGTTCCTTACGAGGGCAACCAAGATGCCGAGGGCGACGGCAACCTCCGCCGCGGTGATTGCGATGACGAAGATCGCGAATATCTGCCCGCGGAAATCGTCGTAGTAACGCCCGAAAGCGATGAAATTGATGTTGACCGAGTTGAGCAGGAGCTCCAGCGACATCAGCACGACCAGGATATTGCGTCTAAGCAGTACGCCTGCTGCTCCGATCACGAACAGGACCACTCCGAGCAAAATGTACCACCAGAGCGGAACCATCACCCCTGCTCCTTCCGCGCCAGCACGATGGCGCCGACCAGGGCGGCCAGCAGGATGACAGAGGCGGCTTCAAACGGCAGGAGATAGTCGGCGAAAAGTGTCGTGCTGAGTTGCCTGATCTGATCGCCGCCGCGCACAACGACGGGCTCAGTGACCGAAAAGCGGTCACTCCAGAGCACCAGCACAAGCATCTCCACCCCCAGCAGGACAAGCAGCACCAGAGCCGGCAGGTTGCCGCCCGGCAAGAACCGCTGCAACACCGCTTCGCGCACATCGATCATCATGATCACGAACAGGAACAGGACCATGATTGCGCCGACATAGACGAAGATCTGGATGACAGCGAGCAACGGCGCCTCGAGCAAGACGAAGATTGCCGAGATCTGCAGGAAACACGCCATCAGCGCCAATGCGCTGTGAACCGGATTCCGCGCCAGGACCACGGTCAGTGCCGTGATCACGGACGCCGCAGCGAACAGAAGAAAGAACGCCTGATCCATCGACGCCGACCCTCCGCCGCGATCTGTCACTCGGCGCAAGACGGCCGGATTTGAGATAGCTGCGCACTTCAGATGCGTCTACAAATTGTGCCCTAGTATCGGATTTTTCTCAAGATTACATGGTTTGGCGCTACGTGATGCCCAAGTCTCACTGATACGGTGTGCGATCCGCAGCCTGCTTATCCGTTGTTCAGGCTGCCGAAGGAGGTCCGGCACGGGTTCAGAAACCCAGAAAAAAAGACGTCGCCTTTGGCGAGCTTACCCCGCCCAGATGTAGTGAATAATCTCTTCGGCCTCGCGCTCGACCTCCTCGATGCGCTTCTTCACCACGTCGCCGATCGAGACAATGCCGTCGAGTTGGCCGTTCTTCACCACGGGCAGGTGGCGGAAGCGGCCTGTGGTCATGATCTCCATGACCTGGTTGATCGTGTGGTTCTCGGTGCAGAGGTTGACCTTGGCGGTCATTGCGTGACGGACACTCTGCTCCAGGGCCGCAGCCCCATGCTTGTTAATGGCGCAGACGATGTCGCGCTCGGACACGATGCCGACCACCTTGCGATCGCCATTGGTAACGACCAGTGCGCCGATCCCGTGCTCAACGAGCCTGTTGATCGCCACGGCGAGCGTCTCGTTCGGGCCGATCGTCTCGACGGCTCGACCCTTGTCCTCGAGAATCGCTTTGACGTTCATGGCTTCCTCCAAGCGCTGCTACGCTCCAGCCCTCCGCCCCGTTTCCCTCTCGGTGCATTTTCTGCCCCATCGTGCGCCGCGCGCCTTGATATTTCAAGTCCGACTTGCGCGCCAGGCACCAGTGCTTCCTGGCGGTAGGCCTTCATGATTGGCTCACACAAACCGCCGCCTGCTACAGGGGTCACCTTGCCGGTGGCGCCAGTCGATCTCTGTTGCCAGCCGCCGGGTAATGGCTGTCGCGTGGCGGCACCAAGGCGGTCAGAACCCGGACTGACGCCGGAGCCATTTTTCCGACTCTTTGCCGAAAAAATCCAACAATATCATGCCATTAAACGTCTAAATGGTAGAGGGAAGGGCGCTGGAAACTAACCTTCTCCATTTTCGGCAATTCGCCAACCGTCGCGATCTCGCGATCGAGCAGCGTCCTCCAGTCACTCATAGCCTGTCATCTCGAGATAGCCGCGCCCGGCATGGGTGCCCTCAAATCGGATCGGGCCTTCCCAATAGGGAAAACGTGTGTCCATCCAGGCTTCTGGATTTAGCGTCCGGATGGTCACATCCACCCCTTTTTCCGACAATTGCACCCTCCAGCGGATCGGCACGCTACGTCCCGCGACTGCCGCCGTTTCGAGCGGCGTCACCCTTAGCGCGCCGGGGGCCTGCGGCTGCGGCCTGCCGTCGGCCTTGATCCATGTGGCCGATGTAAAGCCCGCGCCTCCGTCGCGCAGGCGAAAGCCCATCATCTTTTCGCCGCTGTCGAAATGCAGCGAGAACCAGTCCCACCCGGTTTGCTCCTCAGCCAGCGGCTGCGAGGACCATTCGTGGTCCAACCACGCCTGACCGGTCACCGCAATCGCGCCTGCCGGAAGGGTCAGCGTGCCGGTTACGTGGTAGAATGGTTGCGAGTAATAATAGCTCGCCTGCCCCTTCTCGGATTTCACCGAATAGCCTTGCACTCCCTGCGGCACCAGAGGGCCTTTGGCGTCCAGCGCCAGTTCGTAGGAAAACGCCTGTCCCGCCGCACGCAGATCGAGCGCCGACAGCGCATCCGCCTCCGGCAGGGCCCGGCCTGCCATCTGCCAGTTGTCAATCCAGGCCGCAAAGGGCGCAGCCGTTACCCCAGCCTGGCCGATGCCGCCCCGTGCCATCCGTTCGGCCACGAATTGGTGCGTTTGCGTCGTCAGCCCCGCATGGCCCATCCAAAGCTGCGGACTGGACCAGCCTGACCGCTCCACCGGGGCAAGGGCGGATCGGAAAAGAGTCCATTGCACGCCATAGTCCGCTCCATCCGCAGCTTGCAGGTTGGCGGTCAAATACCACCATTCGATCCGGTAACTGGGGTGCGGGCCGTGGTCTGCCGGAAAGTTGAATGCAGTCCCCGGCTGCGGCACTGAAAACCCGTCAGCCTCTGTGCCAAGCCCAGCAAAACCTTGGCCAAAGGCAGGTGCGGCCAAGCACATATAGATCAGCAATGCTCTAACGCTCATGTGCAAATACCTTCAGCAAATCCGATGGCGAAAGACGCGCCAGCCGCCAGGCAGGCACGGCGGCTGCAAGTCCGGCCGCCAGCAGCGCGAGCGCCGCCAGCCGCGCCCAGTCACCGGGAAAAAGGTGCATCGGCAGACGCCAGCCAAAAGCCTCCACATTCACCACCGCCAGTAGAACAAAGGCGAGCGCAATACCTACAGGCACAGCTGCCAGCATGGTCAAGGCTGCCAACAGCAAGCCGCGCGAAAGCTCCAACCATGCGAGGTGGCGGCGGGTCAGACCCATGGCCCAGACCGGCGCCAGTTGCGGCAGGCGCATCCCCGACAGGGTCATGACGCTCGCAAACATCGCCAGCCCCGCGACTCCCAGCGTCAGCACATTCAGCGCGGCTGTCACGTTGAATGTGCGCTCAAATACTTTGAGCGAAAAGACCTTGATCCCGGCCTGGTCAATCACGTTCTGCGCGGGCAGCCCGAATTCCGCCCGCAAACCCGCCGCCAGTGATTCGGCCTTGCCGGGGGCAATCCGAATGGCATAGCGCAGGCGGGAGACGTCAGGATAGTGCTGGACCAGTGTGTCGATCCCGATGATCACTTGGCCGATCGGGTTGCCATAGTCGGCATAGACGCCGACGATGCTGGCCCGCCAGCCACCGGGCAGCGTGATCTGGTCCCCCAAGCCCAACTCCTGGCGCCGCGCCAGTTGTTCGTTGATCAGGGCGCCGTCGCCTGTGGCGATCCGGTCCCACACCTCCGGCACTGCAGAGAGGATCGGCCAGTTGTCGCGATAGGTGACATGATCGGCCACGCCGTATATTGCCGCGGGCTGGCCTGCGACCCGACCCTCAATGCTCCAGATCGGCAGGACCGCCTCGCTGCGCTGGGCCAGCCAGTCGCGTATCGCCGTGGCCTCTGCTTCGGTGCGGGCGGTCACGTATAACTCTGAGGCGAGACGCTGATCGAGCCAGCCGGTGAAGGTCAGCCGAAAGCTCGACACCATCGTGCTGACGCCCACATTGGCGGCCAGCGCAAGCAGCAGTGCCATTAGCGCCAATGACAGGCCGGGAAGCTGTTGACGCGTGTCGGCCCAAAACCATTCGGCCAGTGGTCCACGCGCCAAGCGGCCGCCAAGGTGCAATATCCCCGTCAGCACGAGCGGCAGCGCCAGTGCCGCCCCCAACAGCAGTGCCGCCAGAAGCGCAAAGCCCGCCTCGAGGCCGGATCCGAAGTGTGCAATTCCCGCCGCCGTCAACAGGAGCACCATCGCAGCCACGCCTTGCGCGCGCAGTGCCCGCTCCGAAGCCCGCGCCCAGGCCCGAGGCTGGGCCGCTGCAAGCAGCGGCAGGTGCCATAGCCGCCAGAGGCTCTGTGCGGCCGCCACCAGCGTGCCGATTACCGCGATGGCCAGCCCCGCTGCCCACACTGCGGGGCGGATCGACAGCGTTCCCGGCACATCGGCCCCGTAAAGCCCGCGCAGGGTGGCGGCGACGTCGGGCAAAAGGGCCGAGGCGACTACATAGCCAAGTGCCACGCCCACCAGCCCCGCGAGGAGGGCGAAGGTCAGCAGCTCGGCGATCAGCAAAAGGACCAGCACGCGTGCCGGCAAGCCCAGTGCGCGCAGCGTGCGAAATACCTGGCGGCGCTGTTCAAAAGCCAGACCGATGGCGGAATGCACGATGAAGAGCCCCACCGCAAAGGCGAGAAAACCGAAAGCCGTTAGGTTCAGGTGAAAACTGTCGGTCAGCCTGGCAAGATCTCCCGTTTCGCTCGGCTCGCGCAGGGTCAGGCCGGGGGCTGTCACCTTTAGAGGGGCACGGCCAATCGGTTGGTCCGGCCAGAGCAAAAGACGAGAGATCTTGTCCTTTGCCCCAAGCAGGACCTGCGCCTGCCCGATGTCGGTGAGGACAGTGCCAGGCGGCAAACCCTCGGCCACGCGCACGGGAGGTGTCGCTTGCTCGGTTAGTCGTGCCGCGGTTTCCGGGGCTGCATAGAGCACACCGGGCGCCGTGATGAACGGCAATAACTGGTCACCCGCCGCAATATCCACCTGCTGCGCCTGCGGCGGCAAAGTCAGTGGGTCAATGCCAAGGACGCGCAACCGCACATCCCCAAACCGCATTTCACCTTCAATCACCGGCGAAGCCAGCCAGCCTGCTCGCCGCAGTCTCACAAATTCCTGTTGATCCATCCGGGCCCCGTCCTCACGCACTAGTTGCGCGAGCCGGTCCTGCCCAAGGATTGCCGCTGCACGGTCATAGCTCGCCCGCGCCTCACCGTTGATCGCCTGAACCGCTGACCACAGCGCCGTTGCCAGCGATAGCCCCAAAAGCAGCATCGCCAATTGGACAGGCCGCCTGCGCCAGTGAGACAAGAGCGCTGTCAGCCCGGTCCACACCATCACACCAGCCGGCCCGCGTGCAGGTGAACGCGGGCGTTCAGCCGGTTTGCCAGACGGTTGGAATGGGTGACCATTAACAGGGCGGCACCCGTTTCAGCCACCAGCGACAGCATAAGATCGAGTACAGCGTCCCCTGTTGCCTCATCCAGATTGCCCGTGGGCTCATCAGCCAGAACCAGCCGGGGCCGGGCGGCCAAGGTCCGGCCGATCGCCACCCGCTGTTGCTGGCCGGCCGACAGTTGTTCAGGGTAGCGCGTGAGGACTTGGGCGAGGCCCAGCCGTTTGGCAAGGACTTTCAACCATGCCGGATCAGGGCGGCCAGCAAGCCGAGCCTGAAAGGCAAGGTTGGCCGCCACATCAAGCGAAGGGATCAGGTTGAACTGCTGGAACACAAGTCCGACTGTTCCCCGCCGCAGGGCGGCAAGGGCTGTATCGTTCAGCCCCACAATATTGGTACCGCCAAGATGGATTTCTCCCGCATCAGGGCTGTCGAGCCCTGCAACGAGGTGCAAAAGCGTGCTCTTGCCGCTGCCAGACTCGCCGGTCAGCGCAAGGCTCTTGCCCGCCTCCAGCGAAAGATCGATCCCGTTCAGAACATGCAACGGCCCCTCGCCAGTGGGGTAGAATTTGTCGATCTGGTGCAGCCTCAGCAGCATGTTACTCCCCGGAGGTCCGTGTGCATCTGACACGGCATGCCCGTGAAATAGCGCCAAACAACGACCCCTTCCATACAGCCTCCAAACCCACTGCCTTATTTGGAGAAATGGTTTTTTTCAGAGGGCTCGCGTTTTGCATCTAACGCGACCTCCACTTGGAATTCGATGTACAATTACGATCTAGTGCGGTTCTCAGCTAGGCGGGATAGGCGTTGACCGTACCGTCGCAACTCACTCTCCAAACGGAACTGGAGCGCTGCCTTCAATTCCTCAGCAGTGCCGATGCCGTTGCTGAATAGCGCCATGATTATGCCTGCAGCCTGGTCACACTCAGGCATGCTTGGCTCTATGCCAGCCTCACGGCAATACATGATCAAACCTTTCGGGCAACGAGTTCCTCTTCGATCTTTGCGCGGTTGTTTCCATACTTTTTTACCAGCCTGAGGGCATCAGCCCGCTCGAGATAGTGCTTCTTCATGATGTACCCGACTTCATAGTCTTCGCCACCGTCGACCCGTGCTCTGTCTTGCGAACCACGCTTTGACTTGTCGTCTGCCATGACAACCTCCATGGGCGATCGCCTCGCCCAAACCTGTCAACGATAATCCTCTAATCGTCGGGGACAAGGACGTAGTCCCCAACCATGCCGAAACCGCACAACTCCGCGGTCGTAGGGATAAGCCGATCCCTTACGGGGAACGCTTTGCTCGTCCGCCGTCGAAGCGTTGAGGTCTTCTGGGCTGGTACACGGCCGTGGGAGTAAACTTTCCGCGCGACATCACGAATGGAGTCCCGTGATGCATCGAAGGTCGCCAAATTGGCCTGCTGCCGGTTTTTCGAACACGAGCGCTTCAATCTCAATCAAGATGCCGGAAGTCGTACACTGGAGCCACAAGGGCCCCCAACGACCGGGCGGAGAACTCGCATCGGCCCGGCCTTCGGCGGTTTCGAAGCTCACCTGCCACTCGCTTGATCCCGCTGCCCCGGCCAGCAATGGAGCCGGGGCACTCCAGCACAGACTCTGCCCGTCAATCACCTCGATCGGCACGGACTCCAGATCGACATCGTCGAACAGCCGCGCATTTGACCGCGTTCGCCAAATTAATGGCCGGATCTTTGCGAAGCCTCCACATTTTCGTGAACGAAGCCCTCCCAGCATCATCGTGGTTTGGACTTCACGATCGGTTGGAGTCACGCTGGCTGCAGGCATAAGAAGGATATGGGTGGACCAACTATTGTCCGAATAGGAGGGCCAAAATGAAACACCAGACGATCGAGCAACTGCAGATCGTCGCCGAGATCGATCAGGCCTACCCGCGCCAGGCCATGTCGTGCAGCGAACGTCTTGAACGCTGGGCGGAGCTCCTTGAACGGAACCCTGACCGGCGCCTCTCGACGCTGCACCAGACCGAGTATCAGCCGCTTAGAGCACGCGGGGCCATGCGCCCCCGACCGGCAAGCAGTTTGGCCGCCTAAGCGCCGGCCGGAGGACTTCGGCTGGCGCTCTTCGTTTGTTAGGCCTGCCTGAGCCTGGGAGCGCTCATGGCTCACCAGGCTTAATGCTCTACATCGTTCTTCAGCAGAGGAGAGCGAAGAATGAGTTCAGATCAGAACAGGAACACACACGAATTCGTGGTCGCGGATGTTCAGTTAGCCGACAACGAAACCGATGACGGCGTGGCGCTGATGCTCACGGATGCCCGTGGCGGCCGGGTACGGCTGCATCTAAATGGTGACATGGCCGAGTTGCTGCGCGAGAGGGTCGCATTTGCGCTCGACAGGAACACGGGACCGTAGCGCAGGCTATGGCCGCGGCCCTGCGAATGGTCGCCTTTGCCGAGGCCGCTTCCACCGTAGCTGGCAGTAGGCGGCGAGGCGCCGCCCGTTCGAGTTCGCTGGATCACGACAAGATATGCAGATAGCGGGAGCCGCTTCGATGCTGCAGCTTTCCGAGGTTATGCTCTCGGAGGGCGGTAGTATTCGAAGGCCTCCCGAATTGCCTCTACCGCGCGTCTTTCCTGGCTGGGGGAGCCTGGTTTCGCCGGCTTAAAGCCTATTTGGCTCGGCAGTCCGCGCTCTCGCGACACAACAAGAAAGGTGATGTCCGGTAGCCCCTTGGAAGTCTCCTACCGGCTGATCTCATCCAGGACTGGCTTCCAATATCCCATGTCCGGAATGCCGACTGCACGACTCAATTCCGCGTATGTGATCATTAGGCCTCTGGTCGCGCGCCTGATTAACTCCGCGCGAATCGCATCCTTTCGGTCCGCGAATGGTACCGGCATGATATGCTCTCCTGACTAAGCTAAGCCCGACCCGGTTCCTTCAACGTTCGAATGGCAGGTAGTTATGTCATTCTCCGAACAACCCAGAGCGACCGGCCCGCATGAGCGATTCCGGACACGAGTCGAAGGCGAGGATCATCTTTGAGCCGCTCAGCCTCAACCACATCAAGAAGCAGGACCTGCTGATCGGTCTCGTTTGCATTTGGCGTAATCCACCAGCGCCGATCCTCGCAGCAAAGCCCGGCTTCCGGATGCTCCTGGAGGTACTCAATCGCATATTCGGCGTCCACTTTTCTCGGTCCGGCGTCGACGGACATTTGCTCTGTTCCTCCTCCGTCTGCGATCGCTTTGGGACTATACTTGATTATGGCGCCTGTTGAAGCGACGACCATTTTGCTTGGCTAGCCGTTGGCATGGACGGCTCGATGCAGCAGTGCTTAGCGACGCAGGGTTTCACGAAAAGAGTTCGTCGTCTTCCTGGCCGGTGAACTCCCATGGCCTGGGTCCCATGCTGTGCGTCGTTGCGACCCGACTGCGTAACACGGGCGAGAGGCCGAGCTTGCTCATGAACTTGTGCATCAGCTCGACATTCTTGTTGGAGATGGCAAGCCAGGGCGAGGGCTGCACGTAGCCGGCTGGCGTCCTGAGCAGGGCAGGGGTATCCTTCAGCTTCTTCTCGGACTCCACCCAGCGGCCATAGGCTTGACAGTAGACGCTCACCGTCCATCTGCCGCTGACCCTGCGCAGCGTGGTGGCCGCAAGATCATCATCTCGCCCGCCCGGCGCACAGCAATGGACCCCAGCACGGCCACGCACTCTGATCCGGGCGCTGGCGCGGGCGTTCGGGTGGAAACACATGCTGGAAACGGGCGAGTTCGCCAGAGTGATCGAACTTGCCGCGGCCGAAAGGCTTGACCGCTCCTTCGTATCCCACGTGCTCCAGTTGACGCTGCTCGCGCCCGATCTGGTCGAAGCCATACTCGACGGACGGCAGTCCATGGGGGTTCAGCTCCAGGCGCTCGTCAGGGGTTTGCCCGTCGAATGGGAACGGCAACGGGAGTTGATGGCTACTTCCTGCTGACAATCTTCTCTGCGGCCGCCCTCAGAGAAGCCAGGCCAGCGACTGGCGAAGTAATGTCGTCCCATCCTTGTGGAACCACCGGCCATGGCTGAAGATCACGCGCTTTGGCTGAAAAGCCACGAGGCGCTCCGCGGCCGCCTTCGCCTGCTCATGCTTCCGTTTGATGATCATCCGCAGGTAAATGGGGGCCTTCCCCACAGGTGCCGTGACGCCTAAGAGGCGCGCCGCCGGCCTGATGATGAACGGCAGCTTTTCCGGCTCGAGATTCAGAACTAGATCCGTAAGCACCATAGTTCGGCTGTTCTTGTGATAGAACGCGACTTCGGTGAACCCACCGGCTCCTGGAACGAGAACCTGATCGAGATCTTTCGACCAGGCTTCCGGCGCCGCTGCGGCCAGATCGTGATCGATCCTGACGCCAGCCCGGCGGACCTGCGCCCGATGGCGCAAGCCCGCAACGGCCCAAGTCGACGCTCCCTGCATATGGTTCTGCCACTCCTTGAGGAAGGTCCAGTGTGCACTGTTTGGCGCAACCAGATGCACTATCGGACCAATCTGCTCGAGCTGCTTTCTCAGCTCAAAAGCGAACCGTGTTGGTGAATGCAGCAGGAGACCGCCATTTCCGAGCTGGATAACCGTCATGCGCACCGGGACTGGAATGCCCATCACGCTCAGCGGTCCGCTGTCGACGATCCAAATCCCAGGGGCGACAGGCTTGGCGACATCAAGAGGAGGGTAGGTGGCGTCTTCGGGCTTCATGGTTGTGCTCCAATTCAGCTTGGAGCTGGCGCAACACGCTTCGAGAGGATCTGTTCCGGGGACCTGCGTGACGGCCTAGTTCGTCTTTTGGCCAAAGCAAATCATTATGTGCAACATACAACGGCAGCTTTGCGCCGAATGTCCGCCCTTGAGGCGATCTTTGCGATTGCCGGATAGCAGACGCTGCCGGCGACTGGACATCTTATTGCGCCAGAAGCAGACATTTCTGATCGCGGGGCAGGCTGCCCCGGATGGGTCGCTACTTCGGCATTGGAAGGAGACTTCTGAAGTCCGACCCCTCTCCGCCCCCAGATCGGTATTGATGTACCGACACTGGGTAGTCATACTTACGGGGCAAGTGATGAGAAACGAGCCACAATGCGTCTGCTGCCAAATCTGCTTTCCCGTTTTGTAAAAAACGGGCGCCTGACTGTCATATTCGAGGACGGTTTCAGGCAAGCCTTCGGCAGTGGACAGGATGGGCCCGACGTGACGATCCGCCTGACCGACAAAGCGGTCGAACGCGAGATCTTCTTCAATCCGGAACTGAAGGCGGCCGAAGCCTACATGGATGGCCGCTTGGTGATCGAGAACGGTGGCAAAGCATTTGACCTCTTGTCACTTTTTTCCGTCAACCGCACTGGGTTGGCAGCCCACCCTGTTCAGAAGGCGTTGCGGAAAGTCTGGCGTGCGTTGCGCCGGCGCCAGCAGAACAACAAGCTCGGTCTCGCCGCCAAAAACGTTCAGCATCACTACGACATCCCGACGAAATTTTATGAGCTATGGCTCGACGAGGCAATGACCTATTCGTGCGCCTATTACACGGCACCGGACAACAGTCTGCAGCAAGCGCAGATGGACAAGCATCGCCACATTGCCGCGAAGCTCAAGCTAGAGCCGGGCATGCATGTGATGGAAATCGGCTCAGGCTGGGGCGCTCTCGCCATCTATCTCGCCAAGTATTGCGACGTGAAGGTCACGGCGATCAACGTTTCGACGGAGCAATTGGCGGCGTCTCGGCTTCGAGCGATCGAGGCCGGGGTCGCTCATCAGATCGATTTTCGCGAGGTCGACTATCGCGAGGTCAGCGGACAGTTCGACCGTGTTGTCTCGATCGGAATGATGGAGCACGTGGGCGTCGTTCATTTCGACAGCTATTTCACGATCATTAATAGATTGTTGAAGGAGGGCGGCTTCGCATTGGTTCATGCGATCGGACGCATGTCACCGCCTGGTACGACGGCGCCGTTCATCCGCAAGTATATCTTTCCAGGTGGGTATGTGCCGGCTTTGTCAGAGGTGTTTGCCTCGTTGGAGCGCACGGGGATCTGGTGCGCCGACTGCGAAAATTTGCGGCTGCACTATTACTGGACGATCCACGATTGGCGTCTCGGTTATGAGGCCAGGCGCGAGGAGGCAGTCGCCATGATGGGCGAACGCTTCTGCCGTATGTGGGATTTCTATCTGGCGTCGGCCGAACTCGGCTTCCTAAACGGTTCAAATTTTGTCTTCCAGATACTGATCTCGACTCGCCGTGACGATGTCCCAGTCATCCGCGATTATATTGTCGAAGAAGAGCGACGCCTACTGAGCTCGATGCAGACGAGTGCGTAGTTTCGCTATCTACACCAGTGGGCCCGGTCCGCTGGTTAGCTCCCCCTGCAGGACTCGGATGACAACAGACAGCCACGCCCACTCATCCCGCCGGTCAATCTTCGTGTCCGCGCCTTCCGTTGGAAGAACATGATGGACAAACGGCCGCGTTGGCTCGATCAGCGAACTGGCCAGGGCAGAGAAGCTCAAGACCTCCTACGTCGCGTAGCTCCTACGGCCTGCGCTGCTCGAGCCCGACGTTGTTGAGGCGATTCTGGATGGTCGGCAGCCACCTACCGCAGCTTCAGCGGCTCATGCGCGGGCTTCCGATCGAGTGCGGAGGCAGGTAAGCCGTCTCACGTTGAACCCGGATTTGACCCGTAGCTGAGTTGCGCGCTCCGCAAGATGGAGGGCAACTTTGCGCCCATCCTGGTCATTTCGCCGACCCTCCGGTCCTCCGTTGACGGCCTGCACCGCAGCGAAGGTTGGTATTCCGCCCATTTTTCGAGTCAGCGCGCTGCCGCGAAGGCGCAAATGGGACCAGTCTGATGCCTCAGTCCCACCTTGTCGAATGTCTGCCATTGCTTTTCGATCCCCAGAAGCTGCTGGTCCGCTCCCGGCACCATTCCAGACATTTGAAGTTCGGCACCGCTCCTAGGCCGAAGCGGCTGACCAATTGGTCACCGGTTGGTTTGCTTTCTGTGTCTCCGCATAGCGGCGTCGCAGCAAACCACTCCAAGCTTGGAACCGAAAAGTCCTGCAAATTCAGAGAGCAAAAGCTCGGGAGTAAAAAGGCGCACTCCTCAGCCTTGGAGAGTATGGGCCAACAGAGAACAAATGAGTCGCTCTGACCACCACAGCCACTCCACAGCTTTCGGCCGAAAGGGCCTGCTGTTCTGCGGGGTTTCGGGGCGACCAAGTCCAAGCAGAGAACATTGTGGAAAAATTAGGTGGTAGCGGGAGAGGGACTTGAACCCCCGACCCCAGGATTATGATTCCTAGACCTTCTGTTAACTCAACCTAACGATACCTAACTTTTTGAGCTGAAAAATCACTTTTGAATCAATGGCATAACGCGTATACGTATCCGGAGTTAATAACGCGACCATTCGGCCCATAAACGGCCTGTTTCGTTCCCCCTGCGTTACCCGGAGAAAAATAATGGCGAAAGCTCTTACCGCTCAATCGGTCGAAAAGTTCAAGGCCGACCCGCTCAACCGGCGTGAAATCCCCGATGCACTTTTAACCGGCCTATACCTGGTTGTTCAGCCGTCCGGGAAGAAGAGCTGGGCGGTTCGCTATCGGGCATTCGGCAAGCCTCGCAAAGTCACTCTCGGCAGCTATCCGGCGTTTGAGCTCGCTGAAGCACGCAGCGAGGCCCAGGCTGTCCTGCGTCGTGTTGCGAAGGGTGAAGACCCTGCGACCGCGAAGAAGATCGCGAAGCGCAAGAGCCTCGATGGAGAGGGGACAGTCCAGGCGATCG
This sequence comes from Mesorhizobium sp., assembly GCA_004020645.1. Lineage (GTDB taxonomy): Bacteria > Pseudomonadota > Alphaproteobacteria > Rhizobiales > Rhizobiaceae > Mesorhizobium. The sequence goes on along the minus strand of SAQL01000005.1, from coordinate 70,665 downwards.
CCCGCACGTTCATCGCTCGGCACGCACAACGGCACAATCGCGGTTGGCGGGACACGGCGCGGCAAATCGGTCTCGCGCCGAACAAGGCGCTGGAAGAACCGTCCGACGATCCGAAAACCTTCAAGGTCATTCCCGAGAGCTTCCTAGCGCTCCAAGGTCATCGTCAGATCGGGGACATCACGCGGGCCGAGATCATCGCTCACATTGACGACATCTATGACGGCGGAAAGCCGATCGCCGCAAACCGGACACTGGCGGCGCTGAAGCGTCTCTTCTCGTGGTGTGTCGAGCGCGATCTTATCCCGTCCAGTCCGTGCGACCGCGTGAAGGCGCCAAGCGCGGAACAGTCACGCGATCGTATCTTGACCGATGCCGAGCTACAGGCCGTGTGGAAGGCTTCCGAAGGCCTAGGCTGGCCGTTTGGCCCAATGGTTCAGATGCTCGTCCTAACCGGGCAACGCCGCAACGAGGTCTCCGGAATGAGGTGGGAAGAAATCGACCTCAAGGGCAAGCTCTGGTCGCTCCCCCGCGAACGGGCGAAGAACGATCAGCCGCACTCTGTTCCCCTAAGCGCTCCCGCCATTGAACTCCTCGAATCATTGCCGCGCATCGAGGGCCAGGACTTCGTTTTCTCGACCACAGGCACCACCCCGGTCAGCGGCTTCTCGCGGATGAAGCGCGGCCTCGACGCGAAGGTGGTTGCAGCGCTCCGAGAGGAGGCCGAGGAACGCAAGGATGACCCGGCGCAGGTCTCGGTTGCCGATTGGTGGCTGCACGACCTCCGGCGCACCTGCGCGTCCGGGATGGCCCGCATCGGGATCAACCTGCCGGTTATCGAGAAGGTCCTGAATCATGTCAGCGGATCGTTCGCGGGCATCGTGGGCGTCTATCAGAGACATTCGTTTGATGATGAGAAGCGAGCGGCACTCGACGCGTGGGGCAACTTCATTTTGACGCTTGTCGACGACAAGCCGTCGAATGTGATCCCGATTTCCGCGAAGGTTGGGGGTTAAAATGGAATTTTTTTATCCTCAACGGAATCATTGACTTAGGTCGAAGTATATTAATGATTCTCGGAAAAAAAAGAAAACAGTTCGACTAGAAAACCCGCCCTTAATAAGATCGCCCTCGTTGGTAACGAAAACGAGTGAGATCGAAGTTATGGAAGCCACCGATGAAGTGGCAGAGATGTATATCTCTGGCCCGAAAGTGCGTAAGCGCTACGGCATCAGCGAGATGACCTTGTGGCGTTGGTTGCATGAAAGTCAATCTGGCTTCCCGCAACCGATCTATCTTGGACGCTTCCGTCACTGGAAGCTCAGCGCCCTTGTCGAGTGGGAACGCGAATGTGCCCGAAAGGGACGTGTTGCCTGATGTCAATCGAGGTGGTTGGGTTCGACGCGGACGGCGCGATTGTTGTCTTGCCTCCGGAAATCGATGTGGATGATGTTGAGGGCTGCTTTCAATCGATCCTCCGAGTGGCGAAGCGAGATGGCATTTCCCCGGACGGGTATGACAATGAGCACGATCCGGTGGAAGGGTGGATGCGCTACGCCTCCTCCAACAGTAAGCGCAGCGCCGTCTATCAGGTCTGGCTCTCCCGCCACTGGCTCAGTCAGTGCCGTTACACCGAACGTGTCGATAAAAGCGCGAGCAGCTACGGCCTGAAGCATCAGGTCGAACGGTTCTATGACTTCTATGTCAGCAACGGAGCGTTCTTGATCGCCGCACATATGCTTCCCGCTGTTCGCGCGGAGCGCGTCTCAAAACAGTCGCTGAATGGCTTCGTGAACATCGCCCAGCGCGGTCGCCCGACGAGGGGGACAGCTTAAATGTCCGAGACCGCCACCGCCGAACCCGGCACTGCTATCAGTCGTGACATTGTTACACAGATCGCCGCCGCGCTGGCTGTCGGTTGGGGAGCAATCTTGCGCGCCGATCTCGACGCGGCCCAGCAGCGCCACCGCCTTTCCGACGACGACATGGTGATCGCTCGCGAGCTCGCGCTCGCCTACCGCGCTGAGATGAAGGTCGGCAAGGTGCCTGCTGCCGTGACCAGCTATCGCTATGCACTTGCGATGGCACGGAGCCGGAAGAAAAAGCCACCGTAAAAAGAAAAAACTGCCGGGACAGTGGATGCCACCCCGGCAGTGAATGAAATCTCTCGCGTTCCTGTATGCGGGTCTAACTCGCGGCTTGAATCTTATCGGGTCTCCACAGTCCCGTAAAGCTGCCGCGATCGTAAATACAATCGAGGCAACTGTATCAATTCGATGTCATCCAAATAAACCTAGGAGATTAGGGCTTCTTCTAACCAAAACGCCCTTGATGCATACTTGAACATAGCCTCACTTTCTCGACGGAGTTGAAAGTGAGCAAATATCCTGAAAATTCGTTCGGATCGCTCAACATTGACGATGCGGATCGGGAAAAGTGGACGCCGAAAACCGAATTGATAAAGGAGCATCGCTATTACAAAGCGGACGGCTCCTATTCCTTCACCATCCAACGCGGCCGGAATGTCTCCCGTGGCGCGTACAAGAAGGTCTTTCGCACGATCCGCGACAACATGCTGCCGTTCAGCGATCGGATCGAGCCGGAAGACAAAGTGGATTTCTTTCACGGCATCGGTGATGAGCCGTGGATACTCTACAAGCTTCCTGAACTGATCGCCGCTTCGGCCATTCCCGGCGCGCAGGTCATCGTCACTGAAGGCGAGAAGGATTGTGACACTGCGGTCGAGCTAGGATTCACCGCGACGTCCAGCCCGTTCGGCGCGACGAAGTGGAAGGATGAATATTCACCGTTCCTGAAAAAGCTCGATGCTGCCATCTTCGTCGACAATGACCAGCGAGGCCGCCAGCACGCCGATCAGGTCGCCCAGTCCATAGGACCGCATGCCGAGCGTGTCCGGCTAATAGACCTGCCCGGCTTAAGCGATAAAGGCGACCTGACTGATTGGGTCGAGGAAAAGCGCAATGCAGGCGTCTCCGATAGCGACATCGGCCGCGAGTTGAGGGAATTGATCGCGTCGGCTCCGGACCTCGATCATTGGCGGGATAAAGTAGGCTTGTTGAGGAAGGACAAGAACGGCATTCCCTACCCGTCGCAGGACAACATTCGGAAAGCGATCGGCCTGCTTGGCGTAAAGGTCAGCTATGACACATTCGCGCAGCGGATGTTGATTGAAGGACTTCCCGACTTCGGCCCCTTGCTCGATGACGACGCGATGCGGCGGCTATGGCTGGAGGTAGATTCACGGTACCGGCTCAAGGCTCCCAAAGAGCTATTTTGGGATATTGTCACTGATGCTTCCCGACGAAATTCATTCCACCCGGTGCGCGACTATTTCGACAGCCTGACGTGGGACGGCACAGCGCGGATTGACGAATGGCTTATCAAAAATGCCGGAGCCGAAGACACTCCCTTTGTGCGGGCAGTCTCGCGGATCGTTCTACTTGCTGCTGTGCGACGAATCAGAAAGCCAGGCACCAAATTCGACGAGATAGTGGTGCTGGAAAGTACTCAGGGAACGAATAAATCGACGGCCCTAAAAATCATGGCAGTTAGGGAAGAATGGTTTTCCGACGATCTGCCTTTGAATGCGGACGCCAAGCAAGTCGTCGAGCGAACGAGGGGGCACCTCATTATCGAGGCGGCTGAGCTTAAGGGCATGAAGAAAGGCGAGGTCGAGAGCCTTAAATCATTCCTGTCGCGGCAGGTCGATAAAGCCCGGCTCGTGTGGGACAAATTAACATCAGAAGTTCCACGGCAATGGATAGTCGTCGGCACGACGAACAACGACAAATATCTGAAGGACCAAACCGGCAACCGCCGTTTTTGGTCGGTCATGGTCATCATATTCGATCTGGAGGCTTTGCGCCGGGATCGTGACCAACTTTGGGCTGAAGCGGTCGAGCGCGAAGCAAAGGGTGAGAGCATCCGCCTCGATGAGAAGCTATGGCCGGCTGCTGCCGAAGTCCAAGCTGCGCGTCAGATCGATGATCCGTGGATTGGCGATATTGGTGATGCGCTGGGTGATCACGTTGGGAAGATAAGGTCCGCTGACGTCTGGACCATCGTCAACATTCCAATCGACCGTCGAACCCAAGAGCACAATGCCCGTCTCGGTGACGCGATGCAGGCGCTAGGGTGGACGCGCGACAAGCTCCGGTTCGGTGGGAAATATCCCGAGCGGTGTTATGTGAAGGGCTTTGTGAAGGTCAAAGTGAATGGGGAGATGCGCTTTGAAGTCCAACCACCCCGGATAATTGTCGAGCGGCTATGGAACGAAAGCGCGAGAGAGTCAGTGTTGGCCGTGAGTATCGAGGGCGAAATGTAGCGTCCCCGCCTAGGTTGACCGTCCCTGGTTGTAAGGATGTTGGCCGGGACGGCTGAAACCCATGCAGCGTATGAGGTTGCGTGCGACCGTCCCCTCCGTCCCCGGGAAAAGTGTGTTTCGTCTATCCTTCCCCGGCGCGCTACGTCCGGCGTGTCGTCTCGGCGCGCGTTTCTTCTCTTTAAGGGGGGACGGGAGGGACGGGAGGGAGGTTCCTTGATATGCATGGGATAGAACCGTCCCTCCTTCAGGGGGACGCCAGCCGGGACGGCGCGGGACGCTGGTTGCTTCCCTACCCTCCGAAACCAAGCCGCAAAGAAGCACCACTTCAGCCGAATTTTCCTGCGCGGCCAGTAGCTCCGGATCGATAGTCCCCGGCTCTTCGCCACCAAGCCCTTTAAAACATTAGATTTTTCAGCGTCTTCAACCTAGCTTCCGGCCTCGCTTGACCTCTCCGGGTAACGCCGGGGGAACGAAAGCTGCTGAAAAAGGCCTGAAACTTGACGCCGACTAGAGCCGCCCCACACGATCCGAAGACCAAGGGACGATCCGGGGTCAGCAACGGGAACAAGACATTCGTCGCGGCCGATGGCCGAACCGTATGGGCCAAGCGCTTCCGCGATCTTGTCTCCGACCACGCTTCCGACCTTGGCGGCTCCGAGAACCTGAGCCAATCCCAGAAGGCTCTCGTGCGTCGCGCCGCCGCTCTCGGCATCGAGTTGGAGCGGATGGAGGGTGACCTAGCCGAGGGCCGTCCAGTGGACCTCGATCTCTTCGGCCGGCTCTCTGGTCATCAGCGCCGTATCCTCGAAACACTCGGCATCGAGCGCAAGGCCAAGAACGTCACCCCCACCCTCCAACAGTACCGCGCCCAGCGGCAGGCAGGTGGCCTGTGATCCACGAGACGATCGACGACGCTCTGGCTGACCCGCTCCTGCTCGGAGCCGCGCTGGGCGACCTCTCCTCATGGTCGACATGGCGCACCATCTTTCGAGCCGCGTGGGGCCAACCCCTCACCGAGGATGAGCTAGACCTGCTCGCCGAACTGGCAGGGCCAGGTCGATCGCCGCCCACGGAGCGCGTCCGCGAGCTCTGGGTATTGGCGGGACGCCGGGGTGGCAAAAGTCGGGCAGCAGCCCTCATCGCCAGCTACATCGCGACCCTCGATCATTCCGGGAAGCTCGCTCCCGGCGAAACCGGCTTCATCGTCGTGATGTCTCCGACGAAGGACCAGTCCAAGACCATCTTCAACTACATCAAAGCCTTCTTCGCCGCCTCGCCGGTCCTTCGGCAGATGGTCGTCAATCACAACAGCGACGAGATCGAGCTGGACAACCGCATCACGATCGCGGTCACGACAAATTCCTTTCGCACCGTCCGCTCCCGAACGCTCCTCGCGGCCATCTTCGACGAAACGGCATTTTGGCGCGACGAGACGAGCGCCAACCCCGATCTCGAAATCTATCGGGCCACCATCCCGGCGCTAATCACGACTGGCGGCATGTTGGTCGGGATCAGCAGCCCATACCGGAAGATCGGCCTGATCTACCAAAAGCACCGCGATCACTTCAACAAGGATGGCCCGGTGCTGGTCATCAAGGCCGATACCCGCAAGCTCAATCCGACGATCGACCAAGCCCGGATCGACGAGGAGTATGCGGCCGATCCCGAAGCAGCGGCTTCCGAGTGGGGCGGCAACTTCCGCTCCGACATCTCCGCGCTTCTCGATGATGACTCGATTGATCGGGCGATCGATCCGAACCGGCCGGTCCAGCTTCCACCGCAGCGCGAGCACGACTATTTCGCATTCGTCGACGCATCGGCCGGACGTCATGACAGCTTCACCGCCTGCGTCGGCTACCTCGAAGGCTCGCGCTTCATCGCCGCCGCGATCGTCGGCCGTCGGCCACCCTTCGACCCCAACCATGTCGCCGCAGAATTTGCCAAGCTCGCGAAGGACTATGGCTGCTCAAGTGTCACCGGCGACAACTATTCGGGTGAGTGGGTCGTGTCAGCGTTCGAAGCGGCAGGCATGGCCTACGCCCGCGCTCCGGTTCCGAAGAGCCAGCTTTATGTCGAGGCAGTGCCTTCCTTCGTCCGGGGAGCCATCTCGTTTGCCGACTTGCCGATTTTGGTCCGGGAGCTCCGGCTTCTCGAAAGGCGCACACACCGCTCCGGGAAGGACAGCGTCGACCATCCCACCTCAGGCTCCGACGATTACGCCAATGTCTTGTGCGGGTGTCTCTACATCGCGAAGAACGATGCTGAAGCTCCGATGATGGCGGTCGGCCGATACGGCTCTGGCTCCGGCGGCGTCATCTTAGGTCACCAACCCGACCCAGAGCCAAAAAATGGATCCACGCTGTTCTCCGGCGTCGACTTCATCAACACCGGCGACGGCACCACGATTGAAGGCGGTTCAACGCGGATTGTCGGCCGATCGGCGTATCTTGACCTCATCAAAAATCAGGAGTGAAAACCATGCAGCACTTTCTCCGAGGAACGACGCCGGCCGGACTGACCGATGCTGGCGTCAGGCATTTGAACCATGAGAAAAACGTCCCGGAATTCAACCTTCTCGGGGCAGGCATCGAGCGCATGGGCGAGCTCCACAAGGCGCTGTCGACCATCCGGGCGACAAGCGATAGCCGCCAAACTCCCGAGGCGCGAGCGTTCAGATACAAGACCGTCCGCGATCAGGCTCTGGCAAAGGTCGGCTTGATCAACGCGCAGGCCCGGAAAGCGCTGGACGATCGCCGTGAACGCCTTCGCGGCGAGGCCTTCAAAAAGTCAGGCCTTCTCGAAACGTATCCGCAGGCGCAGGAGGTCCGGCAGGTGTTGCGCGGCCTTTCGCAAAAGGAGCGTGATGCGGAAATCAATGCCGCTATCGATCGCGGCGACGTCTGGGTGATTGCGGCCATCCGAAATTTCCCGCCGTTGTTGACCGGCAAGATCGGCATGCCGATTTCGCTCATCGAAAACCTGATCATCGCGAAGGTTGCGCCAGAGCTCGACGCTGAACTTGAAGACCTCAAAACTGCCGAGACGCACTTGGACATCGCGGTCGACACATTCGCCCGCGAAGCCGAACGGATGAGAGACATCGAGGCGGAAGGCCGCGCCGTTAAGGACGCCCGGGCTACGGCCGAAGCCGACGCGGCTTTCGCGAAGGCTCTAGGCGCGCCGGTCGAATAATAGCGTCACACTCGTACCAGAGGGGGTCGCTCGCGCGCGAGGGAGCCCCTGCGGCGAAATACATACGTCAACTATTGTATAACTAACCTTGTGTCACCATCTCTCTTCGCATTGAACTAATCGTCCGCACAGTGACGACAAAGCGAGGGGTTAGAAATGCTTGACGGCTTTTATGTCGGTTACATGTCTGCCGATGGCTACGGCGTCGTTTTGTTTGTATTCAAAGGTAAGGCGATTGTAGGCGTCGATGCGGGTGGCGTTAAATTTGACGGCAATTTCGACCAAGACCCGGCAACAAAAGCATATAGCGGCAAGATTTCGGTAGATGCGCCGCCCAATATTGATCTCATTCAGGGAATCAATACCGGGCCGAATGGGCTCAAGTATGAAGTCCCCTTCACGATGCCAGAGAATTTTCTGGAAGCCCCGTTTATCAAGATCACAACCCCGTTTGGTGCGGTGAACGTCAAGCTCGAAAAGCTGCGCGATCTGGGAGACGCTGCTTGATCGAATATATCGCTCAAAATCCGGCCACGGTCTCCGCCTTCTTGAGTGCTGTCGCCGCCATGGCAGCCGTCTTTGCGACCTGGCAGGGACCACGTTCTGCAGCAATGCTTGCGGAGAAAATTCGCAAGGATACCGAGCAAGATAATGAGCGCAGGCGGATGAAAGTCCAAGTGTTTGCGACGTTGATGCAGGAGCGGGCTACGATCGCATCTATTGAGTCTGTCCGGATGTTGAACTCGATCGACTTCGTTTTTTCCGACTCACCTGGAGTGCGTGAGGCTTGGGCCGATTTGTTCGCCATTTTCCATACCGCTGAGGTCCCTCATACACAGCTACGGGAGGAAAAGCTCCGGGTTCTCCTGAAGGAGATGGGCGCTGATATCGGCCTGTCAAATACGCTTAAGGTCGACGATATTGCGCGCATCTACTATCCGAATGCGCTGGCGCGAGAAGAGGAGGTCCGAATGTGGCGACAGGAGCAGGCTCTCCTCCAAATTCGATCCCAAGGTCAGCAGACTGCGCCTGTTGATCAAAAATTGCTCGCGAAGTTTCCACCTAAGCCCGAGGCGGAGCAGTAAGCATGTGCTTCGACCCGTCGAATTCAGGCCTATCTCTGTGCAGGACGAGCGCGGCCGATCCGGCGCACGCGAAGGGCCTGGGGCGAGGCGAACACACGCCTACGAGGCGTTCCTACCGGGTCAGGGAACGTGCTAAGAGATGGAGGAAGAAGGGGCTCAATGGCTAGAAAGCAAATCCATCCAGGACTTCCAGCCGACGCCACTGTCGCGAGCATCGTCGATCTTCTCCCGCAACCAACCGAGTACGTTCGCCGGGTGTTTGGACGGCTTGTCGAATGGAAGGGGAAGAAGTCCGATTTGAGGGTGCGGATCGGGACGGTCTTGCGAAAGGTTGGCCCGGATTATTCCATCGAAGACTACATTGTTGACGAGGATCGAGAGGTGCCATTGCCCCTGGTCGCCTTTTGCGGTGTCAATCATCGTGAACTCACTTTTGACCAATACGAGTTACTCAAAGGCTGGTCCCGAGAGATGATGACGTATGGTCAAATCCAAGAGTTGATGGGCCGTTTGAATGGATTTTCACGCAAGCAGAAGAATGCGACCTAAGCGTTCTCTCGCGTTACCCGGGGCGTTACCCCGGCGACGAAAATGAAAACCCGCCATCCGGCGGGTCTGAATTATCAAGCGATTTCAAGTAGTTATGGTAGCGGGAGAGGGACTTGAACCCCCGACCCCAGGATTATGATTCCCGTGCTCTAACCAACTGAGCTACCCCGCCAGGGCGGCGAAAGGTCCGAAATCCGCCTTAAATCAGAAGGCATGTCGAAGCGTTCGCCAAGGTCGGGCGGATATAAGGTTGGGATGCCAAGCCTGTCAAGCATCGATGCAGCCGGTATGCCGGCACATTCTATCGCATCGTGCTTTGCGAAATCGGAATCGATCCCCGGCATGATGCGAAGCTTCACGGTCTTGAGACGCGTGCCTGTGCGTCCAAGCGGACGCACATCGCTCCAATGGCCGGAAAGCTTTGCCGAGCAGATAATTGGGCACGGAAATGCCGGGGTTGAGTTCGGCGGGGCGCGCCGCTATGTCTCGGCCACGAAATTCTAGAGTTGGAATTGATGAAACCGCGCATTGCAGTCCTCGGTTGCGGATACTGGGGCAGCAACCACATCCGCACCCTCAAGGCGCTCGGCGCGCTGCACGCGGTCTCGGACGTCAACCCTGCCCGCGCCGAAGGTTTCGCCAGTGAGCAGGATTGCCTGGCGATCGAGCCGGAGGCGCTCTTTGTCCGCAGCGACGTCGATGCCATCGTCATGGCGCTGCCGCCGCAGTTCCATGCCGACATGGCGGTGCGCGCCGTCCAGGGCGGCAAGGACGTGCTGGTGGAAAAGCCGATCGCGCTGACGGTGGTGGATGCCGAGCGCTCGGTGAAGGCGGCGGCCGACAATGGCCGTGTCTTCATGGTCGGCCACGTACTGCGCTTTCATCCAGCCTTCGAGACGTTGAAGGCGCTGATCGACAATGGCGAGCTCGGCGAGGTCCGTTATATCCATTCGCACCGGCTCGGGCTCGGCAAGTTCCACACCGAGAACGATGCGTTGTGGGACCTTGCGCCGCACGATCTGTCGATGATCCTCGCCATCACCGGCACGGAACCGATCGAGGTGCGTGGCGAGGGGGCAGCGCTCCTCGACAATCTCAGCGATTTCGCGCATCTGCACATGCGCTTTCCCAACGGTCTGCGCAGCCATCTCTTCGCGTCGCGGCTCAACCCTTACCGCGAGCGGCGGCTGACCGTGGTCGGCACCAAGGCGATGGCGGTGTTCGACGATGTCGAGCCGTGGGAGCGCAAGCTCGCCGTCTACCGCCACGCGGTGTGGCAAGACAGTGGCCAATGGGCCTTCACCACCAACGAGCCGTCCTATGTGGCGGTGGGCGAGGGCATGCCGCTGACGCGAGAGCTCGAGCATTTCATCCAGTGCATCGAGACACGGTCAGAACCGCGCACCAGCGGCGAGGAAGCCATCAGGGTGCTGCGCATCCTGACCGCTGGCACGGTTACCCACACCGGATCGACTTCCTGAGAGGAAGTGCCGCTGTGTTAGAGCCCGATCATCCCGATAGGATCGGGATCATTCGGCGGGAATCTGCGCCGGGCGGGCTGCCAGCCGCGTCAGCATCGCCTCGGCCTCGGCGCCACGCTCGGAACGCTCGATGAAGCCGCCGCCGAACACGCGGGCCTGGTTACCGTCGTCGGAATAGAGCACGCACGCCTGGCCGGGCGCGATGCCGGACTCGCCGTCGACCAGTTCCACCGAAGTGATCCCGGCGTTGTGATGCAGCACGGCCGGGCGCGGCGGGCGTGTCGAGCGGACCTTGGCGAAAAGCTCCAGCCCGGCCGCCGGGATATCTGACAGCGCAGCGTCGCCCAGCCAGTTCATGTCGCGCAAATAGATCTTGTGCGTCTCCAGCGCCTCGCGCGGGCCAACGACGACGCGGGCTCGGTCGGCATCGAGATGGACGACGTAGAGCGGCTCGCCCGAGGCGACGCCGATGCCGCGGCGCTGACCGATGGTGTAGCGCAAAATGCCTTCATGGCGGCCGAGTACGCGGCCGTCGATATGGACGATGTCGCCCGGATTGGCAGCAGCCGGCTTCAGCTTGGCGATGATGTCGGAATATTTGCCCTGTGGCACGAAGCAGATGTCCTGGCTGTCCTGCTTGGCGGCGACCGTCAGCCCCATTTCCTCGGCGATGGCGCGAACCTGCGGCTTCGACAGGCCGCCAAGCGGAAAGCGCAGATAATCGACCTGCGCCTGCGTGGTGGCGAACAGGAAATAGCTCTGGTCGCGGTCCGCGTCGACCGGCCGGTACAGTGCGCGATGGGCGCCGTTGGCGCCGGAGCGGATGTAGTGGCCGGTGGCCAGCGCGTCGGCGCCGAGCTCCTTGGCAGTCGCCAGAAGGTCGGCGAATTTCACCGTCTGGTTGCAGGAAACACAAGGGATCGGCGTTTCACCGGCCACATAGCTCTCGGCGAAGGGGTCGATCACCGCCTTGCGGAAGCGCTCCTCGTAATTGAGCACATAGTGCGGAATGCCGAGCGTCTCGGAGACGCGGCGGGCATCGTCGATGTCCTGGCCGGCGCAGCATGAGCCGGCCCGGTGCGTTGCCGCGCCATGGTCGTAGAGCTGCAGCGTGACGCCGACGACATCATAGCCTTCGCGCTTCAAAAGACCGGCAACGACCGACGAGTCGACGCCGCCCGACATGGCGACAACGACGCGGGTGTTTTCGGGACGTCCGGGAAGGTCGAGGCTGTTCATGGTTCTTTCGTTCTGGACGGCGCCCTGGATGAAGGCGCTTGAATGCCAATGGCCGGAATATAGGTCAAGCTTTCCGGGTGCGCCAGCTTCGCGAACCGGCCGATTTTTTTGAACGGATTCGGCGCTCGCGGGCAGATAGCTCAAATGCCGACGAAAAGACTAACGCGGCGTTCATGATCCTTACCTAGCTATTAGGGTTCGCTTAGGCAATTTTTAAAGCTGTGGCAGTAATGTGGTGGGGATTGGGTCTTTGAGTTTTTAGTAGAGAGTACGATGACCGATCTTGTTAGACCGCGCGTCAAATATGTTATCGGGCCTGACGGCAGCCCCCTTACGATTGCCGATCTGCCGCCGACGAACACACGTCGCTGGGTTATCCGGCGCAAGGCGGAAGTGGTGGCGGCTGTACGGGGTGGGCTTTTGAGCCTCGAAGAGGCATGCCAGCGCTACAAGCTGACCACCGAGGAATTCCTATCCTGGCAGGCATCGATCGACGAATATGGCCTTGCCGGCCTTCGCACGACGCGCATCCAGCAATATCGGCATTAAGGCTGGTTCGACGAACTGAAAAGGCGCGACAATCCGCGCCCTTTTTGCTTTGCCGCAACGGTTTTCTCTGCTTCAGACGGTCAGCACCACCTGCCGATCGGCCGAGAAAGGCATGAGCGGCACCTGCTTCTTCGAGCGGGTTTTTGCGACAGGGACGGCAAGCTTTTTCGCGTCGACCTTGCCAGCTTCCACAAGCCTGCGCGGTCGGGCCCGACGGACATCCGCTCGACGCGCCGAACTCGGCCGGAACCTGGTGGGCTGCTCAATAAGATAAGGTCCTGGCCGGAATCGCCTGTGCCCGACATTAGGGATGCCCGGATGCGAGCGGTCGCGGAACATGAAGGGGGCTTGGTAGCTTAGACCTGAAACTGGCGGCTGCTCGACCAATGAGCGGCGACGTTCCAGATGAGCAACGCCCTGACCGCTGGGTGTTGACTGGCCTTAGAGCCTTGTTTTCAGCCGATCATGGCGCTGCGGCCGCCGGTCTCGGCATCGCGGATCTTGGTGTCGCGCGATTCGAGCATTTCCGCTTTGGAAAGCTCCGCTTCGGCTTCGCCGAGCAGTGATTCGGCAATGCTCCGCTGCTGGGCGAGGTCGCTTTGCGAGTTTCTCAGATTGTCGCGGCGCAGGCGCGCTGCCTTGGCGAAGGTCGGATAGGCAAAATGGTTGATGTCGGTGATGCCGGCTTTCTTTTCTTCGGCAGTGATCTGGAGCTCCAGTTCGACAGCCATGCGCTCGAATTCAGCGATCATCATGTCGAGTTGCAGCAATTGCCGCCGCTTCTCATTCACCTGGAACTGCTTCAGCCGAACGAGGTTTTCACGTGACTTCATGATTCGGTACTCCTGGAAACGCACACCTGCACATATCGTCCAATCCACCTGGCAAACCTCAGGCCTCACCCGTTTCCACCAACTTTACAGGAACCATGGGAAACAAATTCCTAAAGTTTTTTGCCGGCGGTAACCATTCGTTTACGGGCATTGTTAATCATACGGCTCAGGACTTAAGGCCGGGTAAAAATTCCGGCTCTCGATGCGGAAGCACGGCCAGCGAGTCCCTGGAGTCACTTAGTCTGGCTTATTAATGTTTTGCATTAGCAGTTTGGTTCTATGATTCGCTATTAGATTCAACAAGGTGTAGAAAGGGGTTAAAAAATCTGGTACCGTCAGCGGCACGGAATTAGGTTTTGTTAACCATTCGATGGCAGCCTCTGCTCAGGCAATCACTGCTCCGGTCCTGGACGGGTCGTGAAATGGTCCGGCAGCAGAAAAGGGGAATGAAATGCGTGTTCTGCTGATAGAAGATGACAGTGCAACCGCACAAAGCATCGAGCTGATGCTGAAATCGGAAAGTTTCAACGTCTATACCACCGATCTTGGCGAAGAAGGTGTCGATCTAGGCAAGCTCTACGACTACGATATCATCCTTCTAGACCTCAATCTCCCCGACATGTCGGGATACGAGGTCTTGAGAACACTTCGCCTTTCCAAAGTGAAGACGCCGATCCTTATCCTCTCCGGCATGGCCGGCATCGAGGACAAGGTACGCGGCCTCGGCTTCGGCGCAGACGACTATATGACCAAGCCGTTCCACAAGGACGAACTGGTCGCCCGCATCCACGCTATCGTGCGGCGTTCCAAGGGCCATGCCCAGTCCGTCATCACCACCGGCGACCTGGTGGTCAATCTCGATGCCAAGACCGTTGAGGTCGGTGGCCAGCGCGTGCATCTGACCGGCAAGGAATACCAGATGCTGGAGCTGCTCTCGCTGCGCAAGGGCACTACGCTCACCAAGGAAATGTTCCTCAACCACCTTTACGGTGGCATGGACGAACCGGAACTGAAGATTATCGACGTCTTTATCTGCAAGCTGCGCAAGAAGCTCGACGCCGCTTCCGGCGGCCAGAATTACATCGAGACGGTTTGGGGTCGCGGCTATGTGCTGCGCGAGCCGGAAGATATCCGCGTCAGCGCCTGAGCTGACGACGCCGATCCGATCGATTTTCCGGCAAAATCCGGCTTCGGCCGGATTTTTGCGTTTGTATCGCAGACATTAGAGCGCCAATTTCCGGGGGGCCATGCGCCAGGGATCGGCGAATCAGGCTGCAATTCTCAAGGTGCGGAAGCATTCGAGAAGTTGCGGCCGATTGAACGGCTTCAGCAGATAGCCTTGAGCGCCGGCGCGCTTTGCCCGCATGATCGAAGCGACGTCGACCTCAACCAGCGAAATCAGCATCTGGGGCTGTATCGGACCTTCCATGGCGCGTATGCGGCGGATGACGTCCTCCGCCTGCATGTCCGGCAAGGCGCCGTCGACGACGATGATATCCGGCATGTCGGCAGTGCACATCTCGACCGCGTCAAACCCGCTGGCAGCTTCGATGACCAGCATGTCGGAACCACCCAGGATGCGCTTTGCGACCTTCCTGATGACGCTCGAATCGTCGATGAACATGCAGCGTTTCATTTCCGGGCCCTCTTTGCCATGCGGCAATCCGGCAGCGTCGCGGTACTGAAAGGCACGGTACGATCAATCCGGTAAAGAAGCTGAAAAGCCGATAGGTAAAATTTTTGCAAGAACAGCTTTTACGGAAACTTCTTGACCGATGCTTCGGCCGAACTAGCCTGGAAGGCTCATTTCATTTAACCGTGATGGCGTAGTAAATATTGTCTAAAAACTCTTATTCATCCTTTTCAATCATTTCTTAGTAACTTCAAGCAGCCGATAGTACGATTTCTTCTGCGGTTGCGTGGATCGATATCGTCATGTTCGCCTCGCGCGCCAGAAGCAACGTGTAGTAGGGCTGCACCGAATGCGCGTCGATCGGTTCTTCAGGCCTGTTGCCGGAATGGAGTTCCAGGAATTTGGGCGGCACGCGCAGCATCAGACCGCTCGCGGCGAGCGCAAAGCGGGGTTCTGTGTCGAGGTTTTCAAGCGTAACCGTAAGCTTACCGCCACGCGGAATGGCGGCGTTGGCGACGAGAATGAGATTGAGCAGCAGCTTTACCTTGTTCTTGGGCAGCAGCGCACGGGTTCCGTTCCAGACCAGTTCCGGCTTCTCGTTCTTCAAAAAGGCGATCGCAACGGCCTCGGCGTCCCCCGTGTCGATCATCATGCCGGCAGAACCGGCTGCGCCGAAGGCGATGCGGGCGAATTGCAGGCGGGCCGAAGCGTTTCTGGCGCTCTGCCGAATCAATTTCATGGCATCTTCGTCGGCGCCGCCTTCGTCGAGCAGCTCAAGCCCGTTGTTTATGGCGCCGACCGGCGAAATGATGTCGTGGCAGACCCGGCTGCACAAAAGCGCGGCGAGATCGGGTGCGGAAAGGGTGAAAAGCTCGGCCATCGGCGAAAGTCCCTGAAAAATTTCACTAGAAATGGCCGCGCGATAAATGATCACGCCTGCCCATACGAATCACGCTCTCTCCCAAGGCCTTGAATACACAGCGCCTGAGCGTGCAGCAACAAATCCGGAATTGTCGTTATCAAAAATGGTGTGTTCACGCAGGGTGCGGAGACTGCGGGGCGACGCGAAACCAGCTCGAAGCCAGCCTTCTAACCGCCATCTTCATGTGAAAGCTTAATGGTTGAAAAAGGATTACGGCTTAGTTTGCCCATAACAGTCATCCTTAGCGGCCGCCAAAGAGCCGCGCGGATGTGAGGCGTCGGCGAAAGTGCTCCCTGACGGAGATTGGAAGCATGTTTTCCCGATACTACGACCGGAGTTTTTTCCGTGTCACCTCAATGGCGATCGCTCTCATGGGCCTTGTCATCGTCTTTTCGACCTCGCCTTCGCGGGCCCAGGAATACACCGCTCAGGAGATCGTCGATTCCGGTCATAAATTCTTCGGCGCGACGTCGGGCGGGCTCGCCACCGTCGTCGAGAAGATTTTCGCCTCCTACGGCCTGCCTAATGGCTATTTGCTTGGCGAGGAGGGCTCGGGCGCGCTGATCGGTGGCCTGACCTATGGCGAAGGCACGCTCTACACCAAGAATGCCGGCGATCACAAAGTGTTCTGGCAGGGCCCGTCGCTCGGCTGGGATTTTGGCGGCGAGGGCTCGCGGGTGATGATGCTGGTCTATAATCTCGACGACGTGAACAGCCTCTACAATCGTTTCGGCGGTCTTGCCGGCTCTGCCTATCTCGTGGCTGGCGTCGGCTTCAACGTGATGAAGAACAACAATGTGCTGCTGGTGCCGATCCGCACCGGCGTCGGCGCCCGGCTTGGCGTCAACCTCGGTTATCTCAAGCTTACCCAGCGCGCCACCTGGAATCCATTCTGAGCAAGCGGTTGCCTCGCCGTCTCGACTGGTTCCAAGGTCGACGATCTGAACATTGCTGCGGCAGACCCTTGCCGCAGCGCTGGAATTCCGTCATGCGAACGTGGCACAGTCGCTTACGGTTGTTTGCCGTCCATAACGGATAGTCACCTTGGTTCAGTCGGTCCTGTTCTTTGTCCTCGGCTTTCTCTGCGCCGGCTTTGTGGCGCTGATGATTGCCCCGGCCATCTGGCGGCGGGCCGTGACGCTGACGCGCAAACGCGTCGAGGGCTCGATGCCGCTGACGCTGGCCGAGATCCAGGCGGAGAAGGATCGCATCCGCGCCGAGTTCGCTATGTCGACGCGCCGGCTCGAGATGAGCGTCAAGGCGCTGCGCGAGAAATCGGCCGAACAGCTTGTCGAGATCGGCCGCGGCCGCGAGGCACTGAAGGAGCTGGCGCTCGAGCGGAAGGACAAGAAACAGGCCCTTTCCGAACTCGAGACCAAGGGCGAAGACCTTCGGCAGCGCGAAGACCAGTTGCAGCTTTTGTCAGATCGGCTTGCTCAAACCGAGCAAGCCCTGGAAAAGCGTGTGCTCGAGCTGAAAAAACTGGAGCACATGTATGACGACGCCAGCTTTTCTTCCAGCAGCCGTCAGATCGAACTTGTGGCGCGCGAGTCCGAACTGCAAAAGCTGGCCGACGACATTTCGGTGCTGCGTGGCCAGCGCAAGGAGGCGGACAGGCGCCAACAGGAGATCGCGGCCGAGAGCAAGGCCGCACGAGACGCGTTGAAGGCCGAGAAGAAACGGACCGGCGAACTGGACAAGAAGATCGAGCGCTTGCTCGCCACGCTTGCCGATCGCGAGGACAAGCTTGACCGCCGCGACAAGGAAATCGCGCGGCTTCGCGAAAAGTCGAAAAGCGAACGCGTGGAAAACGCCTCCGCGGTGCGTTTCGTCGGAGTGCAAGGTAGTCAGGCCGATGCGGCCGTCAAGGACGACACCCAAAAAGCCATCGCCAAGCTCGACAACGACCGCGAGCGGTTGGAGGCGAGGCTGACGGAACTGGCCCGCGAGAACAAGAAACTGAAAACGGATCTTGCCGCCTTCGAGGCATCCAAATCCGAAGGCGGCGACGATGCGCGCCGTGCCAGCGCTGCATTGCGTGAGCAGATGAGCGACTTGGCGGCGCAAGTCGTCGCCCTGACGGCGAAGCTCGACGGGCCGGAGTCGCCGATCGCAAAGGCTCTTGCGGCACCCAACCCACCGGGAAGCGGCGAACGCAGCCTTGCCGATCGCGTGCGGGCGCTGCAGAAGGCCGAATCGGCGCATTGAGCGCAGCCAGTGATGCTGCCTTCTGCGGCTCAGGTCCTGCTTGCCGAAAAATGATGTAAGGCGATGGCTGACGCGGCGGCGACATTCAGGCTGTCGAAGCCGTCTGCCATATCGATCCGCACCGTCCGCAGGCGGGCGAGCAGGTTTTCGGGCAAGCCTTCGCCTTCGGTGCCGAAATAGAGCGCCAGCCGTTCAGTCCCTTTCGCATCGCGGATGCCGGTTCGCCCGCGCGGCGACAAAGCGAACTGGCCGAAGCCCAGCCGGTCGAGCGCCGCGGTGAAGCCGATGGTCTCAGTGAAGGAGGCGAAGGGAACTTTCAGCGCGGCGCCGACCGAGACGCGGATCGCCTTGCGGTACAGCGGATCGCAGCAGGTCGCGTCCAGAAACACCGCATCGGCGCCGAAGGCGGCGGCGTTGCGAAAGATCGAGCCCAGATTGTCATGGTTGGCGATGCCGACCAGCACGACGATCAACGCGCGGGTGGGCAAGGTGTTAAGCAAGGCCTCTGCAGGCTGCGCCGCGCCCTTGCGGCCGATCGCCAATATGCCGCGATGCATGTGAAAGCCGGCAATCTTGTCCATGACCTCGCTGGCCGCGACGTAGACCGGAAGGTCCGCAGGTGCCTTGCGCAGGATTCCGTCGAGGCCTGCCAGCCGGTTTTCGAGTACCAGCACCGATTCGGCCGAAAAGCGTTTGGCCGCGAGCAGCATTTCGAGCACCACCTTGCCTTCGGCAACGAAGCGGCCTTGCCGGCCGGCAAGATCGCGCTCGCGGATGTCGAGATAGGCGGCGACGCGCGGATCATGCGGGTCTTCGATACGAATGGGGCGCATGCTTGCCTCGGCGGACACGCATCGCCCCGAAAATCGCAGTGGGTCTTCGGACAGCTCGATGCGTGGATCCAAAGTACTTCCTGCGTCCAAGTGGACGCAAGTCGCTCTAAGAACCGTCAGCGAGGTAGGGGGGCGACATGCACTGGCCGGTCAAGTCCCGGAGCGACGCAGGCGGTACGCCATCTGCGACAACTCACCTTCGCCGAAAATCCGGTCCAGCGTGTTGAGAAGTTCGCGCACGGCATCGGATTTGCAGGAATAGTAGATCATCTGCCGGTCGCGCCGGGTCTCGACGAGATCGAGCGCCCGCAGTTTGGCCAGATGCTGGGACAGGGCGGATTGGCTGAGCAGAACCTTCTCGGCGATAGCACCGACCGACATTTCACCGTCCGCCAGATAGTTCATGATCAACAGTCGTTTCTCGTTGCCCATCAGCGTCAGAAACGCAGCCGCTGATTCGGCATTGGCGATTAGCTTTTTCGAGACCATCGATCCCCCACACCTTCCTGCTCATCCGGCGCTATGGGGGCAATAGCGTCTGATTCCATAGACTCACTCGCGAATGTGCGCTGGTGATTCAACGCTACCGGGAAAGGGTAGAACATTTCACTCAAACCTCAAGACTTGCTTTCGACCCGACACGATTAACTGTCGGACTGTGTTTCGTCTGCAACTCGGCCGGTCTTTGCCATATCGACCAGAACATGCCTGAGCTCACGCGCTGTCCTCAGTGGCTCGGGGAAGAAGACCCGGCAGACATCGTCGCCCAACGCCAGGTCCATGCCGTCGGCGTCGAAGCCGGTGATGATCCAGCCGTCGCCTGCGGCCTTGGCGAAATGGCGCGCGTAGACGGCAATTGCGTCGCTATGGTCGGCATTCATATGTTCGAGGGCGGATTGTTCACCAGCGGCAAGCTCTTCGACGATCGGAGCGGTCGTGACCAGATCGGTGCGCTCGAGCAAGTAGGCTTTGCCGAAGCCGCCGTTGAGACTGGCCCGCTCCGGCTCGAGGCGGAAGATCGAGAAGTCGCCAAGTCCGGCATAGAGCTTCGCTTTGGGGTTGCGGTTGAGATAGCGCCGTTCGGCGCGGGCATGCTCGCCGGACCCGCGCTCAAGCCGTGCTGCCCGACAGACGAGCGTCAGCCGCGGGTGCGCCAGCGGGTCGCCTCTGCCGGGCTCGCCGACAAGCAGCGAACAGCGCGGGTCGGCAAGGATCGCGCCGGTATGGGCGGACAGCATCGACACAAGGATCAGCGGCGCGCCATCGATATCGGTGGCGACACCAACCCTGCTGGCCAGCGGCGAACCGGTCCCGGGCTCGATCACCGCCAGCGCGCCGAAACGGGCACTGCGGATCAGCGTCTTCGCCAGCCTGATCGCTTCGGCGTCGGTCTCGCGGATCACGTCCTTTTTTCGGTCGGCCAAAGTCCACCCGTCTTAAGCTGATTTTTATTGTCCGGTTATCAACCTATCACACCGGATTTGACAAGGGCCTCAGTTTCGCTTTCCGAAAGGCCGAAGCGTGCCAGCACGGTCGCCGCCTGACAATGGTGAGCGGCCGGTATGGCGGCAAGCGTCGGCCGGGAGCGCGAAAAGCGCGGCGCCGGGGCGGGGCGCTCAAGCGCACCCGACGTCACAAAGGCGTTGCGAGCGCGATTGTGCGGATGATCCCGGGCTTCCCGCAACGACAGAACCGGTGCAACGCAAGCATCGGTCGCAGCAAAGAGACGGTCCCAGTCGTCCCGTGTTTTCTGCCCGACCCGATCTACAATGGCAGCGCGCATCTGCGGCCACAAATTCCTGTCGTATTGGCCGTGCACAAAACGCTCGTCGAGCGGCAGCAGTCTTGCGAATTCAGCGAAGAACCGGGGTTCAAGGCAGCCGACGGCGACGTGGCGTGCGTCCGCCGTCTCATAGGTGTCGTAAAAGGGCGCGCCGGAATCGAGCAGGTTCGCGCCGCGCGTGTCACTCCACAGGCCCGCCGCCATCAAGGCGTGCACAGGTGTCGCCAGCATCGAAGCGCCCTCGATCATCGCGGCATCGATCACCTGGCCCTTGCCGGAGCGCGAACGCTCAAACATCGCGGCCAGTGCGCCGGCAACCAGCATCACGGCGCCGCCGCCATTGTCGGCAACGAGGTTGAGCGGTGGGACTGGCCGGCTTTCTTCCTGGCCGATGGCGTGCAGCACACCCGAATAGGCGAGGTAGGTGATATCGTGTCCGGCACGACCCGATAGCGGTCCGTCCTGGCCGAATCCCGTCATGCGGCCGTAGATCAGCGCCGGGTTGCGCGCCAATGCCGCATCCGGCCCAAGACCAAACCGCTCCATGACATCGGGACGAAACCCTTCGACCAGCATGTCGGCCTTTTCGGCAAGGCGCAGCACCAATTCGGCGCCTTCCCAGCGCCTTAGGTCAATACGCAGGATGGAGCGGCCGTGACGGTCGATGTCGTATTCATCCGGTAGCGACAGGAACGGCTGGGTCGACCCAATCCGCTCGATGCGCAGCACCTCGGCTCCCATCTCCGACAACATCAGGCCGGCCAGCGGCACCGGTCCAATCCCGGCCATCTCGATCACCGTCAGACCGGCCAGCGGGCCGGTCTTCGCCTGCGGCGAGACTTCGGCACTCATGATCGGCTACTTCGGCGCCATGCGGATGGCGCCGTCGAGGCGGATGGTCTCGCCGTTGAGCATCTGGTTTTCGACGATGTGCAGCACAAGGGCTGCATATTCGGAAGGCTCGCCGAGACGGGACGGGAAAGGCACCGCGGCGCCCAGCGAATCCTGCACCTCCTGCGGCATGCCTGATATCATCGGCGTCTTGAAGATGCCGGGTGCGATGGTGCAGACGCGAATGCCAGACCGGGCAAGGTCGCGCGCCACCGGCAGCGTCATGCTGACGACGCCGCCCTTGGAGGCTGAATAGGCGGCTTGGCCGATTTGACCGTCATAGGCGGCGACCGATGCCGTGTTGACGATGACGCCGCGCTCGCCGCCCTCCAGCGGCTCAAGCTTTGCGGCCCGGTCGGCGACGAGGCGGATCATATTGAAGGTGCCAATCAGATTGACTTCGATCACTTTGCGGTATTGGTCGAGCGGGTGCGGACCGTCCTTGCCGATCGTCTTCATACCGATGGCGATGCCGGCGCAATTCACCAGGATACGAGGTTCGCCGAGCTTTTTTGCCACTTCCGCCACGCAAGCAGCACCGCCGTCGGCGCTGCTTACGTCGCATTGGATGGCGATGCCGCCGATATCGGCCGCAATCTTCGCCGCACGCTCGATGCCGAGGTCGAGGATTGCAACGCCGGCGCCCTTCGCGGCCAGTGCACGTGCCGTCGCTTCGCCGAGGCCGGAGCCGCCGCCGGTGACGATCGCAATCTGGCCGTTCGGGTTCATGTCGGCGTCCTCCATCCTGCCGGGCACATGCTACGAAGCCAGACAGGACGGCGCAACAGCATCCGGACGGTCACGCCATCGCGGCGACGTGCGCGGCAAGCCTTGCCTGATCGGCGTGGCAAACCTCCCCCACCAGCCGTGCCATCGCGCCCGGCACGATCTCATGCGACAAAAGCCGGTCAGGATCGACCGGGCGCGGCATGAAGATTTGCCCACGCGGGATTCTCTTGAAGCCGAGCGGGCCGTAATAGGGCTCGTCGCCGACAAGCATCACCGCCGGCATGCCGGCCTTGGCGGCGGCTTCCAGCGCGATCCTCACCAGCCGGCGGCCGATGCCGAGATTCTTGAAGGCCGGCCGCACCGCAAGCGGTCCGAGCATCAGCGCGCGACCGGCGCCGGCCGCGATGCGCGTCATGCGTACCGAGGCGACAACGATTTCACCATCGACCGCCACGAAGGACAAAGCGCGTTCATGCGGGCCGCCCTCACGGATCTTGTAGGCGCCTAGCACGAAACGGCCCGGCCCGAAGGCTTCGTCGTTTATAGCTTCGATTTCGGGGTCATGCGCCGGATTTTCCGGCAGGTATTTCACGTCGGCAAGGCTCATGGTCGTTGCGTTCCGGTAGACGGAGAAAGGTTTGCTGCAAACGGCAGCGTTCGCCGGTCAGCGCTTCATCAAGCGCGGGCGCCCTTTCGTCGTCGGTCGACCCGGATCAAGGCAAAGTCGAACATGCGGATTTTTCGCTAGCACCAATTTTCAGCCACTGCAATCGGCCGTTTTCGCCTGCCGCCCTTCGTTTGCCACCCTGGCGATTGACGAACTGTTCAACGCCTGGCGGTTTCCGTGTGGTCAGCTCGCGCCTACATCCCATAGTGACGAAAGGACATCGCATGGGATTGCTGGTCGACGGCAAATGGCAGGACCGCGGGTACGACACCAAGGGCAGCGACGGCGAGTTCGTGCGGGCGCAGTCGCAATGGCGCGACTGGATCACGGTTGACGGCACGCCGGCCGAAGGCCGCAAGCGCGGCTTCAAGGCCGAGCCGGGCCGCTACCATCTCTATGTCTCGCTTGCCTGTCCCTGGGCGCACCGGACGTTGATCTTTCGAGCACTGAAGAAACTCGAGGACGTGATTTCCGTCTCGGTCGTCCATCATTTCATGGGCGCCAACGGCTGGACATTCCTGGCCGAGGACGGCGCCACCGGCGACACGCTCTACGGTTTCGATTTCCTGCATCAGCTCTACACCAAGGCCGATCCCGTCTATTCCGGCCGCGTGACGGTGCCGGTCCTGTGGGACAGGCGAGAACAAACAATCGTCTCCAATGAGTCCTCCGAGATCATCCGGATGTTCAATTCAGCCTTCGACAAATGGGGCGACGCCAGCCTCGATTTCTATCCGAAAGCACTGCGCGGCGAAATCGACGCGGTCAATGCGCTGGTCTATCCCTCAGTCAACAACGGCGTCTATCGCGCCGGCTTCGCCACGACGCAAGCGGCCTATGAAAAAGCGTTTGGCAAACTGTTCTCGGCGCTCGACCAACTCGAGGATCGCCTATCTCGCCAGCGTTATCTCGTCGGTGACCGCATCACCGAGGCCGATTGGCGGCTGTTCACCACGCTGGTCCGCTTCGATCCGGTCTATGTCGGCCATTTCAAGTGCAACCTGCGCCGCATCGCCGACTATCCGAACCTGTCGAACTATCTGCGCGACCTCTATCAGGTCCCAGGCGTCGCAGGCACGGTGAGCCTGCACCACATCAAGGCGCACTATTACGGCAGCCACGAAACGATCAACCCGACGCACATCGTGCCGGTCGGACCGGAACTGGACTACGCCGCGCCGCATGATCGGGCGCGGTTCAGGAAGGCAGCGTGACCTACCAGTAGGGCGACGCCGCCGCGCCGCCAAAAATCTCGGCGATTCGCCGCAACGTGGCCGGCGTCGTTCCGTCCGGCAGGCGGTCGAGCGGAAAGAAACCGGCTGCGGCGATCTCGCGGTCCGGCAGCTTCGGCGCCGTCTGATTGAACTGCTCGACCAAATAGAGGCCGACATGGTCGCGGCGGCTGGTCCGACGGTTGAAATGCATCGATTTCAGCAACGGCGGCGCGGTCAATGCAATGTTGCCCTCCTCGGAGAGCTCGCGCGCCAGCGCCTCGATCATCGTCTCGCCCAGCTCGACGCCACCGCCGGGAAGCTGCCAGCCCGGGACATAGGTGTGGCGAATGAGGAAGACAGAATTGGACGTGTGGTCGTGGATCAAGCCGCGCACCCCGAGCGTCATCGGCCGCCGCAGCACGAAATACAGATGAAACAGCCTTGCCCTGAGACCCGGCCAGCCAGCCTGGCGGAAAGCTTGCTCCGGATCGGGCCGCGTCATCACCCACGAAACCGTGGGTGGAAAGCAGCGCGCGCGTCGCTTATGAAGAGAGGATGTTCAGGCTCGCGCATATTTCCGATATCCATCTGGGGCCGCTTCCCGATGTAACCTATCGCGATCTCGCCTCCAAGCGCGTGGTCGGTTACGTCAACTGGCAGCGCAACCGCCGCCGCCACATGCGCGATGCCGTCATCGACACGATCGTCGCCGATATCAAGGCGAGCGCACCGGATCACCTTGCTGTCACCGGCGATCTGGTCAATCTGGCGCTCGATGGCGAGATCGAGATGGGCAAGCACTGGCTGGAGACGCTGGGCTCTCCTGATGATGTGTCGGTCGTTCCGGGAAACCACGACGCCTATGTGCCTGGCGCTTTTGACAAGTCCTGCCGGTCGTGGACGGCTTGGATGACCGGCGACGGCGTCAATACGCCGGTCGACCGCGAAGCCTTTCCCTTTCTGCGCGTGCGTGGCAACGTCGCGCTGATCGGTGTGACGACGGCGCGGGCCACGGCTCCGTTCATGGCCAACGGCTTTTTTCTGGAAGACCAGGCGGAAAGGCTGCGCGACGTGCTTGATGCCACGGCCAAACGCGGGTTGTTCCGGGTGATCATGATCCACCATCCGCCAGTGCGCGGCGCCGTTTCGCAGCCCAAGCGGCTGTTCGGCATTGCCCGCTTCCAAAAGGTCGTTCAGCGGCACGGGGCCGAGCTTGTGCTGCACGGCCATTCGCACGAGCCGACGCTATTCTCGATCAATGGGCGCGGCGCCAAAATTCCAGTGGTCGGCGTCGCTGCCGCAGGGCAGGCGCCAGGCGGCAGGCGTCCAGCGGCACAATACAATCTGCTGGAGATCGATGGTGAAATAGGCAACTGGCGGCTCAGGCTGACGCGACGTGGCCTGACCGGGCCGGCCATCCCGCCTGCCGATCTGGAGGTTCTGGAGCTTGGCGCGGACGCTATGGCCTGAAACTCAGTCCCATCGCAACGAGGCGGTCCCAGAACAACACGATCGATACAGCCAGCCCGACCAGGGCGCCTGCGGCGATCAGGCCGAGACCGGAGAGAAACGCCGACCAACGCTTGCCGCGCGGGACGGATCGCAGTGGCGGCTCGGCTTCCGGGACCAAGGCACGCTTCAGGCCGGCGACAGCCTGCTCGACCCCGCCTTCCATCATTCTCTGGCGTTCGACGACGCGCTCCGCGACGTAGCGCGTCACCTGATCGGCAACCGCTTTCATCTCGGTTGATTCGGCGAGCACCACCCGGCCGATGCGCGTATCCCTGAGGAAGCGATAGGTGCGGCGGTCGCGCCCCATGGCGACATGGCTGACGGCGTCGATCCAGAGGCGCGGCTGCAGCCCGGACGAGACGGCGAAGTCGAAATTGTCAATGTCGGCGGGCACGTCGGCGAAGATGGGCGCGAGTTCGGCGGCAAGCAATTCCAGCCGCATGCGATGCGCCTCGCGCATGTCGACCACGACGTCGTCGCGGTCGGCGAAGGCGTTTTTCACGTCGCGAATGGCGTCGGACAGTTTTCGCGACTGATCGATCTGGGTGATGTTCTCGCCTGCATCCTTCATCGGCGTTTGCCTCGCGGGTTTGGTTAACACCGAATTAACACAGCCGTCGGCAAAATGCAGCAAAATGCAATTGCGAGATCGATAGACGGCTTGCCGACCAAATCCGGCCCGAAGCCGCGTTTTGACAGGGACGGATCAGTTCGCCTCGGAGGCGGAGTTTGGACGAAGCGGCCTGGCGCGGCGTTTCATGTTGCGGCGGACGATCTCGGCGATCAGGCCGGGCGCTTCCTCGACCAGCATATGGCCGGCCCCCAAAACGTGGTGCAGGTGGAAATGCGCCGGCAGACCATCGGCCTGTGTGAAGGGCAGCACCGCGTCGTCTGTCCCCCAAACCACCATCACCGGCATGGTGAGCGTTTCGAGCCGTTCGCGCGGGATGACACCCTGCCGATCACCCTTGGTCATGACAGCCGCGATCTCGACAAGTTTCTGCAATTGGCCGGGACGCGCACGCATTTCGCCAAGCACATCCACGATGCGCTCCGAGGGCAGGCTTTGCGGTCCAGACATGGCGGCGAGGCAGGCGCGAAGTTCGCTCTTGCCGGCAGCGGCGGCGTAACGGCGCAACAGCGGCCCGTTGATCTCAGTCCCAAAACCGCCCGGCGCCAGAAGCGTCAGCGACGCTATCCTTTCGGGCTCGGCCAATGCCATCAGCACTGCCGCCGCTCCGCCCATCGAGTGGCCGACGAGATGCACCCTCCTAATTTTGCGTGCGGCGAGGTCTGCAAGAACGGCCCGGGCGGCCGCCTTGGCCGGACCGCCACCCGGAAAATCGAGGGATAGCCCATGGCCCGGAAGATCATAGGCCAGCGTCCGTGAACCAAGTGCCAGTATCGAAATCACCTCGTGCCAGGCGTCGTGGCAACCGCCGAAGCCATGCAGGAAGACAACCGTCTTCGGACCGGCGCCCCGTTCGGCAGCGTAAAGGGATGAAATCATAAAATTTTATGGTTTTGTTGAAAATCAAACAGGACGCGAAATTCCAGATTGTGGCTGGACTGCGCCCTGTCCAAGCCGATGGCCAGAAAAATTTTCGCGATCAGCCATGCTAATTTAGAAAGCTAGCTGGCATTGCCGAGCCCGGCGGCACGCAACGCTTCGACCAGCCGATCGGTTAGATCGGCGGGGTATCTCCGCTCGACAAAAGTCGCGCGCGGATCGGCAGCGAATTTCGGGAATTTGACAGTCATCTCGTCCACGAGTTCATGCGCCAGGCGATTGCGGCCGGTCGCCTTCGCCGCGATCAGCCGCGCAGCCAGATAGTGCGATTTCGTCGGCGTCGCTTGCAGCGCATGGCTGGCAAGTGCGGCCTTATTTATATCGCCCGCCATGAACTGCCCGACGAAAAGCCCGTAATCCCACCAGCTCGGATGCGCGCTGGAGGTTTCGGCGGCGTGAGCAAGGATCGGTGTTCCCTCCCTGTACCTGCCGGCGAAAATCAGCCCATAGGCGTAAGCTGCCGCCATGCTGAGGTCGTAAGGGTTGAGTTCATAGGCCTTGTGCATCCAGCGGATCGATTCCTCCGAATTGCCGAGGCGGGAATTGAGATAGCCATAGGCACGGTGCGCATAGGGGCTGGTCGGCCCCATCTGCACGGCGCGACGGGCAAGCGACATCGCCTGTTCGATCGTTGCGCCGGCTGGATAGGCGTAGTGATCTGTGGCCGCCTCGAGATGCAGGGTCGCGAGCTCCGAATAGACGAGCGACGATTTCGCATCCCGATTGATCAGGTTTTCGAGACAGCGGTAGGCAGCCTCATGGGTTTTCGCGCCCTGGTCGAGATAGTATTTGTCGTTGAGCAGCAGACATTCCGTCAGGCCGGTCTGAAGACCGCTCTGTTCGATATAGTTGTAGATCGTGCCAGAGGCGGGAACGGCCGAACTCAAAATGCTGGCGACACTGTCCTCGACGGCGGAGGGTGTGCTGTCGGCGGCAGTCAAGTTGCGTGACAGCAGGACCCGTCCGGTCGCCACGCTTTGAAGCTCCAGAGTGACATCGCCTGCCGTTGGTCCCGGCAAGACATCGAATACAAAGCTGATTGCATCGGTGACCGGATCGGGCGGGCCGTCGGCGTCCCGACCGATGAAGGTGACCGTATCGAAGCCGCTGAGGCCGGCGCGCAGCGATGCCGCGACGCGGGCAGCCTCGGCGCTGTTGGTTTTCACCGCAATGTAGACGAGCGGAAGGCTTTCAATCGGAGCCCATGGCGCAATGCTGCCGGTTGCCACCGCATTTTCGATCGTCGACGCGGTTTCGCTTCCCGCCAGCAATGCGCCGCTTCCCTGACGAAGGATCAGCACGCCCAGCATGGCGATGACCAGAGCGATCGCCA
This sequence comes from Mesorhizobium sp., assembly GCA_004020645.1. GTDB lineage: Bacteria > Pseudomonadota > Alphaproteobacteria > Rhizobiales > Rhizobiaceae > Mesorhizobium. Next base: position 42,100 of record SAQL01000005.1, on the reverse strand, counting down.
GCCAGAAGAATTGGAGATGGCGCAGCAGCGACGGTGCCGGCTCGCGAACGACGGGGGACATCAACGATGCGGCACCTGCGGCCATGCCGGGTTCCTCGAACGATCCCGACAAGGTGGCAGCCGCCTCGGTGTGTTCCTCCGGCTTTGGCTCGGCCGGCAGGCGGATCGCGTTGAGTTCGTAGGATGGAACATAGCCGCCACGCGGAATGGCGATGCGGATCGGCTCGGCAACGCCCTCATTGGCGAAGTAATGCTGCAGAAGTTCGCGCAGCCTGCCCGCCTGCACCCGCACCACGGCGTCGGTCGACGGATCGAAATCGCCGTCCTTGCCGAAAACATCCATCGCGATGGAAAAGCCCTTGAGCTTGTCGGCTTCGCCTGCCTGCTCGCGTTCGACCAGGTAGCGAAGCAGCTTACGCGCTCGTTCGGATCTGCCGAACGTTTCGCTGGCTAGCAATCGCTCCAACGTCTCGCGCACTGCGGGGGCGGCAGGCGTGGCATGCTGCAAGTGTCGATCCTTTCGAAGTCGGCACAGGTTAAGACGCAATCATATAGGGCCTGCCCTGCCATACAAGCATGCAGCCATTATGCGATCGCGTACCCCACCGGATAATCTTCCGGTGGTTAACGGCGCGAAAGGCCAGAGCAAGAAGATACCATCTGGGTTCATCTTGCCCAGCGCTGTTAGCTTTCGACAGCTTGTCCAGAGCGGTTCAGCTTTTTTGATAGAACCTCTCCAAGTATTTGTTTTTGCGCAATTCCGGACGGAAAACCGCTACGCACTTTTCCTGGAATTGCTCTAGTCGACCTTTCGGCCGACGATGCGGTTGGCGGCGGAAACGACGGCTTCCAGCGAAGCGGCCACGATGTTGGTGTTGATGCCGGCGCCGAACAGCTTGCCGCCGGGATGCTCCATCTCGACATAGGAGATGGCCGACGCATTCGAGCCGCGCTGCATGGAGTGCTCCGAATAGTCGAGCACCGACATCGGCACGCCGACATGACGCGACAGCGCGTCGACAAAGCCGTCGATCGGGCCGGTTCCGGAGCCTGAAATCGTCACCTCCTTGCCCCTGTCCAGGATGACCGCCTCCACCGCACGCCGGCCCTTGGTCTCGAGGTCCGGATAGGTGTGGTGGTCAAGGAACTTCAGCCGCGCGCCGGGCTGATCGACATAGGTTTCGAGAAAGCGCTCGTAGATGCGCTTGGCCGGCACCTCCTTGCCTTCGGCGTCGGTGATCGCCTGGATCGCCTGACTGAACTCGATCTGCAGGTTGCGCGGCAGGTTGAGGCCGTAGTCCGCCTGCAGCACATAGGCGATGCCGCCCTTGCCGGACTGCGAGTTGATGCGGATGATCGCCTCGTAGTTGCGTCCTACATCGGCCGGGTCGATCGGCAGATAGGGCACTTCCCAGTACGGCGTGTTGGCCTTGCGCAACGCCTTCATGCCCTTGTTGATGGCATCCTGGTGCGAGCCGGAAAAGGCGGTGTAGACGAGCTCGCCGACATAGGGATGGCGCTCGGGGATCTTCAACTGGTTCGAATATTCATAGACGTCCTTCATCCGGTTGATGTCGGAGCAGTCGAGCTCGGGATCGACGCCTTGCGTGTACATGTTGAGCGCCAGCGTGACGATGTCGACATTGCCGGTGCGTTCGCCATTGCCGAACAGCGTGCCTTCGACGCGGTCCGCGCCCGCCATCAGGCCGAGTTCGGTGGTGGCGACGCCGGTGCCGCGGTCGTTGTGCGGATGCAGCGAAATGAGCAGGTTTTCGCGGTTGTCGAGGTTGCGGCACATCCATTCGATGCGATCGGCATAGATGTTGGGTGTCGACATCTCGACCGTGGACGGCAGGTTGATGATCAGCTTGTTTTCCGCCGTCGGCTTCACGATTTCGGTGACGGCGTTGCAGATTTCCAGCGCCACTTCGAGCTCGGTGCCGGTAAAGCTCTCCGGCGAATATTCGAAACGATAACCGCCGCCGGCCTTCGCCGCCATGTCAGTGATCATCTTGGCAGCATCGGTGGCGATCCGCCTGATGCCGGCAACGTCCTTCTCGAAGACGACGCGGCGCTGCAATTCGCTGGTCGAATTATAGAAATGCACGATCGGGTTGGTGGCGCCCTGCAGCGCCTCGAAGGTGCGGGTGATCAGTTCCGGCCGGCACTGCACCAGCACCTGCAGCGAGACATCGGCTGAGACATTGCCTTCTTCGATGCACCAGCGGGCGAAATCGAAATCGGTCTGCGAGGCAGACGGGAAGCCGATCTCGATCTCTTTAAAGCCCATGTCGAGGAGCAGGGCGAACATGCGCGCCTTGCGCTCGTGGCCCATCGGGTCGATCAGCGCCTGGTTGCCGTCGCGCAGGTCGACCGAGCACCAGATCGGCGCCTTCTCGATGACCTTCGAAGGCCAAATGCGGTCGGTGAGACCGACCGTCGGGTAGGGTTGGTATTTCCGGGCTGCCTCCGGCATGCCCCGGGCATCCTTGCCCATCTCCCCGCTGTCTGCGCGGATCTCTTCTCGTGCGTTCATTGTCGTCTCTCCCGGCGGCTCGCGGGGTCCGCCTTCAGGCGGATTTGGTGCCGAGCGGCGCCTTTACCAGATGTTCATTCGCTTGATGTGACTTGCCAATTTTGAGACTGGCCAAGGAGCATGCGCGTGAGCGGCGGTTCGACCGCCGGGCGCTCCTTCAGCGAACCCGGCGATCGCCGATAAGGCCGAGAAGCAGCAGAGCGGAAGCAAGCGCGCGCACGGTCTCGCCAGCAAAGCCGGTCTGACGGGAAGCGACGGAGGTGGCGCGGTTGATCATGGCGGTTTTCATACAGGAGCAGCCAAAGAGAGGCAAGTGGGCCGAACGACAGTGGGCCGAACGACTGGCGTTTCCTATACTACCCGACGCATTCCTGAGCGACTGGGCTGGTCCTTCAGCGGCCGCGAGCAAATTGCGTGGCGCCTGATCCATTTAGGTGACAGCGCCGCAGGTCTTTCTGCAGCCGCAGATTATCCTCTATTCCCTCAGACTTCGCGCCACCAGCCGCGCCACGCTTGGCCCGATCAGCAGCACGACGAGGAAGCGTGCCGATTGCAACGCCATGACGAAGGAGATGTCGACGTGCTGTGCGGCGGCGGCGATGATGGCGACGCTGTCCATGCCGCCGGGGCTGGTCGCCAGATAGGCGGTCAGCGGATCGATGCCGAGCACATGGCTGATCATGAAGCCGAGACCGCCGCAGAAGGCGATGAGGATGATGATCGAGCCGACGATCTGCGGCAGCGCACGCGTCGCGTGCCGCAGAATCGCCCTGGTAAAATTCAGGCCGATGGTCCAGCCGATCATCGTATAGCCGAGGGCGAGCAGCCAGGGCGGCAACTGCATCGTCACGCCAAGTCCGAGATGCACCGCAGTGCCGAACACGAAGGTGCCGAGGAAGAAGGGTGACGGCAGCCTGAACAGCTTGCCGATGAGGCTGCCAACCAGCGCCACGCCAAGTGTCGCGGCAAAGGCTATTGGATCGATCGGCGGGAACCAGATGATGGCCGGGATCTCGATGCCTGATGTGTCGACCCACATCTTTGCGACAAGTGCGGCAGTCATCGAGACGAAGATGACGCGCAGATATTGCATGAAGGCGACGAGGCGCTGGTCGGCGCCGAAGGCGCCTGCCATCAACACCATGGCGGTGGCCGCGCCCGGCGATGAGCCCCAGACTGCGGTGGTGCCGGGCAGGATACGCCAGCGGCTGATCAGCCAGCCGAGCAGGCTTGACGCAGCAACGGTCGCCACCACGGTGCCGAGGAACAGCGGCCATTCCCTGTAGAAGACCGGAAAGATGTCCGCGGAGATCGAAGCGGCGACAAGGCAGCCGACGATCGCCTGGGCGGCGCCGAACAAAGGGCGCGGCACGCGCACCGTGGCGCCGTTGGTGCCGGCCAGGATCGCCGCCAGCATCGGCCCGATCAGCAGCGCCGCCGGCAAGGCGGCGAATTCCAGCGCGCCAGCAAACAGGATCGAGAAGATCAGGAGGGCCAGCCACTGCCAGACTTTGGGTATCCGCGCCATGCGTTCGACGGTCGGCTGGTCTGGCAGGGAATCCATTTTTTCGGTCTTAGACCCGAAGAGGGGAGATGCGAACCCCGCGGCGGCGAAAAATGCGTCCGCTCAGGCGTCAGTCGGTTTTGACGGCGGGCAGGCCGAAGCCGCCTACGGGCTGGGTCTCGACCTGGAATTCGAAGCCGGCGATGATCGGCCGCGCCTTGGCGATCGCCGCCTGCACTTCCGGCAGTTGCAGCGAAGCCTTGTGGCTTGCCTGGTCGGTCCACACCTCGGTCACCCAGATCGCGTCGGCATCGGCCGGGTCAGTGGCGATGATGTAGCTCAGGCAGCCAGGCATCGCGCCGGTGCTGGCAAGCAGGACATCCATCATTGCGTCGCGCTGGCCGCGCGTCGCCCGCATCTTGCCGATCAGACCGTACATTGCCGTTTTCTCCGTTGGCTTCCGCGACAAGTATGCAGGTCGCCGCTCACGGCATCAACTGGCCACCATTCACCTCGATCACCTGGCCGGTGATGTAACCGCTCAGCAGAGCGGACGAGAGGAACAGATAGGCGCCGACGCAGTCCTCGGGCGTGCCGGCGCGGCCCTGAGGAATGGTGGCCACCATGCCCTTCATCTGCTCCTCGGTGGAATAGCGCTCGTGGAAAGGCGTCGCGATGGTGCCCGGCGCCACCGCGTTGACGCGGATGTTGAAGCCGATCAGTTCCTTGGCCATGCCGCGGGTCACATTGGAGACGAAGGCCTTGGCCGAGCCATAGAGGCCGGCGCCGCCGCCGGCGCCATTGCGCGCCGCGATCGACGAGGTGTTGACGATGAAGCCGCCCTGGCGCTTTAGCCATGGCATCGCCTTGCGCGAGGCGGTCAGCACGGAGCGGGCGTTGAGATCCATCACCGCGTCGTAATGCGCCTCGGTCAGCTCGGCATAAGGTACGCGGCCGAGCATGCCACCGGCGTTGTTGACGAGACCGTCGAGCCGGCCGAAATGTTGCGCGCTGTCTTCGACGACGCGCTCGACATCGGCGGGGATCGAGAAATCGCCCTGGAACAGGAATACCTCGCCGCCGCCGTTGCGGATGGTCCCGGCCAGGTTTTCGGCAGCTGCCCGACTTGAGTTGTAATGCAGCGCGACGCGGCATTTCTGCGCGGCGTAGGCCAGTGCAAGCGCCGCCCCGATGCCGGTCGAAGCGCCGGTGATCAGTACCGCCTTGCCGGCGAGGTCGGGGATGACCAAGGTGGGGGTGACAAGGCTGGTTGTGGTGGCTGGCACGTCTATTCCTCCGGGACTCTCCCACTCTTCGTAGGGCCTCGCCGCCCTCATGTTCAAGTCTGAAGGGGCTCAGGGCCGCAAATAGGCGTATCCCTGGCGCTGCAATTCGGCGAGCTTGACGCCGCCGCTGCCGGCGGCATGGAAGCCATCGAGGAGATCGGTGAGCGCAACATCCATGCCGTGCATGGTGTTGGCGCAAGCATGCGGGGTCAGCCCGTCGCGGACCAGGCCGGAAAAACGGCTGGAAATGGCAGCTGACGCGCTCTTCGACTTGAAGGCGGCGAGGGCCGGTCCATGCACGACCAGCACGATGTCGACCTTGCCGCCGGTGCCCTCATAATGGTTCTTGATATTGCCCAAAACGAAGCCGACCTTGTCGAGGTCACTGAGGTGATAGACGACCTTCTGCCTTCCTTCCACGGTCGCCGCCTTCACCTGGCGCAGCCCGAGGAGGCCAGCGGCCCCGGCAAGACCAACACGGAAAATATCGCGGCGTCGCATCATGTCGTTCTCCAGTATGCAGTCCTCGCAAATTGCGTGGCTTCGGCCTTGATCCTAGCATAAATTGAAGTCACGTCCTGTCGGGCGAGGAGGGGCACATGACATCGAGGACCATTGTGGGCGCCGGACTTGGTGGCGCTTTGCTTGCCGCTGTTGCCGGCACGGCCCTTGCCGACGATACGCCTGAGCTCACCGAACTCAGCCAGGACGGCAAGGATGCCTGTTTCGGGCGTGTCTATGATGCCGCGCATCTCAAGGTACATCCGAACCAGAAGGTGGGACGGATTTTCTTCTACTATGGCAGCGATCCGGTCAGCCACCCGAACGAGGAGCCGAGCAGCGCTCCGTCCGGCTACAACGGCTTCATGGCGACGACGGTGCGCAGCGCCAAAAAGCCGGAATGGGTCGGTGGTTGGTGCGGCAAGGATGACTCGCAATCGGGCGAGATCCATTGCGGCATGGAATGCGACCGCACCATGGCCTTACTGAACGTCGATGAAAAAGGCCGGCTGATCGTCTCCGGCGTGCATCGCAACCTTTATCTCGATGCCGGCGCCGAGGAAGAGCTGGGCGAAAAGGAGTTTGCCAAGCAGGCACTCGGCACGGAAGACGACGGCTTTCGGCTCGACCGCATGCCGGCGCAGACCTGCAAGGCCGAATTCGCACGCATCGATCCGGTCGATCCGGCGTTGGGAGCACCGCTGCGTGAGCGGCTGAAACCGGACCAGCCGTTCTGCTACGGGCGCGACTACGATGCCGCGCATCTCGGCTCGCATCCCGATCAGCTTACCCACACCATCCGGGTTTTCCGGGGCCCGATCGAACTGGCCTCCTTCGCCAAGGACGGCGATCCCACAACCTGGCCGAGTGGTGCCGACATAGCTGTTTCCGTCACCACGCGCCACAAGGCCGCCAAGGTCACGCAGAGCTACAGTTGTGAAGGCGAAGCGGACCAGTGGCGCTGTGTGGCGAGCGGAACGACAAGCGACTTTTCCTGCGACATCGTGGCCAGGGAGATTTATCTGCGGCGCGGCGCCAACGGCACGATGATGCTGGCCAACCCCAACAGCAGCCTGCCGATCATCGACCTGTGCTCGAAGGCGGCCGGAGGCGAGACCGCATCCGACGACAAGGTCTACCGGCTGGAGCCGATGCCGCAGGCTGCCTGCGCGCCTTGACACTTTGGGTTGGAAAGGACGGCATATGAACAAGGCAAAGGTGTTCTGGTCAGGCCGCTCGCAGGCGGTGCGTCTGCCCAAGGAATTTCGGTTCGAAACCGAGGAGGTTTCGATCCGCCGCCAAGGCCGGGCGGTCATCCTAGAGCCGCTCGCGCAGGATTGGGCTTGGCTCGACCAGGTGACCGGGCCGCTTGACGACGACTTTGTCGAGGCAGCTTTAGAACGGCCGACATAGATCTGATGATCGCCGCTTCACGCGAACGGCACGGCCGTCGTGCCCTTGGGCAGTTTTGCCTCGTCGTCGGGCTCGACATGGATGGTGACGCGCACCGAGGGGTTTTCGGCCTTCAGAGCATCTTCGATGCGGTCGCAGATGACGTGGCTGGCGCCCACCGACATATCGGCATCGACGACCAGGTGGAACTCGATAAAGGTGGCGCGGCCGGCGATGCGTGTCTTCAGATCGTGGACCTCCAGTGCTCCCTTGCAATTGGCCGAGATGATGTCGCGGATGTGCATGTGCTCGTGCGTGTCGACGGCGCGGTCCATCAGTCCGTTCATCGACGAGCCGATCACGTGCCAGCCCTGAAACAGGATGTTCAGCGCGACGATGAGGGCAAGAGCGGGATCGAGCACTTGCCAGCCGGTGAGCACGGCGCCGGCCAGACCAATGAACACGCCGACCGAGGTCGCCACGTCGGTCATGATGTGCCTGCCGTCGGCGACCAGCGCCGGCGACTTCTCGGCACGGCCGGCACGGATCAGCGTCAAGGCCCAGAAGGCGTTGATCGCCGTCGCGACGCCGTTGATGGCAAGGCCGCTCCAGGGCTGTTCGAGCGGGACGGGATGCCGCCAGTACCACCACACTTCGTTGAGGATCAGAAGGGCTGCCAGCACGATCAGCACGCCTTCCAAAACAGCCGAGAAATACTCGGCCTTGTGGTGACCGAAGGGATGATCCTGGTCGGCCGGCTTGTGGCTGACCTGGATCGCCCAATAGGCGGCGGCAGAGGCAATGACGTTGACGATCGATTCCAGCGCGTCCGAATACAGCGCCACGGAACCGGTGATGTACCAGGCCGCCAGCTTCAGGCCGAGCACGACGCAAGCGACGATGATCGACCAGAAGGCGAGGCTGGCGACCTTGCGCTTGGCGGCGTTTTTCGAATCAATAGCGGTCATTGATTGCTTCCGGCCGCCGAAACCGGAGCTAAGCCGCTTTTTCCTTGGCCTTGCGCGGCAGATGCGCAACGATGTTCTCGATGATGCGCATGCCGGCATTGTGGCCGAGCGTCATGATCGATTCCGGGTGGAACTGCACCGCGGCGATCGGCTCCTTGCTGTGCTCGAAGGCCATGATGACGCCTTCTTCCGTCTCGGCGGTGACGACAAAGCCATCGGGCAGGCGGACCGGATCGGCGAAGATCGAGTGATAGCGGCCGACCGTCACCTCCTTGGGCAGGCCGGAAAAGATGATGCCCGGCTTCGACACGCGGATGCGCGACGGTTTGCCATGCATCGGCACGTGCAGCTGCCGCAGCTCTCCGCCATAGGCCTCGGCCAGCGCCTGCAGGCCGAGGCAGACGCCGAAGATCGGCAGGTCGCGCGCGCGGGCTCGCTTGATGGTGGCGGCGCAGTCGAAGTCCTTCGGCGTGCCGGGACCGGGCGACAGCACGACCAGGTTGGGTTTCAGCCGGTCAAAGACCTCGTCCGGCACAGGCGTGCGCACGGTCGAGACATTGGCGCCGGTCTGGCGGAAATAATTGGCCAGCGTGTGGACGAAGGAGTCCTCGTGGTCGACCAGTAGGATGTTGACGCCGTCGCCGACGCGCGCGGTGGCGCGTTCGGTGTCGGCGGCATTGCCTGACTTGGCGTCGCGGATGGCGGAGATCATGGCGGATGCCTTCAGTTCGGTTTCGGCTTCTTCTTCCTCGGGAATGCTGTCGAAGAGCAGCGTGGCGCCGGCGCGCACCTCGGCGATGCCGTCCTTGATGCGGATGGTGCGAAGCGTCATGCCGGTGTTCATGTCACCGTTGAAATTGACCATGCCGATCGCCCCGCCATACCAGGCGCGCGGGCTCTTCTCGTTCTGCTCGATGAAGCGCATCGCCCATAATTTCGGCGCGCCGGTGACGGTGACCGCCCAGGCATGCGACAAGAACGCGTCGAAGGCGTCCATGCCTTCGCGCAGCCGTCCCTCGATGTGGTCGACGGTGTGGATCAGCCGCGAATACATCTCGATCTGGCGGCGGCCGATGACGCGCACCGAGCCTGGGTCGCAGACCCTCGACTTGTCGTTGCGGTCGACGTCCGAGCACATGGTCAGCTCGGATTCGTCCTTCTTCGAATTGAGCAGCTTCAGGATCTGCTCCGAGTCGGAAATGGCGTCGTCGCCGCGCTTGATCGTGCCGGAGATCGGGCAGGTCTCGACACGGCGACCATTGACCCGTACGAACATTTCGGGCGAGGCGCCGATCAGGTATTCGCCCTCGCCGAGATTGATGAAGAAGGAATAGGGCGAGGGGTTGATGCTCTTCAGCTTGCGGGAGATGTCGGAGGGCGGTGTCTCGCAGCGCTCGTAGAACATCTGGCCGGGCACCACCTCGAACAGATCGCCGCGCTTGAAACTCTCCATCGCCTTGCGCACCAGATTGGCATATTCGCCGGGCGCATGGTCGCCGCGCGGCGGGATGCGGTCGGCGGTCTTGAACGGCTCGACGATTTCGTCGCGCGGCAATCCCTCCGTCGAAAACCCGTCGCCGGAATAATCGTAGCGGTCGGTCCAGGCCTTGGTCGAATAGTGGTCGACGACCAGGATCTCGTCGGGCAGGAACAGCACGAGGTCGCGCTGGCTTTGCTGGCGCTCCAGCTTGTAGTCGACCGGATCGAACTGGAAGGCGAGATCGTAGCCGAAGGCGCCGTAGAGGCCAAGATTGGCGTCTTCCTCTGTCTTGAACAGAGCGGTGATGGCGCGCAGCACGGTGAAGACGGAGGGAACGCGGCTGCGTTCTTCTTCGGTGAAGACACGGCCGGGCTTGGCCACATCGAGGCAGATCAGTCTCTTCGACGTCTCGGCGATCGTCACGTCGGCAAGGCGGCCGAGCGCTTTGCCGACCACAGGCAGAAGCATCTCGCCACGGCTGTTCAGCGCCTCGATGCGCATTGCGCGGCCACGCGCCGAGATCACCAGCGGCGGGTCGATCATGGCGGTGTCCCAGCGCGTGTAGCGGCCGGGATATTCGTAATTCGAGGAAAACACAGCGCCGCGGCGCGCATTCAGCCCGTCGACATAGGCGTCGATCGCGCCTTCGTAAGGCCGGTCATGGCGCTCGCGGGTAATCGTCACGCCACCCGCCGTGACGAAGCGCTCCGCCCCGTTCTCCAGAATTTTCGTCGTCATTGCCGTCTCCATCAGCGTCTTGGCTATTTCAGCGTCTTGGGGCAACGGACCCGGGGCATGGCTTGAAAAAACAAATGGCCGCCCGGACAATCCGTTGCGGCCACCTTCTATTTTCACGCGCACGCGTTCGAATAGGCCGCTGTCAGCGAGCCCACCACCAAACGGTCTTGATCGAGCGCATGTTCATGGCGATTCCAATAGCGGCGATTGCACGGCCGCGCAACTGGATTCAATAGAGGGCTTGGAGAAGGGCATGAGCCCCTCAATCCTCCAGCGTTCCCGATCTTGCATCGGCGCTCTTCCTGTCGCCGACCAGCTTAAGCAGATCCTCGCCGGCACGGATGATGCGCCGGGAACGCCGTGTCAGGATGATGCCCGCCTGCGGCGCGAACACTTGCGTGCGGCCGTCGGCTTCACCCGGCGCATGAACGATGGTGGCGAGCAGTGCGCCTTTTGCCACACGGTCGCCGGGCTTCACGTTATAGAGGACCGCGCCGGCCCGAGGCGCCGGCATCATGTCGATGTTTTCGAGCGGTGCAACGAATCCGGTGAAAGAATTGGGACCGGTGAAAGAATTGGGACCGGTGAAGCTGCCGGGCGTGGACAGGGCCTGGTCCAGGACCACGCCGCGCCCCACCAGCAGCCGATAGAGCCCTTCGGCATCGGAGCCGGCCAGCGCGCCGTCGACATCGAGGATGCCGCGATACTCGACCGTGGTGGCGACGCGCCGGTCGAACCGGGCTACATCGGCAGGGAGGTTCAGATACGGCGTGATCGAGGCGCCTTCGAAGGTGCCGTCGGTGTCCTCACCCCACAGGATCACCGCATCGACGCCCATGGCCGCCGCACAATCCGCCATGGCAGGCCATAGGCTGGCATGGACATAGAGGTAGGCGAGGCCCTCGTCGTCGCAGTGCAGGTCGAGCACGATGTCGTGGCCGAGCGACAGCTGCAGCAGCCGCGTCTTCAGCCGCTGGTCGGCCGTGCCAAACGTGGCGTCCGGCAAGAGCGTCGGATCAGGCGCGGCCAGCAGCGGAAAGCCGCGGTTGAAGTTGGTGCGGGTGCCCAGGTGAAAACGGCCCTGATGCTCGCCGAAATGATACTGGGCGCGGCCGATCGGATTGGCCTGGGGTACGATGGTGATATCGCCCTTGATGCGGCCTTCCGCTTCGGCCTTTTCGAGCATCGGCATCAGCGCGTCGATGGCGACGACCCCCGGCAGTTCGCCGGCATGCAGTGCCGCCTGCAGATAGGCCGAAGGTGCGGCCTTGTCGCTGCCGTCAAAGCGGAGCCCTTCGAAGCGGAACACTGGGAATTCGTAGGAAACGCCCTCGCTGTCGCCGGCAATGCGCTCGATCGATTTCTGCATGATACTCCTCCAGGAAAACACATGCCCTTTCGCCGACACGCTGTCGATTGGTCCAGTCTGCTGCGCTATGGGCGCAACTATTTGCGCGGGGTGCGTCACCAGCAGCTGGCGGTCCAACATCTGCGACATCACCGCCACGGCGACCACCAGCGGCGCCAAAGCCGCGCCGTTGTGCGCTTGCCGCTTGCGGTCGTAGCCTATGCCAGCGGCTTCAATTCCTGGGCGATGGTGGGCAGAAGTTCCGAGACGTTGGGGTGGATGTGCATGGCGCGCGCGAGCGTGCTGACCGGCGCCTTGGCGTACATCAGATCGAGTACGCAGTGTATCGCCTCGTCGCTGCCGGGGCCGAGCACCGAACAGCCGAGGATTTCCTTGGTGTCGGCGTCGACCAGGATCTTCATGAACCCTTGCGTCTCGCCTTTTTCGACAGCGCGGCCGACGCGGGTCATCGGCCGCTGGCCGACTAGCGCGCGACGGCCGGATTTTCTTACCGCCGTCTCGGTCATGCCGCAGCGGCCGAGCGGCGGGTCGGTATAGAGCGCATAGGCCTCGATGCGGTCGCTCACCTTGCGCGGATCGTCGTCGAGCAGATTGGCGGCGACGATCTCGTAGTCATTGTAGGAGGTGTGGGTGAAGGCGCCCTTGCCGTTGCAGTCGCCCATCGCCCAGATGCCGGGCACGCTGGTGCGTAGCTGGTCGTCGACGGCAATGAAGCCGCGTTTGTCGACCTCGATGCCGGCCTTGTCGAGGCCGAGATCGTCGGTGTTGGGCGTTCGGCCCACTGCCAGCAGCACATGCGAGCCGACAGCCGGCGCCTTGCCGGCGGTGAAAGTCACGGCAATGTCGCTGCCCTGCCTGGCGAAGCCGATGTCGTCGGCGCCGAGATGAACCGTGATGTCTTCGTTTTCGAAGATGGACAGGATGGCGGCCGAGACATCCTCGTCCTCGCGGCCGATCAGCCGGGGGGTCTTTTCGATCACCGTGACCTCCGAACCGAAACGGCGGAACATCTGCGCGAATTCGAGCGAGACGTAACTGCCGCCGACGACGACGAGGTGGCGAGGCAGCACGTCGAGATCCATCATCGACGAGTTGGTCAGGAACGAAATGTCGTCGACGCCTGGCAGATCGGGCACCGAAGCACGGCCGCCGGTGTTAATGAATATTTTCCCGGCGCTCAGCAGGTCGTCGCCGACGCGCACGGTGTTGGCGGATTCGAAGCGCGCATGGCCGCGATAAAGCGTGCATCTGTCCATGCCGGCAATCCAGCTTTCGAGGTTGCCGCGGGCGTCGTTCGACACCTTGTCCTTGCGCGCCTTGATCGCCTTGTAGTCGACGCCGACCGGACCGGAGAGCGTCACGCCGTAGTCGGCGGCGCGGCGGGCAAGATGCGCGGCATAGGCGCTGGCCACCATGGCCTTGGTCGGCATGCAGCCGGTGTTGACGCAGGTGCCGCCGACCAGTTTTCGCTCGATCAGTGCGACGCTCATACCGGCCGCCGTCAGCCGGCCGCCGTCAGCCGGCCGGCGAGCGGCGGGCCGGCCTGTCCGGCGCCGATGATGATTGCGTCGAATGGCTTTGCCATCATGCCACCGCCGCCACGATCAGCAGGCCGCCGACGATCGCCACCGCGTCCTCGATGAGGGCGGCGGGCGGGTCCTTGCCGAAAGCCAGTGCCAGGCGTTTGCGCAGCTCGGCGCCGCCCAGCGTGCCGATCACCGCGCCGATGGCGCCGGCGATCAGGCCACCGACGGTGGCGCCGCCGGTCGCGCCGATCACCGCGCCGGTGAAGGCGCCCACGGCGATGCGCGCGCCAAACTGCTGTGGCACCTTGCGGCTCGGCGTCGACGGCAACTGATCGGTGACCAGCTCGGCGATGGCCAGGATGGTGAAGATGCCGACGGTGATCCAGTGGCCCATGAAACCGGCCCAGGTTCCGGCGACCGGCAGCCAGCCGAGATAAGCGCCCCAGGCGACGGCGGCAGGCGCGGTCATGGCGCGAAGGCCGGCAACGACGCCGATCAGAAGTGCGAGGATGTACAGCATGATTGATCCCCTCGATCACTCGGCCTGGGACAGCCCAGCCGGGGTAGGCTAGCATAGGATCGGCATTTGACCAGAGGCATGCGATGTCTGGCGTTACCCGATTTTTATGGACTGTGCTTTGACACCACGTTGAAACAGCAGGGTAAGACAGGAGGGCATCGCCTTGAACAGAAGCGAGCGCGTAAAAATGGCCGCGGGCGAGTGGTACGCTTGCCTCGACGCAGAGCTGGAGGCGCTGCGCCTTGTCGCTCGCGACGCGGTGTTCGAACACAATTCCTTGCCGCCCCGGCAACGTGGCGACGTCGGACCGGCACTGAAGTCGCTGCTCGGCGCTGTGGGCGAAGGCGCCCGGATCGAAGCGCCGTTCCACTGCGCCTATGGTTTCAACATCTTTCTCGGCGACGGCGTTTTCCTCAATGCCGGATGTACCATTCTCGATACGGCGCCAGTTCGCATCGGCAATGGAACGCTGCTCGGCCCCAATGTGCAGATCTATTGCGCCGAGCACCACAAGGAGGCTGCGGGTCGACAGGCCGGGCTGGAGATCGCGAAGCCTGTCGAGATCGGCGACAATGCCTGGATCGGCGGCAGCGCGATCATCCTCGGCGGCGTCAGCATCGGCGCCGGCGCCATTGTCGGAGCGGGTGCTGTGGTGACCCATGATGTGCCGGCAAACACCACGGTTGTCGGCAATCCGGCGCGGCCGGCCAGGCGCGGCTGAGCATCCGTTGCCCAAGTTGGATCAGCGAAGCGGCGGCCCGATGAGCATGACCGCGATCATTCGGCAGGAGGTGGATGCAATCGCGTAACGAGCGCAAAGGCCTCCTGGCTCTTCATTGCATAGGCGCCCTTCGCGGCGCTCGCGTCGAAGATCAGATTCCAGCTGTTCTGGGACACTGCGCTCGGAATCACCACGAACCGATGCCGTTTGAGAAGATCGTCGCCGAATGCCTGTTGCCCAGAGCTCGGGATGCCCGGACGAAGCCAGTTAGGGTTCGGAACGGCGGCAGGGTCGACGATATGCACATCCGTGACATCGCTGATTGTCGCCGCCGTCATCACATGCGCGATCGTGTCGAGCGCCCTGAAGCCTTTATGGACTGCAACTTCGAGAATCGCAGTTGAGGGATCGATCGAGCAATAGACTGCGCGCACGCCCCTGCTGTTCCATCGTCCGCCGACCCTGTATGCGCCCTCGCCACTGTCCCATGTCGGCGCAAACGCAGCCTGATCGAGACGCCAGCCAACGAGGTCGGAGCCGCCAAGCGCCGCCGGCAGCGGCGTCATGCATAGACACCGTATTCAAGCCGCTCGAGATAGTCTTCCACAAGCTCGACACCCGCCGGGGTTGCCAGAAGATCGATGGGACGCCGCTGGTCGAGCCCGATCGCCGGGCGCTCCAGCCATTGCTCGGCTTCCGCCTGTGAACCGAACACGTCGGTCGCTTTCGACAGGATCTCCGCGAATTTCCAGGTTCGTCCGCTCTGATCCTGGCTGAGAGGCTTGGAAGGGGCATCCTTCCGGCGCTGGTAGGTGCGCAAGCTCATGCCGACGGCCTTCTCGAGCGAATCAGTCTTCTGGATGAAGACGAGCTGTCCAAGGAGATGGTCCAGCGCCGAGCCCGGCAGGCCGTGCACAAGCAGCTCATGGGCGTCCAACGCACTCCGCAGGTGCCGCGATAGAATGCGGGTGCCGCCCAGCAATCTGGCTACCTTCTGCAGTTCGTTGTTTTTTGCTGCTGGTGCAGCCTTTTCCAATCCTATCGTCACGGCTCGCCTCCTCGCGCCATCTGTCGCTTTTATATATGACAGATGACGCAGTTGTTTTCAAGAACGGGCAGGATCAAGCGCGGGGCAATCGCTTCAAGAAAAAATAGCCTACAACTCAGGCTTGATGGCAATTCGACGTTGGCGCCGCCCTCATCTGCGTGCCGGCATCTTCACCCCGTACAGTGACGGGGAGAAGGGGCCGGCCGCACCTCCGCACCCTTTCTGCAACGTTGGTGATTGGCGAAATCTTTTGCGAAGGCGTCTTTCTCCTCGTCACCATACGGGGAGAAATGCCCGGCAGGGCAATGAGGGGCAGCGCAAATCTGAGCGATTGTCCTGGGATCGAGCGACAGTCGAATCTCACCTCGGCGCCTGCGCCACGCGCTCGTCCTGAGCGTTCTTCGAGAATTCGCGCCGGTACTGCGCGGGCGTGGTTCTGAGCCGCGCCGAAAAATGCTGGCGCAGCGAGGTGGCGCTGCCGAACCCGGCCTCGAAGGCAACCGTGTCCATTGATTTTTCCGTTGCTTCCAGCAGCCGCTGCGCCAGCGCGACGCGCTGATCGGTCAGCCAGTCGCCGAAGCTGGTGCCGATCGATTTTTGAAAGCGGCGCGTGAATGTCCGGCGGGTGAGGCCGGCGGCATCGGCGACACTGTCCAGGCTGTGCGTCTCGCCCAGCGTCTTGCGCACCGCGTCGAGAGCCTGTGTGAAGCGGTCGGCATTGCCGGTCCTGGCGATGGGGCGTTCTATGAACTGCGCCTGCCCGCCCTGCCGATGGGGAGAAAGGACGATCTGCCGGGCGAGGCGCAGCGCCGCTTCGGCCCCGCAGCGGGCCCGCACGATGTGCAGGCAGCAGTCGAGCCCGGCGGCGACACCGGCCGAAGTCACGACATCGCCATTGTCGATGTAGAGCACCTCCGGCTCGACGAGAATGTCGGGATAGAGTGCCTGCAACTGATCCGTGTAGGCCCAGTGCGTCGCGGCTCGCCGGTCCGAAAGCAGTCCGGTCGCCGCAACAGCGAACGTTCCCAAGCACAATCCGACAATCAGCGCGCCCCGCCGGTGCGCGCGACGCAGCGCCTCGATCAGTGCCGCTGGCGGTGGGACTTCGAGATTCTTCCAGCTAGGCACGATGACAATGTCGGCGCCATCGAGCGCGGAAAGCCCGTGGGGGACGCTGATGGTCAGCCCCGCATCGGTGCGGATCGGCCCGTTCTCAATCGCGCAGACGCGGAAGTCGAAGCGCGGCAGGCCGAGCGCCGTGCGATCCTCCGCGAATACAAGGCACGGCACGGAAAGGTGGAACGGACTGATGCCATCGAAGGCGATGGCGGCAACGATCGGATCGGCCATGATGAGCACCAATGAGGTTATGCTTGAATTGTCCCAATTCTTTCGAACATTGTCAATCGGGACACTTTTTGCGGGCCGATGCCGAGCCTATCCTCCACTCATCAGCGTCAACGGGAAAGGAAAACCCCCATGTCGGAACCAGCCAAAGGCAAAGCCCCACGCCGCGCCCTCATCGTCGTCGACGTTCAGAACGACTATGATGGTGGCAACCTCGCCATCGAGCACCCGCCCTTCCGCGACAGTGTCGCCAATGTGGCGCGCGCCATGGACGCGGCGGCCGAGGCGGGCGTTAAGGTGGTGGTCATCAAGCAGTTGGCGCCGGAAACGTCACCGGTGTTCGCCAAGGGCAGCCATGGCGCAGAATTGCATCCCGAGATATCAAGGCGAACCCGTGACCACTACATAGAAAAGACCTTGCCAAGCGCCTTCACCGGTACCGACCTCGAGGAGTGGCTGCGCGCCAACGCTATCGATACGATTACGGTCATCGGCTACATGACGCATAATTGCGATTTGTCGACGGTCATCCACGCCGTCCATATGGGCTTTGCGGTCGAGTTCCTGTCGGATGCAACGGGGTCATTGCCCTATGCCAACAGCGCCGGCTACGCCTCGGCCGAGGACATCCATCGCGTGGTGACTGTTATCCTGCAGTCGCGCTTCGCGGCCGTTCTCAAGACCGCCGAATGGATTGACTGTCTGAAGACCGGTACGCTGCCCGAACGCGACACGATCTTTGCATCCAACCAGCGCGCGCTGGCGCGGAGCGCCGCTTAGAAAATTGTCGCGGAGAAGCAAAGAGGGCGCCGCAGCGATGCGCCGCCCTCTGTCGTGTCCGGTCTCAGAACAGGCCTTCGATCTGGCCCATCTCGTTCAGGAAGATCTTTTCCGAAGACGGCGCCTTGGGCAGGCCGGGCATGGTCATGACCTCACCGCAGATGACGACGATGAAGCCGGCGCCGGCAGACAGCCTGACCTCGCGCACCGGCACAGTGTGGCCAGTCGGCGCGCCGCGCAGGTTCGGGTCGGTCGAGAAGGAATATTGCGTCTTGGCCATGCAGACCGGCAGGTTGCCGTAGCCGGCGTGCTCCCAGGCGTGGAGCTGGTCGCGCACCGACTTGTCGGCGATCGCTTCGGAACCGCGATAGATGCGCTGGACGATCGTGTTGATCTTCTCGAACAGCGGCATGGCGTCGGGATAGAGCGGCGCAAATTGCGACACGCCGGATTCGGCAAGCGCCACCACCTTGTTGGCGAGTTCCTCGATGCCGGCCGACCCCTTGGCCCAGTGCTTGCATAGGACCGCCTCTTCGCCCATCGAGGCGACATAGTCCTTCATCGCCTGGATCTCGGCGTCGGTGTCGGAATAGAAATGATTGATGGCGACCACCGCCGGCACACCGAACTGCCTGATATTCTCGACGTGGCGGCCGAGATTGGCGCAGCCCTTCTTGACCGCCTCGACGTTCTCCTTGCCGAGGTCTTCCTTCTTGACGCCGCCGTTCATCTTCATCGCCCGCACGGTGGCGACGATGACCGCCGCCGCCGGCTTCAGGCCGGCCTTACGGCACTTGATGTCGAAGAATTTTTCGGCACCGAGATCGGCGCCGAAACCGGCTTCGGTGACGACATAGTCGGCGAGCTTCAGCGCCGTCGTAGTGGCGACGACCGAGTTGCAGCCATGCGCGATGTTGGCGAAGGGGCCGCCATGGACGAAAGCCGGATTGTTCTCCAGCGTCTGCACCAGGTTGGGCTGCATGGCGTCCTTCAAAAGCACGGCCATGGCGCCGTCGGCCTTGAGGTCGCGGGCGTAGACGGCCGACTTGTCGCGGCGATAGGCGACGATGATGTCGCCGAGGCGCTTTTCCAGGTCCTTCAGGTCGGTGGCGAGGCAGAGGATCGCCATGACTTCCGAGGCGACGGTGATGTCGAAGCCACCCTCGCGCGGAAAGCCGTTGGCGACGCCGCCGAGCGAGCAGATGATCTCGCGCAGCGCCCGGTCATTCATGTCCATGACGCGGCGCCAGACGACGCGGCGGATGTCGATGCCGAGATCGTTGCCCCAGTAGATGTGGTTGTCGATCAGCGCCGAAAGCAGATTATGCGCCGTGGTGATGGCGTGGAAATCGCCGGTGAAGTGGAGGTTCATGTCCTCCATCGGCACGACCTGCGCATAGCCGCCGCCGGCAGCACCGCCCTTGACGCCGAAATTCGGCCCGAGCGAGGCCTCGCGGATGCAGACGATCGCCTTCTTGCCAATGCGGTTGAGACCGTCGCCGAGGCCCACTGTCGTCGTCGTCTTGCCTTCGCCGGCCGGCGTAGGGTTGATGGCGGTGACGAGGATCAGCTTGCCGTCCTTGTTTGCCTTCACCGACTTGATGAACTCGGCCGAGATCTTCGCCTTGTCGTGGCCGTAAGGCAAAAGGTGCTCGCTCGGAATGCCGATCTTCTGGCCGATCGCCTGGATCTGCTTCTTGTCGGCGGCGCGCGCGATCTCGATGTCGGACTTCACTTCGGCCATGGCGGCTTTCCTCTGGATTGGACGGTGGAGGGGACGGGTTTGATCAGTGTGGTCGCAAGCCTGCTCGAAACTGCCCGGCACTGCAGGCGAGGGGACGTTCTAACCCTGTCGCTGCCGCGGCGTCAACTTGCATGCAACTATGTTTCCTATGAAGAAAGGATGCGCTGTTTCCCGGGCGATCTGTCCCGGATCTTCGCGCCCGGTTGTTGCGCCGTATAGAAGCCAGAGCACGCGCCATCCTGCCGTCTCAAAACAGCCGCGGAATGCACGGAATGCGACAGGGTTCGAGCGCCGGTCGGCGCTTTGAGCGGTGCCGCTAGAATGCGCCGATCTGGTGCATCAGCCCCAAGCCGTCAAGCTGGCCGAAATGTTCGACCACGATGCCGTTCTCGATGCAATCAATGTTAATTACACCAACCGAGACGCAATTTCCGCTCGGTTCGACGCCATGGAAGATGCCGGTGTGCGTGCCCTGAAAGCGGCCGCGCGTGATCACTTTGTCGGCTTCGCTGACATAGTCGTCGATGACGTGATGTCCGTCCGGGAATCCGACAAAGAACTCGGTCAGCGATTTTCGCCAGTCATCGAAGCCGATCGGATTGGCGCTGGCGAGATGAACGGCGAGATCTGGAGAGACCAGACTGGCTAGTTTATCCCAGTCTTGCGTGTCGATCGTGGCATAGAAATTTCGAGCAACTTCCCGGATATCCATCTCGTGTCCTCGCTGGCTGCCGCCCAGCGGTTGAACGACGACGAGACGATCAGGTTCCGCTTCTGAAATGCGCGCCGAATCACTGCGACAGCACGTTGCTGATCTCGACCAACGGCAGCGGTGATTTCAAGCCAGGAGGTCTTTCGCTATTCGCTTCCTTCACCGATCCAGAACGGACCTGACCTCGACGAGGTTCGATCGCACCCTAAGCACATAAAAACCCATCGTGGTGAGGTGGGTGGGCATGATCCAGCCGTCCTCGCGGCCGTTGGAGATTATCAAAGGCTGGATGGCGAGCGCTGCCTTGAGCTGGCCTTCCACGCTGTTCCACAGTGGTGTGAGGCCACGATTGTCGAGGATCTGCTGGAAGTCGTGATGCGCCGCCGTCAGGATGCCGTAATACCCATAGAGCTGGCCGTAGGCGAACCAGAAGCGGTCGTCAGCGCGCGTGTCGAACCAGCCGCTGTTGAAGTTCTGCGAACGGTCGCGGATCATGTCGGACGTCGAGCCTATGTCACTCGCGATCCGGTCGACGAACTGCAGCAGATTGTCGGCGCGCGCGTTGAAGACGACTTCGCATTTCATCAGCCGGTCGTTGAAGGCGCGAAGGCTGTTCGCCGCCGTGCGATAGAAACTCGGCGTCGGGGTTTTCGGACCAAAGGGCCGGAAGCCGAAATACCAGGTTTCCTCATCGAAGGTGATGGCGCCGCGCGCATCCTGTAGGTTCTGGTCGATCTGGCTGGTGCCGCGAACGCGGCCCAGTGTGTCGACAAGCTCGACAGCGGTGCGCCGGATGGCCTGATTGACGCCGCGCTGGAAGGAGGCCTTGTTGTCGAGAAACGGCGTGCGGTCCCAGTCCATGCCGAAGAACCCGAGCTTGTAGAGTATCATCGACGAGATCCAAGCGTTCTCGTTGACGTTGAAATCGATGAGATCGGCCGCGACCTGGACAATGGCCGAGTTGGTGCAGGTCTTGACTTCTCCCTCGACGCCAGCGGTTTCCCCGGTGGCAGAAGGAGCGGGCTGCGGCGGGGCGGTTCCGGCCGGCTGCGTGAAATTATATGCCTGCGCATACGCGGGATTGAAATTGCTCCAGACCTGCGTGTTCCAGATGAAGTAGCCGTAGAGGCCGACCAGCATGAGCAGAGCGAGGCCGAGCACCGCCTTCAGGATCCAGCCGCGCTGCGTGTACCAGCGCCCAGCCCACATGAACGGCCACAGGATCACGCCGATGGCGAAGCCGATACCGCGGCCGATCCACTGGAAAATCCGTGTGAAGAAATTCACGATCGGATCAAGCATGGCTATGTCACCCCCTCGTCAGTCAGCCAAGAATTCGATAAGGTTAGGCATTCAATCGGTAAGGCCGTAGAGGCGTGTGCGAAACGCCACCTTGTCTTTCAGATATGTGGTTTTCAGAACGTCCACAACATGCGATCGCCAGGCGTCGCTGAAGCCGTCATAGTCCCTGTAGAAGCCCGGTTTGTTGAACACGTAGCGCGAGACGAAGTCCTGCGGCACGAAATCCGAGATCAGCTGGTTGGTCAGCCAGGCGTCGGGATGGCCGGGCTTGGCCCGGATCGCCAGGAAACGCTGCTGCGGGAACACGTCCTCGATCTTGAGATAGCCGAGGTGAGCGATCTCGCGCTTGGCGGCGTTGAGAAAGGGAAAATTACCGTCCCTGGTGATCAGGTCGGCATGGCCGTGGATCCAGGTCTGCAGCCAGACCTTGTCGACGTCGGTCAGGTTGCGGTCGGGCTCGGCGTCGCGGATCAGCGCGCGCACCACCATCTCGGCGCGATGTTCGAGATAGCCTGATGTTTCGATCCATGAGGCACGCGGCAGTTCGATACGGCCGGTCGCGGCGAGGAACTTGAACACCCTGTCGGCATCCTTGATCGAGAGGTAGCTCACTTGCCACGGCCGCGAGCGGCGGAAGCCGGGTGCTGCCGGGTCGCTGATCACCGTCGTCATATCGGGGTCGATGAACACATAGAGCCCGCCGAAATGGCTGGTCCAATAGGCGCTGTGGCGAAAGATCACCTGATCCGGCACCAGCGCGTTCTCGCGGATGTCGCCGCAGACCTTGGCAAGTTCCACCATTCGGGTGAGCATGGCGCTGTCGCGCCAGGCGTCCGGCTCCTGCTTCAGCCGGTCGACGAGTTTGCCGAGTTCGGCGGCCTTGCCGAGCACGTCCTCCGCCGACAGCACCTTGAACTCGACCTGGTTGATCGACAGCAGATCCTCGATGTCGTCGACCTTGGGGACCGAATCCTCGATCTCGCCGTAGATGACATCCTTGATGGTCAGCGCGTCGATGGCGCGCTGGTTCGTCGACATGAACTCGAACATCAGTTGCGACGTGTTGGAAAAGGCGGTGTGGACCACCGGCAGGTCGATCTGCGACGGGGTCAGGATGATGAAACGGCGGTTGATCTTGTTGGGATCGAGGTAGTTATAGTCGCCGCATTCCTCGGCCACCTGCGGCGAGAAGCCGGTGCGGTCGATCTCGAAGCTTTTCAGCTTCGTCGGCTTCAGGCCGAAGGCGACCAAAGCCTTGTTGTAGCGCTGGATGAGATGCGGCTCGTCGATGGTCAGCAGCCGGCCATAGATCAGCTCGTTCTCGCGCAGCAGATCGGATTTCCTGGCGGGGCTCATTCTTCCTTCTCCCCGCTTACGGTGAGAAGGTGCCCGAAGGGCGGATGAGGGGCGCGGGCACCCCTTCTCCCCTTGTGGGAGAAGGTGGCCGAGCGAAGCTCGGTCGGATGAAGGGTGTTCCAGCTTGACGAAAACCCCTCATCCGTCGCCTTCGGCGACACCGCCCGGGGGCGAGCCACCGGTCGCGCCCCGTCCTTCGGACCCCACAAGGGGAGAAGGGAGCGTCGGCGCGTCTCACGCATTCCACAGGCCCTTCTTCTTCAACTCCTCGATCTCGCGCACCGCGCGGTCGCGCAGGCGGGTGTCGCGGATCATCTTGGTCACCGCCGCGTCGTCGGACTTATCGGAGTAGCGGAACTCCGAGTCGGCGTAGCGGTTGACCTCCTGCATGACCATGTCCATCGAGAACGGGCCGCGCAGTTCCTCGATCATCGCCTTCTTGTCGTCGTAGCTCTTGTGCATGAAGACTTCAGGCTTCTCGAACCACTCGTCCGGCAGCTCGATGTCCATGGCGCGCATCTTGATCGCATCGGTGACGTTCTTGATTGCGCGGCCGGTGAAGCGCGGCTCGGCCTCCTTGATCATGTGCAGATAGGTGCCGATGTCGGCCATCGACTTCGGCGCGCCGTTCTCCTTCATGTAGCGCTCATAGACCTTCATCAGCCCGTCTTCCCTGGGCTTCTCATGCTCTTCGTAGGCTTCCATCACTGCGCGCTGGATCTCCTGGGCGGCGTAGAGCTTGTGGTCGCCGAGCGGGATTTTGTGGTTCTTGCCGGCGAGCAGCACGAAGATGTCGATGTAGTCGTCGCGCGTTTGTGGCCCATCGACCAGCCAGCGGGCGCCGGCGCGCTGGCGCAGCGCGTCATCGACGTTTTCGGGATAGTTGGAGAACATGCCGAAGGAGCAGTTGCCGCGCACCACGGTGGCCGCACCCCCGAACGCGTCCATCAGGACGCCGGTGATTTCCTGCTGGCCGGCTGAGGCGCGATCGTCGGAGCGGCGTGCCGCCACCTGATCGATGTCGTCGATGGTACCGAAGCCGATGACGCGCGGGTTCAGCACATTGTTGATGAACTGGCGGCAGTTCTGACCCGACTTGCCCTGGTAGGAGGAGATCTGGTCGACGCCGAAATTTTCGTAGGCGAAGGGATAGCCAGCGACCTGGCAGTAGCCGTTGACGAGACCGGCGATCATCTGGATCAGCGTCGTCTTGCCGGTGCCGGGCGCGCCGTCGCCGATGAAGGTGAACAGGAAGCCGCCGAGCTCGACGAAGGGATTCAGCTCGCGCTCGAAATCGTAAGCCATCAGCATCTTGGCGAGCTTCACCGACTGGTACTTGGCGATGTGATTGCCGACGACCTCTTCCGGCTTCTTGAAGGTCATCACCAGCGGCTTCGACCGCTTGCCCGGCGCGACGTCGAAGCCGTCGAGGGTGAAGTCGTCAACGTCGATGCGGATATGCGCGTTCTCGAACGGACCGATGCCGTCGAAGCGGCCCTTTCGCGCCAAAAGCCCGTCAATGGCGACACGGGCGAAGGCGCGCGCCCGGGTCATCAGGTCGGCGTCGTCCTTCGCGCCTGATATCGCCCTGTCGAGGCCGGCAACAATCGACTTCACCGCATCCTGCGGCGTGTCGAACAAGAAGTCCGGCTCGGGCGTATCGTTCGGCGCCTCGCCGTCGCTGTCGATCAACTGGAACAGATAGGAGGCGAGGCTGAAGGCCGAAATGTAGGCCGAAGCCGACAGCAGCTTCTTGAAGGTGGCAGCCTCGTCGCCTTCGAGCGGGGCGCGGGCGTTTTTCGCCTTCAGGCTCTCGAGATCTGAGCCTTCGGCGAAGACATCGGCGATGGCCAGCGCGATCGCCAGCCCGCGCCGGGCGCGAAACAGCAGCATGTGCTGTGCAATGCTCAGCAACTGGTCGTCGGGATGGACGGCGGCCACGGTCTTGGAAAGCTCGACTTCACGCGTGCGGCGCGCCGAGCCGACCGAGACGGTCGAGACGAAGCGGCGGTTGGTGCCGGCAAGTGCCGTCCCGGATTCCCGCGATGGATCCTCCAGCACGACGATGCGGGTGATGAAGCTCTGCGCCGTGGCGCGGTGCTTTTCGATTGCCGCTTCCGAAATCGTGGTCAGGCCGGTGTCCATGAAGGATGCTCCGCGGTTTGACGGTCAGACGTCACTGATGACCTGTCCTTTGGACAGGATGTGGACCTTGTAGCCCGAAAAGATCTTCTGCGCCTCGCCGGCGGCGTAGAGCGCCTGGTAGGCCTCATGCGGGATCAGCGCGTGCTTCTCGTAACTCGATACGCCTTGGCGCGCGGCCTCCAGATCGTCGGTGTCGATGAAGAATTCCTGCGTCGCCTTCTCGCTTGAGAAAAGGCCTTTGCGACCTGGCTTCTCGGCCTTGGAATAGACCTCCTGGATGGTCCAGGTCAGCAGCCAGGCGTTTTCCGGCTTGCGCACCTTGGCCAGCACTTCGCTCACCGTCGAATTGTTCTCGGTGATGCCTGCCGAATAGAACGGACCGAGCACGACGCGGCGCAGCTGCTTGGGGTGGAGCGGCTCGAAATCCTTGTCGAGGTTGACGGCAATCGTCGCCGGCGACAGCGTGTAGGCGGAATTCTTCTCGGTGAAGTCGTCGAAGCGGTGGGCGAGCTCGGGATTGAGCAGCCCTTCAACGGGAAGTGGGATGTCGACGTTGTCGTTGAGTTTGCCGTTGCGGTCGACAAGCTGCCCGATCATCTCTTCGGAGGAATCCTCGACCGTCACCATGTAGACCAGCGGCAGGTTGGCGCTGCCGTCGAAGGCGGCCCAATGGACGAGGTAATAGGGCCGCCCGGTCTTCGGATTGACCGAGACTTTTGCCGTCTGCGCCAAGGTGAACGGCCCGAAGGTCGTCTCGCTCCTGACGCCCTCCAGATAGAGCCGCTCGGCCATCGACTTCTGCAGCGCCTCGGGGAATTCCTTGTGGCGCAGGATGAAGTCGGCCATTTCCTCGCGCAACTCGTCGGCCAGCGGTATGTTGGCGAGACGCGTATCGGCCTGGCGGCGGTCGTTTTCCAGTTCGAGCACGTTCTGGAAGACCGGAAAGCCGCTTTCGGCGCGCGAAATGCGGAACGTTTCCATGAAGCCCAGTCGGTTGCGCCAGCAGGAAAACGAGTTGTCGAGCCGCGCGATGTATTCGGCGACGATCTTGGCGACGATGCCGTGCCGGTAGAGCGGCGAGCGATCGTCGCGCATGAACACTTCGAGGCCGCTGAGTGCCGCCGTGATCGCCGAGAAATAACGCGTTGCCGCTTCGTTTTCGGGGGTCATGCAGCCAGCCCTTCGGAGCGATGCTAAAAGCGCGTCGCGCTTTAAGTTCTTTTTCTTATGCATGTCGTTATCCCAAAACCGCTGCGCACTTTTGGGCGACATGCATTAGTGCAGCAATTACGACTGCACGTAGTTTGCCGCATTGTGTTTCTTCAGCACCTCGTCGAAGCGGCGGGCAAAGGCATCGTCGGCCAGCTTCTTGCGGCGCTGGATGTCGGCGGTCGCCACCATGTTCTTCTCGTGCATTTCGAGGAGATCGCCGATATGCTTCTGCGAGGCCGCGCCGATGCCGGCCATGGTCTCCTCAGCGGTGTTGTCGACCTGGCTGCCCAGCGTGTTGATCTTGTGGGCGACGTCCTGCTGGGCGGCGGTCTTCAGCGAGTCTTCCAACGCCTTGTAGAGGACGATGCGCTGCTCGGTATCGATGGTTAGCTTATTGATCAGCGTCGACTGCGCCGCGATCTGGTTGTTGAGCGAATCGACGAAGGTCTGGAACATCGAGGTGTAGCGCTCCAGCGTCTGGCTTTCGGCCAGCAGCTCCTGCTCCTTGGCCTGCTTCTCGTTGTATTCCGTGGCCAGTTTCGAACGTTCGCCTTCAAGCTCGGTGCGCTCCTTCTGGCTGGTCGAGGCGGCGATCTTGTTCTCGATGTCGAGCAGCATCGGATTGAGCTCCTCGATGCGCTTCTGCACGGTCTCCAGACTGGACATGGTTGCCTTGCGGCGCTCGATCACCTGCGACAGGCTGGCCTCGGAGGTCTTGTAACGCTGGTCGAGGATCTGCTTTTGCGCCTTGAGGATGCCGACGATGGTGTCGGATTTCGCCAGAAGCTCCTGCAGATTGCCGGCCAGCGACATGTTACGGACGCGGTCGGTGCGCATGCGTTGCTTGCTCTGGTCGGAAAATATGCCGACGAAGCTTTCCCAGCCGGTGTAGTTCTTCATGCTCTCGAATTCGGCGCCGAAGACGTTGGTGGCGTCCTCCAGCCCGATGATCAGGTCGGCGATGTTGCCTTCCATCACCTTCTGCTGCTTCAGCACATCCTCGATGCGGGCGTTCTCGAGGTCGAAATTGGCGTCGCCAATCTTCTTGTCGGTCTTGGCGAGCGTGTCGAGCACCGTGCCGGACTGCTCGATTTTGGCGCGCATGTCCTGCACGACCTGCTTGGTCTTGGCAATTTCGGCATCGAAGTTCTGCAATGTCGCCATAGGGGCCTCCCGCTTCGGCATCTGTTCGGTGTCGCGAACCGCCGCGAATATATGTGTGGCGTGGGGGGAAGGGAAGGCGGAAGATTAGCAGCCTGATCAAGGATAGCGCCGAAACCCGACACAAAAAACCCGCCTCGACGGCGGGTCGTCGGCACAATCAGTACCATATCCAAATTACTAGCATAACTGCCGTAACAAAGCAACGAATTGCTCACCGATCGCGGTTCTTCTTGCCGCAGTTCTTCCCCCTCCGTCCTCGCACCGATCCATGCGCACGCAACGCGGAATAGCTCTGGTCAGGCTTGATGCATGTCGCCCAAAAGTGCGCAGCGGTTTGGGACAAACGACACGCATAACAACGAGAACTAAAGCGCGTCGCGTGAAGACGCGACGCGCTTTAGGTGAAGCCGATGAAATCGTCGGGCGCGGCGCGGCCCATTTCTTCTTCCCAATGGCGGCGGCAGAGCGAGACATAGACATCCTTGCCGATCGCCACCTGTTCGCCCTGTCTCGCCACCTTGCCGTCCGCGCCGAGGCGCACGACCATCGTCGCCTTGCGGCCACAGCGGCAGATGGTGCGCACCTCGCGCAGATCGTCTGAGATCGCCAGAAGCGCGCGCGAGCCGGAAAACAGCTTGCCCTGGAAATCCGTGCGCAGGCCGTAGCACATCACCGGGATGTTCAGCCGGTCGGCGATGCGGGCGAGCTGCCACGCCTGCTCCTCCTCGAGGAACTGCGCCTCGTCGACGAAGACGCAATGCACGGTCGTGTGGTCGTGATGCTCGGCGACCCGGGCGAACAGATCGTCGCCGTCGCGGAACATTTCGGCTTCCGTCTCCAGGCCGATGCGCGACGAGATCAGCCCGGTATCGCCCTTGCGGTAGTGGCCGGCGACGAACAGCATCGTCGTCATGCCGCGCTCGCGGTAATTGTACGAGGCCTGCAGCAGCATCGTCGTCTTGCCGGCATTCATTGTCGCATAGTGGAAGTACAGCTTGGCCATGCCGCGCTTTTAAGCCGAGTTGTCCCGGCGCGGGGAGGGGGCGTCCTCACATTCCACCGGAAAAGCCGCGAACGTGTCGCTGATCGGCCAGCCCGCGCCGTTGGTCGCGATTGTCTTATCGCTTGAAACCGCACCAGAATGGTGTTTGGCTGACGAAACAAGGCGGAGACAAAACCGCAACTTCGCTTCGCCGATAGATGACAATGGGAGAATACATGATGTCGCGTATGAAACTATTCGCCGCCGGCTTCGGTCTGGCGGCATTTCTTTCCGCGGGCGGCGCATTCGCCGCCGAGCCGGAAAGCTGCAAGCCGGTGCGTTTTGCCGATGTCGGATGGACCGACATCACCGCCACCACCGCTACCGCTAGCGTCATCCTCGAAGCGCTCGGCTACGAACCCGACGTGCAGGTCCTGTCGGTTCCGGTCACCTACACCTCGCTGAAGAACAAGGACGTCGACGTCTTCCTCGGCAATTGGATGCCGACCATGGAAGCCGACATAAAGCCCTATCTCGAAGACAAGTCGGTCGAGACGGTCGTGACCAACCTCGAAGGCGCAAAGTATACGCTCGCCGTGCCGCAGCACACCTATGACGCCGGTCTCAAAGATTTCGCGGATATCGCCAAGTTCAAGGACAAGCTCGACGGCAAGATTTACGGCATCGAAGCCGGCAATGACGGCAACCGCCTGATCCTCGACATGATCGCCTCCGACAAGTTCGGCCTGAAGGATTTCGAGCTCGTCGAAAGCTCCGAGGCCGGCATGCTGTCGGCGGTGCAGAAGGCGGCCGCATCGGGCGAAGACGTGGTCTTCCTCGGCTGGGAGCCGCATCCGATGAACGCCAACATCAAGATGGCCTATCTGTCGGGCGGCGACGAGGTGTTCGGCCCGAATTTCGGCGGCGCGACCGTCGCCACCAATGTCCGGGCCGGCTACACCACCGAATGTCCGAACGTCGGGGCGCTGCTGAAGAACATGGTGTTCTCGCTCAAGATGGAAAACGAGATCATGGGTGCGATCCTCAATGACGGCGCCGACCCGAAGGCCGCCGCTACCGAATGGCTCAAGGCCAATCCGGACGCGATTACCCCATGGCTCGCCGGTGTGACGACCTTCGACGGCGGCGACGCCGCGGCCGCCGTGAAAACCGCGCTGGGTTCGTAGCAGACTTACACCCTCCTCCCTTGCGGGGAGCGTCAGCGCGGCACGCGCCGCGGTGGGGTGGTGCAGAACGGAGCATAACCGTGACCACCCCGCTCCGCTGCGCGGTTCGACCCGTCCGCCAGGGAGAGGGTGAAGAAGAATGAGGGGACTTTTGCCATGGATCCGGTTTCGCAACTGATTTCGAGCTTCAAGATCCCGATCGGGCGGTGGGGCAAGACCTTCTTCGACTTTCTGACCACCAATTTCGAGTGGTTTTTCGACAGTATCGCCGACGGGCTCACCGTCGTTCTCGACGGGCTGGTCGACCTTTTGCTGCTCGTCCCGCCGGTTCTCCTGGTTGCCGCCATAGCCGGGCTTGCCTGGTACCTGCAGAAATCTTGGAAGCTGGCGCTTGCCGTCGCGCTCGGCCTCCTGTTCATCGTCAACCAGGATCTCTGGCAGGAAACCGTCGAAACGCTGGTGCTGGTCGTGGGCGCCGCTGCGGCCTCCATGGCCATCGGCGTGCCGATCGGCATCTGGGCGGCGCACAACGAGCGTGGCTACCGCTATCTCCAGCCAATCCTCGACCTTATGCAGACCATGCCGACCTTCGTCTACCTGATCCCGGTGCTCATTCTCTTCGGCCTCGGCATCGCTCCCGGCCTCATCGTCACCGTCATCTTCGCCGCTCCGGCGCCGATCCGCCTGACGCATCTCGGCATCACCTCGGTGCCGAAACCGATGATCGAGGCCGGCGAAGCCTTCGGCGCGACAAAACGCCAGCTCCTGTGGAAGGTAGAGCTGCCGGCGGCGCTCCCGACCATCATGGCGGGGCTGACGCAGTGCATCATGCTCTGCCTATCCATGGTCGTGATCGCTGCGCTCATCGGCGCCAACGGCCTCGGCAAGCCGGTGGTGCGCGCGCTGAACTCAGTCAACATCCCGCTCGGCCTCGAAGCCGGCCTCGCCATCGTCGTGCTCGCCATCATCCTCGACCGCATCAGCCGCATCGGCACGGGAGCCGCCAAATGAGCGCTGCGGTCGATTTCAAGAATGTCGACATCGTCTTCGGCGCGGCGCGCAAGGAAGCGCTGGCGCTCCTAGACAGGGGCGCGGCGCGTCAGGAAATCCTGGAAAAGACCGGCGCCGTGCTCGGCTGCGCCGGCGCCAATTTGACCGTCAACGAGGGCGAGATTTCCGTCCTGATGGGCCTCTCCGGCTCCGGCAAATCGACGCTGCTCCGCGCCGTCAACTTGCTCAACGTGCCGGCGCGCGGCAACGTCATGGTCAAGGACGGCGGCCGCATGATCGATGTCGCGGCCTGCGACGCCGCCACGCTGCGCCACATCCGACAGACGCGGGTCGCCATGGTGTTCCAGCAGTTCGGCCTTCTGCCCTGGCGCACCGTCGCGGAAAATGTCGGCTTCGGCCTAGAGCTTTCCGGCGTGCCCGAAGCCGAGCGCAAGGCGCGCGTCGAGCGCCAGTTGAAGCTCGTCGGCCTCGACCAGTGGGCGTCGAAATACGCCCACGA
This sequence comes from Mesorhizobium sp., assembly GCA_004020645.1. GTDB lineage: Bacteria > Pseudomonadota > Alphaproteobacteria > Rhizobiales > Rhizobiaceae > Mesorhizobium. The sequence continues at coordinate 11,070 of SAQL01000005.1, read as the reverse complement.
GCTTTCCGGCGGCATGCAGCAGCGCGTCGGGCTGGCGCGTGCGTTTGCCACCGAAGCGCCGATCCTGCTGATGGACGAGCCGTTCTCGGCGCTCGACCCGCTGATCCGGACCAAGCTGCAGGACGAATTGCTGCAGCTTCAGGCCGAGCTGAAGAAGACCATCATCTTCGTCAGCCACGACCTCGAGGAGGCGCTGAAGATCGGCAGCCACATCACCATTATGGAAGGCGGGCGCATCGTGCAGACCGGCGCGCCGGAAGACATCGTGCTGCGCCCCGCCAACGACTATGTCCGCGACTTCATCGCCAATGTGAATCCGCTCTCGGTGCTGACCGCCTGGAACGTGATGCGCGACCGCCGCGACCTCGACCACGGCGAGGACGGCTGGGTGTGGCTCGACCGCCGCAAGACGACGCGTTTCAAGATCGACGAGCACGGGCTGGTGGCGGCGGCCGAGCGCGATGGCAAGCCGGCGTTCTGGGTGTCGTGCGCCGATGTCGAGGCGCAGCCGGAGGAGACGACGCAGGTATTCTGGGCCAATCCCGGCACCTCGCTGAAGACGGTGATGCTGGCCATGCACCGCTCTCAGACCGCACCGGTGGCGCTGTTCGACGACCAGTCGCGCTTCGTCGGCGCCATCGGGGTCAGGGACGTGCTGAGTGCGGTGTTGCGGCGATAGCTGTTTTTAAACGAAACGGCCCGTATCGTTCCTTCGCGCGTCTCTGTACTGCCGCACATTCCTCCGCGGGGGAGATTGGCTGCCGTCACGGATTTCGTCAATCGCATGGGCACGGACTTGTGAACGATCGCGCCCGCCGGGAGGGCGGTTTGTGCGCGGCTCAAAATGGACGCCCGCTTTTGCCTATGTCAAAATAAACGCGAAATTTCTTGCGCGCAGTTGCCGGTTCCGATGCCTGAGATTGTCACCAAACCCCGCACCAAGACGAAGCCGCAAATCGAACGGCCGAAGCTCTACAAGGTCATTCTCCTCAATGACGATTTCACGCCGCGCGAGTTCGTGGTGACGGTGCTCAAGGGCGAATTCAAGCTGAGCGAAGACCAGGCGCGGCGGGTGATGATCACCGCCCACCAGCGCGGCGTCTGCGTCGTCGCCGTCTTCACCAGGGACGTCGCCGAGACCAAGGCGACACGGGCGACCGATGCCGGCAAGGCCAAGGGCTATCCGCTGATGTTCACGACGGAGCCTGAGGAGTAGTGCCCCGCTTTTCCCTTCTCCCCTTGTTGTGGGAGAAGGTGGATTGTCGCGGAGCGACAAGACGGTTGAGGTGCTGGATGAGGCGCCGTCGGTGTCAAGCTGGAACACCCCTCATCCGACCGAGCGGAGCCTCTTCTCGGGCTTGCCGGAGGCAAGACCCGTGGGCTCGGCCGCCTTCTCCCACAAGGGGAGAGGGAAAAAACGGCGCGCTACCGCCCCTCGCGGTACCACATCGAGCCCAATGCCAGAAGCAGCAGGCCGAGGCCGAGGAACCCGCCGAACAGCGGCACGCGCGAGACGGCCTTCAGCACGCTGTCGTCGGTGGTGCGCAGGCCGATCCAGTCGTTGCCGGCCGCCGCGCCCGTGGAGCGGACCGGGACGACCGACGGCAGCGTTACGCCGCCGGTGAGGTTGCCAAGGGTCGACGATTGCGCCAGCCGGCGCACGCTGCCGCCGGTGGCCTCGGCCGGGGCTTTCAGCCGGTTCTCGGTGGAGACGACGTCGGTGAATTCCGGCGCATTGACCGGGCCGACATGGGCAAGCGCCTTCAGGTCGCCATTGCCGACCTGATAGAGGCCGATCTCGCTGGTTTCGATGCTGCCCAGGAAGACGCCGGGTTCGGCTCTCTCTAGCTTGACGGTCATCGCCTTGCCGGACGGGGTGATGATCTGCGCCGGGCCGGGATCGTCGCTCATCGTCTGGCGGCGGATTTCCAGCATCATGCCGCGGCCGTCGGCGGTCAGCCGCTCCTCCTCGAGTTCGGGCTCCTTCATCAGCCAGTGGGCGATGCGGCGATAGAGCTGGACATGCGGGCCGCCGCCCTCGAAGCCACGCGCCCACAACCAGCCCTGGTCGGACAGAAACATGCCGACGCGGCCTTCGCCCTTGCGGTCGAGCAGGAGCAGGGGACGGTTGTCGGCGCCCTTCATCACCGCCTCACCCTCGGGGTTCTCGACGCCAATGGTGCGGAACCAGCGGCTCCAGTGCGGCGGCTCGGTGGCGGAGCCGTCGAGCCCGCGCGTCACCGGATGGCGCTGGCCGAGTTCGGTGAGGCGCGGGTAGAACGCCTTGTCGACGACTTCGCCGGTCGGCATCGCCGGCAGCGCCGACATCAAAGGCGTGCGGGCGATGGAACTTTCGCCGGCATATTCGGGCCCTGCCGCGATCAGCAGCGCGCCGCCCTTTTCGACATATTCGGCGATGTAGTCGTAATAGAGGATCGGCAGCACGTCGCGGTGCTGATAGCGGTCGAAGATGATCAGGTCGAAATCCTTGATCTTCTCGACGAACAGCTCGCGCGTCGGGAAGGCGATCAGCGACAGTTCGTTGATCGGCGTGCCGTCCTGCTTTTCCGGCGGCCGCAGAATGGTGAAGTGGACCAGATCGACCGAGGCGTCGGATTTCAAAAGGTTGCGCCAGGTGCGCTCACCGGCATGCGGCTCACCGGAAACCAGCAGCACGCGCAAATTCTCGCGGATGCCGTCGATCAGCGCGATGGCGCGGTTGTTGGTGTCGGTAAGTTCGTCGGGCTCTGGGTCGATGGCGAGTTCGACGATGTTGCGGCCGGCGCCGGGAATGGTCACTTGCAGCGGCATGGCCTGGCCGATGGTGGCGCGCTCGACCGAAACCTGCTCGCCATTGACCGAGACGCGCACATCGATCGAGCCGGCCTCGTTGTTGGTGCCGATGACGCGATAGGTCATTTCGAGCGGCTTGCCGACCAGACCGAAGCGCGGCGCATTCTCGAAGCGGATGCGGCGATCCTTTTCCTGGTCGTTGCCGGTGATCAGCGCGTGCAGCGGGGCGTTGAAGTCGGGCGTGCCGCCGGGGGCGTCATGCACCTCGCCATCGGTGATCATGATGGCGCCGCCGATGCGCGAAGGCGGCACGTCGCGGAAAGCGCTTTCAAGCGCGCCGAAAAGCCGTGTCTCGGTGCGCTCCTCGGCGGCTTCCGACTTGCCGGCCTCGACAACGCGGACGTCGAACTGCTTGAAGCGGCCGAGGCGCTGCTGAAGCCCGGCCAGCGCCTCGTCGGTCTGCTTGGTGCGCTCGCCAATGTCCTGGCTCTGGCTGCGGTCGACGACAACGGCGACGACGCTTTTCAGCGCCTCGCGCTCTTCGTCGAGCAACACCGGGTTGAGCAGGGCCGCAGTCAGCGCCAGCAGGGCGGCAAATCGGAAGATCGCGCCGCGCTGGCGAAACCACAGACCAACCAATGCCAGCAGCAAAAGCGGCGCCAGCACCAGGCCAAGCAGCGGCCAGGAGACGAGCGGTTCGAAAGCGAGCGACAAGTTCATGGCTTACTGCCCCAGCCGTTCGAGCAGCACCGGCACATGCACCTGATCGGATTTGTAGTTGCCGGTCAGCATGTACATCATGATGTTGACGCCGGCGCGCAGCGCATAAATGCGCTGCATCGGGTCCGACGGCACGGTCGGCAAAAGCGGGTCGCCATTCTCGTCGACCGCCCAGGCGCCGGCGAAATCATTGGCGGTGATCATGATCGGCGAGACGCCGTCGCCGGTGCGTACCGGGCGGTTCTCGGTGTTGCTGGCTTCGAGCGACGCCGCGACCCAGAGCGGTCCGCCGGCGAAGCGTCCGGGAAACTCAGGCAGGATGTAGAAGGACTTGGTCAGCACGTGGTCCGACGGCACCGGTTCCAGCGCCGGCACGTTGAGATTGCCGAGGATGTCGCGCAGCCGCTCCGTCGCCGGGCTGGCCGAATCCGCGCCGATGCCGGTGGCGAACTGGTCGCGCGTGTCGAACAGCACCGTGCCGCCCTGCTGCATATAGGCGTCGACGCGGGCGATCGCGGCCTGGCTCGGCATCGGCGCGGCAGGATCGATCGGCCAGTAGATCAGCGGATAGAAGGCAAGCTGGTCCTTCGAGATATCGACGCTGGCCGGAGCCCCCGGCTCAAGCGCGGTCTTTTCGATCAGGAAGCGGGTCAGGCCCTCCAGCCCGGCTTGGCTGATCGAATCGACGCTCCGTTCGCCGGTCTGCACATAGGCGATTCGGGTCTTGGAAATGTCCTCGATCGCCCGCTCATCGCCGGGTTTGGCATCGTCGGCGCGGGCGATGTCGGTGTGGCCGACCAGGGCGCCGAGCACAATCAGCAGGGCGGCGGTGGTCGCAGCAGCCGTGCCGGCGCGGCGTGGCCGGCGCGAGAACAAGCCGCTCATCCAGAACACGGCGAGCGTGTCGAGCACCATCAGCAAGAGAGCTGCCGCCACCAGCGGCCCCTTCAAATTGTGCGATTCATCGAAGGCGTACTGGATGGTGGTGACCGGCACGGTGATCTGAGGACGGACCAGCGGTGCGAAGCTGCTCTCGGCATTGAGCAGATTGTGGGCGAGGACGCCGGTTTCGGAGCCGTACAGGCCAGGCGGGTTCTCGAACGTCACCGGCAGCGGGCCGGCACCCGGCACCAGCGGCCGTGCATCCGGCGTCGGCGGCACCAGCGTGCCGTCAGCTGATATCATGCGGTAGGGCGCCAGCGAGGTGGCGGCGGCCTCGGCATTGGCGACCGCCGCGCCCTGGTTGCGCGACAGTTGCACGATGCGGCGCAGCATCTCGACGAAGCTGCCGGAGATCGGCAGGTTCGACCAGGTCGCCTCCGGCGTGACATGGAACAGGACGAGCGTGCCCTTGCCCTTCTTCATCCCGGTCACCAGCGGCGTGCCGTCGGCAAGCGTGGCCCAGGTGCGCTCGACGATATCGGGCGTCGGCTCGGCCAGCACCTGCCTGGTGACGGTGACCTCGGCTGGCGGAGCGAGATCGGCGAAGGGACCGGTCTTCGTGAAATCGGTGACCGGCTGCGGCGTCGTCCACGACAGCGCGCCGCCGAGCGAACGCTCGCCGGTGCGCAGCCTAACCGGCAGCAGGTCGTCGTCATTGCCGGCGGCGACCAGCCGCGAGCCGGCGAACCGCACCAGCGTGCCGCCATTGTCGACCCAGTCGACCAACCTTTGCCGCACCAGCTCCGGAATGGTGCCGACATCGGCCATGACGATCATCGCCGGCTTCTGGTCGAGGAGCTGCGGGATGGCGTCGGCAAGGTCGGCGCTCGACGGCTCAGCCAGATCGGCGAAGGGCTGCAGCGCACGGCGGATGTAGTACAGCGGCGACAGAAGCGGCTGCGCCTGGTCGGCCTCGGCCTGCGACAGCAGCCCGACGCGGCGGCGCTTGGAATTCTCGTCGAGCACGCGGACGGCGCCTGCCTGCCGTTGGCCGTCGAGCGCGATCGAGGCGAAGTCGTTGCGCAGTTCGAACGGCACCGCCATCGTGCCGGTGGCGGTGGATTCGCCCGGTGAGAAGGTCAGCGTGGCGTCGGCGATACGGCGGCCCTTGTCGTCGAAGGCGCCGGCGGTCACCTGAGCCGGCGCCGGATCGCCCGGCGCGCGGATGGCGGTCAGCTCGAAGCCGTCCACCTGGTTGTCGGCGCCGGTCAGGCCGATCAAGCCAGGCCGGTCGGAGGCGGCCCAGACGACACGGGCGGCGTTCTTCGACAAAAGCGTGTTGAAGGCGGCCTCGTCGCCTTCCGCCGCCAGACCGTCGGCGAGTACGGCGACGCTGGCGCCCGGCAAGGTCTCCAGGGTTGCCGCGACGCGAGCGTAGACGGCAGGGCGGTCGGTTGGGATCGGCCGCGGCTTTGCCGCGCGCAGCCGGTCGAGCGCGGTGGCGGCGTCGAAGGGACCGATCTCGGCATTCGGCTTCTCGGCGGTGAAGGCGATGATGACGGGCACGTCGTTGGAGCTGGCATCGGTGATCAGCCGTTCGGCAGTGGCGACGCGCTGGCCCCAGTCGGCGGCACTTGCCCAGTCATTGTCGATGACCAGCGCAAGAGCGGCGCCCTCGGCCGGCAGTCTTTCACGCGGGTTGAAGACAGGTTCGGCAAGCGCCGCAACGATAAGGGCCGCCATCAGCAGCCTGAGCAGCGTCAGCCACCACGGGCTCTGTTGCGGCGTCTCCTCGCGCCTCAGCACGCGGGCCAGGATCTTCAGCGGCGGGAAGACCTCGGTCTGCGGCTTGGGCGGGGTGAACCGCAAAAGCCACCAGATCACCGGCAGCGCCAGAAGGCCCCACAGCACCATCGGTGCCCCGAAAGATAGCGGCAGCCAGCTCATGCGCGGATCCTCCCGGCTGAGCTGCCATCGACGGTCATCGCCATGTGGACACGCACCAGCGCATCGGAGGCAAGGCGGTCGGTGTGGTTGACGGTGAAGCTCCAGCCGAGCCGCTTGCACCAGTCGGTCAGTTCCTGACGGCGGGCGATGTAGAGCAGCCGGTATTCATCGCCCAGCGTTTCGGCGCGGCCCGCGGTCAGCTTGTCGCCGGTCTCGGGATCGGTGAATTCGGTGCGGCCGGCATAGGGGAATCTCTCCTCGGCCGGGTCGGCGACCTCGATCAGGTGGGCTCGCACGCCGTGGCGGGCGAGCACGTCGAGCCAGGCGATGGTGTCCTCGACCGGATCGAGGAAGTCGCTGACGATGACGATGTCGCAGAAGCGGCGGATGGCGGAGAGGTCGGGCTTTGCCGGCAGTTCGCCGGCATGGGTGAGTTGCGCCGCGATGCGCTCGGCGCCGTTGCGGGCGGTGAACGGATCGGTCAGCCCGGGCCAGGCGATGCGCTCGCCGCTGCGCGATAGAAGCTCAGCCATGGCCAGCGCCAGCACCAGCGCGCGGGATTCCTTCGAAACGGTGGCTCCGGTCGATTTGTAGAGCATCGAAGGCGAGGGGTCGGCCCACAGCCACACCGTATGGGCAGCCTCCCATTCGCGGTCGCGCACATAGATGTGGTCGTCGCGGGCCGAGCGGCGCCAGTCGATGCGCGAGGAGTCGCCCTCGACATAGGGCCGGAACTGCCAGAAATTCTCGCCGATGCCGCGCTTGCGGCGGCCGTGCCAGCCGGCGATCACCGTGTTGACGATGCGGCGCGCCTCGACCAGCAGGTCCGGCACCAGCGACGCCCGCAACCGGCCGCGGGCGAGCGCGTCACGCGTCGCCGCCGGTGCCTGGGCCTCGCCTATACGCGCCATCAGATGCCTTTTGCCAGTTTCGCCACCACGTCGCGCACGGTTGTGCCCTCGGCACGGGCGGCAAAGGTCAGCGCCATGCGGTGCTGCAGCACCGGCTCGGCCAGCGCTCTGATATCGTCGATCGACGGCGCCAGCCGTCCATCATAGAGGGCGCGGGCGCGGGCGCATAGCGTCAGCGACTGGCTGGCGCGCGGCCCCGGTCCCCAGGCGACGTGCTTGTCAGTCTCGGCATTGCCCTGGCCGGGGCGCGCCGAGCGCACCAGCTGGAGGATCGCCTCGACGACGCTTTCCGGCACCGGCATGCGGCGAATGAGGGTCTGGATCTCCTTCAGCCGCGCCGGCTGCAGCACGTTCTGCGCCTTGGCGTCCTCGATGCCGGTGGTTTCCAGAAGGATACGACGCTCCGCCTCGATTTCCGGATAGAGGATGTCGACCTGCATCAGGAAGCGATCAAGCTGCGCCTCGGGCAGCGGATAGGTGCCTTCCTGCTCCAGCGGGTTCTGCGTCGCCAGCACGTGGAAGGGCGCCGGCAGGTCGTGGCGGACGCCGGCAATGGTGACGTGGTATTCCTGCATCGACTGCAGCAGCGCCGACTGGGTGCGCGGCGAGGCGCGGTTGATTTCGTCGGCCATCAGCAGCTGCGCGAAGATCGGCCCGGAGATGAAGCGGAACGAGCGCTTGCCGAATTCGTCCTGCTCCATCACCTCGGAGCCGAGAATATCGGACGGCATCAGGTCGGGCGTGAACTGGATGCGGCGGGAATCGAGGCCGAGCACGATGCCCAAAGTCTCGACCAGCTTGGTCTTGGCGAGGCCGGGCACGCCGACCAGCAGCGCATGGCCGCCGGCCAGCAGCGCCACCAGCGTGCGTTCGACGACGCTTTCCTGGCCGAAGATGACGCGGCCGACGCCCTCGCGAACCCTGGAAATGTCGGCCAGCGCCGTCTCGGCCTGGGCGATCATGTCCTTTTCGCTGATCGGGCTTTCCTTGATCATCACGCTCATGCAGCATCGATCCTTCTCGTTGGAAATACCGGCTTGCAACCTTAGACGCCATAGAGTGCCGCGATTCGGCCTCGTATGGCGCCTGTCTTTGAACTTAAATCACTGACTTAGGCTGACAAGCGGAACAACAGTGACTATTTCGTGACCATGACAGAACGCGCCGACGATCGTGATGAAAGTTTGACGACCGCCACCGAGGCGCGCGGACTTGAGGCACTGATCTCGCGTGCCGCCCGCGCGGGCAAGGGGCTGGCACCAGTGGAGCGCTGGAATCCGGCCTTTTGCGGCGATCTCGATATGGAGATCAGTCAGGACGGCACCTGGTTCTACCAGGGCACGCCGATCGGCCGCATGCCGCTGGTGCAGCTGTTTTCCTCCGTGCTGCGCAAGGACGAAGACGGCAAGACCTATCTGGTGACGCCGGTGGAAAGGGTCGGCATCCGCGTCGTCGACGCGCCCTTCATCGCCGTCGAGATGGACGTTTGCGGCACCGGCTATGGCCAAGTCATCACTTTCCGCACCAATGTCGGCGATGTGGTCGAGGCCGGGCCGGACCATCCGCTGCGCTTCGTCGACGAGGAGGCGACCGGTGGCCTGAAACCCTATGTGCTGGTGCGCGGACGGCTGGAAGCGCTGGTGTCGCGGCCGGTCATGTACGAACTGGTCGATCATGGCGAAGAGATCGAGGTCGGCGGCAGAAGGATGTTTGCTGTCCGTTCGAAGGGCGCGGTCTATCCGATCATGCCGGCCGAAAAACTGCAGCGGCTGAGCGCATGAGAGGGCAGCGCTAAATGGACCGGGGCATGATGGACCAGGTGACGTTATGGACCAAGTGACGCGGGCGCCGTTTTCCGCCGAGGATTTTCGCGCCCGCGTCGCGGCACAGCCGCTGGCGCATGCCGCCGACGATTATGGCGACCATCGCTTCAACCCCGGCCATCCGCGTTTGAAGCTTGCGAAGGCACTGCGCGATGCCGCCGTGCTGATACCGGTGGTCGATCACGGATGCGACGCCACGGTTCTGCTGACCAAGCGGGCGGAAAAGCTGCGCAACCATTCGGGGCAGGTGGCCTTTCCCGGCGGCACGATCGACCCTACCGACCCGAGCCCGGAGGCGGCGGCCCTTCGCGAGACATTCGAGGAGATCGGTCTTGGCCAGGACCGGGTCGAGATCATCGGCCGCATGCCCGATTATGTCTCCGGCAGCGGCTACCGGATCGCCCCGGTGCTGGGAATAGTGCGGCCGGGTTTTTCACTGACGCTGAATTCCGAGGAGGTCGACGCCGTCTTCGAAGTGCCGCTGCGCTTCCTGATGGATCCGGCCAACCACGGCCGCGACAGCCGGATGTGGAACGACCTCGAATGGGTCTTCTACGAGATGCCCTATGGCGGCCAGCGGATCTGGGGCGTCACCGCCGGCATCATCCGCACGCTCTATGAAAGGCTCTATACGTGAGCGGCCGGATGTCGCTCGCGGGCAAAGCCGACTGGCTCGGCGAACGGCACCTGCAGCGCCTGCTGGCGGCGCTGGCGGCTGGCGGCGAGGAGGCGCGTGTCGCCGGCGGTGCGGTGCGCAATGCGCTCATCGGCCAGCCGGTCGCCGACGTCGATATCGCCACCACGACCGTGCCCGACGAGACCATCCGCCGCGCCGAAGCGGCGGGCTTCAAGGCTGTGCCGACCGGCATCGAGCACGGCACCATCACGATTGTCGCCGGCGGGAAGCCGTTCGAGGTAACCACGCTGCGCGCCGACATCGAGACCGACGGACGGCGGGCCAAGGTGTCGTTCGGGCGCGACTGGAAGGCCGACGCGGAACGGCGCGATTTCACCATCAACGCGCTCTATGCCGAGGCCGACGGGACGATCGTCGACCTGGTCGGCGGCGTCGCCGACATCGAGGCGCGCCGGCTGCGCTTCATCGGCGATCCGGAAGCGCGCATCCGCGAGGATTATCTGCGCATCCTGCGCTTTTTCCGCTTCTTCGCCTGGTATGGCGACGGTCGGCCGGATGCCGAAGGGCTGAAGGCTTGCGCCCGGCTCAAGGAGGGGCTCGGCCAACTCTCGGTCGAGCGCATCTGGTCCGAGCTGAAGAAGCTGCTGTCGGCCCCCGATCCATCGCGCGCCCTGCTATGGATGCGCCAGGCCAGCGTGCTCACCAGCGTTCTGCCGGAGAGCGAGAAATGGGGCATCGATGCGATCCATGCGCTGACCAGGGCTGAGAAGGATCTGGGCTGGACGCCGGACCCGCTGCTCAGGCTGGAAGCGATCGTGCCGCCGGACGCCGCGCGGATGAAGATGCTGGCTGAGCGGCTGAGATTCTCCGTCAGCGATGCCGGCCGTCTGAGGCAGTGGGCGCTGACAGCGCCTGTCGAGCCGAAGACGACCGAAGCGGAACTTGCAAAACGGCTCTATCATGGCGATCATCAGGGCGTTGTCGATCGCTTGCGGCTGTCGCTCGTTTCTGCTCGAGCCCGCGCCGTCGAGGACAATGACGCGCTGCTCGAAGCCGGCGGCTTCTCGCGCCTGCTGGCCTTCACCGGAAAGTGGAAAAAGCCCGTTTTTCCGCTTAAGGGCGCCGATCTGACGACGCTTGGCGCGTCGCCCGGACCGAAACTCGGCGCAACCTTGAAGAACCTCGAAAACGAGTGGATCGAGTCCGGCTTTGCACTGGATCGCGGCGCGCTCCTCGAGCGCGCCGCAGAAGCACTCGAAAGTTAGAGACCGTTTGGAAACTCTACTCTGGCGAGTCATATGGTGGCGTTTTCTGCGCTTCCGGCCTTCGCCGGCCGAAGCACTTATGAGCGGTCGTG
>SAQL01000059.1 GCA_004020645.1 Mesorhizobium sp. | reverse complement strand
GAAGATTGAATCAGTGCTTCAGGACCGCTGCAACCCGGACTTTTTCAACACTATCTACCCATTTTGGCCATTTGCGCTGGCTGATCGGGTTTGCCCATAGATGATAGTCCTAAAGGTTCGGTTCGGAAGATGATGATCAAACAGGAGCATAGCGCCTGGTTCTATTGCAATGAATCAGGCTTTGGGCTCATGACAATTCCATGTCGGCTCTGCAGCCTTCATTGCGCGTCCTATCGGACGCGTGGCGCTGTAGGCGGCGTCAGGTCCACGCCGTTGATTTTGCCGATATGCGTGGCCAGCATCGGCACATACTGATCGGCCGGCCCGGCGGCGAATGCGCCGGCGAAGGCGTTCTTGGTGGCATTACCGAGCGGATTGGCGATGCCGGCGGCACCCGCCATCGATTCGAGATAAGTGAGATCCTTAAAGGCGTTGGCGATGGTGAATTTGTGCGCATCGCGGTCGCCTTCCAGCGTCCAGCGCATAAAGGTCTGGTAGAAGCCGCAATCCATGCGGCCGTTGCGGATGACGCTGTCGAAGCGCGGCGGCGAGATGCCGACCTTCTGCGCCAGCGCGAGCGCCTCGGAATAGATTGCGGCATAGCCCAGCGAGATGAAATTATTGAGCAGCTTCATGCGGTGGCCGTCGCCGGTGTCGCCGATATGGACGATACGTCCGGCCCAGGTGTCGAGCACCGGCTTCAGCCGGGCAAAGACCGCGTCCGACGCGCCGACCATGGCGTCGAGCGTGCCTTCCCACGCCTCCTTCGGCGTGCGGCTCAGCGGGGCATCGACATAGTCGACGCCGAGCGCCTTGAGTTCGGCGGCAAGCGTTACCGTCGAGGTCGGATCCGAGGTCGAACAATCGACAACCACAGCGCCCTTCTTCAGGCCTTCCTTGAGGCCGCCAGGTCCGCGGATGATGGCTTCGACTTCACGCGAGCCGGTGACGCAGATGAAGACGATATCAGATGCCACTGCCACGTCGCGCGAGGTCGCGGCTTCCTCCGCACCCCGGCCAAGCAGGTCTTCCGCCGGAGCGCGGTTCTTGCGGCCGAGAAACGTCAGCGCATACCCTTTATCGACGATGTTCTTCGCGATCCCGTGTCCCATCAAGCCCAGTCCGATGAAGCCGATCTTTTCGCTCGCGGCAGTCGTATTCATGTCGTGTCGTCCTGTGTTGCTGATATCGATGACGGCGCTGCACTTTGGCAGGCGAATTGTTGAAGCCGGTTTTCGCCGCAGGCGGTTGGCAGGCGATTGCGGAATGCCATATTGTCTGACAATACACATGTATTCCAGAGAATGTGGAGAACAAAATGACGAAGCGGATCATGTTCACCGGCGGCAGCGGCAAGGCCGGGCGTCATGTCGTGCAGTATCTGGTCGAGCAGGGCTGCCAGGTGCTCAACATCGACACCAAGCCACTCGACAATCCCAAGGTGCGAACGCTGATCACCGACATCACCGACAGCGGGCAGGTGTTCAATGCGCTGTCGAGCTATATGGGCCTGCATGAATTCGACCCGTCGTTGCGCGCGCAGCCAGTCGATGCCGTGGTGCATTTCGCGGCGATCCCGCGCATCATGATCACGCCCGACAACGAGGTGTTCCGCATCAACGCGCTCGGCACCTACAATGTGATCGAGGCGGCGGTGAAGCTCGGCATCCGCAAGGTGGTGATCGCCTCCAGCGAGACGACCTATGGGCTGGTCTTCGCCAACGAGCCGCGCGACCCGACGCACTTCCCGCTCGACGAGGAGTACGATGTCGATCCGATGGATAGCTACGCGCTGTCGAAGATCGTCAACGAGAAGACGGCGCGCGCCTTCGCGCTGCGCAGCGGCTTCGACATCTACGCTTTGCGCATCGGCAACGTCATCGAGCCGCATGAATATTCGCTGTTTCCGAAATGGTTCGCCGATCCGGGTTTCCGCAAGCGGATCGCCTGGAGTTATGTCGACGCGCGCGACCTCGGCCAAATCACGTTGCGCGCCATCGAAAAGGACGGGCTCGGCTATCAGGTGTTCAATGCCGCCAATGACGACACCTCGTCCGACCTGCCGACGGCCGAATTGCTGAAGCGGTTTTATCCCGGCGTGCCGGTCAAGGGCGAACTTGGTAAATACGAAACGCTGCTCTCCAACCGCAAGGCGCGGGATATGCTCGGATTCCGCCCGGAACACAGCTGGCGGAAATACGTCAAGACGACATGACGAGGTCGATGCATCCGGGCTGATCTGTGCACAGAAGCAGGCTTTGCAGCCGGAGGCTTTTCCCGTGCTTGACAGCTTTCGGAATCCGGACTTTGTGAATGCATGCGGGACGGGAAGCTGAATAAGGGAAAAACGCCGGCCAAGGCGGCGTCCGCCGAGCGCCCGGCTGTCGTGCGTCGCGCCGACGCGGCGCGTATGCCTGGGTCGAGCGTGCATGCGTCGCTGGCCAATGAAATCGGTCTCAGGATCGTACGCGGCGACTATCCGCCGGGAACCATCCTGCCCAATGAAGCCAAATGGGCGGAGACCTTCGACGTCAGCCGCTCGGCGGTGCGTGAGGCGATCAAGATGCTGATGGCCAAGGGCCTGCTGGCGTCGCGCCCGAAGATCGGCAGCTGGGTCGAGCCGAAAGAGCGCTGGAACCTGCTCGATCGCGACGTGCTGGCCTGGTACGCGACATCGCCGGACCGCGAGGTGTTCCTGAAAACGGTGCAGGAGTTCCGCCACATCATCGAGCCGGAAGCGACCGCCTTTGCCGCCATGCGGCGCACAGACGAGCAGATGGCCGAGATCAGCCAGGCCTGCCGGGAGATGGGGGAGGCGACGACGCTGCAGGAGCGCACGCGCGCCGATACGCGTTTTCATCTGGCCATCCTGCGCGCCTCCGGCAACGATCTTCTGGTGCCGCTCGGCGTGCTGATCGAATCGGCGTTCGATCATCTGTTCGCCTATACGACGCGGGAACTAGACGATTTGCAGCATGCGCAGAAGCTGCACGAAGCGATCGAAAAGAACATCCGCCTGCAGCGGCCGGATGCGGCGCGCAACGCGGTCCGCAAGCTGTTGGCCAATACAGATAGCGTCATCAAATCGAGGTAGGCCGATCCTCTAACCTTCTCTCGGGCGCCCAAACGCGGCGCGCAGTTCGTCCTTGGCATCCTCCAGCACTTTCTTCTGTTTGGCCGGCAGGTTTTTGCCGGCACGGTTGATGTAGAAATTCAGCATCGACATGGCGGACTGGAACGGCTCGGCCTTGCGCCGCTCGCTGTGCTCGGCCGATCGCTTCAACGAGGCCGCGATCTTCTTGGGATCGTGGGATTCGAAGATATGTTCCTCGAGGTCCAGCGCATCGCTGTGCTCGGTCACCTCGGCCGACCATTTCCTTTTCGCGGTCATGACAAACTCCTTCCATTGGTGAGTTGATGGAAAACTCCGGGACGGCGGCCACTGTTCCACCGCAGCTCGAATCCCTGGAGCCACGGATTTGCCTGTCGTGGCGCTGCACGGCGCCGCCAATGCACCGATAGTGGTGTCGAACCGGTCGATTTGCAGAATCGCGGACAGGAAACGCCTTGACCACAACCGTCTCCAGCCAGGCAAGCAGCCGCGGCATCGACAGCGCCTATGCCTGGCTGCGGCTCGGCATCTCGATGCTGCTGGCGACGATCGGCGGTGTCGGCATGTGGGCGGTGGTCGTGGTGCTGCCCGCCATGCAGGCCGAATTCGGCGTCGATCGCGCCGCCGCTTCGACGCCCTATACCGCGACCATGATCGGCTTCGCCGTCGGCAATGTGCTGGTCGGCCGCGCCATCGACCGCATCGGCTACTGGATACCGGCGCTCATTGCCTCGGTGACGCTCGGTACCGGGTTCCTGCTGGCGTCGCTGACCACTTCGATCCTGCAATTCACTCTGGCCCAAGGGCTTTTGATCGGCGTCGGCACGTCGGCGATTTTCGGGCCGCTGATCGCCGACATCTCGCACTGGTTCAACCGCCGTCGCGGCGTCGCGGTGACGGCTGCCGCCGCCGGCAGCTATCTCGCCGGGGTGATCTGGCCGTTGGCGATGCCCTTTGTCATGCAGGCCGAAGGCTGGCGTTTCACCTATGCCGCGATCGGCGTCGTCTGCCTCGCGACCATGCTGCCGCTGATCCTGCTGCTCAGGCGCGGCGCACCACATGCCGCCGCTCCCGGTTCGCCCGGCAGCCGGCCGGTCCAGCCGATCTCGCTGTCACCGGCAGCGCTGCAGGTGTTGCTCGTCGTCGCCGGCCTTGGCTGCTGCGTGGCGATGTCGATGCCGCAGGTCCATATCGTCGCCTATTGCATGGATCTCGGCTACGGCGTGGCGCGAGGCGCCGACATGCTGTCGATCATGATGGCGGCGGGCGTCGTCAGCCGGCTGGCGTCCGGCTTCCTTGCCGATCGCATCGGCGGCGTGAAAACCCTGCTGATCGGCTCGGTGCTGCAAGCCCTGTCGCTGTTGTTCTACATCCCCTTCGACGGGCTCGCGTCGCTTTACGTCGTCTCGCTGGTCTTCGGCCTGTCGCAGGGCGGCATCGTGCCTTGCTATGCCATCATCGTGCGCGAATACATGCCCGCCAAGGAGGCCGGCCAGCGCGTCGGCATCGTAATCATGGCAACCATCTTCGGCATGGCGATCGGCGGCTGGATGTCGGGCTGGATCTATGATCTGACCGGCTCCTACGCCGCCGCGTTCCTCAACGGCATCGCCTGGAACCTGCTGAACATAGCCGCCATGGTGCTGCTGCTGTGGAAAGCACGGCGCAGCGCCGCGGCAATGGCCTGAGCACTGACCCGTTGAATTTCGGCTCACGACCCCAGCGGAAGTTCGCTGACTAATGGCTGACAGTCCGCTATCACCGGGCCACATTCCTGCTTGACTTATACATATCTCGGCGGTTATTGATCGATCAAATAGCCAGCGAGTTATCGATTACGATGCCACAGCCCCACGAGATCCTCTTTAAAACGCTTGCCGATCCGACGCGACGGGCCATCTTCGAGCGGCTGTGTCGCGACGGAGATCAGACCGTCGCGGCCTTGACCGCTCGGGCCGGGGTCTCGCAACCGGCCGTGTCGAAGCATCTTGGGGTCCTGAAGCAGGCCGGGTTGGTGCGCGACCGTCATGAAGGCCGCAACACGCATTATAGCGCGGAGCTTGGCGCCTTGGCGCCGCTGATCGACTGGACGAACCAAATGGCTGGGTTCTGGCAAAGCCGGTTCGATAACCTTGAGGATTTGCTCAAAAGGATGGACCAATGACCAATACTGAGACCGAAACGCGCGCCGTCGTTGTCGAACGGGAGGTCGCTTTTCCGCCGGAAAAGATCTGGCGCGCGCTCACGCAATCACACCTGATCGAGGAGTGGCTGATGAAGAACGATTTCAAGCCAGACGAGGGGCACCGTTTCAATCTTAGCGCGGACTGGGGGGCGGTCGACTGTCAGGTCCGGGCAGTCGAGCCCAACAAGACGCTGTCTTACACGTGGGATACCAAGGATCTCAAAAGTGTCGTCACGTGGACGCTCACCCCTACGAGCACGGGGACCCATCTGCGCATGGAGCAGTTGGGCTTCCGGCCGGATCAGCAGCAGTACTACCAGGGTGCCCAATACGGATGGCAGCGGTTCCTAGCGAACCTGGAGCAGGTCCTGGCGCGGATAGAGTAAGGCGTGCCGGCGCCAACGGGCAATGGCCAACAAGACGTCTTCAAATCAAACAAGCTTGCAAGGAAGGCTGCCGCCAAGCGGGTCGCCCGATCCGCTTCAGCTCGTCTTCAGAGGAGGTGCTCATGAACTGGAACACGTGGATTCGGCAATTCCACCGCTGGCTGTCGATGATTTTTACGGCGGTCGTCGCTGCCATCTTCATCACCTTGGGCGTAGGTGTCGAGTCCGCCTACTGGGTGTACCTCATGCCGCTGATCCCGCTCGGCTTGCTTATGCTTAGCGGTCTCTACTTGTTCGCGTTGCCCTATGCCACGAGGTGGCGCAGCGGACGACGCACGGCGTAGAAGCCTGAGCACGGTGGACGACAAGACGCCCGCGAAACCACCCACAGCCGAAATTCAAACTGTGGCGCTACCCGAGTTCGGGTAGCTGTCCTGCCCGGTTCGCTTGACAATGGGGTGAGGCTGCGCGACGCCAGACGGGTGCGGCAAGTCGGGTTGGCATGGCGACAGTGGCAAAGACGCTGAACAGCATTTCGTGGCCGCGCTTCGGCGAAGGCGCCGCGTTCGGGACAAGGCTATGACCAAACCGCGCTCGCGCCGCGGCGGCGGCCGTCCGACGATCGCCGATGTCGCGCGTAAGGCCGGCGTCGGCGCCATCACGGTTTCCCGCGCCTTGCGCGAGCCGGGGCGTGTTTCGGAGGATCTGCGCCGCCAGATCCAGGAGGCCGTCGATGAACTCGGCTATCTGCCCGACCCGAATGCGCGAGCATTGGCTTCGGCGCGCGCCGAGGTCTTTGGCGTGCTGGTGCCGTCGCTCACCAACAGCGTCTTTGCCGAAGTGCTGCGCGGCATCTATGACAGCCTGTCCGACAGTTCCTACCGCATCCAGCTCGGCAATACCCATTATTCCGGCCTCGAGGAGGAACGGCTGCTGCAGGTGTTCGGCCCGCAGCGCCCGGCGGCGCTGATCGTGGCGGGCATCGACCAGACGCCAACGTCGCGAAGACTGCTCGAGACGGCCGGCTGCCCGGTGGTGCAGGTCATGGAGACCGGGCCCGATCCGGTCGACATGATGGTCGGCTTCTCGCATTTCGACGGCGGCAAGGCGGCGACGGAGCACATGATCGAAACGGGCTATCGCCGCATCGGTTTCATAGGCGCGCGCATGGACCCACGCTCGCAGCGTCGGCTGGCCGGCTATCGCGCGGCGATGGAGGCGGCCGGTCTGTTCGACGCGCGGCTGATCACCACCACGCCGGTGCCGTCCAGCGTGACGCTCGGGCGCGAACTGTTTCGTGACGCGCTGGCCAAGGTGCCGACGCTGGACGGAGTTTTCTGCAACAATGACGACATTGCGCTCGGCGTACTGTTCGAGTGCCACCGCGCCTCGATCGCCGTGCCGAAGACGATCGGCATCACAGGCTTCAACGATCTCGACATGATGGAAGTGGCTTTTCCATCCATCACCAGCATCCGAACGCCCCGCTACGAGATCGGCCGGCTGTCGGTCGCGATGGCGCTCGCGGCGATTGCAGGCAAGCGGCCGCAAGAGCCGGTTGTCGACCTCGGCTTCGAGCTCAAGTGCCGCGAGAGCACTGCCCGCTGAAAGCATTCGCATGCATCGCGAAATGACGCTTTACACGACGTCATGGGTAGCGCTACCATCTGCCTTTGGGAGGAAGCTCGCGGCAAAAACCGAGGTCTGTTTATTATATATAAGCGACAGCTCATGCTTGTTTATTATGTATAATATGATAGTTTTTACTTCGGTTAGCCAAGCGACAAGGGAGGAGATCGGGTCGGCATTCGGCCGCCTGAAAGACGCGAAAGGCAAGGCGGGAGGTGCCGGGTCGGACGCGCGAGACGCGTAAGAACAATCAAAAACTGCAACTGGGAGGAACATCGATGTTCAAGTCACTTGTTGGTGGCATCGTTGCCGCCACTGCATTCGTCATGCTGAGCTCGTCGGCGCTCGCCGAAGCCGAAATCGTCAAAGGCCCGTCCGCCGACCCGGACTGCTTCGCGCCGTGGGCGGCCGACACGCAGTTCTTCAAGTTCCCCAAGAAGGAAGGCCCGTACCGCATCGCGCTCGCCAATGGCTACATCGCCAACACTTGGCGCATCCAGATGGTGCAGACGGCGAAGGCCTATGCGGCGCAGCCGGAGGTCGCGGCGAAACTGAAGGAATTCAAGGTCGTGTCGACCGGCGAAGACGTGCCGGCGCAGATTTCGGCGATCAACAACTTCATCGATTCCGGTTATGACGCGATCGTCGTCAACGCGCAGAATCCGACGGCGTTCGGACCGGTCATCAAGCGCGCCAAGGAAGCTGGCGTCGTGCTGGTCGCCTTCGACAACATTCTCGACACCAAGGACGCCATCAACGTCAATGTCGACCAGAAAGGCCTTGGCGAGTTGTGGGCCAACTGGCTGGTCAAGCATGTGCCCAATGGTGGCAAGATCCTCGAGGTGCGCGGCGTTGCCGGTACGTCGGTAGACACCGACCGCCATAACGGCATCCACGAGGTCCTCAACGCTTCCGGCAAGAAGTGGGAGGTCACCGAAGTCATCGGCAAATGGGACGATGGCGTGGCACAAAAGGCTACGGCCGACGCCATCGCCACCAGCGGTCCCTTCGATGGCATCACCGGGCAGGGCGGCGACACCGGCATCGTCCAGGCGATGATCGACGCCAAGCATCCGTTCGTGCCGTTCGGCGGCGAAACCGAGAATGGCTTTCGCAAATTCTGCGCCAAGTTTGCCGCAGAAGGGCTGAAATGCTCGTCGGCCGGAACCGGTCCCGCCCAGGTGGCGGTCGCCATCAAGACGGCGATTGCCGCGCTCGAAGGCCAGGTCGTCCCGCAAGCGGTGAAGCTGCCGCTGGCGATCGTCGAGCATCCGAACTTCAAGGAAGGCGAGGACTATTTCCCCGACCAGTCCGACAATTTCTTCGTCGGCAATTCCTTCCCGACCTGCGGCATCAACTTCACCGCGCAGGAAATTATGGGCCAGAGCAAGGAGAACCAGTAGACTGATCGCTCGGCGCCGCGGGATATCCCGCGGCGCCGGTTCCGAAGAACAAGCGCCTTGGGAGGGGCCGATGGACGGTGCGGTTCCACTCTTCCGCATGGAGGGCATATCCAAGCGCTATGGCGGTGTGCGGGCGCTGGAAAAGGCCGAGCTTTCGGTCATATCAGGCAGTATTCACGCCATTCTCGGCGAAAACGGCGCCGGCAAATCGACGCTGATCAAGGTCATGGCCGGCGTCGTCGCGCCCGACGAAGGCCGCATGATGCTGGACGGAAGCGAAGTGACCTTCGCTTCGCCGGCCGCGGCCAACCAGACCGGCATCGTCTGCATCTTCCAGGAACTGTCGCTCGTCCCCGAACTCAGCGTCGCCGACAACATTGTCATTTCCGATCCGCCCAAGCGCTTCGGCATGATCGACCGCAAGGCGCAGCGACGCATCGCGGAAGAAGCTCTTGCTCGCGCGGGCGCTGCCGACATCCACCCGCTGGCGCTGGTCAAGGATCTTCCTCTTTCAAGAAGGCAGATGGTCGAGATCGCCAAAGCACTTGCCAGGAAGCCGCGCATCCTGATCCTCGACGAGGCGACCTCGGCGCTGACCGCGGCCGACGTCGCCAAGATTTTCGGCGTCTTGAAGCGGCTGCGCTCGGAAGGGCTGGCGCTGCTCTACATTTCGCATCGGATGAACGAGATCGCCGAGCTTGCCGACCAGTGCACGGTATACCGCAACGGCCGCAATGTCGCCAGTTATGCTGCGGGCTCGAAGAGCGACAACGAAGTCGTCGAGCTGATGATCGGCCGCGAATACAGCCACATCTTTCCGCCAAAGCCGGTGCGCGCGCCGGCCACCGCCGCGCCCGTGCTGGAGGCGCGCAAGCTTTCCTGGACTGACCGGCTGGACAATATTTCGCTATCGGTCGGTGCAGGCGAGGTCGTCGGCCTCGGCGGTCTCGACGGCCAGGGCCAGCGCGAATTGCTGCTCGCCTTCTTCGGCGTGCTGCGCGGCCTCAGCGGCCAGATATTGATCGACGGCAAACCGGTGGCGATCGCCAGCCCGGCCAAGGCACGCGGTGACCGGATCGGCATGGCGCTGATCCCGGAAGATCGCAAGACGGAAGGCCTGATGCTGCCGATGACGGTGCGCGAAAACCTCTCCTTCGCCGCGCTCGACCGTCTGTCCAGGGCCGGCATCATCGACCGTGCCGCCGAACAGCGGCTGATCGATGACATGGTCGCGCTGCTGGCGATCAAGACGGCAGGGCTCGACATTCCGGTCGGCGCGCTGTCCGGCGGCAACCAGCAGAAGGTCGTCATAGCCAAATGGCTGATGCGGCAGCCGCGCATTATCCTGCTCAACGACCCGACGCGGGGCATCGATGTCGCCACTAAGCAGGAACT
This sequence comes from Mesorhizobium sp., assembly GCA_004020645.1. Taxonomy (GTDB): domain Bacteria; phylum Pseudomonadota; class Alphaproteobacteria; order Rhizobiales; family Rhizobiaceae; genus Mesorhizobium. The sequence continues at coordinate 11,981 of SAQL01000059.1, read as the reverse complement.
GTATCAGCTGATGCGCAAGCTAGCCGACCAAGGCGCGGCGATCCTGTTTTACTCCACCGACTATGACGAGCTGATCGGCTGCTGCGACCGGGTGCTGGTGCTCTATGACGGGGCGGTCAAGCGCGAGCTGGTCGGCGCCGAGATCACCGAGCGGGCGCTGATCGCCAGCGCGCTCAACATCCATGGCGAAGAGATGCCTGTTGGCGGCATGGCGAAGACGCCAGCCGGAGGCATGGCGAAGACGCCAGCCCGAGGAGCGGACGCGTGAAGGATTGGCGCTACTGGCTTGCCGAACAACGCGGAACGCTGCTGGCGTTCGGCATCTTCATCGTGATGTTTACGATCTACACCTCGAACCATCCGGCCGGCTTTACCGCCAATGTCGTGCAGACGGCTTCCAACAAGGGCGTTCTGCTTGCCTTCGTCGCCATGGCGCAGACACTGGTGGTGATCACCGCCGGCATCGACCTTTCTGTCGGCATGATCTTCCTGCTGACCAACTGCCTGGCCTCATGGCTGGTCATCGGCACCGGCATCGAGACCGCGTTGGGGGTCGTCGCGGTGCTCGGCACCGGGCTGCTGTGCGGGGCGATCAACGGCGCCATCGTGATCTACGGACGGCTGCAGCCGATCGTTACTACCATCGCCACCGGCGCGGTCTATTTCGGCATCGCGCTGCTGCTGCGACCGTTTCCAGGCGGTTCGGTCAACGAGGATCTAGCCGACGCGCTGACCGGTCGGCTGTTCGGCGTGGTGCCGGCGAGCCTGGTGGCGCTGCTTGCCGTAGTGCTCGTGGTTTGGGTGCCGTTCAGCCGGTCGGTGCTCGGCCGCGCGGCCTATGCTGCGGGATCGTCGGAAATGGCGGCCTACATGTCCGGCGTGCCGATCCGCCGCGGCAAGTTTGCCGCCTATGCGCTGGCCGGCCTGCTGGCCGCGATCGGTGGGCTGTTCCTGACCTTCTTCACCTATACGGGCGAGGCGGCCTATGCCAGCGGCAATGCCTATACGCTGTTCTCGATCGCCGCCGTGGTGCTTGGCGGCGTCTCGCTGTTCGGCGGTAAGGGCAGCGCCATCGGCGCGATTTTCGGGGCGCTCGCCTTCCGCACCATCGGCGACCTGCTCTTCGTTTTCGATTTCGATCCGCTCTGGCAGCCGCTGTTCCAGGGTGTCATCCTGCTGATCGCCGTCAGCCTCGGCGCCTTCGCCCTGTTCAGGGTCCGCAACCGCCTGGAGTGGTTCCTGTGAGCGAAACGACCGTCGGCGGCATCGCTGGCCGCATGCCGAAATTCATCCGCCGCGCCGACCCTGCGGTGCTGACCGCCTTTGCCTGTATCGTGCTGCTGCTGTTCGTCGGTAGTCTCTATTCGCGCAGCTTCCTGTCGCCGGAATATCTGCTGCAGCAGCTCAAGGTGGCCTCGTTTCTCGGCATCATCGCCACCGGCATGATGCTGGTCATCCTGCTCGGCCAGATCGACCTGTCGGTGCCGTGGTCGGTGGCGGCGGGCGCAATGATGGCCTGTGCGGCCGCCGCCTACGGCCCGGTCGGCGTGGCGCTGGCGATCCCGTTCGGCATCTTCTGCGGTGTCGCGATCGGCATCGTCAACGGCGTCGGCGTCGCTTATCTGCGCATTCCCTCGATGATCATCACGCTCGCCACCAATGCCGTCGCGCAAGGGCTGATGGTGGTCTATACGGGCGGCTTCTCGCCGCAGGATTCGGCGACCCGGGCGATGCGCTATCTGGCGACCGGCTTTGCCATTCCGGGCGTGCCCAACGCGGTCGTCATCTGGGCGCTGATCGGTGCTGCGATGGTTTTCGTGCTGACCCGCACCGGCTTCGGCCGCACGGTCTACGGCATCGGCAACCGCGAGCGCGCCGCCTACCTCTCCGGCATCGACACGCGGCGCGTGGTGCTGATCGCCTTCGCCGTGTCCGGCGGGCTCTCCGCCTTCGGCGGCGTGCTTCTGGCCGGCTATGCCTCCAAGGCGGCGCAGTCGATGGGCGATGCCTACCTCCTGCCGTCGATCGCTGCGGTGGTGCTTGGCGGCACCTCGATCCTCGGGGGCCGCGGCTCCTATCTCGGCACGGTCGCCGGCGTCATCCTGATCACGCTTTTGCAATCCATTCTTTCGGTCATGCAGATGCCGGAGGCGGGGCGGCAGATCATCTACGGCGTCGTCATCGTCGCCATGCTCCTGCTTTACGGCCGCGCGCCGGCCAGCCGCTGACCCGCATCGTGGACGAAAAGACAGCACAAATGCAGAGGGATCGCGTTCGGCCCGCACCGGCCGTCGTGGTGATGGGCGTCGCCGGTTGTGGCAAGTCGGCCGTCGGCGAAGCACTGGCGGTGGTTTTGGGCGCCATCTTTGTCGAGGGCGACCGGCTGCACCCGCCGGACAACCTCGCGCGTATGGCAAGAGGCGAGCCGCTGACCGACGCATTGCGCGAAGGCTGGCTAGACGCGATCGGCCGGCGCATTGCGGGATCGGTCGGCGATGGGCAAGGCGTCGTGGCCGCCTGTTCGGCGCTCAAGCGCAGTTACCGCGAGCGTCTGCGCGGGTTTTATCAGGACATCGTTTTCGTCTATCTCGAAATCGATCCCGCGACCGCGAAGCAGCGTGTCGGCTCCCGCCAGGGCCATTTCATGCCGGCAAGCCTGGTCGACAGCCAGTTCGCCACGCTTGAAGCGCCGGCAGCCGACGAGAACGCATTGACGCTCGATGCGACGCGTCCGATCGCCGACATCGTCGCCGACATCGTGAGGCTGTTCCGGGCGAATTCCTGAGCCGGTCGCCGGCGCGGATCCCGCTTTAGCGGCGGCTGATCAGATCTGCGACGTCAGTTCGACTGGAAAGTCGTCATTGTCGGCGTCGCGCATAGCGGCGAGGCTGCGGTTGTCCAGAACCTCGGCGATCGCCTGGCGCACCTCCAGCATCATGTTCCGGACCTGACACGTCGCCTCGTCGCAATCCTCGCAGCGCTGATATTGGGTGCGGCTGGCGCAAGGGATCGGCGCTAATGGCCCGTCGAGGACACGCACGACATGGCCGATCTTGATCTCGGAGGCCGGGCGGGCGAGGCGATAGCCGCCTTCCTTGCCCTTGCGGCTCTGGACGAAGCCGGCGTTGCGCAACTCGCCCAGAATGGCATCCAGGAATTTCTTCGGGATGTTGTTGGCGACGGCAATGTCGTTGACGAATGCGAGCTGACCGACCGGCAAGCCTGACAGATGCACAAGGGCCTTGAGGCCGTATTTGCCTTTTTTGGTAAGCATGCCCCGATTCAGTTCATGAAAACCCCAACCGCCCGCATCTGGCGGTTGTTTGTGTGTAAATCATGACGTTTGGTCGCGCGATGCAGTTTCGCGAAACAATCCGTCCGATGGCACAGTAGGCACAAACACGTTGATTCTTCGTGACGTTTTGGATGGTGCGCCTGGAACGTGCGGGAAATCACCTGTCCGGACTGCAAAAACGACGAAAGCCGGCAAAAGCCGGCCTCCTTATCAAGTTCGAAGATCACTTGCTTCAGCGGCTACCATAAGTCTGGTCGAGCAGTCCGCCGGCGGCGAAATGCTCGGCCTGGACCTTGGCCCAGCCGCCGAAGACATCCTCCACCGTCAACAGGCGGACGTCGGGGAACTCAGCTTTATATTTGGCGGCGACCGCAGCGTCGCGAGCCCGCAGGCCGTTGCGGGCGGCGATGTCCTGGCCCTGCGGCGTGTAGAGGAAGTCGAGATAGGTCTTGGCGAGGTCACGCGTGCCGTGCTCGTCGGCGACCGTGTCGACGATCGCCACCGGAAACTCCGCCAGCAGGCTGACCGAAGGCGTCACCTGCTCGAACTTGTCATCGCCATACTCCCTGCGGATGCCGCGCGTTTCCGACTCGAAGGTGATCAGCACGTCTCCGATCTCGCGCTGCACGAAGGTGGTGGTGGCGGCGCGCCCGCCAGAGTCGAAGATCGGGACGTTGTTGAACAGCTTGGTGACGAATTCCTTCACCTTGGCGTCGTCGTCCTTGAAGGCTTCCTTGGCGTAGGCTGCGGCCGCGAGATACGTGTAGCGCGCATTGCCTGATGTTTTCGGGTTGGGGAAGATCACCTGAACGTCGTCGCGCACGAGATCGTTCCAATCCTTGATGTTCTTCGGATTGCCGGCGCGCACCAGGAAGGACGGCAGCGAATAGAAAGGCGAGGCGTTGTCGGGGAAATCCTTCTGCCAGTCGGCGGAGATAAGACCCTTCGAGACCAGGAAGTCGATGTCGATGACCTGATTGAAGGTGACGACATCGGCGCCGAGGCCCTCGGCAATGGCGCGCGCTTGCGCCGACGTCCCGGCATGCGACTGATCGATGGTCACGCCGGGGTGCTCTGATATGAAGGCCTTGTTGACCTGCGCAAACAATTCGCGGCCGACATCGTAGGACGCGTTCAGCAGTCTGTCGGCCGACCAGGCTTGGGAGGATGCCAGGAACAGGCCGGTCGATGTGGCGACGCCAAGCAAAAATCGCTTCATGAAAACAGGCTCCAATGCAACGCGCTTATTGCCGGACCATAGCGACAAGGCATGTGGGCGACGAGACACGGAGAGCGGCTTCGCCACGCCCTCGCGAGAAAAATGTTCCCATTCCGGGCCGTCGCTAGGATTTTCTTTCACGCAGAGTCTTTCGAGACATCTTGGCAGCGGTGCTGACGTCATCCGCGCGCACAGAGGATTGCATCGCGTCACTGTCTGGCATATACAAATGGTATATACAAGGGAGCCATCGCTATGCCCCAGCGTCGCCGTTCCAAAACGCCACCGAAAGAGGCGAAGCTGTTCCGCAATAATCGCAGCCAAGCGGTGCGGATTCCTGTCGAGTTCGAGCTCCCCGGCGAAAAGGTCTTGATCAGCCGTGAAGGCGACCGCTTGGTCATCGAGCCGGTCCGCAAACCTGGCCTCACCGCGCTGCTCGCGCAATGGGCGAAAGAGCCACCGCTCGGTCCCGAGGAAGACTTCCCCGAAATCGACGATATGCCTGTCAAATCCGAGGAATTTTTTTAATGCGGTTCATGCTGGACACCAACATTATCAGCGACATGATCCGAAACCCGGCAGGCAGAGCCGCCAGCGCCATCCTGCGCGTGGGAGACGCCGCCGTGTGTACCAGCATCGTGGTCGCCTCGGAACTGCGATATGGCTGCGTCAGGAAGGGATCGGCCAAGCTGCTCAAGAGGGTCGAGGACCTGCTGGCTGAGATTCCTGTCTTGCCGCTCGATGTGCCGGTGGATGCCAAGTACGGCGCGATTCGCGCCGAGTTGGAACGCATCGGCCAGACCATTGGCCAAAACGACCTTTTTATTGCTGCCCACGCCTACGCACTGGGCACGACCCTGGTGACGGTCAACACGGGAGAGTTCAACCGGATCAAAGGCCTGAAGGTCGAGAACTGGTTGGCATAGGATCAAGCAGTCGGAAAAAGCTTCCAGCGCCGCGGCCTGAAAGCCACCCGGCTCTTCTGCGCCGCCGGATGGTTGACGGGCAGTTCGATCTCGACCCGCTGGCGCTCGCCGCCGATTTCGAGCTCCACCCGTCTGGTGCCGGCGACGCGGCGGCTGGCGGCGACCGTGCCGGCGATGCAGCCATTGCATTCGTCCACCAGTTCGACATCGTGCGGACGGAAGAACAGCGTCGCTTCGCCTTGCGGTGCATGCGGCGCGGACAGCCCGATCGGGCGGTCGGCGATCCAGACCTGACCATCCTCGACCTTGACCGGAAGCGCGCTCGATTCACCGATGAAGCCGTAGACGAAGGGCGAGTTCGGCGTGTCGTAGATTTCATCGGCGGTACCGACCTGCTCGATGCTGCCCTGGCTCATCACCACCACGCGGTCGGCAAGCTCGAGCGCCTCTTCCTGGTCATGGGTGACGAAGACCGTGGTGTGGCCGGTGGCGTCGTGTATTTCGCGCAGCCAGCGCCGCAACTCGCGGCGGACCTGGGCATCGAGCGCGCCGAACGGCTCGTCGAGCAAAAGCACGGCCGGTTCGATCGCCATCGCGCGGGCAAGCGCCACACGCTGGCGCTGGCCGCCCGAAAGCTGCGCCGGATAGCGCTTCTCCAAACCGGAAAGCTGGACGAGGTCGAGAAGCTCGGAGGCGCGGCGGCGGATTTCCTGCGCCGACGGACGTGTCGGCCCGTGCCGAACCTTTAAGCCGAAGCCGATATTGTCGGCGACCGTCATATGGCGAAACAGCGCGTAATGCTGGAAAACGAAGCCGACATTGCGCTCCTGGATCGACTTTTGCGACGCATCCTCCTCGCCAAAGAAGATCTTTCCTTTCGTCGGCCGCTCCAGCCCGGCTATCAGCCTGAGCAGCGTTGTCTTGCCGGAGCCGGAAGGCCCGAGCAGCGCGATCAACTCGCCGGACTTGATGTCGAGCGAAACGTCGTGGAGGGCCGGAAACCGTTCAAACTCCTTGCGCACGTTGGCAACGCGAACTTCCATCAACCGTCCCTTTTTTGTCGATGCATGTCGTTGTCCCAAAACCGGTACCACTTTTGGGCGACATTAAAATCTTTGTTTATGCATGTCGTTATCCCAAAACCGCTGCGCACTTTTGGGCGACATGCATCAGTGTCCGCGCGTCGCGGCGATCTCGGCGCCGTAGCGCATTTCGAGAAGTGTTTTCAAGACCAGCGTGACGAGCGCCAGACCCGCAAGCAGCGAGGCGACGGCGAAGGCGGCGGCGGCATTGTACTCGTTATAGAGGATTTCGACATGCAGCGGCATGGTGTTGGTCAGCCCGCGTATGTGGCCCGACACGACGGAGACCGCGCCGAACTCGCCCATGGCGCGGGCATTGCACAACAGAACGCCGTAGAGCAGCCCCCATTTGACGTTGGGCAGCGTCACGTACCAGAACGCCTGCCAGCCATTGGCGCCGAGCGACAGCGCCGCCTCCTCGTCGCCATTGCCCTGTTCCTGCATCAAGGGGATCAGTTCGCGGGCGACGAAGGGGAAGGTGACGAAGATGGTGGCCAGCACGATGCCCGGCACGGCAAAGAGGATGACGATGCCATGCGCTTTCAGCCAGGCGCCGAGCAGGCCTTGCGCGCCGAACAACAGCACATAGACCAGCCCGGAAATGACCGGCGAAACTGAAAACGGCAGGTCGATGAGCGTGGTAAGAAAGGCCTTGCCCTTGAACTCGAACTTGGCGATCGCCCATGCGGCGGAGACGCCGAAGACAATGTTGAGCGGCACCGAGATCGCCGCTACCAGCAGCGTCAGATAGATCGCCGAGCGCGTGTCGGGGCTGGTCAGCGCCTCCGTATAGTCACTGAGGCCCTTTGCGAAGGCTTCGTTGAAGACGACGATCAGCGGCAACAGCAGGAAAATGCCGAGGAAGGCAAAGCTCACGATCATCAGCACGGCTTTCGCCGGGCGGCTTTCAGTCACCGCCGCCGACAGGCTTTCTTGGCGCGGTGCGTAGGATTTGATCTCCGGGTCAGCCATAGCGCTTGCGGCTCCACGTCTGCACCAGATTGATGACCAGCAACATCGCGAACGACAAAGCGAGCATGATCGCCGCGATCGCGGTCGCCGCCGCATAATTGTATTCCTCCAGCCGGATGACGATCAGAAGCGGCGCGATCTCGGATTTGTAGGGCAGGTTGCCGGCGATGAAGATGACGGAGCCGTATTCGCCGACACCGCGCGCGAAAGCCAGCGCGAAACCGGTGACGATGGCAGGCGCCAGGCCCGGAAGCAGAACCCGGGCGATGGTCTGGAAGCGGTTGGCGCCGAGCGTGGCGGCCACTTCCTCCACCTCCTTGTCGATCTCCTCCATGATCGGCTGGACGGTGCGCACGACAAAAGGAAGGCCGATGAAGATCAGCGCGATGACGATGCCGAGCGGCGTATAGGCAACCTTGATGCCGAGCGGCGCCAGCAGGCTGCCGAGCCAGCCATTCGGTGCGTAGAGCGTGGTCAGCGCGATGCCGGCCACCGCCGTCGGCAGAGCGAAGGGCAGGTCGACCATGGCATCGACGATGCGGCGGCCAGGAAAGCTGTAGCGCACCAGCACCCAGGCGACGATCGTGCCGAAGACGACATTGACCGCGGCGGCAAAGAAGGCGGTGCCGAAGCTGATTTCGAGCGCATTGATGGTGCGGCGGTCGGTGGCGATCGCCCAGAAATCGGCCCAGCCAAGCGCGGCCGATCGCCAGATCAGCCCCGACAGGGGAATAAGGATGATGAGCGTGAGGTAGGCAAGCGAGAAGCCGAGCGTCAATCCGAAACCCGGAATGACGCTCGGCTGTCTGAACCGCCACCCCGCCTTGGCGGGTGCTGTGGTCATGTCGTCCCGATCTAAGAGTCTGGCTTACTGTCTTACTGGGCTGGCTTGTAGATCTGGTCGAATATACCACCGTCGCCGAAATGGTAAGGCTGCGCCTTCTTCCAACCGCCAAAAAGCGGATCGTCGATGGTGATCAGCTTGATCTCCGGCAGTTTGGCGAGGTCCTCCGCCGGCACCAAATCGGGCTTGGACGGGCGATAGTGGTTTTTGGCGATCAGCGTCTGGCCTTCCTTGGAGTAGAGATAGCTCAGATAGGCTTCGGCGACTTTTCGCGTGCCCTTGGCATCGACATTGGCGTCGACCACGGCGACCGGCGGCTCCGCCAGGATCGACGTCGGCGGATAGACAATGTCGAAATTGTCGGCGCCGAACTCGTCGAGCGCCAGATAAGCCTCGTTTTCCCAGGCCAGCAGCACGTCGCCCAGGCCCTTTTGCGCGAAGGTCACGGTTGCGCCGCGCGCGCCGGTGTCGAGCACCGGAACATGAGCGTACAGATTGCCAACGAATTCCTTGGTCTTGGCCTCGTCACCGCCATCCTTGGCGTTGGCATAGGCCCAGGCGGCGAGATAGTTCCAGCGTGCACCGCCCGAGGTCTTGGGGTTCGGCGTGATCACCTGGACGTCGTCCTTGACCAGATCGCCCCAGTCCTGGATGCCTTTCGGGTTGCCCTTGCGGACGAGGAAGATGATGGTCGAGGTGTAGGGCGCCGAATTGTTCTCGAACTTGATCCGCCAGTCGGGATTGATCTTCTTCGATTTCTCCACGATGGCGTTGATGTCCCCTTCGAGCGCCAGCGTCACCACGTCGGCGTCGAGGCCGTCGATCACGGCGCGGGCCTGCGCGCCTGACCCGCCATGCGACTGTTGGACGGTTACAGTCTCGCCGGTCTCGGTCTGCCAGTGGGCGGCGAAGGCCTCGTCGAATTGCTTGTACAGCTCACGGGTCGGGTCATAGGACACGTTGAGGATAGTGGTATCGGCAAACGCGAAACCGAGCGTGCCGAACTGGACCGATGCAGCGACCAGTGCGCCGAGCAGTTTCCTGAAATGAGGATTGGTCATTTCCGCCTCCGTTGAGATCACCTCAATCTACTGAATTGGTAGAAATTAGATGCAATCAATGTTGCTTTTTTTGGCCTTGTGAAGCAATTTTTCGCCGACCTTTGGCCTCATGAGGAAATTCTTTCCTCGCGACGCTGCAGTGCGGAATCCGGGCTCATGAAGCGACCTATCTAGAGACCGGTCGCGCCTCGGCAATGGCTGAATGTGGTGCGAGCGTGTGTTCAGTCGGCGGGGACGAGAAAATTGAAGCGCTGCTTTGGAAATGGCTCGCGCGCATAATTGGCGGGACGACGGCGACCTTGCGGAAGACGCGCTTCGGCACACCCCCCTCTGGCCTGCCGGATGGCCGGCAGGCCAGAGGGGGGTGCCTCGGAACAGGCATGGGGTGAATATCCTGCTATCCCCTTTGGCGCATTCTATTCAACGAACACTTTCACGCTGGCTGCGCGCCCGACCGCGTCGATCACGGTCAGGGTCGAATAGCCGACGCTGTCCGGCTGCCAGGTCGCGCTGCGCCGCCGGTCGATGCCGACCAGCGGCTTGCCGTTGGCCAGCCAGCGGAACGGGGCGCGGCCGCCTTGCAGCTTCAGCACCAGCGGCGTGGTCCCGGCGGTGGTGGTGCCGAGATCGACGCGGGCGCCGTCGGGCGGAAAGATGATCGTCGGCGCGGGCTCGGTCGGCGCTGCCTGGACCAGCCAGTCGGCGCCAGAACCGAAGCGCGCCAATGTCACCGGCAGCTCGTCGCGCCTGGGTCTGATGACACCGGCCGGCTGGCTTGGCAGCGGCACGGCAGCCAGGCCGGAGCGGACAAAGCCCTCGAACAGGATCGGTGCGGCCGAGATATAGCCGGACAGGCCGGGCACCGCGCCGGCATCGGGACGGCCGACCCAGACGCCCAGCACGTAGCGCCCGTCGAAGCCGACCGACCAGGCATCGCGGTAGCCGTAGGAGGTGCCGGTCTTGTAGGCGATGCCGCGCTGGGCGGCACCCTCGGGCGGCTTGACGCCCGACAATATGTCGGTGATCTGCCAGTTCGCCTGATCGTCGAGGATGGTCGCGGTGGAGCGCTCGGCATTCGCCGGCTCGGTGCCGTCATGCAGCGTGTGTGCCTTGCCGCCATTGGCAAGCCCGGCATAGAGCTGGACGAGGTCGCGCAGCGTCACGCCGACGCCGCCAAGGCCGATGGCGAGGCCTGGCGCCTTGTTGACGGGCAGGATCGGCGTGACGCCGGCCTGCCGGAAGCGCGCGAGCAGCCGCGCCGGCCCGACCGCGTCGAGCACACTGATCGCCGGCACGTTGAGCGACAGTTGCAGCGCCTGCCGGATGCTGACGTCGCCCTGGTAGTCCATGTCAAAATTCTTCGGCCGGTAGCCGGAAAAATCGGTCGGCCTGTCGTCGATCAGTGTTTCCTGCGCGACCAATCCCTGTTCGAAGGCGAGCCCGTAGATGAACGGTTTCAGCGTCGAACCGGGCGAGCGGACGATCCTGGTCATGTCGATCCAGCCGGAGCGGCTGGCGTCGAAATAGTTGGCAGAGCCGACTTCGCCGAGGATCTCACCGGTGCGGGCGTCGGCCAGCACCATGGCGACGGAGAGGCGGGGGCCGAGCCTGGTTGCGGCATCCCTGGCCACCTGTTCCAGCCCTTCCTGGACGCTCTTGCGGATCGTCAGTCGCAGCTTCTGGCCAGGAACGGCCCTGGGCAGCATCGCATTTGCGGCATGGGCGGCGAGCGCCGGCAGCGTGCGGCGGATGGCGGAAACGTCGTCGAGCGCGGCACGCGCGGCCTCGCGCTCGCCGAGCAGGCCTGACGAAACCATCCGCATCAGCACGCGGTCGCGGGCGGCGTGGGCGATTGCGAGGTTGCGGTCGGGCCGGCGCTTTTCCGGCAATTGCGGCAATGCGACGAGCAGGGCCGCCTCCGAGACCGTCAGTCGCTTCGGCTCCTTGCCGAAATAGGCCAGCGAGGCGGCGCGCACACCTTCGAGATTGCCGCCATAGGGCGCCAGCGTCAAATAGCGTTCGAGGATCTCGCGCTTGGTGAGCCGCCGTTCGATCTGCAGGGCGCGCAGCAGCTGCTTGATCTTCGAGCCGAGACTGCGGCTGTCGCGCGGCTCTGCCAGCCGGGCGAGTTGCATCGACAGTGTCGAGCCGCCGGAGACGATACGGCCATTGGTCAAGAACTGGCCGGCGGCGCGGGTCAGCGCCAGCACGTCGACCCCCGCATGGTCCCAGAAGCGCTTGTCCTCGTAGGTCACCAGCATGTCGACGAACTGTCTGTCGACTTGGTCGAGGCGGGTCGAGAGCCGCCAATAGCCGTCCGGCGTGGCGAAGGCCCGCAACAGCTGGCCGTCGCGGTCCTGCACTTCGGTCGATACCGTCAGCGCCGCCGGCAGCGGCGGCGGAAAGGCGCGGTCGAGCTGCCAGAGGGTGGCAGCGGAGAGGGCGAGGGAGGCGGCGGCGGCGATGGCCGAACGGCGCAAAATTTTTCGGGAAAGCACGGCACCGCCCCTCATCCGCCTGCCGGCACCTTCTCCCCGTATAGTGACCTATCGGATTCACACATCATGAACATCGAGCGTGGC
>SAQL01000058.1:5834-22242 GCA_004020645.1 Mesorhizobium sp. | reverse complement strand
TTTGCTCGCCTTAGGGAATCCCCCTTCGATTCAGACTCAATTCATCCCGCTCTAGCTGAGGCTGCGCGATCTCCGCTTATGACCGACCCGGTTGCCAGTCGCTCATCTGCAAAATGTTACCGCCGAGTTTTGCGAACGCGCGTTGGCGGCAGGAGAAAACGAGAATCTGCTGATCGTGTGATTGACGATGCAAAGCGTCGAACATGCGCTCGATGCGGTCGTCATCGGAATAAACCAAAGCGTCATCCAGGATAACCGGTGTGGGTCGGCCGTCGCGGGCAAGCAAACGGGCGAAGGCCAGACGGGTCAGAACCGAAAGCTGTTCTCGCATGCCGCCACTCAACCTATCGACATCCTCGTCCTGACCATTGCGGCGAACGGTCTGCGGCAACAGTGTGTTCTCGTCGAACACTATGGAGATGTCATCGAATAGCAATCCAAGCAGCGGTCGCAGCTCGGACATGACCGGCTTCAGATAAAGATCGCGTGCCGTCGAGCGCGCAGCGACCAGCGTCGTGCGCAGCCGGTCGAGGACGGCTTTTTCGAATTCGAAGCGTCTCGCTCGCTCTCCAGCGATTTCCAATTTTTCTGTGGCCTCGCGCAAAGCTTCTTCCACCGCGTCCTCGGACCGAGTGCGAATATGGCCATTGAGATCGGCCAGGGTTACACGCAACTGACTTGCTTCCTGGGTGGCGGCATCCTGAACCGAACGGGCGCGGCGCAGAACGGCTTCGGCGCTGGTGAGATCGTGAGCGCCGTCGCGCAGGGGAGCAGCGCGCATTCCGGCGGCTTCGCGCAGCTTTTGTCGTGCGGTGGCCTCGGTGAGCAGCAAGCGCTCCTTTTCCTCGCGCGCTGCATGGGGTCCCAATATGACCTCGAGGCTGGTTAGTTCCGCCTGGATGGTGACATAAGCCGTCTCCGCGGCCATGACAGCCCCGTCGGCATGGCTGCGCAAAGGCAAGGCCTCGCGCACGCTGTTGCGTATTGTCGCCACACGCTGCTCGGTTGCGGCATGATGCTGCCGGATCTGTTGCGGATCGACTTTGAGTTCGAGGTCCCCGGCCCCGAGGGCACTCAGACGAGCAAGCTCCTCGTGCAATTGCTGTATCCCCTTAGGCGCGAGATCGGCAAGTCGCTGACGCGCCAAGCCCAGTTCGGTAGCCTTGTCGCGCGCTTCCACTAGGCGCTGGCGTGCCGTCCTGAGGCTGTCGACACCGAGGGACGCAAGTAGGCTGCGGTGCTTCGCTTCGGCGTCTTCGATGGTCCGGTCGGCCTGCTGCGGCCGATTCGATCGCAGGGTCAAGGCTCCGATGCCGGCAATATCCAGGCGCACGGTGCCAGCAAAGCTTTGGTCTTCTGCATGGGGCAAGGGCTTGGCATCGATCGTAACCAAATCGGCGGTGCCGTCTCGGTATTCCATGCATAGCGTCGGCAGGGTTGCCAGGTGAGCTGCACGAAGGCTGGCGATCTCGATTTCGAGCGCCTGCAGTTGCTCGACAGCCTGTTCCGGCACCGCCAGCATCGCCAGTGCTGCCTCTCCATCTTCGATCTGGGATCTGGCGACTTCGGCTTGTTTCAACCGGTTGTCCGAGCCGGCCAGTTGTTCGGCAGCGTCACGCGCCAAAAGGGTCGCATCCAGCCGCGCGAGCAATTCGCGAGCTTCGCGCTCTTCCTGTTCGGCTGCTTGAACCTCGGCCATCGCTTGTTCGTTTTCGGCTATGGCAGAAGCGCGCCGATCGAGAACCTCGCTGCGGCGAAGCTGCGCAATCGTCGACTGCTCGCGCAAGTCCGCGGCTCGTTTGAGCGCGGTCCGAAAACTATCGAGGGCCTGCTTCGCTGCGTCATGGTGAATTGCCGCCAGAGCAGCTTCCGCTTCAGCAGCCTTCAGGGCTTCGCTGTGCGATTTGGCGGCCTCGACCGCGGCTTCGGCGGCCGAGATACTCTCCCGCCGGATAGCGCCTTCTTCGGGGTTTTCAAGCTCAGACAGACGCGCCAACGCCATGCGCCGCTTGTCGAGCGCATCGCGCAGACCGGCTACTTCGGCGCTGAGGCGCAGTTCTTCTTTCAGCAGCTTGTCACGCTCGTCGAGCGCTGCCGCATAGAGACCACCACTCTTGGGACGCAGCGTTGACGTGACCAGGCTATAGAGCTCTTCCTCGCACGCCGCGGTGATTTCGGCCATGCGCCGCCCGCCGGTCAGGGCTTCAACTTCCCCCTGAACCGAGGACAATAGGCTTTCGCGCACGCGTTTTTCGCCATCCTCCTCGCTCTTGCTGCGCTTTTCGATGCCGGTGACCCCTTGGCGAACCCAGAGCAATCCTGCCGGCCCTGCGGTTCCGCCATGGATTAGTTTGCCGATAAACGCTTCGGCCTCGTCCGCTTGAGCCAACAGTCGCCCCCGATCGAGGTCGATAACGCTGGCCAGCTTGCCTCCATAAAACTGCTTGGTAAGCCGATAGCGTCCTTCTGAAGTGGTGATGTCGGCCTCCACCACCGGATTGCCCCCACTATAAGGCCGTAGCAGTCTCACGCCTTCGGGCGTCCCCGTATGGGGTTGGAAAAAGAGTGCATGGAGTGCTTCGAAGAAGGTTGATTTGCCGAATTCATTGACTGCGCAAAGCACGTTGACGCCGTCGCCTATGTTCTCGATGGCGACGCCTTGCCCAGCGAACCGTTTGACGTTGTGGAGCCGAAGGGCCGTAAGTTTCATGATCCGATCGCCTCGCAATAGCTGAACAGCCGAACCAGTGCTTCTCGCGATATGTCGCGTTCCACAGCCGACCGGGTTTCGTCACTACTTTCATCCAACAGTGCCTGCGCTGCCTCGCGAAGGGCACCAGAGCGGTCGATCCGATCCAAATCGCCACTTTCGCAGTCGGTCGCGAGCCCGTCCCCGTCCAGCTCCAGATAAGCGAAGTCGGGCGCGGCTGCCGCGATCGCCGCTTGAAGGGCGGTTCGCCCACTTAACCGCACCCGGCCAGACGCGGCAATTCGCAGCAAGGTCTGGCGCCGCAGATGTACCGGTGGAAGCAACGCTTCAAACGCCGCCGAGCTGTCGTCACCAGACAGCAGATGCAGGGGAGCGGTTTTCCAGGAAAAGCTGGCCGTCTCGACCGCCGCAATCTCCGGCATGGCGCCGGGCCCGGCAATGGAAACGACAAGAGCCTGGCCGGGTGTGTCATGTTTGAAACGGTCAGGTTCGGGCGCACCGCTATAACGGCTGCGCTCATTGATGGCGACTGGGCCGTGCCAGTCGCCCAGCGCCAGGTAATCGAGACCGGCCTTGGCCGCGCGATCTGGCGCGATGATGTCGGACGCTGCGGAATCCTCGGAAAAGGCCTGAATGGCGCCATGAGCAAGCCCAAGCCGGATGGCGCCTTGCGGCGTTGCGGCGCTGTCCATCCACTCGGTAAGGTCGCGCCCGGGCCGGCGGGTCGTACACGGTGCAGGCAGCAGCGCCACGTCCGCGGCAATGGTCGAGACTTCGGGCCGCGTCGCCAGCAGGACATTGTCCGGCACAACGCTGTCCGCTGCACTCCACAATTGATCAGCTAACAGGGAATCATGGTTGCCAGGCAGCAATATCCAGCGCAGAGGCGCGCTCTGGCTCATCTCGGCCATGGCCTGCCGCAACATCGCTGGAGTGGGCGTTTCGGTATCGAACGTATCGCCGGCCAGAAGTATGGTGGATGCACCATGGACCCGTGCCTGTTCTGCCAGCCGGCTGATCGCGCTATGGCGCGCTTCACGGAGTCGCCCGCGCAGATCCTCCGGCATGTTGCCGAACCGCTTGCCGATATGAAGATCGGAGCTGTGGATGAAACGAAACATGGAGTCTCCGAGACTATGTCGATGCCAGGTAGCGCCGGGCGCGATCGATGGCTTCATCCAGCCGGGAGCGTGATATCGCCGCAAGTCGCTCGACGCCGAGCAGACGTGCAAGGTCGAGAGCGGGGTCGGACTGTTCCAGAATGTCCTCGTTCGCAACGACGACAGCGGCCAGCTCGGCGATTGGAATGTCGGCAATGGACCGGCGGGCATCGGCATCGAACGGCATGCGATAGTCAAGCAGGTCGACAACCGTCCCTCTCTTCCATAGGAAGCTGCCGCTGGATTCTTCAGTTCTATCGAACTCGCGCAGATGCAGGTCGATCCGCTCCCGAATCTTGTTGCCCGTTCTGAGCCAGCCATGCGCCCGTGCGATGCGCTGCGCAAGGACGTCTTCTCGCAGAGGTCCTTCCTGTTCGATCACCGCGTCGACCATGGACCGCAGCGTGCCTCGGTAGACGAAGTCATAAAACTGATCCGGGCTGGTGGAAAATCTGGTTAGATCAGTCAGGCGATAACGGCCGCCCGTCGGTACGGAATCATGTGTCGAATGCGCGGCCGCAGGCAACATTGCTGCAGATGCCGATAGGCGCTCTCCCGTCGCTAGGGGAACGACGACAAAGTCTGGCTCTGATTTTATCGACGGATGTTCCGGTTCGCCGGCCGATGCTAGGTCTTCGGCTGGCAATTGGTCCATGGGGTCGACCTTATGCCCCATGTCCCAATGGATCGCGGCTTCACTTTCCTGTTGTTCAGCCTGTTTGCGACGGCTTTCCTCGAGCAGCGCGGCCAGCCTGGCATGAAGCCTCTCGGTGCAGCCTTCGAGATCAAACCACCAATCGGTTGACCATACCCGGACAATGTTCCACCCGAGGCCGCGCAGGACCTGCTCGCGGACCTTGTCTCGATCTCGCGCCGTGGCAGAACTGTGATAGGTCGCGCCGTCGCATTCGACCCCAGCCAGATAGGCGCCGGCGAGATCGGGATGCCGGATCCCTATATCCACTCGAAAGCCAGAAATGCCGACTTGAGGGACGATGGTCCATCCGCGCTTCTCAAGCTCGGCAGCGACGGCCTCCTCGAAAGGGGATTCCAGGGCTCCGACCGATCCGCGTTCCTGCGCTGGCAATGCCACAGCGCCGCGTTCGGCAAAATCGAGGAAGGCTTTGAGATGCTGTACGCCGATCGCTTTGGTTCGGTTGGGGTCGATCTGGTCGGCGGCAAAACCTGAAAATACGATCAGTTCCTGCCGCGCACGCGTCACCGCGACATTCAGCCGGCGTTCGCCGCCGTCCCGATTCAGCGCGCCGAAATCCATGCTGCGCTTGCCGGCATTATCTTGCGAAAAGGTGATCGAAAACAGGATTATGTCACGCTCGTCGCCCTGGACATTTTCCAGATTCTTGACGATGGCGGGTTCAATACGCTCGTCGGCAAAGAACCATTCAAGCTCCGGCTCTGTCTGTCGCGCCTTGTCGAAAAGGTCGAGGATGAGCGACTGCTGTTGCGCGTTGAAAGTGATGACCCCCAGCGTGGGCCGGTCCTTTTCCGGTAGGGCCAGCCAACGCCGCATCCTGCTGACCGCCTCGTCGGTTACCGCTTGGGCTTCGATTCGATTGGTGCGGCTTTTGCCGCGGTCATAGATGCCGGTCGTGATTTTTCGCAGCTGTACTGCCCGATCTTCCACCGTTGGCGAAGGGAATGTGATGAGCCGGTTCTGATAGTAGTGATGGTTGGAAAAGGCGATCAGCGACTCATTGCGGCTACGATAATGCCAGCGCAGGTCACGTACCGGGATGCCGGCCGCTTTGGCTTCGTCGAGAATGCTCTCAAGATCCTTTTCGTGCTCGACGACTTCCTCGTCCTCCTCGTTGCGGCCAAAGAAATTGGTGGGCGGCAACTGCTTGGGATCGCCTACGATAATGGTTTGATGGGCTCGCGCGATAGCACCGACAGCGTCCCAGGTGGTGATCTGCGATGCTTCGTCGAAAATGACCACGTCGAAAAGCGCCTGGTCGGGAGGTAGGTATTGAGCGATTGAAAGCGGCGACATCAGCATGCAGGGGGCGAGCTTGGCAAAGCTCGATGGCATAGCGCCGATCATCTCGCGGATCGACCTGCTGGGCCGCTGCAATTCCATCTGATGGCGCAACAGGCCCAACTCGGAATTGCGCGGGACGCTTTGCACAGCCGGCAAACCATGAGCGATGGCACTGATGACGCGAAGGCTTGCTTGAGCGCGGACAAGATCGTCGATTTCCCGGAAATCTTCGATGGCGTGCTCGTGCTGGAAGCGACGGAAATTCCGCAGCACCGGATCGGCATCCAGCGTGGCCGGCAGCCACCAGCGTACATAGGCCGGGCGGAACGCGGATTGAGCTTCAGCTGGTCGCACTAGACCCGCCTCGATATCGTCGACCAACGCTCCCAGATTCTGACTGACAGCCCTGCGACGAATGCCGCACCACGAAGTCCAGTCCCGCAGAAGATGACGGGCGTCGAGCAAGTCTCCCATCGCAGTCGTCAATTCGGTCAGCGGGTTATCATGTTCTGCCCAAGAAGGCGTCTTTCCAGCGGCGATCGCAAATTGGGTTCTCGCAGCCTCAAATGCTGCAGATGCCGCAAGGAAGCGGGCTGCCCCATGGCGCATCGTGCTATCTGCTGCACCGCTTCGCAGGCTCGGGGCGGTTGCTTGGAGGAGCGCTTTGAGATCCTCTGTGCCGAGGCCGGGCAGGCGTAGCGTCTGTCGAAGCCGTTCGGCGATCGAGAGTATCTGATCGATACGGTGGGTGTCGGTATCAAGTGCGGCAAATCCGATCGGCTTCCCAGATAGGATGTTGGCTTCGACAGTGGCCCGGCGGTCCTGCATCACGCGCAACAGCGGCAAGTCGTGCTGAGGATCGGCTACCCCCTCTGTGACATAGCCTTGAAGCAGCTTCTGGACTTTGCGTTTGCCCAACTGACTGTTTGGCCAGAATGCAGAAGCGGCCTGTTGCCATTGCTGCTCTATGTCCTCCACCCGTATGCGCGCAACGGCAGCCCCGTCATAGCGGGCCGACAGGTCCTTGCGAGACTTGCGATAGTCTCCGATTGCCTCATTGAGAGTGGCGAGGGCTCCCCGCAACTGGGCGAAATCTCGATCAAAGACAATGCTGACGTCATGGCCGGCACTGTCCTGGAGTGCCCCTGCTAGTTTTCGCAGCGCTTCGAGCTCCGCCTTTGACGCGTCGCCTTTGGCGCGCAGGCCGATGCTCACCAGGAAGGCGTCGAGTGCGGTCGCTAGAACCTCGGACGCACTCTTGAGGGTCTTTGCCCCTTCGAGCAAATTGTCCTGCCAGCCTGACGTCCACTCGGTGACATCTATGAGACGCAAGACCGACCGCATCTGCACTGAATGAAACGCGACACCTGTTTCGGCGGCAATATGCTCCAGCGCCAGCCGGCTTGCCTCGTCATGGCCATCGCGCGATGGCCATGACAATACCGGAGCGTGCTGTTGCTTGTTCTTGAGAGCGATGCCAAGCGCCAGATAGGGCGTGAGGCCATTAATATGGCGCCGATGCAGCGCTTCGACATAGGCATTCAGTTCGTCGCGACGGACGCGAAGCCGCTCGTTGATCGCAATCCACTCCGCTCCGTCCACGCGCACGCCGCTTTCCCAGCTGATCCTGAGCTGGGTGAGAAAGTTGCGTCGGTCCGCCTTGCTGGAATGGAGTTCGAGACAATGCGCGCCCAGGCCATGTTCGCGCAGGCGGCGATACACCACATCGAGCGCCGCCGTCTTCTCGGCCACAAACAGCACGGTTTTGCCAACTGAAAGACAGTTGGCAATCATATTGGCAATGGTCTGGCTCTTGCCAGTGCCGGGAGGACCGATGATGACAAAATCGCGACCCTCGGCGGCGGCAAGACTTGCGGCGGTCTGTGAGGAGTCTGCCGGCAGCAGCGAAACGATGTCGGACGGGGCATAGTGCCGGTCGAGTTCGCGCTCGTCCCGGAATGATGCGCCATTGCCCTCGAACGCTATCTCCGGCGTGTCGATCAGATGGCGCACGACACGGTTTTCGCGCAGCGCATCAGTACGCTCGACCAGATCCTTCCACATGAGAAACTTGGCGAAAGAGAAGGTTGAGAGCGCCGTCTCGTCCACCACCTCCATGCCGGGGACGTCGCGCACTGCCTGGCGCATGAGACTCAGCAGACGCGGCACATCAACGCCGCTTTCGTCCTCGGGCAGCTCACCGGAAAACTGTGGCAGTTTGAGCTCGAAGTCGCGTTCGAGAAACTGCAACAAGGTTGCATTGAATCGCGGTTCATCTTCATGGAAGCGCAAGGTAAAACGCGATGTCGCGCTGCGGCGCTCGATTTTGACCGGTACGAGCAGCAATGGTGCGCGATAACTGCGCTCGTCCTCGGCCTTCTTCTTCCAGCGCAGGAAGCCGACCGCCAGGAAAAGCGTATTCGCGCCGCCCTCGGCAAAATCGTTGCGCACTTGCCGGTAAAGATCGATCAGCCGGGATTCCAATTGACGCCCATCGAGCGTCGACGGGAGCTCGTCGCGCAGAAGCGCTTCCGCGGCAAAGCCACGCTGGAGGTCACGTCCGTGCACCTCGCGATAGAGGGCAGCATCCCGCTCGCCCAGTGGATTCTGTTCGGGCAGCGAAATCAGCCGGATCGAAGCGCCTGCCATTAGGCGGTCCTCGAGGTAGCCGACATCAGTACAAAGAAACGGAATTGTCTTCTTGGAGTCCGGAAAATTGAGCAGGCGGTTCCGCAGTGTCAAATCGAGGAGCTTTTTCTGCCAGCGGTCGATCCGTCCGGCCGCTGTCGTCGGCTTTACCTCGACGATCTCGACCGGCAGGGCTACCACGGCCGGTGCGGCTGGCAACGGCAACGCGATTTCGGTTGCCACCTCTGCATCCACGCTGCGGCGCATCGGTTCATGCGAAGCAAGCGGTGTGATGCCGCCACTACGCGAGCGGCGTATATCGATGGCTGCGACAAAGGTGGCTACCTGCGTTTCATCGAGCCGCTGTTCGATTGCGTGTTGAGCAGCCTCCAGTGTCATGGCCGGCCGATGCGTCACACCTGTCGTCTCAAACACGATCAGTTCGCGCGATGCCAGCGCCTTGCGGACCTCCATGGCATCGGGTTCAATGGCGTTGGCGAGCGTCCTTTGTGTCATCCAGACGCCGACGGCCGCGTGTCCCTGAAACATCAAAACGACGGGATGCAGGCCCGTCGCCTCCAGGGCGGACGCGAATAACAGACTGGTATCGAGACAGGTTGCCAGCTTTTCTGCCGTAATAATTGAGGGACGTCGAATTTTTTGGCCCCGGCTTTCGAAGCTTGCAGGAGGCTCTGCATAATGCAGGGATAGGCCGGCAACGGCCGAATAAATTGCGGCCGCCAGCATGAATGCGCGTTGCGGATTGCCGCTTTGATAGCCATCAAGGCTGGAGGCATGACCATGCGCTGCGAGCCGCTCCGCTGCGGAACGCAGCAGTCCTGCGATCGCCGGGTCGTTCGGCATGACGAATGCGGCGAGCAATTGCGCCATATCGACGACGCCTCCCCATTCGTCGCGGGCAAGCAGGCGCACCGCAACGCGCTGCTCGGCCAGCACTGCGCCTCCTGAGGTCAGGCGCAACGTTATCTCCCCACGCTCAGCCTCGTTGAGACCGGCCAGATAGCCGGCGTCGAGATCGATTTTTCGATCGCTTAAGGGAAGCCGGTCGCCAGCAACGATCCGATCAATTGTCCAGCTTTTGGCGCGCAAAAAAGGGGGGTTCGATGTCAGCTCGAGAGTGCATTTTTCGAAGCCCTGCTGCGTTGGGTTATTGAGAGAGATAGACCGGATCACCGGAATGGCATTTTGGAAGGATGCGTATGTAAAGCTGGCGGCGATGTCAGCCACGACTTCCATCACGGGCGCGGCTGATATACCGGCGGCGTCGCCAGTGTCCGAACTCGTTTCCATGCCCCATCCCCTATTTCATTCACATAGAACTTTGCGGCCAGAATTTGAAAGTGAATTCTCGGCATTCTCAGCCGTTAGTTATTAAGCGGCCCTAAGATTGGAACTGCCTCCGTGCGGCCCTGAAACCTAACGCCACCCAACACGCGGATTGGTAACCCACAGGAACAGGTTTGGTAACCCTTATCGAGTGAGTGCCGCTCGCTGCGTAGATCCACGGTTTGCGATGGGTGCGCACAATACCGCACTCGACCTCCGAAGCCCGGCATAATTCCGGACAGAGACAGATAATTCTGGACGGCACATCGACATCGCGTTCACGCACGATCTTGGCGCTGTTGCAGCCTGCTGCAGCCAGGTGTTTTGGCAAGAGCGCCGCTGTTCTCCTGCCGTCAGGTCATTCACTTGTCGACCCTGAGGGTGACGCCGGAAGCCCTGTCCAGGTGGCAAGCGTCAAGACGCAAGACACGTGGCGCCCAGCACAAGAGCGATCGGCGCGAAATATCCTGCGGTCTCAAAGGTTGGCAAGACGCCGACGAGCGCGGTCGCAATGCCCATCAGAATGAGCGTCATCAAGAACGTGCTCTTGCGTCCGACGCGGTCGCCGATGCTGCCGAACAGCAGGGCTCCCAATGGGCGCACGAGGAAGCCTGTGGCAAATGTTGCGACGCTGAACAGCTGCCGTCGGTTCATTGGCAGGGTAGAAGAGCGTTGAGAAGAAAATCGCCAGACTTCCGTAAAGATAGAAGTCTACCATTCGATGACCGTGCCGGCGCTTGATGCAAGGACGACGGTCCAGGGCGTTATCAACTTAACTCGCGTTCAGGGATTTGCGGCATAGACCCGATGTCATGAACACCGCAACCGTCAGCACCCGCCGCTGGGCAAAGCGTCGCAACCTTCGGCACCGCACGACCAGCGAAGCCGATCAGCCTACATCTTCGGCGCGATCTGCCCCAAGCTCGGCAAGGCGGCAGCGCTGGTCATGCCCTGGTGTGACACATGCGCCATGACCCAGCATCTGACCGAAATATCCCGCCATGTGGCCGATGACGCGCATGCCATCCTCATCATGGATCAGGCCGGGTGGCACATGTCCAACAACCTCGTCGTGCCCACGAATATCACCATCCTGCCACTGCCGCCGAAATCACCGGAGCTCAACCCGGTCGAAAACCTCTGGCTCGTCATGCGCGAAAACTGGCTGTCGAACCGCATCTTCAAATCCTATGACGATATCGTCGCCCATTGCTGCGATGCTTGGCGCAAGCTCGAAAACCAGCCTTGGCGCATCATGTCCATCGGCCGAAGAGAATGGACAAATGGGTTCTGATCAGTGAGGAGGCGTATTATATTACATATGAAACGCAATATTAATTCACTGAGTGGGAATTGAGTGATAGAAAGAAGAAGATAATATGGATCGTTAGCAATCACTAATATAATATCGCGCGCGAGTATTTGGAACATGGCCGGTGGCAGGAGCGCGACTTCCCTATATGAGAGGAACGCGATGGATTTCTGCTGAGCAATCCATTCTCATCCAAATAAATATTGGTCAATCGTCGATTAGCGAGATGCGTTTGCAGTGATTATTATTACTATGTACATAAGCTGGCAAGCTCTCTACTAATACACACCCTTAATTGCGCCTCCGGTGAGCAGCAATTGTTATGCTGTGTTCGCGGCGTTCCAATTTAACGGGGGAGGCAACCTGAGGGCGGCCACACTAGATCTCAAGAAATATAGCTATCACCGGAGAGCGGTATGCTGAACGATACCATCGCAAGAAATTCAATGCCGAGTATCGATCTTCTGTATGATTATGGACCGTTCTTGCGATTGAGCGAGTCTGAAGGTGGTATTGGGAGCTTTGCTCAAAACAGCCGGCTCCCGCGGGTTGGCATTGTGGGCGCCGGCATCAGTGGCTTGGTGGCGGCGACTGAACTTTTGCGCGCCGGAATAACGGACATCGTGCTATTTGAGGCGCGGGATCGTATGGGTGGGCGGGCTTGGTCACAAAACTTCGACCCGCGCGAACCGCATCTCATTGCCGAAATGGGCGCTATGCGCTTTCCTTCCAGCGCAACCTGCCTGGATAGATACTGCAGCTTCCTTCCCCGATCCAGGCATCGTGGATACCGAGGTGCACTATCGAGGTGCGCGTCATTTATGGCAGGCCGGCGAGTCTCCGCCGCCACTGTTCAGGCGCGTTCATCAAGGATGGCAGGCTTTGATGAGCGACGGTTACGTGCACGAAGGGATTCAACTGCCCGCACCGGCGAAGATCACAACTTTGCTTCGGTCGCATCGCTTTGACCAAGCTCGTGACGCATGGCAGGCCTGGCTAGATTCGTTTCGCGACATCTCCTTCTATTCGGCCCTCGTCACCATCTTTACCGGACCGCAGCCACCAGGGCGCGTACCTTGGAAAAGGCCGGAAGATTTTGAGCTTTTCGGATCGCTGGGGATTGGATCTGGAGGCTTTTTACCTGTGTACCAAGCCGCGTTTACTGAGATACTGCGTCTTGTAATTAACGGGTACGAGGACGATCAGCGCCTGATTATGGGAGGGATCTCCCTGTTGGTGAAACGGTTGGCTGAACAGGAGCTTAACGGTGTGAGTTTGCGGCAGCATGTCCGCTACGGTCATGTAAGCCGTATTTACAAACAGGGCGGTCAGATTCTCGTGACATGCGCAGGAGGGCAGGTCGTGCCTTTTGACCGCGTCATCGTCACTACCAGCAATCGAGCTATGGAGCTGGCCCATCGTCTCACGGCGGATGGAACCTTTCTTACTAACGAAGTTTTGCGAGCGGTCAGAGAAACTCACCTTACCGGCTCTTCCAAGCTGTTTATGCTGACGGAAAACAAGTTCTGGTTAAAAAAGGGCTCGCCGACAACCATCTTGTCAGATGGCCTTGCCAGAGGGGTTTACTGCCTAGACTATCAGCCAGATGATCCGGATGGTAAGGGCGTGGTGCTGTTAAGTTATACATGGGAAGATGATGCTAACAAAATGCTTTCCATTCTGGACAAAAAGGAACGGTGCCAGCGTCTGGTCGATGATCTGGCCACCATTTCCCCTGATTTCGCCCGTCATCTAGTCCCCGCTAACGGTGACTATGAACGTCATGTCCTGCAGCACGATTGGCTGATGGATCCATATTCAGTAGGTGCCTTCAAGCTCAATTATCCTGGTGAAGACATCTATTCAGAACGGCTATTTTTCCAATTCGCTACCGCAAAAAGACCGGAAGAAGACACGGGCTTGTATCTCGCAGGATGTGGATGCTCCTTTACCGGCGGGTGGGTCGAGGGCGCGGTACAAACGGGCTTGAATGCCGCATGTGCTGTTATCCGCAGCAGTGGCGGCCAGCTCTTGAGCGGTAACCCTATTGATTCGATGAATTCCGCTTATCGATATTGAGAACCGGTAAATTTAGCGTTCTTTAGAAAAGGCTTCTTAAATGTTTGCAACGTCCACACTCGACGAGATTTGCAATCAAATACTGGCCGGGAAAACTTCGGCGTTGGATATCAGGGAATCGGCACTTTAGGGCGCAAAAATCCATGGTCGACCGGTTAGGATGGGATTTCCTGCGCTGACAGGCGCGGGATGCAGTAGGATCGGTACTGGAACCGCCGCAACACCAAAGCGGCCAAGCGCTTGCTGACGCGGCTGCTGAAGAAGCAAGGCGTCGCGCCGAAGCGCATGATCACCGACAAGCTGCGCTCCTATGGAGCAGCCAGGCGACAGGTGATGCCGGACGTCGAGCATAGGTCGCATGAGGGATTGAACAACCGTGCCGAGAATTCGCATGTGCCGCTGCGAAAACGGGAGCGGATTATGCAAGGCTTCCGATCACCAGGAGCACTGCAACGCTTCGTTTCGATCTTCTCGGCTCTGCGCAATCTCTTCGTCCCGCCCCGCTCAAAACGCTCCGCTCTCGCTACACATATTCACCGCCTGCAGGCCATGGCGGAATGGAAAGCCGTGGCCATGGTCAGCTGACATCAGCGGCTGCAGGTCTCAACGCGTGTATATGCAGACAACGTGACATCCCCCCGGCTTGTTCTCCTTGGCTTGGAGGAGCATGGCGACGTTTTCGGCGGCAAATTTGAAGCCTCTACGGTCGGGAATTCGCTCAGCTGAGATCGGGTAGCGTGGCCGCTTTGGATCGATGCCGGTGATCCGGAACCGTTCGCTTCCGGTGCGGAACTCGCGTCCGAAGTCCGAAGGGGCCAATCCGAAGTGCTCTGCCAAGAACTCGAACCTGTCTTTTTCGAGATTGAATGCGGTGCCGTCGGGAGCGGGAATGCTGACGCGGAACACGGGCTCGAAGGAGAAGCCGGTATCCGTGCCGCGCCATCCTGCACCCTCGATGACCAAGCCGTGGTCCTCAGCGATCTTCTGGCAGACCTCGAGCATGCGGGTCTGGATCTCTTCGCATGTCGCTGGCGTCAGACGGGTTATGAGCCTGCCCTTCCTCACCTGATAGACAGTACCGCGTGAGACGCCGAGATCGCGGGCGATTTGTGTTGGGCCCTGACCCTGTTTAAGCTAGCCGAACATGCGCAAATTCCTGACCGCCATCGGCGAGTTCCAGGCCTACATCGCCTTCCAACAGTGCCAGTCTGATCAATTTCGGCGAGAGCTACCGGTCCGGAGATCGCATCAGCCTCTCCGTCGCCAAAAGAGCTGTTCTGCTTAGCCGTCGAGCTCAACGCCCAGCGTCGGAGCGCTCTCTGCTTCTGAAGGAAGCCATGAGGTCCGCTCGGGCTTGATCGGAGGCTTGGCCGATGGACGTTGTGTTTGCCTCGCTCGGCTGCCGCCCGATGGCGAGGCTTTGCGAATTGTCAGTCCTTTGCCTTTTCGCTGGTCTCAACGGCGCTGTGTAACGTTCAGTGTTGATGATGACGCCCTCGCTGTTCACGCGGTTGCTCCTGTGCAGTGTACTCGTCAGCTTGTCCTCGGCCTCGCGCGTCTGGCCCAAGTGCCGTTCCAACGGCGCTGGCGCGACCTGTCTGGCTTGCTGCTCTTGCAAGGCGGCGTGTTGCACCTGCGTCCCGGCTGCTGCCAAAGCTTCTGCAGGGCTTGCGGCAAGCTCGTGCGGCAAGCGCCCCTCTCTCAGTCGGTTTTGCAGCGCCTGCCGATCGGCGACGAGGTAGTTGAGGTGCAGCGGCAGCTGCTGGTCTGGCCGCTCTTCGTTCGCCAATCGACGAACCAGCTCGCGCGTGCCGTCCACCACCAAGACGCCGCAGTCAACAGCGTTTTTCTGCTGCGCCATGTCGGGTGTTACCAGGGTCGCGTCCAGTCTTGTAGCGAGCTTTCGTGCAGGCGCGTCGTTGTATCGCTGTTCATTTTGCTGGATGGAGTCGTAGTGATAGGCGACCGCTCTTTCCGGATCGCGGCGATCTACGAGGAGCAGCGACCAATGGGTGCCGCGGTCAATACCCACCCCATCGTTCACTGGCACGAACAGGAAGTCGGATGGGCCGGCGTTTCGATCATAAATCGACTGCAATGTGCCTCGCGCGTCTTGCTGCTCCATGTGGCGCAGCAGATGGGAGACCGACGGATCGACCAGCCGCGTCCGGGCGGCGAGCGCTGGATCGGCCTGCTGCAGTTGCTGCTCGAGGAATTCGTAATCCCTCTGGATATGTTCGTCGCCCAGCAGTTGGGTGGCCCCGAGCACCGCCCCCCGGGGGAGATTGGACGAGCCTGACGGAAGGGCTTCGATGTGTGCATCGGAGGAGGTGGTCAGATCGACCAACGGAACACCGAGATGGGTGTCTGAGAGCCTGGCGGTCGCTGGCAAGGCGGGTCCCGGAGCCCTTGCCGGTACTGCTGCCGCTCCAGCTTCCCTTATCGCTCCGCGATGGAGGAGCCAAACGTCATTACCCTCCTCTGGCCTCCGGGCGGTGTAGCCGTGGCCTTTAATCTCGTAGTTCCATTCCGGCTTGTCCGCGTCCGGCAAGAGGCCATAATGGTACAAGGAAGAGAGCATCGCCTTTGGGACGAGTTGAGTCCCATGGGAGAAGCCTTTGGGCACGGCGAATGAGACGTTTATGGAGTTCTCGATGGCAGCGGGGGGTGCCTCAGACCTTGCAAAGGGCGCGGCCTCCGCATGCAGGCTTCCAATGTGTTCGGACCCTGGGCCTTGAACGGGTACCCCTGCCAATGGCAATCCACCCAACTGCTGCATGGGGGGCTGCATCGGCACGCGGCCGCCTTCGCTCGGCGGCTGCTGAATGGCGATGCTTTGCGGATTATTAGTCCCCTGCCTCTCCGCCGGCCGCAACGGCGCCGTCGAATGTTCATTGTTGATGATGAACCGCTCGGGTGGCAGGAGGTTGCCCTGGTCGAGCGCATCCGGCCAGGGCCGGATCTGCTGTTGGCTGGCAGCTAACACTGGCGGGGCGGCGGCCTGAACTCCGGCGTGCCCAGATGTTGCGAAAGCGTCCGACACGCTTCTGTTGGGATCCTCCGGTCCAGCACGCATCCCTGGATTGCTGAGCGAAGACGAGGCGGCTTGATCATCCTGCCGCTGCTGAAGCACTTCGCGGAACCCCTGTTCCAGTCGCAGAAGCTCCTCTGCA
>SAQL01000058.1:0-5736 GCA_004020645.1 Mesorhizobium sp. | reverse complement strand
TCGGCCACGTGCTGCTCAAAGCCCACTTGCCGGGCCTGGCCCGCATCCGGCAAGGAGCCATGGCGGTCCAAGGAAGAGAGCATCGCGTCTGGGACGCGTTGACTCCCATGGGAGAAGCCTTTGGGGACGGCGAATGAGACGTTTATGGAGTCCTCGATCGCAGCGGGGGGCTTCTCAGACCTTGCGGAGGGCGCGGCCTCCGCATGCAGCCTTCCGATGTGTTCGGACCCTGTCCCTTGAACCGGTACCCCTTCCAATGGCAATTCACCCAACTGCTGCGTGGGGGGCTGCATCGGCACGCGGCCGCCTGAATTGCCGATTTCGCTCAGCGGCTGCTGAATGGCGGCGGCTTGCGGCGCATTCAGGACCCTCTGCCTCTCCGCTGGCCACAACAGCGCTGTGTCATGTTCATTGTTGATGATCAGCCGCTCGGGCGGCAGGTGGTTGCCCTGGTCAAGCGCATCCGGCGAGGGCCGGATCTGCTGTTGGCTGGCAGCTAACACTGGCGGGGCGGCGGCCTCAACTCCGGCGTGCCCAGAGCCGGTCGCTGCGAACGCGTCGGCCACGATGCTGTTGTGGTCACCCGGTCCAGCGGGCATCCCTGGGTTGCTGAAAAAAGACGAGGCGGCTTGATCATCCTGCCGCTGCTGAAGCACTTCGCTCAACCCCTGTTCCAGTCGCAGAAGCTCCTCTGGACTGGTTGGCGACTCGTCAGCTTGATCGAACAGCCTCCGGGCCTCTGCAAGGTGCTGCTCAACGCCCACTTGCCGGGCCTGGACCGCTTGATCCTCTTCCAAGCCGGCGTCCTGCACCTGCGGCAAAGCTGTTACACGGGATGGATTTTTTCGCTGGTCCACACTAGCCTCGCATCAAACTGTATCGTCAAAGTCCTGCGCATCCACGCAGCGGCTCATTCTGCCGAGAGCCCTCGTCTGCTATCGTTTAGGGTACCGGCTCCGGGAGGGCGCCTGTCTGGCTTTCAAAGATGCGTTTCAGAATGCGGTCCGAAAAATATCGCACCTTCCTCAGTTGCAATGGCGGCAGACCTTTGATGAGAACAATCTCGTACTCGTCATTGAGCAGCCGAACCTGTTCGGGACGCAGCAGCGGCGCACCTTGAAACGAAGTCTGAATGTTCCGGTCGAACGCTCGCGACTGGCTGTAGGAAATCGATTTGGCTTCAAACGTGTATTCACCGATGGCTTTGGAAATGTAGTTCGGAGTCTCGTCATCGGCCGTGGCCATGAACACTTGCAGTCCGGTATTGCTGAGAAAATTCTGCTTACCAGCCTCTCCATAAGCCCCCGTCAGTGCCGAAAGGCTTTGGATGATGAGCATGAAACGCCCCTTGTAGCCCGCGATAGTCGTAATTGCGGTCTCGATCGCCTCCAGCTTACCCAAGTGCTTGAATTCATCGAGCAGAAAGAAGTGCAACGTCCTGAACTGCACGTCGCGCTTGCCTCTCGGCGGGTTTGAAGCTCCCAAGATCGCGTGCTGTATCGCGCGGGTTAGAGGTTACTAACCGTTCCGCAACATTGGTCAGTGGCCCGTCTGGAAGGTCAAGTTGCGGCGCTCCTCGGCCCTCCTCCCGTCGCGGGATGAACTTCCAGCTGCACGTGTCCGTTTGCTATCGCGATCCATTGCTCAGCCTCCAAGGCCTTTCTCTAGCCCATGAGGCTACCACCCAAGCTTGATCTGCTAAACCAATATGGTGTTACACTTGTAGTCTCGCAGAGGCTTCTCCCAGCGCTCTGGGTCACGCCGAGAGCCGTGGCCATGGTCAGCTGACATCAGCGGCTGCAGGTCTCAACGCGTGTATATGCAGACAACGTGACATCCCCGTCTGATGGCCTCCCGGAGCGCGTCGCGAGTCGCGAGTGCGCACTATCTCGCATTCCTTACTGTCGACGGCGAACCGGTGGGAACTAACGCGGTGAAGAACAATCGAGTCCATCAACGAACCATCGAAAAGGACTCGGGAGTCGAACTTGCCGACGACGAATATCTCGGCGAGGTTGGTTGGCTATATGTTGTCGAAGCGCACCGCCGGATCCGCCTTGGCGACCTTCTCACTTCGGCGATCTTAGCTGCTGCCGACGGTCACGGCCTTTTCGCGACCATTCAATCCAAGAATATCGGCGCCCGCCTTCTTCATGAGAGGCATGGCTTTTATCAGGTTGGTAAATCGTGGCCGTCTAGCGAGCAGAAGGACAGGGTGAATCTCTATATACGTGGTAAAAGTCTACGCTCGCACGGCGACGTGGCCAGGCGACTAGGAATGGGTGTTGATGTCCTGCTCAATCTGTCGTGCTGATTCCAGAATGTCATCGAAACTCGGCGGAGTGCCGAAGATCATGGCCGCCGTATTGGCATAATCGCGCGTGAGCGCGTCCACCATCTTTGGAGCGGGCGCGATCGCGAAGCTGCCCGGAACTGCTGAGGCGAGGTCATAGTCGGGACGGTCGAAAAACATTCGTGCGTGCCGCACGCAATCGGCGCCAAGATCGAGATCGCCGAGCGCGGCCTTTCCGGTCTCGGATCCGAGAAGACAGTGCAGGTCATAAAAGTGCCGAGACACCCGCTGGCCTTCCTGTCGCAGTTCGCCGCGCCGCTCGTACCAGCGGCGCAATCCATGGGCGATCACCACCTTGTCCCAAAAGGTGCGGGTCGCCTCGATCGTGGTCACATTGGCGACGGTGAGATCAATGCCTGCCGCTTCCCGCGCGATATAGGGCGTGATCGCGATGGGGCGATTGGGAGCGAGCGCCGATTTCGCCCCGGACTCGAGGCGTATGGCCGGTCGCACATAGGCGCCATCACGCGGCTCGACCTCGGGATACCAGAGCAGCAGGGTCTGACCATCGGCATCGGCTTTGTCGAACTCCACCCGTCCGGCGCCGTTCGTAGTGTCGGCAAGTTGAGCGGTGAGGAAGTCTCGTAGCGGGCCTGCGATATACGCACGGCAGGCGTCCCGAATGGCGTCGAGCTTGGCGCGGCGCTTCTTGTTCGACAGTCCCTCAAGCTCTTCGACGGAGGCAGCCTCGTCGAGATCGTCGCGGAAAACGGCAACGTCGATGTCCTCGGAAAACGCTGGATGAGGCCATAGCCTTTTGACAGCGACGTCCCGCCCTTGAAAAGGAGCCGTGGCTCCCCCGCAGGGCGTTCGTGGTAGAGCGAATTGAGGGTCCAGCAGACCCAGAAGTCCTTTTCGACATTGCCCACCGGAGCTCCGATCCGATTGGCCGTGGCGAGGAACAGGTCGAGCCGGTCACGTGGGGATGCCGCGATGATCTGGCGGTAAGCATTGGTACTCATGGCTTCGCCTCGTGCGGGTCCGCCCTCAGGATTTCGCGGAGGAACTCCTGCATCCAGATCGGCACGGCGGAGAGACCGGCGCGCAAATCCTCGCGAATGGCCTCGCCGTGCTTGGGGTCGGCAAACAGGCGGCGCAACGTCGCCTGGATACGCTTCCGTTCGCCCTTCTGGGTCAGCATGTCCTGCATCCAATGCAAGGCCTGGACGACCCGCATTCCCGGCCGATCCGCCCAATAGAGGCGGCTAGGGGCAGCGTATTTGAAGTGGATTTCCTGCGTGCCGAGCTTGATTGGCTTCAGCCGCGCATCGACCAGCACTTCTATTCGGGCGGGGACGGCGGTCGTCAGGCCGAGGTCGTTGGCGGCCGTCATACCATCGATGACGGCGCGCGCCCGATCGCGGCGCGTGACGGCGCGGATCACACCGCGATAGTCCGGCACGGTGGCGCGGCCAGTCAGGTTGTTCGTGCGCGGCCGATCATAGAGGCCTCGGTCGATCCGGCGCAGCTCCCCGGCGGCTGCCAGGCGCTGCAGGGTTTTGTCCACGGCGGCGCGCGCGCCGAGATCGGCGAAGTCGCCGGGGGTCCAGACATCGTCGGGTTTGGACTCAATGCGGGCAAGCAGGCGCGAGCGAAGATCGGTATCGGGCTCAGCTATGGACATGTCCGAAATATGCTACAAGTTTCGGACAAAGGCAAGTTGTAAGTCCGAAATATGCTACAATTTTCGGACACTCCGTGGCGCCCAAAACTCCAAAATTTTCGCATAGAAAGGATATGGCCCGAGCATCGAATGCCTCCTTCCGCGGGGGCACGACATCATCTCGGTTGACTCTTGCCAAGACGAGAACAAATATAGAACATAGCACAGGCTTTCCGCGTTTCAAGGGTCAGATGAGTGTATCGGCGCCCCCTGCTGCCATTTCCGAGCTTCGAGAACGCATCGCGCGCTTCGAAGGTGGAAATGCGCGCATCCGCACGGTTTGCCGTTCGGAGTGGCGACGATTGACAGGATTCTCCCGGGAGGCGGGTTACATTCTCAAATTAAGTTGTCTCCCAACTATCTGAATCATTGGCTCGCATTCTCATAATTAACTGGCAAGCGACACCACCGCCATGGCGTTGGCCGTAGCCTCAACGACAATCTCATTGGTCCGTCGCAAACTGCGGCCGAACCCTTCCAGTCCCGAGCGGGTCATGTCGACCCGTCCGTGATGGCGCAGCCGGCCATCTTCCCAAACCACCACGTCCGCAAAGGTGCGGTGGATGTCCATTCCAATCACGTCTCATCGGCTCCCTCTCCTCAAACAGTCGGGAGCCGGCGGGCGACGCGACACCTACGGATCCGCGCTCTCGGCGCAAGGGCAGGTCGCAGGGGCGGCCAGCTACTAACGCGAGCTGGCAGCTCATCGAATACATCGGCCTGCCCGCACTTGGCGTGCTCCCGGGTGCCCCTGTGCCGATGGTCGCACCATACGCCGAAAATCACTCATCTCCAGCGGGGATCGGATGGCACCGTCATTATCATATCGGTTACTAACAGCGACAACTGCGAGCTCGGCATCTTCTCCGCCATCGAGGCCGCCGCCGGCCTTTTCGAGAACCATCCGCATTCCTCTGTCTTTCCAGGAGACGGCGTGGACACCATGCCGTTCCTCACCGAACCCGCCTCCTAGCCCTTCGCCTGTGTAGTATACGTCACGCTCCCGTTTGGCTTCGACCTGAAGGATTACGGCGCCCCCTTCGCAGAGAAGATCGGGTTGTTCGTGGCGCGAGCAGCGAAGCCGAAGGAGCTTGTCTGGGTTCGGGTGCTGGCATGTCGATATTACGACCGTGTGCCCTTCGACAAGCTTGGTGGCTTCTTCAACCAGCATCTCGCCGCGGAGATCGAATCGTTATCTGCGCCGCAAAGTGCGGCCGGTGAGCGGCTTGGCCCTGCGTTCGAGTTGGCCACGTCTCGCTGGGATCGAGCATGTAAATAGCTTACGCAGCAACGGTGCGATCACACTGGAGCAACGGCATCAGGAAACCGCCATCCTTATGCGCCCCGACACCCTGGTCGCCATCGGTCGCATCGCGGGGGGCACTGTGGCCGAGGGCTGGCGAGTCTGCCAAGGCGAGCAACGATAGGCGATGCCGGCAGACATTACGTTGCGGCACTTGATATTGCAGTGCAGCAAGCGTAGAGCACCGCGCGCTTACCGGAGTGTCGCCCATGGCCCTTGCCAATACTGGTAGTGAGGCAGAACCCGTCGAACAATCGAGCCATTCTGAGATTGAACAGCACAGCACCAAGGTTCTGATGCTGGGGGCACTCGGTGTCGTTTACGGCGATATCGGCACGAGCCCGATCTATGCATTCCGCGAAGCGTTGCATGCATCAGCCGGTGGCAACGTCGCCAACCGTGGCGACATCCTCGGCG
>SAQL01000057.1 GCA_004020645.1 Mesorhizobium sp. | reverse complement strand
AAGGTGTCGATCTCCAAGGAGAACACCACCATCGTCGACGGCGCCGGCAAGAAGGAAGAGATCCAGGGCCGCGTTGCCCAGATCAAGCAGCAGATCGAGGAGACCACCTCGGACTACGACAAGGAGAAGCTGCAGGAACGTCTCGCCAAGCTGGCGGGCGGCGTTGCCGTCATCCGCGTCGGTGGTGCGACCGAGATCGAAGTCAAGGAAAAGAAGGACCGCGTCGATGACGCCCTCAACGCGACCCGTGCGGCCGTCGAAGAAGGCATCGTTCCCGGCGGCGGCGTCGCACTCCTGCGCGCTTCGCTGAGCATCAAGGCTGTCGGCGCCAACTCCGACCAGACCGCTGGCATCGCCATCGTGCGTCGCGCGCTGCAGGCTCCGGCCCGTCAGATCGCGGCTAACGCCGGTGCGGAAGCATCAATCGTTGCCGGCAAGATCCTCGAGAACAACAGCGCGACCTTCGGTTACAACGCCCAGACCGGCGAATATGGCGACATGATCGCCATGGGTATCGTCGATCCGGTCAAGGTCGTGCGCACGGCTCTCCAGGATGCGGCCTCGGTCGCCGGCCTGCTGGTCACCACCGAAGCCATGATCGCGGAGGCTCCGAAGAAGGAGTCGGCTGGCGGCGGCATGCCAGGCGGCATGGGCGGCGGCGGCATGGGCGGCATGGGCGGCATGGATTTCTAATCTAGCTCTGGCAGCTTTCGCAACGAGAGGGCGGCAGCAATGCCGCCCTTTTTTGCGAACCTCGGTCCGATAAACGATCGGCGCCAACGCCGGCCATCGGCTTTAGCGCAACCTCAAAGAGAACTGTCGAGTTGGTTGCGCGCGGCTTTTGCGTCATCAGAGGCGCAAGGCGGTCGCGTGTGAGGATTGCGCGCTCCCATGGGCGGTTTCGGCATGTGCCTCGCCTTCGACATCGGCATTGAGGCCAAGCAGGAAATCGGCGGCTTTCGAGGCATGGCTGGCGGCGCGGAAGATGGCGCGGTTGTCCTCGCGCAAAACCGTCAGCCATGAGCCGATGTAGTCGGCATGGCGCACGGTCGGCTCGATGCCGAAACTGCTGCAGATGAAGGCTGATGCGATTTCGGCGACCAGTTCCTCGCGCGCATAGGTCTTGGACCCGAAGGAGCCGGACAGGTCGCGCGCGAGTCGCGTCGGGTGGCCGGTCCAGTGGCCAAGCTCGTGAAAGCAGGTCCGGTAATAGTCGATCTGGTGGAAGAAAGCCGGCTGCGGCGGCACCTGTATGGTGTCGCTGCCGGGCATGTAGAAAGCGCGCTCGCCGCCGATGCGAAAATCAGCGCCGCTTGCATGAATGAGCGCCTCGGCCTGCGGGACCATCTCGCGCTCAGGCAGAGGCTCGCCGGCGGCGTAAAGATGTTCGGGCAGATTATCGCACTGCGCGACATTGAAGACGGTGAAGCGCTTCAGGAAGGGCACCGCCTGCGGTTCGTCGCCATCGGTGTCGGCGCGTTGCTTTTCGTTCTTGGGAACAAAGCGGTCAGCGTGAACGATGGTGGTGCCGTGCTCGCCCTTCCTGACATTGCCGCCTAGGGAAAGCGCCTGCCGGAAGGTGAGCCAGTTCTGGCTGGGGAAACCGCGATCGATGACCCCGCCCCACAGGATCAGGATATTGATGCCGGAATATCGGCGCTGGGTGGCCGCATTCCGCGGCAGGCCGAGGCCTGTCCTTGCCCTGCCCCACGGCTTGACCCATGGCACGGTGCCGCGCTCCAGTTCGGCAATGATGCGGTCGGTGATTTCCTGATAAAGGCTGGCGCCGGTGCGCCCGCCACTGTCTGCGCCAGCCTGTCGGCTGCCGCAACGTTTGTTGTTTGCACGCATCGTGATGTCCTCCGCTCTTCAATCGCGCGCCCTCCCCAGAAGCGGGGTGGGCGGCGAAAGCGACCGGAAAGGCCCGACGTCGGAGGCGGACTGCATCCGCAGGACCGGAACGGAGTGGAGGACCCGAAGCGAAAGCGAAGGGTTGCGGGACGCCGCGGCGGGCCTAGAAGGGAGTGCTGCCCACCCTGCGCCACCGGGGAAGGCCACGATAAAAACGACGCCGGCCGACAGGCCGGCGACCGTCAGCAGCCGAAGGCTGCCCCGCGCCAGGGGGCGAAGCCGCAGGGCCGAGACCGCCTGAGCCTGGCGAAGAAAAGCGGGCTCGGTTCACGAGCACCCGGCCAGCGCCTTCAGGCGCGGCGCTCAGGATTGTTGTTGGCGCCCACGGCAGCTGGATGACCGCAACAAGATGCCGAGGAGCAACAGCAAAGCCAGCTGCCACAAACGGCACGCTCCGGCAACAACAGCGTGGCCGATCTACAGATGCTGCCCCGCACGAGAGCCAGCGCGCTTTGAGCGCGCATCGGCGAGCAAGCGTTGCAAGCTGGCCATGTCGACCAGTCGGCGATCACTTTATCGCCGACCACCAACGCGGGCGTACCGAGGATGTGCAGACCTTTCGCGAGTGCCCGGGTGCGAGCAAATTCATCTGCCATGGCCGGATCTTGCATGTCCCGCTTGAGCTGCTCAAGGTCGAGGCCCACACGTGCTGCGATCATGAGAGTGATCCTTTCGTTAATCCGACTGGGGAAAGCCATAAGGGCGCGGTGGAATTCGTCATACTTTCCCTGTTTTCTGGAGGCGAGCGCCGCTACGGCTGCGAATTCGGAATCCGGTCCCAGGACCGGCAATTGGGATCATCCTTGATGGCTTTCTGGTAATTGAGATCTGCCAGTCTGCAATGCGGACAGTTGTGGTAGTCATTGAATATGACCAGAACGGCATCGCCTTGCGGGTTGCCGGCGATTGGGGAAGCGGGGTCGTTGTCGAATGCGCCGCTCCACTTTTGCCTCTCGATCGACCACGCCTGCCGGTGCAGGTTCGCGCTATATTGGCTCGCCAGCACGGCGAGGAGTAAAAGAAGAGCTGCGACAGTGATGGCAGTCGGCTTAGACATGGGTCTCCAATCCATGGACGGGGTGGCAGCAACGGCCCGCCTTTTGCTGTAAAATGCTTTGATCGAGCCCCGCACTTGCCACAGGGCGCAGTCGCGAGGGCGGACAGCTATCGATGCCGGTGCGCTCTGGCGGTTTCTGGAAAGATGGCCTTGCGCCATCGGGCCCACCCCACCAGCTGAGCGTCGTTCGCGCGGGCCGGGCAACCGCGACCGCCATTCACCACGCCGGGCGACTGACCGTCCACCCGGCAGAGCGCTGAAGGGTTCCCGGACCTTCCGGGTTGCCGGCGATTGGCGAAGCGGGGTCGTTGACGAGTGCCGCTCCACTTTTGACTGTCTATTGGCACGACTGCATGGTCGGGGGCGGCCTTTCCCGCCCGTGCGGGTGCGCGCTATTATGGCTCGCCAGCACGGAAAGCAGCACGGCGAGGAGAAAAAGGAGAACCGCGAGAGTGATGGCAGTTGTCTTAGACATGAGGCTCCGATCCATGGACGGCGTGGCAGCAACGGCCCGCCTTTCTGGTGTAAAATGGGGTCGCTTTTGATCGTGCCCCGCAGTTGCTACAGGCGCACAGGTGCCGGTGCGATCTGGCGGTTTCTCAAATACGGCTTTGCGCCATCGGGCCCACGCCAATAGCTGAGCGTCGTTCGCGCGGGGACCGCGTTCACCACGCCGGGCGACTTGACCGTCCACCGCCAGAGCGCTGAACGGTCCGCTCGTGAGGCGCTCCCCGAATCGTCGTTTATCCCGCTCGCCCCAGACCGGGCGACAGCCAGCGTTGCCGCTACGCTGCGGAGAAAAATCGTCAGCGCGTGGCATTCGGACATAAGCTGATCGACGCCAAGAATAAGCCCCACGGAGGTGACCGGTGCGGCCGGAACAAGAAAGAGCATTGCAGCCATTGTGACGAGGCCTGCACCGGTAATGCGGGTTGTTCCGTTCGAAGGGAACAAAGCGACAAACAGCATCAGGATCCGGCAGCCGATCGGCAGATCAGTTTTCGTCGCCTGGGCGATGAAGAGGGCGGCGAGCATCATATTCGTGCTGTCCAGATTGAATGGAATGAGACCCACGACCGAATGCGTGGCGCCGGCCTTTTCCATCTTCTCCATGAGCGAGGGCAGCGCGGCCTCCGTGGAGGACGTTGCGAGCAGCAGCTCGTCCTTGATGTATCGGACGAGAGAGAAGATCGAGCGGCCGTTGTAGCGGCAGACCGCGCCGAACAGGACCGAGAAGAACAGGACTTGCAGGATGTCGCCGTCCGCGAAGGCCCCGGGAATGGTTGACGGGATGATGTTCATCAGGAAACCGGTCACGGACTGCTCGTGGGCCTTGGCCGCAAAGCTCTTCACGGCCTGGAGATCGAGCGAAGCCGGATCGATGTTGAGGCCAGCGCCAGGCTGAACGACATTTGCGACGATAAGTCCGACGACAAGTGCGAGCGTTGAGAAGGTGAGAAAATAGACCATCGCCTTGCCGGCAACGCGGCCGACCTTCTGCAGATCGTTCATGCCGGCGATGCCGGTCGCAATTGTCAGGAAGACGACAGGTGCGATGATCATCTTCACGACCTTGATGAAAGCATCGCCGAGCGGCTTCAGGCTCTCGCCGGTCTCCGGATAGAAATAGCCAATTGCAGCCCCCAGGGCGATGCCGGCAAGCACCTGCACGCAGGCCCGGGCAAAATGGCGCTTGCGGGCCGCTGCGTTCGCTATGGGGACTTGTGGAACCAACACCGTTTCTCTCCTTGACCGGATCGGGGTGGGGCTCCTCCTTCTCCATGCAGTGCTCCGGTCGAACGCTGCGCCCACTTCGGCGCAAGCGATGTGCCAAATAGCAAAGAGGGGAAAACGCGCAGGACCTCTCACGCAGTGCTTGTTCGCTCTCCCGCACTCGCGCTGCGGTTGCCAGTCAACTATGGAAGGGTCAGTTCTTGGGAATTCCAAAGGTCGCTCTTTGCTTCGGCGCAGCTTGGCTGGCTGGAAGGTTCCCTGTTTGCCTTGGGGTCTGGGACCTGCGTCCAGATCGTCAACATTTGCCTGCGCGCCGCACGGGGCTCCAAAGAATCAATCGAGGACGGGCCTCTTCCAAAACGGGGGCAGCGTTGGTCAAGCCCTTCCACCCTGCTGTCCCACCAAGGGTGTTCAGAAGCTCAGTTCACGATCAAGCGATGGATCAGCGTAATCTGGCGTTTGCGCCATCGCGGCGGCGTTGCA
Organism: Mesorhizobium sp.; assembly: GCA_004020645.1. Classification (GTDB taxonomy): domain Bacteria; phylum Pseudomonadota; class Alphaproteobacteria; order Rhizobiales; family Rhizobiaceae; genus Mesorhizobium. The sequence goes on along the minus strand of SAQL01000057.1, from coordinate 17,354 downwards.
AGGGGTCTGCCAAGGATGAGCAAGCCGCGAGGCAGGGCCCGAGACCTAGACTCCATCCTCATCAACAGCGCGCTCGGCTCGCGTTAGGAATGTTCGAACCGCAGCACGATCAGGTGGCCACACCGTTGGTCGGAACCGGAACCCGACGAATGATCGTTCGTGACCGACATCTGTGAACAAGCAGTGTGTGTCATTGCAATCACCACCCATTGCGCGCAATTGCCCATATGGCCGTGAATGAACTGGATTTGGTGATTTTCCAGATGGCGGTGGAAAGCGTCCGCTTGCTCTCTTCAAGCTTTGATGAGAAGGCGGCTGAGATAGCCACGAGGAGCCGTGGTAGCCTTCTTTTCAACGTGCGGGTTGACGGTGACCTGGAGGTCCAGCGAGTCGCAGCCATTGGATATCCAGGCGACAACATCGGTGTGGTGGCATTGGACCGAGAGGGCCTTGTTAGCTGCTGTTGCCTTGTCAATGGCACCTTCTCACCTTTCATTGCACCGTTGGAGAACTGGACCAGCATGCCCCTGTCCATGCAGGCCCAGATCGATGTCACAGGCTATGCGAGGCTCCTTCTGGCCGCCCTGCGAAATGCTGGACATATGCTGGGCAGGTAGCATCGCCGATGATGTCTGTGATGAGATAGTGCAGACGGCTGGATGAGGCGATCGCTTGCCGGCAGCTTTGGCCGCCAAGCGATCGGTGAGTTCGCAATGCTGGACACGTCCTGTAGACTCTGCCAGTTAAGTTAGCGGACAACCATCTGACGAATGCCCGATCTGACAGTCTGGACGGCGCGGCATGCCCTCCTAGGAATGCAGCCGTGGTTCTACTCCATCGGCTGTTTTTGCGTCGAAGGCGACGGGCACACCGTGAACGATGGACGTCGCCGCCACCAATTCCTCAACTCGCGATCGGTCGCTTTGCACGCCGGCTTAAGCGTTCGAATGGCGCGGATCGCCTGGGCGGTGGAGAGGAACCGGGCCTTTGCCTCTGGACAGAACATAGGCTTCGGCGGCTTTTTCACCCGCCTCCCTGAAACTCTGACTGACACGATCTAGGACGGGAGTTCGGCAGCCTTCAAGCCTATGTCCGACAGTCAGGCAGCGGTGGCCAGGCCGAAATAACGTTGCTCCTCCTCGCCGTAAGCGCCATGCGTGAGTTCCATCAATCCGACGCGGTCGATAATCGTGACCTCGCCGCGCTTGGCACGGACAAGTCCTCGATATTCAAGCATTTGCAGGGCCGTGGTGACCCCGGGACGGCGGGCGCCGAGCATGGTCGCCAGAAATTCATGCGTCAGGTAGATCTTGTCTCCGTCAGAGCGGTCATGGATCATCAGCAGTCAGCGGGCCAGCCGTTCCTCGATTTTGGAGTGGCCATTGACCAGTGCCGTCCGGGACGACTGGACAAGGAGCGCGTGGGCATAGTCCAGCAGTGACGTGCGCAGCGACGGGCTTTCCGCAACCGCAGGACGAAGGATTTCAACCGGCAGGCGCCAGCCATTGCCTGCGACCTGGATATAGGTCTCGTTGGAAGAGCTGTCCTGTCCGAGAATGACGGCTATTCCTGTCATCCCGTCATATCCGATAATGCCGACTTCACATTGCCGTCCGCCGGTCATGGTGGCGCCCACCGAGGCGATGCCCCTCTCGGGAAAATATACATTCCTGATCGGCTGATGCGCGATCTCCAACTGAGCCTTGATGTCCAGTTCGAGGTGATGCAGCGATGGTCGCAACAGCGCGAAATCCTCCGGCGAAAGGGATTTCAGCACCTGGTTGCGAAAAAGGGATTCGGGCAAGGCTCTCTCCCATGCGGGCAAGAGCGCGTACCTCTTACTGTCGGCTGCATCCGAAGTAACTGACGGCCGATGCCAAAGCATAGGCTTCGAAACGCGCGATTGCAAAGCCCTATCGGGGCAGTGCAGCCATGCTAGAAGTCGCGCGGCCTTACGATAGGCGCGGATGACATGATTCCCTTCTGCGGCCACCAAGAACGGCTCGGGCACGCTTTAATCGTTCATGCACAAGCTCGCAGGAATGTAAGCGGCGGAACAATCGGGTGATTCGTACCGCCCTGCCCTTTCAGAAATTAAGTCATTGGACGTCAATTCGGGCTGGAACGCCTCGTCGCGGAACGGCACAGGAAATGCAGCCGGATCAGCAATGGTGGTTCACCTTATGTGCGGTCCGGATGTGCGGTCCGGCGGCTCATCGCCCAACGGCTTGTCGACGGGGAAGTGGAACTCGTCATGTCGCCGCGAACCGTCACCGCGCTAGCGGGGCGCTTTTGAAGCGCCGGTGTTTTCTTTGTGGAACTGAAACTGTGAGGTGATTGATGCATGACTCAAACATTTGCGTATTTCCGCTGCCTCGGCGACGCACATTGGTCGAAGTATCGCCAGGCCCTCGAGACCAAGAACGGCGAGGCGGCGAGTGCGTTCTGGCGCTGTGCTGCCAAGAAAATGCTCATTCAATTGTCCGATGTAGGAATTGCGCCAGAGCTCGCTGCGCAGGAGGTTGGAAGCCTTCTTCATGCGGTCTTGGACGATATGGCCAACCGAACGGTAATGCACATAGCATAGGCTTGGGCGCTGTTGGATCGCGCGTCAGCTCGGGTCCTTATCGGGGGACTGCTCCGACTGGCCGACGGTCCGGCCAAACCGGCATACCGGCAAAGGTTTGAGGTTGGGATCGCTCACGGCGGCCGGTCCATATTCCAAGGCGACCTCAGGAGCCACATTGGCTTCTTTCCAAGCGGACGGGCGCCATTTTGGCGTGCTCACGCTGGACTGCGGGTTGCGCCTACGGAAATCCGAAGTCCGGCCGCGCGAGTCGATCGACCGGAACAGTCGAATGCTCGTGGGTCCGGGTCCGCTCAGCTTGACGGCGGGCGGTGGCGGCCGTGAGCAGACTTAACCCAGGTCACGGCTGAGCATCCGCAGGCGCTATGCCGATTGGATGAGAACTGGTTGCCACAACACCGGCCCGTTCAGGCGTCCCCTCCAGCGGATGCGCAAGAGACTGGCGTAGGAAATCTCGAGGAAGCCGGCGACTGCCTCGGTGTTGCCGACCTGCTTGGGCTGTCCGATACGTGACAACGGCCAGGTCGCGAGACGAAGGATCCTTTCGATGCGCGTATCTGTCACCGTTACGATCCCGGAGAGATTGTTGGCCAAGCCGAATTCGATGATGCCCGCGAAGAGCTCGTAGGTTGCTTGTGCCAGGCCGCCAGCAGCCTTCGGCGCTGTCGGAGGGAGATCGAGCGCGAAACGACTACTCTCCCAGATATCGGCACTCGCAGGGGCCACCATCTCATCCAGCAGCGCCGGAAACGTATCGCGCAACATAGTCGGTCCGGTGGTCGGCAAAAGGCGGACGCAGCCGCAAGTTCGCCAATCGGACCCCTTGAGAAGCAGGTAGACGGGGTTCAGGCTGTCAAACGGGTCCGTTTCCATTTCGCCTTCGGTCTGCACTTCCCAATCGAGCCGCTTCTTGAAAACCCGATACCTAAGCCCGTGCATTTCCCTGAGTTCGCTCGCGAACTCGGCGTAGCAGTCGGGTGTTATCAGCTGCATCATTGTCGTCTCCGTGCGGGATGTGTCCACGCAATCGAAGCGCAAAGCCGTCATTAATGCAGCCTGTAGACCTTTACAGCTAGCCTTGGAGAGGATCAGGATCTCGCCCGAGCAGCCATCCGCACTATGGCCTGGTTGATAGTTCGCACGCCAAGCTTCGCCTTGGCGTTTTCCTGATGGAAGGTCACGGTGCGTTTCGAGACACCGAGAATCTGGCTGATATCCCAGGCCGACTTGCCGCACGCCGCCCATTTCAGGCACTCGAACTCCCGCGGGGTGAGCGTTATGCCATCTACCACGCAATCTTCGGCGAGCCTGCGCCGGGCATGGATATGAACGGTGATCGCAACCAGCTGCATTGCTTTTTCGTAGCGCGTCAGCGACCTCAAAAGTGGCGGATGCGACTCGTTGGAGGCGAAGGTCAGTGCGGCGAACCGGCCGCGATGATCATGCATCGACATGGTCAGTCCGCCGCGAATGCCGAACTCAGCTGCTTTTTCCAGGACTTCCTGCTGCGAGGTCGGCAAATAACGGTGATCGCGGTCCACACCCCAGTCGAAGGTATCCCAGCCCCGCAGTCCCCGCAGGATCACGGGATCCACGCTGTGGTAGCGCAGTTGCAGGTAATGTGATGTCCATGATGATGGATAGTTCGAGATCAATCGCGGCGTGTCGCCGGAAGCGGATGGGTAGGTGAAATAAGCGAAGAGCGGAAAGTCGAACCCGGCTGCGGCGGACGCCATTGCCTCATGGAGATCGACGGCATCGACGCTTGCAGAGAGTTGCTCGACCAAGGTTTCAAATACGCGATGCATCTGCGCTTTGCGTACCTCGCGGAGGTTGCTGGAAGCCGGGCGGAGACGTGGTTCTAAATGATGGCCTGTCCCTGCAGGGCGTACGACGCGCCGCCGTCATCACCGCAATTGCTGTGCTGCTTCCGATTGGAGAGAGCTCCGCGCACCTGACCAACTACCGATGGGTGATATTGCGACGTTATCGATGAGCCGCGTGTCGCCAAGCCAAGCCGCAGCAAGCAAGCGCGCCGGTCGGTCAAGGCTTGCTAACGATTGCAGGTCTGTTTCTCCGCGAAGCTCCAGGTATTCGAGCTCGCGATAGCCGGCAGCCAGAATTGTTGCACGCGCTTCATCAAGCGCAGGCAGGATGGGAGAGCCGCGTGCAAGCCGCTCGGCCGTATCGAGCAGGACCGATGCTAGTTTTGGGGCAATGGCGCGTTGTGCTGGGGAGAGCCGCACGTTGCGCGACGATAGCGCAAGACCATCGGCTTCGCGGACTGTCGGACAGGGCACAATAGTGATCGGAATGTCGAGGTCCCGGACCAAGCGCCTAACAAGCTGAAGTTGCTGAAAATCCTTTTCGCCAAAAAAGGCGAAGTCAGCGCCGGCCTGCAGGAAGAGCTTGGCCACGACTGTCGCCACGCCATTGAAATGGCCGGGCCGGAATGCGCCGCACAGGCATTCGCTGATGCCGGACACTGAAACGGCCGTGGCGAAGCCCGCCGGGTACATTTCCTCTGTGTCCGGCACATAGAGCAGATGCGTGCCCAGCGGCGCGAGCTTGGCAGCATCTTCGCTTTCCGTCCGAGGATAGGCAATCAGGTCGGCGGGGCTGTTGAACTGCTTGGGGTTTACGAACAGCGTCACGATCACCCGCTCGGCCCTTTCAAGCGCCTTCCGCACGAGGCTCAGATGCCCGTCGTGCAAGGCTCCCATGGTCGGCACAATACCGATCGTGGCACCCGAGCGACGCCATTGCGCAACGACGGCGCGCAGCTCGCTCACGGTTCGAGCGATCGGCACGCTCATGTGAAGTCTCCGGCTTTCAAGGCGTTGACATAGAGATGTTCGACCGCCGGAAAGTGCCGGTTCCGTACATCGGTGGCGTAAGCGGCGATTGCCGCCTCGGCCTGCTCACCGAGCTCGGCATAGCGTTTGACGAACTTCGGCCGAAATGAGGTGAAGAGCCCGAGCATATCGTCGCTCACCAGAATCTGGCCGTCGCAAGCTTGCGAGGCACCGATGCCGATTGTGGGTATGTCGATATCCGCGGTTATCTGCCGTGCAAGCTGCTCCGGTATCTTTTCGAGCACCAAGGAGAAGGCGCCCGCCTCGGTTACCGCCCTGGCGTCGCGCCTGATCCGCTCTGCATCGGCTCCCCGGCCCTGCACACGATAGCCTCCGAACGTGTTTACCGCCTGCGGCGTCAGCCCCACATGGGCCATGACAGGTACGGCGCGCGCGGCAAGGAAGCGGATGGTTTCCGCGATGGTCTCGCCGCCCTCAAGCTTCACCGCTGAACAACCGGTCTCACCCATCACGCGCGCAGCGTTGCCGAAAGCGTGCTCTGGGCTTTCCTCGTAGGAACCGAAGGGCAGGTCGACGACCATCAGCGCGTGTTCAAGGCCGCGGCGAACGGCCTGTCCGTGCATGATCATCATGTCGAGCGTGACGCCCAGCGTCGACGACAGGCCGTGCAGCACCATGCCGACGCTGTCGCCGACAAGAACGATGTCGCAGTGGCGATCGAGTAGCCTCGCGACCGGCGTGGTGTAGGCCGTCAAGCATACAAGTGGCGTCTGGCCTTTTCGCAATCGAATATCTGGAGGGGTAATCCCTTTTATCTCACCAGCCGCGCTCAACCGACGCCCCCCTTTCCTTACGTTGCCAACAGCGGGTGTCGCGTTTGACATATTTTTGTGCGACTGCGAAGAGCTAAAAACAGCGCTTGAGTACTACGGTGTTGACGTGCTGGCTGCCAAGGTTACATTCAATCGATTAAGGCGCTCCGTTGGGCCAACCCACTTTCGCAAACATGGATCCTCAGACAACAAGAACCAAGAAAGGCAAAGCCGCCGTCAAAGCTGACGAAGCCAAAGTGGACCTGACTGCCGTCGTGGTCGCTGTAAACGACAGTGAGCCCTGTGTCCTCACCGTCGGTCATGCGGACACCCTCCCTTCTGGACCTTTTGCCCTTGAGCATCGATCGCTGCAGTCGGGTTTGAGGGGGTGGGTGGAGCAGCAGACCGGCCATGCACTGGGATACATCGAGCAACTCTACACCTTCGCCGATCGCGACCGCATCGGCACTGAGCGCCACCAGCGCGTCATCTCAATCAGCTATCTCGCATTGACCAGGAAGGAACAGGCAACGAACTCGGCCGCGTGCGGCTGGCAAAGTTGGTACGAATATTTTCCCTGGGAGGACCACCGCTTCGGCACGCCGCCTGTGCTGCTCGATAGATTGCGGCCCCGCCTGATTGAGTGGGCCGGCGGCGCCAGCGAGCCGACCACTCAACGCGAGCGCCGGCAGCGCGCTGCGATAGCCTTCGGCTTCGACGACCGCCATTGGAACGAGGAACTCACGCTCCAACGCTACGAGTTGCTCTATGAAGCTGCTCTGATTGAAGAGGCCGGTGGCGGCAGGGACGCGATTGCGGCCGCGGCTGGCAAACCAATGGTCGCTGACCACCGTCGTATTCTGGCAACCGGGATTGCGCGGCTGCGTTCGAAGATCAAATACCGGCCGGTCGTGTTCGAGCTTATGCGGCCTTCCTTCACGCTGCTGCAACTGCAGCGAACCGTGGAAGCTCTGGCTGGCAGGCTCATCAACAAGCCCAACTTCCGGAGACTGGTCGAGCAGCAGGATCTTGTTGAGGAGACTGGGGAGACCTCCCTCGACACGGGCGGCCGACCGGCGAAGCTTTATCGCTTCCGCCATGCCGTTCTCGACGACAGGGCTATCGCCGGGACAAAATTACCGCTGGCGCGGGCTTGACATACTTATAGTCAAGGTAGACATATTCCCTTATTGTCAAACCGAATATAATCGAGGCGCCAATGGCTGGGGCGTTACCTATGGCTGCGTCCCTGTATGAGCGTGTCCGGCGGGTGATCCCTCCCGTTGAATGGCTCGCGTTCGCCGGCGATATTGAAGCCATCTTAGCGCTGAAGCGTGAGCGCAATGCGGTGGTGCTGGCGCACAATTACCAGACGCCCGAAATTTTTCATTGCGTGGCAGACATCGTCGGCGACAGCCTGGCGTTGGCCCACAAGGCGGTGACGGTCGACGCCGACATCATCGTGGTTGCCGGCGTTCATTTCATGGCCGAGACGGCAAAACTGCTCAATCCGAACAAGACCGTGCTCATCCCGGATCTCAGCGCCGGCTGCTCGCTGGCCGAATCGATCACGGCAGACGACGTGCGGTTAATGCGGCTGCGGTATCCGGGGGTCCCCGTTGTTACTTACGTCAACACTTCGGCCGCCGTAAAAGCGGAGTCCGACATCTGCTGCACGTCCGGCAACGCGAAGGCGGTGGTGGAATCGCTTGGCGTGGCGCGCGTGCTGATGCTGCCGGACGAATATCTGGCGAGGAACGTGGCAGCCGATACAGACGTCGAGATCATCGCCTGGAAAGGCCATTGCGAGGTGCATGAGCGCTTCACCGCAGCAGACATTCGGGAACTGCGCGATGCCCATCCAGGCGTCATCGTGCTGGCCCATCCAGAATGCCCACCAGACGTTGTCGCGGAGGCGGAGTTCTCCGGCTCGACCGCAGCGATGTCGGATTATGTCGAGCGGGAGAAACCGACGCGTGTCGTCCTTCTGACCGAATGTTCGATGAGCGACAACGTCGCGGTCGCGCATCCCGACGTCGAGTTCGTTCGCCCATGCAACCTGTGCCCGCACATGAAGCGCATCAACCTGGCCAACATTCGCGCCGCGCTCGAGCAGAACCGGCATGAGGTCCGGATTGATCCGGAAATTGCCGGCCCCGCCCGCCGCGCGGTCGAGCGCATGCTTTCCCTATGAGCCTGGAGGTTCGCGACATCGCCGGGGCGCCGGTCGTCATCGGCGGCGGCATTGCCGGCCTGATGACGGCGCTTCATCTGGCGCCGGAACCGGTCGTGCTTTTGACCAACGCGCCGCTTGGAACCGGAGCCTGCAGTGAGCTTGCCCAGGGCGGTCTTGCGGCAAGTCTCGGCGGCGACGACGGCCCGGATTTTCACCTTTGCGACACGATAGCTGCCGGCGACGGACTCTGCGACGAGGCCACGGTGCGGCGAGTGGTCCGAGCTGCACCCGAAGCGATTAGGACGATCCAAAGGTTCGGCGTCGCCTTCGACCAGCACCCTGACCGCGCGTTGCGACTTGGGCTCGAGGCGGCACACTCGCGACGGCGGATTGTGCATGCAGCCGGCGACGCCACCGGTCGCGAGTTGGTGCGCGTGCTCATCGCCGCGGTTCGGCGTACAGCCTCGATCACCACTATCGAAAATGTGGAGGTCCGCCGGCTGGTCGTGCAGGACGGGTCGGTCATCGCCGTGGTCGCCGCAGGACGAGCCGGCGCGCTCGCTCTGCCCACGCGTCGCGCGGTGCTGGCGACCGGCGGCGTCGGCGGGCTGTTTTGCGACACGACAAACCCCGCTGGCTCATGGGGTCACGGGCTGGCGCTCGCCGCATGGGCGGGGGCGGAACTCGCCGACTTGGAATTCATACAGTTCCATCCAACTGCGCTCGACGGTCCGCGCCGGCCAATGCCGCTGGTGAGCGAAGCCGTGCGTGGCGAAGGCGCGGTGCTTATCGATGAGCGAGGAGAGCGCTTCCTCGCTGACACACCTGGCGGTGAACTTGCGCCTCGCGACGTCGTAGCGCGCGCCATTTGGCACCAGCTTGCCGTTGGACGCCGCGTATTCCTGGATGCACGGCAAAGTCTCGGCCCGAGATTTGGCAAGCGTTTTCCAGGCATCGCCGAATTGTGCCGGAGCGCAGGGGTCGACCCCGCGACCGACCCGATCCCGGTGCGCCCGGCGGCACATTATCACATGGGCGGCGTCGCCGTAGACAGCGCCGGCCGCAGCTCCATCGAGGGATTGTGGGCCTGCGGTGAGGTCGCCTGTACCGGCCTGCACGGCGCCAACCGCCTGGCCAGCAACTCGCTCACCGAAGCGGCGGTCACCGCGAGCTGGGTTGCCGAAAGCGTTGCCGGCACGTCGTATACCCGGCGACCGCGCAGATGCTCCACATTCGTCCCTCCACGACCAGACGCTTCCGCGGTCCGCCCGATTGTCTCCGCCGCCCTGGGTATCATCCGCGACGGCGAGGCAATGCGCGAAGCGGTGGCGACCCTGCTGCCGATCGCAGCTGACAATGTCGCTGCCTCTGGTCCGGCTTTGGTCTCACTGATGATCGCCGTGGCGGCCCTGGGGCGGGAAGAGAGTCGAGGCGCGCACTGTCGGTCCGATTTCCCGCTCCACGATGCCGACGCGCGCCCATCACGGCTGACACTGCACAGCGCAATGCGGGCCGCGGCCGCACTCGATTGCCGGGCTACAATACGGAGCACCTGATATGATTTCATTCTCCCCCCTCCCCGCGACCCTGATCAAACCGATCGTGCGCGGTGCGCTCCTCGAAGACCTGGGCAGATGCGGCGACCTGACCAGCGATGCGGTTATCCCGCATGATTGCACTGCCACGTTGGTGCTCAAATCGAGGCAGGCGGGCGTCGTTGCCGGGCTCGATCTGGTCTCGTACGCCTTCCTGCTCGTGGAACCGGCGATTAACATCCAGATCTGGCGCCCTGATGGCAGCGATGTCGGGGCCGGGGAAACCATTGCAAGATTGTCCGGACCCGCGCGAGGCCTGCTCACGGCCGAACGCACGGCCCTCAATTTCTTATGCCGGCTGAGCGGCATTGCCACTGCCACAGCGGCGATGGTTGAGGCCGTGCGCGGTCACAAGGCGAGGATTGTATCGACGCGAAAGACGACGCCCGGCCTGCGGGCATTGGAGAAATACGCCGTGCGCGTCGGCGGCGGTGCCAATCACCGGTTCGGCCTCGATGACGGCGTGCTCATAAAGGACAATCACATCGCGATCGCCGGCGATATCCGCACAGCAATAGAGCGGGCGCGCGCCGCCGCAGGGCATATGGTGAAGGTCGAGGTTGAGGTCGACACGCTGAAGCAGCTCGATGCAGCGCTCGCGATTGGTGTTGACGCGGTGCTGCTCGACAATATGTCGGTCGAGGATCTTGCCCGCGCGGTTTCTATAGTGGGTGGCCGTACGATCACCGAGGCTTCCGGTCGGGTGACGCCGAAAACGGCGGCGGCGATTGCGGCGACCGGTGTCGATCTCATCTCCATGGGATGGCTGACGCACAGCGCCCCGATCCTCGACATCGGCCTGGACATGCCGGACCACCAGAACATCTGCAAGCATTTGAACTGAGGATTACGACATGAGGAGCAACATCAGCTCGGCAGGCGTAGGAAGGCGATGGAAAGACGTGCCGCAGCTCGCCTTTTAGCGAGTGCGCTCCAAAGCCAAGTCGGACCGAGCTTGCTGGTCGACAGACTCCTGAAGGCGTACCGGACTAGCAACAAAGGTTTGACGATGACGATTGGAATGAACTCGGAGTTCGACGTGAACCAGACCATGCAATCGGTCGATGGAACGCCTCCGCGATGGAACCGCAAAGAGGCCGAGGCCATCTACGGCATGCCATTCAACGATCTGCTGTTCCTAGCTCAGACGATCCACCGCCAGAACTTCGATCGAAACCGAGTGCAGCTGTCGCGCCTCCTTAGCATCAAGACCGGCGGCTGCCCCGAAGATTGCGGCTATTGCAGCCAGTCTGCGCATTACGAAACCGGGGTGAAGGCGTCGAAGCTGATGAACGTCAAGCATGTCATCGACGAAGCGGCCAAGGCGCGTGATGGCGGCGCAACGCGCTATTGCATGGGCGCAGCGTGGCGAAGTCCCAAGGAGCGCGACATGGACGTTGTGGTCGCCATGATCGAGGGCGTCAAGGCGCTCGGCATGGAGACCTGCATGACGCTCGGCATGCTCGATCTTGAGCAAGCTGCTCGCCTGAAGCAGGCCGGTCTCGACTACTATAACCACAACATCGATACCTCTGAGCGCTACTATGGCGAGGTTATTTCAACCAGGACTTTTGCCGACCGGCTGGAAACGCTTGGGCACGTGCGCGCGGTTGGGATGAAAGTCTGCTGCGGCGGCATCGTCGGGATGGGAGAAGAAAAGACCGATCGCATCGACATGCTGGTCACGCTCGCGAACCTGCCCGAGCTGCCGGAAAGCGTGCCGATCAACATGCTTATTCCCATCGAAGGCACCCCGCTTGCCGCGGCCGACGCCATCGATCCGATCGATTTCGTCCGCATCGTTGCGCTCGCGCGGGTGATGATGCCGAAATCCTGTGTAAGGCTGTCCGCCGGCAGGACGGCGATGAGCGACGAAACGCAGGCGCTGTGCTTCTTTGCCGGCGCCAACTCGATCTTTGTCGGCGACACGCTGCTGACGGCGGACAATCCCGGCGAGGACAAGGATAGCCTTCTGTTCCAGCGTCTCGGCATCAAGCCGATGGAACTCGCCACGCAATGAACGAGGCAATTCTTGCCCGCTATGACGCATCCTTGCAGGGGCTGGCGCGCAAGGACCGGCTGCGGACGCTCGCACCGCGCGCCGGGCTCGACTTCTCGTCGAACGACTATCTCGGACTTGCCGCTTCGAGAAGGCTAGGCGACGCGGTTGCGGCGGCGATTGCGCGGGGCACGCCGGTGGGCGCCGCCGGGTCGCGGCTGTTGCGCGGCAACGCACCGGAACATGAGCAATTGGAGGCGGACGCAGCGGCATTTTTCGGAGCCGAGCGCGCACTGTTCTTCGGCAGCGGCTATATCGCCAACTTCGCTCTGCTGACCGCGCTGCCGCAGAAGGGCGACCTGCTGGTCCTCGACCAACTCGCCCATGCCAGCATGCATGAGGGGGCACAGGCCGGACGCGCCGAGTTCAAGCTGGCCGCGCACAACGACGTCGACGCTGTCGAGGGCGCAATCACCCGCTGGCGCGCTGAAGGCGGCATGGGGCGCGTGTGGATCGCCGTCGAAAGCCTTTACAGCATGGATGGCGACCGTGCGCCAATGGAGAGCCTGGTCGCGCTGGCTGATCGGTACCAAGCATTCATCGTCTTCGATGAAGCGCATGCCACCGGCGTCTGGGGACCGGACGGCCGGGGACTGGCCGCCGCGTGCCAAGGCCGCGACAACATCGTCACGCTCCACTCATGCGGCAAGGCGCTCGGCGCATCCGGTGCACTCGTCACCGGGCCGAGGACACTGTGCGATTATCTCGTCAACCGGTGCCGGCCGTTCATCTACGCCACCGCGCCCTCGCCGCTGATGGCGGTCGCGGCGCGCGAAGCGCTGACTATTCTGTCCGACGAGCCCATGCGCCGCGCTCAGCTGCAGGAACGCGTTGCCTGCGCCGGCCGCCAATTGGCCGAGCGCTGCGGCGTCGTACCCAGCGGCTCGCAGATCCAGCCATTTGTCATCGGCGACGTTGGGCGCACCATGGCGGTGGCGGCGGCCCTGCAGGCACGCGGCTTCGACATACGCGGCATACGTCCGCCGACGGTGCCCGAGGGCACATCGCGCCTGCGCATTTCGCTGACGCTCAACGTCGACGAGACCGACATTTCCGCCATGGTCGAGGCTCTCGTCGAGGTGTTGGCCACAGCATGACCAAACGCATCGTCGTCACCGGAACAGACACCGGAATTGGCAAGACAGTGTTTTCGGCCGGACTTGCCGGGCTGCTCGACGGCTTCTACTGGAAGCCGGTGCAATCGGGCCTCGACGAGGAGACTGACAGCGAGGTCGTCGCCCGGCTTTCCGGCTTGCCCGACGGACGCGTGCTGCCCGAAGTCTATCGACTGACGATGCCGCTGTCGCCGCATCGATCAGCCGAAATCGACGGCGTCGCGATCGAGGCCGACGATCTTTCATTTCCGGTCCTGCCGACACCGCTCGTCATCGAAGGCGCCGGCGGGCTGATGGTGCCGCTCAATCGACAGACAAGGTTCATTGACATATTCGAACAATGGCGGCTGCCGGTCATACTGTGCGCCCGCACCGCGCTCGGCACCATCAATCATACGCTGTTGTCGATCGAGGCCCTGAGAGCCCGCTCCATCCCGCTCATCGGCATTGCCTTCATGGGCGAAGAGGTGGCCGATACGCAAAGGACAATCGTGGAATTCGGCGGCGTGCCGCAGCTCGGCAGGCTGCCGCACCTCGGTCCGCTGACGGGTGAAACGTTGAGAGATGCAATGATTTCCGGCTTCGACCTGGCCATGATTGCCGGAGGCGACTGATGGCGCAGTCTCGAGTCTGGCATCCGTTCACGCAGCACGCGCTAGAGCCCTCGATCCCTGAAATCGTGCTGACTGAAGGCGCCTATCTCCACAAGGCCGACGGCTCCCGCATCCTGGATGCGATTTCTTCCTGGTGGGTCGTCACTCATGGCCACCGCCACCCCCGCATCATGAAGGCCATCGAGACGACCGCGTCGAGCCTCGACCAGATCATCTTCGCAGGCTTCACCCACGAGCCGGCCGAGCGCCTGGCCGAGGCGCTTGTCGGCCTCGCACCCGCCGGCCTTGACCGGGTGTTCTATTCCGACAGTGGCTCGACCTCAATCGAAGTCGCGCTGAAGATGGCGCTCGGCTATTTCCGCAACATCGGCGCGCCGCGTTCGCGCATCGTCGTCATGGAGCACAGCTATCATGGTGACACGATCGGGGCGATGAGCGTCGGCGCCCGTGGCGTGTTCAACGCCGCCTACGAGCCCTTGCTGTTCGAGGTCGACACCATCCCCTTCCCGGCCGCCGGGCGCGAGCAGGAAACGCTGGATCGGTTCGAGGCACTCTCCCGCGACCGGCGCGCCGCCGCGCTGATCGTCGAGCCGCTCGTGCTCGGCGCCGGCGGCATGCTCATGTATCCGGCCTGGGTTCTGACCGAATTGAAGAGGATCACTGAGGCCGCCGGCACGCTGCTGATCGCCGATGAAGTGATGACCGGCTGGGGGCGCACCGGAACCATGTTCGCCTGCGAACAGGCGTCCGTCTCGCCGGACATCCTGTGCACCTCGAAAGGTCTGACCGGTGGTACCATCCCGCTGGCCGCCACGATCGCCACCGATGCCATCTTCCAGGCTCACTATTCCGAGGATCGCAAGAAGACGTTTTTCCATTCGAGCTCCTACACCGCCAATCCGATTGCATGCGCGGCGGCACTTGCCAATGTCGAGATCTGGCACGACGAGCCGGTGGCCGAGCGGATCGCGGCCTTGAGCGAGCGACAGGCCGCCGGGCTTCGACGCTTTCGCGACAACCCTCGCTTCACCGATTGCCGGACAACCGGCACCATCGCGGCACTCGACCTACGCACCGGCTCAGCCGGTTATCTGGCCGAGATCGGGCCAAAACTGCGCGCTTTTTTTCTTGAGCGCGGCCTGCTCGTGCGCCCGCTCGGCAATGTCCTGTACCTTCTGCCGCCCTATCGCATTACCGGCAACGAGTTGGATGGGCTCTATGACGCCATCGAGGAGGCCGGCGAACGCTTCGGCTCAAAGCCATGAGCCGATCATCGCGCATTCTCGGGCTTGGCCATCATGCGCCCGCGCGCAAGGTGGAGAATCCGGAAATCGAAGATCGTCTCGGGCTTGAACCCGGCTGGATCGAGCGGCGCACCGGGATACGGTCGCGCTTCTGGGCAGCGGACGAAGACACGCTGTCGGCCCTTGCCGCGCACGCCGGCGACATGGCGCTGACCAATGCCGGTATCGACCGCGGCGACATCGGCCTGCTGTTGCTCGCTACCTCCACACCCGATCATCTTCTGCCGCCAAGCGCGCCCCTGGTCGCACATCGGCTGGGACTAGGTCGCGCCGGCGCGATCGACCTGACCGGCGCCTGCGCCGGCTTCATCTATGCGCTGATGTTCGCCGACGGCTTCACCCGCCTGCACGGCAGGGCGGCCCTTGTCATTGCCGCCAACATCCTCAGCCGCCGCATCAATCCGGCCGAGCGCGCCAGCGCCGTGCTGTTTGCCGATGCCGCCGGCGCCGTGGTGATCGGCTCGTGCGACGACACTGACCGGGGCATTCTTGGCGCTTCGGTGGATTCCGACGGTTCGGGCTACGGGCTGATCCAGATTCCCGCCGGCGGAAGCAACACCCCGTTCCATGGCGACCTCGACCTCGAGCAGACACGGATGACGATCACTGACGGCCGTGAAGTGTTCAGCAAGGCCGTGGAGATGATGACCGCCTGCTCGAGAGATGCGCTCACTGCTGCCCGACTGAGGCCGCAAGACCTCGATCGTTTCGTGCCGCATCAGGCCAATGCTCGCATTTTCGAGGCGGTCGGCGGGAATCTCGGCATCGCAGATCACTCGATCGTCAAGACGATCGCCGAATATGGCAACTCTTCCGCCGCGACGATCCCGCTCTCATTGTCGCTCGCCCATCGGGCGCAGCCGTTTCGGCCTGGCGAGAAAGTCCTCTTGGCGGCAGCGGGTGCGGGTCTCAGCGGCGGCGCGCTTGTCGTGGGAATTTAGTAAAGCGACGCTTGCGCACAGGACTGCTCATGAATGAGACTATGAGAATGGCTCAATACGTAAATAGTCGCCGGCAAGCTCCATAGAGCTGGTTCCGTGCGGTGCTCCGCGATGTCTAAGTACCGAACCGCTTGCTCAAATCGCAGCGCTCATCGAAGGCCAGCAAAACCTCATGCAGAGCGAAAATCCTCAACCGCCCGTTTCAAAGACGCTGGCTCCATTTCGAAACAAGGTGTTTCGCTCAATTTGGACGGCCACCCAGATTTCCAGCCTGGGTTGGCTAGTGCAAACGGTCGCCATCAGTTGGCTTATGGCAACGATTTCTGCGTCCGACCTTATGGTTGCACTCGTCCAGGCCGCATCTACATTGCCGGTGTTCTTCCTCTCAGTTTTCGCCGGAGCCATTGCCGACAACTTCAGCCGCCGGTGGGTGATGTTTGCGGGACACTGCCTGATAGCATCGGCGTCGACGACGCTGATGATTTCTGTGGGTCTGGGATTTGTCAGTCCTTGGCTGATTCTCGGGTTAGGTTTCCTGGCCGGCTGCGGCTTTGCCTTGAATGATCCGGCCTGGCACGCTTCGGTCGGCGATATCCTTCACAAACGCGACATTCCGGCCGCAGTGACGCTTATGTCCGTCGGATACAACATTGTGCGCAGCGTTGGTCCGGCCTTGGGGGGCGTGATCCTGGCCGTCTTTGGGCCGCTGGCCGCTTTCGCCTTGGCTGCGGTGAGTGATCTGGCGCCTATAAGCGCGATATGGCGCACCAAATGGGAGGTCCGCTCTTCGCCTCTCCCTCGTGAGAGAATGACGACGGCAATTCATGACGGAGTGCGCTTTACGGCGATGTCTTTGGAGATCAGGGCAGCGACCGCCCGAGCAGCTCTTTTCGGATTGGCAAGCATCTCCATTCTGGCGTTGCTCCCTCTCGTCGTCCGGGATCAGTTGAAGAGTGGGCCAATTGTCTACGGTATCTTATTGGCCGGCTTCGGCATGGGTGCTTTCATCGCGGGCATGGGCAACGGCTTCTTGAGGAAGGTCACGTCTCAAAACAGGCTGGTGGCCTTCGCCTCTGTGGCTTGTGCAGTCTGTTGCCTCTCCCTTGCCCTGACATCGTCGGTTCCTGTGGCGGCCATTTCGCTGGCGCTCGGCGGAGCGGGTTGGCTTATCACCTGGACGGGCATTGACGTGTCGGTGCAGTTGGCAAGCCCAAGGTGGGTTGTAGGCCGCACGCTCTCCATTTACTACGCCTTGAGCGCAGGCGGTATGGCTGCTGGCAGCTGGATCTGGGGTTCTGTCGCGCAAAACTATTCCTTGACCTCAGCATTGGAGGG
>SAQL01000056.1 GCA_004020645.1 Mesorhizobium sp. | reverse complement strand
GACATTGCAGAAGGATGGGCGGATATTCTAACGATGCGCGCACCCGGATGCAGTCTGGCTTGAATCGCCATTGCTATGAAAGACGGCTTCGCGAAATATTCCTGCTCGGCGTCGCCGCTCATGCTGGCGAAGTGCAGGACGGCGATTTACGGCTTCGGCGGCGGTGGGATTTCTATCACCAATACGTCGCCTCCGAATGACAGGCGCGGTACGCCTTCAATCCGAACCCGTCTCTCAGTTCGAAATCCTCGCTGCCGCATGAGGTTGCCAACGCTCTGGCAAATTCTCTGACCAGACAAAACTTTACGGCGGAACCGCTGCCGCAATTCGATGTTTCTCATGCCACCGCAGGCTCGCAGTTGAAGGCGGCAGGACGGGTCGACTGTTGGTACTGACTGAAGCCGGTGGTCAGGTCATCACCGCCAGCTGTGGCGCTTGCCATCTGCGGCCAACCGCTGGACGACGGGCTCAAGGTCTTCGAACGCGATTCGCGTAAGGAGTTCGATCTGATGTTCCATGAAAAAATGGTCGCCGGCGCAAAAATGGGCCTTGAACTGCTTCGTGGTATGCTCTTTCCAGCCGATAATGTGGTTGCCTGTAACATATGGGTCGACGCGGCCGCCTATCGCAGTGATTGGAGCGTCGAGCGGAGGATGGGAACCGTAGCGATAGGCGTTGTTCATCGCGTAGTCCGCCTGGATAATCGGAAGCATCATCGCGTGCATTTCGGGATCTTCGAACAGGGCCTTGTTGTTGGCGAAATTTACCTCCTTTAGCATCTCGACGAACTCGCTCTCGTCGAGTTCGTGTTCGGCCTTGCCGGTCCCGTGATTGAACTGCTGGACGTCAATGGCTAACTGGTCGTCATTGTAGATCTGTGGCGAGCGACCACCGGCCACAAAGAAGTATTCCGGCTGCAGCCCGTGATCGCGGCGTACCCGATGGGCAATCTCGAAGGCCTGGACACCGCCATAGCAAAACCCGAAGAACGCGAACGGTTTGTCCTTAAGGAAGGGCAGCATCTCCGGCACGATGCCGTCGACCATGTCCTCCATCCGCAGCCAGAAGCCCTCTTCCAGGCGCGCGCTGCGGCCTGGCATCTGCAGGATGCCGAGCTCGATGTGATCCGGCATCTTGTCGATCCAGTGCTGGAATACGAGCGGGCCGCCGCCGGCATAGGGAAAGCCGATCAGGCGGATCGGCGCGTCGGGCTTCGGACGCGGAATGATCACCGCGCTCTTGTCGTAGCTCTGGGCGCTGTCGGCCAGGACCGGCGCTGTCGGTACCGCCTCGCTGTCCGCAATACCCCCAAGAGTGGCGGTCACCTGCGTCTCAGTATCGGCCGCGATCTCCGCGATTGAGGCACCCATCACGAGCTTCTGGAGCGAAACCTTGATGCCGCTCTTGGCGAGTTTGTTGCGGAACTCAATCGTAGCCAAGGAGTCGAATCCCATTTGGTTGAGCGCTTCGTCCATCGGCAGGCTGTCCGGATCGGCGATGCCGAGCACACGGGCGACTTCTCCGCGCAGGAAGCTTTCGATCGCCTGACCGCGTTCGCTCGGCGCTACCGAGCCGAAGAGCCGCGCAAGTGGATCTGTCGCCTCGTCGTCATTGGTCGCCTGCCGATTCTTGTGCACATTCGACAGAGGCGTGAGCCAAGCAGGCGTTTCCCCGTACTGCTTCTTGGCGAAACGTCGCCACAGGATCGGCGCTGCGGTGAGCGTGCCAGTTGAGGCGAACAGGCCCTCCAGCCGCTCGAGCGCCTCCCGGTTGCGGATCGCGAGCAGGCCGAAATCGGTCAGGCGCTTGCGCAGGCGCTCGTCGAGTCCGGATGCCATGCCGGTTTCCGCCCACGGACCCCATTCGATGCTGACACCTGGCAGACCCTCGGCGTTGCGGCCCTCGACAATGCGGTTCATGGCGGCATTGGCGGCCACGTAAGCCGCTTGGCCCTTCATACCGAGAAGCGCGCTAACCGAGGAGAAGCAGACGAAGAAGTCGGGTGAGAAGCGACGGCTCGCGTTATCGAGAACGAGCGTACCCTGGAGTTTGGCCCGAAGTGCGCGTTCGAGTTCGCTCGCCTCCTCGATCGATCCGAGCGTGGCGTCCTGAACGATTCCGGCGGTGTGAATGATCCCGCCGAGTTGATGGCCCGCCTCCGAGAGATCGCCCAGGATTCGCTCGACTCCGACCTGGTCGGCGATGTCAACCGCATGCGCCGCGATCTCAGCGCCGGAACGGCGCAGGGCTTCGAGCCGTTCCCGTTTGGTGCCGTCCGCGACGGCCCTGTTGAGAAGCACGAGGCGGCGCGCACCGCGATTTATCAGCCATTCGGCCATTAGCGATCCGAGAGCGCCAAGCCCGCCGGTGACGAGATAGGTCTTCTGCGGATCGACCGCGCAATCCGTACCGACATTGCGGCTTTCGCTGAGGCGCAGGACATAGCGTTCCTCGCCGCGCACGGCGTAGGCGGTCTCCGACCCAGAGCCACCGAAAAGAATGCCGATCGCGACCGCGATTTCTGCGTCGCTCGGCTCCGCGCCGAGATCGATGTCACCCCCCCACAGATCGGGATGTTCGCTCGCGAGCACCATCGCCATGCCATGTAGTGAGGCGCTGACCAATGAGGCTGGACGAGCGGCGTCCTGAATTGGTGTGTCTGTTTGCGGCACGGCACGGCCGGACTGGCCGACGACCCATATCTTCGCCTTCGTCAGATTGCCATGCTTGGTCGCTGCCTGAACCGTCTGGACGAACTGCATGAGGGTGGCGGCGTGGCTGTGCGCCGCCTCGACGATCTGTCGACTTGACGCGCCTTCCGCGCTCTCAGGAGTGACGATGATCCCCGCGACATACTCGTCGAGCACACCGCCAGATAGACCTGTTTCGACATTCGAAAGAACGACCGCTGTCTGCTTGGGCCCTTCCCGCTTCGCCTCGATCGCCTGAGCCAAACGTCCGGCGAGACCGAGGGCATTGCCCAGGATAATCCAGAGGGCCTTGTCTTTCGGCAGTTGCGGCGCCGACTGCTTTTCCACGTGCCATTCGCGGCGGCAGTGCCATGCCAGCCGGTCGCTCGCTTTCGTGTCGATCCAGTGATGCTGACGCTCGAAGGGATAGAGCGGAAGATCGACGAGCCGGCGTTCATTATCCGGCAGATCGGTGAGCGTATTGATCGCAAGGCCGGCGACGAAAAGGCGGCCCGCGGTCTCGGCGAGAACCTCTTCGTCATTGCGGGTGCGATTGAGGCTCGAGACGAATTGCGAGGGCGAGGCAATGCCATCTAGGGCCGCCTGCGCCATCGGAGTGAGGACCGGATGCGGTCCGATTTCCAGGAAGAGATTCGCCCCAATTTCTTGCGCCGTCATTATGCCCCGATGGAACAGGACGGGCTGGCGAACGTGGTCGGTCCAGTAGCGCGCGTCAGCGACTTCGTCGCCGGCGACCTTACCCGTCTTCGCACTGACCAGTCGGCCATCGGGCTTGGCGAAATCGAGGGTGCTCGCGAACGCCTGAAACTGTTCGAGGATCGGATCCATGAGATGCGAATGAAAGGCGTGCGAGACCTTCAACTGCGTCGTGCGGATGCCTTTTTCCTTGGCGACCTTGATCAGCGTTTCAAGTGCGTCCGTCTCGCCCGCGACCACCGTGCTGGCTGGTCCGTTCTCGGCCGCGATGGCGAGCTCAACTTCGGAGTCCCGGATCATCTGATGGGCTGTGTCCGGATCAGCTGTCAGGACGACCATGCCGCCATTACGTGGAAGCCGACCCATCAGTTCGCCGCGCTTGGTGATCAGCTGCAGCCCGTCCTCGAGTGAGAACACGCCGGCAAGATGGGCCGCCACGTATTCTCCGATGCTGTGGCCCATGACGATCTCTGGGACGAAGCCCCTGGCCTCGAGAACTCGGGCGAGTGCAAATTCGATCGCGAACAGGGCGGGCTGGGTATATTCGGTATCGTGAACGAAATGGGCGAGCGTCCCGTCACCGTATAGGATGTCGCTCAATCCGTGCTTGCGAATCCGTGCGACCACCGCGTCACAGGCGTCGAAGGCTTCGCGGAAGATCGGATCACTCTCGTAGAGTCCGCGCCCCATACCTTCGCCCTGGCCGCCCTGTCCGGTGAACAGAGCGGCGGGAACCACATGTTTGGAGAGATCGACACGGGCATAATCGTTTGCGCGAAGACTCTCGGCCAGCCCTCTGGTTGTCCGACCGGTCGCGAAACTCCGATACTCAAAAGCGCGGCGGGCGGTGTTCGCAGTAAAGCAGATGGCGTCGCGCTCGTTGGGCTCTGCCGTATCGAGTCGCAAGGCAAAACTCTTGGCCATGGCGCCCAGGGCCTGTGGCGTGCGTGCCGAAATGTTCAGCGTACGAGGAAGGTCCGGGTGGTGCGGCGCATCATTCGGCTGAGATAAACCGTTCGTCTCGCTCGGTGCTTCCTCCAAAATGACATGGGCATTCGTTCCGCCCACGCCGAACGAACTGATGCCCGCGCGTCGTGGACCCTTGGACGTCCAGGGCACAGCGCTAGTCGGCACGGCGAAGGGAAGGCGATCGAAGTTGATCTCCGGATTGGGCGTCTTGAAATTGACCGCCGGCGGCAAGGTTCGCGACTTCAGTGCCATGACCGTCTTGATTACACCCGCGATGCCGGAAGCGGCGATCGTATGGCCGATATTAGCCTTCACCGAACCAAGGGTAATCGGCGCGACATCCGCCGGCAAACCGGCGAACACTTCGCTGAGGGCTTCGATTTCGATCGGATCACCCAGTTTCGTGCCCGTTCCGTGCGTTTCCAAGTAGGAGATCGTTTCCGGCGCGAGCGAGCTGTTCATGAGTGCTCTTGCGACGACGCTCGATTGGCCCTCGATGCTCGGCGCCGAGAAGCTGATCTTGTCGTTTCCGTCATTGTTGATCGCCGATCCGCGAATAACAGCGTGGATGGTGTCACCTTCGGCAAGCGCGTCATCGAGACGTCGAAGCGCAACCACGCCGACGCCACTCGAAAACACCGTGCCGCTGGCCTCGGCATCGAACGGACGGCAGTGGCCGTCGCGGGACAAGATCATGCCCTCTTGATAGCGATAGCCCGCACGGTCGGGAATGATTGCAGTGACACCGCCCGCCAGCGCCATGTCGCATTCGCCGTTCTGCAGACCGCTGCAGGCCAGATGGAGACTTACGAGTGAGGTCGAACAAGCTGTCTGGACGCTGATGGCGGGGCCGATGAGGTTGAGGCGATGGGCCGCCCGAGTCGCTAAGTAATCCTTATCGTTTCCCAGCATGGCCTGGAAGCCGGTCATGGTGTCGAGCATGCCTTCCTTGCTGAAATCGTGCGAGCCGGCTACGCTCCTGGCGAAATAAGTGTTCGGGCCGGAGCCGGCATAAATGCCCGTTGTCATCTCGGTCGAACGGACGGCGTAGCCAGCATCTTCGATGGCGTGCCAAATGTTTTCCAGGAATAATCGGTGCTGCGGATCGAGGAGAGCCGCTTCACGAGGCATGATGCTGAAGAAGTCAGCGTCGAAGTAGCTGAGGCCCGTAAGTGGCGCGCCGTGGCGGATATAGTCCTCCGCTTCCCACTGCTCGGGGTCGACGCCCGCGCCGGCGAGTTCAACATCCGACAACTGACGAACGCTCTCGCGTCCGGCAATAATGTTTTCCCAGAACGCCTTGGGCGTATCCGCATCGGGGAACCGGCAGGCCATGCCAATAATCGCGATGGGGGTAGCTCTGTGAATGGGGCCGTTCATTTTCACCTCGTCGCTGCTCCGGCCTTCTGATCTTTGGTTCCCGGAGCGTGTTGTCTGCTGGAGCGGGTCATCGGTGCGCAGGATCAGCGCGGAGAAGCGCGTCCTTTGGACGACATACGCCGGGTTGCGAGTCCAGCCAACGTCGTGTTCGATGCATCGCCCTTCGCCGAGTTTCGCGATAAATAGTCTGCGAGCCCCCTCGGCGAAGGATGCCGGAAGACCAAGATCGCTGATATATTAATCCCGAACTGGCGGCGAAGGCGGCGTTGAAGCTCCGGGACCATGATCGAACGCGCGCCGAAATCGAACACGTTGTCCGAATCCGCGAGCGAGGGATGGTCCAGAAGCTCCCGCCAGTGGGAGGTAATCGCGCCGCACAGGTCACCGCTCTTCGTCGATCCGCTTGTAGTGGCACTGGCAGCCTTCTCGACAGGCGGTGCCGCGGTCTTGACCTTTTCGGCAAACAGCTTTTCAGCGATTGATTTGCGATCGACCTTGCCACTCGCCGTTTTAGGCATCGCGCTCATGATCTGGACACGGTCCGGCGCCATGTAGCTAGGGAGCATCTTACGGACATGGGCGCGAACTACTGTTTCGAGACAGTCGGTTGGCGCCTGATCTTTGCTCGTTAGGCAGGCGATCAGCCGTCCCATTCCATTTGCATCACGCTCGAAAACCACGGCGACTTCGGCCACGTCTGGGTGATCAGCTATAACGCTCTCAATTTCCCCAAGTTCAACCCTATAGCCGTCGATCTTGATTTGGTGGTCACGGCGACCACAGAAGAAAAAACAACCACTTTCATCTGACGTCGCAAAGTCGCCGGTCCGATACAATCTCGTTGGCGTGCCGTTAATATCGATAGTCACGAACCGTTCCTCTGTTCGCTCCTTATCCTGGAAATAACCCTGCGCGAGACAAATGCCACCGACATAGAGCTCTCCCACCTCTCGTGACCTCACCGGTCGCGCGTCTTCATCTAAAATAAAGAGTTCGACATTCGGCAGAACCCGACCGATGGGCGGTAACCTAGGCCATTCCGCTGGATTGCTATCAAGCTCGTGACAGGTGACCACGTGTGTCTCAGAGGGACCGTACTGATTGAAGAGCCGACACTCGGGGAGCTTGCTGAAAAACTCGCGCAAAGCGGAAGAGACCACGAGTTGTTCCCCGGCGGTGTGGATTTCCCGTAGACTGTCGGGAAACTGTTTGCGCTCCACGCAATTCGACGCCAATTGTTGGAGGGCGATAAATGGCAGGAACAATCGTTCCACCTGGGCACGCTGTATCTCGTCCGAAAGCAAATCGGGGTCGATCCGCTGTTCATTCGTTAGGATGACGATACGGCCACCTGAGCAGAGCGTGGAGAAGATCTCCTGAAACGATACATCAAATGAAATGGGGGCGAACTGAGCCGTTGCCCCATTGCCTGACAGGCTCGAAAGTTCGATCTGCCAGTTCACGAGGTTTTGAAGCGCTGCTCCTCCCATGTCGACTGCCTTCGGTTTGCCAGTCGAACCCGAGGTAAAGATAACGTAGCCACTGGAATTCGGCGACAGCGCCACATCTCGGTCGGACGATCCAGAACCGGCTGCGCCCACTCCAATTTCCTCGACCATCACCGCCGAGCCCGACGAAACATCCTTGAGGATCGCCGAATAGACGGCCGATGAACTGAGGAGCACGCTCGGGTCCACTTGCGCAAGCATCTCGCGAATGCGACTCTCTGGAAGATTTGGTTCCACGGGAACGTAGGAAACACCCAGGATTTGACAGCCCAGGATCGCCGCGATCCGGTCAACACCGATGGGCAAATGAATTGCGACGCGGTCCAAACCCGCTTCACGTCCAGTTTTTAGGGCGCGAGCTATCTCACAGGCTCGCAGCCACAAATCCATGTAGTTGATCGTTTCTGTTCCGAAAACGACAGCCGGACGACGAGGAAATTCGGATGCATACCAAAGCACGGACGCTGCAATGGTCCGCTCTGAAGGGCCTGAGGCGTTGTTTAAACTCTGCATGACTTCCCTCAGAATGCCGGACATTGCTAAATACATTTTTACTGTATCCGTGGTAAGCTCACAGTCAATCCAGTCAATTAAATTTCACATGTTCTTAATATTTCGACCGAGGTGTGCGGGCATCGCCAGATACAGTGCCGATCCCCTAGATGTTTAGATGGGGTATTCGGCTTTGCCCCACGTCGGTGCGGCTGCGCGGCTGGCCTCGAATAACGACAACGGCGGCCAGGCAGGATCGCTCGAGAGAGCGAGCAACGCCATCTGGTCGATCAGCTTCGTAATCTCATCCAGCGATGACTGTTAGCGCCATCAACTGCAAAACCGACCGCTCCTTTCCAATGCGCTGCCGCCCACCGCGTCCCCCCTCATCCAATGTTCGGATTGATAGAATCCCAGATATTCTCACCGATCCAGTCACCCGCGCACGGGTCTCCTGGCGCTACATATGGGCAAGGGATACAAGCTTGTTGCCATCCTGGGGCACGATTCCGCGTTCCTAGGCAGGGACCCGATTTCCCGCACGATCCGTCAGGTCGGACTTTTCAAGAATCGCAAAAATCTGCTCATGCGCTTCCATGATGTCGCGTTCGAGGGCGTCGGCGGCTGCCAAGCCATTGCCCTTCTCCAACTGGTCAATGATTTCGCGATGATTATGGTGGCCCGGAACAACTCTCGTTTCCTTTCGCCTGAGGCCGAGGACTCGGCCCGCCTGTAGCCAATGCGCCTCGATTGTGTTCATCAAGACCTTGTTTTCAGAGAGATTGTAAACTGCGAAATGAAACAGTTGATTCAGCTTCAGATACTTTTTCACGTCAGCGTTCTTCTCCATATTGAGCAGTTCCATTTTTTCTTTGATTTCTCTGAGATAGTTTAGGCTCTTCCCGGCAGATTTCTTCACACCCCAGACTATGGCCTGCCGTTCATTCAGAAGGCGCACTTCCAGAAGATCGCGGAGGCCTTCAGCAGTGATCATTGGAACGCGCGCGGACTGACGCGGCGCCCGTTCGAGTATGTCGATGCCGCTAAGCCGGTTGAGCGACTCGCGGATTGGCATATGGCTGGTGCCGAATGCGACAGCCAGTTCCTTGAGACGCATCGGCTGCCCGGGCGAAAATTCCCCGGACATCAGTGCGTCCTTCAGTTCGGCATAGACATGCTCAATCGTCGAACTTGGGGAAGCCTTCAATGGTGGTATTTCGTACTTCGGGCCTTTTGTCGCCATTTGGCATGATCTCCAAAACCGGTGCCTCGAACGCCCTGTGAACACGTCTCACGCGCTGCATGAAAACGGCGGGGCACCAGCCCGCCCGAGCCCTGATCCGCTGGTCCACGCCTGAAGTGCGGCGCATCGCAAACCACTTGGCAGTGCACCTGCCGCCGAGATTTCCGGCCACGACGACCCAGGGCAGCCGCCATCTCCAGCGCCCTGGTTCCGAAGCTTCGGCAGCCTTAACGATGTATCAGCCGGAGCCGCTACATTGACATATGCTGGGGTGTTACTGCCAACCAGGTCAACACATGGCCAGCAGCGATGCTAAAGCGAATGTCGTAGTGCTGGCCCTCGAGCAATTCTGGACAGATAGTTTTTGTCAGATGCAGTCGTATTTGCCCGTTTCTAGGCGTCGTTCGTAACTCTGCACAGTCGAATCCGAAAAAGCGCCTTGCCACAGGATAGAGCGCTTTGAAAAGTGTCTCTTTGGCCGAAAAAACTAGGCTCGCCAGCCCGTCTGAAGAGAGGACCACTTGCCGAGCGATCAAGGCGCGCTCATCCTCATTGATGGTCATGTTTAGGATCGCATCCAGAGCATGACCGCTGGCCAGCGCCTCAACGTCGACACCTGCCCGCCAGTTCGCATTGGCGATGGCGAAACAAGCGCAATGCCCACGCGTATGGCTTATCGATCCAGCGGAAGAGGAAGGCCAGAGTGGAGCCCCGCCTAGACCGATTGGAATCTCACTAGCGGCTTGACCCAGCGCCCGCAATGCCGCGTGTGCCATCGCTCGCCCGGCTAAAAACTCAGCACGGCGTATGGCCACCGCTGCGGACAGATTGGCAGGGCAGTGTAACGCCAGCAGGTTGAACAGGTCATCCGTATAGCTCTCGAGATCAAACCTGCCGCGCACCAAGATCGCATTGGGGAGCCCGGGGACATGTAACTCAACATCGGTGAAAAATCCACGTGAACGAGCAGATAGAGCGATAAGTTCGAGATCGGAAAAAGCGGTCATATCCTGTCGCCTCCCCTAACCCAGGTCGCATTTCTATCATGATGTTTTCTGGGGAACGAGTTTGAGTTTGTTAATTTATATTACGAATTCATTAAGCTAGAGTTGTACGTTTAGGTGGCGAAGCCGAGGGCTTGCGCCATTCGCAGGATGCGCCCCGGCCAGGACGTGCGTGTGGTGGGTCTTCCAAGCACCGAGTTGGCTGGGTAGGGTTTGCAAGGGGGGCGAACAACCGGATGAACGAACGGATGATGCTGGATAGGTGCGCATCCTATTGGGGATTTATACCAACGGTCATGAAGCTCGACCGACGTGAACCCACTCTCGCATTTCGTTGATGTGATTGTTTCGGGGCCATGAGCTTCTGCCAAGCCTCGCAGGCGGCGTCGATGATGGCGTCGTGGGGACGTCCGCGCCGGAACTGGACCCGGATGAGCCAATCGAGGCGGACGAGCCGGATCCGCTGCCCGAAGAGTTCGCGGCGATCGACGCCTTGCATGCGCGCGCGAATGCGGTCCTCGAAGGTGTGGTAGTCGAACGGCTACCTCGATCGGAAGCGGCGCCCGATCGGGATCCGCTGATCTACGACCCGGATTGGGACGAGCGAACCCGGTCGAGGATTGGCGCGCCACGCTTGATCGAGCAATGTCATGAAATGCAAATTTTATGACATTGAGGAATAGCTTGAACCCACCAGTTAGCAGTAGGAGACGTCGGGCCAGACCGTTATTTTTGCGCAGCGTAGCCGACTGAGCGGCAAATACCGACTCTGCTCGTGCGATAACTGCCTTACCGAGCAGCGGGATCCGCTGATCTAGGACCCGGATTGGGACGAGCAAACCCGGTTCGAGGACTGGCGCGCCACGCTTGATCGAGCAATGTTATGAAATGCAAATTTTATGACATTGAGGACAGTTTGAACCAACCAAATTGCAGTAGAGACGCTGGACGTCGGGGCCAGACCGTTATTTTTTGCGCAGCGTAGCCGACTAAGCGGCAAATACCGACTCTGCTCGCGCGATAACTGCCTTACCGAGCTCGCTTGACCTGCGCTGTTGAAGGTCGAATCGAACTGATACGCAGCTCTCCACGGCAGCGGTCTCACCGTTGGACGAATTCACCATGACATGCCGGATGGCAAGCGAACTTTTGCCGATCTTTGTGACGGAGGATCGGATTTTAAGAATGGTCCCCGCACTTACCTCCGCGCGAAAATCGGTCTCGGTCCTGACATCTGCCCATCCAAGGGAGTCTTGGCGGTCATCCACATCCAAGAACCGCAGGACGACCAATGTAGCGTCGTCAAACATGGCCGCGTAAAATCGGCGGTTCATATGACCAAACGCGTCGCACATCCATGGCTGCGCGACGCCAATAAAACTATCGATCTCGTCAGTCAAAATATACCTCACTAAGAGTTGGCGGAAAGTGTCGCATTGTCGGGATAACCCATGCTTGGGCATTCACTTCGACACAACTGCATGGTTATGGGCCGCGAAGACGCTAGTTTCAATTTCAATCGCGCCCACTCACCCTTTTGGAGCTACCCGCTCCAAGTTACCCGAGAAGCAATGCCCAACCGAAGCAGCGGCAGCAGGGATCGTGAAAGGAACCTCGCGAGGCCAAATGAGCGACGGCGCGCATCGGAATGCCTGGGCCCCAACTTAGAGGCGCCCGACGCCGAGGCCGAGGGTCGCTCGCTAATAGCTTCGATCCATATCATTCCACCACCAAGCACCGCCCTCGCAACGCGCGAGTCGCTTTCAAATTCTGCCATCTTCGTTTCGTCCATTTGGAAATCAATGCGCAGCCCAGGAATTGCGGTTCGAGTGTCATGGCGCGCTCGAGCTAGAGCTGTGCGCTTTCTGTATTTTTGTAGACAAAGCTGTCGCGATAGCGTCTCCAGCTTCCTGCAGGTCGGCGACCAGGCTCTGAACAGCTGTAGCGCTGTCGCCCGATCTCACGGCGGCAATTATGTCTGCGTGATGCCGATGCCCTGAAAACGACATTGGAGTCGCCTTCAACAGGCTCAACAACGGCCCATAACGCATCCACAGCAATTCAATAAGATTCACAAGTTCAGGATTTCCGCATCGTTCATACAGCGAAAAATGAAACTTATGATTTAGTTGTAAATACGCCCGCGTTCCTAATGCGCCACGCTCCGCTTCAATATCCATCCGGGCATTTATTTGGGCCAGCTGATCGGCAAGCCCGTTCTCGCCGCGTTCGACCGTCATCGCCACCGCCTTGCCTTCAAGATCTGTTCGAAGGGTAAGTAGATTGCGAAGGCGCCCAACGCTCGCTTCGGGAATGAAGGGAGTTCGCCTCGTTTCGGACTGCAGCGCGCGAGCCATGACAAGTCTATTGAGGGCCTCTCGAACCGGCATATGACTTGTGCCGAATGCGGTGGCCAAGTCGTCGAGCTTCAACTTCTGACCAGGTGCAAACTCGGCCATCATGATTGAACGAGTTAGCTCCGCATAAACATGTTCCAAATCTGAGTTTCTTGGCCGCGGCCGAAGCACGGGAAGTTTGGTCGCTGGCATTTTCACTCCTGATCTGCCTGACACGGACGTGAGCATAGCGAAAATATTTTATTTGATCAACGATCAAAAACGGTTAGGCTCTGTGTGGTGGATATCAAGTGAACACGGGGGTTGACACAAATCTGTTTTGCCGGCAATTCTTTGATCAACGATCAATAAAAGGGTAACTGGTATGTGGAAAGTTGGTATTGATGTGGGAGGGACTTTCACGGACCTCTTCGCGGTCAACAGTGCGACCGGCGAGGAGCGAACCGGTAAAGTTCTGACGACCCCTGAGGAAAGGTCGCGTGGCGTCTTGAACGCCATTGCAAACGCCGGCATCGCACCGAACGAGATTGAGCTGCTTGTCCACGGCACCACGACGGCGACCAACGCACTGATCGAGCGCACCTTCCCGGATGCTGCGATGATCACCACGGAGGGCTTTCGCGACGTGCTCGAAATCGGCCGAATGCACCGCGAACATCTTTATCGGCCCTATCAAACCAAGCCTGAGCCCCTGATCCGTCGTCGGCATCGCTACACGATCAACGAAAGAACCACTGCGTTCGGGAAGGTTGAGAAGGAGATTGATGCTGCAGAGCTTCAGCCCATTATCGAGGCCATCGCAGCAGCTGGTATCAAATCCGTGGCTATCTGCCTGATCAACTCCTACGCGAACCCGGCAAACGAGCGCAAGGTCGCCGAAATCATCACAGCCGCATTGCCCGGCGTGCGGGCAATTTCCTCGGCGGATGTCAAGCCGGTGTTCCGAGAGCACACGCGCTTCACGTTGGCTTCGGTGAGAGCCACGATCCTGCCGGTGATGGCCGACTATTTTGAGCGTCTTGAGGCCCGGCTCCGTGAAGCGGAGTTTACCGGCAATCTCATGATCCTGAAAAGCAATGGCGGGATGATGTCCGTCAACCAGGCGCGTCTGCGTGTCGAGGAACTGGTGGAGTCGGGGCCCGCAGGCGGCGTCGGATATGCGTCCGAGATCGCGCGTACGGCCAGCTCGGTAAACATCATTCATACCGATATGGGCGGAACAAGCTTCGACGCATCCATCGTCGAGGATGGCGAGGGCCTCATCACCCGCGAATATGAAATTGAGTTTGACATACCGGTCGCAGTGCCGATGCTCGACATCCGTTCAATCGGCGCCGGCGGGGGGTCGATCGGCTGGATCGACAGCGGTGGCTCACTCCGCGTCGGCCCCATGTCCGCAAGTTCGGTTCCCGGGCCTGCCTGCTATGGGCGAGGTGGAACGCGGCCGACGATCACGGATGCAAATCTGGTGCTCGGCAGGATTAGTCCGGACCTTTCGGGTAAATTTAAACTGGATGGCGCAGCGGCCCGCGCAGCCGTGGAGACCGTTTCGTCTCAGTTGAAACTTAGCATCGAGGAATGTGCCGAAGGCATGCTGCGGATCGCGACCGAGGCTATGGCACAAGCCGTCAAGCTTGTCCTTGCATCTCGCGGCCGCGATCCTCGCGATTTCGCGCTTGCGAGTTTTGGCGGAGCAGGACCGCTGCACGCGTGCGCAGTCGCCGAGGCGCTCGGCACGCCAACGGTCATCGTTCCCAGATACTCCGGTGTTGCCTCTGCTTATGGAGCGCTGCGACTGGCAATCAAGCACGACGAAGAAGTTTTCTATTACGCCCCGCTCGTCGCCAAGGAGCTCGATGAAATCGGCCTTCGCTTGAAGAACCTCGGTGCCGCAGCCGTCGAAGCCCTTCTTGGGCAGGGCGCCAGCGCAGACAGCGTGCAGGTTAGCTTCGTGATGCGCATGCGGTATGCGGGTCAGACTTTCGAAGTGGACGTCGTGCAGGACCGGGGTGTTATCGAGCGACGCGACCTCGATCGCCTGGCTGAGGCCTTTCACGGTGCGCACAAGAGAGAGTTCGGTGTCCGGTCGAACGATTTCCCCGTTGAGATTGTCGCACTGGCAGTCACGGCGGAAGCGCCATCACCCGCTGGCATTCTGCAATCTAGCACGAGTTCCGCGATCGGCTCGCCACGTCAGGCTGAACGCAAGGTCTGGTTTGGCGGCTGGACCGACAGCCTGGTTCACGACGCCGCCGGCGCGGTTGAGGTCAGCGGCCCCGCTCTCATTGAAGATCCGCACACCAGCATCGTCATCCCACCGGGTTGGGCGGCACGCTTTGACTCCGCCCGCAACTGCATCTTGGAGAGGTCATAATGGTTACCTCAATCGACCCAATCACGTTCGAAGTGCTTCGCAACACGTTCGAGCATGTCTGCCGCCGCATGACGGTGATTCTGCAGAAGTCATCCTTCTCGCCGATCCTTTCGGAAAATCTCGACTTTTCGAACGCGATCTATGACCCCGCGCTGCGTCTGGTCGGTCAGACTGCAAACTGCCCCGTTCATCTGGCGGCGATGCATTTCAGCGTCCAGGCCGTGGCGCGGAAGTTCGGCATCGAGACGCTTCGGCCGGGTGATGTGGTGGTGCTGAATGACCCCTATGACGGCGGCACCCACATCAACGATGTGACGCTGACCATGCCTGTCTTCCATGAAGACATGCTTATCGGTTTCGCGGTAAGCCGGGGTCACTGGATGGATCTTGGGGGTGGCGGCCCCGGTGGCCAGGGCTTCGGAACGCACGTCGCCGGTGAAGGGCTTCGGCTTCCCCCACTGAAGCTCTATCGCAACTATGAGGTCGATCCGGACCTTCTCGAAATCCTGCTGCGAAACACGCGCACACCGCATTACATCCGCGGCGACCTGCAAGCCCATATGGGCGCTCTGCTGGCTGCCGAGGATGAACTCCAGGCTACGGCGCGCAAATACGGCCGCGCGACCCTGCTCCAGGGAATGGACGACATGATCCGTTACACCGAACGGATCGTTCGCGCAGAAATCGAAAACATACCGGATGGTGTCTACGAAGGCGCCGACTACGCGGATTCCGATGGCATCACCGATGCCAAGGTCTGGGCGCGGGTCAAGCTGACCGTCTCGGGCTCAAACCTGCACGTGGATTTCGCGGGAAGCGATCCCCAGGTGGCCGGTGCGATCAATTCGCCCTTCGCGAACACGACCGCCGCCGTATACACCGCTCTGCAGTTCTTCCTGGCGCCCGACGCGCCGCCGAACGCAGGCATGTTTGCGCCAATCACGTTGAGCCTTCCGGATGACTGCTGGCTTAATGCGCGCTGGCCCGCTCCTGTCGTCGGCTGCACCACCGTAACGTCCGGAAAAGTACAGAGCGCGATCTGGCAGGCCGTGGCAAAGGCCATCCCCGATCTTGCGATCGCTCCTACATGCGCCGATGCAAACTGGTTCGTTGCTGCGGTTCGCGGTGCCGGCGGGCGCATCGATGTCTTCTCGGACATCCCGGCGGGCGGCTGGGGCGGAACGCCATACAATGATGGGCTGAACGTGACGCTGGATCCGTTGGGCAACTGCACCAACATGCCAGCGGAAGCGGCCGAACTGCTCTACCCGGTCGTCGTCGAAGCCTTCGACCTTCGCCAGGATTCCGGCGGCCCGGGCGAAAACCGAGGGGGTCTGGGCGCGCGGTTCAAGTTCCGCTTTCTCAATGGCGGCGAGCTTTCGATCGAGACATCCAGAACCATCGAGGGAAGCCCCGGCGTAAACGGCGGCAGCATGAGTCCCGTTCAGGTGCTGGTGCAGGAATATGGCGATGGGCGCCGCGAGATCATCGGTGGCCCGAGGCCGGATGGCACCTGGCGCTCTCCGCTTCTGTCATCCCACAAATTCGGGCCGAACGAAGCATTCGAATTCCTGTCTACAGGTGGCGGCGGCTGGGGCGTTGCGCGCTCCCGTAATCCTGAGCGTGTCCGCGAAGACGTGATCGACGGCTACATTTCGGCGGAAGCCGCACGCCGGGATTACGGCGTGGCGATCGACCCCAAAACTCTTGAAATTCTTTCAGACGAAACCTCCAAGCTGAGACAACAAGCATGAACAACGAAATCTTTATCACCTGTGCCGTGACCGGCGCCGGAGCAGGCCCCAAGAAGAACCCGCATGTCCCCGTGACGCCTGAACAGATCGCCGCCGACGTTCTGGCCGTCGCCGAAGCCGGTGCCGCGATCGCCCATGTCCATGTTCGCGATCCGGAGACGACGGACGGGAGTCGCGATGTCAAACTTTATGCAGAAGTGCTTGAGCGCGTTCGTGACCGCAACAAGGACATCATCGTCAACATGACGGCGGGCATGGGCGGCGACCTCGTTCTCGACGCCGAGTATCCGACCCAGGCTGTCGCTGGCACAGATCTCGTCAACCAGAAGACCCGGCTCCTCCACGTCGAGGCGCTGCGACCCGACGTCTGCACGCTCGACTGCGGCTCATACAACGTCGGTGAAGGCAATCTGGTCTACATTTCCACGCCCGAGCAAATTCGCGAAGGTGCGGCAATGATCCGGGGTTACGGTGTAAAGCCCGAGCTCGAGGTATTCGACCTCGGCCACCTTGACTTCGTCATGAAGCTCATCGGCGAAGGCGCGTTCGCCGGCCCTGCAATGATCCAATTTTGCCTAGGCGTGAATTGGGGCGCTCCGGCCACCACGACGGCAATGAAGGGTATGGCGGATGCAGCCCGCGGCGCCGACGTTGTCTGGTCCGCTTTCGGTGTTGGCCGCATGCAGATGCCGATGGTCGCCCAAGCTGTTCTGCTTGGTGGGAACGTGCGTGTCGGTCTCGAAGACAATATCTGGCTCGACCGGGCTGTTCCGGCGACGAATGTCGCGCTTGTGCAGCGCGCGCGCGAAATCGTCGAACGCATGGGTGTGCGGATTATGTCATCCGCCGCGACCCGCGATCGCCTTGGATTGGGAGCAGCAGCATGAGCCCTCTTTCTGGCAAGCGCGCAATCATCACTGCCGGTGCCAGTGGTATTGGCAGGGTCGTCGCGAAGAAAATGATTGAAGCCGGTGCGCGGGTCGCAGTCTGTGACATTGATCCCGCTTCGGTAAGCTCGTTCTCCTCGGAATATCCCGAAGCCACTGCAGTCGTATGCGATGTGGCTGACCCCGCCAGCGTTCCAGCCGCTCTCCAGTCGATGCTCGCGGGATTGGGTGGCGGAGTGGACATCCTCTTCAACAATGCCGGCATCGCCGGTCCGACGCTTGCGATCGAGGACGTCTCGCCCGAGGAGTGGGCGCGAACGGTAGATGTCAATCTCACCGCCCAGTTCTTGTTCATTCGCGGTGTGATGGCCGGGATGAAGACACAGCG
This sequence comes from Mesorhizobium sp., assembly GCA_004020645.1. Taxonomy (GTDB): domain Bacteria; phylum Pseudomonadota; class Alphaproteobacteria; order Rhizobiales; family Rhizobiaceae; genus Mesorhizobium. Next base: position 7,841 of record SAQL01000056.1, on the reverse strand, counting down.
GTCGGGGGTTATCCTCAACATGTCCTCAGCGGCCGGACGACTCGGCATGCCGATGAGGACGCCATACGCGGCGGCCAAATGGGGCGTGATCGGCCTTACCCAATCGCTCGCGATGGAGGTCGGCCAGTTCGGCATCCGCGTTAACGCAATCCTTCCCGGGTCTGTCCGTGGGCCGCGCATGGAGCGAGTGATGTCCGCCCGGGCAGAACTTACAGGACGCGGGCTCGCTGAAATCGAGGCCGAGGAAGTCGCGACAATATCACTGGGTCGAATGATCGAACCTGAGGAAATTGCGGATCTGGCGGTTTTCGTCGCGTCCGATGCAGGCAGATCAATCTCGGGGCAGTCATTAGGTGTGTGCGGTAACACCGAGATACTCAGGTAGAAAAATTGGGGAACTTCAACACAGGGAGAAGTGAAATGAACATGCTTACAAGACTGCTGATCGCCGGCGCACTTGCCGGTGCTCTAGGAACTTCGGCGGCCGCCGAAGATACGATCAAAGTTGGAGTGGTCCAGCCACAGGCAGGCGAGTGCGCTCAATGGGGCGTTCCGATTACTCGCGGTGTTCAGATTTGGGCCGAAGAATTCAACGCGAACGGCGGTATCGCCGACGCAACGGGCAAGAAGCATAAGATTGAGGTAACCGGCTACGACAACAATTGCTACACAGCCGGTGATGAGCTGAACGCTTTCCGCCGTGCAATTCTTGATGACAAAGTGAGCTTCATTCTCCAGACCTTTACACCTGCGTCACGCCAGGCCGTCGCCGAGATCACCACCGAAAACAAGGTTCTGACAACAAGCTATGGTGCCGGCTATCTCGGCCCGAAGTACCCGTTCCTCATCGGTTCGGTCACCGGCTCACCGGCGTCATACATGTTTCTTGTCAGCCATCTCCTGGAGAGCCGGCCGGAGATCAAGCGTGTCGCAATCGTAACGGCAGACCACTCTTTCGGCCAGGCGGCGCTTGCTTATTACAAGGCAGGCCTGGCTCCCTACCTGGATCGCGCCGAGATCGTTTACTCGCAGCCCTACGATCCGGCATCAACGTCGGATATGCTCGGCCTGGCCACGCCGGTAATGGCATCCAATCCCGACCTTATCGTCGAGCTGGGCTTCACACCTGGACAGCAGGCCCTGTTCGTCGAGGCGATGGAGCAGTTGGGCTACAAGGGTCTCTACGGCAGCGAAGGCTGGACCATGGGCTTGGTAACGGAACGTGTCCCGGCTGCAGAAGTAGCTGGCCGGATCTTCAGCGCTTATGTCGTCGATGCTTCCGAGCCGAACTTCAGCCCGCGCGTGTCGGCGTTCTATAAGACCTACGTCGAGAAGTTCGGCGAGAAGGAATGGTCGGCGCTCGCATCGGTCGCCTACGCAGCGATGACAACCATCGAGGCGGGGATTCAGAAGTCCTCAGATCCCACCGGCGCAGGCGTGCGCGACGCGCTTTTCGCAAGCGATACCGTGGATCAGCCGCTTTTCGGACCTTCGCGCTGGGGTGGATCGGAAATCTTCGGTGCCAACAACTGGCTGATGACTCCACTCCCGGTCTACGTGACGGACGACAAGGGTGGTGTAAAGGTTACCGCCGTCGTTGATGTTGCTGCCTGGTGGAACGCTCACAAAGACGCAGCGCTGCCAGCACTCTCTGAAGGCGGTCAAGTCTCGGCAAAGTGAGGCTTATCGGCATAGGTGGCCGCGGACGTGCCGCGGCTACTCCGACCTCTCTCAGGTGATTGACCCGATGCAAATCTTACTGAATTGCCTATCGCTCACGTCCTTTTACCTTTGCTTCGCCCTCGGTCTGGCATTGGTTTTCGGCGTGATGCGAATCATAAATTTCGCCCATGGCGAATTCTTCATGATCGGCGCATACGCAACATATCTCTGTATTTCGACTCTCTCACCCCAGGTGGGTGGTCCAGTCGCATGGGCCATCGGTGCAATCGTTGCGGCGGCGGTGACCGGGCTGCTCGGCCTGGTGCTACACAGAACCATGGTCGTGCCACTCGGCGACAAGCCTTTGGCGATTTTCATATCAACGCTTGCGTTGTCGTATGTCATTCAGACGATTGTCGTTCAAATCTTTGGGCCCGTTGGTCTTTCGATCGCCCCGCCGATGCGAGGCGTCGTGAACTTCGGCGGCGCCATTCTTCCGGCATCGAGACTCGTCGTCATTGGGGTAGCCGTCGTACTAGCAGCCGGTCTGTGGGTATTCCTCATGAGGTCCGAGGCAGGCCGGCGCATTCGCGCTGTGGCTCAAAATCCGCGTGGCGCCCTCTTGCAAGGTATACGAACCGAGAAGGTGGGCCGACTCACGCTCATCCTCGGATCGTCGATTGCGGGCATATGCGGTGCGGCCATGGGTCCCATCAGCCAGATCTCTCCCTACATGGGCGCGGGTACGCTATGGAAGGCGTTCATCATCATCATCGTTGGTGGTATTGGCAACATCTGGGGCGCGGTTGCTGCCGCTGCTATTTTCGGTGTCCTCGATACCCTCATGTCTCAGTTCGGTGCCGGACGTTTTCTCGCTCTCACGAGCGCGGCCGTCATGCTGTTCGTCCTGAGTGTTAAGCCATCTGGCCTGTTCGGGGAGAAGGAATAATGAGTGCGTTCCGACGCGATTTAATGACCGTGTGCGCACTGGGCGCCGCGCTTGTCGTCGGCGGCTTCGTCGGCAGTAACTATATGCTTGGTGTCCTCGTGCTTTTCGGCATGACTTCCATCCTGGTTCTGTCGTATCGCACCATCACGACAATGGGAGGTTGGTCGTTCGCTCATATCGCCATCATGGGAATCGGCGGCTACTCCGTTGCAATCCTTTCGAAGCCGCCATTCGGCCTGCCGGTGCTGGTGGCAACGGTCGCAGGAGGATTGTTCGCGGCGCTATTTGCAGCGCTGCTGTCCTACCCCGTGCTTCGGACCCGCCAATATTACTTCTTCCTGTCGACCTTTGCGGCGGGAGAGGCACTGCGCCAATGCTTCATTCAGTTCCGGGAAATCACTGGCGGCACATCGGGCATCGCCTTTATCGAGCGGCCTGAAATCCTGCCTAATCCGTCGTCGACGCTGGAGTTCCTATGCCTGGTCGCCGCTGTGCTGGTCTTGTTGGGCATCTTCTACGCGTCACTGGATGCCTCCGACGCCGGCTTGAAGATCAAGGCTGTCGGCGAGGACGAGGCACTATCGTCGTCGATCGGGATCGATGCCTGGGCGTTGCGCGCCTTGGCGTTCATACTTGGCTCATTCGGCGCCGGAATAGCGGGAGGTTTGTTCGCCACTTACAACGGCATCGTCTCGCCATCGGATATAAATGCGATGCTGATGTTCAAGGTCGTCGCGGCCTGTGTGATCGGTGGCACGACCCGTTTTTCCGGTCCAATTCTCGGACTGCTGTTTCTTACGCTCATCGAAGAAATCTTCAGAGTTGTCCCTGAATTCGTCCCGATGATCTGGGGCGTATTTGTCATCATCGCAATACTCTTCGGACAATGGGCGCGTGGCCGCCTCATGGTCTGGAGGGCTAAAAATGCTTGAGATCAATAATTTAAGCAAGATCTTCGGCAGCTTGAAAGCGGTAGATGGAGTGTCGCTCAAGCTCGGACGGGGCGAAATCCGCGGCCTTATCGGGCCGAATGGCTCGGGCAAGTCGACGACGATGAATTTAATAAGCGGAAGCTTGCAACCTTCTGCCGGTGACGTCAGCCTGGATGGTGTTCGCGTCGAAGGGTTCCCCTCGCATCGTATTGCCAGGCTGGGCCTGGTTCGAACATTTCAGCTTACGAGGGTCTACACTTCAGGAACCCTGCTTGAAGCCGTGGCGCTCGGCGTCCGAGCTGCACAGGGGTCAGCGTGGAACCCTAAGAGATGGATACCGACCGGAGAGAACGCGAAGATCAATATTGCTGCGTTCGAGGCACTGGAGCGGATGGGGCTTGCATCACGCGCCAATGAGCCTGCTGGAAACCTTCCAGGTGGTTTGAGGCGCGTACTAAGCATCGCAACCGCGCTGGCGACCCGCCCTCGAATACTGCTCCTGGACGAACCGTTGGCAGGGCTGCATGCAACCGAAAAGGCAGAAGTCTCGACGCGGGTTGAACAACTGCGAGCAGATGGAATCTCGATTTTGCTCGTCGAGCACGACATGAAATCGGTGATGCGTCTGTGTGACAGGATCACCGTTTTGAATTTTGGCCGCGTCATTGCGGAAGGAACGCCTGAGGAAATCGGACGTCATCCTGAAGTGATCAAGGCGTATCTTGGTCGGAAGAGGAATAGTGATGCTTGAGGCGAAAGATCTCGTACTTGAATATGGTGGCGTCCGCGCGCTCAATGGGATGAGCTTTACGGCCAGCACTGAGCAAGTGACCGCGGTTGTCGGCAGCAACGGCGCGGGAAAGACGACCCTGATGAATGCTATCTGCGGTCTCGTCAAACTCGCCTCCGGCGAAATCCGATTGGACGGTGCAAAGCTCAATGGGCTTGCACCAGATGACATCGTGCGCAAGGGCATCTCTCTTGTGCCAGAGGGACGTGAGCTTTTTCCGAAACTGTCGGTCCTAGAGAACCTTTTGCTCGGCGCAACCGTTCGGCCTGATCCCACAAGGCGGCGCAAGACGCTGGAGCGGATTTTCGAGCTCTTTCCGGTGCTCGCCAACCGTCAAAAACAACAAGCAGGTCGAATGAGCGGCGGTGAACAGCAGATGCTTGCTTTTGGCCGGGCACTGATGGCGCAACCGAAGATGCTTTTGCTTGACGAGCCGTCCATTGGCCTCGCCCCTATGGTCGAAGAGCAGCTCATCTCGGCCATCAGCGACTATTCGCGCGAAAGCGGGATCGGTGTGCTGATCGTGGAACAGAACGCCATGCTTGCGCTTGAGTATGCACAACATGCCTACGTCGTTGAGCAGGGGCGCGTTGCACTGTCCGGGCCAGCAGCAGAGATAAGGGACGATCCTGCCGTCATCGCGTCCTACCTAGGCTAGTTGTCCCGAGATGCAGGACGTGTGTCGAGGCCGCGCTGCGTGCTTATCGCGGCGCAACTAACCTCTGTTCATCCTGGGGGGGTTGGCGATCAAGGCGCTCGCGTGTTGTCGGGACGCGGGCGTTAATCTGTTCGGTTAAACGCCGAGAAGGCACCTAGTGGCACTAAGGCGAAATCTGGTGGTGTTGGGCGCCTGCGACGCATCGGCCTGTTATCTACACCGCGGCCCCATAATATTTGGTTCAAAGGAACTCGTCGATGATCGACTCACCCTTATTTCAGCCCAGCGCAGACGAGATTCGCACGAGCGCAATCACGAGGTTTCGCGAATTCTGCACCTGTACCTACAAGGCTGATCTACCCGACCATGATGCGTTTCATCAATGGTCAATCGATGAACGCGGCACTTTCTGGTCTGCCGTCTGGGATTATTGCGGCGTGATTGGACAGCCCGGGCCACGCGATCTCATCAACGGCGATGTTATGCTCCACGCTCGCTTCTTCCCCGACGCCAGCCTGAACTTCGCCGAAAACCTCCTGATCAAGCACGGTCCCCAAGACGCGCTGATCTTCCGTGGTGAGGACAAGATGAGCTATCGCTGGAGTTGGGATCAGCTCCATTCCACCGTATCCAAGCTACAGCAAGCCTTCCGCGCGATGGGCATAGGCAAGGGCGACCGTATCTCGGCCATGATGCCGAACATGCCGGAGACAATCGCCTGCATGCTGGCCACCGCCTCGATCGGTGCCATCTGGTCGTCCTGCTCGCCCGATTTCGGCGAGCAGGGCGTGCTCGACCGCTTCGGCCAGATCGAGCCGGGGCTGTTCATCACCTGCGATGCCTACTGGTACAACGGCAAGCTGCAGGACGTCTCCGACAAGGTCCGGAACGTCGCGCCCAAGCTCGGCTGCCCCGTCATGGTCGTGGGTTACGCCGGCGACGCCGAAGCGCTGGCCGCATCGCTTGCCGATGGCCGCACCATGGATGCCGCGACCATCCCCTTCACCGCGGGGCCCGTGGAATACGAGCCGCTGCCGTTCGCCCACCCGCTCTATATCCTGTTCTCCTCGGGCACGACCGGAGTGCCGAAATGCATCGTTCATTCTGCCGGCGGCACGCTGCTGCAACACCTGAAGGAACACCGCTTCCATTCCGGCGTCGGCGATGGTGATCGCCTCTTCTACTTCACGACCTGCGGCTGGATGATGTGGAATTGGCTGGCCTCGGGTCTGGCGAGCGGCGCCACGCTCTGCCTGTTCGACGGCTCGCCCTTCGCGCCCTCGGGCAATATCCTGTGGGACTATGCAGCCGAGGAACGCTTCGCCGTCTTCGGCACCTCGGCCAAATACATCGATGCGGTGCGCAAGGGCGGCATCGAGCCGCTCAAGACACACGATCTCTCCGACTTGCGCCTGATCACCTCCACCGGCTCGCCGCTTTCGCCGGAAGGTTTTTCATTCGTCTATGAAGGCATCAAGCCGGACGTCCAGCTCGCCTCCATCTCCGGCGGCACCGACATCGTCTCCTGCTTCGTGCTCGGCAATCCGGTCAAGCCGGTCTGGAAGGGCGAGATCCAGGGGCCGGGCCTCGGCCTCGCAGTCGACATCTGGGACGATGAAGGCAAACCGGTCCGTGGCGAGAAGGGCGAACTGGTCTGCACCAAAGCCTTCCCCTCCATGCCGGTGGGTTTCTGGAACGACCCTGATGGCGCCAAATACCGCGCGGCTTATTTCAAGCGCTTCGACAATATCTGGTGCCAGGGCGATTTCGCCGAATGGACCGAACACGGCGGCCTGATCATCCACGGCCGCTCGGATGCGACCCTCAATCCCGGCGGCGTGCGCATCGGTACCGCCGAGATCTACAACCAGGTCGAACAGCTCGATGAAGTCGCCGAGGCCATCTGCATCGGCCAGGACTGGGACGACGACGTCCGGGTTATCCTCTTCGTCCGTTTGGTACCGGGCCTGACGCTCGACGCCGATCTCGAAAAGAAGATCAAGACCAAGATCCGCATCGGTGCGTCACCGCGTCATGTACCGGCCAAAGTGATCCAGGTCGCCGACATTCCGCGCACCAAGTCCGGTAAGATCGTCGAGCTCGCCGTGCGCGAAGTCGTCCACGGCCGGTCGGTGAAGACCAAGGAGGCGCTGGCCAACCCGGAAGCGCTGGAGCTCTATTCCGGGCTGGAGGCACTCTGCAGTGATTAATAAGGGTCTGGAGCAAACATCATGGCCACTCGAATGTATTTCGGCATCACGAAGCAAGGTAACGACGGGGGTTGTAGCAGCGGAGTGGCGCCCGCCTACGAATTCCGTTTCCTTATCAGAAGCAATCTCACTTTGCAGATTGCAAAGCCTATGCCCGCGTCTCCATCGGCCAGACGGTTTGACAACCAGATCTTGGAAATCCAGTCGGCGGGGCTTCCATGTCGAATCCCGTCGCATCGTCTCCGAAACCATCTCCGGCAGCACTGCCATTGCCCAGCGGTTAGGCTTCCCTGATCGATCGTTTGGAGCATGGCGATGTCCTGGTCGTCACCAAGCTTGATCGTCTCGGTCGCAACGCGATTGATGTCAGCACCACCGTCGCTCAGCTCGGTAAGCGGTGCGTCGAGGCACCTTTCCCGAAGCCGCCTGATGCGTGTATGGCGGTCAGCCGTTAGTCCGCGCGCCGGGGCGATCACTGTGGGTTATCATAACGGGTGACATAATGGAGTTCGCGAAGGGCGGGGATGACGAGGGCGATATCTTTGTAGGCCTCGTGCTCGATGAAGTGCGCGGTCTCGGGTCCCGGCCTGGGTTTGCCGAGGACGGGCCGCCCCTTTTTGTCGACGCAGTAGATCAGGAT
>SAQL01000055.1 GCA_004020645.1 Mesorhizobium sp. | reverse complement strand
ATCCGACCGAGCTTCGCTCGGCCACCTTCTCCCACAAGGGGAGAAGGGAGAGCCGACCTGGCTAGAACCTGGTCACCACGCCGATGCCGATGCCTTCGAAGCCGCCCATCGCCATCAAGGCCGCGGGCGCCTCATCGAGACTGATCCGCTTGCCGACCAGCAGTTCGGGTTTCAGCTTGCCGGTGCGGATCATCTCCATCATCGCCTGGTAGCGGTAGGCCTGCATGCCGTGGCTGCCGCGGATTTCGAGCTCGAAGGCAATCACCTTGTCCATCGGAATCTGCGGCCTGGCGTGATCGCCGAGCATCAGGCCGACCTGTACATGGCGACCGCGCCGGCGCAGGTTCGCGATCGAGTTGAACGAGGTACTGGGATGGCCGAGCGCGTCCATCGACATGTGCGCGCCGCCATTGGTGATCTGCTTGACCGCCTTGACTACGTTCGGCGTCTTGGCGGCATTGATCGTCGCCACTGCGCCGATCTTGCTGGCGAAGTCCAGCTTCTCGTCGGTCAGGTCGATGGCAATCACGTTGGCGCCCATGGCGCTGGCGATCATGATCGCCGACAGGCCGACGCCGCCGCAGCCATGCACGGCCACCCATTCGCCGGGCGTCACCCGGCCCTGGTCGACAATGGCGCGGAACGAGGTGACGAAGCGGCAGCCGAGGCTGGCGGCGGTGGCAAATTCCATCTCGTCCGGCAAGCGGACCAGATTGGTGTCGGCATGGTCGATGGCGACATATTCGGCGAACGAGCCCCAGCCGGTGAAGCCGGGCTGGGTCTGGTGCTCGCAGACCTGATGGTTGCCCGAGCTGCATTCGAAGCAACGACCGCAGCCGACGGCGAATGGTACGGTGACGCGCTCGCCGGTCTTCCAGCGCTTCACCTGCGTGCCGGCGGCCACCACGACGCCGGCAAGCTCGTGGCCCGGCACATGCGGCAGGCGGATACCGTCGTCATGGCCCATCCAGCCATGCCAGTCGCTGCGGCAGAGCCCGGTCGCCTCGACCTTGATGACAACGCCGCCCAGTGCCGGCTCCGGATCGGGAACGGTCTGGATCGTTGGCGTTTCACCGAACTTTTCGAAGACGACGGCTTTCATCGGCAATTCCTCATGCTTTGATCCAAACTGCTCTATTCGGCATCGATCTGGTTCTCCGGCGCGGCCTTTTGGAAGGCCGGCAGCGCCATGCAGGCGGCGTGGATGCGTGTGATCGTCGGGTAGGGCGCCATGTCGACGCCGAAACGGGCGTTGCTGGTGACCTGAGCGACCAGGCAGATGTCGGCCAGCCCCGGCGTGTCGCCATGGCAGAATGTCCCGGTTTCGGACGAGGAAGCCAGAATCTTTTCAAGCGGCTGGAAACCTTCGTTCACCCAATGCCGGAACCAGTTGGCGACGTCCTCGTCGCCGGCGCCGAACAGGGTGCGCAGCGAGGTCAGCACGCGCAGATTGTTCACCGGATGAATGTCGCAGGCGATCATCTGCGCCAGCATCCGGACGCGGGCCCGGCCAAGTGCATCCTGCGGCAAAAGCGGCGGTTCGGGCCTGGTCTCGTCGAGAAATTCGATGATCGCCAGCGATTGGGTCAGCAGCGTGCCGTCGCCCAGGATCAGCGCCGGCACCAGTCCTTGCGGATTGACCGAGAGATAGGCGGGCTCCAGATGCTCGCCGTGCCGCAGATGATGCGGCACATATTGGTAGGTCAGGCCCTTCATCTCCAGCGCGATCCGCACCCGGTAGGAGGTGGAGGAGCGGTAGTAGTTATGAAGGACGAGGTCGCTCATTCCTGCACATTCGGCCGATTTGGACGAGCGGGCAAGGCATGGTGGTCCCGAAATTGCCGTGTCCGCCCTTCGGCCAGGGGTGGCGATGTACTATTTGCCAATAATCTGGCCATGGTCACTGGGCTATTCTATCCTGCCTGAAATGAAACGAAACGCCATGACCGCAGTCAACGATCGCGCCCGGTTTCTGATCATCGACGACCACCCGCTGTTTCGCGAGGCGCTGCACAGCGCTGTGCAAATGGCCTATCCGGATGTCGATACTGTCGAGGCGCGTTCGATCACCGAGGCATTTGAGCTTCTGGCGGATGCGAAGCCATTCGATCTCGCGCTGCTCGACCTCAGCATGCCTGACGTGCATGGCTTCGATGGGCTGCTGCAGCTTCGGACCCGCTATCCGCGCCTGCCGGTGGTCATCGTTTCGGGGCATGAGGAGCCCAAGATCATTTCCGAGGCGCTGTCCTATGGTGCTGCCGGTTTCATCCCGAAATCGGCGCGCAAGAGCGACCTGGCCGCCGCCATCCGCTCGGTGATGGAGGGCGCGATCTACGTGCCCGAAACCTATGAAGGCCAGCCGCCAGACGCCGACAGCACCGACCGCGCCGAGATGGTGCAGCGCCTTGCCAAACTGACGCCGCAGCAGTTGCGGGTGCTGCAGATGCTGCGCCAGGGCTTGCTCAACAAGCAGATCGCCTACGAGCTGCAGGTCGGCGAAACCACTGTCAAGGCGCATGTTTCCGAGATCCTGCGCAAGCTCAACGTCTACAGCCGGACGCAAGCCGTCATCGAGGTTTCGAAGCTCGACAGTGCCGAGCTGTTTCGCGGCCAGGCGGGGTTTTGAACGGGCAGCCCTCGGTCATGGCACCAAGTCGGCGTGCATCAGCGTTACCCTCCTCCGTGGCTCAATTGATTTGGGAATCCAGTTTGATGCCAGGGCTCAAGTAGATGGCACCGTAGGGATTATGTTTGAGGTCGTGTTCGTCATACTCGTCGATTGGTAGCAACATCGCACCGTGGCGGGCTAAAACCATCTCAACGCCTTCAGTGAATATCTCCTCGGCAATGCTGTCAATTATAGAGCTGAGCACCAGTTCATCATCCGAGAGGCTCCTTGGCACGAAAACCTCTGGCAGTCCGATAAGGTGGAAGCCGACGCTGCAGAGGAACTCTCCGTCACTTAAAGGCCGCCTGCTGAAGGCAAGGCGGCAGAGGCGAGCCAAAGCCACGCCTTCCTTATGGTGTTCAGCATCGCGACCAAGCTGCTTCCACCGGGCGGCACCGTGCGCGACGCCGGCACTCTCTCCCTTCGCGGCGGTAGCGCCGTTGTCCAGTGCATGGACGATTACGCGAAGAGCATTCGCGGACGTCTCTACGGCATTTTCTGCGTCCATATGGGGACCAAGCACATAAATCACGCAGCCATGTTCAAGTACCGCCTCTTCATCCTTCTCATGCCGTGCACCCTCATGCACACGATCCCAAGACACATCAAAGGACACTGCCATGCGATCATCCGGCAGCTCCTGCGAAAACTTTGTATCAATCTCAAATCCGGGGGCGAAGTTGTCGATTGCCGACTGAATTAAGCGACAAAGCTCAAAAAATCTTCCTTGCCGCCCCAAGAGGCAGAGCACATGGCGCGGCTGAAACTCTGAAAACCTCATAGATGTAAACCTTCGTATCATGGTGACAGCGCACCATTTTTCTTTTCGCTCGCGGTCTTCTGCGAGTGTCTTTTAGGGAGAAGAGATCAAGCCAGCAAATGCGCCAGCAGCGCGCGCAGTTGTGCCGGTTTCAGCGGCTTGCGCATCAGCTCGATGCCGGCCGCACGGGCGACTTTGGCAACGGTCTCCGAACCGTCGGCGGTGACGATCAGCGCCGGCACGGCGCGGCTGAGATAATCGCGGACCTCGGCGATCGTCGTGGTGCCAAGGTCGCCGCCGTCGAGATGCTGGTCGGCTATGACGATGTCCGGCACCCAGTCCGTATCGCCAAGCATGTCGAGCGCAGCATCGGTCGAGGTGGCGGGGCGCACCAGGCATTGCCAGCGCTCGAGCAGGGACGTCATCGCCTGCAGCACCTCGACGTCGTTCTCGACCAGCAGCACCTTTGTGCCGAACAGACCGTAGCCGCGCGGCCGCTCCATGTCGGCGGTGCTGGCAATGGCATCGACGCTGGCGCCGATCCCGACCGGAACGTCAATATGGAAAATCGTGCCGTGCCCGACCTTCGACGAGAACGTCACGGGATGGCCGAGTGCGGCTGCGATGCGGCGCACGATGGCCAGGCCCAATCCCAGCCCGCCGCCGGCAAGCCCGGCATCGGTCGGGATCGTGCCCCGGTGGAATTCCTCGAACACGGCCTCGCGCTGGTCGTGGGGGATACCGCAGCCGGTATCGGCGACATCGATGCGGATCGTGTCGCCGCGATGCCTGGTGCCGACCAGCACCCCGCCGGAGCGGGTGTAGCGCAGCGCGTTGGAAAGGATGTTCTGCAGGATGCGGCGCAGCAAGGTGCGGTCCGAACGCACGACGGCGTTGACCGGCCGGAATTTTAGCGTCAGGCCCTTCATTTCGGCGACCGGCAGGAAATCCGAGCGCAGCGACGAAAACAGCATCTCCAGGCTGACGTCGCCGATATCGGGCTGCACGACGCCGGCGTCGAGCTTGGAAATGTCGAGCAAGGTGCGGAGCAGATCCTCCATCGTCTCGAGCGACCGCTCGACCTGCCGGACGAGCTTTTTGCCCTCGTCGCTGGTCTGCACCTCGGCCAGCGCCGAGACGGAGAGATGCGCGGCGTTCAGCGGTTGCAGCACGTCGTGGCTCGCGGCGGCCAGGAACCTGGTCTTGGACAGGTTCGCCAGTTCGGCGTTTTCCTTGGCCGCGCTGAGATCGATGTTGGATTGTTCCAATCTACGCAGTGTCGAGTGCAGTTCCTCGGTGCGCGTACGCACTCGATTCTCGAGCGAAATCGCGGTCTGGAACAGCGAGAACGCGTTAGCCTGCTGGTCCATCGAGCGCTCGACGCGGCTGACAAGGGCTGCGTTGATCTTCTTCAGCTTTTCCAGGTCGTTGATGTTCCTGAGCGGCATAAGAATCTCCTACTCCGCCGCCTGCCGCTCTCCGAAGGCGATGCCGGTGAACGTCTGATTCAGATGCATCGACCGGTACTGTTCGCCATAGGTGCCGAAGCCGATGACGTTGTTGACCTTGTAAAGTTCCGAAATCTCTCGAAAGACCTGCCGGTTGCGCGCATCGAGCCTGCGCAGCACGCAGTCGAAACCGAGAATCATGTCGATGCCGCCAAGCCTTTCCTCGACATCCCTAAGGGCGGCACGTGTCGATTCAACCATGTTCTTGGGCTGGGCGATGGAAAGGACGACGCCATCGTCGATGGCGCAGAAGAACGACAGCGAGCCGTCCGCGTGCATCTTCTGGATCGAGCGGCAGTAAAATTCGCCGCCCACTTTCACCACCACCGGGTGCGAAGCGAAACTCAGTGGCGTCAGCATCTGCCGGATGACGCCGACCGAGGCGGCATATTCCTCGGCGGCATTGGTGGCGTTGAATTCGCGCACGGTGCGATGATCGGGATCGGATGCGGTGACCACCAGCTTCTCTTCGGTGGGAACGAAATTGTCGGTCTTGAACACGTGGAAAGGAATTTCCGTGGTGATCAGCACGATGATGGCGCTGTCGGAGGTAACCTTGCCGTTCGAGATCAGCCGCGTCGTCTCGAATTTCAGATCATCGCCGGCCGAACCGCCGATCAACGGAATGTCGTCGAGCCCCCAGTGGATGGCGGAGGTCACCGCTTCCTCGGCATAGGACAGCCCGTCGATGAAGCAGAGCGCGAAGGTGGTGTTGGTCCGTTCGTACCCGACGCGGCCCTGCAGCGAGCGCCGCAGCGCCCCGACTTCACCGGTGATCCTGTCCATGCCCGACGAAGAGAGACTGTCGACCATGGTGCTTGCGACCGAAAACGATGCTGACGGAAGCAGCAAGGCGAGGATCTGGCCTTCCTCCAGACCGCGCGGCGTGATTTCGCCGGCGGTGGAGCAGCCGGCATAGGCAAGTGCCGGCGCGTTGATCTTCAGCGCGTCCGACAGGGCCGCCGCATCGACAAGGCTCTGGGAGAAAAACAGCAGCGCGAAGCCGGCATCGATGGCTGCGGCTTCGGCCGCGACCGCCTGGGTGAACACATTGGCGTCGGGCTCATCCGTGGTGAGCACCGATAGGCCGCATGCATAGCGCGTCCGTGAACTGGCCAGCGGCTTCCTCCTCCGATTCCTCCGACGCTCTTTTTGTGCGCGGCCCTTTTTTGTGCTCTTGGCGCGCCGGCGTCGAAGTCATTGTTGTCTTCAAGTGCTGCTTTGGCAATGAGCCAACATGATGGATTTGAAGTTTCTGCTATTTTGACGGCATCAGCGCTGAGAAACTTCGAATCCAAAACCACACCGGAAGGGAGCGTGATCCATGGAAGCGCAGGTCAGGAAGCTATTCGAAAGGTACGAGCAGCTTTTCGAGAAATCCCTCGCCGGCGATGGCGACATGGACGAAGTCACATCCGTCTATGCCTCCGCCTTCATTGCAGCGTCGCCTGCCGGCGTCATGGTCGGGAGGAACGACGACCAGCTCAAGCAGGTTATGGAACAAGGCTATGCTCACTATCGAGCGATCGGCACGAAGGCGATGCGAATACGCGATGTTCGCATCTCGCCGATTGACGAGCATCATTGCGTTGCCCACGTCGCTTGGACGTCGTCCTACGCTCGCAAAGACGGACCGGACGTCACGATCGATTTCGACGTCCACTACCTCGTGCAGAAGCTGGGCGGAGAGCCTAAAATATTTGGGTGGGTGTCAGGCGACGAGCAGGAGGTTCTCAGAAAACACGGCATCGGCTGAAATCGGCTTGGCCAGCGCCCAGCCGCTCATGGGCGGAAGGCAGCATCGCACGGCGATCGTGGTTTCGCTTCGCTCCACCGTGTCCCTGTCTTTGCGTGACCGAAAGTACAATAGGCGGTTTCTGGGACGAACTGCATTCTCGCAATCTCGGCATTCCGCGGCACTTTTTCCCCGTGCTTTATGCGGTATAAGAATAGCGGACAGATGGAGGGCTCGGGCACCACCGACGCCAGAACGACCAAGGTAGCACCCAGGGAGGTTTCATGTCGGACATATCGTTGACGGTGAACGGAAAGCGGGTCAGCGGCACTGCCGAAGACCGTACGCTTCTGGTTCATTTCTTGAGGGAAAATCTCGGCCTGACCGGGACGCATGTCGGCTGCGACACTTCGCAATGCGGCGCCTGTGTGATCCATGTCGACGGCAAGGCGGTAAAATCCTGCACGATGCTTGCGGTGCAGGCCTCCGGGTCGACCATCGTCACGATCGAAGGGTTGGCTGATGGCGCCGACCTGCATCCGATGCAGGCGGCGTTCAAGGAGCATCACGGGCTGCAATGCGGTTTCTGCACGCCGGGCATGATCATGACGGCGACCGACATGGTCAACCGTCACCCCGAAGGCCTCGACGAGGCCACGGTGCGCGCCGAGCTCGAAGGCAACATCTGCCGCTGCACCGGCTACCACAACATCGTGAAAGCGATCCTCGCCGCATCGGAGACGATGTCGAAGGGCAAGGCCAGGCAAGCAGCATGAGGGATGAAGTGAGTAGGGGAATAGGGGAGTAGGGGAGTAAGCGATTTGGCTCTTAATTCCCTACTGCCCTACTCCCTCACTCCCCTATTCCCCTACTTTTTTGGGAGGAGTTTCTGCGATGGGCATCGAAGGTGTTGGCGCTCGTGTAGCGCGCAAGGAAGACAAGCGGTTCATTACCGGCGCCGGGCGCTATGTCGACGACATGGTGGTTCCCGGCATGAAGCATGCGGCCTTCGTGCGCAGCCCGCACGCGCATGCTGAGATCAAGAAGATCGATGTCAAAAAGGCCCAGGCGATGCCGGGCGTCATCGGCGTGCTGACCGGCAAGGAGCTCAAGGCCGACGGCATCGGCAATCTCATCTGCGGCTGGATGATCCATTCCAAGGACGGCTCGCCGATGAAGATGGGGGCGTGGTCGCCGCTGGCCTTCGACAGGGTCCGCTATGTTGGCGACGCGGTGGTCATCGTGGTTGCCGAAACCAAGGGCCAGGCGCGCGACGCGGCCGAAGCGGTCGACATCACTTAC
The DNA here is from genome assembly GCA_004020645.1 of Mesorhizobium sp. Classification (GTDB taxonomy): domain Bacteria; phylum Pseudomonadota; class Alphaproteobacteria; order Rhizobiales; family Rhizobiaceae; genus Mesorhizobium. The sequence continues at coordinate 18,087 of SAQL01000055.1, read as the reverse complement.
AAAGAACTGAAGGCAGTCGTCGATGCTCCGAAGGCGCTCGAAAGGAGTGCACCACAGATCCATCCGGAAGCCGATAACAACCTGATTTTCGACTGGGAACTCGGCGACAGCACGGCGACCAACGCGGCGATCAAGGCCGCTGCCCACGTCACTCGCATGAAGATCGTCAACAACCGGCTGGTGCCCAACGCCATGGAGCCGCGTGCGGCACTAGGCTATTACGACAGGGCCGAGGACCACTACACGTGCTGGACAACCTCGCAGAACCCGCATCTTGCGCGCCTGGTGATGAGCGCCTTCTACAATGTCGCGCCCGAAAACAAGCTGCGCGTCATCGCGCCGGATGTCGGCGGCGGCTTCGGCTCGAAGATCTACATCTATCCGGAAGAAATCATCTGCCTGTGGGCCTCGAAGAAAACCGGCGTGCCGGTAAAATGGGTCGCCGACCGCACCGAGAGCTTTCTCACCGACGCCCATGGCCGTGACCATGTCTCGACGGTCGAAATGGCCTTCGACAAGGACAACAGGATCACCGGGCTGAAGGTCGACACCATCGCCAATCCGGCGCCTACATGTCGCTGTTCTCGTCCTGCGTGCCGACCTATCTCTATGCGACGCTGTTGTCGGGCCAGTACGATATTCCGGCGATCCACGCCAATGTGCGCGCCGTCTACACCAACACCGCGCCGGTCGACGCCTATCGCGGGGCAGGGCGTCCGGAAGCCACCTATCTGCTCGAACGCACCATGGAGACCGCCGCACGCGAGCTGGGCGTGTCGCCGGCGGAGCTTCGCCGAAAGAACTTCATCACGTCGTTTCCGCACCAGACGCCGGTGATCATGAACTATGATGCCGGCGATTATGCCGCTTCGCTCGACGCGGCGATGGCGGCTGCCGACTATGCCGGCTTTGCCGAGCGCAAGGCCGCCGCCGCCAAGAAAGGCAAGCTGCGCGGCATCGGCATGAGCAACTATATCGAGGCCTGCGGCCTGGCGCCGTCGGCGGCGGTCGGCAGTCTTGGAGCGGGTGTCGGTCTTTGGGAAAGTGCCGAGGTGCGCGTCAATGCCGCCGGCACCATCGAGGTGCTGACCGGTTCGCACAGTCATGGCCAGGGCCATGAGACGACCTTCGCCCAACTGGTCAACCAGCGCTTCGGCGTGCCGATCGACAGTGTCTCGATCGTCCATGGCGATACCGACAAGGTGCAGATGGGCATGGGCACCTACGGTTCGCGCTCGGGCGCCGTCGGCATGTCGGCAGTCGCCAAGGCGCTCGACAAGGTCGAGGCCAAGGCCAAGAAGATCGCCGCCCATCTGCTCGAGGCCGACGAGGGCGACATCGTCATCGAAGACGGTGCCTTGAAGGTCACAGGCACCGACAGACAAGTGCCGTGGTTCCAGATGGCGCTCGCCGCCTACACCGCCCATAACCTGCCTGGCGGCATGGAGCCGGGGCTGAAGGAGACCTCATTCTACGACCCGTCGAACTTCACCTTCCCGGCCGGCTGCTATGTCTGCGAGGTCGAGATCGATCCGGAGACCGGCGTGACCGAGATCGTCCAGTTCGTCGCCGCCGACGATTTCGGCAACATCATCAATCCGATGATCGTCGAAGGCCAGGTGCATGGCGGCGTCGCCCAGGGCATCGGCCAGGCCTTGCTGGAGGGCACTCGCTACGACGCCAGCGGCCAGCTTTTGACGGCGAGCTATATGGACTACACCATGCCGCGCGCCGACGACCTGCCGTCGTTCAAGGTCTCGACCTCGAACACGCCGTGCCCGGGCAATCCGCTCGGCATCAAGGGCTGCGGCGAGGCCGGCGCCATCGGCTCACCACCGGCGGTGATCAATGCTATCACCGATGCCATCGGCATCACCGATATCGCCATGCCGGCATCGCCGTCCACGGTCTGGGCAGCGATCCGGGCGACGAAACACTGAAAAAAAGGTGAATGGTGAATAGTGAATGGTGAATAGAAAGGCGCTGCGCGAACGCGGTGCCAATCGGGCCATTCACCATTCACTATTCGCTATTCACTTTAGCGGAGAATCCCATGTACTCAGTCAACTATCACCGCGCCGCCTCCGTCGCCGACGCCGCCAAGCTGCTCAAGAGCGGCGATGCAAAGCTGTTGTCGGGCGGCATGACGCTGATCCCCGCCATGAAGACGCGGCTTGCCGCGCCTTCCGACCTGGTCGACCTTTCGCGGATCAAGGAACTGCAAGGCGTCAAGGTGTCGGGCAAGACCGTCACCATCGGCGCCGCCACCACGCATCACGATGTCGCCAGCAACGAGAAGCTGAAGAAGGCGTGTCCGGCGCTCGCCCATATGGCGTCCCGGATCGGCGATCCGGCGGTACGCTACAAGGGCACGATCGGTGGCTCGATCGCCAACAACGATCCGGCGGCCGATTATCCGGCAGCACTTCTTGCGCTCGACGCCACCATCGTCACCAACAAGCGCGAGATCGCGGCCGGCAAGTTCTTCACAGGCCTGTTCGAGACGGCGCTGAAGGACGGCGAGATCATCACTGCCGTGACCTTCACCGCGCCGCTCAAGGCGGCCTATGAAAAATTCCGCAATCCGGCATCGCGCTATGCGATCGTCGGGGTGTTCGTGGCCAAGGGCAAGGACGGCGTCAGGGTCGCCGTCACCGGGGCCGGGGATGACGGCGTCTTCCGTTCGAAGGAAATCGAGGCGGCGCTGACCAAGAGTTTCACGGCAGCCGCACTCGACGGCGTGAAGATTTCGGCGAAGAATTTGATGAGCGACATCCATGCCTCGGCCGACTACCGGGCCAATCTGGTCGCGGTGATGGCCAAGCGCGCTGTGGCTGCCGCCAACGCCTGAAGGCATCTTCTTCCTTCTCCCCTTGTCGGAAGTAGGGGAGTAGGGCAGTAGGGGAGTAGGGCAGTAGGGCAGTAGGGCAGTAGGGCAGTAGGGCAGTATGTTACGCTGCTCGCCGACCCAGACAATTTTTCCTTTTCCCTACTCCCATACTGCCCTACTCCCCTACTGCCTTCCGACAAGGGGAGAAGGAAGAGACGCACGAGACAAGCGGCTCGTACTGCAAACCGCAACTGGTAGGGCTGTCGTCTCAGCCGTTGATCTGCCTGGTATAGTAGCGCACCGCCTTCTTGCCGCCGCCGTGGATCACCGCGTCGCCGACCTCGACAAAGCCGAGTGCGGCATGAAAGGCATCTGAAGCCGGATTGGGCGGCTCGGCATTCACCTCGCAGGTGACGATGTTCTGGCTGGCACGCAATGCATGGTCGAACAGATCCTCATAGAGCCTACGGGCATGGCCGCGGCCACGTGCTTCCCCCGCGACGACGACACGGTCGACATAGACGAAGCGCGGATAGCGCTCGCGGAACCACAGAAAGTTCGGGCTGTCGTAGCGAGCGTTCTGGTCGAAGGTCATGATGAAGGCCTCGAGCGCGCCGATGCGGCGCGCATAAAACGCTTCGCCGAGCAGGAAGAACAGGCGTTCCGGCTCAAGCCACGACAGCTCGGTCGCGTGCTCGTTGTTGAGGGCGAGGACGGCGGGCTCGTCCTGCGGCGAGACTTTTTCGATCGGCAACCGTGCTTGCGTCAAATGTTTGCTTCCTTCGGGGTCATGCTCGCGCCGCCGCAATCGTCGCCGCCACCAGCGCCGCGTCGGTCACCGTGTTGCGGTACTCGCGGTCGAGGTCGGTGCCGCCCATGCCAACCTGGCGATTGCGGTAGCGCATCGCGCTCGGCACGTCCTTGAGGGCAGCGAAATGCATTTCGGTCAGTCCGGTTCTTTCCCGCACCTCGGCTATGTTCCCGGGGTCGAGTCCGCCGCAGCCGAGGATGATGATGCGCTTGCCAGCCTGCCGGACGAGGTTCGCCAGCAGGGCCATGCCCTCCAATGCGGTGTCGCGCTGGCCGCTGGTCAGCACGCGGCCAACCTTGCTGCGGATCAGCGCTTCCAGCGCTTCAGCCGGATCGCGTGTCATGTCGAAGGCACGGTGGCAGGTGACGTTCAAAGGTCCCGCCGCCTGCACCAATTCGCTCATGCGCTTTTCATCGATGGTGCCGTCGGCATCCAGACAGCCGACGACGACACCGGCCACGCCAAGCTCGCTCAGCGCGCGCACATCGGCGAGCATCGAACGGTACTCGACGTCGCTGTAGAGAAAATCGCCGCCGCGCGGCCGCACGATGACGTGGAACGGGATCGTCGCCAATTCGAGGGCTGCGCGCACTGTCCCAAGCGACGGTGTGATGCCGCCCTCGACGAGGCTGGCGCAGAGCTCGACCCGGTCGGCGCCTGCGGCTTGCGCGGCGAGCAGGCCATCTACGCCTTCGACGCAGATTTCGATCAGCGGCAGGCGAGGGCGTTCGGTGGTGGTCAAAGGGCGATCCGTTGGTGAAATTCGAACTGGTCCTGCCCTAGCATTGGGTCCCTTGCGGTGAAAGCCGGAACTATTGGCTCAGCCGGTGCTTGAGCCTGAGAGAGACCAGTTCGCGAATACGCGCTGTTGCCCATCCAGACGCGGCAGCGCGACGGCGCATCAGATCCGCAAATTGTGAGCGTTCGCGCGCACGAAGTCGATGAAGGCCCGCAGCTTCGGCGGTACGAGGCGGCGGCTGGGATAATAGAGGTGGAGCGGTTCGTAGGTGGGACAGAAAGGCCCCAGCACCTTGACCAGCGCGCCTGAGGTGAGGAGCGGCGCAGCGAGGCCTTCGACGGCAAAGGCTAGGCCAAGCCCTTGCGCGGCGGCGGTGATGCAGAGCGGAAGTGTGTTCACGACCAGGCGTGCGTCGGGCGTGAACTCGACTTGGCGCCCGTCCACGACGAACTCCCAGGGCGAAATGGCGCGGGTGCGGGTGAAGGCGAAGGCGATGCAGCGGTGGGCGGCGAGGTCGGCGGGTCGCTTCGGCGTGCCGTTACGCGCCAGATAGTCCGGGCTCCCCAATACGACCGTCTGCAGCGGCCCGCCCAGACGCGCGCCGACCATATCCTTCTCGAGAAGCTCGCCAATCCGCAGGCCGGCATCGAAGCCCTGAGCGGCGATATCGACGAAATTGTCGTCGAAGATCAGGCTAAGCCGCACTTCCGGGTAAGCGTCCATGAACGGCCCCATCAGCGGCTCGATCAGCAGCGGCGCGGCGATCCATGGCAGGCTCAGGCGCAGCGTGCCGGCGGGGCGATCGCGGGTCTCGCGCAGCGCCGCGCCAGCCGCCCGGATCTCTTCGGCCGCCGGGCGCACGTGGTCGAAATAGTGAGCCCCGGCTTCGGTCAAGCCAACGCTACGGGTCGTACGGTTTAGGAGCCGCACCCCCAGACGCTCCTCAAGCCCTTTGACCGCCTCGCTCAAAGAGGCCGGGGCGACGCCGAGTTCGGCCGCGGCGCGGGTGAAGCTCTTGGCCTCCGCGACCTTCACGAAGGCGACGATGCCGCTGAACTGGTCGAGGCGCATTGTGAGGATATTCCAAATAGCCTTGTCGAACTATACGGGTTTTTCCGGTGAACAAAAAGCCTCATGTTGGGTCCGACGAATGGGCATCGCTGTTGGCGACGGCTCGAACAGGCAAGGAGACAGGACTGATGACCAGGCTCGCTTCGCTCGCCGCCGTCGCTCTCCTGGCGGTGTCCGCCGCCCCCGCGAGCGGCGGTCCTCAGGAAGACCGCAACATCCAGCTGATCAAGGACTATTACGCAGCTTACGCGACCGGGAACCCGGAGGCCGTCCGGGCCTTCCTCGCGCCCGACATCGTGTGGCGCATTCCCGGCCATCATCCGCTGGCCGGCGACAAGCGCGGGCCGGAGGAAGTGGTCGCCTTCTTTCGTGGCCTGGCCGACGGCAAATTCAAGGCTGAGCCGATCTTCTTCCAGGCGCAAGGCGATCTCGTCGTCGACATCCATCGCGGCTGGTCGAACGTCGGCTCAGGTCCCGAGATCGACCAGCTCTACGCCCTGATGTTTCGCATCAAGGACGGCAAGATCGCCGAGGCACAGAATTTCTTGACCGACATGTACCAGTCGGACGCCTTCTACTGGACGCACTACCCGCTGAAGCCACTGCCCGGCCGACTGGCGGATGACCGCTGAGACGGCGGCTTTCCTCAACCTGCCGCGCCCCCCGGGCCTAGCCAATGGAGACTTGCGATGCTGAAGACCCTGACGCTAGCCGCGGCAACCGCCGTCGCGCTCGCCGCCTCCGATGCCGTCGCCGCACCGCGCGTCGAGCGCGTCACTTTCGCCTCGCACGGTGAGCAGATCGTCGGCGATCTCTATCTGCCCGAGGATATAGACCCGGCGAAAGCTCGGCCCGCGCTGGTCGTGACCGGCGCATGGATGACGGTGAAGGAACAGATGGCGGCCCGCTACGCCCGCGAGATGGCCGACCGCGGGTTCGTCGCCTTGACCTTCGACTTCCGCGGCTGGGGCGAAAGCGGCGGCGCACGTCGCCAATACGAGGATCCCGGCGCCAAGATCGCCGACATCGAAGCGGCGGTCGCCCATCTCGCGACCCGGCCGGAGGTCAGCAAGGGCCGCATCGGCGGGCTCGGCATTTGCGCCAGCTCCGGCTACATGGTCTCTGCCGCCGCTAAAGATGCCGCGATCAAGTCGGTCGCCCTCGTTGCGCCCTGGCTGCACGATGCCGAGGTGGTCGAGCAGACCTATGGCGGCAAGGACGGCGTCGCGCAGCTCGAAGCTGTGGGCGATGCAGCCGAGGCTGCGTATCGCAGCACCGGCAAGCAGGCACTCCTGCCCGCCGCCAGCCTGACCGACGATCGCGCGATCATGTTCAAAGTGCCTTACTACACAGAGGCCGGTCGCGGCATGATCCCGGCCTGGCGCAATGAGGCCGATCCGGCCTTCTGGCGCGGCTGGCTGACGTTCGACGCGATCCAGGCCGCTCCACGCCTGCACCAGCCTTTTATGATGGTGCACAGCGAGGCGGCTGCCATCCCGCAGGGTGCGCATAAATTTTACACGCGGCTGACCAGCTCCAAGCAGGAGCTGTGGCTCGACAACGTCGCCCAGTTCGACTTCTACGACCGCGCTGTGCCGGTGAAGGCCGCGAGCGACGCCATTGCCGCGCACTTCAGCGCCACACTAGGCAGTGCAGGGGAGGCGGGGCAATGAACCGCGTCAGCCGCCGGCAGGTCTTGGCCTCGGCAGTCTTCGCCGGGACGCTTGCCGCTATCTCCTTGCCGGCCTTGAGCACCACGCAGTCCACGGCTGCGCTGACGGTCGAAGACAGGACCGCCATCGCCGAGGCAGTGGCGGGGATCGGCCTTTATGCCGATTTGCGCGAATGGAACCGGGTCAAATCCTATCTCGCGGCCCGCGTCACGACCGACTATACGAGCCTTTTCGGTGGCGAGGTGGCGACCAGCGACCGCGATTCGTTGATTGCTCAGTGGCAAGATCTGCTGCCGGGCTTCGACGCCACCCAGCACCTCATCACCAACATCGTTGTCGAAGGCGCGGGCAACGATGCGGTTGCTCGCAGCCATGTCCGCGCCAGCCACTGGATCGACGCCCGGTTCTGGACGGTCGGTGCCAGCTATCTCCACCGGCTGGTGCGGACGCCCGAAGGCTGGCGTGTCAGCACCATCGCCATCCGCCGCCTGTACGAGGAGGGCGACCGCGCCGTGCTGACCGTTGCCGCGGACCGGGTGAGCGCGGCGGCGAAGTGAGCAGCCGGCTGGTAGCCACTGTCGCCAGCTACTGGCGCAACACTGTGTTCTTGGTGCCTTCTTCGACCTGGTCGATGACCAGCAGCTTGACCGGATCGGCGCCGACATTGGTGGCCTGATGCCACTGCCCGATCATTTCGATGATGAAATCGCCTGACTTGTATGTGGTGCTCTTGCCGGTCTCGACATTGGTGACCTGAAGCGTTCCACCCTGGACATAGGCATAGCGGGGAAACGGGTGCTTGTGGACCGGCAAGGTCGCACCCGGCGCAATCTCAAAGGACGAAACCAGGACCTGCACGTTTTTCTGCGGCAGCGTGATCGGCTGGCCGGACGCCGTCTCGGTGCGCGAGGCAAGCGGGGTCACGACAACCGGGGTGCCGCTGGCGTCCAGCGCGTACGCGGCGGTTACGGACAGGGCTGCCGCGAGCAGCAGCGTCGTCGATACCAGGATTTTTCGCATGATTTCACCCTCCCAAGCCCAACTTCACCATCGCGCAGCAAATTTCCGCGCGCAAGCGTCTCCTTTGGGAGCACTCAGCCTCTTCTCCTATACATGCCAGGTGTCATGCCGCGCGTAGCCCGGAACGTGCGGGAAAGATGGCTCTGGTCGGCGAAACCTGCCGCAATCGCGGCATCGGCGAGGCCGAGCCCCTGTTCGATCAAGGAACTGGCGCGACGCAGTCTCCGGTCGCGGATATAGGCCGCGGGCGTCAGGCCAATCGCTTTCTTGAAATCCCGGATGACCTGGAACCGGGTGACGCGCGCGGCGCCGGCAAGCCGCTGCAGGTCGAGTTGCGAGCCAAGTTCGCTTTCGACAAGATCCTCGTAGAGCGAGAACCTCTGTCGCGATCCCGAGCTATCGATCTCTTCGGTTCGCCCGCTCCAATCGCCGTGCCGAACGATGAGATGCCTCAAGGCGACGAGCAGCGACGCCTCGGCTTTCGTTGCGTCCCGGGACGTCGAACCTTCATGCGCCGTCGCCAACGCTGCGGCGAGATCGCTGTCCTCGATAATCGGACGTGAGAAGACCGGGGCGTCAGCCCCGCCCACCTCGCGGGCGATCGCCGTCATCAGCGGCACCGAAGGATAAAACGTCCTGTAGGCCCAGCCTTCATCCGCACCTTGTTCGCCGTCATGCCACACCTCGGGATTGACGACGGCAATGGTGCCTGCCGGAGCGACGATGCTGTGGCGTCCGATGCGGATGCGTTCGCAGCCAGACGTAATCAGCGCGATCACATAGGTTGGATGCGTGTGCAGCTCATAACGGTGCTGCGTGAAGCGCGCCTTGAACAGGCCAAGGTCAGGGAAGCAGGGATGGCACCAGTATTTCCTGGTCTCGGTCGCGTCCACGTCTTTACTCTCTGCTGCGGTCAATCTGGTTCAAGACGCCTTTTGTGCGACCTTCTAATCATGATCCCGGATCAAACCGCCCTTTGCGGGCATGGAAGGAGAGCGTCGTGCTGCATAATGACCCCATCGCCGCCTTGACGCCAGAGGTGATAGCCTGGCGCCACCACATCCATTCCAATCCCGAACTCGGATTCGATGAGAACGAAACGGCACGTTTCGTTGCCGAGAAACTGCGCGCCTTCGCCTTCGATGAGGTGCATGAGGGGATCGGCGGCACTGGAATTGTCGGCGTCCTGCGCAGCGGCACGGGCACGCGCGCCATCGGTCTCCGCGCCGAGCTGGACGCGCTTCCGGTCGTCGAGAGGAGCGGCTTGCCCTATGCGTCCAGGAATGAGGGCGTGATGCACGCCTGCGGCCATGACGGCCACACCGCCATGCTGCTCGGCGCGGCCAGGCTGCTTAGCCAAACCCGCGCCTTCGAGGGCATCGTCTACTTCATCTTCCAGCCAGCCGAAGAAAACGAAGGCGGCAGCTTGCGCATGATCGAAGACGGCCTGTTCGAGCGGTTCCCTGTCGAGGCGATCTATGCCGTCCACAACTGGCCGGGCGTCAGACTGGGGACGATCGCGGCTCGCGTTGGAGCGCAGATGGCCGCCGTCGACAATTTCGAGCTGACCTTCGAGGGTCTTGGCGCGCACGCCGCCATGCCGCAGCTCGGCGACGACCCGATCCTGGCCGCGGGCGCCTTTGTCCAGGCCGTCCAGCGCATCGTCAGCCGCTCGGCCGATCCGCAAAGCGCGCTGGTCGTCAGCCTCACGCAGATCCATGGCGGCAATGTCGGCAACATCGTGCCTGGCAAGGTCTGGCTGCAAGGCACCTGCCGCTTTTTCGAGCCCGGTCATTCCGATCATTGCGAGAAGCTGATCGGAGAGATCGCCGGGGGCATTGCCGCAGCCCATTCGCTCAAGGCCACGCTCGACTACAACAAGGGCTATCCGCCGCTCATCAACACGGCGGTTGCCACGGCCCGCACCGTCGAAGCGGCCGCCGCCGCCGTCGGGAGGGAGAACGTCACGACCGAGTTCAGCCCGAGCCTCGGCTGCGAGGATTTCGCCTTCATGATCCGCGAAACAGGCGGCTGCTACGCGTGGGTCGGCGTCGGCGATGTCGGCCCCGGCGAGGGCCTACACGGCGACCGCTACGTCTTCAATGACGAGATCGTGCCGACCGTGTTGCGCTACTACGTCAATCTGGTCGAGCAGACGCTTTCCGCCTCGTGAACCGTCAGAGCGAAAACTGATGGCTCAGCGAGAAGTGGCGATCTGAATGCGATTCGTGCCTGCGCAAGCCAACCCGACGCATCTCACCCGACCGTGGCCACGAGCTGCGTTGCGTGAACGGGATTTTCGAGCACTGCCTGCGCGGTATCGGCCTGCTTTTCATCGACATGCGCCATCACCAAAATGACGCCTTGTACAACGTTCGGCTCACCCGGTTTCTGGGCAACATCGGCCAGTGCCTGGAGAAGCCCACCAGCAAAGCCGCCGCAGGCTCCACCGACGAGGACCATGCCAGCCACCGATCCGACAGCATCAATGCCGGTGGCTCCAAAAGCGCCAAGGCCGATTAACAGTCCAGCTGCCGCGCCAAGCGCGGCACCGCCAGGACCGCTGAGGACAGCGCCGATTTCGTCCTCGTAAGGTCCGATGGCGCTGATCTGTTCGTGAGAAACTCCTGCCGCCTGAAGCGCGGCAACGGCACGCGCTGCCTGGTCGTGGGAATCGAAAAGTCTGCTGATTGTTCGCATTTGACACTGCCCATAGCACAGTCGCCCGCCGCTCGTTCGAAGCGGCGGGCGTCTCCTCCCCTCGCGTTCAGGTCACTGAATGATTTTGACGATCTTGCGTGTGCCTGGGTCAACGACAACGGTCCGGTTGTCGACGACGACATAGCGGTATTCGACGTCGGGGATTTCATGAAGCTCGACCGTCTCGGGCAGCGTTGAGCCGATATTGAGCTCCACCCCAGGGAGTTCCACCGATGCCAGCGGCTGCTTTTCCACATATTCCCTGATGACGGTTTCCTGCTCAGGCGCAATGATCACGTCCTGAGCGGCAGCGGCGCCGATACCTGCCAATAGCAAGAATCCCGCGGCTGCAGTGGAAAGACGCATTTTCATAGTTGCCTCCTTATGTGACTTTAGCTGAGCTCTTTTGGCATCATCTTCGCGCCAGACTCGTTGAAACATCAGGCCGCTGCAAATGTTCCTTGGCTGGGCTTCGGTCGGATCCGAGAGGCCTTGCCATTGGACTTAAGTCTGACCTGCCGCGCGCAATGGGTCCAGCTATCGAGCCGCCCGGAACCGCGACCGCTCGCAGTCGTTCGCCGCAAGTTCACGGGAGGAGCTCATGGAGAGGAGTGTCCACCACTCTCATCCAGCCTGTTTCCAACCGACATTCAGACCCCGTGTTAGGCTTCGCCAGGAGAAGGGAAATGGCCGACAACAAGTGCAATCGAGACTTCCTCGACCACGACCGCCTGTCGGTCGACGAGTACTACGAGGTGGAACATTTCGCGCGAGAAAATGGCGTTTCGCCCAGTCAGGTCAGTAAGCTGATCAAAAAGAACGGTAATGATCGAATGACCCTTACTCAAGCCGTGAGAGCGTTGCGCGACCGGAAGTAAAAAATACGCCGCACCATCCGCCGCGATGGGCGATCATGCGTTGCACCATCCGTGCCAGGGAGATCCGAAAGGATCGGAGTTGGCGCGTCATGGCTTGCTGCCTCGCTCAACGAGGCCGTCGCGCGCTTACGCAAAAAAACCGCCGGCTGCGGTTTCCGTCCAGCCCGTAAAGCCCTAAGTTCCCTAGCGATTGATCGGTTGCAGATCAAAGATGGCGTCGCTTAGCGTCACTCGACAACAGATTGGCCGGTTCTCTCGAATCGTGCCGCTGGCGCGACGCGCCGCCAACCGGGCCGTTGGGGATATGGCGCCATACAGAGCGACAAGACTGATCGATCGATGGAATGCACTGTCGCTGGCCACTCAGTTTCTGCTCGCCGGCGGGCTATTCTCGCTGTCGGCGATGATCGTGGTGGGAATGTCCGTGACAAGCCAGATAGAAGCCGCGGTCACCCGGAACTCGGCTTCTGCGACCGCTCTGTACGTCGACAGTGTTATCGCGCCGCTGCTTCCCGACATGCGCAGGAGCGAAGTGCTCGACGAGAGCGTTGCCCACGCGCTGGATGAAACGCTGGGACAAGGCGCACTCGGCACAAGGCTCGAATCCTTCAAGCTCTGGCGCCGCGACGGCACCATTCTCTATTCAACCAATAAAGATTTGGTCGGGAAGCGCTTTCCACTCAGCGACAATCTGCGGGCCGCATTCGCAGGCGACATAGTTGCTGAATTGGATAGGGACTATGATAACCAGGCTGAGAGGGACAGTGGCTTGCATCTTCTTGAAATCTTCAATCCGATGCTTCAGCCGTGGTCGGGCGAAGTCGTGGCTGTTTTGGAATTCGACGAGATCGCCACCGATTTTGAAAAGGACCTCCGGCAGGCACTCGTTCGGACCTGGTTCGATGTCGCAGCCGTCACCGCTGTTTTCTTCCTTGGGCTCTCAGCGATCGTTTTTCGTGGCAGCCGCATGATTCGTTCCCAGAGCCGCTCATTGAAGCAGCGCATTGCCGAACTTTCCGATCTGGTTGTTCAAAACAGAATGTTGAGACTGCGGGTGCAGCGTGCTTCGCAGCGCGCCACGGCGCTTAACGAACGTTACCTCAGGCGGATCGGCGCGGACCTGCACGACGGGCCGGCGCAACTGGTTGCCTTGGCGGCGCTCGGGATCGACAGCCCCGTGCTTGCCGATTCTGCCACGCCGGCTGCGGCGCGCGCACGGGAATTGCAGGCAGTCAAAGCCAATTTGGACGATGCGATGCGAGAAATCAGGAATGTCAGCAAGGGCCTTATGCTGCCGCATGTCGAGAATGCCGAGTTGACGGAAATCCTCGAGCTTGCCGTGCGAGCGCACGAAGAGCGGACCGGCGTCAAAGTGATGCTGTCCATGACCGGGGGGCACACACCCTTGTCACCAGCGGCGAAGATCTGCATCTTTCGCTTCATTCAGGAGGGTCTGAACAATGGCTTCCGCCACGCCGGGGGTGCCGGTCAATCGGTTGCGAAACATTTCGACGGGGAGCGCGTTTCTATCGAGGTTTCCGACACCGGCCCAGGTTTCGACCCGAAGATCATCCACCCTGAAAGGCTGGGGCTCATCGGGCTGCGTGAGCGAGTAGAAAGCCTCGGCGGCCAATTTGGTGTAACATCTTCACAGAATGGCACGGTGGTGAAAATGGTTCTCAACATAGTTGAAATAGGACAGGCGTGATGGCAGCGGCCATAAAGCTCGCCATCATCGACGACCATCCGCTGTTCAGGGAGGGCGTCGTGCGCACTCTCGAGCAGATCGGCGGGTTCGAGATCGTTGCCCAAGGCAGCAGTAGAGATGACGCCTTGCGGATATCGGAAGACCAGCAGCTCGATATTCTCCTGATGGACATCTCGGTGCCTGGAGGGGGGCTCAGCGCGATCCAACCGGCTCTGGAGCGGCATCCGGATCTGAAAATCGTGATGCTGACCGTTTCGGAGGAAAACCAGCACGTCATGACCGCCTTGCAGAGCGGGGCAAGAGGCTATGTCCTGAAGGGTGTCGGGTCGAGAACGCTCGCCGCCATACTGCGCACGGTGGCGATGGGCGAACGGTATGTTTGCCCGCAATTGTCGGCGCGCGTGTTGGTTGACTTGTCTACCCAGTCAACCGCGACCGCGAAAGTCGACGTGCTGGCCGAACTCACCAGTCGCGAAAGAGAGATCCTGACGCTCGTTGCCGCGGGATTGAGCAACAAGCGGATCGGTCTTCAGCTGAACCTGCACGAGAAAACCATAAAGCATCACATGACGCGAATTCTCGCCAAGCTCAATGTGAGCAACCGGACCGAAGCCGCGATGACACTGCGCGACGCGACCGAGCATCAGCATCCGCCTGCCCCCCATCCTGCGTGAAGCAAGGGAGCCTTGCGGCCTGTGAACTCGCCCATCACTCGATCATGGAGAGCAGTCTTGCCCGATCGGAGTTCGTTGCCTGCCGCCGAATGATGGTGCGGCCCATGGCATCCCGCATCTCATAATGGGCACCGTCGATGCGCTCGCTGAGCCCGTTGGAATGCACCACACCCACACTTGGCCCGTGCACTTCGATCCGGTCTCCAGTGGTCGCGTTGAAATAAACTTTTGGCTTGTTGCCGGGGTTTACCGCGGCAACTGGATTTGCCGGGGGATTGCCTTTCGATGATTTTGATTTGCCCTTGCCCGCGTTGGCATTGGAATTCGAGTTCCCGGGAGTTCCAGCGTTTCCAGAGTTTCCGGGGCTTCCAGCGTTCCCGGAGTTTCCAGCGTTCCCGGAGTTTCCAGAGTTCCCAGAGTTCCCGGAGTTCCCAGAGTTTCCGGAGTTCCCAGCGTTCCCAGAGTTCCCTTGTGCCTGGGCGGCCTGCGGGCTAAGCGTCAGGGACAGGCCGTCCTGTGCCACACGGTAGGGGCTCATGACGAGAGCCAAGGCCGATGCGCTGAGGCAGATGGTGACGCGAAGCCTTCGAAGAGATTTGCACCTGGGCTGCGATTGAGAGCACGCAGGCCGCGCATTCATCCTGGCGAGAACCCTTGTCTCACGCAGCCTCAGGCGTTGCGGCCGTATCGCGGCTGTGATCAATGAATTTGCCAATAGCACGCTAGAATATCCTCTGACCGTCACCGTCTGCGTTGCATTTCCAACTGTTTCGAATTCGTCCGAGCCAATCCTCTGTACTCTTCACGATATCACGCTTTCGCCATCATCAGGCGGTGTCAAGACCCACCAATCTCAGGGGGAGAAACCGGTGGGTCTCGCTAGCGCAGGAAGGGACTCATTACTGCGCAAGTGTGTCGCCTTCATTGATCGGGCCCATCAGCCGATAATAAGCCCGACGGCCGCGACCCCGAACACCAAGCCAAATACCGGAAAAAGCAGCCAACGTGCCTGGTGAATGCTGGGATCCATTGCAGTCTCCTGTCACGGTTGGCATCGCAACGAGGCCTGCAGGAGCTCGGTTCCTGAAAACTCTTCCATCTCAGGCTTTTGCGACAGCGGTCCCGGACTAAAGCACTGCCTGGGCCAGCCCATGGTCGACCAGCGGGCAGACTGAAGTCCTATCTCAGGCCTTTTTGAGCATGAAGGGCGCCGTCGAGCAGTAATCCATGTGGGTAACGGCTGGAAGTATCCTCAACACGCAAAAAGCCCGCCAGCTTGAACAGTGGGATGTACCGGCGACGTAAATAGCCGTCGCCGTTCGATGAAAGGAGACTGGTCTCCAACTTCAATCGATGCATATTGAAGGGGTCCGCCGTGGGGGCAGCGGACCCCTCCTTTATCCCGAACAAGGGTGTTAGGTCAGAATAAGGACGATCGTGAGCGTATCCGGGTCGACGATGACGATTCGGCCATCGGCCAACACGAAATACTCATAGGATTCATAAGCCGGGACAATCTCGACGATTCGCGGTGGCAGGCGACGCAGCTTAACCTTCTGCCGCGGAACCTCGACACCCACTGCGATGTCAAAATCGACGCTGGCAACCGGTTCAACCTTTTCCTGCTTGAGGATTTGGGTGATTTCCGTTTTCTGTTCAACGGTCACATTGCTGATCGCGCCGGTCGAAGTCTCATCCTGTGGCTGAGTAGAGGTCGTGCCCTGAGTCTGCTGCTCGGTGGTTGTACCGGCCTCGCCCTGGGTCTGCTGCTCGGTTGTGGCGCCAGCCTCGCCCTGGGTCTGCTGCTCGGTTGTGGCGCCAGCCTCGCCTTGGGTCTGCTGCTCGGTGGTTACGCCGGCTTTGCCCTGGGCTTGCTCATCGGTCTGCATCTTCGCCTTGCCTTGAGCCTGCTCCTCGGTGGTGGCGCCGGCCTTACCTTGGGACTGTTCGCCCATCGTACCTTCCGGGCAACCGGCCGAGCCGGCCGGGCAATCGGCGCCCGACTGGGTTTGGGCCGGCTGCTGTTCCTGAGCGAATGCTGCACCACAGCCAACGCCGATGGCCAGCATACTGGTGATCAGAACTTTTTTCACGAGACATCTCCTTCGAAAAGTCTGTCCCTTCACAGGGAAAACCACCTCTGGAAAATTTTGTTCCAGGCGAATTGACCGGGCGGAAGCGATCGGAGCCTGTTGGAACAGTCCGCATCCGGCGCGCTGTTCTGAGCCATGGTGCGAATAGGGCTCGTGTCTTCGTTCCAGTAGAGGCGCGGGTTCCCTTGTTCGGCCCACGCGAGCTCCTGGTAGGGGGCGGAGATTGAAAGATCCGCGCTCGCGGCTGAACAAATCTCTTCCAACCGCCGGTTGGCGGACGCCGGGCAGCCGGCGCGCGTATGATTTTCCCGGTCCGCGCGCACCGGGCACATCCCAGCCCCCCAAGCCGTGCTTGGTGACCGCTTGATCGCCCCGTCGCACCTGCAGGTACGGCGGGCTTTTTTGTCTGTGCTAGAACTTGTTGTAATCAGCACAGCATGTTCTTACGCAGATAATGTAAAATCGAAGGCCAGCGCTCCGTCGCAGACGCAGCCTCGGAAGGTCAGAAAACGTGGAAGAATCTATTTGGGAAACCAACAAAATCCGTGCGATGCGCGTTCGGCAGACCGTCGAACACGGAAGGGCGCTGGTTGAGGACCTTCGCTACACACTGGCCCTGTCACAACGCCTGGTGCAGGCGTCACGTGCGCTGCTGAAGCGGTCCAAGGACCAGGGCGTGGCTAATGAGCCTTGAAACCGCAAGCAGCCGAAAATGGTCGGACCGGGCCATCTTGCCTTGAAACGGGCCATCTTGCCTTAAAAACTGCCGAAAGCTAAAACTATACATTAGCAAGTTGGACATAGTTCAAAGCAGAAGACTTGTTCGCGAAATGGACAAGAACACTGGCCGCAGTCTCCCTGAATGGCTTGAGAGGCATCTGCCCGACGATCCGGTGATCGCATGGGATATCGCCACCAAGATTTCGACAGAGACCCAGAGCAAAACTGGGCTTGGCAGCAGCGTCATCAGGAAGGGCGATCGAAACGAGAATTTGAACGAGAAACAGGACGAAGCTGACGCCGTCGTCAGCGAGCCATACCCGGTCGCCTTGCTCCTGGTTCTTTCTGTACTCTCGATAGTGGGCGGGGCAGTGTACGTGGTCCTTCGTTTGGAGGAGTTTCTATAGCGGCGAACACAAACCTGCGGTTTTTTTCCTTTGAGGACGGAACACTGTCCTGCGACGAAAGTTTAGTGCCAGCAGCGTAGTATTGTCCCCCATACAAATGCTGCGAGATCGGTGGCCCCGATTAGCCCGCGTCCTCTCCCCGAGGGCGCGGGCTTTCTGCTGTTGTCACGGTCTTTCCGGGCCGCCTATGATGCCGCCAGGCGGTCTTTGCGCGTGTTCGGTTTTCATCGGGAGCAATGGAGTTCAAAGCGCCCTCGGCTGCAGGTTGCAGCGGTACACAGCGCCATTCCGGATGCGGTCTCAGTCCTGCGAGAACTTTTGCTTCCGTCCCGAATTGGTCTTTCCTTGACAGCAAAAAGTGCTCTTCACATATTTTCCCGCAGCCGTCGCTCACGGCTCTCGTGGAAGCTCAAACACTCGTTCAGTTGAATGGAGGTTGTAATGAACGACAGGACTTTCGACCGGCCTGTTTTCGTCAAAAAAGGGGAGTTCATGGTGGAGGAAATCGAGTGCTTGGCTGATGCTTTCGAGTTCCTGCAGGAATGGCCGAAGAATCGCAGAGGGCCAATCTTTGACACGGCGCTGCGAGCTTGCCAGCGCGCCTATGATGGCCAAGTTCCCATTTCAGTTGCACGCGAGGCTTTCGCCGGCTTCGCCAGATCGGCCAAGATCCTCGAGGACGTCTCTGCAGCTATGCCCTGGATGACAGCACCGAAAACCGGTCGTGGTGGCGTGATGGCATAACCGATGTAGTACCTGGCGG
>SAQL01000054.1 GCA_004020645.1 Mesorhizobium sp. | reverse complement strand
CTGGAGACCCCATCGGATGTCGCGCGGCGTCACCGGCGTATGGATGTAATCACGGTAAGCCATAACACTGCTCCCTGTTGTGGACGCAGACTCCTCCGTAAAATCAATGCCGGGAACGCGTCGGCGGTTCCGGACGTCCGGTACAATTCACGGGGATTTGATTGAAGTTGATGTTTCTCAGGCCGAGCGGACGGTTCGGCCCTTTGCCCGCACCGACGCTGCAGCCATGCAGCTTCCGCCCCAATTCGGCTACTACCTCGCACGAGACCTCAGTTGGCTCCAAAGATCGTAGCCCGCGAGGAGGATGCCGATGCCGATCGCAACGCCTAGATCGGGATGCGGGACGAACCGGATTACGACGCCGAAAAACGCCAGAAAGACAGCAAACGCCAATACGGCCAGCAAGCGGTTCAAATTCATCTATTGTCCTCCATTCGCCGCGGCATCCCCGTCCTCAGCCCCCGTAGATCATGTTGGGCAGCCCGTACACGATCTGCGGGAAGATGTAGATGATGACCATGCACAGGATGACGATCAGCATGTAGGGCATCATTCCGCGGAAAATATCCGAAAGCTGAACATGCGGCGGCGAAATGCCCTTGAGGTAGTAGGCCGACATCGCCATGGGCGGCGACAGAAAGGCCGTCTGAAGGTTGACCGCGACGAGCACGCCGAAAAACAGCGGATCGATCTCGAAATGCGCCAACAGCGGCAGGAAGATCGGAACGAAGATCACAATAATCTCCGTCCATTCCAGCGGCCAGCCCAGGATGAAGATGATGATCTGGGCGACGATCAGAAACATCAGCGGCGACATGTCGAGGCCGGTGACGAAATCGCTGATCAGTTGCTGGCCTCCCAGATAGGCAAAGACCGAGGCGAAGGTCGCGGAGCCGACGAACAGCCAGCACACCATCGCGGTCGTACGCGCCGTCAAATAGACGGATTCCTTCAGGCGTTGCCACGTCAGGGCCCGGTAGGCGGCGGCCAGCACGACGCCACCGAGCGCGCCGATGGCGGCAGCCTCCGAGGGCGTGGCAAGGCCGAAGAGGATAGCGCCGAGCACCGCGAGGATCAGGGCCGCCAGAGGGACGAAGGAGGTCAGCAGCATCCAGCTGATTTGCAGGACCGAATAGTGCCCTACCTCGTCTCGGGTCGGCTTCGGCGCCACCTGCGGTTGCAGCACCGCCATCGTCACCACATAGATCAGATAAAGGCCGGCAAGCAGCAGTCCTGGAAGCAGGGCTGCCGCATACATACGAACCACCGACACACCCGCCGTCGCGCCATAGACGATGAGCAGAATCGACGGCGGAATGAGGATGCCGAGGGTTCCGCCCGCGCAGATCACTCCCGAGGCATATCTGACGTCGTAACGCGCCTTCAGCATAGCGGGAAACGCCAGCAGGCCCATGAGTGTCACGACCGCGCCGACGATGCCTGTGGCTGTTGCGAAAAGGGTGCAGGTGATGAGGGCGGCGACCGCCATGGAGCCAGGAATGTGCCGGGTGGCGATATAGAGGGTGCCGAAAAGGCGCTCGATGATATTGGCCCGCTCGACGATGTAGCCCATGAACAGGAACAGCGGGATGGCGGTCAGCACGTCGTTCGAGATCACTGAATAGGTCTGGTTCACGAACAGATCGAAAATGCGGTTGTTGAAGAAGCCGCCGATCCAATGCTCCGCAAGCGTCCAGCCGTCGGCACCATCCTCAACCGCCCGTTCGTAGGCGCGCCACATCCGCCCCGGATTTAAATAAGCGTAGTAGCCAAAGGCGACCCCCAGCGCCATCAAAGTGAACGCAACCGGGAAGCCAAGGAAGATCGCCAGAAGCAGTATGAGCAGCATCGCGACGGCGACCTGAGGATCGCTCATCTGTCTTCTCCGTCGCGGTCGGGTCGATTGTCGGGGTGATTGTCGGGGTGGAGGAATGGAAGGTCGACTGCTTCCGAACCGTGATGCAGAACATCGAGCGTCTTGGCTTCCATCAGCACCTTCTCGGTCTCTTCCACGTCTTCAGCCGCGCGCGGCCATGTTCCGGTTCGTAGACAGACGACGCAGCGGAACACCTGGGCAATCCCCTGCACGAAGAGCAGGATGCCTGCCGCCATGATGACGGCTTTGAACTGGAAGATCGGAATCCCGGCCGGACTGTTCGAGCTTACCTCGAGATAGCGGAAGCTGCGCGCGGCATACTTCCAACCGGCCAGAATCAGCGCCGTGACGCCTGGGAAGAAGAAGATGATGTAGAGGACAAGTTCGACCGCCGCTTGCACGCGCGGCCTCCACAGACGGTAGATGAAATCGCCGCGCACATGCCCGTCTCGCGACAAGGTGTAGGCGCCGGCCATCATGAACATGGTGCCGTAGAGCATGTAGCTGAGGTCGAATGCCCACGCTGTCGGCGCGCTGAACAGGTATCGCACGACAACTTCATAACTCACGCCGAGCGTCATGATGACAACGCTCCAGGCGAACACCTTTCCAAACCATGCCGAAAGTTCGTCGGCGAATGCAATGTAACGGAGCATGTGCTGGGTTCCGTCAGATACAATCCGGCGGTCCGCAAGACCGCCGGATTTGCCGAAGCGGATGCGCGAATTAGAGCTTCAGCTTGCCTGGGAAGTAGTGTTCGTATGCCAGTGTCAGGTCGGGTGAATTCATAAGCTCGTAGTAGACAACGCGTTCGACCCATTGGCGCTGGCTATCGAGCACCCGTTTCATAAACTCATCCGCCTCCAGCGTCGGGATGATCTTGTCCCAAGCCTGGAGTTGTGCGTCGAGGATCTCCTTAGAGGTGCGGTGCACGGTGACGCCGTGCTCGGTCTGCAGCTTCTGCAGGTCGGCCGAATAGTTGTCGAGGGCGAACGCGGTGTTCGCGGTGCTGGCCGCCTCCACGCCATATTCGAGAATGGCCTTCAAATCGTCGTCGAGGTCGTCGAATACGTCCTTGTTGAACAGGAATTCGAACGACTCGCTCGCCTGATGATAGGACGACAAGATGTAGTGCTTGGCGACGTCCTGCGAACCGAAGCGAAGGTCGGATGACGGATTGTTGAATTCGAAAGCGTCGATGACCCCTCGCTCCATGGCCGGCACGATTTCACCGCCGGGCAGCTGCGCCACGCTGAGGCCGAGGTTCTGCATGAGATCGGCGGCAAGACCCACCGTCCGATACTTGAATCCCTGCAGTTCAGCGGGTTTCGTGACAGGATTCTTGAACCAGCCGAACGGCTGCGCCGGCATCGGGAAGCCGTAGAAGCCGACGACGTTGAGGCCCATAATGTCCTGCGTCAGCTCGCGATAGAAATCCTTGCCGCCGCCCTGGTGGAACCAGGCGAGCATGGTGGTTGCGCTGCCGCCAAACACGGGGCCGGTTCCGAAAAGCGACGCGGCCTTGTGCTTGCCGTACCAGTAGACGGGGACGGTATGCGCGGCGTCGATGACGCCGTCATTGACGCCATCCAGCACCTGGAACGCGCCGACGACCGCACCAGCGGGCAGGAGCTCGAACTTCAGCCGACCACCCGACATCTTTTCGACACGCTCTATGTATTGCCGCGCGAAATCCATCCAGATGTCCGAGGCAGGCCAGGAGGTCTGCATCTTGATGGTGACCGGCGCCTGCGCCAGTACGGCCGGGGCCGAGAGCGTCGTCGCTGCAGCCGCACCGGCGGTGATGGCGGTGGACTTTTCCAGGAACCCGCGACGCGAGATTTTCTTGTCGGACATTTACTCCTCCCATTGTTGTAAACGCTTCTGCCGCAACCAGAATATGCGAACTCGCCCCTTGCGCAACCAGTTTCGCTGCCGGTGACATCGGGCATTGGGCGTTCGGTCTGGCACAAGCGCCAATGTGTTTCCGCATTCGACGATTTTTTAGTCGGCGCGTATCCTTGTTCAGGCCTCCATAACGAATGTAGGACTGCTGCGCGGCATGCCAAGGCGGTCGCAACGATCCCCAAGGTTGGCCGTCCGCGCAAGGACCCTGTTTATGGAGGCACCTTGCTCGCGGCTTGGAAACGAGATTGAAATCAATCGGACCCTCTGGCCGACATCCCCACCCTCACGCCGCCAGCACCGCCTCGTCCAGGCCGCGGATGATCTTGGCCAGTTCGACGCATTCGTCATGCCGGGCCTTGTTGCGCCGCCAGGCGAGGCAGATTGTGCGCTGCGGCATCGGCTCCTGGAACGGCACGATCTTCAAATCGCGCATGGCGCTGGCTGGTCCTGCCGCCATTTCCGGGATGAGCGTGACGCCGAGCCCGTGCGCCACCATCTGCAGCAGCGTCGTCAGGCTGGTCGCGCCATAGCTTGCCATTGCCACCGGCCGCACGCTGCCGCAGACGGCAAGCGCCTGTTCGCGCAGGCAATGGCCTTCCTCCAGCAGCATCAGCCTTTCCAATGCCGGGCTTTCCGGCGGAACCGGCGGCGAGGCGAAGGCGGGGTCGCCGGCCGGCACGGCAAGGAAGAACCGGTCGGAGAAAAGCGGCTCGGTGATCAGCCCAGGCTGATCGAGGGGAAGGGCCGCGATGAAGGCGTCGAGCTTTCCCAGGGCGGTGTCCTCGACCAGCGACGCGGTCACCGCTTCGCGCAATTCGAGCTGCAAGGCCGGAAAATGCCGTTTCAGCTCCGGCAGCACATGCGGCAAGAGATAGGGCGCCACTGTCGGGATGATGCCGAGCCGGAAGCGCCCTTCCATGGCGGGGCGGCCACGCCGGGCCGTGGTCTCGATCTCGCGGATGTCGGCAAGAATGCGCTCGATGCGCGGTAGCATGGCCAGTGCCTCGTCGGTCATCCGCACCGATTTGCTGCCGCGCTCGAACAACCGGCAGTTGAGCCGCAGCTCCATCTCGGCGATCTGCGACGACAGCGCCGGCTGGCTGACCCCGGCCAGCTTCGCGGCGCGGCCAAAATGCAGCGTCTGCGCCAGTGCCTCGAAATATTGCATCTGCCGGACGGAGAGACCAATCATAAGGAAAACCTATCGCAACAAACAGGAAAGGCAATTTGTTTTTATCGGCAATGCGGCCTAGTCTGGAACCAATCCAGAATGGCGTGGCTCAAGGCCCGTCCGGAAAATCAACAGATCCCGGAAAACGACAAATCCCGGAAAATCCACAAATCGGAGAGAACGATGGACGCAAAGACCGACGACACCAGCGCGGGAAAATGCCCGGTCGTGCACACAACTATCGCCAGGGCCAACCGTGACTGGTGGCCGAACCAGCTGAATGTGCAGGTACTCCACCAGCAATCCGCACTGTCCGATCCGATGGGCGAGGCGTTCGACTACGCCAAGGAATTCAAGAGTCTCGATCTGAATGCCGTGATCAAGGACCTGCATGCCCTGATGACGGACTCGCAGGAGTGGTGGCCGGCCGACTTTGGCCATTACGGGCCGCTGTTCATCCGCATGGCCTGGCACAGCGCCGGCACGTACCGCATCGGCGACGGCCGCGGCGGCGCCGGAGCCGGCCAGCAGCGCTTCGCGCCGCTGAACAGCTGGCCGGACAACGTCAACCTCGACAAGGCCCGCCGGCTGCTGTGGCCGATCAAGCAGAAATACGGCCGCAAGATCTCCTGGGCCGACCTGATGATTCTCACCGGCAACGTCGCCCTGGAATCGATGGGCTTCAAGACCTTCGGTTTTGCCGGCGGGCGCGCCGATGTCTGGGAGCCCGAACAGGACATCTACTGGGGCCCGGAAGGCAAATGGCTGGCTGACGAGCGCTACAGCGGCGACCGCGATCTCCAGAACCCTCTCGCCGCCGTGCAGATGGGCCTGATCTACGTCAATCCGGAAGGGCCGAACGGCAACCCGGATCCGTTGGCCGCGGCGCGCGACATTCGCGAGACCTTCGCGCGTATGGCAATGAACGACGAAGAGACCGTCGCACTCATCGCCGGCGGACACACCTTCGGCAAGACCCACGGCGCCGGCGATGCGACGCTGGTGGGTCCGGAGCCTGAAGCCGCCGGCATCGAAGAGCAGGGCCTCGGCTGGGCGAGCACGTTCGGCACCGGCAAAGGCGGTGACGCGATCGGCAGCGGCCTGGAAGTGACCTGGACGACGACGCCGACGAAGTGGGGCAACAACTTCTTCGACAATTTGTTCGGCTTCGAATGGGAGCTGACCAAGAGCCCGGCCGGGGCGCACCAGTGGACGCCGAAGGGCGGCGCCGGCGCCGGCACGGTGCCGGATGCGCACGATGCAGCCAAGCGTCACGCACCATCGATGCTGACCACCGACCTCGCTTTGCGGTTCGATCCTGCCTACGAAAAGATATCGCGGCGCTTCCATCAGAATCCGGACCAGTTCGCCGATGCCTTCGCCCGCGCGTGGTACAAACTGACCCACCGCGACATGGGCCCGATCGTGCGCTATCTCGGCCCGCTCGTTCCCAAGGAAGAGCTGCCGTGGCAGGATCCTATCCCTGCCGTCGATCATGTTCTGGTCGATGAGCTGGACGTGGCCGCCCTGAAGGCGAAGATCCTCGCCTCCGGCCTTTCGGTGCCGCAACTGGTGTCGACGGCCTGGGCGTCCGCCTCGACCTTCCGTGGATCCGACAAGCGCGGTGGCGCCAACGGCGCGCGCATTCGCCTGGCGCCGCAGAAGGATTGGGACGTCAACCAGCCGGCTCAGCTGGCCAAGGTGCTGGAGAAGCTCGAAGCAATCCAGAAGGAGTTCAATACTTCGCAGTCCGGCGACAAGAAAGTCTCGCTTGCCGACCTGATCGTCATTGGCGGCGGCGCCGCAATCGAAAAGGCCGCGAGGGACGCCGGCAACGACGTGAAGGTCCCGTTCACGCCGGGGCGCATGGATGCGTCGCAGGAGCAGACCGACGTCGACTCCTTTGCCCCGCTTGAACCGACCGCCGACGGTTTCCGCAACTATCTCAGCGGCCGGCAGCGTTTGTCGCCCGAGGAGGCGCTGGTGGATCGGGCGCAATTGCTGACGCTGACGGCACCGGAGATGACGGTCCTCGTCGGCGGCCTGCGTGTGCTCGGCGCAAATACCGACCAGTCCAGCCACGGCGTCTTCACCAAGCGGCCTGAGACGCTGACCAATGACTTCTTCGTCAACCTGCTCGACATGGGCACGGTGTGGAAGTCGACATCGGACGCCAAGGACGTGTTCGAAGGACGCGACCGGGCAACAGGCGAGCTCAAGTGGAGCGGCACCCGCGTCGACCTGATCTTCGGCTCGCATTCCCAGCTGCGCGCCCTGGCAGAAGTTTATGCGACCGCGGACGCCAAGGAGAAATTTGCCAACGACTTCGTGGCGGCGTGGAACAAGGTGATGAACGCCGATCGTTTCGAACTCGCCTGATCCAGGAGCATGATCCCGAAAAGTGGAATCCGGTTTCGGAAAAGATCATGCTCAATAGAAAGACAGAGCCCCATCCCGATTCCATCGGGATGGGGCTCTGTCGCCAAGGCGCTCTGGCAACAAAAGGCGCGGGCTTGGCCCCGCGCCTTTTTTTATTTAGGTTTCGACCGTAGGCATTCGGCCGTCAGTCTTTCTCGAAGATGCGGGTCTTGGCAACCACGCCGGCAATGGCGCCGCCGATCAGCGGTGCGACGATGAACAGCCAGAGCTGGCCGATCGCGACACTGCCCGAAAACAGCGCCGGGCCGATCGAGCGGGCCGGATTGAGCGACGTGCCGGTCACCGGAATGATGGCGAAATGCAGTCCCGCCAGCGTCAGGCCGATGACGAGGCCGGCAAAGGCCGTCGCGTGGCTGCCGCTGGTGACGCCAAGGATCACCGTGACAAAGGTGAAAGTTCCGATCAGCTCCCACAGGAGCGCCGAGCTGACGCCCCATTTCGTCGTATCCCAGCCATTGGCGCCGAAGCCGCCGGTGTGTCCGCCGACCTGTCCGGAGACAATGATCCACAGCGCCAGCGACGCAATGATGGCGCCGATGACCTGGGCGATCCAGTACGGGATGACGTCTTTGGCCTGCATCCGGCCGGCGAGGAACACGCCGAGCGTCACCGCCGGGTTGAGATGCGCGCCCGAGATCGGGCCGATCGCATAGGCCGCCGCAATCAGGCCGATGCCGAATGCAAGACCGATGCCCTCCTGGCCGAGCGGTAGCGCGCCGCCGAAGCCGCCCGTCACGACCGAGGCCGTGCCGATGAACACCAGTAGAAATGTGCCTAGAACTTCCGCCAGATAAGTCTTCATTGCCCTCTCCTCGTAATTTCCCGCCGATCCGCTTTGCTGTTCTTCGCGAATCACGCAGCGGAAGACTACCGCAACTTGAAAAGTTTGAAAGTACAAGCAATGCGCGATTGAAGTCTCGGATGCCGACAAGGCGTTCGATCCGACTCTCCCCGCTTGTGTGCGCCAGTCGAGCGCTTTAGAGCAGGGCCGGAAATAATTTGCTGAGTAACGGAAGACAAAGATGCGACTGGGCGGACGGCTGGCGGCGGCTATCGAAGTGCTGGAGGATATCGGCCGGCGGCACCGGCCGGTGGCCGATGCGCTGAAGGATTGGGGCCTGTCGCACCGCTTCGCCGGCGGTGGCGATCGCGCCGCAATCGGCAACATCGTCTATGACGGGCTGCGCCGGAAGCGCTCGGCCGGCTTTTTGCTGGACGACGATACGCCGCGCGCCGTCGCTTTCGGCGCGCTGCTGCTCGAATGGAACCAGACGGCGCAGTCGCTGAACGAAGTGCTCGACGGCGACAAGTTCGCGCCGCCGCTGCTGAGCGACGACGAGTTGAAGGCGGTTGCCGATCGCCGGCTCCACGATGCGCCGCCAGCGGTGCGCGCCGACATTCCCGACTGGTGCGAACCGCTTTTCGAGCAGGCATTCGGCGTCAGCTGGGTCGAGGAAGGTGCTGCGCTGGCGACCCGGCCGCCGCTCGATCTCAGGGTCAACACGCTGCAGGCCGATCGCGGCAAGGTCCTTGCCGAACTGGCCGAGGCCGGCGCCAGGGCCGCACGGATCGCACCGCACGGCATCCGCATCCCGCCGATCGCGGGCGACGGCAGGCACCCGAACGTGCAGGCGGAACCGGCCTTCCAGAAAGGCTGGTTCGAGGTTCAGGACGAAGGTTCGCAGATCGCCGCCATGCTGGCTGGCGCCGAGGCGGGGATGCAGGTCCTCGACTTTTGCGCCGGAGCCGGCGGCAAGACGCTGGCACTATCGGCGGCGATGGACAATCGCGGCCAGGTGTTTGCCCATGATTCCGAAAAGACGCGGCTGGCGCCGATCTTCGACCGCATCCGCCGCTCGGAAAACCGCAACGTGCAAATCGTCACCAAGCCGGCGGAACTCAGCCCCCTCTCGGGCCACATGGATATCGTCCTGGCCGACGCGCCGTGCACCGGCAGCGGCACCTGGCGGCGCCGGCCCGATGCCAAATGGCGGCTGACGCAGAAGCAGCTCGATGCACGCAAGGGCGAGCAATCGGCGATCCTCGACGCGGCCAAAACCTTCGTCAAACCGGGCGGCCTGCTGGTCTACGTCACCTGTTCGGTGTTCGATGAGGAGAATGGCGAGCAGGTCACTGCCTTCCTGGATCGTAACGGCGGCTTTGTCCCGGTCGATCACCGCCAGCTCTGGGACAGCCGCTTTCCGGGCCACGAGATGGCCGCGCGTATCGGTGCCGCAGGCGGCATTTCGCTGTCGCCGGCGCTGAGCGGTACCGATGGGTTTTATGTCTGCGCACTGCGCAAGGGCGGCTGAACGTTGCCGGCGGGCATGATTGCTGCAGTGCAGCAATAGCGATTGCCTGCCGCTCATGCCTCTGCAATAAGCTTTTCTGACAGGAGCGTGACAAGCCATGGCAGCAGAGATCGTACCCGCCCCCAACTATGAGGATCGCGTCAGGACGTCCTTCGCGCGCCAGAACGCCATGACCACCATCGGCGCCGAGCTGACGCTGGTGACGCCCGGCATCATCGAGATCGAGATGCCCTATTCGGCGGCGCTGACCCAGCAGCATGGCTTTCTTCATGCCGGCGTCATTTCGACGGCGCTGGACTCGGCCTGCGGATATGCGGCGTTCTCGCTGATGCCGGAAAACTCCAGTGTGCTAACCATCGAGTTCAAGGTCAATCTGCTGGCCCCGGGCCGGGGCGAGCGCTTCCTGTTCCGCGGCTCGGTGACCAAGCCCGGCCGCACCATCATCGTCGCCGACGGCCAGGCCTATGCCTTCGCCATCGACGGCGAGGCCAAGCTGATCGCCACCATGACCGGAACGATGATGACGGTGGTCGGTCGCGATGGCATTGAAGGCTGATCCGATGCGCAAGGCGGTCAGAATTGCGGGCAGGGACGTCCTCTTCGTGATGGCGGCGCAGGCCGAATACGGCCCGCATCTGCAGCGGCTGTTCACGCCTGTCATGACCGGGGTGGGGCCGGTCGAGGCGGGTGTCAGGCTGGGCGCGGAACTGTCATGGCTGAAGTCTGAAAAGGCGCTGCCGGACCTCGTCGTGTCGCTCGGCTCGGCCGGCAGCCGGACTCTGGAACAGACGGAAATCTACCAGGCCGTTTCGGTCGCCTACCGCGACATCGACGCCTCGCCATTGGGCTTCGAGAAGGGTGCGACGCCGTTTCTCGACCTGCCGGTGACCGTGCCGCTGCCGTTCAGGATTCCAGGCATAAGCGAGGCGACGCTGTCGACCGGCGCGGCGATCATTTCCGGCAGCGCCTATGATGCGATTACCGAGGACATGGTCGATATGGAGACCTTCGCCTGCCTGCGAGCCTGCCAACTGTTCGGCGTGCCGCTCGTCGGCCTGCGCGGCATTTCCGACGGGGCTGCCGATCTCAGGCATGTCGGCGACTGGAAGGAGTATCTCCATGTCATCGACGAGAAGCTGGCGGATGCGGTCACGCGGCTGGAACAGGCGATCGGCTCCGGTGCGCTGCAGTTTGGACCATCGCATGACGCGGAAACGGAGTGAGAGAGACGCCTTCGCAACCCATTGCGCCGACTCGTTTCTTTCTCTAAACGCTCGCCATGAAGATAGCCAACCATCCCGACACCGTCCTGATTGTCGATTTCGGCAGCCAGTTCACGCAGCTCATCGCCAGGCGCATCCGCGAGGCCGGCGTGTTTTCCGAGATCGTGCCGTTCCAGTCGGCCGAAGCGGCGTTCAAGCGCATCAAGCCGAAGGCGGTGATCCTCTCCGGCGGCCCGGCCTCGACCGGCGACATCGGCAGCCCGCGCGCGCCGCAGATCGTCTTCGACGCCGGTGTGCCGGTGCTCGGCATCTGCTATGGCCAGATGGCCATGTGCGTGCAGATGGGCGGCGTCGCCGAAAGCTCCGACCATCGCGAATTCGGCCGTGCCTTCGTCGAGATCCAGAAGGACAGCCCGCTGTTCGAGGGCCTGTGGGCGCCCGGCCAGCGCCATCAGGTGTGGATGAGCCATGGCGACCGCGTCATCTCCCTGCCCAAGGGATTCGAGGTGTTCGGAAAATCGGAAGGCTCGCCCTTCGCCATCTTCGGCAATGTCGAGCGCAAGATGTACGGCATCATGTTCCACCCCGAAGTGGTGCACACGCCGGACGGCGCCAGGCTGCTGCAAAACTTCGTCCACAAGATCGCCGGTATCGAGGGCGACTGGACGATGCGCGCCTACCGCGAGCACGCGGTCGAGACGATCCGCAAGCAGGTCGGCAAGGGCAAGGTCATCTGCGCGCTTTCGGGTGGTGTCGATTCCTCGGTCGCCGCACTGCTGATCCACGAGGCGGTCGGCGACCAGCTCACCTGCATCCTTGTCGACCACGGGTTGATGCGCAAGGACGAGGCATCAGGCGTCGTGGAGATGTTTCGCCAGCACTACAATCTGCCGCTCATCCTGGTCGACGCTTCGGACCGTTTTATCGGCGCGCTCGAAGGCGAGTCGGACCCGGAAAAGAAGCGCAAGACCATCGGCCGGCTGTTCATCGAGGTCTTCGAGGAAGAGGCCGAGAAACTCGGCGGCGCCGACTTCCTGGCGCAGGGCACGCTCTATCCCGACGTCATCGAAAGCGTCTCCTTCACCGGCGGCCCGTCGGTGACCATCAAGTCGCACCACAATGTCGGCGGCCTGCCCGAGCGCATGAACATGCAACTGGTCGAGCCGCTGCGCGAACTGTTCAAGGACGAGGTCAGGACCCTCGGCAAGGAGCTCGGCCTGCCTGACAGCTTCATCGGCCGGCATCCGTTTCCCGGCCCCGGTCTCGCCATCCGCTGCCCGGGCGGCATCACCCGCGAAAAGCTGGAGATCCTGCGCGAGGCCGATGCCATCTATCTCGACGAGATCCGCAAAGCCGGCCTCTACGACGCCATCTGGCAGGCATTCGCCGTGCTGCTGCCGGTGCAGACCGTCGGTGTGATGGGCGATGGCCGCACCTACGAATTCGTCTGCGCGCTGCGCGCCGTCACCTCGGTCGACGGCATGACGGCGGATTTCTACCACTACGACATGGCGTTCCTCGGCGCCGCCGCCACCCGCATCATCAACGAGGTGCGCGGCATCAACCGCGTCGTCTACGACGTGACGAGCAAGCCGCCGGGCACAATCGAGTGGGAATAAAGCTCGGTCGTTCGCCAGCATTTGGTGGCTATCGGCGGCATACATTTAACTCGTTGAACTTTAACTGTTTTCCTCTCTTTTCCTATCGCTGACTATCGCCCACAAGCGGAATCATTTGGCGGTAGACGTGACGGCATCCCTTCCCTCATCATCCCCCCTTGAAGATAGTGCCGTCACGAACTTGCTTCCTAGTACGTTAGCTAATCTCTAGGTAAGCCGTTGAATTTTCGATGATACGGTCGGGCCTTGACGGTAAATTCGATGACGGTAAAATCTGGCGCTGGATATGTGGCCACGCACTTAGATTGTCCTCGCCATGCTCACTGACATTGCACTTAAGAAGCTGAAACCAAAAGACAAAATATACAAGGTCGCTGATCGTGACGGTATGTACGCCACGGTGTCCCCCGCAGGGCAGATCTCGTTCCGATACGACTACCGAATGAATGGTCGGCGAGAGACAGTCACGCTAGGCCGCTATGGTGAGGGTGGCCTCTCGCTAGCAGAGGCGCGCGACCGCTGCATTGCAGCTCGAAAAATGGTGGCAGCCGGACAATCGCCGGCGCATGAAAAGCAGCGTGAAAAGCGGCGCCTGTCTGCAATGGCCACCTTAGGCGATGCCGGCGGGGGGTGGTTTAAGGAGGCCAAGATGGCGGATAGCACGCGCTCAATGCGCAAAGCCATCTTCGATCGAGACATCTTGCCGATTTGGGACAAAAGGCTCCTCACAGAAATAACAGCTGACGACTTGCGGGCGCTCTGCGCAAAGGTGCGCGACCGCGGCGCGCCGGCAACAGCCATTCATGTCCGGGATATTGTTAAGCAGATCTATGGTCATGCCATTCTGCACGGCGAGAAGATTCCCAATCCAGCGGACGAGGTAGGACCGGCCTCGATTGCCACGTTCGAGGCAAAAGACCGAGCATTGTCCCCCGCAGAAATCCGAATCATGCTGAACGAGTTGGAAAGTGTTCCAACGTTGCCGACGATACGGCTCGGGCTAAAGCTGATCCTGCTCACGATGGTTCGGAAGGGTGAGCTGCTGGACGCGACGTGGGACGAGGTCGATTTTGAGAATGCTGTTTGGAGCATTCCCAAAGAGCGAATGAAACGGAAAAAGCCGCATAACGTTTACCTGTCCCGCCAATCCCTCGATATCCTGATTGCGCTCAAGACTTGCGCAGCGAACTCGCGATACGTGCTGCCATCTCGCTATGACGCCGACGAACCCATGTCGCGCGCCACCTTCAATCGGGTCACCATGGCCATTGTCGAACGCGCAAAAAAACAAGAATTGCCGCTTGCGCCCTTTACAGTGCACGACCTACGGCGGACCGGCTCGACACTCCTAAACGAGATCGGATTCAATCGCGACTGGATCGAAAAATGCCTTGCCCACGAAGACAGCCGTACCTCTCGCGGTGTTTATAACAAGGCTGAATATGAGCCGCAGCGTCGTCATATGCTGCAGGAATGGGCGGACATGGTTGAGGCATGGGCGGCGGGCAAGAAGCACACGCCCGTACTCCAGCCGGCTGCCGGGGCGGCGATCATCCTCGATCCGATTTGACAGGTCTCGTCTTCCGCGACCGCACATCTGGACCTGGGGCAATTTCGATCGCGCCGGCAGACGATGCGTTTCGCCTTGCCTGAACCCAGGCTTCGACCTCCGCCAGATCCCAAACAACACAGCGGGGGGTCAGATTGAAGCGTCGTGGGAACTCGCCACGCTGTTCCATCTCATAAATGGTCGTGTCCGATAAGGGGACGATTTCTCGCAATTGTGACCGGCGGACAGTTCGCACGACTTGTCGCGCCTGAATGTGCGGCAAAATGGGGAGGGACCGGTCTTCTGGTATGCTTTGGCAGCTTTCGGGTTGAATAGGCTTCTGCCATTTGACCATGTGTATGACCGGGAAGACTCCTTGGGAGCGAATGATCGCGTGTCTGCCCCAATTCCGATATAGCTCTCAATTACGACCACATCGTCGTCTTTGACCAGCAGGCGGACCTCATTAAAGGGGAGCATTCCCTAGCGGAACCTCGGCCTGGTTCTCAAGCATCTGATTTTGGGAACGTCGGAAATTTCCGGTCAGTGGGTAGGGTCCGTCGGCACGCAGACATTTGAGTCTCGTGCTCCTCCGGCAAATGCTGGAGTGTTCGACCTAGAGAGCGTCTTTCGACTCCCGAGCCATCGCATCGAAAATATTTGTGTTTTTTCGTTCCCTGTTACTCAGTTTGTTACACAGCAACATAAGCTCCGTTTTTGACGCCCGAAAAAGGGCGGAGGGAAGCGGGTGGATGGCCGCTTTGCGCCGCATGCACGAACCCGCTTCGCGGGAGGGGCGCCTGATTCTGAGATGGCGCGGTATTCATAGGCCTTGAGCGAGTAGAGACCACGATCCGACCATGGAGTTCCCTTCAACGAGAGGAACTTGCCATGGCTACCTTGTCGACCGATGCTCCGATCACCCCGCTTCGCCAGCGCATGCAGCAGGACATGCTGATGCGGGGCCTGGGACCGCATACGCAGCAGGACTACGTTCGTCATGTCCGGCGCTTCGCCGCGTTCCTTGGCCGCGCGCCCGACACCGCGGCGCCCGAGGACATCCGGCGCTTCCAGCTGTATCAGCACGCGAACGGCGTGGGCCCTGCGACGATCAACGGCGCGGTTTCGGCGCTGCGGTTCCTGTTCACGGTGACGCTGAAGCGGCGCGATCTGGCACGCGCGCTGGTGGTCACGCGATATCCGCGCAAGCTGCCCGATGTGCTGAGCGTCGAGGAAGCGGCGCGGCTGCTCGAGGCGGCGCCAGGCATCAAGTACAAGGCCGCGCTCGGTGTCGCCTATGGCGCGGGCCTGCGCGTGTCCGAGGTCGCGCACCTCAAGGTCTACGACATCGACTCGACACGCATGCTGATCCGCGTCGAGCAGGGCAAGGGACGCAGGGACCGCAACGCAATGCTCTCGCCGCAACTCTTGGAACTGCCGCGGCTGTGGTGGCGCGAAGGCAAGCGGCGCGGGGTGATGCTTCCACATGGGTGGCTGTTCCCGGGGCGTAGTTGCATCGCGCCGATCTCGTCGCGGCAACTGCATCGCGCGGTCCAGGAAGCAGCCGAAGTCGCCGGCATCCGCAAGCGCGTCAGCCCGCACACGCTGCGTCACAGCTTCGCCACCCACCTACTTGAGCAGGATGTCGACATCCGCGTCATCCAGGTGCTGCTCGGGCACAGCAAGCTTGAGACCACCGCGCTCTACACCAAGGTTTCGACCCGGACGATCCACGCGGTCGCAGGGCCGCTCGACCGGCTGATGGCGCTGATGGAAGGCAAGCCGCCTCCCGGCTGAACGGGTGCGCGCTGACCTGGAGGTCGCCAATATCTTCCGTGCTGCCGGCCCCGGATACCGGGTCGCCTACGCCCGGCATTTGAGCCTGCAGCAGCTCAAAGTCATGTCGGCGATCGAACACTGCCGCACCGCTGCATTGGGTGGCCATGTCGAAGCCTGTGAGGACTGCGGCCAATGGCGGATCGCCTATAACAGCTGCCGCAAACCGGCACTGTCCCAGGTGCCAGGGCGCGGCCGCGCGTACATGGCTCGCCGAGCGTGAAGCCGACCTGCTGCCGGTGGGATACTTCCACGTCGTGTTCACGCTGCCGGCCGAGGTCGCCGTCATCGCCTTCCACAACAAGGCGCTGGTCTATGACCTGCTATTCAAGGCGGCATCGGAGACGATGCTGACGATCGCGGCGGATCCCAAGCACCTCGGCGCGCGCATAGGCATCACCGCCGTGCTCCACACGTGGGGCTCGGCAATGACCCACCATCCCCATGTCCACATGATCGTGCCGGGCGGCGGCATCGCGCCGGACGGGTCACGCTGGGTATCGTCGCGGCCGGCCTTCCTTCTCCCAGTCAGAGTACTGGGCAAGCTGTTCCGCCGCCTGTTCCTGACCCGGCTGGTCGCGCTCCACGACGCCGGTCGGCTCGCCTTCTTCGGATCGGCGGCGCACCTGGCCGACCATCGGGCCTTCCTGCGTCATCTGAAGCCTGTTCGCAGCAAACGCTGGGCGGTCTATGCCAAGCCGCCCTTCGCCGGACCCCAAGCGGTGCTTGCCTACCTATCGCGCTACACTCACCGGGTCGCCATCTCGAACCGCCGCCTGATCGCCTTCGACGAGAAGGGAGTCACCTTCCGATACAAGGACTACCGCCGCGATGGTGTCGAGCGCCAGCGCGCCATGACGCTTACCGCCGACGAGTTCATCCGCCGCTTCCTGCTCCATGTCCTGCCGCGTGGGTTCCACCGCATCCGTCACTATGGGCTGCTTGCCGGCACCGCCCGCAAGGCCAGCCTCGCACTCGCGCGCGAACTGCTGAACGTCGCTCCGCCGCCCGAAGACGATGCTCCGGAAGGACCGGCTGACGTCCGCCCGCCTTGCCCTTGCTGCGGTGGACGCATGGTCGTCATCGAGAGGTTCGAACGGTGGTGCCAGCCTCGTGCGCCGCCTGCCTCACGAGCGCCGAACCGGGAGAACGCGCCATGACCCGGCATGACCAAGTTGCTCGTACGACCGCGCCACGCCGGCGCCGGTCAACGGGACGCTATGTGCACGTTGCCGTGAAGCCGGTCATCACGCGCATCAATCCCGCCGGAATCAACGCTCCAGGTTCTGCGACCTGGCCCGGAAGCTTCTTCCACGACCTCCCAGGCACGTCATATGCGGAAGTCCGCGACAGGCGCTGGCACATCCCGAGGCACAAATCCCCATAGGCAATCGTCTGCGGCCCGCGGGTTCCTGCATGAGAGACTTTCGTACGCCTGACGGCACCCGAAACCCTTCAGCATATCGGCCATAGAGACAAACTTTGCCTCGCCCGGAAGCAGACGTCGCGGGTGGCCATGCTGAAGGTCGCGGTCGCGCCCATTTCCAGTCATTCCCGACGGTCAGGTGAAGCGGGCTTTCGCTGGTCGCTCCTAAAGCGCGCCGGTCGTCTCCTTTCCGGCACGCAATCGGCAAAGTCGAACCACTAGGTGTCAACGCGTTGGGCGAAGATTATCAGGCGTTCCCTGACTCCTCCGGCCCAGGAAGAGTCGGTGATCTCCGAGGGAACGAAGGCAGCATTGCTCAGGCAAAACGCCGAGGAAAGAGTACCAGAGCGCAATGGGAAGGTCTTGGCCGCCAAAAATCGAGCCAGCGAGTGACCGCTCGCCCGAACAGATCAAAACAACCCCCGCCATCCATGATGGCACCTTATGTCGTTCGAAAATAGCCAGAGATGTTTATGGCAACGCGTCGAGCCTACAACGGCGGCGCGTTCCATCCGCAGACCGTCACGACGTCATTTCCAAGCCTGACTCGTGAGTTGGTCACCGCGATTTGGCCCAATTGACCCTGCCCAATCAAGACGAAGGCCTCGGGATAATTGCCATCAAAGTCTACCCTTGCAGTAGCCTTTCTAAACGACTATCCGGGCTCAATCGCTGTTCCTCCGTATTGAGGTTTGCTGATAGTTCACATACAAAATCAAGGAAATCTAAAGAGGAATGAAAAATGAAAAGAGCTTGGGTTATTGGATCGCCGTGCTGGATACCTGCAGTCACCCACGCTTTCGCCCAAGCCCCTTTGGCACCGGCACAGCTGACAAATAGCGACTTTATATCGTCGCTCGGAGCCTACCTGGGTTACGGGGTCATAGGGCTGGGTTTAGCGGTCGCGGTCCTGGCAGTAGTGGTGTTAATATCTGGCGCGGAAAGCGCACTAACAGCCGGAACACGTTTTATGCTGTTTGCGTTGACTTTAGTATTTGCAGGAGTTTGCATAGAAGTAGTGAAGGTTCTGGCTGCAAATGCGGAGGCAGAAAGAAAGGAAGTGGCGCTTCGCATACTGCCGGATGAATTTATGAAAAGTTTTTTGGATGCGACAAAAAGAGAACTATTCCGCGACGCTCCGCAAACAAGGCATGACGACACCTTCCCCATGCGAAAGGATGAGAGTGTTGTCCAACATATAACCCTGCCACCGGGGGAATGTAGGTTCTATTTCGTTGTGACAAGGCCGCCCGGTATCATCGCGGTGAATGTCGACAAGAAGTGGATACACGAGCGTCATGTAGGAAAAGGGTTCTATCAAACAGGCTTGATCTGTGCGCCAACAGACATCTCGTCAACCGACGCGCCAATTGAGGCGAAGCTTACCGTAATTGACAGTAAGGTGGACATGCTTTCCTTTATCGCCCCACCTCTCAAAGTCCAGCCATTTTCAAAAGCCGACCCGGTGTCGCCCTCAGAGAGGGAGCAGGACCTGAGCAAGGTCGTTTGTACCGGTGAACACGAGCCAAATTGCGCCGGGCCTCACGACTTATTTGTAGCATGTGGTTCACAATCCGACAAAGAAATAGCGGGAGAAGTCTGTCGCGCACTCGGCAAGGTGAACGCAAGCGCACTACGCACACACACCAAAGGGGGCAATCGGTGTGGGTACGCGATGATACAGGTAACGTGTAGCTGAAGGAAAGAACCAGTGATGTTTGCTGGGCGGATTGCGAAGATTGAAACGAAAAAAAAACCTGAACAACCGAAGCGAGGTAGCGGACGCCACAAAATATCAATACGGATGATACGAGGTTCTGCATCTGCACGATTTAGTATCTTTACGACTACAATTAGCTGTGCTTTTAATAATATACGGGTTCGTTTCCCATACGGAGGGGGTCATGGCAGTCGTAAAGCACTTCGCGGTTTTAGTAGTTCTTTTGCCGATATGCACGTCGGCACTGGCAGAACCAGTTCCGATTGAAGCCATGACCAACCCAAGTAAGCATGCTTGGGACTTGTTTCTAGCGCTCAACTACCCCGCAAAAAATCCAGCGGTCGAACGAGGCGTGCCCGATCCGCAGAAAGCTTTGGGCGACGATGGGCTAACGGTGTGGGAGACATGGAAGCATGGAGAGGAGGTGTTCCTTGCGAACGGAGCGCCGCCACCGAAGTGGGAGGATATGAGCCTCGACCCAAGCTTGGTTCCCAATGGGAAGAAGCTTTTTGAAATTCCGAAGACTCTAGTGCTGGAGGGGGTGCGTAGTGGCATGTCTCCAGACCAAGCAGTTCGCGCCGATCAAGTGTCCAAGGTTCTAAAGGTCGCGCCCGATGGTATTTTCCGCCGCGGCGGCGGCGAAACGCGGATGAATAGGTCCACCTTTGATTTCATTGTAGAAAAGGAACTTTACAACATCGAAGGACAGGAAGCGCTTTATGCGAAAATTGTCTCGCGCACCGAGCAAGCGGTCTCTTTTCCGGTCGATTCAATTGAAGTTAAGGCAATGTGGACGCCTCTCGAACCTTCCGACGACCGGTCGCACTTCCATTTGTCAGTCGGTGCAGATGCGAAAAGCTACAAACTCGTCGCTCTTCACATTATTACGAAGGATGTTCCGAACTGGTTCTGGACCTCGTTTCGACAGACTGACGGGCCTGAGCCAGAGATACCGAGCGTTGATACCTACGGACAGCCGGGATTACTGCAGGGTACGAAGTGGCAGTTCTATGAACTCAGCGGAACACAGACGGATTTTACGGACGGTATGGGAAGGCCCACGTATCTCTCAGATCCGCACGTCGAAGAGGGCTTCCAGAACTCCTCTTGCATTTCGTGCCACGCGCTCTCCACGATCGGGAGAAAAGGCCCGAAAGGTGCCGATGGATCCTCAGAGCCCGAAGCCAACCGCATAGCGTTTTTTAATGTGATGGGTAGTCCAACGGGAGCACCCGTGGGCGTTCCCAACCCAGGTTGGTTCTTCGAACCGGTGCGCTTCGGGCAAGATGTACAGGACCAGGATTACATACAACTTGACTTCTTGTTCTCCCCCGCATTTCGGGCGAACAGGAAGTCTCCATGATGCGGAGTCGTTATGTCGAATACCGTCACTGTAGAGATCCGAAATTTTGCATTCCACCCGGCAAGAGTAGAGATCAATCCGGGAGATAAAGTCATCTGGCGAAATCACGACCATATGGGACATTCGGCGCTACGCCAGAGGGAGCCACTCTTCGACACCGGAGTGCTTTTAAGTGGGGAATCCTCTCTGCCAATAACTTTCGACGCGGAAAGCGATAATGAGGGGTTTGAATATTTTTGTGAACCTCATCCCCAAATGAAGGGAACTGTCGTATCCAAAAGCGACAAGTAGCCACGACGCTTTTCCAGCATAGGTGGCCTCCTAAGCGCAGCCGCGCACATTCGAGCCCCGATGCTTGAAAAGCCAGCTGGACACCTCGATTTACCGCCCTTTCGGCCTGAACGAGTAGGCGATGACCGGAGCGGCTTTATGAGTGCTGCGTTCGAGGGGCAATTTACCGCTGTGGGGCCGATCAATTCGGCCGGTGGCTGCCGATTTCACCGCTTTCGCCTTCACGCAGGCACACTTCGGCCCTGGTGCCAGACATAGCGCGTGAGCTTGTAGGCCAGATTGGCTATGCCGATCTTCGTCCTGGCCCGCGCGATACCGATGGTCCGCACGAACAGGCCCATGCGGGCTTTCTGCTGTGCGAAGACGTGCTCGACGAAGGCGCGGATTTTTGAGCGCCGGCCATTGGCTCGTGCCATCGCCTCGCTCATCGGCCGGCCTTTCGGCTTCTTGTGATGAATGTCGGAGAAGTAGCCGTGCTTCTCCAGCCACGCCTCATTCTTCTTCGAGCGATAGGCCGTGTCAGCCCACACCGTCGAGCCGGTGTTGTTCTTGTCCAGCACGTTTCGAAGCTGCGCCCCGTCATAGGCCGAAGCGTTGGTGACGTTCCAGCCGCGAATGAAGCCGTGCCGGCGATCAATCGAGGCATGGTTCTTGTAGCCGAAGGCGGGAACGGCGATATCGCGCTGCTTCGTCTTTCCCTCCTCGTCGGCCTTGGCCTTTGAGAACTTCACCGTCCAGCGCGCATCCCGGTCCTTCTGACGCAATTTGCCTGGTCTGTTCTTCCATTCGTCCGGCACCTTGCCAGCCTTGATGTCGGCCTTCTCGGCGTCCGTGTTGCGCTGCTTGGGCGCCGCCACAATCGTGGCGTCGACGATCTGCCCGCCCATCGCCAGATAGCCGGCCTTGCTGAGGTGCTTGTCAAACCGGGCAAACAGGTTCTCCACTGCCCGGGCCTGCGTGAGGTGCTCCCGAAACAACCAGATCGTTTTGGCGTCGGGAACCCTGTCGCCGAGCCCCAGCCTGAGGAAGCGCATGAAGGAAAGCCGGTCCTGGATCTGAAACTCGGCCTGATCGTCCGAGAGACTGTAGAGCGCCTGCAGCACCATTATCTTGAACATCATCACCGCATCAAAGGGCGGCCGGCCGCTTTGGCGCCATCGGAACGCTTCAGCGCCTTGGCCAGCGGCTTGCAAAACACCTCCCAA
Organism: Mesorhizobium sp.; assembly: GCA_004020645.1. Lineage (GTDB taxonomy): Bacteria > Pseudomonadota > Alphaproteobacteria > Rhizobiales > Rhizobiaceae > Mesorhizobium. The sequence continues at coordinate 4,460 of SAQL01000054.1, read as the reverse complement.
GGCACCACCGCGTTCAGCTTCTCCAGTGGATCGCCGGCCTCGCTCAGCCGCACAAATCGCTCATCAATGTCCCAGAACCCCGCCTGTCCCCTCCAACGCCTCCGAGCAAATCACCAGGCGAAGTGAATCAAAATGCGTTCCCGATTGCGAGGTTTTTCGAGGTGTCCAGCTGGCTATTGCTATCGCAGATCAAGGTAGTATTCGGTGTTCCTTGAATCTCTGCTCGAAAGTCGTCCCATAACCCTTACCTGGAAAGAGTAATTCAGCCTTTTTGACAGTGTTGGCAGCAAGGCTTCGCATGGTAAAATTTCGTCCGATGTCAAACATCCCTTCCAGGACTATTTTGTCCACCGTTTCAACCTCTACACCCTGGGCTTTTAGGTCTTGGAGCGCTTGAACGAGCGGCGTTGACCACAGCTCGTCTGATACAAAACTGCCAAAACTCTCGTGGTCATCATAGGTTTCCAGCGGGTCATACATTGCGTGCGCAACGTCAGCCCGGCGACCGCCCCAACACTCGGCAATGCCGTCCCACGGAAACACCTTGCCGGGATCGGGATCAGCACCATTGGGAAGTTTAGCACGATAACTTACTGCCCAATAATCGCCAAATCCTTCTCCGATGGCACCTGAATCCCCACCGAACCATTCGGGATTAATGTGGTGATGAATCGCGTGGCCGAGCTCATGGAGAATGACGTCAGTATCCTCGTTGTCATCGACGCAACCATGTCCGAAGGCCAACACATCAGAGCCGGGCACGTAGTGAGAGTTATCAGCTCCGTTGGCCCCATCCGAATCGATCGCGATACCGCTCGGGAAAAGCTCGAGGTCTCCTTGATACCCCAGCTTTCTTAGATACTCGATGGAGGAGGAAATGAAATAGTAGGACATCACGTCGTTGAATGCATTGTCACCGCGGCGTGCAGTCCATTCCGACGTGGCCGTCGACGGAGGCATCGATCGCCCGCCTTCACCAGGCTCAAAATCTTCGATACGAACAGTTGAGCCGTTCAAGCTCAGAACGTTGCCGACCTGGCTGACGCCAGCCAGATTGACCTGCACATATGCGCCCTCGAATATTGCTCCATCAGCAGTATCTGACAGCGTGCTGTTGTTTAAAGTTGTGACCGGGTTTGGGTCGAACACCCAAGCTTTGCCAGAGACAACCTTGCCGCTTATCGTTTTTGACAAGCTTTTAGGAGAACCGGACCCCTTCAGGGCCCCCCTTAAATCGACTGCTGGCAACGTAGTTTCGCCGCCGTCTATCGGAAACGCGCGCTTGTTCTCTTGTGCGCGACGGTCAAATTTTTCGGCAATCCGGCCCGTTTCGGCATCAATATGGTATTCCCAATACCCAAACGGCTCCTGAACAGCTACCCGGACTATATACGTCAATGTCAGAACGTTGTCTTCGTTGAGGTAGGCTTTAGATACAGTTGGAGCCTCGATAATCCGGCCAGCGGGCTTCAAGTCGGCGCTAACGATGTCCAAGACGTCGGCCTCCGCTAGTTTGGCTGTGGTCGGTACCGATCCCGTCTTGCTGCTGGGCACTTCAATAAGATTCTTTGTTACCGACGTAACATCGCCGACCCGATCGATCGAAACGCCGATTTGGCTGTCAATGATGGGGAGACCATTGAGCCGCTGTTCGTATTCGACAACGGTGCCGCTTAGGCCAGTTCGAACACGCTTCAGAACCAAGTTCGCAGCATTGCCGTCCAAACCAAAAGCCGTTGAATTCTGACTAATGAAATCACGAGCGAGGGTCTTGAATTGATCGTCATTCTTCGGGACGCCCCCCGGAGAGTCATGTGGCATCACAAGATCTTGAAGCGACCGAATTATTACAGAACTGTCCGATAGCGGCTGTTGCGCATTACGCAAGTACAGCTCGGTGGGAAGCTTGGTGATCGGTGTGTCCGTCGTCTGGGATGATGCTGTTAATGTTGGTCCAAACATAGCGGCAACGAAAGCCGCCAAGCAAATTCGATTAGGCATGTCGCACTCCATAATTTCTTCAAGGCAGATAGTCTCAAGCCTCGGTGAGTTCACAAATTGAGATGACGGAGGCCGTCAGCAACTTTGCCACCGCAACCATCCGACCCTTATTGACGTTCTCTATGGTGTCTTTGCTTGTGTGATAGAACGCTTCGTCTCCACCCTTGTCGTAGAGCCCAACGCATGGAAAGCCCACAGCCTCAAATGGCATATAGTCGCTACTCCAGATATTTGTGTGCTCAACAGTAAGTTCCGTATAATCAGCAGCCATCTGTGCTACGCGCAGTGCAAAGCTTTTGGCTGAAGCGTCGTTGCGCGGATGAGCATTGCCTTGGTCAAATTCAACGACGATACTGAGAGGATTAGACGGCGAGGCAAATCCTATCATATCTAAGTTTATCACCAAATCGATTGGCCAATTCTCCTTAGCAGCCACTTCGGCGCATGCTTGAGAACCAATTAGCCCTTGCTCCTCACCGCAGAACGCAGCAAGCAAAACCCCGCGCTTTAAAGAAACACCACGCAGGATCGATGCCAATTCGAGAAGCATCGCGACGCCTGACCCGTTGTCGTCCGCGCCGGGTGCCGGTTGGTCAAATCGTTCCGGCAAATGAGCCCTACTATCATAGTGCGCGCACACCAATATAAAGCTCGGTTTTGCGGTGTCGGAATTGAACAATACGTTGTTAAGAACCGGTCCCTGCGGCATCTGAAACGGCTGCATTTTAACGGCGTCTTGGGAATCAGCGTATTCTCCAAATTTTCGGGCCAACCATGCAGAAGCCTGGCCGATCGAGGGGGCGAGGGAATGTCGCGTACCAAAATTCTGCAGTGTCTGGATGTTGCCCATCATTCTCGTGCTATCGATCCGAGCGAACATTTGCACAATGCGTTGGTCGAGCGTCTTGCTTTTGTTGAGTTGGCTCATATAGCGCCCTTTAGCGTCCTCACTCCTTTTGTGTTGCAGCGGATAAGGACGAATTTCTTTCGAAGAGGCAAGCGCTGGGAGTAACGCCGCCACAAAGGCAGGTGCGGACAGAAGGAGATCGCGCCTATTCATTGGAACCACAACTGGTATTACCATTAGAGGGGACGCACGTGTGACAATACCAAGGACCGGATCTATCTACAACAGAAGAACGTCAATGGCGGAGGTGGAGATCCATTTTACCCACCAAGAGCTGCTTAATTCGTCAGCTCGGATCGCGTGCTGCCCAAGTGGAGAAACTCGCAGAAGCGAGCTAACGAACCAAGAAAAACAGGGAAATTTCTTGCCGACCTGGCGATCCTGGCAATTGAATAATTGGATGTCGATTTGGCGGATCGGTCTCATCCATCGAATGAAATTTGGCAGCCAGATCACTGCCACTACAGCGCCACCGACGCTGTGAACGGCTCGTTTGAGCCCACAGCCGAAATTGCAACGGAAACACTGCCCGAGCCAACACAGCCACCGGCCGGTTAAGATGAAAACGGCAGGAGAGCTCGATGGCAGACGGACGAAGATTGGGGGACAGGACCGGGCCCGGGTGGCCGCTAACCAGGACAATGAGATCCGCGATCTTGCCAATAAATTTCGACATCTCCCCAGCGCAGGCAAGCCCAACCAGGGCTCTACCTTAGTCTGACCGCCGAAGCATTGAACAAGGCCGTGCCCGTCGACGAGCTCCGGACGAAGCGCGACTGACGTTGCCCCAGTTTCTATCCAGTTTTGAGTTCGTTTCCGGCGTGGGTTGTGCCCTGCTGGGCGGGTGAAGCGACGGGCGCTGGCGCGGAGCCTTTGGCATAGCGCAGCGCGAGCGACCGTCGCGGGTTGAAGGTGCTGGCGAACTCGGCCGGTGTCTGCCAGGCGATTTGGGAGTGCGGCCGCGCGGTGTTGTAGTCGGCGTGCCACAGGGCGATGGCTACGCGTGCCTGAGCCAGCGAGGTAAACAGCGTCTCGTTGAGCAGTTCATCGCGCAGTCGGCCGTTGAAGCTCTCGATGAAGCCATTCTGCATCGGCTTGCCGGGCGCAATGTAATGCCATTCGACGCGGCTCTGATCCGCCCAGGCGAGGATGGCGTTCGAGGTGAACTCGCTGCCATTGTCGCTGACGATCATCCTCGGCCGGCCCCGCTCGGTGATGAGCCGGTCCAATTCGCGGGCAACCCGCATGCCCGAGAGAGATGTATCAACGATGAGTGCCAGGCACTCTCTCGTACAGTCGTCGACGACGGCCATGATGCGGAAGCGGCGCCCGTCGGTGAGCTGGTCCGATACGAAGTCAAGCGACCAGCGCTCGTCGGGCCTCAGCGGCACCAGCATCGGCGCCCTGGTCCCGATCGCCCGTTTGCGGCCGCCACGGCGGCGAACGGCGAGCTTCTCCTCCCGATAAAGCCGGAACAGCTTCTTGTGGTTCACGACCAGGCCCTCCCGCCTCAGCATCACGAGAAGACGCCGGTAGCCGAACCGACGACGCT
>SAQL01000053.1 GCA_004020645.1 Mesorhizobium sp. | reverse complement strand
TCATTCGCTAAGTGTCCACTTAATCTAAGCGGACACTAACGCCTCAAGGTACGCGTCAGTAGGCGGCCTTCGTCGTATGCGTACCGTGCGGCCGAGCACTGCGATGTCTGCCAGCGTGTAGGGAAAGACGGCCGCGCCGTGCTGCGGCACGTAAGCGATGCGGCGCGCCCGCTCGCCGTCACCGAAGCTGGGCAGCGGCCGGCCGTCTATCTCGATGCCGGGGCCGCCGCCCTGGAGCCCGACGAGACAACGCAAGAGCGTCGTCTTACCCGACCCGTTTGGTCCGAGGAGGTACAGCACCCCGCCCGCTTCGGCCCGGATCGAAATCCCGCGCAGGGTCGGTGCGACGTTGCCGGCGTGAGTGAAGGAGACATCGCCGGCGACTAACGCGGCCATCAGAACCATTGCCTCCGGGCACGGCCGAGCACGATGGCGAAGAATGGCGCACCGACAAGCGAGGTTACGACGCCGAGCGGCAGTTCCTGCGTCGCCATGCTGCGCGCCAGTGTGTCCATGGCAAGCAGGAACAAGGCCCCCGTCAGGGCGCTGATCGGCAAGAGGCGGTTGAAATTGGGACCGACCAGAAAGCGGGCGATGTGGGGGACTATTAACCCGACCCAGCCAACGATGCCGCTTACGCTGACAGCGAGCGCGGTTAGTACGGTGGCTCCGGCGATGGCAACGCCGCTCACCAGCGGCGCGTTGACACCGAGCGCCCGTGCCGCGTCGTTGTCGGCACCGAGTACGTTTATGTGCCAGCGGAAGGCGTAAAGCTGGGCGAACATAAGCGCCATAGGAACGCCGATGATGCCGAGATCATCATTACCGATGCGGTTTAGACTGCCCATCAGCCAGAAGGTGATCGACGGCAGCACGTCGAGCGGGTCGGCTATGTATTGCACCACCGCAACCAGCGCGTTGAAAACCGCGGCCACCACCAGGCCCGCCAGCACCAAGGTGATCATCGAGCCACTGCCGAGATGACGGCCGATCAGCGCGGTGGCCGACGTGGCGAGGATACCGGATGCCATAGCCATGCCCATGACGCCCGACCAAGACAGTCGCAACAGCAGGGCCAGCGAGGCGCCGAAGGCTGCGCCCTGGGAAGCGCCGAGGATCGCAGGCGAAACCAGAGGATTGCGAAAGATGCACTGATAAGTCGCCCCGGCCGCGGCTAGGCTGGCGCCGACCAGCAGCGCGCCGGCAATGCGCGGTAGCCTGATTTCCCAAACGACTGTCTCCACTGTCGCGGTCCAATCGGCCTCGCCGCCGATGATGGGGTGCAGTAAGATCCGCAACGTCATCAACGGCGACACGGAATAACGCCCGGTGGCGAAGGCCAGAACCACCGCCGAGAGCAGCAGCATGAAAAGAATAAGGTAGAGCGGCCACAACGGTTGTCGCCGCGACCCTCTCCGGCCTCGACGCCCCTCATGTGAAGTGGTCATAGTTGCGGCGCCGTTTCTCCCGATGGCGAGACCAGAAAGTAGCTCAAAGTAGCCTCGGGCATTGGCAGGTATTGTCATCCATTTAGACCTTTTGCAGCTAGCGCAGTTGATCAACGTGATGCTTGTCGACGGTTGGAGGTCGCAGGCAGGGAGGCATCATTGAGACATTTAGCTGCGTGCATTCCGGTTGCGCTAAAGCGGAAAACAATCTGAAGGCGGGATACCTCCAAAACAGCCCCCCTTTGACCCAAAGCCCGCGCGCCCCGATCCAAGGTCGTTCAGATCAGGCTGCATCAGTTCGGGCACGGCGGATGCTCGAACTCTTTTCCGGGATTTATTGCATTGCCTCACTCGTTGCGCTTGCAAATCGCATGCCGCCATTGGAAATGCCAGTAGAGGGATAAGTTCCCACAGCACCGAACCATGTTTTCTTGAACTCGACTAACCGCTCGCGGTCGCCAAATGGCGGCGCTCGCGACGCCGATTCACGCGAGATAACCGGGTGATGATTAGATCGCTCAAATTAGAATCGCATTGACATTTGCGGGGCACCAACTCGCGCCTCGCCATGCCGTTTACTCCGATCGCTTGGGTCAATGAAAACATATTCGTGCTCCTTTTTTGTTATCAATGAATAATCGGCCCGCCTTCATGGTCCGGCCGGGTGTCCCCAGGCCGGCGCCGGGGCGAGAGCCAGACCTCAGCGGCTCATAGAGGAGGACTCTTGATCTAGCGGCGCTGCGCGTCGAAAGAGCCACCGGCGAGCAATTGTCATCACTCCAACGGCCAGCGCCACCGCGATGTAGAGCATCTCGGTCGTGCCATCGCCCCCATCCGGCGCCACGCCGAAAATCTGCTCGACAAAATCCATCTTTGTCTCCTTCCAATGAATTGCTAATTAGCACTGTCTATCTGCCTCCGTTGCCACACGCGCACGCCAGGCATCGTTGCAAGATGTCCGACGCCGCGCCGCCGTTCGGCGATCACCCCTGCATCTTCGCATCTTCCAATGTCATGGACCAAAGCTTCATCGGCCTATTGCAGCGTGCCCCGGGCGCAGACCATCAGCCTCCCGTGGCGCCGCGCATTTGTGGAATTTGCTTGATGTCAGTGCTTGAGGACACGCGACAGGAATGTCCGGGTGCGGTCACTAATCGGTTTGTCGAAGATCTGCGCCGGCGGCCCCTCCTCCACAATGGCACCCTTATCCATATAGATGACGCGGTCTGCCACTTCGCGGGCGAAAGCCATCTCATGCGTGACAATCATCATTGTCATGCCCTCGGTACGGAGTTCGCGCATGACGTCCAGCACCTCGCCGACCAATTCCGGATCGAGCGCCGATGTGGGTTCATCGAACAACATGACGTGCGGCTCCATTGCCAGCGAACGGGCAATGGCCACGCGCTGCTGCTGGCCGCCTGACAACATACCGGGATATTTTTGCGCGTGGTCTCGCAGCCCGACCCGCTCGAGCAGACGCATTGCGGTAGCCTGCGCCTCCTCGCGCGACTTGCCGCGGACCCGCATAGGAGCAAGAGCGATGTTCTCCATCACCGTCTTGTGCGGAAATAGGTTGAACTGCTGGAAGACCATTCCTACGCCGCGTCTGATTTGACGGAGCGCCTTCTCGCCGCCGCCGAATTCAAGGTCCTTGATCGTTGGCATTGAAAATCCCTCAACCACCAACGAGCCGCTGTGAAAGGTTTCCAGTCCATTGACGCAGCGGATCAGCGTGGACTTGCCCGAGCCGCTGGCGCCGATAAGCACCACCACCTCACCAGTCGTCACCGACAAAGTCACATCACGCAATGCCTGGAACGGTCCATAAAACTTATTGACCTTGTCAAAGGCCACTTTTGTCGTCCCGAAATCGTTGGATGCTACCATCATCAACGCGTACTCCTATGCATATGGGCCTCCATTCGGCGCGATCCAAAGGTAATCGCCGAGCCGATCACGAAATATACCGCGAACATGAACAAGTAGACTTCATTTGTTTGACCGCTTGCTGCTGGGTCTACCAATATCAATTGTCCTGCACGCAAGAAGTCCATCAGTCCGATGATGAACACGAGCGTCGCCCCGTTGAAAACGTCGAGGACGTTACCAACTAACGCCGGCTGGACCACCCGGAGCGCCTGCGGCAAGACTATCTCAGTCGAAATCGTCCAATTCGACATACCGAGCGAGCGCGCCGCTTCCCGCTGACCGCGCGGCACAGCTTGTAAGCCACTGCGAACATATTCGGCCACATAGGCGGCATTGAAGACAGTGTACCCGATCATGCCGCGCGCGAGTGAGGATATTGAAACTTCCGGCATGAAGAGCGGCACGGTGATCCAAATCCAGTAGACAACGAGAATGAGTGGTACCGACCGCATCACCTCAATATAGCCGGTACAGCAGGCCCGCAGACTGGGATTTCTGCTAGAGCGGCCGAACGCGAAGAGAATGCCGAGCGGCAGAGACGCTGTTGAAACGACGACAGTGAGCATAATGCTGAGCAGAAGCCCGCCCCATCGGTCAAGCCCGGGCGGAACTAGGACAAAAACTGCCGCCCCGCAGGCAATCAACCATATAGCCACACCGAGACGACGGGACCAAGGCAGTAGCACGGCGCCGACCGCTGTGCACAGAAGGGCCAACGCGACCCAGGCACGCCATGTCTGGTCCTCCGGGAACTGCCCTACCAGAAACAGCCGAAGGCTCTCGTAAATCCTCTGCCAGTATGCGTCCCAGATCACCCATCGCAGGAAGACCGTCAAAAGCCAGCCAAGCGCTGTGACGATGAGGATCGAAAGAATGGAATCAATAAGGTTCGCAAAAAGGTTGCGGCGAGCCCAACTATGCAGTGTTGCAATTATCACGCTCTCTCCAGGGCTATCCGTCTGTTTACAAAATTCGCGAGGGCGCTGATTAGCCAACTAAGAAGGAGATAGATCGTCATTACGACGATGACGGTCTCGAAATCACGCCCGCTCTGATTGGCCACAGTACCGCTAACGTTGAATAGCTCCGGAAAGCCAATCGCAATGCCGATGGCCGTATCCTTTGTCAGGCTGATATAGCGATTGGTGAGGGACGGTATAATAATTCGGAATACTTGTGGGAGCACGATGTCTCTAATCGTATCACCCCGCGACAAACCTAGCGCCGCCGCAGCCTCCCATTGTCCTTTAGCCAGACCTTCGATTCCGCCACGAACGATCTCAGATATATATCCTGCGCTGTTTACGATGATGGTGATCAGGATGGCAGACATCTCTGGGGTGAAGTGCAATCCGCCGGTCGCACCGAAACGTCCAAGCACAGGCCAATCAAGATTAATACCGAAACCTAACGCGTAACTCGCACCAATAGCACACAGTCCGACGCCCAAAAGTGCTATACGCCACCGCGCAGGAAAGCGTCGCAGGCACGCTGCTGCCAGGAATGCGATTGCGACTGCGACGAAAAAACCTGATGCCGGCCCGGCACTGTCGGATAGATGTGGTAGAGGCAGGAAGACGCCGGATTGCTCCACGACGAGCCACTTACTGACTTTTGTGGCGCTTCCGGACGAAGGCAACTGCAGCAACACTGCAAAGTACCAGAACATCAACTGGATCAGTATCGGGGTGTTCCGGATGAACTCGCCAATGGCGAAGGCAAGATTCCGAACTAGCCAATTGGTCGACAAACGCAAAACACCTAGGACAACTCCAACCAGTGTGGAGAACGTAATCGCCAAAAGCGCCACTTTGAGCGTGTTGAAGAGGCCGGCTTCGAGCATCCCCAGATTTGACGACGTAGCATCGACGCTTTCGAAAATTGGCGCCCACCCCGTCCAGACGGGCGCCAAACCCTCGCTAATGCCGAATCGTGAAGGCGCAGACAAATACGCGAAGCTGAAGTCAATACCCCGACTTGTTAGGTTCTGGTGAATTGCTAACGCAATCAGTATTAGCAACCCAATAACCGCCGCTACTACGGCGCCATGAGTCAGCTTGTACCGAACCCGGGCAACGTATCGCTTAACGGACGGCGTCGCGAGCGAGGACCGCCACAGTTTTGTCTTTGCTTCTATCATACCGTGGCCCGAGGTATTGCAAGTGGATTGATCGACGCCGAACTCCGCCTATTCCCAAGGAGGCGAGTACAGAAGGCCGCCGTTAACCCACGACGCATTGGGGGTGCCGGTTCGGTCAATATAGTAGGGCGTCTTCGGCCCCAGGCTGCGGTCGTACATCTCGCCGTAGTTGCCGACGGCCTTGATCATATCGGCCATGAAACTATTGGACACATGGAAGTCCTCGCCCATTCCGCCCTCCACGCCGAGAAACTTCCGGATGACCGGATCGGGTGATTTTTTCATCTCATCCAAGTTGGCGGTGGTAATACCCCACTCCTCAGCCTGAAACAGCCCGAAGACAGTCCATCTCAAGAGGTTGCGCCATTTCGAGTCATTGGCAACGACGAAGCCGGCAAATGGCGATTTGCCGGTTCCTTCCCTGAGGATTATGTAATCATCTGGCTTGGGCGAACTGCCGCGCCAACTAGCCAGCGCTGTTTTGTCTGTTGCCATGGCATTGCACCGGCCGCTGCCCAAAGCCGCAAACACCTTATCAGCGGAGTCGAAGGTCAAAACCTTGATATCCGTTATGTTCTGAGACTTGAATAGGTTTGCAAGGGCAACCTCGGTAGCGGTTCCCTGGGTCGTGCAGATCGTTCCACCAGCAAGATCCTTAACCGTCTCAACGCCGGTTGACGCCTTTACCATAAATCCGCCGGCGTCGTAAAAATTGATCGGCAGAAAATCGACTGCGATCGCCGATTCACGAACAGGATAGACAGTTGTGGAGAAAAAACCAACGTCTGCTTGACCGGTTGTCACAGTGTTGAAACGGCTCTTGCCAGTAACGATCACGAAATGAACTTTGTCCGGATCCCCCAGAACCGCAGCTGCGGTCGCTCGGCATAGATCAACATCCAATCCTTCCATCTTTGATGTCTTGGGATTGAGATAGCTGAACCCCGGGATCGCATCGCCGGTCGCGCAGTTGAGCACACCGCGCTGCTTCACGTCATCGAGCACCGAGGCTCGGGCAGTTGGTGCCGCCGCGAGACCAAAAGCAAGTGCTGTGCAGAAGTAACCTATAGTCGATCTTAGACGCATGGCTTTGAATTCCCCTGGTTTTTAACATGTCTTGCCTTGAGGAGGCCCCAAGCAAGCCTCAGGAAAGCATGGCCCTGTTTGAGTGTACAGAAATATTAGCGGCTCGCAGATAGGCACTGTCGATGTCTACAATAGCTCTGACCTATTTGTCCTCTCCGCCTACGCGATGGCATGTTCCGACGGCGGAGGGGGCCTTACATGAAGCTTCTTCAAGCTTGTTTCTCGGGCCGGGGCGAAGGAAGTTCCGTCGAAGGGAAGTACAGCTTCAGCCACGCCGTGGTCGACATTCCCGATCGACAGACGGGTCTGGAACGGGAGGAACCCCCCCCTTTAGGAATCAAATTGGGGGCCTGCCGCACTAATGGGCACCGGATCCTGTCCCCATCGGTGCTTCCTTCCCCGCGATCATATTGCCGAGCCTATCGGCCGGTCTGACCGGTGCGACCCGACCTTTACCTCACTACCCTGAAAGAGATATCTATGACAATTTGCCCCGAAGCTCGTGTCTCCCTCGACCGTTTCTGGTCGACAATCGAAGCTTCCGCCAACATCGGCAAAGGCCGCCCGAATGGCCTATCGCGTCTGACGCTAACGGACTCAGATCGCGAGATGCGCGATCTATTTTGTGGCTGGTGCCGGGACGCAGGCTTGAGCGTCGATTTCGATGAACTCGGCTCAATCTTCGCAAGGCGTGACGGTACCAACAACGAGCTGCCCCCGATTCTGATCGGCAGTCATCTCGATACCCAAATCAATGGCGGACGCTTCGACGGGATTGCCGGAGTGCTTGCCGGGTTAGAGCTTGTGCGCACGCTTAATGATCTTGGCTATGTCACCAAAAGACCCATCATTGTCGTCGACTGGACCAACGAGGAGGGTGCAAGATTTTCTCCGCCAATGGTGGCGTCGGGCTGTTTTGTCGGGAAGTACGAACGCGACTGGGTCTATGACCTGATTGCCGACGACGGCCCCCGTTTTGTCGATGAGCTTGAGCGAATTGGCTACAAAGGCGACAAGCCTTGCAAGGCGGGGGAGGTTGACGCTTACTTCGAGCTGCACATCGAGCAAGGGCCAATTCTCGATGCGGAGGGGCGCGAAGTAGGGGTCGTTACTGGCGCTTACCCGAGCCACGGCATGCGTGTCCGCTTCGAAGGCGAAACCGCCCACACCGGCCCCACGCCGATGGACCTGCGCCATAATGCCCTGATCGCCGGCGCGAGGTTTTTGACGGCCGTCGACGATATTGGTTGGGAGTTCGCGATAAACGACGGCAAGGCCACTGGATCCCGCCTCGCCGCCTGGCCGAACAAGCCGGGCATTCTTTCTGACACCGCTCAATGCGTCGCGGATGTACGACATCCCGATCCTATGACCGCCAGGGTTATGGCTGAAAGGATGCGTCGTGCCGCTAAGGCCAGCGCTGCCATGGCCGGCTGTGTCGCCGTGATTGAGGACGAATGGAGCTGGGGAGGCGACATATTTGAAGAGGAGCTTATCAGAAGTATCCGTGACGAGGCGGTCCGTCAGGGCTACAATTGGCGCGATATACGCTCTCAGGCGGGCCATGACGCGTATCACATGGCAATGCATTGCCCCAGCGCCATGGTTTTTACACCCTGCAAGGATGGAATTACCCACAATAACAATGAATCGTGCGAGCCGAGTGATTTCCTCGCCGGCCTCAACATGCTTCTGCACGCCGTCGTTAAAAGGGCGGATCGTTAATGCAGTTGTTCGACCACGCAGACATCGACGCACGACTGGATTGGGCGGGGTTGATCGAGGAACTTCGAGCGAATTTCGCTGCAGCTAGGACAGTAGCGCCGGTACGCCAGGTCCTTGAGATCGATCTGCCCAATGGCGACAAGGCCTCCCTTCTGATAATGCCTGCCTGGGAGGGTGGTAGAGCCATCGGGGTCAAGGTTGTAACCTTTTTCCCCGGCAATACAGCCCGGGGCAAGCCAACTATCAGCGCAGGCATGCTGATGTTCGACGGGGCTGACGGCCAATTCACGGCAGCGCTAGACGGCGACGCGCTCACCGCGCGACGCACCGCTGCGGCCTCTGCTTTGGCGGCGGATTATCTAGCTCGAAAAGACGTCCAAACCTTGTTTGTCGTCGGGACCGGCCAGTTAGCGCTCTCGGTGGCTCAAGCCCACGCGAGCGTACGCGCTTACACTCGTGTTCTGATTTGGGGACGAAGCGGGGAAAAAGCTCGGTCCTTGGCGGCTGCGCTCGTTGGGCGTGGCCTTCCTGCGGAAAACTGTGAGGATATTGAATCCGGGTGTCGTTTGGCGGATGTGATAAGTTCGGTCACCGCCTCGACAATGCCGATAATCCGAGGCGGGTGGTTGCGCGAAGGATCGCACCTCGATCTCATAGGTGCGTTCAAAGCCGACATGCGCGAAAGCGATACTGCAGCAATTCGGGGGCGCGGGTCTTTGTCGACGGGCGCGCGGGGGCTATTCTGGCGGGGGACCTGGCTCAACCGATTGCCGAGGGCGCATTCCTCGCAGAGGATATCGTGGCGGATCTGTCCGAGCTTGCGCAGGGGCACCCGGGTCGCCTAAACGAGATCAGCCGGACCGTCTTCAAATCCGCTGGCCTATCGCAAGAAGACCTCGCCGCCGCGATGAAGGTCGTACGACGTTGATGTAGGCTCTACGATACACCGCTGAGGTGCCGCATTTTTAGGACATGTCTGGATAAAGGCACAGTAGTTCATCAATGAGGTCGAGAAACTTCTGTTCCGGGGGTGTCGGTGAGCTCAAGCTGGAAGAGACGAGGTAAACGTCGGCGCCGAGGGGCTGATCAAACAGTCGCAACGGCCACAGTCGCCCTTGGGCTACGTCATCGTCGGCAGTGAGAACGGGCAAAAGGCCTATCCCCAAACCCGATATCAACATGCGCCGCACCTCGTCGAGCTCGTGGCTCCATCCGCTGACCCGACGTCCGAGACCAAGGCCTTCTCGCAGAAAGATCATTGGCTCGAATCCGCTACTAGCAGCATCATTAGCGCAATCGAAGGCGATGAACGGCTCTTGTTGAAGCCTGTGCACGTTTACTTCTTGAACTCCAAATAGAGGGTGTTCAGCGCCGCAAAATACTCCAAACTCCTCGCGAAATAAGTGCCGGCACCGCAGCATCGGCATCTCCCTTGTCAAAAGGCAGATGCCGATGCCAGCCTTCTGCATCGAGATCTGCCGCACAATGTCGAGCGAGGTCCTGATGTCGATGTGCCATGTGACTGATGGGTATCGCTGATGGTAGAGGCGAAGTGCTTCATCCACGAGAGGGGATTGCAGCCGGGTAACCATGCTGAGTTTCAGATCTCCGAATTCGTCATCGCTCTCATCTTGAGAGAGGACGCCGATTCGGTTGACGCACCGGAACATCTCGGAACATTCCTGATAAATCTTTTCGCCGCGCAAGGTCAGCGCAAAACGACGAGGATCGCGGAAGACGAGCTTACAGCCTAGTTGCTCTTCAAGCTTTTGCAGCGCAAGGCTCACGGATGGCTGGCTCATTTGAAGATGTTTTGCGGCGCCGGTAATGCTCCTCTCTTCAGCGATGATGCAAAAAGTGCGCAGAAGGTTCCAGTTCAGCTCACTGATTGTTTGAGCCGTCGCCATCCAGCGTCCTCCTTAAGCGGCATCCAACTCCGTGGGCTGAGTAATTCGGAATCAAGCTTCACCTCTTCGCACATAACAAATATAGAATAGCCGGACTATCTCAACTCGACTAAAATAAGGCAATCGCAAGCGCGCCGACTCAGTCTTGATTACGGTGATCTCAAGCACTGAGGCGCCGACCGAATTGACCGTAGGTTGCCTCGTTTCCCCTCTACCCGGCGAGACCGTCAGGGCATGCCTTTCGGCTCACGGCTCCGGCCTTGAACCGAGACTGATTAACGTAACATTCCTTTATCTTGCGACAAGAAACGTTAAGGATAGCTTATCTATGAACTCCTGTGCCCGTGCCGATCAAAGGTATCCTTCACTTTTCCAACTCAGCGATGACCAAACCTCTTTCCGACTGATTGGCGAAGAAGGTATTTCCTGCATAGCAACTGGGTCTATGACTTTACCCTAGCATCGACCGACCTTCTGAAAGCTCTAATTCGAACTGCCTTCAGCGGCGTTTCGCATTTTTTCCGGTCCGCCCACCTCGAACAACTCCGCTCGATCCTGGATGATCCCGAGGCATCCTCTAACGACCGCTTTGTGGCTTTGGAACTGCTCAAGAACGCCGTGATCTCAAGCGAGGGCATGTTTCCAAGCTGTCAGGACACCGGGACCGCGATGGTGATCGGCAAGAAGGGAGAGTCGCTGCTGATCGATGGCGATATGCATGACGCCTCGCAGGCATCAGCCAGACCTGGCAAACACGAAACCTGCGGTTCTCGCAGATGACGCCTCTCCATGTATGAAGAAAGAAATACCGGTACGAACCTGCCTGCCCAGATCGAGATAGAAGCCGTCCAGGGCGACCGGCTTGACCTCCTAAGCTTATCGCTGGTCAAGGGGGAGAATGTGACATTCGGCCTTTGCCCAAAACAGGAGTTCAAGTTTGCAGCTATAGCTCGGCATCGGTTCGCAGCGCCGGCCGACATGCCGGTGTCCGATCCCCACTTGACCTCAAAGGAACAAGCCTCGCTGTCAAGTACGCCCCCGCGAAGCTCGCGGTTCCAAGTCCATAGAAATCTCTGCAAGTTTCGAGCGTAAAAAGTAGGCTTTGCAGCAGGTCGAGTTGCTCCGGTTAGAATGGAAGCAGGATAACGTCGTTTGCTCGATATGCCGCGGTCACTGTATTGGCCATTAACATGGCAATGGTCATCGGTCCGACACCACCCGGAACCGGGGTGATGACGGCGGCAACTTCGCCAGCTTCCGCAAAGGCGACATCGCCGACCAGACGGCTCTTGCCCTCGCCCCTTTCGGGTGCTGCGATGCGGTTGATGCCGACGTCGATGACGGTGGCACCCGGCTTTACCCAATCCGCCTTCACCATCTCCGGACGACCGACGGCCGCCACCAGGATATCGGCACCCTTGGCCACAGAGGCGAGATCCTCCGTCCGCGAATGCGCCGTCGTGACAGTCGCATTGGCAGAAAGCAGCAATTGCGCCATCGGCTTGCCGAACAGGTTGGAACGGCCGATGACCACCGCATTCAGACCCGACAGGTCCTCGCCATGCACCCGGCGCACCAGCAGCATGGCGCCGGCCGGCGTGCACGAGATTAGCCCGGTTTCGAGATCGCCGGTCGCCAGCTTGCCGGCATTGACGACATGCAAGCCGTCGACATCCTTCTCCGGCTTGATCGACTGGATAATCGCATCGGAATTGAGATGCTTCGGCAGCGGCAGTTGCACCAGGATGCCGTGGATGGAGGGATCGTCGTTCAGCGATGCCACCAGATTTGCCAGCTCACTTTGCGTCGTTCCCGCCGGCAGCGTGTGCTGGATGGAATTGAAGCCGCATTCCTTGGCCATGCGGCCCTTGACGCCGACATAGGTGTGGCTGGCCGGATCGTCGCCGACGATGACGACCGCAAGCCCGGTCTTCACTCCGGCCTCTTTCTCAAGCCCCGCCGCCGCAGCCTTCACGGCCTCGATCACTGAAGCCGCCGCTTGTTTCCCGTCGATCACGGATGCGCGTATCATCACTCACCCCATGCGCTCGGAGGCATAGGAGCCCGGGCTTGCCGGGAAGACGACGGTGCGGTTGCCGTTGAGGAAGGTGCGGAAGTGGATATGCGCATGGATGGCACGGGCGAGAACCTGGCTTTCCACATCGCGGCCGATTGAGACGTAATCCTCGGCCGACTGCGCATGCGTGATGCGCGCCGTGTCCTGCTCGATGATCGGACCTTCGTCGAGATCGGCCGTGACATAATGCGCCGTCGCCCCGATCAGCTTCACGCCGCGCTCATAGGCCTGCTTGTAGGGGTTGGCCCCTTTGAAGGACGGCAGGAAAGAATGGTGGATGTTGATGACGCGGCCCGACATCTTCCGGCAGAGCGCATCCGACAGCACCTGCATGTAGCGGGCGAGCACGATAAGTTCGGTGCCGGTCTGCTCGACGATATCGAGCAGCTGGGCTTCGGCCTGCGGCTTGTTGTTCTTCGTCACCTTGATGTGGTGGAAGGGGATATCGTGATTGACCACCACCTTCTGGTAATCGAAATGGTTGGAGACGACGCCGACGATGTCGATCGGCAGGGCACCGATCTTCCAGCGATAGAGCAGGTCGTTGAGGCAATGGCCGAAGCGCGAGACCATGAGCAGCACCTTCATGCGCTTCTTGGCATCGTGGATCTCGGCATCCATGGCGAACTTTTCCGCGATCGGCTTGAAGCCTTCGGCAAGCGCCGGCCCGCCGACCCCTTCCTCCGAGATGAAGGAGACGCGCATGAAGAACTTGCCGGTATCGAGATCGTCGAACTGGCTGGAATCGACGATGTTGCAGCCCTGCTCGGCCAGATAGTTCGAGATCGCCGCTACAATGCCACGTGTGGACTTGCAAGTTACGGTGAGTACGCAATGAGTCATATGGACATCCGCTCTGAGTTGGCGCCGTTTCGGCACTTACCGCACTGGCGGAGCATGTCCGCGTATCCGTGCCTCTATGTCTCGCCTGACCGGTTAAATTGATGCTGCGCCATTGCCGTTGGGGAAAATGCCCTGGGATAAGCGCTAGAATTTGGCCAACTGGTTAAGTGGGGTATAGCGGGAATCTCTCCGCCAGTGCCGACACTCGTTGCGCAATGCTTGCGTTGACTTCCAGCTCCTGCCCCGGCTTCGCTGCAGCGCGATCGAGGACATCGGCAATGATCTCCGCCAGTTCGGATGCTTCCGGTTCAGCCATCCCACGAGCTGCAATTGCGGACGCTCCCATCCGGAGGCCCGAGGTGACATTGGGTGACTCCTTGTCCTGCGGCACGAGGTTGCGGTTTGTCGTCACGCCGTGAGCTTCCAGTGTCTTTTGCGCGACATCGCCTGTCAGTCCACGCGTTCTGAGGTCAACCATCGTGAATGGCGTATCTGTTCCGCCTGTGACAATTCTGTACCCGCGTGCGCTCAAGCTGCTCGCCAAAGTTCGCGCGCAGCTCAGCACTCGTCTAGCGTATTCGGTAAACTCAGGCTGAAGGGCCTCACCGAAGCAGACGGCCTTGCCGGCGATAACGTCAGGGAGCGGCCCACCTTGAATGCCGGGGAATATCGCTGAATCGATTTTTTTCCCAAAGGCCGGATCGCGAGACATTATCAAGCCGCCTCGCGGCCCGCGCAAATTCTTGTTCGTCGTGGTGGTGACAAAGTCCATGTGGGGAAATGGGCTTGGATACTCTTTTGCCGCGATCAACCCGGAAAAGTGCGAGACATCGGCAAGGGTGACCGCCCCAACCTGGGCAGCGATCTCTGACACCCTGGGGAAATCAATAGCACGAGGATAGGACGAGCCACCCACAATCATGAGCTTGGGATGATGCTGGAGAGCGAGCTGCTCCATAGCATCGTAGTCAATGAACCCATCAGGTGTTGTCCCGTAGGATATTGTCTTGAACCAACGACCGGATAAGTTGGACTTAAACCCATGGCTCAAGTGCCCCCCCGAGGAAAGGTCCATACTGAGCACGGTGTCGCCAGGTGTGAGTAACGCGAAATACACCGCCTGATTGGCCTGACTACCGGAATGAGCCTGCACATTCGCGTATCCTGCCCCGAACATCGCCTTAGCCCGCTCTATAGCGAGGCGTTCAATGGCATCGACGTTTTCGACGCCGGCGTGGTATCGCTTTCCCGGATAGCCCTCAACTGTGGTGAATACCACCATTGACCCCATCGCTTCCCGCACCGCTTTACTCATGTAATTCTTGGGGGCTATCAATTCTACCTGGCTACGCTGCCTCGACTCGTCTGCCAAGATGTAACGCGCCACTTCGGGATCCGCCTCAGCTAGCGGCTCCTCGAAAAACCATCTCTTTGCTTTCATGCCGAAGTCTCCGTTGGATTGTATAAAAAGGGCGACAGCGCAGTCCCAATTAATACTGCTGTTATGCAATTGTCGCGCCGAGGAAAAACTCTTCTGTTCTCTGACATACTTCTGCCGAGTGGGGAGGACAAATAGGTCGGACCTATCTCAGGCATCGACGGTGCCTATCGCCGAAACGCTGACAAATTCTTCCCTCGAAAAGGCCAGGCTTGCTGGCTCACTCACCAACGCGCAGGCGAATGCAGCGACTTTCGGCTGGACACAGATTAGGCAGGAAGGCTCAAGCGGCAGCATGATGGATGTTTGTGGTCAAACGTGGAGCTTGAAGGATTCGCGCAGCAAGTTTCAGTCATGAGCCAGGTTGATTGCGATCATTGAAAAAACAGCAGTTGGCGCCCGGCAGCATCGAGACGGACGCGAAGGCCACGGCGCGGCTGCCGCGCAAATGAGCTTGACCCCACGCAAAGCCTGCAAGCGTTCGACTACCGGCGCGAGTGGCCAGTCGAGCAGGCCGTCTTCGATTGCCTTTCCAGGCGTGCTGCTCTTTCCCGGCACTGCGACGATCAACTCCTGCAGACAGCTTGCTGACTGCGGAATGAGGAAACTCAGTCCATGCAGCCATCTGAGATACCTCGTCCCCCAGGTCTTCAGGCCCGGGTAAATCTTGCCATGTCGCAACAGGAAGGATCGAATCTCTTGCCGCTTTCGGGTTCGATTCTTCACCGCAGCCTCGCGGGCGCGGATCAGGTCACGCATAGCCTCATGAGCAGCGTCCGGTATCCAGATCTCCGTCAGTTCACCGGCACGGAACAGCCGGGCGAGTTTCTCGGCATCGCGGTGGTTCGTCTTGACCTGATCGCCAGGCTTGCGCGGGATTAGAGATGGAGCAATCACGGCGCACTCGTGGCCAAGCGGTTCGATCTCCCGCTTCAGACCGTATCCGGTGGGTCCAGCCGCATAGCAAAATCTCAATCGCACACCTGGGCGTCCGAGCTTGCGGACGAGACGGCGTACTGACGCACTATCGGACGATACCTCTCCGACATATCGAACCTCGCCGGTACGGCCGCTCTCGGCGGAAGCAACAGCATGCCGATCCTCCGCAACATCCAATCCTATGAAAACTTCGCTATATTCTTCCATGGTTCGTCCTCCTGGCATGAGGATAGGCTCGACGAGCAACCCTCGCTTCAACACTGCCATTGTAGGGCGAACCATCTCACAGCCGGCAACCAGAAAGGACATAAGGTCTTACCAGGCACATAGTCGACCTCCCCGACGTGAGTGCTTTCGCAGGAATCCGTCTCGACGATTTTGCAGAGGAGCGAATTGAGTACCTAGGGGGCAGGGTGAGTTTTCGATCGGGCTGCTGATTCGCGCTGATCTCGCGAGCCGCTGCGGTCGACGAGCTCGATCCTGAGCCTACTTGATCAACTCAGCCCTGAGACTCGACCATGTCGCCAGTGCTGTCTCGACTCTCTGATGCAATCCATCGACAAGCGCCCGTTCCTGCTGTCTGGGCGAAGTGTAGACTCCAAATTCGTACGGGAAGCAGTAAGCACTGGCGAAAGAGTTTGTATTCAGCTTTACGAGCGCGGCGTCAATCGAGTCCATTTCGCCGGAAAGTTGTGCCAGCTTGGATGCGGATACGCTCATTTTGCCGACATGAGCCTGGTCTGCCGTGTGTGGGCGCCGTTTCCTCAGTTCGTTCATCGCTTTGTGGAGCCGATCAATGTCCGTCAGTACCGCCGATTGCAGAGCGACCCGTTCCGCGTTCGCCCCTTCCCTCCCAGCGGCGCGGGGATCAATGGCCACGGTCAAAGGCCGCTCGTAAGTCCTTCCGTCAACACTGAGGCGCACCCTGTATCTGCCGGGAGTGACCAGTACGCCGCGAGCGAACCCGCCATAATGATAAGCTCCCGGCACCTGCTCTGGGTCGCTGGTGCGGAAGTCCCAATAAATCCTGTTCATCCCTACTTCGGTGGGGATCTTGTCCGAACGAACGGTGTCCGTGACATATTGGGGAGCCTGTTGCACTTTGCTTGCTTCGATGCTCGAGAGGCGGCGGATCAGCGCGCCATGCACGTCCAGAATGTCGAGAGTGACCTCTCCCAGGGGTCTTTTTGTCAGCACATAGTCAATCGCGGCTCCCGGGGGCGGGTTCTTGCCAACGGCGTCCGTTGAACCGCCAAAGGTCTGGGTGCCAACCATGTAAGCGGTCTTGGGCGCTAAGAGCATGGCTTCGCGCGCTCCCGCTCCGGCAGTGATCTGGTGCAGCGGCGTTACATTGTCGAGAATCCAAAAACCGCGGCCGTGGGTTGCGACCACCAAATCATCATTTTTTACCATGATGTCGTAAATCGGAGTGGCGGGAAGATTCAATTGCAGCGGCTGCCAGTGAACTCCGTCGTCGAGCGAAACGAAGACCCCGCGCTCAGTTGCGGCATAAAGTAACCCTTGGCGTGCCGGATCCTCCCGCACCGCATGGACAACGGCATCTTCGGGTAAATCGCCCGCAATGGAGACCCAGGTCCTTCCGCCGTCAGCGGTTTTGAAGCCTGAAGGCTTCCAATCGTCGCGTCTGTGACTGTCGATCGCAACATACGCGGCCTCGGCATTGAACCGTGACGGCTCGATCATCGACACGAAGGACCAAGGAGCTACCCCGCCCGGCGTGACGTTGGTCCAATGGGTGCCGCCATCACGCGTCATATGGATCAGCCCGTCGTCCGAGCCAACCCAGAGCAGCCCCTTTCTGAGCGGGGACTCGGCAAGCGAAACAATAGCATCATAGCTGCCCCAAATTGCCTTCCACTGCTGTTTACTCTTGTCATTTCGCGTGAGGTCGGAGCTGATCGCGGTCCAGTTGTTGCCCTGATCGGCCGATTTCCACACCATCTCAGATGCGGCGTACAGCACGTCCGGATCATGCGGTGAGAGCATCAGAGGGGAGCTCCACCAGTTGAAGCGGTGCGCGAGTTCGGCGCCGACTCCCCAGGGGTCGGGAGCAGCCGTGGCGCTGATGTTCTGCCACTGTTCCTTCTGCTTGTCATAGCGGCCGATCATCTCGGCGGTCGTCGAAAAGATAATCATCGGATTGCGCGGATCCGGTATGACGAACCCAGCTTCTCCGCCGCCCGCCGGATACCACGAGCGAGGCCCGATTGCCCCTTCGCTGGAGTAGGAAGCGATTGCTATGTTCCCAAAGTCCTGCTGCGCGCCGTAGACCCAATATGGAAAACGATTGTCGGCTGCGACATGATAGAATTGGGCGAGAGGCTGATTGTCATATGTCGACCAAGTCTGTCCTTCGTCGATTGAGACGCTGGCGCCGGTGTCGCTGCCGCTGATGATCCGACGCGGGTCGGCTGGGTCGATCCATAGATAATGATGATCGTAACCAGGAAATGGTGCAGGGGCGAAACTCTTGCCACCATCCGTCGAACGCAGCACCGCACTATTGACAATATAAACGGTGTCCGCGCAGTGGGGATCGGCAAAAACCTTTCCGTAGTACAAGGGCCTGTTCCGAATTCGCGAGTCGTCGCTAGTCCGGGCCCAGTGCTCACCACCATCGTCTGATCGGTAGAGCCCTCCCCTATCGGGCTCTCCGATTGGCGGGCTACCGAACAGCTTATCCGACCAATCGGCCTCGATCAGCCCGTAGACACGACGCGAGTCCGCGCCCGAGACCGAAACCCCGATCCGTCCTAACGGCCCGTTAGGGAGACCGTTGCCTTTAAGTTCAATCCACGTTCTGCCTCCGTCCTGCGAGCGGAACAAGCCGCTCCCAGGGCCCGACGAGATATCGCCCCATGGACGCATGCTAACCTGCCACAGTGAGGCATAGACAATGTCGGGATTGTCCGGATCATAAGTGACATCGGCAGCGCCGGTGTTTTCGTCGCGATAGAGAACCTTTTTCCAGCTCTTGCCGCCATCGGCGCTTCTGAACACACCTCTTTCTGAATTAGGGCCGAACGGGTGCCCGATCGCAGCCACGAGCACGATATCGGCATTTCGGGGATCCACGACCAGCTCGCCAATCTGGCCGGTGTCGGACAAGCCGATATGGGTCCAGCTTTTTCCGCCATCGATCGATTTATAGACTCCTCGCCCATTGGTGATGTCGTTACGCAAAGCCCCCTCGCCGGTGCCGACATAGATTACTTGATGATTAGACGGCGCGACAGCAATCGCCCCGATTGAACTGTCGGGCACCTGATCGAAGATTGGCGTCCAATGTCCTCCATTGTCTTGCGTCTTCCAGACACCGCCCGCCGCCGCGCCGAAGTAGAAGAGACCAGGCTCACTGGGTACGCCGGTCACCGCAATCACCCGTCCCCCACGAAAGGGACCGATGTGCCGCCAGCGCAGCGCTTTGAATAGGGCAGGATCAATCCATCCGGATTTTAATGTTCTCATCAAAATGTACCTCGTTATCGATTAAGATCAACAGCCGTGCCACCGCTCCGGAAGAACTGTATCCCACCGGCGGGGCGGCCGATCTCCCGCGTGTGCGCTGCGACCCATTTCATGAATTTCATAGAGCTAGCGGCGGCGCATTTCCGCACGTCGGCGGAGCCAAACCCGGGCGGCCAGCATCGCTGCGACTGCGAGCGCGACCGCAATGTAGAGCACCTCGGTGGTGCCGTTGCCCCCATCCGGGGCCACGCCGAAAATCCGCTCGATAAAATCCATGTCTGTCTCCTTCCCAGGAATGTTGAATTAGCGTGTCTACAGCGCCGAACCGTGTGGCCCTGCAACGGGAGCGAGCTGAGGGCTGCCCGCCATATCTTGCCGTCCCGGAGATTCCGCGGATGGAGCGCGCACATGGCAGGCCACGACCCGCCCGTCTGCCATTGGCACCAATGGCGGCACCGTGGTCCGACAACGCTCGACCGCAAGGGGACAGCGTGGATGAAACGCGCACCCGCTCGGCGGGTTGATCGGGCTTGGCACCTCGCCCTCGACGGGCGCCTCCAGCCGAACCCGCGTCGGATCCGGCACCGGAGCCGCCGCGATCAACGCCTCGGTGTAGGGATGGACCGGTTTGGCGAACAGCGCCTCGCTCGGGGCGAGCTCCACGATCCGCCCCAGGTACATGACCGCAACGCGATGCGCGATATGCTCCACGACGCCAAGATCATGCGAGATGAAGACGAAGGCGATGCCCATCTGCTGTTGCAGATCCAGAAGCAGATTGAGAATTTGCGCCTGCACGGATACGTCAAGGGCTGACACCGCTTCGTCGGCGATGATGAGCGACGGCTTGAGCGCCAGCGCCCGCGCGATACCGAGCCGCTGGCGCTGACCGCCTGACAACTCGGATGGCAGTCTGTGCATCATCTCCGGCGACATTCCGACCTTTCGGAGAAGCTCCGCGGCAAGTGCTTGGCGCTGCTTGCGGCTGAGGCGCTCGAAATTCTCGACAGGCTCCGTAATGATCTGTCCAGCGGCAAGGCGTGGATTGAGCGACGAGTAAGGATCCTGAAAGACCATCTGCATCCGACGGCGCCAGGCGTGAAGCGCGTCTTTCTTGAGGCCCGCAATATCGGTCCCGTCGATCAGCACGCGTCCGCCCGTCGGCTCGACGAGCCGCATCAGGAGCCGCGCGACGGTGGACTTGCCGCAACCGGATTCGCCGACGATGCAGAGCGTCTCGCCCGCCTCGACGGAAAAGGATACATCATCCACCGCCCGGATCACCGGAATGCTTTTTTTGAAGATTCCCGAGCCAAGCGGATAATGCTTGGTCAGATTCTCGACTTTCAGCAAAGGACCACTCATGCGCCCATCACCTCTTCGGCGCGCCAGCAAGCTGCGGCGTGGCTTGAGCCGACATCACG
The DNA here is from genome assembly GCA_004020645.1 of Mesorhizobium sp. Lineage (GTDB taxonomy): Bacteria > Pseudomonadota > Alphaproteobacteria > Rhizobiales > Rhizobiaceae > Mesorhizobium. Next base: position 5,997 of record SAQL01000053.1, on the reverse strand, counting down.
CAGGACGGGCGTCTTTTCGCGGCAAATGTCGACCGCGAACGGGCAGCGAGGAGCAAAACTGCACCCGACAATGGGCTCGCGCAGGCTTGGCACAATGCCGGGGATTTCTGGAAGGCGGCGCTGACGGCCGCGCCGCCGGTCAGGCACCGATCGCATCAGGCCCTGGGTGTAGGGGTGCGCTGGATGCGCAAACAAATCCATCACGTCCGCTTGTTCTACGATCCGGCCAGCATACATCACGATCACGCGCTGGCATGTCTCGGCGACAACCCCCAGGTCATGCGTGATGAACATGACGGCCGTTCCCGTGCGCTCTTTCAGATCGACGATGAGCCGCAGGATCTGCGCCTGGATAGTGACGTCGAGCGCGGTCGTCGGCTCGTCGGCGATCAACAGTTCCGGTGAGCAGGCGAGAGCCATGGCGATCATGGCGCGCTGGCGCATGCCGCCCGACATTTCATGGGGATAGTTGTTAACGCGACGCTCGGGGTCCGCGATGCGGACGAGACGGAGCATCTCCTCGGCCTTCGCCATGGCAACGGAACGGGTCGCTTTCGTGTGGATCTTAACCGCCTCGGCGATCTGGTGGCCGACCGTATAGACGGGATTCAGGCTCGTCATCGGCTCCTGGAAGATCATGGCGATTTGGTCGCCGCGGATTTTTCGCATCTCGCGATCAGACAGTTCAAGGAGGTCGCGTCCGCGAAAACGGATCTCGCCGCCGACCGTCCTGGCGTTCAGCTTCGGCAGCAGGCGAAGGATGGAGAGAGCGGTGACGCTCTTTCCGCATCCGGATTCGCCGACGACGCCAAGCGTCTCGCCTTTCTTCACCTGGAAGCTGATGCCGCCAAGGGCGCGGGTAACGCTGTCCTCGCCAAAGAAATGTGTCTCGAGATCCCGGACATCGAGGAGCACGTCATTCTCGATGGCTCTATCCTCCATGAAGTTCTGCATCAGCATCTCAGCGCCTCCGCTTCGCGCGGGGGTCGAAGAGGTCGCGCAGGCCATCGCCGAGGAGATTGACCGCAAGGACCGTGACCGCAAGGCAGATGCCGGGGGCGAAGACCGTCAAGGGCGCGATCGCGAGATAGAGGCGCGAGCCTGAAATCATGTTGCCCCAGCTCGGGATCTCGGGCGGCACGCCGACGCCGAGGAAGCTCAGCCCCGCCTCGGTCAGGATCGCGCTGGCGCAGACAGTGGCGCTCTGCACCATCAGGGCCGGAATGGTGCTTGGCAGGATATGCCGCCACAGCACTTTGGGCAGGCGCGCACCGCCGCAGAGGGCGGCCTCGACATAGGGACGCTCGCGAACACTCAGAACGACCGAACGAACCAGCCGCGTGACGGCGGGCGTCTCGGGGATCGCGATGGCGACGATGAGGATTCCGATGCCTGGCCCCGTCAGGGAGATGAGCGCAATGGCCAGCAGGAAGGTCGGGATCGACATCAGGCCGTCCATGACCCGCATGACGATATTGTCGAAGCTGCGGCTGTAGCCGGCGATGACACCGATCAGGAGCCCGACCACGGCCGCGCTCGCTGCCGATAGAAGCCCGACCACGAGGGAGATGCGGGCACCGAAGATCGTTCGCGCAAACACATCCCGCCCCAGATTATCGCTTCCGAACCACATTTCGGCGGAAGGCGGCTGGAGGCGCTTGAATGGATCCATGTTCACTGGATCGCCGGCGTAAAGTGGGGCAGCGAGCGCCAGAATGATCAGGAGCGCCAACAGGCCGCCGCCGATCATGACCAGCGGATGACGCCTTGCCAGACGGGGAATGTCAGATAGTCGCAGCCGACCGATCGGTGCGGCTTCAACTGGTGCGGAGATGAGCGTCATATCAGTACCGGATCCGGGGATCGATCAGCGTATAGGCGAGATCGACCGCGAGATTGATAAGAACGTACAGACCTGAAGTCAGGATGAGCACGCCTTGAATGATGGGATAATCGCGGTTGTTGATCGCATCGACCACCAAACGACCGACACCTGGTATGTTGAACACCGTCTCCGCGATGACGACGCCGCCGATAAGATAGGCGAAGCTTATGCCGATGACGGTCAAGATCGGGACGCCGGCATTCTTCAAGGCATGGTGGAAAAGCATGGCATATGACGAAGCGCCCTTGGCAGCGGCAGTTCGCATATAGTCTTCCGACAGGATCTCGAGCATGCTCGCCCGCGTAACCCGGGCGATGAATGCAATGTAGCCAAGGCTAAGAGCCACGGTGGGAAGAATCAGGTGCACGAACCAAGGCCCGAGGCCACCATCGATTGGCGAATATCCCTGGACCGGTAGCCAATGCATCTTGATGGCGAAAAAGTATATGAGAAAATAGCCGATGACAAAGATCGGGATGGAATAACCAAGTGCCGAAAAGGCCGCGAGGACGCGGTCGACGAGCCCCCCAGCTCGCCAGGCGGCAAGAATTCCGAAAGAGACCCCGACCGTCACCGAAAGGATCATTGTCAGAATCGACAAGGAAAGGGTCGGTTCAAGCCGCTGCGAGATGAGCTGGAGAACAGGACGCCCGGCAAAAACCGACATGCCTAAATCGCCATTCAGCAGGTTCCCAGCCCAACGGATGAACTGAACCGGCATGGGATCGTTGAGTCCCAGCTGTTCGCGGATACCCGCGACCACCTCCGCGGTGGCATTCCTGCCAGCGATGATGTCTGCGGGATCACCCGGCGCCAACCTGACAAGTAGGAAGATGAACACCCCGACCATCGCCATAACGACGATGGCCGAGATCATTCTGCGAAAGATGTAGGTAACCAAAACTCAGTCCTTTCGCATATTCCACATCAGCAAACGTCCTGACTGCACGCCGAAAAGGCCAGTGAGGTCCTTTCGGTATGCCGTTAGCGAGGGAACTTGCCCCAAGTAAGCCGAACTCGCATAGTCCCAAAAAATCTGCTGCATTTCGCGGGCCAGAGCGCGGTGCGCTTCGATTCCTGTGACGTCCGCCCATTTAGCTCGAAGAACCTCATATTGGTCGTCCTGAGGCCAGCCAACCCAGCCCTGTTCGCCATTCATTGCCATGAATGCAGCAGAGTTGGGATTAGTTAGTGAGAAGTCGGGAAGGGAGCTGATAAAAATGCTCCAGCCACCGTTTTCAACCGAGTCTTTCTTAGCCCTCCTGGCAACAAGGGCAGCCCAATCGCTAGATGCTAGTTCGACGTTCAATCCAATCTTACGAAGTTCCGACGCCAAGAATAGCGATGCATTATGGGCCTCAGTCCAGTCGGCGGGGTCGAGAATAACAACTTTCTCGCCAGCATAGCCAGCCTCTTGTAGTAGTTGTTTGGCCTTCTCCAGGTCGCCGCCCTTCTGGAACCAGTTGGTGTTTGCGTCGTTGGAAAATGGCGTATTGATTCCAAACAATGATGTCACATTGCGATTGCCCTTTAGCGATGGATTAATGACACTCAGGAACGCATCTTGATTAATAAGATGCAGCACCGCCTGCCGGGCCTTCACGTTGTCAAATGGCTTCTGAAGACAATTCATACGCAAGAAATAGTCGGAACCCGACTTGTATAGATCTTCGAGCACAAGGTTCGGGTCGCTTTCGATGACAGGGAAAAGATCGGCGGGAGGTTCAGAGAGGACATCGACTTCGCCGGCTTGCAGCGCCGCCATGGCTGTTTGCGGATCGGCGAGCTTAGCCCAAACTACGCGGCGAACCCTAGCGATTTTGGCACCAGCCAGCGCGTCGGGAGCATCGTCGCGCGGGACGTAGCCATCATACTTGTCAAAAGTGATGCTCGCTCCGGGTGCATAGAGTTCCTCATTAAATTTAAATGGTCCCGAACCAATATGCGTGGTTACCGCATCCGTAGGCTGGCGACGAGCATCTTGTTCACGCATGATGAAAAGCGGGTACACGTCAACCTGCGCAAGTTGATCAATCAGCACGCCGAGCGGTTTCTTTAATGTGATTACGAAGGACTTTTCGTCGAGCTTTGAGACATCCTTCGTGCGCTCATTCACGAGTTGCCCGCCGGGCGTTTCGAACCAACGGCGTATCGAAGCAACACAATCTGCAGCCGTCACCGGGGTGCCATCGTGCCAGCTTAGCCGATCACGAAGGGAGAAGGTATATGTCTTCTTGTCGTCGGACGCACTCCAACTATCCAACATTTGCGGCTGCGGAACAAGCTCTGAATCGAGTCCAAATAACATGTCGTAAACACCAAACGCGTAGTCGACAGTATTCGAGTCGGTCGTTGTGTACGGGTCGAGAATTGTGGGCAGACCTCTTGCCCACCTCACCGTATCTCCTCCGGCATCGGCTTGAGCTCGAAGTATTGAAGGAAACGACAAGGTCGCTCCCACGGCTATTAGGCCCGTATTGACAAGTGTCCGCCGAGTGATGTTCATTTCCTCAGTTCCCCTTTGTTTTCTCATAGATGTGAAGTAGCCCCGTCAATCTCCGGCCATGATCTCCCACTTGACCGGCTTTTTATAGGGCAACTCCAAGATGTGCCGGACCTCTCCTATTCTGCCATCCGAATCTCAGAAACTCACCGATGGAAAGCATATAACATTTGCTATTCAATTCTTTGTATAAGAGGTTTCGATCCGTGGCTAGGCTAGGGTCGTCCACTTGCATCCTAAGCCATACCTTCCGCTAAGCGACAAATAGCTCAGAACTATTGTAGGCATAGATGGCGTCTATTCATGTGCCTCTCCTTCGCGCCGATCGCGACGGAGAGACCCTAATCTATGCCGTTCCATCTGCGGCTAAGCCATGAAAAACGATGGCGGAAACGCGCCAGCTCGGCATAGTTCGCGGTCGGCATAAACGGCCAAAATGAACAACGTCGATCCGCTTGCCTGGCTCTCTCAGACACTAAAGCGGCTGGCGAATGGATGGCCAAGCAGCGAAATCGACGCCCTCACGCCGTGGAACTACGCCGCCTGAACGGCCCCAGCTTGTCGCTTACCGATCACCAGCAGGCGGCGACAATCGGGCGGTTACCACATACAGCACCCCGGGCCCAGGGTTCGCCCGGTCGCGCAGTTCGACGAACGAGATCGGACCTCGTCCCGTCGCAATCCTTCGCTTGCCAGCAATCATCGAGGATGTGCCGTGCTGGATACGGACGAGGCCGGCATCACATTTTTCGAAGTGCTTCCGCGCAGTATTCGACATCAACCCCAGTGCCTGCAGAAATTGATTGCGGTCGATCAGTGATTTGTCTCGATCGCCCGGCTTTTGCGCGAAATGTTTTCCAAAGTCCTTGCGCAAAAATCTTTCGTGAGGTCGAGGACTACGTGGCCATCCTATGAACTCTTCGCCAGCTTTCGATTACCTACATCGTCGGTGGGCCTATGGCCGTGCCTTGCCCGCTCAAGGGGTTACTCCGCCGTCAGCCGCCGGCTAGCGCCGGACTCGAACAGCGGAAAGGCGAGGCATGCCTAGCGTCCAAATCCGCCCTTCGCTGAGCAGTTCGTAATTCTCGCCGCCGCCTGAGACCGGCCGACCGGCCCACTCAGATGACTTTGTTATCATCCTCACCCTGCAACACAGCCGTTGCGAGTGGTCGGTTCCTGGTACGCGTAGCGAAGTCGAACACGCACGGTGATTATGAGTTCACGGCGAACTTTTCAGATATCGGCCCAAAGCTACTTTTTTGGATCGATCTGCTTAAGAGCGAGCCGCTATGAGGGCCGCTGCCGATGTCATCAGGGCGGCAGCAGAACGGCATGGGCGTAGCAAAAGGCGGGCGTGATCGGCTGCTCCTTCCGCTGCGGGTCGAACAGCGGCTCAAAGCCACTGTAACAGTCGCACTGAAGGATGCCGCCGAATCCGGCCAGATGTTTCTGAGGATGCTCCCCGCGCCTGTCGCTCGAGGCGTAATAGATCGCCGCCGGCGGCGCAGGCCCGGCGAAGGGCCGGTCGTCGCGCTTATGTAGATCTCTACATAAGCGCGATTATGCGCACCCGGTGATTATGCGCAGCTCACCGGGATAGGGCCCTATA
>SAQL01000052.1 GCA_004020645.1 Mesorhizobium sp. | reverse complement strand
GCTTCGGTGCGAGTGGATCCACGGCTCCATCGCCGACTTCTTCAACACTATCGGTCGAAACAGGTAATCGCGTCGGACGGCTTGAGCTGCCCCCTGATCTCAATCGCGAGCCCGGCTTAGTCCACCATCTTGTAGGCGCTGCCGGCATTGACCGCGTTTCGATCCGTGAGCGGTAACACATTCGACGTTCTTTCATGTTATCCGATGACGCGCATCAGGACGTTGAAGGGCTGAGCGAACAATGGCAGGCGCGCTGGTGCAACGGGCCGTTCATCGACGCTCGACGCCAACGCGCGCACGGCAATCGGCGCCCATTCCATTGCCGCAACCGGCCCGTCGGCACCCTGCCGTAAGTTGTCGGGCGGCAACGCGCAGAAGGTCATCCTCGCCCGCGAGTTCGCCAAGGCGAACCGGCTTTTGCTGTGCAACCAGCCGACGCGCGGGCTAGACGTCGGCGCCATCGAGTTCGTCCATTGCGAACTCCAGCGCAAACGCGACGAAGGCTGCGCCATCCTGCTCGCGAGCGAGGAACTAGAGGATCTGTTCGCGCTAAGTCGACGCATATGCGTGATGTTTCGCGGCCGCATCCTTGCGGCGCTCGATACGGAAAAAACCACCTATGACGAAATCGGCAGCTTGATGGCGGGCCACGAGAGCGAGGCGGCGGCATGACCGAGTTCAACCTCGTGGAATGGCGCCTCGAGCGCCGACTGGAGACGCGGCCGACCGCGCGCGTCGTTGCGCTTGCCGCGGCAGCGGCAGCGGCGGTTCTGGTGTGCAGCCTGCTTTTCGCCGCCGCAGGCGCCAGTCCACGGGCGGCCTTCGAGGCTCTCCTGAAGGGCAGCTTTGGCTCGTCGCGCGCCGCCGGCGAAACGCTGGTCAAGGCCACGCCTCTGATCTTCACCGGCGTTGCCGCCTGCGTCGCCTTCCGCGCGCGCATTTGGAACATCGGCGCCGAAGGCCAGATCTTTGCCGGTGCCATGTTCGCCTACTGGCTGCAGCACAACCTCTTTGGCTTTTCATCTTTCATCCAAATTCCTGTGGTCATAGTCGGCGGCGTTGTCGGCGGCGCACTCTATGCCGGCCTGGCGGGCGTGCTCAAGACCCGCTTCTCGGTCGATGAGGTGATTTCGACCGTTATGCTCAACTACATCATCGTCTATGTCATTTCGCTGCTGCTGCTGCGCGGACGTGGAGCGAGGCGGGCGCCTTCTTCGAGCAGACGCCGAAGGTCGATCCAGGCTCGGTGATTCCCGTGCTGTTTTCCGGTTTGCGACTGCATGCCAGCTTCCTGCTGGCGATCGCAGCGGCTGCCTTGGTTCACATACTGTTGAGGCGCACACCGCTCGGCTACGAGATCAAGGCTGCCGGCTCCAACATGCGCGCGCTCGACGTACAGGGTACCAATACGCGACGGCTGATCCTGGTGGTGCTTCTGGTTTCCGGCGCGCTTGCGGGGCTCGCAGGCATCACGGAAGTCTACGGCGTGCACTACCGCCTGAAGGCGGGCGTCATAGCAGGCTACGGCTACAGCGGCATCATCGTCGCCATCCTGGGGCAGTTGCATCCGCTTGGCGTCGTCGTCGCCTCGGTGCTGTTCGGTGCGTTGCTCAACGGCGCCACGCTCATGCAGATCAAGACCGGCGTACCCTCGGCGCTGATCTATGCCATCCAGGCGATCCTGCTTTTGTTCTTCCTAGCCGGCTGGGCGGCGTGCAATTTCCGCCTGCGGAGGGTCGGCCGTGCTTGACGCTCTCTTTCAAGCCTCAATCCTGATCAGCGTGGCGGCGGCCACCATCCGCATCGCCACCCCACTCCTGCTCGCCGCAATTGGCGAACTCGTCGCCGAGCGCACTGGCGTTTACAATATGGGTCTCGAAGGCATGATGCTGATGGGCGCCCTCACCGGCTATCTCGCCGCATATGAGAGCGGCTCGCTGTGGCTGGGCGTCCTTGCAGCCGGGTTTCACCGACGCGCTGATGGCGCTCGTCTTCGCCGTGCTGGTGATCACGTTGAAAGTGGAACAGATCGTCACCGGGCTTGCCGTCAACCTACTCGGCGCCGGCCTTTCCACCTATTGGCTGCGTTCCGCTTTCGCTGGCCACGGCCAGACGCCGACCATCCCCTTATTCGCCGACGTGCCGATACCGGGCCTGAGCGATATCCCGGTTCTCGGCCCCATCCTGTTCGACCAGCGGGTGCTGACCTACATCGCCTTCCTCCTGGTGCCGGCGGTGTGGCTCTTCCTGTTCCGGACGCGCTATGGGCTGATCGTGCGTTGCGCTGGCGACAATCCTAAGGCCCTCGACGTAAAGGGGGTGAGGATGGCCCCGGTCCAGTATGCTGCCGTGGTCTTCGGTGGCCTGATGGCGGGCCTCGCCGGCGCGTTTCTTTCTGTCGGCCAGGCGGCGCGTTTCGTGCCTGACATGACGAACGGACGCGGCTGGCTTGCGATCATCACCGTCATCGCCGGTCTGTGGCGGCCCTACCCGATTTTGGTAGCGGCACTAGTGTTTTCCTTCCTAGACGCGCTGCAATTGCAAATCCAAGGCGTCGGCATCGCCATTACCAATATATGATGATGATGCCCTATGTTGCAGCGATCGTCGCGCTGATGATCCGTCGCTCGCGGGCCAGCGCCCCGGCCATGCTGGGCGTGCCGTACACACGGGAATAGGAAGTTTCTTTGTGTTGACTGGCTGCGGTTGGTGTTGCTTCGAAATCTTGCCCAAACGCCGGTCGAGCAACCCAGCTTCCCCAGCCTCTTCGTAACGGTGGCGATAGCGGCGAAATTGCCGCTCCGACATGCCCAGCAACTCGCCTGCCTCCATCATCGAAAGATCGCCGTCTTCCCAGCGGCGCAAAACGCCTACAACTTCTGCATTCTCCGGTCCTGTAGCCATGCTGTCCGTTTCATCCCCAGCCTCCATCCGCTGGTAATAAAACCGGACAACTCACGTGCTACCTAATCCGGACAACTCATCTGCTTACGACACTCGGTTGCGGCGCGGTTGACAATCTTAACATTTATTGTGAAAGTATTGGTCTTCTCAATACACTGGTGATGGGCGCATGTCTGTTGATTTTCGCTTAGAGCGAGAGCGCCTCGCTGCCCTGAGCGTTGATGTCGCGCATCTGTTGCAAAGCGCAGATCTCGCTTCGCCGGAAACGCATGCGGGTCGGGAAGCGCTTATCGAGGCGATCGAGGACCTGCGCGACGTCCTCAGGCCCGAAGCCGCCATTGCGCCGCCCCCGCCGAGCGACGCTCTCGCCGGGCCGCGCGGCCTTGCCATCGTTGTCGGCCACACTGCGGTTGCGCAGGGCGCGCGGGCGCTGTCGCCGCCTTTCCCTGCCGACAGCCCGGCGACTCGCGTGTCCGAGCACAACGAGTACGCCTGGAACACGGACCTCGCGATGAAAATCAAAGCCCTCGCGGAGACCGCCGGCGTGCGCTGCGAGATCTTCTTCCGCGATGGCGTCGGCATCAGAGGCGCCTACGAGGCGGTGCGCAGTTGGGGCCCCGAGGCGACTATCGAGCTCCACTTCAACGCCGCCGACGGGCGTGCACGCGGGTCGCTCGTTCTCTACGGCGCCGAGCAGTCGCGCCCTTGGGCGGAGACGCTGCAGAAGGCGATCGTCAGGACGTTCGACCGGCAGGGGCGCAGCGAGGATCGCGGCATCTTCATCCCCGGCGGCTCGCGCGGCTACGATCGCGGCATCGAGAGCGTGACGAAGGTGAATCCGTCCGCGCTGATTGAGCCGTTCTTCGGCGACAACGCCTCCGATGCGGGCCTCGCGGTGCGAAAGAAGGCCGAGCTCGCCCGCGCTATCCTGGAGGCGTTCGGCGCCTTCGTGCGCCGCGACGTAAATATCCCGGCGGACGGCGGGGGAGCGGAGGACGGCGACCCTCCGCCGGTCGCGGGCGACGTTCCGGACGTCCCGCTCCTGCGCGAGCTGATCGCGACCTATCGCTCCGTGACGCCGGTGGTGCAGGGGCTCGCCACCGATGTGGTCGAGAGGCTGAAGGGCATCACGCTGGCGCAGTGGATCGAGGAGTCGGGTTGGGCAGGATCGCAACTCGCGGTGCAGCACTTCAACTTCGCAGGGATGAAGGGGATCTCGGAGGTGGACCGGATCCTGCGCGAGGCGCCGGCCACGAAGGTGGAGTACCGCGCCCACGACGGCGTCGACACGTATCTGAAGTTCGCCGGCATCCGCGACTTCGTGACCGGCTACTTCCTATTTCTCGAGCGCTCGCCGTACCGCGGCTGGACGGAGATGGCGATGCGCTCGCCGCACGACTTCATACGCTTCATCGGCCGTACCTGGGCGCAGCGGGACGGCTACGCGAGCCGCGTTATCAACATCGAGCAACGCCTCGTCGCGGCCGGGGTCGTCCGCTCCGACGGCGGCCTCACAAAGCCAGGCGAGGAGGACGGGCCGGCACTGCTGATCACGGGCGCGTTGTCTAGCGAAAGGATCGCGGACGAAGGAGCGACGGCCGAGTTCCTGGAGCTCGCAGCCGCCCTCGAGGCCGCGCCGCGCCTTGCGCCGGTATTCCCAGTCGTCGTTGCACAGTGTGGGCTGGAGTCGGACTGGGGCCGTTCGGATCTTGCCCGCGTGCACGCCAACTTCGCAGGCATTCCGTGGACGGAGATGCTCGCCGAGGTCGCCGCGCCCGTGCCGCATCCGACCGATCCGACGCGCGGAAAATTCTGCCGCTTTCTGTCGCCGACGTCATTTGTGCGGGCGTTCCTGCGCCGGCTCGACAACGATCCGACGTTTGCGGGCTGGATCGACAACATCGACGACGGAGCCAGGTTCGCCGCCTTTCTCGGCCGCACGTGGCGACCGAACGACCCGACCTATGCCGATAAGATCGCCGGCATCCTCGCCCGCATCGGTTCAGACGACGGCGGCCGCGATCCGATCATCGAGAACGACGACGACGACACGCACGGGGGCGATGGCAGCACCACACTCACAGGACTCGTCTTGCAGATCAAGCGCGTCCGCGCCGAAAAACGGCGGGGCATGAAGGAGCGCACCGTCAGCACCTACAGGGTCTTCCACGACCGCAGGCCGGTCGCAGGCCTCTCCGGCATGATCTGCGAAGCGCGCGGACCCGGCGATAACTCGGCGACCGGCAGGCAGCGCGGCGCCCGCATCAAGGCTGGCATCTATCCGATGTTGACCCACGCCGGCACGCGCGAGATCGACGGCATCACCGCGTTCAAGACTTTCGGGTTCACCAGCAGCATCGAGGTCCGCAGGCCGCCGATGCCGGCGCTGCGCGTAGGCGACACCCGGTATCGGGCGGGCATCCTGATCCACCCCGGCAACGGCTGGCTGTGGAGTGTCGGCTGCATGAACCCGGCGGACGACATCGCCGACGCGCGCTCGGACATTCAGTACGTCCACAGCCGCGCCCGCGTGATCAGGCTGATCGAGGGGCTCAAGCGGGAGCTCGGATCCCGCTTCCCGACGACCAACAACCAGACCATCCCGCGCCTCACCTTAGAAGTGATCGGAGAGCCTCCGCCGGCGAGCGGTGACGTCCTCGCCGGCGACGATCTCGACGCAGAAGCCTACGCTCGCGCCGAGCTCGCGGCAGCGCAGGCGACGCTCGCCGGCGACGCGCTCGCCGCGCCCGACATGGCCGACCTCTACGACGCGCTGGCGACCGGTATCGAGGCGGCGGCTCGGCTCGGCCAACCGGAAGACGGTGCGATCGACCACGTCGCCGCCTCGGGCGTGAACCTTGCCGACGTGAGGAGCGTCACCGGGGAAACACTGTGGACGGCATACGCGCTCGGCATCGGGGCAGCCTCCGCGCTCGACGACGTGCGCCGAGAGGCGGTGCTCGCCCGCCTTGACGCGATCGCGACGGCCCTTACCGCGGCCGGCGTCCCGCTCGATGACGGCACCGCCTACCACAGCGCGATGACGTCGGCGGCGCTCGGGAACGACACGGCGGCGCTCGAAGCGCTCATCGAGCGGGGAGCGCCTATCGACGCCTTCGACCGCTCCGGCGTCACGCCGCTGCTCGCGGCTGCGTTCGGCGGCGCGCCCGATGCGGTCGGCTTTCTGCTCGCCCGTGGCGCCGACCCGTCCAGCACCGTGCGGGCATCGTCCGACAACGAGGCAGGCGATCCGGAACTGCCACCGGCTGGCGCCGACGCCGCCGCTTGCGCTGCCGAGGGCGCTCTGCTCGCCGCCAGAGATCCGGCCCGGTTCGAGGACTTCGAGGCGGTGTCCGCGTTGATCTGGAACCGCCTTAACCCGGTCCCGCGCTGAACTCGATTGAGGACATTTCGATGGCGCGATTTCTTCTCCTTCCCAAGGACGACGACGTTCCCGACGCGCTCGCGGGCGGCGATCTCAGCCTGTCGCCGCAGGCCCGCGCCGCCAAGGTCAAAAGCCTGACGACGTTCCGCAGGGCGCACGCCGATCCTCGCCTCAGTAGTGGTCGCGGCCTACGCGCGGTCGCAAACGTCAAGGTGATCGCGACGCCGCAGCGGCACACCCCCATCACGGGCGTCACCATCTTCGAGGGCACCGCGGAAGACGCTGAAAAAATCCAGGAGGCCGCGCCCGGCGCCGAGATGGTCGAGGACTTCCGGCTCGACCTGATCTCGCCTGTCCGCTCTGGCAACGGCGAGGCGCTCGCCGGCGACGCGGCAGCCGCGGGCATCGCAATCGACGCCGCCGACCTCGACAACTGGCATCTCGAGACGATAGGGCTCCTCAAGGCGCGCGCGGCCCGGTTCGGCCTCACCGGCACCGGGGCGACGATTGCTGTGATGGATACGGGTGTCGCCGAGCACCGCGAGTTGCAGGGCAAGATCGTCGACAATATCGTGTTCGACGTGGAGCAGTGGATCGCGAATTCGGTCCCCCCGGCCGATACCGATTTCATCACGCCCGGGCACGGCACCCACGTCGGCGGGATCATCGCCGGTACAAACGTTGGCGTCGCGCCGGGTGCCCGGCTCGCCAGCTACTCGATGATCCCTAACACGATCGGCTCGCTCAGCCACTTTGTTTTCGCGATGGAGCACGTGCAGACGCGGCCCGAGATCCAGATCATCAATATGTCGGCGGGCAAGCGCGAAACGGTGAACCGGATGCGTTACCTCGCACAGATTGCGCAGCGCACGGACACGCTGTTCGTCGTTGCCGTCGGCAATGAGGGGCCGAACACGAGTCGGTGCCCCGGGAACTACCCCGAGGTGTTCTCCGTCGCCGCCTCCGACCGTACGGACAAGGTGTGGGGCGGCGGCGGCATGGGTACCGTAATGTGGGGCGTGCAGGCGAGGGTGGTGCCCGACATCATGGCCCCGGGCGTGGATATCTGGTCCTGTCATCCGCGCGGAGGCTATCAGTGCCTCACCGGCACCTCGATGGCGACGCCGGTGGTCTCCGGCATCGCCGCGCTGATGATCGAAAAGTGGCCCGACATCACGCGGCCCCAGCTCATCGGCGAGTTGATGGAAGCAACCAACGCACTCAACCTGGCGGAGCCGCTGCAGGCGACCGGGCGGATCAAACTGCCGCAGCGGCTGCACGCGCCATGACGAATCCGCTGGCAAAGGCGGACGGGGCTCTGCGCAGCTTGCTCGCCGGCGATGCCTGCACCGAGGTGACGGTCGCCGCGATTCTCGAGCTCGACGCGCCCCCGTGGAGTGCGGCGAGGAGCCCGCTCGGCGGCACCATTGAGGCGACCCAACGGCGCAGCGCAGCGCGCGAGAACGCCGCCGAGGCGCTCGCCCACCATACCGCAGGCACGCGCGCGGAGCTTGAGCGCCTCGGTCTTGCGCCGCGCGGGGGACGGCACGTGCCGTTCGTCACCGTGCGCGGGCCGGCCGATGTGATTCGCGCCGCGCTCAACCTTACTGGCGTCGTTAGCGCGGCGCTCGACGCCTAAACCAAGTGATAGCACCGACAGGAGTGAGGCTCATGCCCGAAAAGATCACCTACGAGGAGCTGCTGCGCCGGATGCATGACCCGGCAATTCCCGAGGCCGACCTGCGCCCGTACCTGATGGCTGCGCCCGAAGGCAACCCGCTCGACCCGGTCGTGGTGCCCAACCCGGAGACGGTCGTCGTGAGTGAAGTCGAGATGGACGCGGCCAGCGCGATCCGGATCGGCAACGGCCTAGCCCGCTGGCGCAGGCAGCGTCAGTTCAACCTGCGCCGCCTCGCCGGCGAGGCGCTGCCCGTGCTCGTCTCGGAGGGGGACTCCTGGTTTCAGTTCCCGTTCCTCATCACTGACGTCGTCGACCATCTCGGCGGTGCGTACCTGATCTGGAGCCTCGACGCCGCCGGCGACACCGCCCGCAACATGGTCGACTTGCGCCCGGAATACCTCGACGGGCTTAGGCGTTTCCCGGACGAGGTGCGCGCGTTCCTATTCTCCGCGGCAGGCAACGACGTCATCGGCGAGGACGAGAACGGCAACTCCTCGCTGCTCGGGATTCTCAGGCCATTCCGCCAAGGCGCCGGGGCGGGCGAGCTGATCGATCGCGACAAACTGCGCGTCGTGCTCGCCAATCTCGCCGACGCCTACACCAAGCTGATCAGCACGATCCGGGCCGAGGCGGGAATGGCGCGGCTGCCGATTATCATCCACGGCTACGACTATCCGTTCCCGCATCCCTTTCTCGAGGGCGGCGCCTTGGACCCGCGCCGGCCGCGCTGGGCCGCGCGCGACGAGTGGCTCGGCTCCGCCTTGGCTGCGCGCGGCATCGCTGACCAGACGCTGCGGCGGGAGGTGCTGACCATCCTTATCGATGCGCTCTACGCGACCCTTGCGGCGATCGCCGGCGACAGCGACCGCACGATGGTATTCGTTGTTGACTGCCGGGGCGCGCTGCCGCGGGTGGCGGACTGGGCGGACGAAATCCACGGGACCGACGAAGGCTTCAGCCGCGTTGCTGACCGTTTTCACTCCGTCCTAAAGCGGGCGCTAGAGCTATCGGTTTGAACAATCCCCTCGAGGTAATAGAGGTACACCCCTGAGCGCTCCCAACGCAGATGATGACCGTTTCCGCGGCTTGTCCGCAGATTGGTACATCGAAAGGACATGCCCCTCCGGGTCCTGGATATCCGCCGACCAGCCGCCCGGCGCATGACTGACCGGCGTCACGATCGTGACGCCCTTGCCCGCCAGCTCCGAGACCACGTCGTCGATGGCCGCCGTCCGCGATCTCGAATACGACGATGGGCGTGTTGCCTGGCCGCGACTCATGCTTGATGAAGAGCAATTCCAGGCCGTTGACCGTCGTAGCTGTCAGCCATGGACGGCCGCCGCCATCGTCGTCCATTCGCTGGACCGCCAAGCCCAGCACGTCTCGGTAAAACGTCTCGGTACCAGCGACGTCGTTGACATGGTACGGCACCCAGCCGGCAGTTGGCGAACATGGATCTACTCCTCTAACCAGGCCCAGTCGGCCCGAAGCTGCGATTTTGGCCAAGTTGAAGAACAGGCAGGGAACGTTCGTTGCTACCAGGCTCTGCGTCTTCCACCGATCTCACGGATATCGGTTTCGATGGAACATCTGAAACTCTCGGCTATATTGAACATCCCCATCTGGAGATGATTGATTTCCTCGTCGAGGCCAACGCCGTCCGGATCGGTGTCGTAAGGCACGGTCAGCCGGTAGTCGCAATCGCCGAGCTTGACCATGGCATAGTCGCGCTCAAGCATCGCCTCAATCTGATCCCGGGCTGACTTTCGGCCTCGCCCGCGTTTGCTGAAATTCTCGACAATCAGATGCAGGGCAATGGTGGCGGATGGCGGCTTTTCCGGTAGTGCCGTCTTGTCCGGGATGGCATCAAGCGCGTGATAAACCGTCATTCGGGATATCCTGAGGTCACGGGCGACCCCGGCCTTGCTTGCGCCAGCGGCGATGCGGCGACGGATCTCGTCGTCATCCACGTCTTGGCACGTCCCTTGTAAACGCCTTCGGCCTTGGCGGCCTCAATGCCTGCTCGTTGGCGATCCTTGATAAACCTCAGTTCCATGACGGCGGATGTCCGCGCGCCGATTTTCTTGCCCTGTCGGCAATGTCGTGGTGCAGCGCGGCGGCGAGGACGTGCCCTGTACCGAAAGCCACCCGCTTTCGTGTTTTAAGCATCGGTCAGTCCGTCGTGTTCGAGGACTATGCGGTGAAGGTCCGCCTCGACGATTCTCTTCGGTGGTCACGTCGCAGTGCTTGGCAACACGGGTACCTCAATGACACCTTCACACGATTATCCGCATTCACACACAATCCCGAGCCCGTCAGGCCTCGTCGTACACAAAAGATGTTTTTGTCTTACCACCCGGCTCAGCCCAGTCTGGGTTCGCGCAAAGCGCGGTGAATGCGCTCCAGGTTCGGGTCGCGACATTGGACGACCGGCTTTCTCGTTTTAGTTCGTACCGGGCACTGAACTCTGCAGCGACCGTTTCCTCAGGATCGCCGCCCGAGCGGGACCAAATGATTAACGCGCATTCGGCTTCCACCCTGCCGGAAACCCGCAGTTCCATTCCTTCGAAAACCTCTTCACGGGCCTCAAAGCCGCGGACAAGCTTCAGGTCGGCGGACGCATCAGGCAATTCATGCTCTCGCAGGTCTGTGTAGCGCGAGAGGGCTTCGCCGAGCGTCGTAGGCAGGCGGTTAGTCGCCGCGTCAGCTGAACGGCTGAACAGTGGGACGAACTGGAAGCCGTTTTCAGTGGGACGCGCTTTCACATCCTCCTCGAACTTGGCCCCTCCGTCTGATACAAAAGCCTGCGCGCTCGCCCGCACCCAATCGCTATTGCGAAATTTCAGCGTGACATTCCACTTGCCGTCCGACCGTAGCGGTCGCCGGTGCCGCAGGATGAATCCGGCTTGGCGATAGAGCGAGTGCTCGTCCGTGTCATAGAAGCGCACGAGGCGCTGCTTTTTGGCGCGGCCACGCTTCGGTAAGCCGCTCGTGTGGACATCGACAATGTTGGCGGAGTGGGAAAGACTCCGCCAACATTCTTCGACGGAATTCCTGCGCTGATCTGCGCCGCCGCGAAATCGATCAGCCCTAAGCATGAGCTTGTACTCGCGGGACTCTACGTGGCTGAGATCGAACGTTCTGTCGCTTCCCATTTTGATTACGAAGCCCCAATCATCCTCACTGGCGACACCTTTCGCCTCAGCCGAGATAAAATAACACTATCAGGGCTCTTGATGATGCGTATCAACTTGGCAAAAAGGATTAACCTGCTTGCTTGAACAATCGCATCAGGATGGGTTTGAGTGATTAAGAGAGCATAATATTGTGTGCGGGAAATGTATGAATTGTCACGGTCATGATTTTTGCTGAGTGTCCGCTCAAAAAAGAGTTGAGTGATTTCAGCAGGTTGTGATTCCGTCGGATTTGCGAGATTCGATGGAGATCACGATGGCCTGGACTGAAATCACCCGTGCGCATTATGAGCGGCGTTGCGGCCGCTACGCAAGCGATCTGACCGATGCGGAATGGGCGCTGATTGCGCCGATGATGCCGTCGGCGAACCGCACCGGCCGGCCGCGCAAGACGGACCTGCGCGAGGTCGTGAACGGACTTCTTTACCTCGCCTCGTCGGGCGGCGCGTGGCGATTGCTGCCGAAAGACTTCCCACCCTTTTCAACGGTGCAGAAGTACTTCTATCGCTGGCGGGAGGAGGGCCTTGTTGCGACCATCAGCAACAGCCTCGTCATGGCCGCGCGCGAGGCTGAGGGTCGGGAAGCGAGCCCGACGGCGGGCGTGATCGACAGCCAATCGGTCAGGACCACGGAAAGCGGCGGAATTCGTGGCTTCTACGCGGGAAAGAAGATCAACGGGCGCAAGCGTCACATCGTTGTCGACACCATCGGCCTGATGGTCGGTCTCGTCGTCCACGCCGCCGATTTCCAGGACCGGGACGGCGCACCGGCTGCCCTCAAGACCATTCTCGAACGCTGGCCGTGGCTGCGACACCTCTTCGCCGACGGCGGCTATGCCGGGCCGAAGCTCAAGGGCGCGCTGCAAAAGATCGGCACGTTCCCCCTGGAGATCGTCAAGCGGACGGACGGAGCCAAGGCTTCGAGGTCCTGCCGCGCCGCAGGGTCGTGGAGCGCACATTCGCATGGCTGGGGCGATGCCGCAGGCTGGCCAAGGACCGGGAGAAATCTATCGCCTTCGCAGAAGCCTGGATATACGTCGCCCACATTCGCCTGCTCACACGCAGGCTCGCAAGAGCTTGATATCAAAACATCCTTTTTGATTCAGGCTCTGAGAGTTTCCGTGGAAAGGTTTTCCGCGTGTCGGATCCGGATGCAAGAATTCGCAATGCCGGCGATCTCATCGAATATGCAAGAAGGACGGTGACGTCCTTATTCCTGGAGCTGGCGTCGGCGACTTAAAGAAGATACCGCTAAATACAGAGGTGTCCGTTGCAGAGATATTGCCGACTGCCAGCCGGAGCAGTACGGTTTTCGGCCGCACAATGTCAGCGGATGGCACATCTGAATTCGGTTGGACGTCGACTCGAAATCTGCGCGGTCAGTTCATCAACGAAACGCTCGTGCGCGGCCGCCGGCCTGTCGGACCTTCGATCACTTCAAGCCGGCCGCTATAGCCTCTACTTGGGACGTCCAACTGGACGTCCATTTTGTCTTCTCTTGCCATGCACAAGACCCCGTCCATATCGGAGGCGTCTCGCATGGTCAGGTCAGGCCGAGCAGATCAGAATGCGAGGGGGGCCAAATGAGCGCTTACCCCATTGAGCAACATAGTGCGCTTCTCGAATCCCGTCGGCTGCGCGAGCCCTTCCTTGGCGTGAGCATAGAAGCTCGCAATCCGCCGCAATCGAAGGTATGATAAAACGGCATTGGAAATTGCTCTCTATACTTGATGCGGCAGATTTGCCCGTTGTAGTTGTGACGCGCCTGACCTAACCTTACGCAGAATTGGTCCTCTGGAGAGCTGGTAGACCATGGCACAAACCGCCGACCTTGCTGCGGTCCCGACGGCCGCTCAGCCTCCCAGCACAGCGTGGAGGGAGGTAGTTGGGGCATCCGAGGACACGTTGTTCGAGGGCTTCGCACGTGAGATCATGGCCTCGCAGAGGGAAGTGGCCGCGGAGACGGGCGGACCGCTCCGCCGTGGTTTTCATGCCAAGCTCCACGCGGGGTTTGTGGCCGAGTTTCAGGTCCTGGCTGATCTACCGGACCATGCGCGTTTCGGAGTGTTCAGCGAGCCCCGGGTATTCCCGGCACTGGTGCGGTTTTCAAACGGTGGGCCCGCGCCTCGGCCGGACAAACACCCTGAGCCGCGAGGCGTCGCCATTAAGCTGATTGGAGTCCACGGACCGAAATTGTTGCCGGGTCAGGAGGATGCGATCACTCAGGACTTCCTTGCCACGAGCCATTCGGTCACATCGACCGTCCGAAACATCGAGCAGTTTATGGCTTTCATCCGAGCTTCGCAGAACCGCTTGACCATGCTCGTCACGCTCGCTCGCGCGGTGGGCGCTCGCGAAGCCCTCCGCATCCTAAGGGCCCTTATCAGTACGGTTATCCTCAGTCGGGTACGCAGCATGGCCAGAGAGCAGTTCTCCAGCACTGCGCCAATCAAGCTTGGGCCCTACGCCGTGAAATTCACGGTATGCCCCGCGGAGGGAACTGAGCCGACTGAAGGCCGTCCCCTAACACCCAACTTCCTTCGAGATGAACTGGCCGAGAGACTTCGCAGGGCGGACCTTATGCTGGACTTCCTGGTCCAATTCTATGTGGACGATACCCGCACCCCGATCGAAGACACCTCTGTCGCGTGGGACGCGCCACTCGTGAAAGTTGCGAAAGTCCGCATTCCAAATTGCGATCTGGATCATCCGCCCACCCATGCAATAAGCGAGGAGGTGGATCGCCTGTCGTTTTCCCCATGGCATGCGACAGAGGATCATCGCCCGTTAGGCAACATAATGCGCGCCAGGCGAGTTGCATACGAGGCCAGTTCAGCACTTCGGCATCATAGTCCCGAACCGACTGACCTCCCTCACATCGAACTTCGCTCTACCTGAACATCCAATCAACGGGATTTATAAAAAGCTTACTTACTGTTACATTCAAATGATGGATCGTGTACCAAGGCCATTCTTCGGAAGCTTTTCTCTTCCAACATGCGCCGTCCACCACTTATGAATAGCGCGACGAGTTGAACAACATCAATCGCCGTCCTCATTTGCCAAACAAATCATGCCATGCTCCGCAGGAGCAATACTAAGTGTTTAAGCTCGATGTATAAATAACATTGGAAATCTGGTAAACAGGCAGGAAAGACGACTTAGCGCCGCACGATTTCTATAAATAGAGGCGACCCATGGCCTTGGAGCACGCGCCGACATCGTTATTCGCTCCATGGAAGCTTGGACGGTTGACCCGCCGTTAGAGAAGCTCGTTTAGTACAGGGTTCAAAGTGGATACAATCGCTACGGGACTTACGTCGATCCCATAAGGCGTCGGAGGCACCACTCTTAACTTTTAGCCCGCCGGCCCGCATGCACAAGCTGGTACTGCGGCAATCATCGCGCAGATGGCGACCTGATCATCCTACGCCTCAAGTGAGAGGCGCAGTCACCGCTTCCGCCTGCTGGCGCGGGTCTACAGCTCCTGCCCACGCTTTCTAGCAAGCGTCTAGCCCGCCTTCAATTCCTCCAGGCTGCTCGCGCCAACTGTTGAACCGGCAAAAGTGGTGATTGAGCGTAAGAGTGCTGATCAGTATCCCGTCAGTTCATTGGCCGTGGGGGGTCGTGGGACTTTACCATCAAGCACGCGCGACATAATTGTCGTCAGCGTTGAGGCGTCATTGTCGAAACCGCCATGACTTGTCGATTTCGTATCGTCACTTCTGGAATAGCTAACGGACAGCCGCTCCGACTTGGGCATCTTCTTGGCAAATAGCTCCATTCCAGCTAGAGCGGTATTCGCCTCATTCTCGTAGGCACGTGAGACTAGGTAAAGCAGCGACCGGCCGTAGCCCGGCAGCGATCCGATGCCAACCTTGTCCTCCAGTTCAAGCTGACCGCTGAGGTTATAGAGATAAATCTTGTCCTCCAGCGGCAGCGCGCCGTCACCCGTCAGGTACTTTCCGTAAAACTTTGTAAAAAAAGCGACTGTGCAGGCGGGTGCCATGAGATGGATACTGCCTAGCTGCATGTTCGTCAGTTTGAAACGCTTCAAGGCGCCAAGGAACTGGCCGAGCATGATCGCGCCTGCACTGTGCCCGACGAGGTGCAGCTTTGGGCGACGCTCGGCCTTATCGAGGCCTTTCAGCAGCAGAGAAAGGCCGAGGAAGCCCCCGTCATACTCGCTGTCCGGCGTGAACGCTGCGCTGGCATCCTGCTTCATGTTGCGCCACGCGGCGCTACCGAACGGTTTGCCGATGGTTTCAAAAAGCAGGTCGCCGAGAAAGCCACCCGCGCGCCCGGTCTCGGTTTGCGAAAGCCGCCCGAAAGCCTCGTCGACGAAGCCCGAACCCCACATTAGGTGGAAGTTATAAATTTTGTTGCGTGCGAAGATGTCGTTGCGCTTCCAGGTGGCTATCCGGTGCGCTTCGTCGTCGAGCGTGTTGAGGCCGCCATGCGCATAGATAACGAGATGATCGTAGCCCTTGCCATTTTCGTCGCCGGGGTCCTTGTTGGAGTTCGGATCCACGAGCCGCTTGACCGTTTCTTTCATCTCAAGTTCGTTCGGTGATGCGTAGCGGCCGCTGGTGATGTAGCGGCCGTCGTCGATGTTGATAAAGTGCCCGACGATGTCACCGCGGTTTGGCCCGGTGGCGACGTACGGCGTCGTGGCACCGGCCGGCACCGCACGCGGAAGGGCGCTGAACGCCGTGGGCGCGCGCACACCTAGCTGTAACACCCAGCCGTCCATCATTGTGGCGGCCCAGTCCTCGTATAGCCAGTGCGCCATGCCGTTGCGGCCCCATTGTGGCCCCCATGAATTCAGCACCCAAAACCCTTCCGCGTCATAGCCGACGATAACGAAGGCGTGGCCACCCGCCGGGGCGCCGCCGGGCTTGATCTGGCGCTCTATTGACGAACCGCCAGCCTGCGTCGGCCAAGCGCCCGGGTTCTGCCAGTTGGTATGTATTTGGGCGGAGGCATAGATCGCGCCTATCTCCTCAAGGGCGGCATGATAGTCTGAAAGGTCGGGCTGCAGGCGATAATATGCGCCGAGGCGGGTTTCGCGCGCTTCTTTGGCCATCTCGTAGGTCAGTGTCCATTCGCCCTCGGTGCCGTCGGGGGCGAGCGCCTCACTGCAGATGCCGTTCCGAAAAAAACCTTTGACCGCGCCGCGGACGCTTGAGCCAAAATAGGTCGTGCCATTCCATTCGTCGTTGCGCTTAGCCATTTCGTAGAGCATGCGCGCACTCACCCGCTTCGGGGTCGTCAGCAGGTTCTCCCGGTGGAGCAGGCCGTCTATCACGTGAGCCAGAGCATGGCCGGTGCAGCTGGATGCAGCGCCCTGGTCGCGCACCTTGAAGGCAATGCGAGGATAGATGCTCGGGCTCAGCGCTCTCAGACGCGGGTGGTAGATGCGGTCGCGGACGTCCGGGAGGTCAGGCAGAATGTCGAGCGTCCGACCACCGAGCTTCGTCGGCGCGGCACCGAACGTTCTATTGCCAATCTTGATCGAATCTCCGGGCGTCTCCGTCGTGCTGGCCGCAGCATCGGCCGGGATGTTCGCGGCGTCCAATGGCGAGGGTTCGCCGCCGAGCATCTCCTCCGCTTTGTCGGTGGTTAGTGGATCAGGATGAGGGTGCCCGGTTTCGGGCGGCGTGATGGCGCCCTGACGGCGCACTGCCGCTCTGTTTTTGGATGGAGACCTTGCCATGATCAGCCCTCGTTCTTTGCCATGAGCTATGGCTGTTTATATCTGCAACGCCGAAATACCCGCGAACGGCGTCGATGGTCTGTCCAATCAGGGCGAGCTCACAGTCTCAAGCAGCTCTAAGTCGTCCCGCCTGGCATGTATTAACTAGGGGATCCAAGAATCTTCAATGACATTCACAGCTCCAACGTACGTCAGGCGGCTACACTGCGAGGTGACGCCGACAACGCGCGCCCCAAACCTCGTGCTGTTCGATATCGCAAAAATAATCATACTATGAGATCGACAGCAATCGGCGAAGAAATGTCTCTGACATATAAATCTGATATCTGACCTTCAGATTGCCAAATGTATGGCTTTCCAAATCATCCCGTAAAGCGCATGATCGTCAGCTGGGGTCTAGGAAGTCCGGAGGAGCTTGCATGACGCATGCGTTGAATCTCACATTGCCGTTGAAACAGGACCGCGCCTCGAAAGACATGTTGAGGGGACTTGCGGAGAACTTCGCAAATACGGTTCAGCCTGAAATTGAGAGGGCCCTCAAGGAATCCCGGATCGTTCACTTCGCTCGCGTTCTAGTTATCGATGACAAGTATATCCAGGTGATCACCGAATACGAGGGCGATCATCAGGAATATACCGAATTCTTTAGGGATAAGCTTACCCCGGTGTTCGCCGCGATTTTTGCGCTCGCCGAAGAGGCGCCCGATGTCAACGACACTAACAAGTTCTGGGACTACGCAAAAAAGCATAACGTTCACAGCCTGGGCATGGCGACCGATGGTGCGCTCGATTTCTCGGGCAGCCCCGCGGGATGGCTGTTTTCTGCCTATGACCACAAAACCGTCCGAACACTGCAGGACGCGCTCGTTCACGCCGGATAATTTTGGTCAGGGGTCAAGCCGCGAACCAGTGAGCAAGGAGGCTGGAATGTTGAGCGGTGTACGTCCGTGATGAAGCCCCGACTATCAAACCTGCAGGGCCTCCTCGTCCACCGCTACCACCAATCCCACTACGCAGTGCTGCTTTTCGGTATCGAGGACGGACGACGCGCGCAGCGGTTTGTCGCAAGATGGCTCGCCCATACGCCGCACGGGGCTCAGGATCCGCTAAGGCTCGCTGGACCAGTGCTGAATTTCGGCTTTACCTGGCTCGGACTGCGCGTGCTGCTGGCCGATCACGTAGCGCTTGATACCGAGACCGGTCGGCTGGAGCTGGATTTCGGGTTCACTGACCAGACGCCACATCACCCGGCCGTGCGGGAGCAGCTTGGCTTTATCGGCGCCAGCGCGCCGGAGCTTTGGTGGGATGGCCGGTTCGGGAGCGACGCCATCCATATGGCGGTCTATGCCGCATTCGATGATGACGGCCAAGCGGCAAGGACGCTGTCTGATCTTCGCCAGTCAGCAAAAACTTCAGGTCTCATAGAATTAAGGCTGAACGCCTTCAGCAACGGCGCGCTCAGCGGGCGGCGTCCAGACGGTGGCGTGCTTCACTTCGGCTATCGCGACGGTGTTACGGCACCCGTGGTGGACTGGGACGATGGGAAGGTGCAGGGAACCACCAACTTCCGGGAATTCGTGATGGGATATCCCAGCCCCGGCTACAAGGTTTCGCCGCAGAGTGCAGGGCCCTGGCAGGACTTCGCCCGCGACGGGTCGTTCGCCTGCTTGGCCTGGATCCACCAGGACGTTGCGGCCTTTAACCGGTTCTTGGACAATAATGCGGCGGCGGGTGACGGAATCGTGTCGCCACAACATCGCCGGGATTGGCTTGCGGCCAAGATGATGGGACGCTGGCCGGACGGCTCGCCGCTGGCGCGGCATCCAACGGCGCCTCCGGCTACCGCGGACCTTGATGACCACTTTGGGTTCGCTGATGATCCGAATGGGGTTCGCTGCCCGTTGTCCGCACATATTCGGATCGTAAACGCTCGCGACGACGAGTTAACATTTCCTAACAGAAGCCGATTCCCCAACGGCCCGCCAAAATTTATTCGTCGCGGGTTCAGCTACGGCCCTCCCTTCGAGGGCATATCGGACGACGGCATAGAGCGCGGTATTGTCGGCACATTTCTGTGCGCTCGCGTGAATGAGCAGTTCTACACCGTTCTTCGCTGGATGCAGCGCACAGGCTTCGCCGAGCATTTCCACCGAAAGCCATACTCGGAACTGATGCAAGACGCCCTGTTTGGCAACAGATCAAAATCTGGGGCCGACACCTCATTTCCAATTCGGCGCGAGAACCATGAAGCTGATAACTTGAAACTCTCAAGTTTCATTAATTTTCGCGGCGTTTCGGTACTGCTGGTGCCCAGCATGTCAAGCCTTGGAGTTCTGTCTGCTGGCACAGCATAACTAGATTTTTTGAATCTAAGGGTCCGCGGAAAACGTACAGATCGCCGCCGTGGGGATCGCGCTCCAGGTGCTGCTGCACCAGCAAAGACCCGCATACCCTTCCTCATGTCGGTGTGGCCCATCGAGAGCCACACCCGCGCGCCGGGCGGGATCACCCGAGCGCCTTCAACGCTGCTGTAACCAGCGTGGGCGTCGCTCCAGCGAAGATGCTCACCCGGCTTCCCCTTGCCAGCTCCACAACAATAGTGGGGCGGTACTTCCCTGGCTGGCCGTCGCCGTTTCTACTCCTTAGCTTCCTCCAGACGCCACAAGCGCTTGGAGGGAGCTTTGCCTTGACCCCTCAATCCGAATTTCGTCGGCTCCCATCTCCATCCGCTGCGCGAGTAGCTCGCATGGTCGGGCCGAGGCTCCAGTTTGGGACGATGCGCAGCGCGAGAGAAACGCCGCGCCGAGATCGTACCGGTCGTCGGCCACATGAAGGCCGAACGCCGGATGGCCGCAACTACCTCGCTCACGAGCAGGGCGATGCCAACAACGCGATCCTGGCCGCGGCCGGCTACAACTTCTTGCTCCTGCTCAACTGGCTCAGGCAGCTTTTTAGGCTTTTGCTCGCCGAGCTCCAGATCAGGCCGATTTCAATCGCCGCCAGAATCCGCTCATTGTTCACGGTCGACCAGTTAACTTGAAAGCCTGAGCGAACACATTCTCACGTTTAGTGCCCAGTGGGCCGAAACAGCCGCATTCTGGCAATAAAGAGCCAAGAGACACTGCTTAACGGAGGCGGATATCCTCAAACGCTTCACTTTTCCTTATTTGCACAATAGCGCTTTTCAAGCGTCGCTTGTAGCTGTATGTTCCAGAGCTAATTTAATTTGCAACCATTGCTTAGAGCGCGACGATGCCGCTTAGACTCAAGCTGGCTATGCTGTTGTGTGCAACCACTATTATGTTGTTGGGGCGCGCGGCGCTGGCGCAAGTGCCACCACACTATCCCGGCGCAATATGCTTTACCCCCTCTTTCTGGTGTTGGGCGAATCCTCCAGGACCGCCTGGTGCCCCATGTGGCTGCCCGGGGCCGTACGGCTTCGTTCCAGGCGTTCTAGGTTAGGAAGGATCGGGAACCATGTCCGCGGATCCACCGCCTTCGGTACCACCAATTGCTTCTCCCGCGCCACCTGCGGCGCAGCCTCAACGATTTTGGCATCGCTTTGCATCATGGGGACAATGGAGGGAGGGCCCGCTACCGAAACCCGCCGTTGATGAACTGATCGAAGAAGCAGAAATAATATCAAAATATGCGGTTCGCGCCGGTTTGCTGGCTGATGGCGAATTCTTCAGGAAAGTCGCGGCGGCGAAAGCCCTGCCGGAGCCGGAACGGAAGTTGACGAATGCAGCAGTGAGTGACCTGCAGGCCGCTATAGCCACAACCCGCGAAAAAATTCCGCTGGCAACCGTCTGCGCACTTCAATCGGGATGGCGGCCGCACCAAGACCGACTTCGCGAAAAAGCTAAGAACTTTGGGTTTGTTGTCGTCGCGTTACTGCTGATGTTTGCCGTTGGGCATCTCACGCTCACCTACAAAAACGGCGTAAATCTCTTCAGTGAGCTCTCATTGCTCAGGGATAGGAGCCCGGGATTGCAATACGGGAGGCTTGAAAGGCAACTTCTAGTCGCACAGCAACGATTGCCGGCAGACATCCTTCGCAAAGATCATGCGCAAACAAACGCAAACGGGACTGTGCCTACACCGACGCCACCAGACGTAAGTGCGGCCGCGCCAGCCCCGGCGCAGGAAAGCGGCGGCGTGGGCATAACCGAGGAGATCCAACGAGATCTCATCGCCCAGGATGCGTCATTCCAGTACGCTCACGATCTTACTACGCTTGATAAGGAGTTGAGGCTGGTCAAAGAGAAGAGCGATGCCTTCCTGTTCGCTGCTGACGCCCAGCTCGCGGTTCCACAAATGCTGTGGAATTTCAGCGCACGGTTATGGGTAAACCTTAGAGAAGCTGCCGTCTGTTCATTGCGTGTTTTAAAAAGGATCGAATGCACAACCGCCGACGGAAAACCACTATCCGAAACGGAACTCAAGATCCAAAGTGCCGCGATCACGCAACAGTATGAAAAGCAGTATGCCTCGGTCGATGTCAGTTCGGTGCAGAATTTCTGCCAGGATCTTCGACATATCGAGACAGCACAATCGAATGACTGGGATCTGAAAAAAGCAGGTCTCACCACCTTTCCTGCCGATAAACTGGCGTTCATCGGCAGGTCCACATATCTCTTCGAGGACAGGCTCGGCATCAAGACAATGGACCTGATGCGTCAGAATTGCCGTATGAATCTGAGCTATTATTCGCAGTCGATACCAAATATCCTCGACATACAAAACAAGATATCCGGGCGGCTCGCCACTTACTCATACCTAGCGCTTCCAGCGCTGTATGGCGCCCTCGGATCGCTGATGTACTTCATGCGACGGATACTGGACCCGCTTTTACCAAACCCGCCCTTGCTGCGCATGATCTACCGTGTGGCCCTAGGGGCTTTGGCCGGAATGGTCCTAGCGTGGTTCTGGGACGGAACGTTCAACAACAACGAGGCGTTTCAGACCATCGGCTTCGGCCTGTTCTCGCTTGCGTTCGTCTTTGGCTTTGCGATCGACGTGTTCTTCACCTTGCTTGACCGCTTCGTAAACATATCGACGAACGCCGTCAGCAAGATCGGAACCACCGGATAGCAAATCCGTTGTCATATCGCATTTGAGACTGCGAGATGTATCCAAAAGGGGGATGTCACCGTTAACTCAGAATAGTGCTTTTGGCGGTTCACCACGCCGTTTCGCAAACCGCTAAATACCTGATTTCATTGCCATGAGATTTTTCTGCTTGATGAGTAGAACGCAGTATTTCCTCTTAACGTGACATTCCGCAGCGGAGAGGCATTTCCCTAACTGCGGCGCAGTGCAGGTTCGCTTGGCCAGTATAGCACGGCGCGAGACGCATCCTGCTTGCGCCACCCTGCACCGCGCGACCGCTTCGCGCAGATTGGCATCCGGGATGACTGTTTCGGGGCCGACTGCTGACAGTCCGGTATCGGCTGGGTGACGCGAGAAGCTGCCGTTCTGCAGCCGGCCCCGCGGTTGTCGCCAAGCCCTATGGCTTCGGCATCTCGGGCCGCGCGCAGCCGATCTCGGAGTTCTAGCCAGGTCAGCTAGTCCGCGGCCTGAACACCGCCACCGATTTCGACGAGGCGATCAACTAGCCCGGTCCAACTGCCCTCAATCACCAAGCTGTCGAACAACTCGCGAGGGCTCACCGCGAGTTCTGCGTAGAATGCTCCCGACGCATCCGCCATGTCATAACCGCTCCGCAACTCTTCGACGAACCGATCGTGATAGTTCGCCAGCCAGACAAGCTTGCGCTTGGCTTTGGCGTCCGCCGTGGCAAGATTGTCCAGGATCAGCTTGCGGTGTCGCTTCAAAAACTCGAAATGCCCAGCTAGCCCCGAGTCGAATTCGCCGGGACCGGCGGAGCGTAGGTAATCGACGAAGTAGGAGCCATCGTCAGCGACTCCGATAAAGGGCCGCACCATCCGCGCCTCATAGGTGTCGAAAGCGCCGTCCCGCCAAAGCGTTTCGTCGCTGAGATATGCCGCTAGTGCCTCCTCATCGATCACTATCCGGGGGTAAACGGCCTCTTCTTCCTCGATCTCATAGGCGCGCACCATCCCATCGCCGAAAATCGGCCCCTTGCCGTTCGAACCAATGTAGACGGGTCCGATCGTCATGCCTCCGCGGAGTAAGATGCCACGGTTCACGCACTCGACTATCGCATGCATGAGGTCGATCAGTTCATAGGCGCACGGCCCATCCTGTGACTGCGTGTCGATTGTCCGCACGCGCACGACAGCGTCCGACACTGATTCGGAAAATGCCTGCGTGTAGAGCCGTATCTTCATCCGAGCGCGACGGCTGCTCATCCCCGTCGCTATCGCCCGCAGTGAAGTTCCTAAGTGCCTTCACGACGTTAGCGATATCCTCGGCATGGCGCGTCTTGAGGAGACGCCTGTAGCCGAGGATGTCGATAAACGTCACAACGCACCGCTCAAAACCGCGTTCGTAAGCGGGAGCGGCAGTGGTCGTCGCAGCGAGGTTCGGCGGGGAGGATGTGGATGTCATCTGAGATGAAATAGATATCTAGGCCTGTGCTGTCATCTGCCTATGAGACAACAACCACGTGATGACGGAAAACGATCGGAAATTTAACAGCCCGCCGACGCGTTGGATACACAATCCCCATCAGTAATCCTCGCCGTTTTACGGCAGCTATCGTCGCAAATCGGTTTGGAGCCGAAGGTCCGTTCACGGCCCGCGAGCAGTAGTGCCCCGCGCCGTTTCTCCTTCGGCCAATCAAGGCCAGGGAGAACTCACATGGGCCATTCTCATTTTGATCATGCTCGCCGAGAGCGCGCCGCGTGGAACGCTGGAAAGAAGGTCGGCACCAAGCGGCCGCTCACACAGAAGCAGATTTGGGCTGTTCGCTTCTTCCTCGATCGTGAGCGACGCATTCGTGACCGTGCACTGTTTGACCTTGCGATCGACAGCAAGCTTCGAGGCTGCGACCTGGTCAAGATAAGGGTTCGTGATCTGGTTGCGGGCCCGGACATACGAACACGCGCGATCGTCGTTCAGCAAAAGACGGGTCGTCCAGTTCAGTTCGAGATAACCGGTGATGTGAGAGCCAGCCTTCTGGCTTCGCTCGAAAGACGCGGGGGCACGGTCGAAGACTACGCATTCCCGAGCCGGATCAATCACGCCCAACACATGAGCACGAGGCAGTACGCGCGGCTCGTTGACGAATGGGTGACCGCGATTGGCCTGCGTCGCGAAGAGTATGGCACTCACTCGCTTCGTCGCACGAAAGCATCCATGATCTATAAGGCGACGGGAAACCTCCGCGCCATCCAGATCCTGCTTGGCCACTCCAAGATCGAGAACACTGTTCGGTATCTTGGCGTCGATGTCGAGGATGCGCTGCTCTTAGCTGAACGGATTGAAATCTGACACTGAAGCGGTCACCCATCGCATCGCGGATGACCGCTTCGGCTCCCAGGATACCTTACACGTCGAGACCGATATATTCTTCCATGGCTGTTCTCCATTCGATGCTTGGGCCCGGCGTCAGGTCGTGAGCCCGTATTTCCATCCTATCGGGGAACAGCCACCCTCCAAGTCTACGATTATTTCCAGGGCAACTCGCTCCCGCGATTACCCTATGTGGATGGCTCCCGCCCCCCGGGATCTGAGTGCCACGGCGGGTGTCAAGGCAACCCAAGCAGAGCGTGTGGTGAGGAAAGGTCTATACTTATATTCTATCATGTGCTAATGTTACTGTTCATTTTCACGCCCAAATTGGAAAGTGATTTCAAAAACTGAGTGAAATATGATAATCATATTAGTTCACGGCACATGGGGTCGAGGGCTGCTGCCCGGTATTATAAGAACTTCGAGGCCGAGATGGTTCGAAGAAGGCAGCACTTTTCGAACTCACTTACTTCAGGCAATGGGTGCGAATACACACGAACCGGTCTTTGAGCCATTCCATTGGTCGGGTGCAAACTCCTTACTGGAGCGTGAGGAGGCGGGCTTGGCTCTTGCCAAAAGACTAAGGCAGCTACTTGCGGACTGGCCTAATGAACGGGTTGTCTTGGTAAGCCACAGTCATGGCGGTAACGTCGTGGCGATAGCGCTTCGCAATTTGCCGAATCGTGCTGCTGCCGAAGTGGTAACACTTGCTACGCCGTTCACGACGCTGATTCCGCGGGATATTGATAGGCAAGAACGGGCCATTGTAAGAAACGGCGCTTTAGCGGCGCTATGCGCTGTGCTTTTCTACACTCCCCTTTCGTGGGCGCTTGCCTTTATGGTTGTCTCGCCAGATGGCGCTTCAGAGTTCGTCAAAGGGGCGTTGCTTATGGGTCTAATAATGGGGACGATTTTTTGGTTGGTACGTTTCGTCCTTCGATGGTTCACTTATAGCTCTGAGCGAGCGAGCCGCCTTGTAAATGCAAGTCAGCATGGGTGGATCCCCCAGGACCGGCTCTTGGTCCTGCGAGCAGTTGATGACGAAGCAGCACTATCGCTAGCAGCAGGCTCGATTGCCAATAGACTCTCTAGAGTTCTATCACCGCTAACCGGTCTGCTTTCTTTGTTGCTCTTTCTAACATTTATGCTGTTTCTTGGCTATGCAATTTACCATGCAACGACAACAGAAATTGTCACTGAGCACCTGGGAATAGACTACGGTCCTAACCGCTGGCAGAATGGGCTTTCGGAAGCGTACGCTCAGGAGTTTTTGCTCGCCGGGGCAATTGTAATATCTGAAGAGTATTTCTATCTCCCGATGTCGATCATATTGTTAGTACTGGTTGTTCTGCTCTTTACGTCGTTGGGGCTTGCCAAGTCCGTTTATGGGCGAGAGTTGGCCTTGAGATCATTCGCGATAGATCTTGATGCGCAGTCCAGCCCCGACTCGGCCTGCGAGACAAAAACGCTTACTCTTTCCAGATTGACGTACCATTCAAATTCATTGCGGCATGCACTTTACGACCACCCCGATGCAGGCAAAGCCATCGCCGAATGGCTTCAGTTCAACCATCGCGATGCGGATCGTAAGTCCGCCCTCTGCGTCACCTAACCTAAGACTTGTCGCTTTCGGCCCCGACTTTTCCGTCGGCGCGAACTGAACGAACGGCAGGTTTTTGGCGGCGACCGAAGTACCCCAAACGGCTACAATGGGGCCGGAGAACGACCTTCCGCCATCGAAGCAGAGGCATCGATAGCTGCCATTCAGCTTCCGACTTGATGCCGCTGTGATGGGGTTAAGCTGACCGCTCGGACCGCTGCAGCGTGGTGGGAAGCATGGCGTCAACCTCCTTGTCGGAAAACATAAGCTCCTCGTTGTCCTTCAACGAGGCCTGAGCCTTCTTGTAGGCCTTGCCATCTGTGAACGGCGCGCCGCGAAAGATCTCATGAAGGCTGGTCTGTAGCTCGTCGTGACCTTGCCCCTCTGATCTAATCCGGTTTGAAGTTCGTTCTGGCCCATCGAGAGGACCAGGACATGAAACGCAGCCGCTTCTCTGAAGAGCAGATCATCGGAATTTTGAAGGAACACGAGGTCGGGGTATCGGTTGCCGATCTGTGCCGCAAGCACGGCGTCAGCGACGCCTCGATCTACAACTGGAAGGCCCGCTTCGGCGGGATGGATGTGT
>SAQL01000051.1 GCA_004020645.1 Mesorhizobium sp. | reverse complement strand
CGCCCAACCCGCAGCCCCCGCCCAACCTGCCGCGCCGGTCGATCCGAACACCGTGGTCGCCACGATCAACGGCCAGACGCTGACCGAGGCAGACCTTGCTCTTGCCGAAGGCGAGCTGTCGCAGCAGTTCGCGCAGATGCCGCCCGAACAGCGCCGCGCTGCAGCACTTTCGGCGGCGATCGAAATCAAGGTCATGGCCGCCCAGGCGGTCACCACCGGCCTCGACAAGGATCCCGACTTCCAGCGCCGCATGGCGTTCCTGCAGCAGCGCGCCCTGCATGGCGAAATGGTCGAGAAGGATGTCGTCGGCAAGGTCACCGATGCCGAGGTTCGCGCCCGCTACGACCAGGAAATCGCCAACACGCCGCCGACCAACGAGGTGCATGCCCGTCATATCCTCGTGAAGTCGAAGGAAGAGGCCGATGCGATCATCAAGCAGCTCGACGGCGGCGCCGATTTCCAGAAACTCGCCAACGAGCACACCAGCGATCCGAGCGGCAAGACCAGCGGCGGCGATCTCGGCTGGTTCGGACCCGGCCAGATGGTGCCGGAGTTCGACAAGGCAGTTTTTGCGCTGGCGGTCGGCAAATACACCGAGCAGCCGGTGCAGTCGCAGTTCGGCTGGCATGTCATCCAGGTCGAGGACAAGCGCGCCAAGCAGCCGCCGGCCTTCGACCAGGTCAAGGACCAGGCCCGTCAGGCGGTCATCCGCGACAAATACATCGCGCTGGTCAAGTCGCTGCGCGCCGAGGCGAAGGTCGAGATCTCGGACGAGAAGCTGAAGAAGACGGTCGACGCGCTGGAAAACACCAAGTAGTCCAGCCCGCCACGGCAGATGATGGAGGCGATCAATTGTTGGCGCCGGCGCCGCCCCTCATCTGCCTGCTGGCATCTTCTCCCCGTATAGTGACTGTATAGTGACGGGGAGAAGGGACTGGCCGCGACGTCGACACCCACTCTGCGACGCTGGGATTGGCGAAATCCTTTGCGAAGGCGTCCTTCTCCCCGTCGCTTACGGGGAGAAGCGCGCCCGGCAAGGCGATGAGGGGCAGCGCCCCCCATAATTGTGCCTCTGATGGTCTCCACCACGACGGGCGTGGGTTTTGCTCTGCCGCCCCTGTCACTTCTACCCTGATGGTGCGACCGAGGACGCGTCGACGCCTCCGCCGGACCGCCGCGGCGTCAGGGAAGAAAGCCAATGACCTCGACCGCCGCCCGCTTCTCGCGCCTCCGCTTTGCGCTGCCTGCCCAGTGAGGGAAGCGTGGTGCGGCAGTTCGGTGGCGTCCGCAACGGTCGGGAAAACGCCCTTGCGCCGGCGCCCGCTATCGGGCAAACCGGCGTTCCCTTGCGATTTTCCCGCCCGAGGTCTTCATGTCAGCCACGATTTCGCCGCTCGCGCCGAAAAAATATCCTAAAATGCCTGACATCGAGGGTGTCCGCATCGCCACTGCCGAGGCCGGGATAAAGTACAAGAACCGCACCGACCTGCTGACCATGGTTTTCGATGCCGGCACCACGGTCGCCGGCGTGTTCACCAGGTCGAAATGCCCGTCGGCGCCGGTTGATTTCTGCCGGCAGAATCTTGCGCAGGGCAAGGCGCGCGTCCTGGTCGTCAATTCCGGCAACGCCAATGCCTTTACCGGCAACAAGGGCCGAGCCTCCACGGCAATGACCGGCGAGGCTGCAGCCAAGGCTGCGGGCTGCACGCCGGATGAGGTTTTTCTGGCCTCGACCGGCGTCATCGGCGAGCCTCTGGATGCCGGCAAGTTCAGCCATCTGCTCGCCGGACTGGTCAAGGAGGGCAGGCCGGATCTGTGGACCGAAGCCGCCAAGGCGATCATGACCACGGACACCTATCCGAAACTGGCGACCGCGACGGTGAAACTCGGCGACGCCGACGTCACCATCAACGGTATTGCCAAGGGCGCCGGCATGATTGCGCCCGACATGGCGACGATGCTCTCCTTCATCGCCACCGATGCGCCGATCGCAGCGCCCGTGCTGCAGGATCTTTTGTCACGCGGCACGGCCAAGA
Source organism: Mesorhizobium sp. (assembly GCA_004020645.1). GTDB lineage: Bacteria > Pseudomonadota > Alphaproteobacteria > Rhizobiales > Rhizobiaceae > Mesorhizobium. Next base: position 24,669 of record SAQL01000051.1, on the reverse strand, counting down.
CCTTCAACGCCGTCACCGTCGACAGCGACACTTCGACCAGCGACACGCTGCTGATGTTCGCCACCGGCACGGCTGCCAGGCGCGGCGCGCCTGATATCACCGATGCCGGGGATGCGCGCCTCGGCGCCTTCCGCCGCGCGCTCGGCAAGGTGCTGAAATCGCTGGCGCTGCAAGTGGTGCGCGACGGCGAGGGCGCGCGAAAACAGGTCGAGGTCACCGTCACCGGCGCGAAATCGGCCCGCTCGGCCAAGCGCATCGCGCTGTCGATCGCCAATTCGCCGCTGGTCAAGACGGCGGTCGCCGGCGAGGACGCCAATTGGGGTCGCGTCGTCATGGCCATCGGCAAGGCCGGTGAACCGGCCGACCGCGACCTTCTGTCGATCTGGTTCGGCGATATCAGGTTGGCGCATGAGGGCGAGCGCGACGCCGCCTACTCCGAGGAGGCGACATCGGCCTACATGAAGCGCGACGAGATCCGCATCCATGCCGATATCGGCATCGGCCGCGGCAAGGCGACGGTGTGGACTTGCGACCTCACCAAGGAGTATGTCGCCATCAACGGCGATTATCGGAGCTGATGGCGTTGGTTTCCAGACATCCGGCAAGCGTGCTTGCCATCGTGCGCCGCTACGAGGCGGCCGGCTTTCGCGCCTGGCCGGCGGCGGCGGTCCATTATGATGGCACCTGGGTGGTGCGGCTGACGGCGGGTCATCCGGCCAAGCGGCTGAATTCGGTCAACCCGCTCGATCCGGGCGACATCCAGCACATTGCCGAGCGCATCGGCCGCGCCAGCCGCCGTTTCGACGCCTATGGCCGGCCGCTGACCTTCCGCATATCGCCGCTGTCGGGGCCGGTCCTTTCCAAACATCTCGACAGCGAAGGCTGGAGCACATTCGACGAATCGCTGGTGATGCGGCTGCCGCTGGCAGACGCCCAGCTCGATGCCGCGATGGACCAGATCCCGCTGAAGGACATCAGCCGCTTCATCGGCGCGTCGCTCAAGGTGAGCGGCTCGGATGTGTCGCTGCGGCCGGGCCTGTCGGAGATCATCGGCGCCATCCAGCCGGAAGCCGGGCTGTTTGCGCTCGAAAAGGGCACCGAGGCGCTGGCGACGCTGATCTGCGTCCATGATGGCGATCTTGCCGGACTGTTCGAGATCGCCACCGACAGATCGGTACGCAACCAGGGCCACGGCCGCCACCTCATCCTGTCAGCGCTGAAATGGGCACGGCTGCGCGGCGCCCGGGAAGCCTGGCTGCAGGTCGAGGCCGACAATGCGCCGGCGCTGGCACTTTATCGTTCGCTCGGGTTCGACGAAGTCTATCGTTACCATTATCGCCGGCCGCCCGGCGCATGACCGGCCCGAACCCTGTCGGCAAGCGCCTGCTCCTGGTCGCAGCCTGCGCGCTGGTCGATACCGACGGCCGCGTGCTTCTGGCGCAGCGGCCCGAAGGCAAGCAGCTCGCCGGCCTGTGGGAGTTTCCGGGCGGCAAGGTCGAGCCCGGCGAGACGCCAGAAGAATGCCTCATCCGTGAGTTGTACGAGGAGATCGGCATCGAGACCGATATTCCCTGCCTGGCGCCGTTCACTTTCGCCAGCCATTCCTACGACGATTTTCACCTGCTGATGCCGCTGTTTGTCTGCCGCCGCTTCCGCGGCATCGCGCAGCCGAAGGAGGGGCAGGTGCTGAAATGGGTGCGGCCGCGCCAGATGCGCGATTTTCCAATGCCACCGGCCGACGCTCCGCTGATCCAGTTCCTCATCGATCTTCTGTGACTTGTGCCGTCCGAGACTTAGACAGCGTTAATGGAAGATTTATCTCGCCGTGAAAAATTGACGGTATGGAAATTGTGGGAAGGTCATGGTCAGGCCTTCGCAGGAGGGCGGTTGCATGAGCCTCGACAGGGACTGGGATTCGATCCGACCCGACCGCAGCTTCAGCGCTGTCCATGCCGGCATGGGCATATTGCGGATCACACTGCTGTTCGGTTCGGCCGCGGTGGCGCTGGCCTTGATCGCGACGCCCCTGCTCGACAGCCGGACGCGATCCGCCCGCGACCATTTTGTCGGCGGTCTCGACGGAATGATCACAGGATCGGTCGGGAGCACAGGCTCGATTGGAAGCACGGGCTCGATCGGCCATCGTGGGACCTACACGCTGCGCAGGAGCGTGCTGCAGCCGCTGCCCAGTTCGGTCTGCGTGATACGCGACAATGGCAAGCGCAGCGGCGACTGCTGACATCGTTTAAAGCAGCCGTTTCACCGCCTGTTAAGCCTGTGCCATTAACCTTTCTTAACAGGTCGGCGCTAGGGTTCCGGCAAGCGGGATCGAAGCCATGAGAACATTGCTGCAACGATTTTGGGAAGACAAGACCGGCGCGACGGCCATCGAATATGGGCTGATCGTGACTGTGCTGTCGCTGACCATCATAGGCGGCATCGGCAAGGCCGCTGACGCGATGGCGTGGCTGTTCAGCGACAATTCCAGCAGGCTTGTGAACGCTTTCGCGCAGTGATCGCGACCGGCAACCAGCATCCATAAAGGTCCGGTCGACAGAAATCCGGTCAACGCCCGCCGGGATTTTCCAGTATTGTCTTCAGCGATATTTTCGCCGAGCCCGGCTTCAGCGGTTTTTGCTGCGAGGCGTCGGGCGCCCAGCCTGACATCCAGACGATCGGAAAACTCGCCCTGACGCGACCATCGGCATCCGAAAACCGCTCGGTGTAGATTTCGGCGACGCGGGCAAACAGTTTTCGTGTGCCCGGTCGCCTGCTGCGGTCGATGAGCGCGCTGGTCTCGCCCATCGCCCGCAGGTCCGCCATCAGACCGAACAGCGAATCGTAACGCACCGTCACCGTCTCGACATCGGCAACGGGCAAGGCCAGGCCGGCGCGTTGCAAAAGCGCGCCGGCGTCGCGCACGTCGGTGAACGGGATGACGCGCGGGCTGGCGCCGCCGTAAAGCTCGGTCTCGGCGGCGAGCAGGCTTTCGCGCAGCTCGGAAAGCGTACCGGCGCCGGCAAAAGCGCCGAGGAAAAGTCCGTCCGGCTTCAGCGCGCGGCGGATCTGCACCAGCATGCCGGGAATGTCGTTCATTGCCTGGAGGGACAAAAGAGACACTGCGAGGTCGAGGCTTTCCGGCTCAAACGGCACGGTCTCCAGCGGCGCCACCAGTCCGGCGGCATCGCCCAGGAACATGGCGTCCGCCTCCACCCGTATGATGTCCGTCACCTTGCCGCTTGTCGCGAGCACGTCGACCGCCGCAGGCGTCTGGCAAAACAGCACGGCCGCTCTGTCGAATTTGCGCTCGACGGCGCCCAGCCGCTCGGCAAGCTCCTCGGCCGCCCGCCGCATCAGGAAATCCGCGCCGACAGTCGGTCGGGCGAGCGCCCGGCGCTTGTGCGCCAGCCAGAGAGAAGTGTCGACTATAGGTTGCAACTGACGGTTCCTGGTTTCCGCTGTCTGATATAGGGTGGCGGAGGAGCAACCACGTGGCCGATCCAATGCCAGATAGCAAGAGTATCGCTCGAAAGGCGTTGGACTGGCCGGCGCGCATCCTGTTTCCGCCGGTTTGCGCCGGCTGCCGACGGCATGTCTCGCAGCCCGGCGTGCTGTGCGGCGCCTGCTGGCCGAAGCTCAGGCTCCTGGAGCGGCCATGGTGCCCGGTGATGGGCACGCCGTTCATCCATCACATGGGCGAGGGGTTCCTGTCGGCCGAGGCGATCGCCGACCCGCCGCCCTTCGAGCGCGCGCGGGCCGCGGTCGCTTATTCCGGTGTCGCCCGCCAGATGGTGCAAGGGCTGAAATACCAGGATCGCACCGACCTGGCGCCGTGGATGGCGCGCTGGATGCTGCGCGCCGGTGCCGAACTGATGCCGGAGGCCGATGTGGTCGTGCCGGTGCCGCTGCACTGGCGGCGTTTTTTCAGGCGCCAGTTCAACCAGTCGGCGGAACTGGCAAGGGCGGTATCGCAACTTGGTGGCCTGCCTTTTGCTCCCTCGGCGGTCAGGCGCGTCAAACTCACCCGCCAGCAGGTCGGGCTGGAGAGGCGGGAACGCGAGGAGAATGTGCGTGCCGCCTTCAGAGTGCCGGAGGAGGCCGAGATCGAGATCGCCGGCCTCCGGGTGCTCTTGATCGACGATGTCTATACCACCGGCGCCACTGTCCGCGCAGTCGCCAAGGCGCTGAAGAAGGGCGGTGCCGGGACCGTCGACGTGCTGACCTTTGCGCGCGTGCTGCCGGGGGACTTTCGGGCCGACGAGTCCGCGACTATATAGATTGAAGAAAGGCAGGATTGCTGACCGATGGTCGACGTGACGATCTATACACGGATGATGTGCGGCTATTGCATGGCGGCCAAGCGGCTGCTCGAGCGCAAGGGTGTCGCCTACACCGAGCATGATGCCTCCTTCTCGCCGGAACTGCGCCGGGAAATGATTTCCCGTGCGAATGGCCGCTCGACCTTTCCGCAGATATTCATCGGCGATACCCATGTCGGCGGCTCCGACGATCTCCACGAACTGGAGGCGGAGGGCCGGCTGGACCGTCTGCTCGCCAATGGCTCGACGAATTGAGGACATGACGATGGGTGCTTTCAAGGCGGCGGCGATCCAGATGCGTTCGGGCACCAGCCCCGAGCGCAACGCGGTCGATCTGGAGCGGCTGGTGCGCGAGGCCGCGGGCCAGGGTGCGACCTATATACAGTCACCGGAAATGACCGGTGCGCTGATCCGTGACAGCCAGGCGCGGGCCGCCTCGTTCACGTCCGAGGACAAGGACATCATCGTCTCGACCTCGCGCAAGCTGGCGAAAGAACTTGGCGTCTTCCTGCATATCGGCTCGACCGCCATCCTGCGCGCCGACGGCAAGCTCGCCAACCGTGCGCTTTTGTTCGGGCCGGATGGCGCGACACTAGCCATCTACGACAAGATCCACATGTTCGACGTCGATCTCGACAATGGCGAAAGCTGGCGCGAATCCGCCGCTTACGAGCCGGGCACCGAGGCCGTCGTTACGGAGATCAGCGGCGCCGGGATCGATGGCGCGAGGCTGGGTTTCGCCGTCTGCTACGATGTGCGCTTTCCGCAGCTCTTCCGCGCCGAGGCGCTGGCCGGCGCCGACCTGCTTTCGGTGCCCGCCGCCTTCACCCGCCAGACCGGCGAGGCGCACTGGCATGTGCTGCTGCGGGCGCGCGCCATCGAGAATGGCGCCTATGTCGTCGCCGCGGCGCAAGGCGGACTGCACGAGGACGGCCGCGAGACCTATGGCCATTCGCTGATCGTCGATCCATGGGGCCGTATCGTCGCCGAGGCGGCACATGACGAACCGGCCGTGATCATCGCCGAGATCGACCCGGCGCAGTCGGTCGCTGCCCGCAAGAAAATCCCAAATCTGAAAAATTCACGCGACTTCGCCGTGAACGATACTCCGGTCGAGGCGCAAAGTCTTAGGGGTGCGGCGTCTTGATTCGCTTTTCACTGATCTGTGACCACGAGCATGAGTTCGAAGGCTGGTTTCGCAGCAACGACGATTTCGACACCCAGAAGAAGCGTGGCTTCGTCGAATGCCCGACCTGCGGCTCGCACAAAATAGAGAAGGCGTTGATGGCACCGGCCGTCTCGACCGGCCGCAGCCAAGAAAAGATCGCGCTCGCCATGGGCGCGGCCCAGAAGCAGGCGCTGGCGCAATTGAAGGCGATGGCCGAGAAGGTGCGCGAGAACGCCGACTATGTCGGCGACAAGTTTGCCGAGGAGGCGCGCAAGATCCATTTCGGCGAGAGCGACCCGCGCGGCATCTATGGCGAGGCGACGCTGGAGGAGGCCAAGAGCCTGGCCGAGGACGGCGTCGAATTCATGCCGATCCCAAGTTTCCCCGACGACCGCAACTGACTGGCTAGGTTACGCTGCCGATCAATTTCTCAAGCAGGCGAGCAAGCGTCTCTTGTTCGGCGCGCGTCAGACCGGAAAGTATCTCGTGTTCGTTGGCGACGTGGGCGGCGACAGCCTCATCGACCAATGCCAGACCTTTTTCGGTCAGCTGCACGACAACCCCGCGCCGATCGTTGGGATGCGGCCCGCGCATGATCAATCCTGACTTTTCGAGCCGGTCGAGCCGGTTGGTCATGGCGCCCGACGTCACCATCGTCGCTTCGTAGAGAGCGGTTGGCGTCAGCGCGTAAGGTGATCCGGAACGGCGCAGCGTCGCCAGCACATCGAATTCCCCGGTCTGCAACCCGAAACGCGCAAACAGCGGAGCGAGGCGTTCTCGTGCTATCAGCGACGAGGCTTCGTTCAACCGTCCAAGCACGGCCATCGGAGAGACGTCCAGATCCGGCCGCTCTCGTTTCCACTGCTCGATGGCCTTAGCGGCGCGATCCATATTATCACCGTAAGTATCTTGACGTTAAGAATCTTTGCATTATTTTACCTCGAGACACAGTGCTGGCCAAGAGCCGCAAAGACAATAAGGTTCGTTATGAAGTTTCTCTGGAATTCGGCGCTCGGCCTTTTGGTCGTCACCGGCGGCCTGCTCGGCCTGACGCTGCCGTTCGGCAAGATCGCCACGGCGGCTGGTGTTTCGGCCATGGTCTGGGCTCTCGTCATCTCGCTCGGCGCCGGCAGCGTGCTTTTGTGCGCCTTGCTGCTGCGCGGACAACGCATCCGGCTCACCCTGCACAGACTGCGTTATTTCTTCGTCACCGCGGCGGTGTCCTATGCCTTCCCCAATCTCTTGATGTTCTCGGCCATTCCGCATCTCGGCGCCGGCTACACCGGTATCATGTTCACGCTGTCGCCGGTGGTTACGCTGGTGTTTTCGATCTTGCTCGGCGTCCGGCGTCCCAATTTGCTTGGTATCGTCGGCATTGCCGTCGGCTTCCTCGGTGCTGTCATGGTGGCGGTGACGCGCGGCGAGGCTGGCCAGCCGGCCGAATTTTTCTGGGTGGCGGTGGGGCTGCTCATCCCGGTCAGCCTTGCCACCGGCAACATCTACCGCACGGTCGACTGGCCCGAAGGGACCGGACCGATCGAGCTTGCCGTCGGCAGCCATCTGGCATCGGCTGCGCTGCTTGTTTGCGGCATCTTCACGCTGCAGGGCGGCGGTTCGCTCGCCCTGCTCGGCGGCGTGCCGCTGGTGGTCGTCGGGCAGGTCGCGTCAGCCGCGGCGATGTTCGCCTTCTTCTTCCGGCTACAGGCGGTCGGCGGCCCGGTCTATCTCAGCCAGATCGGCTATGTCGCGGCTGCGGTCGGGCTGTTTGCCGGGACGATATTTCTCGGCGAGCACTATCAATTGCTGACCTGGGCGGGCGCTGCCGTCATCATCGCCGGCGTGTTCATCACCACCAAAGCGCAAAGCCAGATCACCACGAAGGCGCAAAGCCAGACGGCGTGAGAAAGGCTGAGACGTGTCGTGAGAAGGTTCAGGCGGGTGCCTTCTCCGCCAGCACCATGTAATTGACGTCCATGTCCTTCGACCGCTGCCAGCGGTCGGCGAGCGGATTGTAGGCGACGCCGGTACGGTCGATGATGGTCAGGCCAGCGCCAGCAAGCGCCTTTTCCAGCTCGTCTGGCCGTACCAGCTTGCCGAACTGGTGGGTGCCGCGCGGCAACCAGCGCAGCACATATTCGGCGCCGATGATGGCCAGGCCCAGCGCCTTCAGCGTGCGGTTGATGGTGGCGACGAACATGATGCCGCCGGGCTTGAGCATCTCGCTGCATTTGGCCACGAACAGGTCGATGTCGGCGACATGCTCGACCACTTCCATGTTGAGGATGACGTCGAATTTCTCCCCGGCGGCAGCCAGATCCTCCGCTGTCGTGGCACGGTAATCCACCGTCACGCCGACCTCCGCCGCATGCAGCTTGGCCACTTCGATGTTGGTGGCGGATGCGTCGGCGCCGAGCACTTCGGCGCCAAGCCGCGCCATCGGCTCGCACAACAGCCCGCCGCCGCAGCCGATGTCGAGGAAGCGCAGGCCCTCGAACGGCCGCGCCGCACGCGGGTCGCGGCCGAAGCGCGCCGCCACCTGGTCGCGTATATAGGCAAGCCGGATCGGATTGAATTTGTGCAGCGGGCGGAATTTACCGTTCGGATTCCACCATTCGGCGGCAAGGGCGGAAAAGCGCTCCACTTCTCCGGCATCGATCGTCGACCGTCGGGGTTCTGGCATGGCGTGTCTCCCGCAGACTCAAAAGTTCAGAGCGCGATCGGGCGCAAAACCGGGTACCACTTTTGCTGATCGCGCTCTGGTGCGCTAGGAAGTCGGTCGCGAGGCAGCGAATGTCAAGGCAGCAATTTCGCCTGTCGACAGAGCAGTGCTCATGATGCCGGGCGGTGCCGACTGCGAGCTGTCAGCATGTGGCAGCCTTCGTCGCCAGCTGCAACCGGCGGCACGCCTTGCGAAACCCAAAGCATTTGGCTAAGGAGGCCGCGAATTCAGCGGCCGGCCCAGCCGGGCGCTCCCTTTCCGTTTTTTCGGCAGCCGGTCCGGCATCCAGTCAAAGGCATTTCGCTTCCATGGCGCGCATCGTGATGAAATTCGGCGGAACCTCCGTCGCCGACATCGCCCGCATCCGCAATGTGGCGCGCCATGTCAAACGCGAGGTCGATGCCGGCCATGAGGTTGCGGTGGTCGTCTCGGCGATGGCCGGCAAGACCAACGAGCTCGTGCAATGGACGCGCGAAGCCTCGCCCATGCACGATGCACGCGAGTATGACGTCGTCGTCGCCTCCGGCGAGCAGGTGACTGCCGGCCTGCTGGCGATCGCGCTGCAGAACATGGGCGTCCATGCCCGTTCCTGGCAAGGCTGGCAGATCCCGATCAAAACCGATAATGCGCATGGCGCGGCGCGCATTCTCGACATTGACGGCGCGTTTCTGATCAAGCGCTTCGGCGAAGGCCAGGTGGCGGTGGTCGCCGGCTTCCAGGGCATCGGGCCGGACAATCGCATCGCAACGCTCGGCCGCGGCGGCTCCGACACCAGTGCTGTCGCCATCGCGGCGGCGGTCAAGGCTGACCGATGCGACATCTATACCGATGTCGACGGGGTCTACACCACCGACCCGCGCATCGAGCCGAAAGCGCGGCGGCTGGCCAAGATTTCCTTCGAGGAAATGCTTGAAATGGCCTCGCTCGGCGCCAAGGTCCTGCAGGTACGCTCGGTCGAGCTTGCCATGGTGCACAGGGTGCGTACTTTCGTGCGGTCGTCCTTCGACGATCCCGACGCGCCCGGAATGGGGGATTTGCTCAATCCGCCCGGAACGCTTATTTGCGACGAGGAAGAGATCGTGGAACAGCAGGTCGTCACCGGAATTGCCTATGCCAAGGACGAAGCGCAGATTTCGTTGCGCCGTGTCGGCGACCGGCCGGGCGTCGCCGCCGGTATTTTCGGGCCGCTGGCCGAGGCCAACATCAATGTCGACATGATCGTCCAGAACATTTCCGAGGACGGCAAGTTCACCGACATGACCTTCACTGTGCCGTCCGGCGATGTCGACAAGGCGCTTGCCGTGCTCGAGCGGCTGAAGACCACGATCGGCTACGACGTCGTACAGTCGGAAGCCGGCATGTCGAAGGTCTCGGTCATCGGCATCGGCATGAGGAGCCATGCGGGCGTCGCCGCCACCGCCTTCAAGGCGCTGGCCGACAAGGCGATCAACATCCGCGCGATCACGACCTCCGAGATCAAAATTTCGATCCTGATCGACGGTCCCTACACCGAACTTGCGGTTCGCACTTTGCATTCCGTCTACGGTCTGGATAAGCAGTAGCAGACTGCATCGGCCCGAGAATCGGAGTCGATTTCGGAAAGCACGATGCAGCATCGAAAGTCTTAGAGCGTCCTTTGTACGTCCAATTGGACGCATGGCGCTCTAATTGAGTTGTTGCGTGAGCGCCGGCCGCGGGAGAAACTGCGGCGGGCAAAATGTCCATTGGAGAACAAGCCGCGATGCGTGATACGGCCAGTGGCCCGCGCGTTTTGCTGAAACGGCTCCGCGAGCTCATGCAGGAGCCGCTGGAGCCGCAGGAGCGGCTCGACCGTATCGTGCGCGATATCGCCGCCAACATGGTCGCCGAGGTGTGCTCGCTCTATGTGCTGCGCGCCGATTCGGTGCTCGAACTCTATGCCACCGAGGGTCTGAACCCGAAGGCCGTCCATCTGGCGCAGCTCAGGCTGGGCGAAGGCCTCGTCGGCACGATCGCGGCCTCAGCACGGCCGCTCAATCTCTCCAATGCGCAGGAACATCCAGCCTTCGCCTACCTGCCGGAAACGGGGGAAGAGATCTACAATTCCTTCCTCGGCGTGCCGGTGCTCAGGGCAGGGCGCACGCTTGGTGTTCTGGTCGTCCAGAACAAGACCATGCGCCACTATCGCGACGACGAAGTCGAGGCGCTGGAAACGACGGCGATGGTGATCGCCGAGATGATCGCCACCGGCGACCTTGCCCGGCTGACCCGGCCCGGGCTCGAACTCGACCTGCGCCGCCCGGTGAGCTTTACCGGCCTGTCCTTCAACGAGGGTGTCGGGCTCGGTCATGTCGTGCTGCACGAGCCGCGCATCGTCGTCACCAATCTGTTCAACGAGGACAGCGATGAGGAGATCAAGCGGCTCGATGCGTCGCTCGGTTCGCTCAGGCTCTCCATCGACGACATGCTGGAACGCCGCGAGGTCGCCTTCGAGGGCGAGCACCGCCAGGTGCTCGAAGCCTATCGCATGTTCGCCAACGACAGCGGCTGGGTGCGCCGACTGGAAGAGGCGGTCCGCAACGGGCTGACGGCGGAAGCGGCGGTGGAAAAAGTGCAGAGCGACATGCGTGCCCGCATGCTGCACATGACCGATCCGTATTTGCGCGAGCGGATGAGCGATTTCGACGATCTCGCCAACCGGTTGCTGCGCCAGTTGATGGGACGCGGGCCGGACGATGTTGCGGCCTCGCTGCCGAAGGACGCCATCATCGTCGCCCGCTCGATGGGGGCCGCCGAACTGCTCGATTATCCCAGAGACAAACTGCGCGGGCTGGTGCTCGAGGACGGCGCGGCGACCAGCCATGTCGTTATCGTGGCGCGGGCCATGGGCATTCCGGTCGCGGGCCAGATGAGGGGCGCCGTTTCCATGGCGGAAAACGGCGACGCCATCATTGTCGACGGCGAGGAAGGCGCGATCCATCTGCGCCCTCAGCCCGACCTCGAAGCCGCCTATGCCGAAAAGGTCCGCTTCCGGGCACGGCGGCAGGAGGTCTACCGCGAACTGCGCAAGAAGCCGTCGGTGACCAAGGACGGCGTCCAGGTCGACCTTTTGATGAATGCGGGCCTGGCCGTCGATCTGCCGCAGCTTGCCGAGGCTGGCGCCGCCGGCATCGGCCTGTTCCGCACCGAGCTGCAATTCATGGTTGCCTCGACCTTTCCGCGTGCGGAAGCTCAGGAACGGCTCTACCGCGACGTGCTCGACGCGGCGCGCGGCAAGCCGGTGACCTTCCGCACCATCGATATTGGCGGCGACAAGGTGCTGCCCTACTTCAAGGATACGATCCAGGAAGAGAACCCGGCGCTCGGCTGGCGCGCCATCCGCCTGACGCTCGACCGGCCGGGCCTGTTGCGCACCCAGATCCGCGCGCTTCTGAAGGCCTGCGGTGGGCGTGAACTGAAGCTGATGCTGCCGATGGTGACGGAGCTCGGCGAGATCGCACAGGCGCGCGAGATCATCGATCGCGAGGTGCGGCATCTGTCGCGTTTTGCCCATCATCTGCCGACCAGCCTGAAGCTCGGGGCCATGCTGGAAGTGCCGTCGCTGCTGTTCCAGCTCGACGAGTTGATGAAAGCCGTCGATTTCGTCTCGGTCGGCTCGAACGATCTGTTCCAGTTTGTCATGGCGGTCGATCGCGGCAACACGCAGCTCTCCGACCGCTTCGATGCGCTGTCGACGCCGTTCCTGCGCGTTCTGAAGCAGATTGCCGACGCCGGGGTGCGCAATCAAACTCCGGTGACCTTGTGCGGCGAACTGGCCGGCAAGCCGATCTCGGCGATGGCGCTGATCGGCCTTGGCTACCGGTCGATCTCGATGTCGCCGGCTTCGATCGGTCCGGTCAAGGCGATGCTGACGGAACTGCCGCTGGCCGAACTGGAGGCGTTCTTCGACGACAATCTCATGGCGCCGGTCCAGGGGTTGCCGATGCGGGCGCTGCTGCAAGCCTTTGCCGACGACCGCTCCATTCCGTTGTAGATCCACGTGAGGGCGGCCTGCAAATGTCGATTTTCTGCGCTTCCGGTGCTCATGTACCTAAATGTACATTCCGCTCCGGTTCTCGAAACTCGTCATTTTCGGCTCGCCCTGACGTGAATCTTATCTAAGTTCCATGACCATGATCAACCTGCCCCGCGACCGTATGGATCAAGTCGTCAAGCGTTTCGACATGCTCGAAGCGCAGATGTCGGCCGGGCCGGCGGCGGACGCCTATGTCAAGATGGCGTCGGAATATGCCGACATCCAGGAGATGGTGGCAAAGATCAGGGCGCTGCGAACCGCCGAGGATGAACAGGCCGACTTGCAGGCGATGCTCGCCGACAAAAGCACCGATGCCGAGATGCGGGCATTGGCCGAGGCCGATCTGCCCGAGGTCAGGGAACGCATCGAGGCGCTGCAAAGGGACATCCAGATCCTGCTTCTGCCCAAGGATGCCGCAGACGACAAGAACGCCATCCTCGAAATCCGCGCCGGAACCGGCGGCGACGAGGCGGCTCTCTTTGCAGGCGACCTGTTCCGCATGTACGAACGCTACGCCGCGGCACGCGGCTGGCGTTTCGAGACGGTGTCGGCCAGCGAGGGCGAGGTCGGCGGCTACAAGGAAATCATCGCCACCATTTCGGGCAAGGGGGTCTTTGCCCATCTGAAATTCGAGTCCGGTGTGCATCGTGTGCAGCGCGTGCCGGCGACCGAGGCCGGCGGGCGTATCCACACCTCGGCGGCGACGGTTGCCGTGCTGCCCGAAGCGGAAGAGGTCGACATCGACATCAGGGCCGAAGACATCCGCATCGACACGATGCGCGCGTCGGGTTCGGGCGGCCAGCACGTCAATACCACCGATTCGGCGGTGCGCATCACCCATCTGCCGACCGGCATCATGGTGGTGCAGGCGGAGAAGTCGCAGCACCAGAACCGGGCGAAAGCCATGCAGATCCTGCGCGCCAGGCTTTACGACCTCGAGCGCAGCAAGGCTGATGAGGAACGCTCCGAATCGCGCAAATCGCAGGTCGGTTCCGGCGATCGATCGGAGCGCATCCGCACCTATAATTTCCCGCAGGGCCGCGTCACCGACCATCGCATCAATTTGACGCTCTACAAGCTCGACCGGGTGATGATGGGCGAACTCGACGAGATCGTCGACGCGCTGATCGCCGATCACCAGTCGAAGCTGCTCGCCGATATCGGCCTCGATGGCTGACAGTCTGCCCGCGACGCTCGGGCCGCTGCTGAAAGCGGCGCGGGCACGCCTTGCCGCGGCCGCAGTCGCCGATCCGGCGCTGGATGCAAGGCTGATCGTCGAACATTTTTCCGGCACGACCCGCACACAAGCCATCGCCGATCCCGAATGCACGGTCGATGCCAGCGCGATTGCCGCGATCGATGCAGCCTTGAGGCGGCGGATTGCCGGCGAGCCGGTGCATCGCATCCTCGGCCATCGCGAATTCTACGGCTTGCGCCTGTCGCTGTCATCGGAAACGCTGGAGCCGCGACCGGACACCGAAACGCTGGTCGAAGCGGTGCTGCCCTTCGTTAGGGCGACAGCGGAACGGCAAGGCCAATGCCGCATCCTCGATCTCGGCACCGGCACCGGCGCGATCGCGCTGGCGCTGCTCAGCGCCGTTCCGGCGGCGGTCGCCACCGGTGTCGATATTTCGCAAGGCGCGCTGGCGACAGCCATGCGCAATGCCGGGGAATTGGGGTTAGCCGACCGTTTCCAGGTACTCAAATCCGACTGGTTCGAAAAAGTTTTTGGCCGATACCATGTAATTGCCGCTAACCCTCCCTATATAGCGTCCATAGACATTGAAAATCTGCAGGACGAAGTCCGCGATTTCGATCCACGCCAAGCCCTCGATGGCGGCGTGGACGGTCTGAGTCCCTACAGGATCATCGCCGCCGAGGCGGCAGGTTTTTTGGAAGCCGAGGGCAGGATTGCGGTCGAGATCGGCCACACCCAACGCAAAGAGGTCACGGGCATATTCTCCGCAGCCGGCTATATGTCGGCGGGGATATTCCGAGACTTTGGCGGAAACGAGAGGGTTCTGATCTTTGAACTGACAAAGCCGTGATGCAGTGCAAAAAAGCGCTTGGCAATGCCGGGGAATGCGGCTAGGGTCGCCTTAACCGGATGAGACGAAGCAGGCAGTGCTCTTAGCGATTCGGTTTCCTTGGAAATAGCTGCCTTCTTGCGCAAACGACGCCCAAGCTTCGTGCGGGAATCGTCCGACAAGTGATGTAACCGGAACAGGATGACACGTGGCGCCAACGCAATCGATGCGGGCGAACGCCGGTGAAGAGACGAAACGGCTGGCTGCATGAGCGCCTCCGTTCGTGAAAAAGTTTTCGAAAATTTCAAAATGAAGAGAGTCGAATGAGGCCACAACAGCAGAACAGGCGCATGCGCGGTCGCAACAACAATGGCGGCGGCAACAACAACAACCGCAAGGGCCCAAATCCCCTGACGCGCAACTACGAGAGCAACGGTCCGGATGTGAAGATCCGCGGATCGGCTCAGCAGATCGCCGAAAAATACGCAACCCTTGCCCGTGACGCGCAAAGCTCCGGCGACCGGGTGATGGCGGAAAACTATCTCCAGCACGCCGAGCACTACAATCGCATCATCGCTGCCGCGCAAGCGCAGCTACCGATCCAGAGCGCTCAGCAGAACCGCGACGATTTCGACGATGACGGCGACGAAGATCGCGACGAGTTCGACAATGCCGGCAACGGCCCGCAGCCGGTCATCGACGGCACGCCGGCCGAGTTGGCGTTCAACCAGGAAAGCGGCCGTGATAATCGCGATAACCGTGGGCGCGATAACGATGGACGCGACAACGGTGGGCGCGACAACAATGGCGGCCGCCATCGTGACCGTCGCCCCAATGGCGGCTACGGCCAGAGCGGCCAGCGCGGCGAATACGGTGCGCGCGGCGAGCAGGGCGGACAACGAGACGATCAGAACCGGCGCGACGATCAGAACCGGCGCGGCGATCAGAGCCGGCGCAACGAGACACCGGTACAGAACGAGACGCCCGTGCAGGCGGAAACTGTGTCTCCGGTCGAGCCGGTTTCTGTGGCCGAACCCGCGCCGCAGTTCGAAAACTTTTCGCCGGCGGCTCTCGCTGCCCAGGCCGAGATGAACGAAGCAGCCGCCGAAAGCGGCGCTGCCCGCCGCCCCAGGCGTCCGCGCCGCCCGCGCGTCAATGCTGATCAGGTGGATGGCGGTAACGACAATGCTGGCGCTGATAACGCGAATGCAGCTCCGGCGGAAGACGCCGGTGGCGAGCCCGCCGTCATCGACGTCAACAACTGATCGAGCAAGGCCTCAGACATTCTTGGACGGCGGAGAGAAATCTCCGCCGTTTTTGTTTTGCGCGCCCGGGTAATATTATGCATTCACCATTATTGGGACGTCTTGAGGGTCCGTGGTTTGCGCCCCATATCTCGCGTGAGCAGGACCCGGCTCGAACGGGCGGGTCCGTCACCGCAATCTGATCCGGTGCTGCAAAGCGGGCCGGTGACGGAAGGAGACAGAGATGAACCTTGAGAAATATTCCGAGCGCGTGCGCGGCTTCATCCAGTCCGCGCAGACCTTGGCGCTCTCGCGCAACCACCAGCAATTCACCCCCGAACATATATTGAAAGTGCTCGTCGACGACGATGAGGGCTTGGCCGCGTCGTTAATCGAGCGCGCCGGCGGCAGCGTCCGCGACGTCAAGCTTGGCGTCGAGACGGCACTTGAGGCAATGCCCAAGGTGGAAGGCGGCAACGGCCAGCTCTATCTGGCGCAGCCGCTGGCCAAGGTGTTCTCGACCACCGAGGAACTGGCCAAGAAGGCCGGCGACAGCTTCGTCACGGTCGAGCGGCTGCTGACGGCGCTGGCGGTCGAGAAATCCGCCAAGACCGCCGACATTCTGGCCAAGGCCGGCGTGACGCCACAGGCGCTGAACCAGGTGATCAATGACGTCCGCAAGGGGCGCACCGCCGATTCGGCGAGCGCCGAGCAGGGCTATGATGCGCTGAAGAAGTACGCGCGCGACCTGACTTCCGACGGCCGCGCCGGCAAGCTCGACCCGGTCATCGGCCGCGACGACGAGATCCGCCGCACCATCCAGGTGCTGTCGCGCCGCACCAAGAACAATCCGGTGCTGATCGGTGAACCTGGCGTCGGTAAGACTGCGATCGCCGAAGGGCTGGCGTTGCGCATCGTCAACGGCGACGTGCCGGAATCGCTCAAGGACAAGCAGTTGATGGCGCTCGATATGGGATCGCTGATCGCCGGTGCCAAATATCGCGGCGAATTCGAGGAGCGGCTGAAGGCGGTCCTTTCGGAAGTTACCGCTGCCGCTGGCGGCATCATCCTGTTCATAGATGAGATGCACACGCTGGTCGGCGCCGGCAAGGCGGATGGCGCCATGGATGCGTCGAACCTGCTGAAGCCGGCACTGGCACGCGGCGAACTCCACTGCGTCGGCGCAACGACGCTCGATGAATACCGCAAGCATGTCGAGAAGGACGCTGCCCTTGCCCGTCGCTTCCAGCCGGTCTTCGTCAATGAGCCGACGGTGGAAGACACCGTCTCAATCCTGCGCGGCCTGAAGGAAAAATACGAGCAGCACCACAAGGTGCGCATCTCGGATTCGGCGCTGGTCGCGGCAGCGTCGCTGTCCAACCGCTATATCGCCGATCGCTTCCTGCCGGACAAGGCCATCGACCTTGTCGATGAGGCCGCGTCGCGGCTCCGGATGCAGGTCGATTCGAAGCCCGAGGCGCTGGACGAGATCGACCGCCGCATCATGCAGCTCAAGATCGAGCGTGAGGCGCTGAAGGTCGAGAAGGACGACGCGTCGAAGGACCGGCTCGCCCGCCTCGAAAAGGATCTTTCCGCTCTGGAAGAAGAATCGACCGAACTGACCTCGAAATGGCAGGCCGAGAAGCAGAAGCTCGGGCTCGCCGCCGACCTGAAGAAACAGCTCGACGAGGCGCGCAACGAGCTCGCCATTGCCCAGCGCAAGGGTGAATTCCAGCGCGCCGGCGAGCTTGCCTATGGCAAGATTCCGGAACTGGAAAAGAAGCTGAAGGCAGCCGAAGCCCAGGACGGCAAGGTCGGCATGGTCGAAGAGGTGGTCACCCCCGATCACGTCGCTCATATCGTGTCGCGCTGGACCGGCATTCCGGTCGACAAGATGCTGCAAGGCGAGCGTGACAAGCTGCTGCGCATGGAAGACGAGATCGGCAAGCGGGTCGTCGGCCAAGGCGAGGCGGTGCAGGCCGTGTCGAAAGCCGTTCGCCGTGCCCGCGCCGGCCTGCAGGATCCGAACCGGCCGATCGGTTCGTTCATGTTCCTCGGTCCGACCGGCGTCGGCAAGACCGAGCTGACCAAGGCGCTTGCCAGCTTCCTGTTCGACGACGAGAGCGCCATGGTGCGCATCGACATGTCGGAATTCATGGAGAAGCACTCGGTCGCCCGGCTGATTGGCGCGCCTCCCGGCTATGTCGGCTATGAGGAAGGCGGCGCGCTGACCGAAGCGGTGCGGCGCCGGCCCTATCAGGTCGTGCTGTTCGACGAGATCGAGAAGGCGCATCCGGACGTGTTCAACGTGCTGCTGCAGGTGCTCGACGACGGCCGCCTGACCGACGGGCAGGGCCGCACAGTCGATTTTCGCAACACGTTGATCATCATGACGTCGAACCTCGGCGCCGAATATCTGGTCAATCTCGGCGAGAACCAGGACGTCGATGTCGTCCGCGACGAGGTGATGAGCGTCGTCAGGGCGTCGTTCCGGCCGGAGTTCCTCAACCGCGTCGACGAGGTGATCCTGTTCCACCGGCTGCGCCGGCAGGATATGGGCCGCATCGTCGAGATCCAGCTCAAGCGGCTGGAAAGCCTGCTCGTCGATCGCAAGATCACGCTTTCGCTGGACCAGGAGGCGATCGACTGGCTGGCTGCCAAGGGCTACGATCCGGCCTATGGCGCGCGGCCGCTGAAGCGGGTGATGCAGAAGGATCTGCAGGATCCGCTGGCGGAGAAGATCCTGCTCGGCGACATCCTCGACAGTTCGACCGTCAAGGTCACCGCCGGTTCCGACCGGTTGAACTTCCGGTCGAAGCCGACGGTCGTGGCGACCGAGGCGGCGGCCTGATCGAGGCGTTTTTCATAAATGGCGGGGCGCAGGTGACGCTGGAAGACTACAACAGCTTCTGCGCCTCGCTGCCGTCGACGACCCATGTCGTCCAGTGGGGCGGCGCCCATGTCTGGAAGGTCGGCGCCAAGGTCTTTGCGATCGGCGGCTGGGGTGATGGCAAGGAGCCGTTCGTCACCTTCAAATGCTCCGACATCGCTTATGACATCTTGAAGGAACAGCCGGGCCTTCGGCCCGCACCCTATCTTGCCTCACGCGGCATGAAATGGATCCAGCGCCAGACAAGCCAAAGCGTGGACGATGACGCGCTGAAGGACTATCTGCGCGAAAGCCATCGCCTTGTCGTGCTCAAGCTGACGAAGCAGGCGCGCAAGGAATTGGGACTCGCCACCTAGCTATGTTGCTCTCACCGCCAGAAATCCGCCATCTTCATGCCCGGTTCATGTTGGAACCTTATGGTCGGCAACTGATTTGCTGGCGAAGGGGTTCGCCGACCGCATCGGCCCGAACACCGTATTCGATTTCTGAAAGCAGGATGCGGAGATTTAAAGTGTTGGAGCGTCCTTGCGCGTCCGAAGTGACGCGCGGCGCTCTGAAGAGACAATGCCGGCGGCGGCAATTACGGACCGGAGAATTTAGCCAACATGTTCCGCACGATCTTCACCCTTTCGGCGCTCGCCGCCGGGCTGCTTTCTTCGAGCGCGATGGCCGCACCGACGGAAGACATGACGCCGCGATCTGCCCGTGCGGCCGATGCCGGGGGTGTGCTGGTCGCACAGAACGGCGATTTCGACGTCTATTACGACGCCAGGGGAAACCGCGTCATCGTCGATGCGGAAACCGGCACGGTCCTCGCCATCCAACCGCCGCAGACCAGGTTCGACCGCAGGGCGCTTCGCCGCGAGCGCTTGCGCAATCTCGGACCGGTCGAGGACGACCGTTATTATCTCGACGACCCGGAAGACGCGGCCCGCTTGCGCCGCAGGCAATTGGAAGAGGAAGGCCTGATCGTCGTACCGCCGATCGAAGAATATGATGCCTACGGCGATCCGCTGGACGCTTTTCCCGAAGCACCGCTGGATGGCGGCAACTATGGCAACAATTATCCGGAAGCGCCGCAGCCGGTAAAGCCGCGCACCGTCAAGCGCCAGCCGCTCGACGAGGCTGCGATCGAACCGGTCGAGCCGACGGCGCCGGGCGACCAAGCGGCACTGCCGCCAAAGATCGACGGTAAGATTGTCGTCGATCCGTCGCTTTCACTCGGTGCACGCCAGGAGGTCGCGGCGCTGCAAGTGCTGCTCGACCGCGCCGGCGCTTCGCCCGGCGTCGTCGACGGGCGCTTCGGCTCGAATGTCGACAAGGCGCTCGCCGCCTACAACGAGATCACCGGCAGCAATCTGCGGTCGACCGATGTGGTCGGCATCCAGGCGGCGCTTGAGCAATCCGGCGGCGATGCCTTCGCCTCCTACAACATCACGCCCGAGGATGCAGCCGGCCCCTATGTCGCCTCGGTGCCGGAAGACTACGGCCAGAAGGCGCAACTCGACCGGCTGAGCTACACCTCCGTCACCGAAGCGCTGGCAGAGCGGTTCCACATGGACGAGAATTATCTGAAGGCGCTCAATCCGGAAGCCAATTTCAACCGTCCCGGCACGATCATCAAGGTCGCCAATTTCGGCAGACTGGTGGCGAATCCGGTGGCAAACATCATCGCCGACAAGGGCAAGAAGCAAGTCCGTGCCTATGACGCGTCGGGCAAGCTCATCGCGGCCTATCCAGCCACCATCGGCTCGGCGGACACGCCTTCACCCACCGGCACGCATGCGGTGTCGCGGGTCGCTCTTGACCCGAACTACACCTACAACCCGAACATCAATTTCAAGCAGGGCGAAAACAACAAGATCCTGACCATCCCGCCGGGCCCGAACGGCCCCGTCGGCTCGGTCTGGATTGCGTTGGACAAGCCGACCTACGGCATTCACGGCACACCCGACCCCTCCAAGATCGGCAAGACCGAAAGCCATGGCTGCGTGCGGCTGACCAATTGGGACGCGCGCGAACTGGCAAAAATCGTGTCGCCGGGTGTCACGGTGGAATTCATCGACTGAGCGCCCTATCCCAAATTTGGGCGGCGTATTAATCAGCCGATGATCCTTGGTAAGCGAAGGAGCCGCGGTCCGGCGGCATAGTCCCGATCCTGTTCTGGTTTCAACGACAGCAACCCTCTGGCCGGTTGTTGCCGGCGCATAGCAGGTCTAAGCAAGGCTTCATGCGTTCTCCAAGCGAAGTCGGCGCCGAAGCCGTCCCACTGATCAGGCCGCTTCCGGCCGATACGTTTTGCCCGCAATCGCGGCGCAGGTTCGTGCTAATCGCGGCGATTCTGGCTTCCGCGCTCGGCTTCATCGACGGTTCGATCCTGGCCATCGCCACCCCGGCGATCCGCGTCGATCTTGGCGCCAGTTTCGCCGAGACCCAGTGGATTTCGAACTCCTATGCGCTGACGCTTTCGGCACTCATCCTTGTCGGCGGCGCGGCCGGCGACCGTTTTGGCCTGCGGCATGCTTTCGTGGCAGGCATCGCGCTGTTCATTGCCGCCTCGCTTGCCTGCGCGGTGGCGCCGAACCCGACGGTGCTCATTGCGTTTCGCGCCATTCAGGGCGTCGGCGCCGCCATCATGGTGCCGGGCAGCCTCGCCATTATCGCCAAAGCCTATCCGAAGAAGGAGCGCGGCAGGGCGATCGGCATCTGGGCGGCGGCCTCGGCGCTGACGACGGCGCTTGGCCCGGTGCTGGGCGGCGTTGTCTTGTCGGCCTTCGGCGACGGCATCTGGCGGGCGATCTTCGCGATCAATCTGCCGCTTGGTCTTGTCTCGATCTACCTTCTGCTCGCCAAGGTCCCGGCCGACGCACCGACAGAAAAGCGCAGCCTCGATCTCGGTGGCGCTGCCCTCGCCACCTTGGCGTTCGGCGCGCTTGCCTACGGCTTGACTTCTATGAGCAGCGAAGGCGAGGGGCAAATGTCCGGCCCGAGCATTGCCGCCGGCACGGTGCTGCTCGTCGTGTTCATCGTCTTCGAGCGCCGGCAGCGCGAACCGATGACCGATCTCTCGCTGTTTCGGATCGGCGCCTTCGCCGGCGCCAATGTGGCGACCTTCTTCCTCTATTTCGCGCTGTCGGCCAACCTGTTCTATCTGCCGATGCTGCTGATCGCCGGATGGGGGCTGAGCGCGGCCGAGGTCGGCTTCATCTTCCTGCCGCTGTCGGTCTTGATCGCGCTGATGTCGGGGCCCGTCGGCCAGTGGTCCGACCGGATCGGTCCGCGTTTTCCGATCGCCAGCGGCAGTCTCGTCGTCGCTGTCGCCTTTACCGGGCTTGCCTTGCTGGCCTATGCCGGCATCCACAGTTTCTGGTGGGGAGTGTTTCCGCTGATGGCGCTGATGGGGCTC
The DNA here is from genome assembly GCA_004020645.1 of Mesorhizobium sp. Lineage (GTDB taxonomy): Bacteria > Pseudomonadota > Alphaproteobacteria > Rhizobiales > Rhizobiaceae > Mesorhizobium. The sequence goes on along the minus strand of SAQL01000051.1, from coordinate 2,842 downwards.
GGCATGGCGCTGGTCGTGTCGCCGCTGTCGACGGCGGTGATGACGGCCGTCGAGGACAAGGATACGGGTGCTGCTTCGGGAATCAACAATGCCGTCTCGCGCATTGGCGGCCTGATCGCGGTGGCGGCGATGGGGTCACTGGCGGCCTGGATCTATGCGGCAGCGCTGAATAGCGGTGCCGCATCCGGCATTCCGGGTTTCGGCGAGCCGGCGCCGGCGGGCCTGGCACCGGATCTCGATGCAGCAAGGCTTGCCGCCAGCGATGCAGCTTTCGCAGCCGTCGCCTTGGCGACCGCGCTGCTTTGCCTGCTCTCGGCAATCGTGGCGTGGACGACTGTTTCCGGTGAACGACTGCCATGGCCGCGTGGATCTGAGACTTCGCAGAGCTGAGGAGCCCGGAAAGGCTCCGGCTCAGCCTTCGATTTTGGCGCTCGCGACCTTCAGCGAATTGCTGTCTTCCTGCTTGAGCAGATCATCGATGCGCCCGCGCTCGCGCTTGAAGGCGACGAGGTCGTCGCCCTTCAGCACCTTGCCGACCGGCAGGCGAACGCGCATCGGGTCGACCTTGGTGCCGTTGACGATCAGCTCGTAGTGGAGATGCGGACCGGTGGCGAGACCGGTCTGGCCGAGAAAGCCGATGGTCTGGCCTTGGCGGACGCGCACGCCCGGCGCGATGCCTTTGGCAAAAGCGCTCTGGTGATTGTAGGAGGTTTCGTAGCCATTGGCGTGGCGGATGATGATCTGTTTGCCGTAGCCACCGGCCCATCCGGCCTTCTCGACGACACCATTGCCGGAGGCGATGATCGGCGTGCCGATGGAGGCTGACCAATCGACGCCGGTGTGCATGCGCACATAGCCGAGGATCGGATGCCTGCGGGCACCGAAGCCGGAGCGAAATTTTCCCGCGGGCAAGGGATTGCGCAGCAGGAACTGCTGGGCGCTGCGGCCGTCCTCATCGAAATAGTCGGTGCTGCCGTCCTGCATCTGGAACCGGTAGAAATTGCGCGTCGTTCCGCCGAAGCTCGCCGAGACATAGAGCAGTTCGGACTCGTCGGATGCCCGGTCGTCGCCGTCCGGCTGCGAGAACAGCACCTCGATGCGGTCCGACGGACTGAGCCGCGACTGGAAATCGACACCGGACGCCAGGAGCTTGATCAGCCGCTTGGTCATCGCCTTGGACATGCCGTAGGAGTAGGCGGCGCGGTAGATGCCGTCATAGACGTTCGGCAGATTGCCGCGCACCACCACCGGCGGCGAATCATCGAAGGCAGTCAGCAATTCGGGATTGGGCTCCGGCTCCTGCGCCGGCACATATTGGCCGTGATCATCGAGCGCGATGGTGACGATATGCTGGGCCCTGTCGTAGATGCCGGTGCGAACGACCTTGGCGGCGTCGCCATGGATCTCGAGGCCGACGCGCAGCACGGTTCCCGCCTTGAGCGCTGTCGCATTCAGCAATTTGGCGATCGCCTCGGCCATGCCGATGGCGTCCTCGCCCGTATAGCCCGAATCGGCGAAGGCCTCGACTATGTCGCGGTCCCTGGTGAAGGGGATGATCTCCTCGGCGAAGGCCGGCGCCTGATCGTCGGGGGCAGCACGCGGCGACACCGAGACGTTTTCCGGGACGATCCTGACGTCGTAGGACCCCGCCATGCTCTCGGCGAATGCATCGCCGAATCGCTGCGGGTCGACATAATGCAGCGATGCGACCTGCACGGCGCCGTCGCTCAGGCCCGTGCCGGCCTGGCGCACCACCTTTTCCACCTCGTCGGCGGACAAATCACTCTTTTCGTCGAAGGCCGCCGTCTCGATCGGGAAATCGACCGTCTTCAGGCTCATCTCGCTTTCGACCTTGGCGCCATAGATCTGGCCGGCGGCGGCGGTCGCCGGCTGACCGGCATTGCCGTTGCGGTCGTCGCCAAACACCTGCATGGGGTTGAAAGGCGGATAGGCGCGGCTGGTCGTGTGCCCGGCGGCAAGCGCCATCTTGATCTGCACGAAAGGCATGGTGTGGATGACGTCGCGGTCGCCGACCTTGGTCACCATCGACACTTCCATGCGCCGGCGGTCCTTGGCCTTGGCGATCTGGCGCGGCGCCACCAGCCTGGTGGTCTTGGCGATCTCGCCGGAATCGTCGCCTCTTGCAAGGCTGATCAGTTCGGCGATCTCGGGCGGCGTTGCCAATTGCTGACGGCCGTCAAGGGCTGCGAACAGCGCCACGCCCATCAGCACGCTCGACGTCACGCCCGTAAGAAAAGTGCCCGACAGCCAGCGCGCCGAAACCTCGCGCCGGTCAGGCGGGCCACTGCGACCGTCCGCAATCAGCGGCGGCTCGTTGCCGAGTTCGGCTATGGCATTTTCCGTATCTGGCATCCAGAAAGGCTGCTTCTTCCCCGGGCGGGACGGCTTGTCGCTTTTGTTGTGGCCATGACATTTGCCTGTCACGGCGGGCGAAGTCAACGAAGCGCCTGGCTTCGGTCGAGATCCCCAGTCATACTTCTCTCTTAGTGGCTCTCTTACAGTCTCTTATAAGGCGCCGCGCCGGTGGTGCATGCGCCGGCTTCGTTGGCGTTGGTGTCAAACCGCAATGCGGCGGCAATAGGGCTCCGTGGCGGTGGTCGGCCTTGTTGTCCCCATGCCGCCGCGGAAGTCGGCTACCGAAAATCGGCGCCACAATCTTTCGTCGCAAAAAATTCAAAAAAGACCGAAATCGTTGTTGACACTTTGGACGCCTGCCGACTATATACGCCTCACCAACGAGGGCGGCGCGCCGCTGGCGACGAAGAAGTTCGCTTCTAGATCTGCCCTCTGCGAAATTCAAGAGAGCCGCGTGAGCGACACT
>SAQL01000050.1 GCA_004020645.1 Mesorhizobium sp. | reverse complement strand
GGGTTGGGCGGGGGCTGGTTGGGCAGGCGCAGTGTCCTGCGCCATCAGTGGCGACAGCGACAAAGCCGATAGCCCGAATGCCAGGCCGAGGCTGGCGAGCGACGCGCGGCGGAACAATGAGGACATACGATTAACTCCAATAGGGGATAGCTAGAGCGGGATGGCTTCCAGACCAGCCAGATTGTGGCGGAATTTGGCACGGTCGTCAGGGCGAGCGCGCCGTTGACATCGATTGAGCCCCCTCTTATCTGTCCAACGACTTTGCGTCCAGAACCGTTTTCCGGGCGCTTTTTGCGTTTGTCCGCGTTTCACGTGGATTTGATGGGGCCGCCGGCACCCGTCGCAACGACTTGGAATGCTATCGAAAGGACCATTGAATGGTCAGTTTTGGCGGTCTCGCCCGTAAGGTTTTCGGCTCCTCCAATGATCGCCGGGTCAAGTCGACCCGACCGCGCGTCGAAGCGATCAACGCCATGGAAAACGAGATGCGGGCGCTCTCCGACGCCGAGCTGACGGCCCGCACGGAAAAATTCCGCCAGGACGTCGCCAACGGCGCCAGCCTCGATGATCTCCTGGTGCCGGCCTTCGCCACCGTGCGCGAAGCGGCGCGCCGCGTGCTCGGCATGCGCCCGTTCGACGTGCAGCTGATCGGCGGCATGGTGCTGCACAATGGCGGCATCGCCGAGATGCGCACCGGCGAGGGCAAGACGCTGGTCGCTACGCTGCCCGTCTATCTCAACGCGCTCGCCGGCAAGGGCGTCCATGTCGTCACCGTCAACGACTATCTTGCCACGCGCGACTCCGAATGGATGGGCCGCGTCTATAAATTCCTCGGCCTTAGCGTCGGCGTCATCGTCCATGGGTTGTCCGACGAGGAACGCGCCGCCGCCTATGCCGCCGACGTCACCTACGCCACCAACAACGAGCTCGGCTTCGACTACCTGCGCGACAACATGAAATTCGAGCGCGCCCAGATGGTGCAGCGCGGCCACAGCTACGCGATCGTCGACGAGGTCGACTCAATCCTGGTCGATGAGGCGCGCACGCCGCTGATCATTTCCGGTCCGCTCGAGGACCGCTCGGAAATGTACAACACCATCGATGCCTTCATGCTGAAGCTCGAGCCGGCCGACTACGAGATCGATGAGAAGCAGAAGACCTCGATCTTCACCGAGGAGGGCACCGAGAAGCTGGAGAACCTTTTGCGGGACGCCGGCCTGCTCAAGGGCGAGTCGCTCTACGACGTCGAGAACGTCGCCATCGTCCACCACGTCAACAATGCGCTGAAGGCGCACCAGCTGTTCCAGAAGGACAAGGACTATATCGTGCGCAACGGCGAGATCGTCATCATCGACGAATTCACCGGCCGCATGATGCCGGGCCGCCGCTATTCGGAAGGCCTGCACCAGGCGCTCGAAGCCAAGGAGCATGTGGCGATCCAGCCGGAGAACCAGACGCTCGCCTCCGTCACCTTCCAGAACTATTTCCGCCTCTACAAAAAGCTCGCCGGCATGACCGGCACGGCGCTGACCGAGGCCGAGGAATTCGGCAACATCTACAATCTCGACGTCACCGAGATCCCGACCAATCTGCCGGTCATCCGTATTGACGAGGACGACGAGGTCTACCGGACCGTCGAGGAGAAATACAAGGCGATCGTCAAGGAGATCAAGGAAGCCCGCGCCAAGGGCCAGCCGATCCTGGTCGGCACCACCTCGATCGAGAAATCCGAGCTATTGGCCGCGCGCCTGCGCAAGGAAGGTTTTTCCGATTTCGAGGTGCTGAACGCCCGCCATCACGAGCGTGAGGCGGCGATCGTCGCCCAAGCGGGAAAACCCGGCGCCATCACCATTGCCACCAACATGGCCGGCCGCGGCACCGACATCCAGCTCGGCGGCAATGCCGACATGCGCATCGCCGAGGAGCTTGGCGAAATGCCGGCCGGTCCCGAGCGCGAAGCCAGGGAAAAGGCAATCCGCGACGACGTGCAGCGGCTGAAGGAAAAGGCGCTGGCCGCCGGCGGCCTCTACGTGCTCGCCACCGAGCGCCATGAATCGCGCCGCATCGACAACCAGTTGCGCGGCCGTTCAGGCCGCCAGGGCGATCCCGGCCGCTCAAAATTCTTCCTGTCGCTGCAGGACGATCTGATGCGCATCTTCGGCTCCGAGCGCATGGACGGCATGCTGCAGAAGCTCGGCCTCAAGGAAGACGAGGCGATCATCCACCCCTGGATCAACAAGGCGCTGGAAAAGGCGCAGAAGAAGGTCGAGGCGCGCAATTTCGACATTCGCAAGAACCTGCTGAAATATGACGACGTCTCGAACGACCAGCGCAAGGTGGTGTTCGAGCAGCGCCTCGAGCTGATGGATGGTGAAGGCCTGTCCGAGACAATCGCCGAGATGCGCGAGGGCGTCATCGAGGAAATCGTCGCCAAGGCCATTCCCGAAAACGCCTATGCCGAGCAGTGGAACGTCGCCGGCCTCAAGGCCGAGGTCGCCGAATTCCTCAATCTCGACCTGCCGATCGAGGACTGGGTCAAGGAAGAGGGCATTGCCGAGGACGACATCCGCGAACGCATCAGCCAGGCCGCCGAGACTGCCGCCAAGGAGCGTGCCGAGCGCTTCGGCCCCGATGTGATGACCTATGTCGAACGGTCGGTGGTGCTGCAGACGCTCGACCATCTGTGGCGCGAGCACATCGTCAACCTCGATCACCTGCGCTCGGTCGTCGGCTTCCGCGGCTACGCCCAGCGTGACCCGCTGCAGGAATACAAGGGCGAGGCGTTCGAGCTGTTCCAGGCGATGCTCGGCAATCTGCGCCAGGCCGTCACCGCGCAATTGATGCGCGTCGAGCTGGTCCGCCAGGCCGCCGAAGCGCCGCCGCCCGAGGCGCCCGACATGTTCGGCAGCCATCTCGACGGCACCACCGGCGAGGACGATTTCGGCGAGACCGGGCTTCTGGTCCGCCGGGAGACCAACGCCATCGTTGCCCCCGAAAACCGCGACCCTAAAAACCCCGCCACCTGGGGCAAGGTCGGCCGCAACGAGGCCTGCCCGTGTGGGTCAGGGAAGAAGTACAAGCATTGCCATGGGGCGTTCGCGTAAGGCGCCGCCTTGCCTTCTCCCCGTTCACGGGGAGAAGGTGCCCGGAGGGCGGATGGGCGGCGGCGTTGACGTCGGCGATTAGCCAATCTCTCCACCTGTGGGCGAGATATCAGGCGGCCAGAGGGGGCCGCTGTCCCGCTGACACCGGAAATGGGCCTTCAGCTCTTATTTCTTTCCATCAGCTGGCCCGTCGTTTCGTCGCGTTCTGCCGCGAACGGTGAACATGGCACAAAGCCGGCGCCGCACCTCATCCGCCTGCCGGCACCTTCTCCCCGTATAGAGACGGGGCGAAGGAAAGCTCACCCAACCGTTTCTTAATGTGTTTTGGCTAGACGCAGAGCCAGAAAAGAGGCGGAAAACGGAGTGTAATCAGGGTGCGCTTTTCCGCGGCGACGACAGCCGGGCGGTTCCTGCCGCAGCGCCTTGCGCTGCGCGTAAAACCGCTGCTTGGCCGCATCGATGCCGTGCTGTTCACCGCCGACGAGCGCGGCGAAGCCGGCCGCATGTCGCTCATCGCCTTTTCCATCCGCATCGTCAGCGCCGTCATCGCCTTCGTCAGCCAGGTGCTGATGGCGCGCTGGATGGGTTCGTTCGAATACGGTATCTTCGTCCTCGTCTGGGTAACGATGGTCATTCTCGGCAATCTCGCCTGCCTCGGCTTCCACACCTCGGTCATCCGCTTTATTCCCGAATACCGCGAGCGCAACATGCTGGCTGAATTGCGCGGCATCGTGCTGACCAGCCGCCTGTTCGTGCTGGTTGCCTCGACCGCGATCGCCGGCTTCGGCGCGCTCGGCGTCTGGCTGCTCTCGCCCTTTATCGAAAACTACTATGTCGTGCCGTTCATCCTCGGCCTCATCTGCATGCCGATGATCGCCATGTCGGACCTGCTGCAGGGGCTGGCGCGGGCCAACTCATGGGCGCTGTTTGCGCTGGCGCCGACCTATCTGGTGCGGCCGGTGCTGATCCTGGCGCTGATGGCGCTGATGCTTCTGGTCGGCTTTGCGCCCGACGCCAGGACCGCGATCTTCGCCTCGATCGCCGCCGCCTATGCCACCACGCTCGGTCAGCTTATCGGCATCACCGCGCGCATGGACAGGAATATCCCGGCCGGGCCGATGAAGGTGCATTTCGCGCAGTGGTTTCTGGTGTCGCTGCCGATCTTCCTGGTCGAAGGCTTCTTCTTCCTGCTTACCAATGCCGACGTGCTGATGGTCGGCGCCTATATGGCCCCCAACGATGTCGCCGTCTATTTCGCCACGGTGAAAACGCTGGCGCTGGTGCATTTCGTCTATTTCGCGGTCAAGGCGGGCGTCGCCCAGCGCTACGCGCAATTCACCCATGGCGAGCCGGAAAGGCTCGCCGCCTTCGCCCGCGAAACGGTGTCTTGGACGTTCTGGCCGTCGCTGTTAATGGCGCTGCTGGTGCTGGTGCTGGGCGAGCCGATGCTGAGCCTGTTCGGGCCTGAATTCGTTGCCGGCTACCCGCTGTTGTTCCTGCTGGTGTTCGGCGTCGTCGCCCGCGCCGCCGTCGGCCCCTGCGAAAGCCTGCTCACCATGAGCGGCAACCAGAACATCTGCGCCGCGGTCTACGCCATGACCCTGGCCTTCAACATAGGCCTCAATCTGGTGCTGATCCCGCTTTTCGGCCTGTGGGGCGCGGCGATGGCGACCGCCTTCGCCATGATCTTCGAGGCCGGCGCGCTGTCCTTCACGGTCTGGCGCAGGCTCGGCATCGTCATGGCCATTTTCGCAGCCGCCGAAGGAGCCGCGTGAATGGCTGCTATTCCGTTGCTCGAGGAAACCAGCGGCGGCCCGGCCGGCGCCATGGTGTCCGGCCTCGCCGGGCTCGCCCGCGACGCCGACCCCGCCCATATCGAACTCTTGGCCAACGACCGGCCCGAGCGCAAACTGGCCGTCTACCCGGCCTCGGCCGGCTTCGACCTGGTCGATGAACTGGACTATCTCTGCACCCGCACGATCGAGCCCAACGTCTTCTTCAATCCGCGCTTCCTGGCACCCGCCATGCCGCGGCTGGAGGACCGCGAGGTGCGGCTGGCGGTCATCCGCGACGGCAACGAATACCGCAACCGGCTGCGTTTGCTGGTGCCGTTCTCGGTGGAGCGGCCGGCGGTGCCGCTCGGCGTAGGGGTCATGCGCACATGGTCGAGCCCGTTCGGCCCAATCGGCACGCCGCTGGTCGACCGTGACGATCCCGTCGGCGTCATCGAGGATTTCTTTGCGATGCTGTCGCGGCCGCATCTCAAGCTGCCGAAAGTCTTGGTGCTGCCCGACATCCGGCTCGACGGCCCGGTTGCCAGCCTGCTGGCCACCGTCGCCGAAACGCGCGGCCTGACGCTGGTCACCACCGGCAAGGCCGAACGCCCGATGCTCGAAAGCGAGCTCGACGGCGAGGAGTATCTGAAGGCCTCGCTGAGCTCGCACCATTATCGCGAGTTCCGCCGCCTGAAACGCCGCCTCGCCGACCTCGGCAGGCTGGAGCATCTGGTGGCGCGCGGACCGGAAAATATCCGCCATGCCATTGAGCGCTTCCTGACGCTGGAAGCAGCAGGCTGGAAAGGCCGCGAGCGCACCGCCATGGCCATCGATCGCTACCGCGCCGCCTTCGCCCGCGAGGCCGTGCACCGGCTGGCCGAACAGGATCTGTGCCGCATCCATTCAATGACGCTCGACGACCGCACCATCGCCAGCCTGATCGTCTTCGTCGAGGCCGGCGTCGCCTACACTTGGAAGACGGCCTATGACGAGACGCTCGCCGCCTATTCGCCGGGCACGCTGCTGATGATCGAGGTGACCAGGCAGCATCTCGACGATCCCAACATCATGATGACCGATTCCTGCGCCGTGCCCGACCATCCGGTGATGAGCCGGCTATGGACGGAGCGCCGGCCGATCGGCACGCTGGTCATCGGCCTGACGCCGGACGCTGACCGCCTCGCCCGCCAGGCGGCGTCGCAGCTTCACCTCTACCGCGAAACCCGCAACATGGCGCGCCTGCTGCGCAACCGGATGAAGAGCTTGTTGGGACGGCGGTAGGCTTGGTGTTCGCGAAACCGGCAGGCGGCGCCTTCGTCAGGCCGGAGCAGGCGCGAAGCGACGTCGCGGAGACTCTGGGATGACGAAGGCGTGGTGGCCTGTGGCTAATCGCCAGCGTTGGAGATCGGGGCTGGATGCAGGCTGGTCGGCAGTGGCCGTTGACGGTCCCTTCAGGCTCAGTCGAAGGACCAAATCCTCTGTGGGCCTAGGTCATCAGGGCTAGTTCTCCCGAGCAGCGGAAAGGATTAGCATCGGCGATCGGCCGCGCAACCAGCATCATTGCCGCCTCGGTCCTGCACGGCCAGAACAAAAAATCTGGGAGGAATGCATGACGAAAACAACTCGCTTCAGGCGTCGCAGTATTTTCGCTTTGATCGGTCTTGTTGGCGCCTGCCTGACGGCGGCCGCAGGTCAGGCCGGCGAGCCCGGCAAGGCCGAGATCGATTCCCTGAAAGAATCGCTATCTAAGTACCAAGATTACAAGGCCGCCATTCGCGATCTCTATCTGTCGACGGTCGGATGCGTTTATTACAGCGGCGAAAAAGTGGCTGGAGCTATGGATTACCCTAAGGGCGCGATGGGCATTCATTTCGTCAACGTCGCGAGCGTCAGCCCGACACCAGATCCGACGCGCCCCAATGTCCTTATCTATGAGCCGGTCGACGGCGGCTTGCGCCTGGTGGCCGTGGAATGGCTTGTCCCGTTGACGCCTAACACCAAGGAGCCGCCGAAACTCTTTGGACAAACGTTCCAGGGGCCGATGGAGGGGCATTATCCGCTTATTCCGGTGGAGTTCTACCATTACGATCTTCACGTCTGGCTGTTCAAGGACAACCCACTTGGAATGTTCAGCCCGACGAACCCCGACGTGAAATGCGACAATTACGCGTTTCCGATGCCGGAGCAGCCGACCAAGATGGTGCCGGGGCCGATGTAACAGCGCCCTGAGGTACGGAGGCCGATCTAATCAGGAAGGACCGGCCTGGGCCTGAATTAGGTATCCCAGGATGTTCCTGGGATAACATTCAACCGAGCTTTCAAGGCGTCTCGGGTGGAAAATGGTGCCCCTAGCCGGGATCGAACCAGCACTCCTTGCGGAACTCGATTTTGAGTCGAGCGCGTCTACCAATTCCGCCATAGGGGCTCAGGCCGGGCGGCCTGGATGGGCGCGGACTATACGGTTGGAGGCCTGTTCGTCAACTGGCCAATTCCAGGCATCCGGCCATTCGCTCGACCCCAGCCTTTCGATTTCGTGAAGCTGCGGCCATTGTGCGGCGCGAAAAATCTTTCTAGACAGGCGGCGCATTGAAGCGCGTCGCGTCTGGAGAGATTCATGTGGCGCGCTTTTGGTCTTTGTTTTTATGCATTGTCATACCAAAACCGCTGCGCATTTTGGGTGAGTGCATCAGGAGTGCCAATGCTTCGCGGACTTTACGACTGGACCTTGTCGCTGGCGGCAAAGAAATCCGCCGAATGGTGGCTGGCCTTCATCGCTTTCGTCGAAAGCTCGGTATTTCTCGTGCCGGCCGACGTGCTCTATCTGCCAATGGCGCTGTCGCGGCCGGATCGCGCCTATCGCTACGCGCTGGTCGCCACGCTGGCCTCCGTTCTGGGCGGCATCGCCGGTTGGTACATCGGCCACTATGCCTACGACTCGGTGGCGCGGCCGATCCTCGAATTCTACGGCAAGTATGACGACTTCGAGACACTGCGCGTCTCGGCGGGCACCGGATTCATCGTCCTGATGCTGATCACCTCCGGCCTCGCCCATCTGCCGCCGATCAAGGTGGTGACGATCCTGTCCGGCGTCATCGGCACGCCTTTGCTGCTGTTCATCGTGCTGGCGATCGTGGCGCGCGGCGCCCGCTTCCTGTTCCTCGCCTGGCTGCTGCGCCGCTATGGCGAACCGATCCGCGAGTTCATCGAAAAGCGCCTTGGCATGATTGCGGGCGGCGGCGCCGCTGCCCTGATTTCGCTCTATATCGTCGTCAAATACGCCTTTTAGAGCAAGGATGTTCAAATTGAACTATCCTTTGCTCTGAGCGAGAACGGACGATAGATCGATGACAGCGACCGTGAATGCCGACACTGGACGCCAGCGCTTGCGAACGACGTTGTTCCTCGCAGCCGCCATGGCCGCCACCGTCGGCTCGGCGCTGGCCTTCCAGCACCTCGGCGGCTACATCCCCTGCAAGCTCTGCCTGGAGCAACGCACCCCCTACTACATCGGCGTGCCGCTGATGCTGCTGGCGGCGCTTGCGTCGACACTGCGTGCCCCCGCATGGGTGACCCGCGGCCTGCTGGCCGTCGGCGGCCTGCTGATGGCCTACGGCGTCTATCTCGGCGTCTATCATTCCGGCGTCGAATGGGCGTGGTGGCCGGGGCCGACCGATTGTGCGGCGGCTGCAGGACCGGTGGACACCGGCGGCAAGGGCGTGCTCGACGCGCTCGACCAATTCGTCCCGCCCTCCTGCGACAAGGCGGCACTGCGCATCCTCGGCCTGTCGCTGGCCGGCTGGAACGCCATCGCCAGTTTTGTCCTGGCCGTCATCGCCTTCCGCGGCGCCTTTGCCCGCGACTGAGCAAACAGGTTCGGACTGCCTCAGACCTGCTCGACACCAAGGATGTGCATCGATCCGTGCTCTCCGAGATATGCGGCCAGACAGTCCCAGAATTCGTCGAGCAGGGCCTTGCCGTCGGCGTCAAAGTCATTTCGTGCGATTAGTAGAAGTTTCCCATTGGCATAAGTGCAGCTAGGCCGCTCGTGCCAAGTCCGATGGATGCGAAACTCTTGCTCTATGTCGATGGCAGCTTGCGGACCTGAACCCGGCGCGACGTCAAGGCACTCGATCATGATCTTGTACATGCGTCGGCCAAGCAGCCTCAATGTTTGACGCCGACCCCTACGGCTCGAGTTCGACATCCCAGTACAGATAATCCATCCAGCTTTCATGCAAATGGTTGGGCGGGAACAGGCGGCCATTGTTGTGCAGATCATGCACCGTCGGCTGATAGGGCTTCTGCAGCGGCCACATCTTGGCGTGCGCCGGCATCATGCCGCCCTTCCTTAGATTGCAGGGCGAGCAGGCGGCGACGACATTCTCCCACGTCGTCGCGCCGCCGCGATGGCGGGGAACGACATGGTCGAAGGTCAGATCCTCGGGTGTGCCGCAATACTGGCACTGGAAACGGTCGCGCAGGAACACATTGAAGCGGGTGAAGGCCGGATGCCGCGATGGCTTCACATAGGCCTTCAGGCTGACGACGCTCGGCAGCTTCATCGAGAAGGTCGGCGACGACACGGCGTGCTCGTATTCGGCGACGATGTTTACCCGCTCGAGGAACACCGCCTTGATGGCGTCCTGCCACGACCAGAGAGACAAGGGGTAATAGCTGAGCGGACGGTAATCCGCGTTCAGCACCAGTGCTGGAAGCCCATCCGGAGATACGGCAACCGTCACGTCATTGACCTCCTTGGTCCAGTGCATGACCCCGAAAATCGACTGATTTTCGGAAAGGATCATGCACAGATTCAAAAGTCCTACAGCGTCATTTGCGCATCCAATCGGATGCGCGGCGCTGTAGCCTGTCGGCGCAGATACTGTAAGCCCGACATGACAGGGATGTGAAGCGGCTTGTCGATCAAACGCCACGCCAAAAGCGCCTGATTTCAATGCTTTTTTGCGAACTCAGGCCGGAGGCGCCGCGTCCCTGCCCTTCAATTCGCGATAATAGGCCCAAAAAAGCCGCGATGCGACACCTCGCCACGGGCTCCATGATTCGGCGAGCTGGATCAGTGTTTTCTCGGGCGGACGCGGGTCGATGCCGAGCGCGTGGCCGACCGCGCTCTGCAGGGCAACATCGCGTGCCGGGAAGACATCGGGGTGGCCGGCGGCGAACAAAAGATAGACTTCCGCCGTCCACGGGCCGATGCCCGACACCTTGGTCATCGCCGTGATCGCCTCAGCCGCGTCGAGCAAGCAGAGATGATCGAGGTCGAGGCCATCGACCACCGCCTGGGCGACGGCGATAAGGCCGCGCTGCTTCGGCCGCGACAGTCCGGCCTCGCGAAAAATGGCTTCGTCGGCGGCAAGGATGGCTTGCGGCGTCAGCGGATCGACGAGTTTTGTCAGCCGCCCGAAGATGGCATCGGCGCTGGCGCGGGAAACCTGCTGCGAGACGATGATCGAGGCAAGGCTTTTGAACCCCGGCTCGGAAAGCCGAAGCGGCACCTCGCCGGCCATGCCGCGCACCTTTGCAAGACGCGGGTCGAGCCGGCAGAGCGCGTCAAGCCCTTGCGAGATGTCGTCGAGCGTGGCGATGCGTTGCATGTCTGCTTGTTCCCGGCGCAAAATGTCAGATGTAATCAGGCGCAAAGTAGCAACTGGCGAAAGCGCCGCACAACCCGATTGCCGCCGAAGGATGACACTCCTGACATTCCGCTTCGCACCGAGCCCGAATGGCGAACTGCATCTCGGCCATGCCTATTCGGCGCTGCTCAATCAAAAATTGGCGAGGGCAACGGGCGGGCGGCTGCTGCTGCGCATCGAGGACATCGACACGACCCGCTGCACGCCGGAATTCGAGGCCGGCATTTTTCGCGACCTGAAATGGCTCGGGCTTGGCTGGGAAGAACCGGTGCGCCGTCAGTCCGAGCATTTTTCCGACTATCAGGCGGTGCTCGACCGGCTGATCAGGGAAGAACTCGTCTACCCGGCCTTCATGAGCCGTGGCGAAATCCGCGCCTTCATTGCCGACAGCGAAAAGCGCGGCCGCGACTGGCCGCGCGACCCGGACGGCGTGCCGCTTTATCCCGCCGTCGACAAGGCACTGCCGATGAGGGAACGGCAGCGACGGATTGCCGAGAATGCGCCCTTCGCCTGGCGGCTCGACGTCGATGCTGCGATGGCGCGCGTCGGCACAGACCTGTCATGGCTGGAATTTTCGGATGAGAGGCTTTCCGCAACACGCACGGTGCGTGCTCGGCCGCAGGACTGGGGCGACGTGATCGTGGCGCGCCGTGAAATCCCGACAAGCTATCATTTCGCCGTCGTCGTCGACGACGCGCTGCAAGGCATCAGCCATGTGGTGCGCGGCCAGGACCTCTATTCCGCCACCGGCGTGCAGCGCCTGCTCCAGGAGATCCTCGGCCTGCCGCAACCGAGCTACTTCCACCATCGTCTCGTCCTCGGCCCGGACGGGCGAAAGCTGTCGAAGAGTTTTGCGGATACCGGCCTTGCCGCCTTGCGCGCGGCCGGCGCATCACCGGCCGATGTCAGGCGGCTGATTGGGATTTAGGGCCAAGCGCATAGTCGCTTCGTCATTCGCAGGGGGGAGCAAGGAGCGAAGCGACGCGGCGTCACGGCGGTGCAGAACCTTTTATGGCGGAGGGACAGCGCCCCCCTCTGTCCTGCCGGACATCTCCCCCACTTGGGGGAGATCGGCCGTCACCACCGCCTTCGCGAACCGTCACTGTCGCAGGAGCGAGCGGTGCGCCAAAGCTGCCAATCTCCCCCCTTGTGGGGGAGATGTCCGGCAGGACAGAGGGGGGCGCCAAGGATCACTACAGATGAGCATTTATCCGAGCCGCTGCATTCTTCGGCTGATGGAACGGCATGGATCCTAGGGTCTGCGCCGCGTCGCTTCGCTCCTTGCTCCGCCCTAGGATGACGAAGGCGTGGTGGCCTGTAGCAAACCGCCAGCGTCAGAGATGGCGGCTGGAGGCCGGCCGACAGCGACCCGTGCACAGTCGCTTTTCAGGCTCAGTCCAAGAACCAAATCTTCAGTGCAGAGGAACTGGACCAATGTTTGATCCTCCCTGACCAGCGCGCCTCCTCAATTCGGATGAGCCTATGGATCAACCGTTTGGTTTTGCTTGCCACGGTGAACCACTTTACAGCAGTCGCGACACTCAACCCTCACCGAACACGCGGCAGCCTCCGGAAAATGCACAGCATCAAGCGGTTCATCCCCGCCTCTTTCGTCGTCCTGTGGGCGACCGGCTTCATTGGCGCGCGTTACGCCATGCCGTGGGCCGAGCCGTTCACCTTCCTGGCCGCGCGCTTCGTTCTGGCAGCCGTCCTGTTGGCCGCCTTGATGGCAGCACTCGGTTCCAGGCGGGCGACCCGAGCGGAAGCGCTGCACGCGACCGGCGCCGGCATCCTGATGCATGGCGTCTATCTCGGCGGCGTGTTCTGGGCCATCCATCGAGGCATGCCGGCCGGGCTTTCGGCCCCGATCGTCGGGCTGCAGCCGCTGATCACGGCGGTGATGGCCGGCCGATTTCTCGGCGAGGCCATCCTGCCGCGCCATTGGGCCGGTCTCGGCATCGGCCTGGTCGGTGTGGTCATCGTGCTCTGGCCGAAGCTCGGTGCCCTCGGCGGCGGCGTGACGGCCGAGACGCTGGCCGCCTCGCTTGTCTCGGTGCTCGGCATGAGCGCCGGCACGATCTGGCAGAAGCGCTTCGCCTCCGGCGGCGATCTCGTGGCTGCCACCAAATGGCAATATGTCGGCGGCGCGTCGGTGATGATCCTGGCCTCGCTCGCCCTCGAGACACGAACGGTGGTCGTCAACGGCGAGCTGGTCTTTGCCATGGCATGGCTGGTGCTGGTGCTGTCAATCGGCGCCATCTTCCTGTTGATGGTGATGATCCGCGACGGCGAGATGTCGAAAGTCGCTTCGCTGTTCTATCTGGTCCCGGCGGTCACCGCGGTCATCGCCTGGATATTGTTCGGCGAACAGTTGACCCTGGTCCAGATCGTCGGCATGGCGATCGCGACGCTCGGCGTCGGGCTGGCAACCGCTCAGCCGACCAAAGCATGATCCCGGACCGAAGGTCAGCGAAGCAAAAAGTGGGAACCGGTTTTCGGAGAAGATCATGCTCAAATAAGAATCAGCCGACGCGGGCGCGTGCCTCCAGATAGCGGCTGATCGCGGCGTTGAGCTCACCGCCAAGGATGAAGATCGCCGAGACGATATAGAGGAAGACGACCGCGACCATGATCGAGGCAAGGCCGGCATAGGTCGTCACATAGGACGAGAAACGGTCGAGATAGGCGGCGAAGATGGTCGACCCGATGAGCCAGGCGATCAACGTGAAGATGATGCCCGGTACGATCGAGACGAAGCGGCGCTTGCCCGCGGGTAGCCAGTAATGCACCGCGAACAGCCCGCCGACGATGACGACGGAGGCGATGATGTAACGCCACAGCGTGATCGTGCCCATATAGGGCTTTATCCATTCGAAATTGGCCTCGGCCAGCCGCCCCAGTAAGGGCGCGAAAACCACGAGCACGCTGATCACCAGAAAACCTGCCGTGGCGATCAGCACGAAGGCGATGCTCTGCACCCGGCGATAGATGATGCCGCGCGTTTCGGAAACGCGGTAGGCGCGGTTGAGCGAGGTGCGCAGCGCCTCGATGCCGTTAGAGGCGAAGAAGGCGGCAAGCAGCACACCATAGGTCAACAGGTCGGTGCGCTGGACGGTGAGCACGTTGAGCACTTCGCGCGCGATCGGCTTGGCGATCTGCTCGGGCCAGGTGTCGAAGACGAGATGCACGGCGGTGTCGGCAAACGCCTGCGCGCCGAGGAAGCTGGCCAGTGTCGTGGCGAAAATCAGAAAGGGGAAAAGCGCCATCAGCGCCGTGATCGCCAGATGACTGGCCATCGCCCAGCCATCGTCTGCATCGAAATGGCCGAACGCGTCATAGAGCACGCGTTTGACGGCTACGATCTTCCGCAACACGAACCGCGTTCCCTTCGATTGTCTCGACGCCGCGAATATGGGAAGGGATTGCGGCAAATGGCAAGCCTAGGTCAAAGCACGCCTCCTCCTGGAGAAGAGTTGCGCACCATCATCGTCACCGGAGCTTCTTCCGGGATAGGCGCCTATTGCTCCCGGGCGCTGAAGGCGGAAGGCTGGCGGGTGTTCGCGACGGCACGCAAGCCGGAGGACATCGCCGCCCTCGAGGCCGATGGTATCGAGGCCTTCTATCTGGACTACCGCGAGGCCGGATCCATCGAGACGCTGGTGGCGTCAGTGCTGGAGCGGACGGGCGGACGGCTCGATGCCCTGTTCAACAACGGCGCTTACGCACAGCCCGGCGCCGTCGAGGACCTGCCTGTCGCGGCACTCAGGGAGCAATTCGAGGCGAATGTCTTTGGCTGGCATGACCTCACCCGCCGTGTCGTCCCGGTGATGCGGCGCCAAGGCCATGGCCGCCTTGTCCATTGCTCCTCGATCCTCGGCCTGGCGCCGCTGCCCTTTCGCGGCGCCTATTCGGCGTCGAAGCACGCGATCGAAGGGCTGATGCTGTGCATGCATCAGGAACTTCAGGGCAGCGGCATCCATGTCTCGCTGATCGAGCCGGGGCCAGTCACATCGAAGATCGCCAGCAACGGCCTTGTGTGGTTTCTCAGGAATATCGACCGTGAGAATTCCGTCCACCGCCTCGCCTACCAGGCGCAGCTGCAACGGCTGCAGGCCGGCGGCAGCACGTCACGGCTGAAGGCCGGGCCGGAGGTGGTTCATACGGCCTTGCGCCATGCGCTTCTGTCGCGGCGCCCGCGTCCGCATTATGTGGTAACGGTGCCGGCCAGGATCGGCGTTATCCTCAAACGCATCCTGCCGGCATCAATGCTCTACCGCCTGCTTGCCAAACGCGCCTGAACGCAATCGACTGGAAACACACTATGGCCACCGTCTTCAACATCCTCGCTGTCCTCGTCATGGTCGCCGTGGTGATCGTGCTGATCCGCGGCCTCATCAACATGATGCGCGGCGGCTCCGGCATGACCTCCAACAAGCTGATGCAGACGCGCGTGCTGCTGCAGTTCGTGGCATTGGTGCTGATCATGCTGGCGGTGTATTTCACCCGCAAGTGACGAGGGTGGCGATTTCGGGAGGCAGAGCGTGGTCAAGCTCAACAAGATCTACACCCGCACCGGCGACGACGGCACCACCGGCCTCGGCACCGGTGAACGGCGGCTGAAGTCCGATCTGCGCATCGACGCCTATGGCACGATCGACGAAGCCAATGCCTGCATCGGCATGGCCCGCATCCACACCGCAGCAACATATCCGGCGATCGATGCGATGCTCGGCCGCATCCAGAACGACCTTTTCGACCTCGGCGCCGATCTGGCCGTGCCGGATGACGGCAAGCCGCTCGGCTATGAGCCGCTGCGCATCACCGCCGTGCAGACCGACCGTGTCGAAAAGGACATCGACCTGCTCAATAAGGATTTGCAACCACTCAAATCCTTCGTGCTCAATGGCGGCACGCCGGCGGCGGCGGCCCTTCACCTCGCCCGCACGGTGGCACGGCGGGCCGAGCGCATCATGGTGGCTTTGACGCAGGACCCAGGCGAGCATGTCAACCGCGAGGCGATAAAATACATCAACCGCGTATCGGACTTTCTGTTCGTCGCCGCACGCGCCGTCAATGACAATGGAAACGCCGACGTGCTATGGGTTCCCGGCAAGAACCGCTGAATCTGCCGAGGCGGGAGGGGGTCCGATGTTTATCCCGCTTTATGACACCAACCGGCTGCGCCACATCAAGCTGCAATATGTGACGATCGGCCTGATCGCGTTCAACACGCTCATCTACTTCGCCACCGCGCTTGGCGGCGAGCAGTTCACCAACGCCGCTGTGCTGGGCCTCGGCTTCATCCCGTCGGTCGTCCACGACAGCGTCGAACTGGCCCCGCAGTTCGTCGTCATCCCGGAGAGCCTGAGCTACGTCACCTATTCCTTCCTGCATGCCGATATTTTCCACCTCGGCGGCAACATGCTGTTCCTCTGGGTGTTCGGCGACAATGTCGAGGACGCGCTCGGCCATATCCGCTTTCTCATCTTTTACCTGCTGTGCGCCGTCGCCGGGGCCTTCTTCCAGGGCCTGATCGCGTGGGACTCGCAGGTTCCGCTGATCGGCGCCTCAGGCGCCATCGCCGGGGTGGTCGCCGCCTATCTGATCCTCTATCCCAGGGTGAAGGTATGGGTGCTGGCCTTCGCCCGCATTCCGTTGCGCATCCCGGCCTTCATCCCGCTCATCCTGTGGATCCTGTTCCAGATCGTGATGTTCGCCGCCGGCGGCGAGGATCAGATTTCCTGGGCCTGCCATGTCGGCGGCATCATCGCCGGGGCCGTGCTGGTGCTCGTCTTGCGCAACCGCGCCGTACCACTGCTTGCCGGTGCTGAGGAAGAGACCACGCTGGTCGTCGGCCCGGCACCTGTTGCCACAGAGCCGGCGCCGAGCGACCCGCTGCCTGCTCAGTCGGCGCCGCGCTGGGGACGGGGAAGCGCCTCCAGTCCGGACTGAACCGATTTGAGTGCGTCGCGGATGATTTGGGCGCGCCCCGGATATTGACGTGCGGGGTCGCCGCAACTACGGAAGCTTTCCCACTAATGCATGTCGCGCAAAGGTGTGCAGCGGTTTTGCGATAACGACATGCATCAAACAACAACCTGAAGCGCGTCGCGTGTGGCCGGTCAAACGCGACGCGGTTTAGGCGGTCGGAGACCAGAATTCCGTCCGGAATGTCGGCTTTCGACAACTCTGATGAGGCGTGCGCTGCTATAGCGCGCCCAATTATCTCGAAAGAGGTGGCTATCGTGAAAGAGGTGACAGGCAAATGAAGATCCTTGTGCCCGTGAAGCGGGTTGTGGATGCGAATGTGAAGGTTCGTGTGAAGGCTGACGGTTCGGCGGTGGAACTCGCAAACGTCAAGATGGCGATGAACCCGTTCGACGAGATCGCGGTCGAAGAGGCGATCCGGCTGAAGGAAGCCGGCAAGGCGGAAGAGATCATCGTTGTCTCGATCGGGCCGCAGCAGGCGCAGGAGACCTTGCGCACCGCGCTCGCCATGGGCGCCGACCGCGCCATCCTGGTCAAGACCGACGAGCAGACCGAACCGCTCGGCGTCGCCAAGGTGCTGAAGGGCGTGGTCGAGGCGGAAAAGCCCGGTCTTGTCATTCTCGGCAAGCAGGCGATCGATGACGATTCGAACCAGACCGGCCAGATGCTGGCCGCACTTCTGGGCTGGGCGCAAGGCACTTTTGCTTCCAAGGTCGTCATCGATGGCGACAAGGCCAAGGTGACGCGCGAGGTCGACGGCGGCCTGCAGACGGTGGAGCTGAACATGCCGGCGATTGTCACCGCAGATCTTCGCCTCAACCAGCCGCGCTACGCCTCGCTGCCCAACATCATGAAGGCCAAGAAGAAGCCGCTCGACGAGAAGAGCCCGGCCGACTACGGCGCCGATGTCAAGCCGCGGCTGAAGGTGATCAAGACCGAGGAGCCGGGCGGCCGCAAGGCGGGCGTCAAGGTCAAGAGCGTCGCCGAATTGGTCGACAAGCTCAAGAACGAAGCCGGCGTGCTCTAAGGAAATCCGATGAGGCCGGCCTGCAAACGGCCGGTTTCTCCGCTCACCTAGGCTCACGTACTGAAGTACGCTCTGCTCCGGTTCTCGAAACCAACCGTTTTCGACTCGGCCTGACATGAATTCGAGACGTCCCCACTGAAGTGGATCAAGGAAAAGACAGATGACAATTCTCCTCATCGCAGAACACGACAACGCGACGCTTTCCGACCAGACTGCCAAGGCGCTTTCGGCGGCACTGCAGATCGGTTCGGACGTGCATGTGCTGGTCGCCGGCAAGGGCGCCAGGCCGGCAGCCGACGCCGCCGCCAAGCTCAGGGGTGTGAGCAAGGTGCTGCTCGCCGAAGCCGACGAACTCACCGAGCGTCTCGCCGAGCCGCTGGCGGCGCTCGTCGTCGGCATTGCCGGCGCCTATGACACGATCATCGCGCCCGCAACCTCGTCGGGCAAGAATGTCGCGCCGCGCGTGGCAGCCCTGCTCGATGTCGCGCAGGTGTCGGAGATCATCGAAGTGGTGTCATCAGACACTTTTAAGCGGCCGATCTATGCCGGCAACGCTATCCAGACGGTGCAGTCGAGCGACGCCAAGAAGGTGATCACAGTGCGCACCGCCTCCTTCCAGGCCGCCCCCGAGGGCGGTTCCGCCCCGGTCGAAACGGTTCAGGCGGCGGCCAATCCCGGCCTGTCGAGCTTCGTCGAGAACAAGCTTTCCGAGACCGATCGTCCGGAGCTGACTTCGGCCAAGATCATCATCTCGGGCGGCCGCGCGCTGGGCTCTTCGGAGAAATTCCAGGAAGTCATCCTGCCGATCGCCGACAAGCTCGGTGCGGCAGTCGGCGCCTCGCGTGCCGCCGTCGACGCCGGCTACGCGCCGAACGACTGGCAGGTCGGCCAGACCGGCAAGGTGGTCGCACCCGATCTCTACATCGCCGTCGGCATCTCGGGTGCCATCCAGCATCTTGCCGGCATGAAGGATTCGAAGGTCATTGTCGCCATCAACAAGGACGAGGAAGCGCCGATCTTCCAGGTCGCCGACTACGGCCTCGTCGGCGACCTTTTCGTCATTCTGCCGGAACTGCAAAAGGCGCTTTGACGCCTTCTGCCAAAGCGTATTAAATTGTGAAGGGCGGGGTAGACGAAGTCGCCCCGCCCTTTTAGTTTGCACCGCACAAAAAGCAGGCCGCAAAGGCCTTTTGACGGGATCGGTGTAATGAACAAGATCGAGACGATCGGCATCATCGGCGCGGGCCAGATGGGCGGCGGCATCGCCCATGTATCCGCGCTTGCGGGCTACAAGGTGCTGGTCTACGACATCTCACCCGACCGCATCGAAAAGGGCATCGCCACGATTAGCGGCAACATGGCCCGCCAGGTCGGCTCCGGCAAACTCGAGGAAAAGCTGCGCAACGAGGCGATGGCGCGCATTTCGGCAGCGCCCACCATGGCCGACCTTGCGGGTGCCGATCTGGTGATCGAAGCGGCGACCGAGGACGAGACGGTCAAGCGCAAGATCTACGCCCAGCTCTGCCCGCAGCTCAATCCGGAAGCCATCCTGGCGACGAACACCTCGTCGATCTCGATCACACGTCTCGCCGCGCAGACCGACAGGCCGGAGCGCTTCATCGGCATCCATTTCATGAATCCGGTTCCGGTGATGAAGCTGGTCGAACTGGTGCGCGGCATCGCCACCGAGGACCAGACCTTCGAAGCGGCAAAGGCCTATGTGAACCATCTCGACAAGACGATCACCGTCTCGGAGGATTTTCCGGCCTTCATCGTCAACCGCATCCTGCTGCCGATGATCAACGAGGCGATCTACACGCTCTATGAGGGGGTCGGCTCGGTCGACGCGATCGACACCGCCATGCGGCTCGGCGCCAATCATCCGATGGGACCGCTGCAGCTTGCCGATTTCATCGGCCTCGACACCTGCCTGTCGATCATGCAGGTGCTGCATGACGGCCTGTCGGATTCGAAATACCGCCCCTGCCCGCTGCTGGTGAAATATGTCGAGGCCGGCTGGCTCGGCCGCAAGACCGGACGCGGCTTCTACGATTATCGCGGCGAGCATCCCGTTCCGACACGCTGACCGGCGATACGAGCCAACGGACATCGCGCGCGGTCGCGCTGAGTGAACACCATGCGGCTGTTCTGTCGACAGCTTCTTGGCCGCGGATCGAAGACCGCTTCAGGCCGATCCTTGCCCGTTTGCTCGCCGACCGCCGAAGCCCGATGGATTTGGCTCAGACCAGCCCGGCAGAGCGTTTCACGTAGAGCATTTTGCAGCCAAGTGGAATCACTTGGCGTCGCACAAATGCGACTAAAACAAAGAGATAGAGCGGAATGCCGGTTCAATCCAAACGCGTTCCGCTTTAGAGTCAAAACTCAATCAGCGGGCTGCCGCCAATGGCCGAGATGGGTGGTTTTCTGCCCTCCGCCTCGCCAATCGGAACGAGCAGGCAGCGCCATAATCGGACTTACGCGGCCATCGCTATGGAAGTCGCGTCTCGGACACGTTCCGGACGTATGGTGCCACGGTAGGTCAGCACCCCAGAGATGAACTGTGTCGCGATAGCTCTGGCGTTATTCTCGACCATCACAGATGGATGAACTTCAGCTTGGAGATGCGGCGGAAGCACAGAATGCCCGTCTCGACAAAGGCCTCCAGGCTCGCCAGCAACCCATAACTAAATTTCGATATGGATGGGACGGGTGGTCGTAGCCAAGTCCGCCGAGCCTAACCCAGTCATGCTGATGATGACACGGACGCCGGTTAACCTGCTCTTCGATTCGCGATTGCTATGGTAGTAATAGCCTCTCAACGCCGGTGCCGTAAGCTACTCGCTTACCCGTCGCTTTGCGGAACATCCTGAGGAAATCAGGCATCAGTGTCGAACGAGATAGGTTTCCATCGTGCCGACGCCTCTCAGTTCCACAGTGCAGCGCGGTTCTAGCTCCCAAGAGGCGTGCAGAGCGCGCCTGGTTGCCTCCGAGATTTGCATGCGGTCGGCTACGCCCTGGGACTCGAGCCGGCTTGCGATGTTCACGGTTTCGCCCCAGACATCATAGACGAACCGATGTCGGCCGATCAGACCGGCGATCACCGGTCCGGTGTGTACGCCGATTCGGACGCGAAAACTATCGCTGCCCGACGCCAAGAGCCTCAACGAGTCCAGCATGGATTTTCCCAGCGCCACGGTCCTGTCGGCGTGATCGGCCGCCGGCTCCGGAAGACCACAAGCGGCCATATACGCGTCTCCGATTGTCTTGATCTTCTCCACGGAATGCTTCTCCGCCAGCGCGTCGAACATGCTGAACATCCGGTCGAGGCGCTTGATAAGGTCGGATGCCGGCAATTTCGCTGCGATAGGCGAGAATCCGACAATATCGGCAAAAAGGATGGTCACTTCCTCGAACCGGTCCGCAATGATCTCCTCGCCCCCTTGCAGCCGCGCAACGATTTGACCGGGCAGGACGGCATGTAGAAGCGAGTCGGCCCGCCGCTTTTCCGCCTCGATCCGCTGAAGATACTGGTGCTCGCGGTCGCGCCAACGCTTCTTCTCCAGACTGGAGTTGATCCGGGCGCGCAGCAGGACCGGATTGAACGGTTTAAGCAAGTAGTCGTCGGCTCCCGCCTCGATGCAGCGGACCACGGCGTCGACTTCGTTCAGCCCCGATATCATAATGACCGGGATGTGCCGCCACCGGCGCTCAGCTTTCAATCGCGAGAGCACCTCGATGCCGTTCATGTCCGGCATCAGTATGTCCAACAGAACAAGGTCGAATTCATATTCCGCAAGGCGGGTCAGCGCGGACAGGCCTGACTCGGCAGCGACTACCTGATGACCGTCGTGCAGCAAGCGGCGCGAGAGAAGATCGCGGTTACTGCCGATGTCATCGACGACAAGTATTCTACCGTTGCGTCCTGAGAATGCATCGCGCTCCGTCTTGCCCAGCGCCCTTTCGAGCCCTGCTGCATCGATCTCTGCCTGATCCGTCGTCCACAGCCCTTCGTTGTCGCTGACGCGCGATAGGCCGGCAATTGCATCGACATGCGCCAACAGCTCGGCCGCAGCCGCGAGCATCACCCTGACATCTTCGTCCAATGCGTGTTCGTGCAATTCTTCGGCTTCTTCAAGGATCATTTCGGAGTAGCCGATAATCGCGTTGAGTGGTGTTCGCAAATCGTGGCGCAGTTTCGCCTCGATCTCGCGCCCTGCATGGTCCGGATAGTCGGCTTTGCCATGGATCAAGCTGTCGATGAGGCTGTTCAATTGCCGGGCAGCGGCGCCGACCCTCTCAATATCTGGAGTGATGTGCACCAGGCCGTGGTTCTGCACCTGTTCTAGCAGCAGTTCCTGAAATCCCGAGATTGCCCGTGCTGGTCCAGCAAGCGTCTGCGCCAGATGGGCGGCTATTGCGTGGCGTTGGAACTCGTTGGCAGTCATGTCTCCAATCCGCCGACTCGGCGGCTCACGGATTTGCGGCAAGCAATTGTTCGATTTTCTGGACAAGCCTCGGCAGGTCCACCGGCTTGCTGTCGTAGTCATCGCAGCCGGCCTCAAGCGCCAATTCCCGATCGCTGGTCATAGCATGCGCGGAAAGCGCGATTATAGGTATCCCCGAGGTGGCCGGATCAGCCTTGATCCGCCGTGTCGCCTCCCATCCGTCCATCACGGGCAGGCTCATATCCATAAGGATCAGATCCGGTCTTTCCGAAATGGTTAGTTCCACGCCGGATTGTCCGTTTTCCGCAATAAGCACTTCGAACCCACGCCGCGACAACCGCCGCGAGAGCATGTCGCGATTCATTTCGTTGTCTTCCACCAGAAGGATTCTCGTCATCTTCGGCCTCTTCTAACGATGGGTCAACGAACTGAGATGCCGGGCCAACCTACTCGGCCGCGGAAATCTGGCGTTCGAGCGCCTTGACCAATTGAGACCTGCTGTTCGCGCCCTTGGTCACAACGGCAACCGCCCTATCGCGGAGCCATTCGAGCTCGTTCATCGACAGATCTTTCGAGGTAACTACAACCACCGGAATGTTCTGCAGTTCGGGCGTCTGCTGCATCTCACTCAATGTCTGAAACCCGTCCATTTCGGGCATCAGCAGATCAAGCACCACCAGGCGCGGCAACAACCGTTTCATCAGGCCCAGGCCGCGCACGCCGTCGCTTGCCTCGTGAACCCGCCAATCCTTCTTGATCAGGATACGCCGAAGGAAATCGCGGGAGGCTTGGTCGTCATCAATTACAAGCACATCGCGGTTGCCACCGCCGCAAGCCTCAATTGTTTGAATCAGCTTCTCGGTGTCGATCGGCTTCGTCAGGTATTCAACTGCCCCGAGTGAGAGGCCGAGTTCGCGATCTGCAAGTATCGTCGCAAGGATCACAGGAATCTCGCAAAGCTCCCTATCGTTCTTCAGGGATCGCAGCACTGACCAGCCGTCCTGATGCGGCATGATGATGTCGAGAATGATCGCCGCGGGGCGATGCGCTCGAGCAGCGGCTATTCCTTCCTCGCCGCTTGCTGCTTCGAACGATGCCAGTCCCGCCTCCGCCAAGGCCCTGGCGATGACGGTTCGGGCGGCTGGTTCATCATCTATGATCAGAACCGCCTTGTCTCGTGGCGGCAACGGCACAGCTTCGGAGGGGTGTTGCTCGCTAGATTCTTTTTTGAACTCGGCTGGAATCTCCATTGTGAAGGTCGAGCCTTTTCCGAGTTCGCTCTCGACCTTTACAACGCCTCCGATCATTCGGCTAAAACTCCGGGTTATGCTGAGGCCAAGCCCCGTTCCGCCATAGTTGCGAGTGGTGGATGCGTCCGCCTGCGTGAAAGCGTCGAAGAGCCGTTCCTGCTGCTCCGGCGTCATCCCGATCCCGGTGTCGGACACTTTGAATATCAGCCAATCGCCCTTTGGTCGCCTGTCGCGACGCACCGTGAGTGTTACACGACCCCCTTCGGTAAACTTGGCGGCGTTGCTGAGCAGGTTAAACAGGTTCTGACGCAACTTCGTCTGGTCCGAATGCATTTTCCCGAGGTCGTCCTGGAGGTCCAGTACGAAACCGTTTCGGTTTTTCGCCATCAGAGGCGCGACTGTGGCCCGGACGTCGCGCATCAAATCGGCGACGTCGAACGTTTCCAAGAAAATTTCCATCTTGTTCGCCTCGATCTTCGACAAGTCGAGGATGTCGTTGATGAGCGCCAGGAGATGGCGACCAGCCGCGGCGATCTTCTCCAGTTCCGGAACGAATTCCACCATGTGCTGGTCGCTCGCATCTTCGATCAGCATCTCGCTGTAGCCAATAATCGCGTTCAGCGGCGTACGCAGTTCGTGGCTGACGGATGCGACGAAGCGGCTCTTGGCTTCATTCGTCGATTCAGCACGGCTCTTGGCGCGCTCGAGTTCGTCTTGTCTCTGTTTCAATTCCGTGATGTCGGTGTAAACGGCGACCGCGCCGCCGTCAGGCGTTTTTCGCCTGCTTACGCGAACCCATCTGTCGCCGAAGCGATCCTCACCGACGAAGCCCGCCGGGTCCTTGTGGATGTGTAACCGCTGGGCAATCCACTCCTCCGGCGACGCGCCCGCAAGGTCGACTTGCCCGCCCGCCAGGCGTTGCTCCAAGATTTCTTGGAAGCTTTGCCCAGGAAGAGAAGCTCGCGCATGGTCAGGGAAGAATTCGCAAAATTTGCTGTTGGCCAGGATGACCCTGTCCTGCGGATCGAATAGGACAAATCCGTCAGAAATTGCCTCAAGCGCCGCTGCGATCGTCCGTCTTTGCTGCTCCGCCTCGTCTTCCAGTCGTTTCTTTTCAATCGCGCCCGCGCGAAAAAGTCGAAGCGTCCGCGACATTGCGCCGAGTTCGTCGCCTCCCTCAATCGGTATTTCAATATCGTAGCGTCCTTGCGTCAGTTCGCCGATGACCCGGTTCAGCCGCCGTAACGGGCCAACGATCGAGCGAAGAACAAGGATTGTAAGAAGCGACCCAATCAACAGCACGATCACCACCAGAATGGCAGCGGTAGTCGCGGTTTTCTGGGCTAGCCTTACAGCCTCGTTGCGAGCAGCTTCTGCCTCGGCGCTCACTTGCTCGACAAGTTTGTTAAGGGCGGCATCGACATTTGTGCTGTGGGTTCGCGCCTCGGCCAGGAGAGCGTTTCCAATGATGCGGTTATCCTGAGTATAGCTGTCCGCCGCCTCTAGTGCCCTCTTGACGTAGTCATCGATCTCGACACGGATTTCCCTCACTGCATCGGGGGATGATTTCGAAAGGCCGTCCAGTTGGTCCAGCAGTCGCTCACGCGCTTGCTCGGCATTCCGCTGGGAGTTCATTAGCAAGCTGACCGACAAATCGGTGAGCCAGTATCGCAATTCGCCAAAGGTCACGTGCGCCGCAGCCGCAGTCGCCGCGAGATCGAACAATGCCTTTGTGTCTGCGGTGCGGTCGGCACTGCGATAAAGCGCCTGCGTGAGAAGGATGGAAGATACGATGAGACTAATGAGGCCGGCCGCTGTCAGTGCAGCTACGCGGGCCGCGATCGGCAGACTGGCAAGGCGACGTCCCAGGGATTTCGACGGCGCCGGTATGGCTTCCACCTCGTGGGGTGTCTGTTCCAGGGCGCTCATTTGAACAAGACGATGCTGATTGCGCCCCCCAGATCGCCGGCTTTTCCGCCCTCCTTGGGATATCCAGTTATGTCGATCTCGCCCTTCGGCTCGCCGTGGCAGGAAAGGCACGACTCCGTATAGTATTCGGGCAGGAGCATTCGAAATGCCGGGCGTCCCTCCACCTCGGTCACATCCGTGTAGGCTTCGCCTTTTGCTCTCTTCGGATCTGAAAAGACGCTTACGATGATGCTGGCTTCCCAAGCGTCCGGAAGAGATTTGCGGTTGCGCACGAGTTGCTCGGGCGCAGTCACGCGCACCAGAGCTTCGTTGCCAACCTTGGCGGCGAATTTCTCATTCAACAGACGCGCGAAAACGGCCGGCACGAAGCCCTTGAACCCGATCCCAGCGCGGTTGATGTCATCTTGCTGCTCGTCCACCACCTCCCGCATAGCCCCAATCTGGGCCTCAAGCAGACGCCGGTCGCGATTGGTCAATTCGCCGGAAAACGGGTCCTGGCCGGTGTTTTTTGAGTAAACGGCGATGGCCTCGCTCGCAAACCGCTCGCTGTCGAGGTGCTTGTCGCCAAGTGCGGGATCGTTGATTAGTGTCTGATAGTTGGAGAGAACGCTTCGCCCAGCGCGAAGCAATTCCGCAAGGCGGATTCCCATCGCGACATCTTCAGTATCTCCCGCTCCCATGGCAGCCGGCGCGAGGAACGCGCAACCGACAAGAGCAACGCCAATGCTTCTCCGCGTCAAGGTTGACAGGTCGAACATCTCCGTTCCCGTCGAAGGAAGCCAAACGAAAAGTATAGCACGACGCAGGCCGATAGCGTAGCGACAAACGCCCATGCGCAAGCGGTGAGAAAAGGAACGAAGCATCCGCCGTCCGCTCCGAAGCGACCCTGGCCCGCAAACCCGTTTTTGCCGAACGTCTCTTGACCACCCTGGGTGGAGCACCGAGAGGTTAGCGGTGGATTTGTCAAGCTTGCCGTTAAAATATAGCTTGCTAAAGCTAGAAAATTAGCTTTGAAATATATATTCGTTGTGTTCGAGCGCGACCTCACGCACCGTAAACTTAGCATAGCAATTGTTTGTAGAAGAAGATGATGGTTCTGGCCTTATGTTGTCGGCCGGCACAACTTATGCATGTCATCTTGATTGGCTTGATGAACCCATCATCGCTGAAAGGAAACAGAACTATGTTACGAAAAACAATCAGCATTTAACCCTCGCCGGCGCGGTTGCAGTCGCTGCCGCCGCGGTGCGCCCAGCCGGACGAGACCGATAAGTTCGGAATTAGACGAGTCAGATGCGACGTAACCGGTCCTTCTCGCGGTGAATACCGCCAGTGCCGCTCCGTGCCGTGTGTTCGAGCAGATGATTAAGGAATGACTTCGATGTGGACAAGTTTTCATAATGGCACCATTGGCTACATTCGCGGATGGTTCCGCCTTCGCGCCGAGCGAAAAGCTATGTGGATGATAACGGACGGGTTGAGCCGGTCACCGGATGACATTCTTAACGACATTGGTATCTCACGCGACGAAATCACGTGCGCTTTGTCAAAGCGTCCCAATCCGAGTTCCGGGTCGGGGCGGAATGCGGCCGGCCCATGATTTGTCCAGCCCACAGTATCTGCCATGTCGCATGCCAAGGTCTCATTGTCCCCGCGGCGGCGAGTCGAACTGATCCCGGGTGATCACGGCGCTGGCCGATCCTTACCTGCTCGCAGATCGTGATTCAGTGGCTCGTCGCTCCACGACTGCGCAACAATGACAGCATTCACCCCCTGTGCGGACGTTGAAGCGCGATGTCAGGAAGGTCGTTAACGGGTCAAGGGCGTGAATTCGGCACGGGCGAGCGAAACTTCCGCTTGGGGTCGAACTTAAGTCGCTCAGAATGAATGAGTTTTGACCTTGGAGCATCATGGTCTCCGATCGCGGGCCGTCGCTACCAGCGCACGAAAATCCGCCCGCCTAGCGCGCCGAGCGCGGCGAGGATGGCAATCGCGATCGTGTACCAGGTGGCGACGAAAAGCGGCGAGTCGTCGAAGCAGTGGGCGGCATAGAAAGTTGCCGCCAGCCCGCCGGCGAGCAGGCCCGCCACCGTTCCGGCAAGCACCGGCCGCGTCGGCGCGCCATAGCGCAGCACCGCCAGGAAGATGGCAAGCGGACCAATGCCGATCAGCGGAATGAACGTCAGGCAGACAACCATGTTGCTGCCGACCAGCCGCCTGCCCCAGTCGGCCGCAGGCACGGAAAGGAGTTCCAGAACCACCGCCACGGCCACCAGCAGCGGTGCGACGATCATCCAGCCCGCCGCTCTGCTGGTTGATACACCAGGTGTCGACAGGGCACGGATCAGGGCGAAGGCGCTGACGGCCAGAGCCATCGTGAAGACGAACTTGGCGAGGAAGCGCATCGTATGCATGGCGGTGGCGATGTCGGTGCGTGGGCCGATCGCCAGCCAGAAAACCACAGCCGCGATCACCGTAGCCGCACCAGCGCCCACCCACCAGGCCGAGCCAAGCGGCATCGCCGTGCTGCGGGCATCGGCGTCGAGCGCCTTGATGAGATCGTCGGTCCTCATGTCATTCCCGCCCGAATATTTGGCCCGCCCGAATAT
>SAQL01000004.1 GCA_004020645.1 Mesorhizobium sp. | reverse complement strand
CCAAGGTCATGCGCATCGGCCTGGCCGAATTCTCCGCCATCAAATACGGAGCCACGCTCGATGTTCATGATGTGTGAATCCGATAGGTCACTATACGGGGAGAAATGCCCGGCAATGAGGGGCAGCGCCGACATCGACGGTGGTCATTCTACGTGAGCTGGGAGGCCCTCTTTTGTCTGCAGTGACTGCCCGTTCGGTCCAGAATCGCTTTTGCGCATAGACGCCATGCAGAATCAGCGATTTCCAAAAAGATCAGCAGCCCTTACCTTTTTTTGCGTGGAGGAACGAGTCTTATTGCCCTGCAAAGGAGACCATCATGTCCACGATTTCAGCCAGACGCGGATTTTTCAGAAGCGCTGTGAATGCTCTCATCGAAGCGCGCCAGCGCGAAGCGAGCCGCTATGTGAGCGGCATTCTGCTTGGCTTTGACGACGAAACACTGAAAGCGAACGGCTACGATCGCGAAGAACTGAAGAAGGCGGCAAGGTCGCGCTACATCTGAGCGAAATTTACGGCTTGCGATTGAAAGTACTGCTCTTCACCGCTTGAGGTGGATTGTCACCCAGCCTTCGCGATGCAACGTCCTGACATGGCGGAACTGCTGGCCGACATAGGCCGAGACCACCGCGTCGCGCTGCCGGTCGAGGATGCCTGACAGCACGATCGAGCCGCCCAGGGCGATATGCCCGGCCATTTCGGGCGCCAGCCGCATCAGCGGCCGCGCCAGTATGTTGGCGACGATAAGGTCGAAAGGGCCGCGCGCGGCAAAGATCGGATGGTGGAAGCCCGGTGCCGTCACCGTTTCGACGAGCGCCTTGACGTGGTTGAGCCGCGCATTGGCGGCGGCGACTTTTGTGGCGACCGGATCGATGTCGGTCGCCAGCACCGGGATATGGGCGAGCTTGGCCAATGCGATGGCCAGCACCGCGCTGCCGGTGCCGAGGTCGAGCGCGTTGCGCGGGCGCTCGCGCCGCACGACCTGTTCCAGCATTTCAAGACAGCCGGCGGTGGTGCCGTGATGGCCGGTGCCGAAGGCGAGGCCCGCCTCGATCTCGATGGCGAGTTCGCCGCTGTGGCGCTTCCTGCGGTCATGCGCGCCGTGGACGAAGAAACGGCCGGCGCGTACCGGCTTCAGTCCCTCCAGCGAACGCGTCACCCAGTCGATATCGGGCACGGGCTCGCGCGCAATCGGCCTCGACAAGGCCAGCCCGGCAAGGATCTCTTTCACACGAGCCTCGACGGCGTCGACATTGCCGTCGGCATAGAGCGACACTTCCTGGATGTCGCGATCCTCGTCGACTTCGAGGATAGCAATCGGCAGACCCTCGTCCTCGAAGGCCGTTTCGAACACCGCGAAGATACGGTCGGCCTCGATCTTTCCAGTGGTGAAATAAAGCCGCGTTTGGGTCATCAAACGATGATCTTGTTTGAGCATGATCTTTTCCGAAAACCGGTCCCACTTTTCGCTGGCGCGGACCTTCGGTTCGGGTTCATGCTCTAACCTTCCGCCGCCAGCCGCTTGAGCTTGGCGATGGCGGTGTCCGGGCTTTCGCCATAAGCGATGGTGCCGGCGAAATCGCCCCTGGCGTTGAGCAGCAATACCGAAGCGGTGTGGTCCATCGTGTAGTCGCCGTTGCCCGTATCGACCTTTTTCGAATAGATGCCGAAGGATTTGGCCATGGCTTGGACCTTGTCCGGGTCGCCAGTGATACCGAGGATGCGGTCGGAGAAATTGCTGATATAGGCTTTCAAGACATCGGGCGTGTCGCGCTCCGGGTCGACCGTCACGAAATAGGCGCGCAGGTTCTTGCCATCGTCCCCCATCGTCTTCAGCCAGCCGGCCAGTTCGAACAGCGTGGTCGGACAGACTTCCGGGCAATGGGTGAAGCCGAAGAAGACGACGCTCGGGTGGCCGCGAAAGGCAGCCTCGGTAACCGGAGCGCCCTTCTGGTCAACAAGCGTGAACGGCGCGCCGTATGGTTCGCCGCCAAAGCGGTCGCGGTACCATTCAAAGGTGAGCCAGCCGATGCCCGCCGTCATCAGGACGAGAATGCCGACCAGGATTGAACGCATCATCAATTGGTGTCCATTGCGATTTTCATGGGCCCGTAGCGCCATGGAGCTTGTTCGGCGAACACTCTTAACGGTTTGACCTCGTGCGCGCAAAGATGTCGCGTTGCCGCAACCGGCATTCCTGTCAAAAAATGATCCGCTTGCAAAGCGCTGTCGCCCGTCCCACCTGAGGTCGGCAAAACTCGAACCGCAGGAGGCTTTGTTGCAACGACTGATTGGGCAAGGACTGATTGGGCGAAAACTGATCGGCGGCGCTTTGGCCGCGTGCCTTGTCATCGGTGCTGGTGCGGCTGTCGCCCAGGAGGTTGGTAAGGTCGGCGTCGACTGGCTCGGCAACGACATCATCGTCGAGGCGATCAAGGACCCGAAGGTCGAAGGCGTGACCTGCCATGTCTCCTATTTCGACCGCGGCGTGATCGATCGCCTGCAAAAGGGCAACTGGTTCGAGGATCCGTCCGATTCCTCGATCTCGTGCCGCCAGACCGGGCCGATCACCATCGGCGACATCGATATGAGCGAGGCCGGCGAGGAGGTGTTCAAGCAGGGTATCAGCCTGATCTGGAAGAAGCAGGTGGTGAACCGCATCTACGACAAGACCAATGAGACCCTGATCTATCTGTCGCACTCGCGCCAGGTGCAGGACGGTTCGGCGAAAATGTCGGTCACCACCGTACCGCTCTACGGCCAGAACGTGGTGTGGAGCAACGGCAAGCCGAAATAGGCCCTGGAACAGGTGACGGACCATTGGTCCGGCTTGCGGGACCAATCGCTCGGGCGTAAAGCCGCCGGCATGGACCGTCCCGAAAACCTTGTCCTGAAAG
This sequence comes from Mesorhizobium sp., assembly GCA_004020645.1. GTDB lineage: Bacteria > Pseudomonadota > Alphaproteobacteria > Rhizobiales > Rhizobiaceae > Mesorhizobium. Next base: position 318,114 of record SAQL01000004.1, on the reverse strand, counting down.
ACCCCGAGCCGCGCATCCACCCGACCGCGGAATTGAAGGCGTGCAAGCTGGGACGCTACGCCTCGATCGGCGAGCGGGTCATCCTGCGCGAGGTGTCGGTCGGCGACTTCTCCTATTTCGAGCGCCATGCCGAGGCGATCTACACGACGATAGGCAAGTTCTGTTCGATCGCCGCCAACAGCCGGATCAATGCGCTGGAGCATCCGATCGAGCGGCTGACCCAGCACAAGGTCAGCTATCGCCCGAACGAGTATTTTCGCTGGCTGGGCGTCGACGCGGTGTTCCGGGAGCGACGGCGAGCGCAATCCGTCAGCATCGGCCACGATGTCTGGATCGGTCATGGCGCGGTGATCATGCCTGATGTGACCATCGGCAATGGCGCGATCGTCGGCGCCAACGCTGTGGTGACGCGCGACGTACCTGCCTATGCGATTGTCGCCGGCGTTCCGGCCAGGCAATTGCGCCAACGCTTCGCGGCGGACGTAGCCGCGCGGATCGAAAGCCTCGCCTGGTGGGACTGGCCGCCCGAGAAACTGGCCAAGGCAATCCCCGACATGCAGGCGCTGTCCATCGAGGCCTTCCTCGATCGCTGGGAAAACAAAATACCCTGATCTTGCGGGCGCGTGCATGGTTACGCCCGTGAAATCCCTCCGTGCAAGGGAACCCGGAGCGGTTGCCGGTTGTTTCTCCTTGCCATGATCGAGAAGCTTTTCACCAGGATCGCCACCTACATTGCCCATCTTGCCGGTCTGCCGGCGACATTCGCCGTCTGTTTTCTGATCATCGTTGCCTGGGCGATAAGCGGGCCGTTCTTCGGCTTTTCGGATACCTGGCAACTCGTCATCAATACCGGCACGACGATCGTCACCTTCCTGATGGTGTTCCTCATCCAGAACACCCAGAACCGCGATGGCACGGCGATTCAGACGAAACTCGACGAGTTGATCCGGGCCGGCAAAGCTCACAATACTTTTATCGGCATCGAGCACCTGACCGAATCCGAGGTCGAGGAGATCCGTAAAAAATGTGAACAGGCAGCGAAACGGCACGATACGGCGGTCAAGAAAGCCACTGCGCAAAAGCGCGGCTCGAAGACAAATGCGGCGTGAGCGTCAGCGTTCCATGAACGCCGCAAAAGCCTCCTTGTAATCCGGGTGCCAGCGCGACAGAGCAGGGCGGTTCTCGATGATGTCGCCGATCGCCCAGGCCATGCGCTTTTCGTCCATGGGCCGCGTCGCTTCGTTGTCGGGGCACAGGATGTAGAAATCGCCACGCACCAGCGAGGCCAGCATGAAGTCGATCACCTGCTCGCCTGTCCAGGCGCCGGCGGGCTTTTCGGTCGCACCTTCGGTCAGGCCGGTAAAAGTGAACCCCGGGATGAGCAGATGCGCGGCGATGTTGGCGCCTGGCTCGTTGCGCAACGCATGAGCCAGGCCTTCGGTGAAGGTCTTCACGCCTGATTTGGAGACGTTGTAGGCAAGATTGCCGGGCGGCGTGGTGATGCCTTGCTTGGAGCCGGTATTGACGATCAGGCCCGGCCTGCCGGCCGCCAGCATGCGCGGCACGAAGGCCTCAACGCCATGGACGACGCCCCAAAAATTGATGTCCAGCAGCCGCTTCCAGGCGTCGCGGTTCTCCCAGGGTTTGCCGGGATTGTTGCCGACGCCGGCATTGTTCATCAACAGCGACACGTCGCCGAAGGCACCGAACGCCTTTTCGGCCAGCCGGTCGAGTTCGTCGGCTTTCGAGACGTCGGTGGCGACCGCGAGTACCGCGCTGGCGCCGGCATTCGTGGCAACGGCACCGGCAGTCTCATCGAGCCGCGCGCCGCCGATATCGGCCAGCACGATTTTCAGACCCATCGCCGCCAGCCGCTTGGCCGCGGCAAGGCCGATGCCGCTGGCGCCGCCGGTGATGACGGCAACGTTGCCGGAGGCAAGGGCAGGCAAAGCGTTCTGGATTTCGGCATCGGTGGTCATGGCTATAGCGTCCTCGTTCAAGTTGCGCCGAACTTAACGCGCCGAGGGGCTCGCGCAAGCCGCTTTGGTGTCCCTGGGTTGACCATATCGGCAGGCGCTGCGCATGCTGTCCGCGTAAGAAGGAGATTACCTATTGACCGACTGGATCGAGATCCTGAAAGAACAGACCGCCACCGGCGACCAGATGAGCCGCGAGGTGCCGCAAATGCTCGCCAATCCCGACATCAGCGAAGCGCAAGTGAAGACGCTGTTTTCGGCGCTCGAAAAACAGGCGGAATTCGTCGAGAAGCTGCGCATGGCGCTGGAAAAATTTGGCCATGATTTTTCGGTGATCAAGGCGGCCGAGCGGCTTGAGGAGCGCTATGCCGACCTTGCGGCCTCGGTGGCGGAAAAGCTGAAAGCGATGCGAAGCTAGGCAGACCTATTTTTCGATCTGCCTTTCGAACCGCCTGTCCGGCACGAACCAGATCATGGCAACCAGCACATAGAGCGCGACGCTGATCCATTGATTGACGAAGGTCAGCGGAATGGCGGCGATATAGAGGACCACCGAGATCTTTTCCTTGCGGTCGGCGCCTGCCGCTCTGGCGAAGGCAGTGTCGTTGCCATGCAGTCGGTGCAGCATGACGACCAGAATGAAGTAGGCGGCCGCGCAAAGCGCCAGGACAACACCGTAAACGGCGACAGGCACCGGCGCGAAATGGTTTTCGCCCATGAAGGCGGTGGTCACGGGCATCAGCGACAGCCAGAACAGCAGATGCAAATTCGCCCACAGCACGCGGCCATCCACCCGCTGCACGGTGTGGAACATGTGGTGCAAATTGTTCCAGTAGATGCCGACATAGATGAAGGACAGCACGTAGCTGAAAAACGTGGGCCATAGCGGTGCCAGCACGGAAAACTCCGCGCCATGCGGCACCTTCAACTCGAGCACCATGATGGTGATGATGATGGCGATGACGCCATCGGTAAATGCCTCGACTCGTCCCTTGCCCATGGATTTCCTCTGCTGCGCCTGGCTCATCCTAGGCGATCGAAGTGGCTGGAGGGAAGGCCTGGGCGCTGTCGTTCAGCCGTTCGGCGTCTCGGGCGAAAGATGCGCGCGCTGGTGCGGCATGCCGAGGCCGGTGTCGGGCGGCTCGCCGGCGACCGGCCTGTCCTCGATCATGTGCATAGTGCGCCAGCGGCCAAAGCGGTAATAGGGCCGATGCTCCCTAGGCAAGTGTCACCACTGGATAGTAAACAGGTCCTCTGAAAGCGGAGATGGTCGTTTGGCTTCGATCTCATCGATCGCCGTTGCTAGCCTTTCGACTGTCTCCATAAAACACCGGGCCAACCGATCTAGGTAGTCTACAGTCACGCTATCCAAGATCTTGCCGTCAACGTCGCGACCATTTCGATGCACGCAGTGGTGACGACTTTGGACGGATTGCAGGATCAGGTCTCGTTTAACTTTGTCGTTTGGCAGAAGATGGTGGCCAATGGCTGCACGCAGCATGCCATTCAGGAACTCGAACCGGTGGAACTGGGTCTTTTTCCGCAGCTGGGCGACAACCATGTCGCGCACTAAATTCGGCTGTGACGCCACCGTCATTAGAGACACTTGCTCTACTTTCAGATCGGGGTGCCACTCCACAATCGCTTTGGCGACAGCACGATCGTCGAATGCAAGCTTGATCACGGCATCGGACAGGTAAGCTTCGATAATCGAGAACAGTTGGACAAGCAGCATTCTGTTGATGCCGACTGCCCCCGACCTCTTGTCGCCAATTGCGTGTAGTAGACCTGTCCAATCGCTAATTGCTTGGTTGAATATGGCACGAGGATGAGGCTCCGGCTCCATGTCCTCGAGCCAGTCGTCGTACGAATAGTCCAACTGTTCGAATTCGGCTTTCGTCTTGGGATCGTCGGTGAGATGAGCTTCCCATCCAGTTAAATGAGCCGTGATCGTGACCGGAAACATGTTCCCGCAAGTCTCACATTCTATCTCGATATCTCCAGTTGCTATCGCATCGGAGGCAGACTCTGCGGTCAGGTCCGGGGTAGGCACTTCGGTAAGCCAAGCTTCCGCAGGTACCCCGCAACTGGGGCAACGCGCCACGACGTGGAATTCACCTTCGGCCATGGGTCTTCTCCCCGGCATGAGTGAGATCGGACATAGCCCCCTAGGGGAGGTCAAGCCAATTGGTTTATCCGCAGTAGGACTACAACTTCTGCGACATGCGGGAATTGGCCCTCAAGACGAAGCCGATACATTGTTTTGATGGGTTCCAACCCGCTTTTCGCTTCGGAACCCTAGAGAGGTTTGCTGATCTCCAAGAAGTTGCTCGATCGCCTCCTTCGCTTTGACATAGAAATCGAACCGGCGATCAAAAAAGGTCTAGGACTAACTTCTCACGGGCAGTTCGCCACTGTCGATAAGCGACGATCCACACAGCGACCGCCACAAGAGCTGTTACTATGTTCGCGGATGCCGGCCCTATGGCCTGTAGCCAATGGCCCCAAGTGGGTAAACCCGCCGGCATCGACTCCCCCCTTCCCGTTGAGTCCCACTTTGGATAGACCCCGAGGGGAGGTCAAGCCAAAGGGGGAGGCCGTTTGGGACCGCGCTTCAGAACAAATAGGCGAAGCTCTCACACCCCGGTGACAAACCCGTCCAGCACGCGTTTCTGGCCGGCCTTGTCGAAATCGATGGTCAGCTTGTTGCCGTCGATGGCGGCAATGTTGCCGTTGCCGAATTTCTGGTGGAAGACGCGGTCGCCGACATTGAAGGGGGATGGCGTGTCGGCAACGGATTTGGCGACCAGTTCGCCGTCGATGGTGCGGCCTTTGATCGAGGTGCGGCCGGCGCCATAGCCGCTGTCGGTCTCGCCATAGCCGATGCGCTCGACCTGATGGCCGGAGCGCGAGCCCCAGTTGCGGTCGGTCGCCTCGGTGCGGTTCTGTTGCGCGCGCTGCCAGCCCGGCGTCGCGTAAGTGTTGGAGAAGGCACCGGATTTCTCGGTGCCGACATTGTCGAAACGCGAGGCGCCATAGGGGTTCTGCCTTCCTGCGCCTTGGCCGCCCCGCCCGGAGGCGAAGGAGCCGCCGCCATAGGAATTGCCGTAGCCACCATAGGAGTTGCCGCTCTCGGCGACCTCGACATGGGCTTCCGGCAGTTCGTCGAGGAAGCGCGACGGGATCGTCGATTGCCACAGGCCGTGGATGCGGCGGTTGGAGACGAACCACAAATGCAGGTTCTTCTTGGCGCGGGTCAGGCCGACATAGGCCAGCCGCCGCTCTTCCTCCAACCCGGAGCGGCCACCCTCGTCGAGCGCGCGCTGGTGGGGAAAAAGACCTTCCTCCCAACCAGGGAGAAAAACGGTCTCGAATTCGAGGCCCTTGGCCGAATGCAGCGTCATGATGTTGACGGCGTCGAGCTCGGCGTTCTGCTCGGCGTCCATCACCAGGGCTACATGCTCGAGGAAGGAGCGCAGCGATTCGTACTCCTCCATGGAGCGGATCAGCTCTTTCAGGTTTTCCAGCCGGCCGGGAGCTTCCACCGAGCGGTCGTTCTTCCACATGTCGGTGTAGCCGCTCTCCTCCAGGATGGTCTCGGCGAGCTCGGTGTGCGGCGTCGTCTCCAGCGCCTTCTGCCAGCGCTCGAAATTGGCGGCGACTTCGCGCAATGCTGCGCGCGGCTTCGGCTTCAGTTCGTCGCTCTCGGCGAGTTTTTCCGCAGCCTCCAGCATCGGAATGCGGAGCGCCCTGGCGGTGTCGTGGATCTGGCGGATGGTGGCTTCGCCCAGCCCGCGCTTCGGCACGTTGACGATGCGCTCGAAGGCGAGGTCGTCGGCACCTTGGGCAACGACGCGGAAGAAGGCCAGCGCATCGCGGATTTCGAGGCGCTCGTAGAAGCGCGGGCCGCCGATGACGCGGTAGTTGAGGCCGAGCGTGACGAAACGATCCTCGAATTCGCGCATCTGGAAGGACGCGCGGACGAGAATGGCCATATCGTTGAGATTGTGTTTCTGCCGCTGGTAGGCCTCGATGGTTTCGCCAACGGCGCGGGCCTCTTCCTCGGAATCCCAGGCGGCATGGACATGCACCTTCTCGTCGTCCTCGGCGACCTTTTCGGTGAACAGCGTCTTGCCGAAGCGGCCCTCATTGTGGGCGATGAGATGGGAGGCGGTGCCGAGAATGTGCGCGGTGGAGCGGTAGTTGCGCTCCAGCCGGATGATCGTGGCGCCGGGGAAATCCTTGTCGAAGCGCAGGATGTTGTCGACCTCGGCCCCGCGCCAGCCATAGATCGATTGGTCGTCGTCGCCGACGCAGCAGATGTTGACTTTGTTATCGCTCACGGGCTGTTCCGCGCCTGCCAGCGCGGGCCCTCCGCGGGGGCCTCGCAACGGCTCGGACGCCCCGTCGGGCTTGCGGCCTTCGGCCGTTCGCAAACCTGTGGAGGTTGACTTTGATGCGCGTCCGGCGTCCGGCCGCTGCGCCAGCAGGCGCAGCCACATGTACTGGGCGGTGTTGGTGTCCTGGTACTCGTCGACGAGAATGTATTTGAAGCGCTTGTGGTACTCCTTCAGCACGTCCGGATTGTCGCGGAAGATGCGGATCGGGTGGCACAGGAGGTCGCCGAAGTCGCAGGCGTTCAGCGTCTTCAGCCGCTCCTGATAGGCCTTGTAGAGCTCACGGCCCTTGCCGTTGGCGAAGGCGCGGGCGTCGCCCTCGGCAATGTCGGCGGGGCTAAGCCCCTTGTTCTTCCAGCCGTCGATCATCTGGGCGAACTGCTTGGCCGGCCAGCGTTTGTCGTCCAGACCTTCGGCCTGGATGAGCTGCTTGATCAGGCGCACGACGTCGTCGGTGTCGAGGATGGTGAAGTCGGATTTGAGCCCGGCAAGCTCGGAATGTCGGCGCAGCAGCTTCACGCCAATCGAGTGGAAGGTGCCGAGCCACGGCATGCCCTCTATCTGATGGCCGACCAGCAGGCCGATGCGCTGCTTCATTTCGCGCGCGGCCTTGTTGGTAAAGGTGACGGCGAGGATCTGCCAAGGCTCGGCCCTCTTGGTCTCAAGGATGTGAGCGATGCGGGTGGTCAAGACGCGTGTCTTGCCGGTGCCGGCGCCGGCCAGCACCAGAACCGGGCCTTCGGTGGTTTCCACCGCCAGCCGCTGCTCGGGGTTGAGGCCCTTCAGATAGTCGGGCGCATTGGTGTGGCCGCTGCGGGCAGCCATGGCGCGCGCGGCAATGCCCGACGGGGCCACGGGCCGCGCGTTCGGTTCATCAAAAAAGGGCATGTCTTCCGAAAAGCCGGACATCTCCCCCGAATGTAGTGATTCGGCAGCGAAAGGCCAGAAGTGTCTCCGTTTTGTTCTCTGTCCAGTCCATAGACCCGACAATCTGGGTGGGTCCGCGACCAAAACACCTAGCTTGTTGTGGGTTCACGCCTAAACGTTGTTCCTTCTTGTCAGAGCCAGCCAGGGTAGGCCGGATCACTACCGGCGGCTTTCGTTCATACTGCGGCAGCACCGCCAAGATCGTCGGAGATGACCAAAATTTGATGAAGATGCGGCGCATTCGCGTCATGGCCTTTCGGGCCGACACCAGCAGACAGGCCTTGGCGACGACGCTGAAGAAGGCCCACGGCTGTCGCCTTGAATTATCCTAGCTGAGGAAATCGCTCCGACGTCCATAGCCAATGCAGGCCGACCGGCGTTGTGGAGTGCATGCCAGGGCCTCACTGATCCGTGACTGGACCATGCGGGCTTCTACCCTATGTTGCGCGGCGGGGGTGTTCCCGAAGCCAAGGAGAGCGCCATGACGAAACCTAGCCCTGCCAGCCCAGCCGTCACGACACCCGCCATTACCCAGGCGATGATCGACGCCTATGACGAATACACGCATCTGACGCTCGACCGGCGACGCTTCATGGAACAGTTGACCAGGCTTGCCGGATCAGGTGCGGCGGCGGCCGCAATCGCGCCGCTGTTGGCTGCGAATTCGGCCCGGGCAGCGATCATTGCCGAGGACGATTCACGCGTGACGGGCGAGGACATCAGCTATCTCGGCAGCGGCGGCGAGATGAAGGGCTATCTGGTCAAGCCAGCCGGCCAGTCCGGCAAGCTCGGCACCGTCATCGTCGTGCATGAGAACAGGGGGCTCAACCCGCACATACGCGATGTGGCGCGGCGCGTGGCGCTGGAAGGCTTCGTGGCGCTTGCCCCGGACTTCCTGTCGCCGCTCGGCGGCACGCCGGCCGACGAAGACAAGGCGCGTGAGCAGTTTTCCAAACTCGATCCGGCGCAGACCATCGCCAATGCGGTCGCAACGGTCGCTTTCCTCAAGGGACACGAGGATGGCAACGGCAAGGTCGGCGCGGTCGGCTTCTGCTGGGGCGGCGGCACGGTGAACACACTGGCTGCCAACGCGCCGGATCTGGCTGCCGCTGTCGCCTATTACGGCATGCAGCCGAAGGCCGAGGATGTGCCGAAGATCAAGGCGGCGCTGCTGCTGCACTATGCCGGGCTCGACACCCGCATCAATGCCGGCATTGACGCCTTCAGGAAGGAGCTCGATGCAGCCGAGGTCGAGTACACGATCTATGTCTATGAAGGTGCCAATCATGCCTTCAACAATGACACGTCCTCGGCCCGCTACGACAAGAACGCGGCGGACCTCGCCTGGGGCCGGACGAGCGCCTTCCTCAGGGAGAAGCTGGCATAGAGCGGCGGACTCTCAGGTCGAACCGTGCCGCTCCATGTTTTGGTTTGAGCATCGGGATTTTCCCAAAACCGGCTTCCACTTTTGGGTCCGATGCTCTAGTCACGCGCCGGTTTGTGGAAAGCGACACCGGCCACCACCAGCGCGATGCCGAGGCAATCGGTAGGGCTGGGTATCTGGCGGAGTACAATGACGCCGATCAGCGTGGCGGTGACCGGCAGCAACGACAGCATCAGCGCGAAGCTCGATCGCGGCAGCCGCGACATGGCAAGCTGGTCGCAGATATAAGGGATGACCGAGGAGCATATGCCGACGCCGATGGCGGCGATGAGCAGTGGCGGCGCCGAGAAGGCCGGCAGCGCATCAGTGAAGCCGATCGGCAGCACGATGAGGCAGGCGACTGCCATGGCGGCACCCAGGCCGGCGATGCCGTCGCCAGCGCCGGCGCGGGCAACGCGATGGCCAAGCACGATATAGCCGACGAACAGCGCGCCGTTGAGGAAGGCCCAGAACAGGCCGATCGGGTCGCTTGACCATTTGACATCGATCAGCAGCAAGGTGCCGATGACGGCAACGGCAAGGGCTGCGAGATTGCGCGGGCTTCTGAGGCCGACAAGCGCGACGCCGATTGTACCGACGAATTCGATCGCCGCGACCAGCGAGATCGGCAAGCGGTCGAGCGCCAGGTAGAAGGAGCAATTCATCACGCCGAGGCAAGCGCCAAAAGCGAGAAGCAGCAGTCGTGTCGGCCGGTCGGCGCGGGCGAAGACCGTCCAGGGGCGGGTCAGCGGCGCGAAGACCAGGGCGGCCGTGACGATGCGCAGCCACGCCATGCCGAGCACGCCGACATGCGGGAAAAGCAGCACGGCGAAAGCTGGCCCGAGATAATGGAACACGGCGCTGACGCCGAACCAGACATGCGGCGGCAGCGTGGTCGCCAGCTTGCCAAAGACGGGGCCGGCGAGGGCAGGGATAGCGCCTGGGGCTTGCGCTGGATCTTCCATGCGATCAGTATCGCAGGCAATCTTTCCGGTTTATATGGATAATGATCAGCCAAAGAGACCATTGATTTTCCAAAATTGAGGAGTTTTCCCTGAAACGCCTTCGAAACGAAAATGCCGACCTGGATGCGGCTGATCTGAAAATCCTGCGCCTGCTGGAAAAGGATGCGCGCACCAGCACCGCTGAACTGGCGCGCTCGGTCGGCCTGTCGGCGCCGAGCGTGGCCGAGCGCATTCGGCGGCTGCAGGAGAGCGGCGTGATCGAGGCCTATACGGTGCGGATCAATCCGGCCGCGCTCGGCATGAAGCTGTCGGCATGGCTGCGCATCAGGCCCGTGCCCGGGCAACTGGCTGTGGTGGCCGAGATCATCCGCGACTTGCCGGAGATCGCCCAATGCGACCGGGTGACCGGCGAGGACTGTTTCATCGCGCTGGCGCATGTCGGCTCGGTGGCCGAACTCGAACGGGTGATCGACCGCATCATTCCGTTTGCGATGACCAACACCGCGATCATCCAGTCGTCGCCGGTGGTGGCGCGCTCGCCGCTGGCGGCACCGAAGCACCAACCCTGACTTTTAAGGAAATAAGCGCTGCCGTCAGGCGTGCCCGCGCTTCATCCGCGCCTGCTTCAGGATGGCGCGCCAGCGGATCATGGCGAAGGGGATCGGCTCGTTGTTGTTGGCGATGTGGAAGATCTCGTTGTTGAGGTTCTTCAGCGAGCGCCAGAAATCATAGTCGGTGATGCGTGGGTCGGCCGCCAGCCTGTCCGCCTCGACCTTGATATCGGTTTTCATGCACGTTCCCCGAACCGCTTCAGCCCCGCCGCCCGTGCGGACGGTTTTCGAACGCCGCGCTGAGTCGTTCAACGCCTCAATTCAGCTTGTTCACGTTAAAACCTTGGTAAGGTTAACGGGACTGCGGTTCAAGCGTCTTGCGACGAATACCGATCGAACGGCCGGCGCGCTCAGGCATCGGCAGCGCCGCATGGGCGGCGCGCATCGCTTCCACCTTGGCCAGGACATCGGCGGGGAAGGGCGCCACCTTCGGTCCGGACATGTCGACGTGCAGTGACAGTGATTCGGAAGTGGCAGCGAGCCAACCGTCGACATGGCGGATTTCCTGGTAGGCCCTGAGCCGCTTGTCGTCATGGTCGAGGAGTTGGAAGGAGACATTGACCTTGTGGTCGAGATGCAGTTCCCTGACATAGCAGACATGGACTTCCGCCGTGTAGATGGTCAGCCGCCGCCGCTTCACATAGTCCAGCCCCATCCCGATCATTTCGAACGCTTCGTCGGAGCAGCGGTCGAACAGCACGTTGTAATAGGCCATGTTGAGATGGCCATTGTAGTCGATCCAGTCCTTTTCGATGTCCATGGCACGAGAGACGAAGGGGGCAGGGGTGGACATCGAAAACTTCCTTCTCGCTGGACAGGACGTGGTGGTGAGACTACCCATCCATAAGTCCATAACAAGGGTGGACACTGGTCCATTCGCGGAGGAATCGATGGCTCTGAGCGACCTCAATCCGGTCGAGCGCAACGAAGAAGGCATCGCCGCTGTGCTCGGCATCCTCAAGCAGCGGCTCGGCGAACGGTTCCAGACCGGCCAGGCAATCCGCGCCCAGCACGCGCATACCACCACCTACATTCCGACCCAGGCGCCTGATGGTGTGGCATTTCCGGAGACGACGGCGGAGGTGCGGGAGATCGTGTCGGCCTGCGCGGCGCACCGCGTGCCGGTGATCGCCTTCGGCGTCGGCTCCTCGCTGGAAGGCCATACGAACGCGCCGGGCGGCGGCATCTCGCTGGATATGTCGCGGATGAACCGCATCCTAGCGGTCAACCCGCAGGATCTCGACTGCACGGTCGAGCCCGGCGTGACGCGCGAGGATCTCAACCGGCATCTGCGCGACACCGGCCTGTTCTTTCCGATCGATCCGGGCGCGAATGCATCGCTCGGCGGCATGGCGGCGACGCGGGCGTCGGGCACCAATGCGGTGCGCTACGGCACGATGCGCGAGAATGTGTTGTCGCTGACGGCGGTGATGGCCGACGGCGAGACGGTGACGACCGGCAAGCGCGCAAAAAAGAGCTCGGCCGGCTACGATCTGACGCGGCTCCTGATCGGCTCTGAAGGCACGCTCGGCATCATCACCCAGCTGACCCTGAAGCTGCAGGGCATTCCGCAGGCGATTTCCGGCGGTGTCTGCCCGTTTCCAAGCGTCGAGGCGGCCTGCAACGCGGTGATCGCGACAATTCAGATGGGCATTCCGGTGGCGCGCATCGAACTGGTGAATGCGCTGCAGATGCGGGCGATGAAGAGCTATTCGAAACTCGACTATCCGGAGAGCCCGTGCCTGTTCGTCGAGTTCCATGGCAGCGATGCCGGCGTTGCCGAGCAGGCCGAGACTTTCGGCATGGTCGCGGAAGAATATGGCGGCGGACCATTCCTGTGGACCAGCGTCACCGAGGAACGGACGAAGCTGTGGAAGGCCAGGCACGACGCCTATTGGTCGTCGCTGACGCTGCGGCCGGGCGCCAAGGGGCTGTCGACCGACGTCTGCGTGCCGATTTCGCGCTTTGCCGAATGTGTCACGCAAACCGAGGCCGACATCGCCGAGATGGGGCTGATCGCGCCGATCGTCGGCCATGCCGGCGACGGCAATTTCCATGTGCTGGTGCTGATGGACGCGAACGATCCGAAGGAAATCAAGCAGACGGAAGAGTTTGTCGCGCGGCTGAACATGCGGGCGATCGGGATGGATGGAACCTGTACCGGCGAGCACGGCATCGGACAAGGCAAGGTCGGCTTCCTGCGCCATGAACTCGGCCACAGCGTTGATATCATGCGCACGATCAAGCAGGCGCTCGACCCGCTTGATATCATGAACCCTGGGAAGATACTGCCAGCCGACTAGAGCTTTTTGCTCTTAGGGCGATCGATTTGCCTCTTTATCAACACGCTGATGCGGGTAGAGTGCGGCTGATTTTCAATCAACTGCTTGGGAGTTGATGCTCGCACGCCTGTTCGTTTTCTTCGGTGGCTTTTTCGTGCTGGTGCTGTGTGCGGCGCTGGTGGGGCCGTATTTTGTCGACTGGACGGGCTACCGTGCCGATTTCGAACGCGAGGCGAGCGCCATTCTGGGCCGCAAGGTCACTGTTCAGGGCGACGCAACGGCGAGGCTGCTGCCGTTTCCCTCGGTGACCTTCTCGAATGTCACCGTTGCCGGCGGCCCCGGCGGCCAGCCGGCAATGACCGTCGAGACCTTTTCGATGGATGCGGAACTGGCGCCTTTCCTGAGCGGCGAAGTGCTGATCTTCGACATGCGGCTGGTGCGGCCGAGGGCGACGATCGACATTGCCACCGACGGCACGGTCGATTGGGCGATACGCCCGTCCTCTCCCTTCGATCCCAGCCAGATCTCGATCGAGAAGCTGACGGTGACGGACGGAGAGATCGCCCTGCGCCATGCCGCCGGCGGGCGCAGCCATCTGCTTTCGGAGATCAATTCGACGATCTCTGCCAAGTCGCTGGCCGGACCTTGGCGGATGGAAGGTTCACTGCGGCTCGACGGCCTGCGCAGCACGGTCGTCGCCTCCACCGGCAAGGCCGGCAGCGATGGGCAGATGCGGCTCCGGCTCAAGGCCGATCCGGACGCCTATCCGCTGGTCATCGAAGCGGATGGCAATGCCGGAATCGTCAACGGCGCCGCCATCTATTCGGGCCAGTTCAAGGTCGCAAGTTCCGACAAGAATGGTGCCAACATAAGTCCGGCGCGGCTTAACGGCACCGACGGTGAGATGATGAAGGCCAGCGCCGGCAAGCCGGAGCCGGGGTTCAGGCTGAACGGCAAGTTCTCGCTCGACCATCGGAAGCTTGGTGTCGACGAATTCCGCTTCGAGACCGGGCCGCTCGACAATCCCTACACCGCCGACGGCAAGGCTGCCGTCGAGCTTGGGCCGAACCCAAACTTTTCGATCGAGGCCGATGGCGCGCAGGTGCAGTTCGATGAAGCCGTCGGCGCCGCGACCAGACTGACGCTTTCCGAGCGCGTCGCGGCGCTGGAGCAGGCGCTGCTCGACCTGCCCAAGCCGACCATACCGGGCACCGTCGAGGTGAAGCTGCCGGCGGTGGTGGCAGGCGACACGACGGTTCGTGACGTGCGCCTTTCCGCCGAGCCGGCCGATGCCGGCTGGTCGGTGAAGTCGCTCGCTGCGACACTGCCCGGCCGTGCCAGGCTGGAAGCAAACGGTATGCTCAGCGTCGAGGATGATTTGGGCTTCACCGGTTCGCTGCTTCTGGCCGTGGGGCAGCCTTCCGGCTTTGCCGCCTGGTTGTCGAAGGATGTCGACGAGGCGATCCGCCGGCTGCCGGCTGCCGGCTTCAAGGCCAAGGTCGACCTGACCGGGAACCGCCAGGCCTTCAGCGACCTCGAGCTCGTTCTCGGTAAGGCGAAATTTTCCGGGCGCATCGATTCCAGCCAGCGCGACGACGCCAGGCCGTCGGTGCTGATGCGGCTCGAAGGTGGCGAACTCGACATCGACGGCCTCGCCGCCTTCGCCTCGATCTTCATCAGCGACAAGGGCGCCAACCGTTTTTCCGACCGCGACCTCGATTTCCAGATCAAGGCCGGTCCGGTCGCCGCCGGCGGACTGACCGCCGATACGATCGATACGGCGCTCAGGCTGCGCGACGGTCTGCTCGAAATCGACCGGCTCTCAGTTGGCGGGCTTGCCGGCGCCTCGATCAGCGCCACCGGCCGGATCAAGGATTTCCCAGCGAGCCCGACTGGCAAGCTCGATGCCTCGGTGGTCGCCGTCGATCTCAAGCCGTTGGTCGATGTCGCGGCGAAGCACTATCCGGACAATGCCGTGCTGAAAGGGCTGGCGGGGCGTGTGGCCGCCTATCCCGAGCTGTTCCAGAATGCGCGCATCGATCTGGTGACGAGTGCCGCCGCCAATGGCGACGGCACGACGGGACTGGCGGTCAGCGCGCAAGGTAGGGCCGGTGGCTCGGCGTTTTCAGCATCGCTGTCCGGCAAAGGACTGGCCGATCGGCTTCTCGAGGCGCCGGTGTCCGTGACCTTCAACGCCGGGAATACCGACGCCACCGCGCTTCTGGCGCTTTACGGCCTGCCGGCGCTGCCGCTCGGCATGGTTGGCGAGGCGACCACCGATGTTTCGGCGAAAGGCACGCTTGGCGGCGGCATGGCGACGAGCTTCAACCTAACCGGCGACGACTTCAAAGCCGGTTTCGATGGGATGATCGCCAGCACGCCACAAGGCGCCACCGCCAAGGGCAAGGTCAGCCTGGAAGCCGCCGACCTCGAGCCGTGGCTGATGACGACAGGCATCGGCCTGCCGGGGCTGGGGACAGGCATGTCGACGTGGCTTGCGGCCGACGCCGACTTAGGCAACGGCCTTCTGGTGCTGTCCGGCCTCAGCGGCGCCATCAACGAGGCGGCAGTTTCCGGTGACGTCAATGTCGACGTCAAGGACGGGCTGCCGCATCTCGCCGGCGCGCTGGCGCTCGATGAACTGGATCTTGATCCGATGGCGGTAGCGCTGTTTGGCGACCAGGCCTTCCTGGGCTCCGGCAAGGGTTGGCCGGCCGCCCCGTTCAGCCAGAAGTCCAGCCTGCCGTTCACCGCTGAACTTGAGCTGACCACGGCGTCGCTGGTCGCCGGCCCGCTGGCCGCGGCCTATGACGCGGCGCTGTCGCTGCAGCTCAACCAGGAAGGCATCCGCGTGTCGAACCTCAAGGCGAAGTTCGCCGGCGGTGCGCTTTCCGGACTGTTCGAACTGAAGAACAACTACGGCACCGGGCTTTTCTCTGGCCAGCTGAAACTTGCCGGCGCCGATTTGGCCACCGTGCTGCCAGAGGCCGGCATCAGCGGAAGTGGCGATTTCTCGGCGGCGCTCTCGACCAGCGGCAAATCGGTCGATGCGATGGTTGCGGCGCTGTCCGGTTCCGGCACGGCGGCGCTGAAGGGCTTGACCATTGCCGGCGTCAATCCCGACGCCTTTGGCGCCTTCATCGCCAAGGCCGACGCCATCGGGCGCGATATCGATGCGGCCAAGACTGCCGCGTTCGCGCCGCAGATCGCCGCGGACGGCAGTTTTCCGGCTGGGGATACCGACATCGCCTTCACAATTGCCGGCGGCACGCTGAGGGCACCGCCGGTCAATCTGGAAAATCCGGCGGTGAAGCTGTCCGCCGACATCACGGCGGACCTGAATGCCAGCACGGTCGCAGCCAGTGGCTCGATCACTTATCGGCCCGGCGACGAAGCGCTGGTCGGCTCCGATCCGACTGTGAATTTCAGCGTCGACGGGCCGTTCGGCGCCGCGAAACGGCAATTCGACAGTGAGCCGCTGGCGCAGTTCCTGACCCAGCGCGCGCTGGAAAAGGAACAGCAGCGGGTCGAGGCCATGCAGGCGGCGCTGCTTGAAAAACAGCGGCTGCGGCGCGAGGTGCGTTACTACGCGGCCCTGCAAGCCGAGCGTGAGAGGGCAGCCGAGGAATTGCGCAAGCAGCAGGAGGCGGCGCGGCTGCAAGCCGAGGCAGATGCCAGGGCGAAGGCTGAAGCCGAGGCAAAGGCTCGAGCCGAAGCGGAGGCGAAGGCCAAAGCGGATGCGCAGGCGAGGGCTGAAGCCGTGGCCAAAGCCAGGGCCGAGGCGGAGGCAAGGGCGAGGGCTGAAGCGGAGGCCAAAGCCAAGGCCGAGGCCGAGACGGAGGCAAGGGCCAGGGCGGATGCCGAAGCGAGAGCCAAGGCGGCGCAAAAAGCGGCGGACGAGGCGGCGAAAGCCGAGGAACAGCAACGCCGGAAAGCGGAAGAGGCGAGGCGGACGGAAGAGGCGAGGCGGATCGCTGCGGAACAAAAGGCTAGGCTCGACGCCCAGCGCAGGGCTGCGGCTGAGCAGGCGCAGAAAATCGAGCGCGCGCGTCAGCCGCCGGCCAATGACAACCTGCCGCCAGCAGGATCCGCGCCAAAACCCACGCTTGAACCTTCGTCGATCGACAATCTGCTGAAGTCGCTGGGCGGCGGATAGCGCCTACCTAGATATCCGGGCTAGACCGGTTTCATCCCTCGCTTCGCCCAATCCAGGACGTAGAGCCTGAGCGCCGAGGACAGGTTGGCATCGCGCGGCCGGCCCTCGTCGATTTCGGCGACGAGGGCGGCGAGCGTCAGTTTGCGCGCGGCCGCGATGGCGACGAGATCGTCGAAAAACGGCTTTTCGAGCGAATAACTGGTGCGATGGCCGCGAATGGTCACCGAGCGTTTCTCGACCGGGCTCACCGGACGTGACTCATTTCACTTCAAGCATCGGATTTATCCGAAAACCGCGGCGCACTTTTCGGTCCGATGCTCGGGGAATCCGGATCGCCAGAGGCTTCGCGGCGATGGCCGGCGACAAACGTTTCTGCCTTCTCGGCGATCAGACGGTCACGCTCCCGGTCGGCCTTGGAGCGGCCGTGCAGCGTCCGGTTCTGTTCGGCCAGGCGCCCCTTCTCGGCTCGTGCCTTCTGCTTGCGGGCCTGGCGGAGATTGACGATGTCGGCCATGTCGCGCGGCCCGTCGGATCACTTCTTGCGGAAGGCGTCGAGCGACACCACTTCGGCGCCCTTGGCGGCGGCGTCGGCAGCGGCAGGCTTCTTTTCGGCCTCAGCGGTCTTCTTCTTTTCCGGCTTTTTCTCGGCGACGACGGCCAGCGGTTCGGGAGCGGGCTGGCCGGCCAACTCCTCTTCTGCCGAGGTCTCCGTCTTCACGTCGAATTCGAGCTCGAAATTGACGGACGGGTCGTAAAAGCCGCGCACGGCCGAGAACGGGATTTCCAGCTTTTCCGGCACATCGGAGAAAGACAGCCCGACCTCGAAGCCGGTGTCGGTCACCTTCAGGTCCCAATACTGGAACTGGATGACGATGGTCATCTGTTCGGGATAGCGCTCGCGCAAGCGGGAAGATACGCGCACGCCCGGGGCGCCGGTCAGGAAAGTGATGAAGAAATGATGGTTGCCGGGAAGGCCAGTGCGCGCGACCTCGGCCAGGACCTTGCGCATGACGCCGCGCAATGCCTCCTGGGCCAGAATGTCGTAGCGGATATGGTCGTCGGCCATGTGGCTGTCGGGTTCCGTTGAATCGTCCGCATAGCTGTAATCAAGCTTGAGCGCGGCGTAAACCGGATATAGACGCCGGCAGCGCAGATGCGAGAGGGCATGCCTCAGATTTGATCGCTCAGGCGCCAGCGAGCGCGCTGTGCTTTTGCGCTTCGGCCGCCGGCTGCCGCTTGCCGAAGGCGCGCAGGAAAGTGCGCACGCCATGTGTCGCCGATTGCAGCACCTCGTCGTCATCAGGCGTGCCGCCGAGCATGAAGGTCGTCTGCAACTCGGCATTGGCAAGGGCCAGGAACTGGCGTGCCGCCACGTCGGGGTCCTCGATGTCGAGGAAACCGGCATGGGCGAGGCGGGCGAAACGGGCGGCGATAGCCGGCCATGTCCTGCCCGGTCCCTGTTCGCGCCATTCGGCAAAGAGCTCGGGATAGCGCTCGCCCTCGGTCTGGATCAGCTTGCGCAGGAATTTTCCATCGCGGTTGCAGATACAGTTGCGGTTCATGCGCACAGCAAAAGCGATCAGATCGGCCTCGAGATCCTTCGGCTGGTCCGGAAAGGTGGAAATGGTGGCGAAGATGCCGGCATTGCAGCGCTCGGTGAGGTCGCGAACGATGGCGACGAAGAGTTTCTCCTTATCGCCATGGTGGTTGTAGATCGTCTGGCGCGAAACGCCGGCCTCGGCGGCAATCATGTCGATATTGGCGCCGGCGAAGCTTTCGCGGCAGAACACCTCGCCGGCAGCGTCCATGATGGAGGCGCGCTTGGCCTCATGGCTGCGTGGCGGGATGGTGTCAGGAGAAACGTCGTGCTTCATGAAAACTATATAGAGGTGATTGACGAATTAGACAATAGTGTCTAAATTTATGGACTTAGCTTAAAGGAATTTCTTCCGCAGGAAGTCGGAATTTCACGGGACGGTACGTCCTAGGACTACACGCCGGTCGGCAGACCAGATTTGAAAGAAACCCGCTATCATGAGTCCCCAATTCCTCCGCATCGCGGTTGTGCTCGGCCTGTTGTCCGCCATCGGCCCGTTCGCCATCGACATGTATCTTCCGGCGCTGCCTTCGATCGGCGCGGATCTGCAGGCCAGCACCGCTGCTGTGCAGATGAGTTTGCTGATCTTCTTTCTGTCCATGGGTTTTGGCCAGATCGTCGTCGGACCGATCTCCGACATGGTCGGGCGCAAGCTGCCGCTCTATGGCGGCCTCGCACTGTTCATGGTCGGCGGCATCGGCTCGGCGCTGGCACCCTCGGTCGAATGGCTGATCGCCTTCCGTTTCCTGCAAGGGCTCGGCGCCAGCGCAGGCATGGCGGTGCCGCGCGCCATCGTGCGTGACCTGCACACCGGCACCGAGGCTGCCAAGCTGATGTCGCTCTTGATGCTGGTGTTTTCGGTGTCGCCGATCCTGGCGCCGCTGACCGGTAGCGTCATCATCGAGAATTTCGGCTGGCGTGCCGTGTTCTGGACGGTAACCGGTGGGGCGGTGCTTGCCACCATCCTGCTGGCGACCTCGCTCAAGGAGACGCGGCCGGTCGAGGCCCGTGCAGGCAGTTCGTTCGGCACCGCGCTCTCGGCCTATCGCTTCCTGATGGGCGACCGCAACTTCCTTGGCCTGGCGTCTATCGGCGGCTTCGGGATCGCGAGCTTCTTCGTCTATCTGTCGAGCTCCTCTTTCATCCTGATCGACCATTACGGGCTGTCGCCGCCGGTCTACAGCGTGTTCTTCTCGATCAACGCGGTCGCCTTCATCGGCATGTCGCAGCTGACGGGGCTGCTGTCCGAACGGTTCGGGCTAAGGCCGGTGGTGCGGGTCGCGGTGGTCGGCTATGCGACGACGATGGTGGTGCTGTTCGCGGTGATGGCGTCCGGCGTCGACCGGCTCGACGTGATGGCGGTGCTGCTGTTCGTCGGCTACGGGTTCCTCGGCCTGGTGATCCCGACGACCTCGGTGCTGGCCATGGAGGAGCATGGCGCAATCGCCGGCACGGCATCGGCGCTGATGGGCACGCTGCACTTCGCCATCGGTGCGGTCGCCATGGGTATCGCCGGCGTGTTCTTCGACGGCACGCCGCTGCCGATGGTGGCCGGCATCACGCTTTGCGCGGTGATCTCCTTCATGCTGGCTAAGGTGACGCTCGGCCGTGGGCGGGAGGTTATCGAAGCGCCTGCAGAGTAGATGCTTTCCAGCGAGAGCATGAAAAGGCCGGGTCAATGCCGGCCTTTTTAACGTCTGGGCTCAAGCTGCAAGCCTGCCTCGGCGAAGATAAATCGCAATCGCGCCTCGACCGGCGCCAAGGGCAACGCGACCAGTTCATAGCCCAATTCCGTGTAGATGCTGGTCAGCGCATGATAGGTGCGTTCGGCCTCGTCGAGGGTCTGCTTTCGTTCGCTGTCCTGCCGAAAAATCTCCGGCCATGGCGGTGCGATGAAGACATGACTGGCGTAGCGGAAGCGTTCGGCGGCATTCCTGACGTGGTCAGGCACCGGCAGGCCAGTGAGGCGCAGATAACCAAGAGTGTCCGGCACGCCGCGATCGAAGAAGACGGGGCCGTTCTGTTCGAGGGCGGCTCGATAGGAGCGCAGCTCCCAGGACAGCATCAGTTCGGCCAACTGCGCCGGATCGTGCCAGGGCAGGGCCGGCCCTCCTATCGCCAACTGATCGCGGATGATGCCGCGTCCGGCTTCGGGCGAGGTGGCAAGGCCGGCCGATCGCAAGGCTTCGATCAAAGTGGTCTTGCCGGACCCCGGGCCGCCGGTCAGCACGAAAAATCGATCGGAATCGTTTTGCATTTTTCAGTCCTTTGGACGAATGCGGCCGCCCGCATCTGCCGGCAAGACAGCGTCGCGACGGAGCGCAGCCCACGCAGCACGACCAGCAAGCCTGCTGCCGTCACAAATCGAGGGGGAGATGATCGTAGGGGAAGTGGGAATCGAGGGGGGAAGTGGAGGTTTCTGTTGCCAGGTACCTCCGAACCCCGCCTAGAAGTGCGAACCACTAGGGCTTGAATTGAAGCTATCGCACCGCTTACGCGGCGAGACGTGCTTCCGCATAGTTGTCGTTGGCAACTATAAGTTTAGCCCGATAACGGTGGTACAATGCCGGGCAAAAGTACGATCTTTACACCTTCGTCGATCCTATTTCGCCCCCAGCAAAAGCCGCTCTTCGATAAAGCGGTTTTTGGTGGAGGCGCCGGGTACCGCCCCCGGGTCCGAACGGCTTATTTCATCGCCTGTTTATCGCCATAGTCGGTCGAGCCGACGAAACAGATATAGGGACCGATCGTGGAAAATGAAAGGCCTCAATTGATGCTTTGTCGCTGTGTCAAACAGCATCGCGAAGGCTTGACTTGTCAACGGTCTCAACCGAAGGTTTGCGGCGGTGAGGAGTTACCGACTTAGCGCACATTTGCGGCAGCACGCCACGACCCTCATCGACCGAATCCCGTGGCGCCGACGAGGGGAATTTTGATGGCCGATTATCTCGCAGACGTGAAGAAATACGACGCCGCGGCAGATGCCGACGCGGTCGCCAAGATCGTGAAACATTTGGGCATTGCGCTCAGGAATCGGGATTCCTCGCTGGTGTCCTGCACGGACCCCAAGGAACTCGATCGCGTCAAAACCAACTGGGTTGCCAAAAAGCTCGGCATCGCCGACGGCAGCAAGGCGGACGCGGCCATCGAAAAGACCTGCAAGGCGATGGAGGCCGACAATACCAAGAGCCGCGTGACGTTCTATTACCTGGTCGCCAAGGACCTAGGCGAGCTCGCCAGCCTCTGACAATCATCCTGCATCAGGCATCCTGCATCGGCGGAATGCTGGCACGATTTCCGCGCCGGCCCACAATGTAGTCGCCTGTTGGAACCTCCTGCACTTTGACATGTTCGGCCGGCAGCCAGTCGGTTATGATGGTCGGTAACCCGAATCGAGCCCTCGAATCGAGCAGAAGCTGATGCGCCAGTATCTCGACCTCTTAAAGCACGTGCTGGAAAACGGCGCCGATCGCGGCGACCGCACCGGCACCGGAACGCGCTCGGTATTCGGTTATCAGATGCGCTTCGACCTGGCGAGCGGCTTTCCGGTCACCACCACCAAGAAGCTTCACCTGAAGTCGATCGTGCATGAACTTCTGTGGTTCCTGGCCGGCGACACCAATATCAAATATCTCAACGACCACGGCGTCTCGATCTGGGACGAATGGGCCGACGAGAATGGCGACCTCGGCCCGGTCTATGGCAAGCAATGGCGCTCCTGGCCGGACGGCCATGGCGGCACCATCGACCAGATTGCCAATCTCTTGAAGGAGATACGCAAGAATCCTAATTCCCGACGGCTGATCGTTTCGGCGTGGAACCCGGCCGAAGTGGAAGCCATGGCGCTGCCACCCTGTCACTGTCTGTTCCAGTTCTATGTCTCGGAGGGCAGGCTTTCCTGCCAGCTTTACCAGCGTTCCGCCGATATCTTTCTCGGCGTGCCGTTCAACATCGCTTCCTATGCGCTGCTCACCCTGATGGTGGCGCAGGTGACGGGGCTGAAACCCGGCGATTTCGTCCATACGCTGGGCGATGCGCATCTTTACGCGAACCATTTCGAACAAGCGCGCGAACAGTTGCGGCGCACGCCCAAGGCGCTGCCGACGCTATGGATCAATCCGGAGGTGAAGGACCTCTTCGCCTTCCGCTTCGACGACTTCCGGCTGGAAAACTACCTCGCCGATGCGACGATCAAGGCGCCCATCGCGGTGTGAGCCGCAAACATCGGGCTTCTACTTTACCCTGTCTCGAAATTGCTCGGTGGCGGTGCTGGGTCGTCCGCCGCGAGTACCGTATCGATGCTTTGATCCACGTCGGCCTGCAACGTTGCGCTGTATGCACTGCTATTTATTGTGAGTAGTGGCGGCAACACACAATGCCATTGGTGGGGCCATTGGTGGGGCCATTGTCTGGGCATTGTTCGGGCTAAGTCTGGCAAAAGCCGTTCCCTTGTTATATTCAGATGGATATATCGATTGGCTGGTTCGCGCCGATCGGATTTTCAAGCCCCAGGAGAGTGTCATGCTGGTGCGCAAGGGTTTCGGATTGAAGGCACCCGCCATTGGCGGTCTCACAGCGATTTTGATCGCCGCCATGCCGATTGCCCATGCGGATGACAGACTGATCGTCTTTGCCGCCGCAAGCATGAAGAACGCACTGGATGCCGTGAACACCGCCTGCGAGGCCGATGTCGGCGAGGCGGCGATCATTTCCTATGCGGCAAGCTCTGCATTGGCCAAGCAGATCGAGGGCGGCGCGCCAGCCGATGTCTTCATCTCAGCCGACCTCGACTGGATGAAATATCTGTCCGACAAGAAGCTGACCAAGCCGGATGCCGAAGTGAAGTTGCTCGGCAACCAGATCGTGCTGGTGGCGCCGAAGGATTCGTCGGTCGAAACCAGGATCGAAAAGGGTTTTGATCTTGCCGGGCTGATCGGCGACGGCAGGCTTGCCATGGGCGATTTCAAAGCGGTGCCGGCCGGCAAATATGGCAAGGCGGCGCTTGAATCGCTCGGCGTCTGGTCTGCGGTCGAAGGCAAGTTGGCACAGGCCGAGAATGTGCGCGCGGCGCTCAAGCTGGTCTCGACCGGTGAGGCGGCGCTCGGCATCGTCTACGCCACCGACGCGCATGCCGAGCCCGGCGTGAAAGTGATCGGCACCTTCCCGGAGGATTCGCATCCGCCGATCGTCTACCCGGTTGCCGAGATCGCGGATTCGAAGGACAAGGATGCGCCGGCATTCCTGGAATGCCTGCAATCCGCCAAGGCAGGCGAGGTCTTCAAGGCGCAAGGTTTTACGGTTCTTACGCCGAGCAACTGAGGCACACCAAAAGATGAATTGGTTGCTGGACCTCACTCCCGACGAATGGAATGCGGTCCGGCTGTCCGTCAAGGTGGCGACGGTGGCGATGATCGCCAGCCTGCCGCCCGGCATATTGATCGCGCTTGTGCTTGCCCGTGGCCAATTCTGGGGCAAGACGCTGCTCAACGGGCTGGTGCATCTGCCGTTGATCCTGCCGCCGGTGGTTATCGGCTATCTGCTGCTGCTCTCCTTCGGCACGCGCGGCCCGGCCGGGGCCTTTCTGGCCGAGCATTTCGGCATTGTCTTTTCCTTTCGTTGGACGGGTGCCGCATTGGCCTGCGCTGTCATGGGCTTTCCCCTGATGGTGCGGGCGATCCGGCTGTCGATCGAGGCGGTCGATCGCAGAATCGAGGCGGCGGCCGGGACGCTTGGCGCCAATCCGCTGTGGGTGTTCGGGACGATCACGCTGCCGCTGATCCTGCCCGGCCTGATTACCGGCGCGATCTTGTCTTTCGCCAAGGCGATGGGCGAATTCGGCGCAACGATCACCTTCGTTTCCAACATACCCAACCAGACGCAGACGCTGCCGTCGGCGATCTACACGTTCACGCAGGTGCCGGGCGGCGATGCCGGCGCGCTCAGGCTGACGCTGATCTCGATCGTCATCTCGATGGCAGCACTTGTCGCATCGGAGGTGTTGGCGCGGCGCGTCGGCAAGCGGATGGACATCGAATGACGGTCGTGGTCGATATCAGTCATCGGCTTGGCGATTTGGGGCTCGACGTCCGCTTCGGGAGCGCTGGGCGGCTGACCGCGCTGTTCGGGCCCTCGGGCTCCGGCAAGACGACGCTGATCAACATGATTGCCGGACTGATCCGGCCTGACAAAGGGCGGATCGAGGCCGATGGCCGTGTGCTGGTCGATACGGATGCGCACCTGTTCGTGCCGAAGCACAAGCGCCGCATCGGCATGGTGTTCCAGGACGCGCGGCTGTTTCCGCACATGAGCGTGGCCAGCAATCTGCGCTACGGCCGCTGGTTCACGCCGACGGCGCAACGCTACGCCGACATCAATGCCGTGGTTGACCTGCTCGGCATCGGTCATTTGCTCGACCGGCGGCCGGCAAAGCTTTCCGGCGGCGAGAAACAGCGCGTGGCGATCGGCCGGGCGCTGCTCGCCAGTCCAAGATTGTTGCTGATGGACGAGCCGCTGGCTTCGCTCGACGACGCCCGCAAGGCAGAAATCCTGCCTTACATCGAGCGGCTGCGCGACGAGACGAAAATCCCGATCGTCTATGTCAGTCATTCGATCTCGGAAGTGGCGCGGCTGGCAAGTGATGTGGTGGTCCTGGCGCAGGGCAAAGTCGCTGCTTGCGGCCCGACCGGGGCGATCATGCAGCGGCTCGACCTGTTGCCGGCGGAAGAGCGCGGCGAGGGTGGCGCGGTGCTGGACACCGCGGTGCTGCGCCACGACGAAGTCTTTGGCATGACCGTGCTTGGCTCGGCGGCGGGCGAGATCCGCGTGCCGCTTCTGGCAATGCCGGTCGGTGCGCCGGTGCGCATCCGCATCCGTGCCCGCGATGTGATGATCGCCATCGAACAGCCGACGGGTCTCAGCGCGCTCAACATCCTGCCGGGCACGATCGTGGCGATAGAGCCGGGTGAAGGGCCTACGGTCGAGATCGGCATCGACTGCCATGGCGCAACCGTGCTTGCCCGGATCACCAAGCAATCGCGACAGACGCTGAAACTTCGGCTCGGTCGAAGCGTCTTCGCCGTAGTCAAGACGGTAAGCTTCGACCGGGCGAATACGGGCGCCGGCCTGCCAGTTGAGGCGGATGGATGACCGGCGGATGATTATCGCTATATCATTTTAGAATAGCGGCATCGCCGGAGAGCTTCTAGGATGGATGTGGTGTCACTGCGGAGGAGCAAATGCCGTCGCTGAGCTTGCGGATAAACCTCGATCCAGAAGGGCGCATCGGGCCGGGCAAGATCGAGCTTCTGGAGCAGATCGCCGCCTTCGGCTCGATCTCGGCGGCGGCGCGCGAAATGGAAATGTCCTACAAGCACGCCTGGGATCTGGTCGAGGACATGAACCGGGTGTTCGGCAAGCCGCTGGTCGCGGCGCAGACCGGTGGGAAAAGGGGCGGCGGCGCGCAGTTGACTCCGGTGGGGCTTGCGGTGGTCAGCCGCTTTCGCGCCATCGAACGGGCTGCCGCCTCCGCAGCGGCGGCGCATATGGAGGCATTGCAGGCGGAGATCGATGCCGGGTGAGGAGTCGCGGCATCTGTACCGGCCGAGCCTACCCCTTATTCCTCCTCCGGCTCGCCGGGCTTGCGCAGCAGATAGGTGTCCATGATCCAGCCCTTTTTCCGCCGGGCTTCCTCGCGTGTCTTCGCGATCTCGTCGCCGACATCGCCGAGGCGGCCGGAAATAAGGATCTCGTCGGGCGTGCCGAGATAGGCACCCCAGTGGATGACGAGGTCCTTGTCGCCCAGCGTATTGAAGGCGCATTTGCCATCCAGCATGACGACGGTGCTGCCGGCAGTGTCGGGCAAACCTTCCTCGGTGAGCCGGCGGCCGGTTGTGATCTGCACCGCATCGCCGATGCGGTTCAGCGCCATCTTATGGCCGGCGGCGAGCGCCTGGACTGCAGTGATGCCGGGGATCACCTCGAGCTCGAACTCGACATTGCCTCTCATGCGCACACGCTCCAGGATGCGCAGCGCGCTGTCGTAGAGCGAGGGATCGCCCCAGATCAGGAAGGCGCCGCAGCCATCTTGCGAAAGCTCGTCGCGGATCAGGCTTTCATAGATCGCGGCGATCGCCTCATGCCAGTCATCGACGGTCGAGCGGTAGGAGGGCGCCGGCTCGGCCCGCACCGGCACGTCGAATTCGACACGGCGCGAGCCTGGATTGGTGACGAATCGGTCGCAGATCCGGCGGCGCAGTTCTGCAAGATCGTTCTTCTTCGCGCCCTTGTCGGGAATGAAAAGCACGTCGGCGCGGTTCAAGCCGTCGATGGCCTGCACGGTCATATGGTCGGGATTGCCGGCGCCGATGCCGATGACGAGAAGCTTGCGCATGGGCGAACTCCTGCCCGATCGGAGCGTCGGTGTCCAGACGAGCCTGGCAAGCGCCGACGAGTGCGCGGAGGGCTTTGAAACTCCACATTGAAACGGTTAGAGCGACGTGCGTCCACTTGGACGCACAAAGTACGCTCTAACACCTTAAATCCTCGCATCGTGCTTTCCGAAAATCGATTCCGATTTTCGGGCCGATGCGATAGAGTCATACCGGCATCTCGCCAAGGGAGCTTCCATGTTCCGTTATGTTCTGACCGCAGCGCTGGCGCTCTCGGCCACGCCCGTATTCGCTAATGATTCGATCGCCGAATTGGGAACGGGCGGCCTGATCCTGTCGCGCAGCGACGCGGTCGCCATGGAGAGTGAGGACCTCTATATCTCGCCGGAAAAGGTGACGGTCGACTACGTCTTCCGCAACAACACCGACAAGGATGTCGACGCGATCGTCGCCTTTCCGATGCCCGATATCGAAGGCGATCCGAACGAGATGCCGGCGATCCCCGACGGCCAGAGCGACAATTTCCTCGGCTTCGAGGTGACGATCGACGGCGTGGCGGCAGAACCGCAGCTCGAGCAGAAGGCGTTTGCGCTCGGCATCGACATCAGCGCCGATTTGAAAGCGCAAAACGTGCCGTTCTACCCGTTCGGCGACGTGGCCAGGGCGGCATTGGCAAAGCTGCCGCAAGCGGTTGCCGACGATTGGATCGATCGCGGCCTCATCATCGAGGACACCACCGACGGCGGTTCAGGGATGAAGACCGTCTATGTGCCGTTCTGGCAATTGCGCTCGACCTACTGGTGGCGCTCGACCTTTCCAGCCAACAGCGCAGTCCACGTCGCCCACCGCTACAAGCCGAGCGTCGGCGGCACGTCGTCGGTCAGCTTCTTCTATGACGGCCAGTTCCAGGGCCAATACGCCGCCTACAAGACCCGTTACTGCATGGACGGCACGTTCGAGAATGCGATCCGCAAGGCGGCAAAGGGTAATCCCGACGGCACTCCGAGATATTTCGAAAATCGCATCGCCTATATCCTGACCACTGGCGGCAACTGGGCGACGGGCACCATCGGCAAGTTCAAGCTGACCGTCGACAAGGGCGATCCAAAGAACCTGGTCTCGTTCTGTGGCGAAAACGTCAGGAAAGTCGGCCCGACGCGTTTCGAGATGACGGCAGAAAATTTCTACCCTGGGCACGATATCGACATATTGCTGCTGGCGCCTTCGGGCGATGGCGGGAGCGGCGGCTGATGGACGTCGCGATCTATGTCGCCATCGCCGAAAACGGCGTGATCGGGCGCGATGGCGGCTTGCCGTGGCGGCTTTCCAGCGATCTCAAGCGGTTCAAGGCCGACACGATGGGCAAACCTATCATAATGGGTCGCAAGACCTATGAAGGCATCGGCCGGCCGCTGCCGGGCAGGCTCAACATCGTGGTGACCCGCGACAAGGCCTGGCGCGCCGAGGGCGTCGAAATCGTGCATTCGCTCGACGAGGCGATCAGTCTGGCGAAGGTGCGCGGGCGCTGCATGGCCTGCGCCGATGAAATCTGCGTCATCGGCGGCGGTGAGATCTATGCCCAGGCGCTGCCGCTGGCCGACCGCTTGCATGTCACGCATATCCTTGCCGCGGTCGACGGCGACGCGCATTTCCCGCCAATCAACCCGGATTTGTGGCACATTGTCCGCTCGCAGGACGTTCCGGCCGGTGAAAAGGACAGTCATGCGACACGCTATTCGGTTTACGAGCGACGCCGCGACGTGCATTGAGAGGCGATAAAGGATCGCGGCGGTCCAAAACGGGCGGTGACGACGACCGATTACGTTGAAAGCGTGCCCTCGCATCCCTATAGAAGACACATTGGATTTTGCGCTGTTGAAACGGCGCTTGAGGGAATTTCCAAGCGAAAGGACTTTTATGCCCTGGAATGACAAAAGCGGCGGTGGCGGCCCATGGGGCGGCGGCAACAGTCCAGGACCCTGGGGGCAGGGACCGAAGGGGCCCAGCGGTCCGCAGGGCTCGCCTCCCGATCTCGAAGATATCATCCGGCGCGGCCAGGACAGGTTGCGGCGCGCGTTGCCAGGTGGCGGTGGCGCCAGCCCAGCCGTGTTCGGGCTGATCGCGGCGGCGCTTGTCGTGCTGTGGGCGTTCAAGGCGGTCTATACCGTGCAGCCCGACGAGGTTGCGGTCGAACTCAGGTTCGGTGTGCCAAAAGCGGAGTTCTCGCAGCCAGGCCTGCATTTCCATTGGTGGCCCATCGAGACGGTCGAGACCGCCAACATTGCCGAACAACTCGTCAACATCGGCGGCGGCACGGCCACCGGCAACGGTTCAGGGCTGATGCTTTCGGGCGACCAGAACATCGTCAACGTCCAGTTCTCCGTGGCCTATCAGGTCTCCGATCCGAGGGCCTATCTGTTCGACGTGTCCGATCCCGACGGCATGCTGCGGCAGGTCGCCGAAAGCGCCATGCGCGAAGCGGTCGGTCGGCGGCCGGCGCAGGACATCTTCCGCGATGATCGCGAGGGCATTGCGGCGTCCGTGCGCGAAATCATCCAGACGACGCTGGACGGCTATAAGGCCGGCCTGAACGTCAACGCGATTTCGATCGAGGATGCCGCACCGCCGCGCGAAGTGGCCGACGCGTTCGACGAGGTGCAGCGCGCCGAACAGGACGAGGACAAGTTCGTCGAGCAGGCCAACCAGTATTCCAACCAGAAGCTCGGCCAGGCGCGCGGCGAGGCCGCACAGATCCGCGAGGAGGCGGCCGGCTACAAGAACCGGGTCGTGCAGGAGGCCGAAGGCGAGGCGCAGCGCTTCATCTCGGTCTATGACGAATACGCCAAGGCGCCGGATGTGACGCGCCAGCGGCTTTATCTGGAAACGATGGAGAGGGTTCTGAAGGATTCCAGCAAGGTCATTATCGAGCAAGGCAGCGGACCAGGGGTCGTTCCCTATCTGCCGCTGCCTGCACTGCAGCAGAAGGCGCCGGCGCCGGTCCTCGGAGGAACCCAGTGATGGCCAACCGTCTTCCCATCATCGCCGTCATCGCCGCGGTTATCCTGTTCCTGCTCTATTCATCGGTCTTCGTTGTCAATGCGCGCCAGCAGGCACTGGTGCTCAGGTTCGGCGAAATCGTAGACGTCAAGAGCCAGCCGGGCATCTACTTCAAGGCGCCGTTCGCCTTCTTCGACGCCGACAGCGTGCAGTTGATCGAAAACAGGGTGCTGCGCTTCGACCTCGACAACATCCGCGTCCAGGTTTCAGGCGGCAAGTTTTATGAGGTCGATGCCTTCATCGCCTATCGGATCTCGGATCCGCGCGTGTTCCGCTCCGCGGTGTCCGGCCAGATCGAACTGGCCGAGGCACGGTTGAGGACGCGTCTCGACGCTGCCTTGCGCCGGGTTTACGGTTTGCGCGACTTCGAGGCGGCGCTCTCGGAAGAGCGAGCCGTGATGATGCGTGAAGTGCGCGACCAGCTGAGGCCCGACGCCACGTCGCTCGGCCTGCAGATCGAGGATGTCCGCATTCGCCGAACCGATTTGACGGCGGAAGTCTCGCAACAGACATATGACCGCATGAAGGCTGAGCGTCTGGCCGAAGCCGAGCGGCTGAGGGCGCGCGGCAACGAGGCGGCGCAACGCATCAGGGCGCGCGCCGACCGCGAAGTGGTGGAGATCGTCGCCGAGGCACGGAGAGAGTCTGAAATCCTGCGCGGTGAAGGCGAAGCTCAACGCAGCGCCACCTTCGCGAATGCCTACCAGCGCGATCCGGCCTTCTTCGGCTTTTACCGGTCGATGAATGCCTACGGCACGGCGCTGGACAATACCGGGACGACGATGGTGCTGTCGCCGAATTCGGAATTCTTCCGTTTCTTCAGCAATCCCGCCGGCGCGGCTGCGCCGGCAGCGCCGCCCGCAGCACCTGCTGCACCGGCAGCGCAGCCAGGCACCGGCCAGTAACGGCCGGTGCAGGATTTTCTGGCGGCAATAGGCTTGGTTCTCGTGGTAGAGGGCCTGGTCTATGGCGGCTTTCCCGGCCTCGCAAAGAAACTTGCCGGCGAAGTTCTGTCGATGCCGGAGAATGCGCTGCGGGTCGCCGGGCTGATTGCCATCGCCGTTGGCGTCGGCCTCGTCTGGCTGGTGCGGGGTGGATGACGGTTTATGATTTCGGGATAACGGAGGTTTTATCCACCGCCGATAGCCATAGCCGCAAACGTGCCGTATTTCTTGCCAACATGGTTCGACGCAGCGTTTTCGGCGAGCGCTTTTCTTCTCAGAGACACCGGGAGACTTCTCGATGACATCCAACAGGTTTTTGCGCGCGGCGAGGCGGACGTTCACCGCGGGTGCTGCTGCACTTCTTATCGGCGTCGCTACCGTCCCGTCGCTGGTGACGCCTGCGGCCGCCGCCGACGGCCCGGCTTCGGTCGCCGATCTCGCGCAGGGCCTGCTCGGCGCCGTGGTCAACATATCGACCTCGCAGAGGGTGAAGGGCACGGAAGGCCCGGGCGCGGTACCGATGCCGCAGCTTCCGGAGGGCTCGCCCTTCCAGGATTTCTTCGACGATTTCTTCAAGAACCGTCCCGGCGAACAGGGCAACCCCTCGCAAAAGGTGCAGTCGCTGGGCTCCGGCTTCGTGGTCGACGCCGAGCAGGGTATCGTGGTGACGAACAATCACGTGATCGCCGATGCCGACGACATCGAGGTGAATTTCTCCGACGGCGTGACGTTGAAGGCGACGCTGGTCGGCACAGACACCAAGACCGACGTGGCGGTGCTGAAGGTCGATCCAAAAGGGCACAAACTGACGGCGGTGAAATTCGGCGATTCCAGCAAGATGCGCGTCGGTGACTGGGTGATGGCGATCGGTAATCCGTTCGGCCTCGGCGGCACCGTGACGGTCGGCATCGT
Source organism: Mesorhizobium sp. (assembly GCA_004020645.1). Classification (GTDB taxonomy): domain Bacteria; phylum Pseudomonadota; class Alphaproteobacteria; order Rhizobiales; family Rhizobiaceae; genus Mesorhizobium. Next base: position 286,480 of record SAQL01000004.1, on the reverse strand, counting down.
CTCGGCCCGCAACCGCGACATCAATTCCGGTCCCTATGACGACTTCATCCAGACCGATGCCGCGATCAACCGCGGCAATTCCGGCGGGCCGCTGTTCAACAGTGACGGCGAGGTGATCGGCATCAACACGGCGATCATCTCGCCGTCCGGCGGCTCGATCGGCATCGGCTTTTCCATTCCCTCGCAACTCGCGTTGGGCGTCGTCGACCAACTCCGCCAGTTCGGCGAGACGCGGCGCGGCTGGCTCGGCGTGCGCATCCAGCCGGTGACGGACGACATCGCCGAAAGCCTCGGCATGGCCACCGCCAAGGGCGCGCTGGTCGCCGGCGTCATCAAGGGCGGGCCTGTCGACAACGGCACCATCCTGGCGGGCGACGTCATCATCAAGTTCGACGGCAGGGACGTCAATGAAATGCGCGATCTGCCGCGCGTCGTCGCGGAAAGCACGGTCGGCAAGGCTGTTGACGTGGTCATCGTGCGCAAGGGTGTCGAGCAGACCGTGAAGGTGACGCTCGGCCGGCTCGAAGATGGCGAAAAGCTTGCCAGCGCGGAGGACGGCAATGCCGACAAGGACAATGGCGACGAGGCGCCTGCCGTTTCGACGGTTTCCGTGCTCGGCATGACCGTTGGCGAGCTCAACGACGAGACGCGAACGAAATTCGGCATTGCCGCCGAAGTCTCCGGTGTCGTCATCACTGACGTCGCCAAGGATTCGGCCGCTGCCGAACGCGGCATCCAGGCCGGCGAGGTGATCACCGAGATCGCGCAGGAATCGGTCGCCACGCCAAAGGATGTCATGGACCGGATTGCTGCGTTAAAGGAGCAGGGACGCAAGAACGCGCTGCTGATGCTGGCGTCGAAGACCGGCGAATTGCGGTTTGTGACGATCCGTATGGATTGAGTCCGTAATTTCACAGGCACATCCCATGGGATGTACTATTTTGACCTGTGAAGCGGATCGTACTGGACACAAACGTTCTGACCGCAAGTCTGCGCAGCAGGAATGGCGCGTCATTTGCCGTTAGACAGCGGCCGATTTCCTACGTCGACGGGCTGGTGATGCATCGGGCGATGATTTCGCGAAAGTGCTCGATCGGGTCGGCGTCAAACCGCCGCAACCCGGCGACGAGCTTCCGTTTGACAAGCACTGATCAGGGCCGGTTTGCCTGCCAATCCTTGCCTGTCAGCCTGTAGAAAACATGCCGCTTGAGCATGGCGTGGCTGTCCGGAATGCCGGGGTGGTCGAAATCTCGGGCCGGGTCGGCGGTCATGCCCAGGCGTTCCATGACGGCGGTGGACCGGCTGTTATCCTTGACAGCGAAGGATACGATTTCCTCGAGGCCAAGCGTTTCAAAGCCATAGGCGAGCCAGGCTTCGGCTGCCTCGGTGACATAGCCATGGCCCCAGAATTCGGGCGCCAGCCGCCAGCCGATCTCGACGGTGCCGGCCGGCAAGAAGGGCAAATGATCGGTTCGGGTTATGCCGACGAAGCCGATGCAATGGCCGGTGACGGCGATCTCGGCGGCTGCGAAGCCGAAACCGTCGCGGTCGATGACGGCGCGCAATTCATCCATCTTGGCGTCGGCCTGGGCGCGGTCGCGGCGAAACGGAAAGAATTCCATGACGCGCTCGTCGGAATTGATGCGGTAGAAGAGCTCACGGTCGCGATCCTCCCAGTTGCGCAGGATCAGGCGCTCGGTGCGGATCGGCGTCACTCTACAAATTCCTCCCGCCGGTAGCCCTGCAGATAGAGAAGCGCGGTCAGGTCGCCATGGTCGATGCGGAATTTTGCCTCCGCCGCCACGACCTGCTTGGCATGAAGTGCCACACCGGTGCCGGCAAGGCGGATCATGTCGAGGTCGTTGGCGCCATCGCCGACAGCAATGGCGTCGGCGGTCGTCAGCCCGAGGCGCGCCGAAATCTCAAGCAGCGCATCGGCCTTGGCGGCGCGCCCCAGGATCGGCTCGGCCACCAGCCCGGTGAAGCGGCCGTCCTGTTCGATCAGGCGGTTGGCGCGGTTCTCCTGAAAGCCGAGCATGGCGGCGATGCGCGAGGTGAAGACGTTGAAGCCACCCGACACGAGCGCAGTCCATGCGCCGTTGGCCCGCATCGTCTGGACAAGCGCGCGGCCACCGGAAGCCAGCGTCAGGCGGTTGGCGATGATACGGTCGACCACGGCAGTGTCGAGGCCCTTCAGCAGCGCCACCCGCTCGCGCAAGGCCGGCTCGAAAGCGATCTCGCCATTCATCGATCGCGCCGTGATGGCGGCGACGTAGTCCTTGACGCCGATCTCGTCGGCAAGCTCGTCGATGCACTCCTGGTCGATAACAGTCGAATCCATATCGGCGATGAGGATTTTCTTCCGCCTTCCCTCGGCCTGCTGGACGATAACGTCGACCGGTTCGGGTGCGAGCACGGCGCGCAGGCTGGCGGTCGTTTCAGCGGCTTCGACCATCTCGGGCAAAGCGAATTCGCAGGCGATGCCGTCGGCCAGCCAGCGAACAGTGCTTGCGCCGACCGACAGCGACGCCATATTCGCAAGCGCCGGCGACAATGCGCGGCCGGCGGGATGGGACACAAGCGTGGCGATCAGCGGCATCGAAAATTCCGGCGGGCAGGCGGGCGAGGGCCGCGTTAAGAACGCGATCCTGATAGCCGGGCCGACCGCCAGCGGCAAGTCCGCCCTTGCGGTCGACCTCGCCGAGCGCAATGGCGGCGTCATCGTCAACACCGATTCCATGCAAGGCTATTCGGTGCTCGACGTGCTGACGGCGCGGCCGACTGCTGCCGAACTCGCTCGCGTCCCGCATTTCCTCTACGGACATGTCCATCCCTCCACCGCATATTCCACCGGCGCCTGGCTGCGCGACGTGATGAAGCTCATCGACGACGGTGCGTTCTTGGAACGGCCGGTAATTTTCGTCGGTGGTACGGGGCTTTATTTCCGGGCGCTTGCGGAAGGCATTTCGGAAATGCCCGACATTCCGCAGTCGATCCGTGATCGCTGGCGCTACGAACTCCAGGAGCAAGGCGCAGCCAGGCTGCACCGCATCCTGCTGCGCGAGGATTCCGCCGCCGGCATGGTGCTGAAGCCGACCGACGGCCAGCGCATCGTGCGAGCGCTGGAGGTGCTCGACGCATCGGGCCGTTCCATCCTGGAATGGCAGGCGGCGCGAGGCCATCCGTTGATCGACAGAGCCAGCACGCGCTTCTTTGTGATCGAACCGGACCGAGCGGAGCTGGTGGAGCGGATCGAGGCGCGGTTCGACCGCATGCTGGAGAAGGGTGCTCTCGACGAGGTCAGACGGCTGACCGAGCTTGGCCTCGATCCGGACTTGCCGGCGATGAAAGCGATCGGCGTTCGCGAACTGCAGGCCGCAATGGCCGGCGAGTTGAGTTTTCCCGAAGCGATCGAGCGCGCGAAGATCGCGACGCGACAATATGCCAAGCGCCAGGCGACCTGGTTCAGGCATCAGTTGGGTCCGGAATGGCTGAGATTGCGCCCCGGTGATCGTGTGGAATCCACAATCTCGGATACCCTTTCCAGTGCAACCTGAAAAGTTGACTTTGAGGGAGACTTCCCGTTGAAGTTGTCCTAATTAACCCTCCGTAAGCCCGTCCATGCCATAACGTCTTTGGGAATTTTCCAACGGGGAGCAGATGCGTTTTCACAAGGCGGAATCAGCCTTTTTCGTCTTTATCTTCGTGATCCTGGCCGCCGGCCTGGTGACGCTTCACGCCTATGGGCTTCTGCAAGCCTTCGCCGAAGAGGTTCATACACCCGCCAGGGTCGACGAGATCATCTATCTCAACAAGCTGTTGTTTGGGACCGGCGTTCTTTTGGCGACTGCCCTGTTCTTCGGGATTTTCTTCATCTACCCGCTGATCCGCAAGCAGGCGACGGAAGAAGGCAAGCTGCGCGCCATGACGGTTTCGCTCAGCGCCCGTTCGGAAACGCTGGAGCATGCGGCGCTGACCGACGGCCTGACCGGTATGCAGAACCGGCGCTATTTCGACGACGCACTGAAGGAATACCTCGAGGAATTCCGCCGCATCGAGAAGCCGGTCGGGCTGATGATCCTTGATCTCGACCATTTCAAGCAGGTCAACGACACCCACGGCCATGATGTCGGTGACCAGGTGTTGCGAGCGGTCGCCAGCTGTCTCAAGGACATGACACGCTATCACGACGTGGTGGCGCGCCTGGGTGGCGAGGAGTTCGCAGTGGTCACGCCCAACATGGACGCCGAAATTCTGTCCAAATTCGCCGAGCGCATCCGCAAGGCGATTGCCAACATGTCGATACTGTCCGGCAATGTCCGCCTAAAGATCACCACCAGCGTCGGTCTTGCCGTCTGGGACCGTAAGGAAACCGCCGAAGAGTTTTATCGCCGCGCCGACCGCCAGCTGTATGAGGCCAAGAGGCAAGGCCGCAACCGCGTCTGTGCCTGAAATCCCGGAGAGAATTCATGAGGCCGGCCGACTGACGCAGCTTTGTCGACTTCCGGTGCTCATGGACTCAAATGTCCACTCCGCTCCGGGTTGTCGAAAGCCACGTCATTCGTTCCGGCCTGATGAATCGAATCGCCGGGAACAAAAGACATCGGCGATCACGTTGATATCGTAGTCAAGCGACAGCTAGGCTGGGCACCGGCACGGCTCACTTGCGATACTGCTGGTCATTGACATGATCCAGCCATTCCACCGGCTTGCCATCAAGCGATTCCTGGATAGCGAGATGCGTCATCGCCGTGGTGGGAGACGCGCCATGCCAATGCTTTATGCCACGCGGAATCCAGACCACATCGCCTGGCCGGATTTCTTCGACTGGCGCGCCTTCGAGCTGGACCCAGCCGAGACCGGCCGTGACGATCAGCGTCTGGCCGAGTGGGTGCGTGTGCCACGCGGTGCGGGCGCCAGGCTCGAACGTGACGCTGGCGCCACCGACGCGGGCCGGCTCGGGCGCCTGGAAGAGCGGATCGATGCGCACGGCTCCGGTAAAGTAATCCGCCGGCCCGGGGCCGGACGGCTGTGACCCAACTCGAGAGATCTTCATTGTCTCATTCCTTCCTTGAACAGAAGCTGCGCCGATCTGGCCTGCTGCAGCCAAAGCAGCGAAAGCACTTGTTGTGGCAAGGACGTCTCTGCGGGTGATGATCATGTCTCAAGCCCCTTCGTTCTCGACGAGGTGGGTCAGAGCAGCTTGTCCGGCGTGATGGGCAGTTCGCGGACGCGCTTGCCGGTAGCGTGGAAAATGGCATTGGCGATCGCTGGCGCGACGCCGACCAGCGCGATTTCGCCGAGGCCTTTCACGCCGAGCGGGTTCACGTGCGGGTCGTGCTCGTCGACGAAGATCACGTCCATGACAGGCGGCGCGTCGGCGTGCACCGGCACGGCGTATTCGGCGAGATTGGCATTGGTGACGCGCCCGTTGCGGGGGTCGACAACCGAGTGCTCCATGAGAGCCATGCCGATGCCGCCGATCATGCCGCCGATGCACTGGCTGCGCGCGATCTTCGGGTTGACGACGCGGCCGGCGCCATAGGCGCCGACCATACGCCGCACGCGCGTCTCGCCGAGATCGGGATCGACGGCAACCTCCACGAACACGGCGCCAAAGGCGTGCATGGAAAACCGCTTCGTCTCATCTCCGGGAGCGACGTCGGCCGTTGCCTCGACCGGCTCGCCGAGGCGGGCCATGGCCGCTTCGAGATCATCGGCGCCGACGCGTGCGAGCGCCTCCTCGCGCGCCTTGCGGCAGGCAGCCTGCACCGCACTGCCGACGCTGGCCATCGTCATGGACCCGCCATGGATGGGCGCGCGCGGCAGGCGGGTGTCGCCGAGCGTAAACTTGACCCGCTCGATCGGGAGCCCGAGCGTGTCCGCCGCGACTTGGGTCATCGATGTCCAGGTGCCGGGTCCCATGTCGCTCGAGGCGCTCATCACCTCGGCGGTGCCGTCGGGCAACAGCCGGGCCTTGGCCGAGGCGGGTGCGTAGTTCATCGGATAGGTGGCACTCGCCATGCCCCACCCGATCAGAAGGCGGCCATCGCGCATGGACCGCGGCTCGGGATTGCGCCGGCTCCACCCGAAGCGCTCGGTGGCCACCCGGTAGCATTCCTTCGTCGATCGGCTCGAGAACGGGAGGTTCTTGAACTCGTCCTTTTCCGGCTCGTTACGCAGGCGCAGTTCGACGGGGTCGATGTTCAGCGCGACCGCCAACTCGTCCATGGCCGATTCAAGGGCATACGCGCCGCTCGCCTCGCCTGGCGCGCGCATGTAGGTCGGCGTGTGGACGTTCATCGGCGCGATGCGATGGCGCGTATGGACGTTCGGGCAGGAGTGCAGGAACCGGGTCGCGCTGAGCAGCGCCTCGGTGAACTCCTCGTAGGTCGACGTCTCCTGGTGGCCCTCGTGCCGGATGGCCTGGAGCTGGCCGTCACGGGAGGCGCCAAGCGCGGCCCGCTGCACCGTATGCGGACGGTAACCGACGCCGTAATACATTTCCCGCCGCGACAGCACCAGCTTGACCGGCCGTCCGGCTACACGGGCGCCCAGTGCCGCCAGCGTGACCTGTGGCCAGCAACGCAGCCCCGAGCCGAACGCGCCGCCGACGAAGGGTGAAATGACGCGCACGTTCTCGGCAGCAATGCCGAACACGGCGGCGATCTCCTCCGAAACGTTGTGCACCCACTGTGTCTTGTCCCACAGGGTCAGGCTGTCGCCCTCCCATGAGGCAATGGTGGCGAACATCTCGATCGGATTGTGGTTCTCGCGCGGGATCACATAAATCTGATCGACCCGGAATTCCGCTTGTTCGAATGCGCTGTCGGGTTCGCCTCGCCGCATCTCCCACTCAGCCGGTTTCCCGGTAGGCTGAACTGGATCGACGCTTTCCATGTCGGTGGCCGCCGCTTCATTCCGGTAGGTCACCCGCACGACCTCCGCCGCGTAAACCGCCTGTTCAAGTGTCTCGGCGACCACCAGCGCGATCGGCTGGCCCTGGTGAGTCACCCGGTCGTCCTGCAGCACGTGCAGACGCTCGCCGACGGCTGCGTCCGGGAGGCCTTTATGCGGCTGGTAGGCGAGTCTGGGCGCGTTGCGGTGTGTCACAACCGCGATTACGCTGGGCGCCCGTTCGGCCTCCGCCGTGTCGATGGCTGCAATGCGGCCGTTCGCGACAATGCTCCTGACGACGGCGGCATGGGCGAGGTTCGGCACCTCGAACTCGGCGGCATAGGTCGCAGCGCCGGTAACTTTCAGGCGGCCATCGACCCGGCTGACGGATTTTCCGATCAAGGCAGCAGTCATGCGCGTGCTCCCGCGATTTCGACCGCACGCACGATGGCGCGTTGCATGAGTTCGATCTTGAAGTCGTTGTGGCCGCGACCCCGTGTGCCTTCTGCTGCGAGCGCCGCCGCCTGGCGGAGCACCGCTGGCTCCAAGTCGGCGCCCGCGAGAGCGGTCTCGACGTTCGGCAGGCGCCAGGGTTTCGTTCCAACGCCGCCGAGCGCTACGCGGGCCTGCAGGATGCGAGCGCCGTCCGTCTCGATTGCGACCGCGGCCGAGACCACGGCGAACTCGAAGGAGGCGCGATCGCGTACCTTGAGATAGTGAGATCGCAGTCCTGCCGTAGTGGCCGGGACCGTGATCGCGGTGATCACTTCGCACGGCTCCAAGACGGTTTCGAGGTGCGGCGTATCGCGGGGAAGGCGATGGAGATCGGAGAGCGGCACCGAACGGTCACCGCCAGTTCCTCGCAGCTCGACCGATGCATCGAGCGCCACCAGGGCAACCGCGAGGTCCGACGGGTGAACGGCGATACAGTCGTCGCTCGTGCCGAGCACTGCGTGCCAGCGGTTCTCGCCATCCACGGCGGCGCAACCGGAGCCAGGCGCGCGCTTGTTGCATGCCTCGTAGCCGACATCGCGAAAGTAGGGACAGCGTGTGCGCTGAAGCAGATTGCCGCCCATGGTCGCCTGGTTGCGGACCTGCGGGCTCGCCGAATTCAGCAGCGCCTGGGAAATGAGAGGGAACTGCTCGACCACACCTTGATGGGCGGCCACCTCCGCCATCGTGGCGGCGGCGCCGAGCCTCAGGCCTTGCGGACCGATCTCGATGTCGTCGTCGAGCACTCCTGCGAGGCTCACAAGCCGATCCGGTCGGCGGACATACTCCTGCAGAAGCTGCACCATGTCGGTGCCGCCGGCGATGTATTCGACCGGCGCATCATTGCGGCCGGCCTGGGCACGGAGGGCGAGGACAGCGGAAAGGTCGCTCGGACGTTCGAGGATGAACGGATGCATGGCTCAGCCTCCCTGCGTCGAGCTGGACACGGCAGCCGCGTCCTGGATGGCCGCGACGATATGGTCGTAGGCGCCGCAGCGGCAGAGATTGCCGCTCATCCATTCGCGGATTTCCTGCGGCGACCCGGCATGGCCTTCGTTGATGCAGGCGACGCCGGCCATGATCTGCCCCGACGTGCAATAACCGCACTGGAAGGCATCGCGTTCGATGAAGGCTGTCTGCAGAGGGTGAAGTTCATCGCCCTGCGCCAAACCTTCGATAGTTTTGATTTCGCGCCCTTGAGCGAGCGCCGCGAGCGAGAGGCACGACTTCACGCGCATGCCATCCATAAGCACCGTGCAGGCGCCGCATTGGCCGAGGCCGCAGCCCTTCTTCGAGCCCGTCAGATGCAGGTGCTCGCGCAGCGCATCCAGCAGCGTCGTCCGCGGATCGAGCGAAAGCCGGTGCTCCGTCCCGTTGATGCGCAGCGATACATCGAGCGGCGCCGTCGCGGCGCCGGCAGCCTGTGCCAGCGCCGGCGATATAGCTCCGGGCACGAGTTGTTCTCCTAAAAGAGCACCGCCAGTCACAGCAGCCGCTTGCATAAGCTCCCGGCGCGTTATGTCTGAACTGGCTGTCGAAGTTCTTTGGCTATCAGACATGTCGATTGTCGCTTTCGTGATGATCCGCCAATTGCGGCCCAAGATATGGATGGCCCCCGACCCGAAGACACACTGCGTGCGTGCGACGCTAAAGCTTAGGGCGCTTGAGGCCTCTTGATTAGCGCCCGCTCCCCGATAGGACTTATCGGTCGGGGCCATGAATGGGAGCGACGCGAATGAACTGCCGCCGGTTCTTCCTTCATCGTCATTGCTCAGCCGGGTTCGCGCCACCGTTCGGGAAATTTGCGGTGCTCTCGGCAATCGCGATCGATTGAGTCTGTGCGGTTCGCTCGATTAGTCCGTATAATCCGCACGGGACTTATGGGGTAGAGCCATAAATGCAGCGCGGACGAACCGATATGCTTCTGGCCTTTCTGGCGGTTGCGCGGGAGGGCAGCTTCACGCGCGCCGCTGCGCAGCTCGGAATTTCGCAGTCCACGCTCAGCCACACGATCCGCGATCTGGAAGAGCGCCTGGGCATTCGGCTGCTGACGAGAACGACCCGCAGCGTTTCACCTACAGAAGCCGGCGAGCGGCTGCTGCGCAATATCGGTCCGCGCTTTGAGGAGATCGAGGCCGAAGTCGAAGCATTGAGCGAATTGCGGGAGAAGCCCGCCGGCACCATTCGCCTCACGGCAAGCGATCACGCGTTCAACTCCGTGCTCTGGCCGAAGCTGGCGAAGCTCCTGCCGGACTATCCCGACGTCACCGTCGAGGTCTTTCTCGACAACGCACTGACGGATATTGCTGCCGAACGGTTCGACGCTGGCGTGCGAATGGGAGAGCGTGTTGCAAAAGACATGATCGCGGTGCGCGTCGGACCGGACATCCGCTTCGCCGTCGTCGGGACGAAGTCGTATTTCGCCATGCGGCCGCCGCCAACAACACCGCAGGAGCTGACCGACCACGTTTGCATCAACCAGCGCTTTTCCATCAATGGCGGGCTTTGGGCCTGGGATTTCGAGCGCGACGGTCGCGAACTGAAGGTGCGGGTAGACGGCCAGATTGTCCTCAATGGCACCCTCGAGATTCTCGAGGCCGCGCTGGCTGGTTTCGGCCTCGCCTATGTACCGGAGGATGTCGCGGAGCGTCATCTGGCAGGCGGCCGCCTGATACGGGTGCTGGATGAGTGGTCACCGCCCTGGCCGGGATACCACCTCTACTATCCAAGCCGCCGTCAAGCGTCGCCGGCTTTCGCTCTGCTCGTTGATGCGCTCCGCTTCTCGGCATGAGGCTACGCGGTTGCGATGGTGAGCCGGGGACACGGTGTCGATGCCCGAGAACACTGTGATCAGCGGGTTCACGCTCGGCCCGCCAACCAGCCCTGTTACGCCGCACCTAACCGCAACCTCATCGCGACGTTCCCCCCCGCGGTCACCGCCTCGCGCGGTGTCCAAGGGCCGGCTGATCGAAATGCACCTAATAGCAGTTGCCCCACTAAGCCAGGGCCCTGAGGGCCTGGCGGCTCCAGGTCCTCAGGAGGCGGGTTTGGGATTACCTCTTCCGGGTCAGCGATGGCTGACAGATTCCCTTCCGGGATTTGCCTCGATTTCCTAGGTGACAAGCGCTTTGGCCTCCTAGGCTAAAGCCGTCCGGCTCAATCGTTTTGCGAGCGCAGGCCGAAGGTTGCGGGTTTCAGGCCATAACGCATGTCGAAATCGTCGTCGGGTTGGACGCGCGGGGCGGGCGGCTTGCGATAGTCGGGGTCGCCCGCCTGACGGCCGGAATCCACGACTTCGGCGAATGCCATCGCCTGCTGCGGTTTCGGCACGTTGCGCAGCCTCTCGACGATCGCCACCAGGTCGACATCATTGCCGATTTCGGACGGCAAGGCTTCCTCGCGCTTGGTCGTGCCGGGAATCAGCTCATCGGACATTTTTTCGAACTTCAGCCGCATGGTCGTCGCCACGCCCTCACCGAAGGCGATGGCTTCGCGCTGGCCCATCGAAGACAAGAATGCCAGCGTCGAGGCCGAGGAATCGGCGATCGCCGAGCGGATGATCGCCTGGTCCTGCTCATTGGCAAGCCGCATGGCGAAAAAGGTCGAGCACTGCGACAGGATGGTGGGATCGAGCTCGCCCGGGCGCTGCGTGACGATACCGAGATAACAGCCATATTTGCGGCCTTCCTTGGCGATGCGCGACAGGGCGTGTCGGGTCGGCGCAAAACCAAGGCGCGGATCTGCCGGCATGTAGCGGTGCGCCTCCTCGCACAGCAAAAGCAGCCGCAGCCGGCCTTCGCTCCACAGTGCGAGGTCGAAGGCCAGGCGCGCCAGCACCGAACAGACGGAATTGACCACTTCCGACGGCATGCCGGCCATCTCGAAGCAGGTCACCGGGCGCCCGTGATGCGGCACGCGGAAAATATTGCCGATCGTCTCGTGGATGGTGTCTTCGATCAGCCGCGAATTGAACATGAAGCGGTAGCGCGGATCCGAGGCTGCCGATTCGATGCGCGTCTTCAGCGATTTGAGGATGGGGCGGTCGTTCTTGCTTTCCAGCAGGCCCATGCGCTCGTCGATCTGCTTGATAAGATCGACAACGCGATACGGCACCGGGGTGTCCGCGGTCAGTGCATCTGTGCCACGCCTGAGATACGTGCCCGAATTCGGGTTGCGATACAGGTTCTTGGCCGCGGGAATGAGATCGCGCAAGGCATCGACCTCTTCCGGCACGGTCTCGCGCCCGCGAAACAGCACTTCGGCAAATTCCTCGAGCTTGAACATCCAGAAGGGCAGGTCCAGCGTCGTCGAATCGACCCTGACGCAGTGCTCGGGCAGGGACGCGGCGAACTCGTTGTGCGGATCGAGGATGAGAACGCGCAGGTCGGGTCGAGCGGCGATCGATTTGCGCAAAAGCAGCGAGACAGCGGTGGATTTGCCGACGCCTGTGGTGCCGACAATGGCGAAATGGCGCGCCAGCGTGTCGTCGATGGCGATGTTGGCGTCGATCGCCTCATCCTGTGACAGCGTGCCGATGGTGATCGAATGACGTCCGGCGAGATCATAGACCGCCTGCAGGTCGCGGCTGCGGATGCGGTGGGCGATGGCGCCGATATGCGGATAGGTGGTGATACCGCGGTCGAAAATCGGTTTGGCGCCGGGCTCGGCGCCGTCGCGCACCTCGCCGATGAGCTCGATACTGACCTCGATCGGGTTCTGGCCCGCATTGTGCCAGGCGCGATCCGACTTGCCGACCTCGTAGACCAGCCCGACGGTTCGCGTGGCGCCAAGGTTGATGGAGATCATCTTGCCGACACTCCAATGGCCGGTGACCGTGCCTTCGACATCGGCGGCATGGGCGCTGATGGTGGCGCGCGCGCCGTCGCACTGGACGACATTGCCCAGAACGCGCTTGTCGTTCTGCTCCGCCTTGCGGCGCTCCTGCAAAGTCGGCTCTCCGACGGAGGCTTCGCGGTCGATGAACATGGACAGGTTGTTTCCCATTTCCCCAGGCAATCGACCTTACACCGACGGGGTTAAGGGCGGATGAGGTCGGATGGTGCAGGGGACATTAAACCATTCGCAAAAATTGGACCGATCGGCCTCTTGCTCGATCCCAAAATTTCGATATACCGGATGAATGACTGATATAGTGAACGATATCTCCTCGACCATCGGCAAGAGAATACGCTCCGAAAGAGCCTTGAGGGACTGGTCGCTGGCGGAGCTCGCGGACCGGTCCGACGTGTCGAAAGCCATGCTCAGCACGATAGAGCGCGGCAAGACGAGCCCGACCGCGGCACTTCTCGTGCGCATCGCCGCGGCCTTCGGCATGACGCTTTCCACCCTCATCGCGCGGGCCGAGCTGCAAGGCGGCGGTTTGCTTCGCGAAAACGATCAGCCGCTTTGGCGCGATCCCGCCACCGGCTATGTCCGGCGGCATCTTTCGCCGGTCTCGGACATGCCGCTCGAACTGATCCGAGTCCAATTGCCGGCGGGGGCCAAGGTGAGCTTTCCGGCAGCGTCCTATGCCTTCATCAGACAGCAGATATGGCTGATCTCCGGACGGCTGGAATTCACCGAGGGCGATATCGTTCACAGTCTCGAACCAGGTGACTGCCTGGCGCTTGGAGCGCCGTCGGATTGCACCTTCCATGCTCCGGGACCGGCCGCCGCCGACTATCTGGTCGCGCTGGCCAGAGGCTGAGGCAATGGCGCGTCGCCCCAAACGCACCGACAATGGCGGGCCGCCTCTTGACGACTATGAGGGACCGCCATGGGGCAAGGGCGACGCCTACATCTTCCTTGCCTGGCAGGCGGCCCACGCCAAAGCCTGGAAAGCGCCAAGCCGTGACGTCATGTTGATGCGGCTGGACAAGGCCGAGCGGCTGGGCCTGACCTATGAGGAATACACGCTCGAACTGCTGGAGCGCGGGCGGCATCTGCAGGAAGAAGATGCGGAGCGCATCGCAGAAATTCGTCGGGCCAGGAGGCGAAGGCGTGTCAACCTTTCCGACTGACGGCGGCGACGATCGCGACTTCACAGTCGTTTCATCTTGTTCAAGGATCACCGCACGCATGAGTTGCATCGAAATCAAGGCTCTGACGCAAACTGCGGAAACGCACGCAATGCTGGTCGATATGCTGATCGAGACGGTTGCGGCCGGTGGATCGGTCAGTTTCATGCATCCGCTGGCGCCGGGCGCGGCAGGCGCCTTCTGGAGGAAGTCGCTTATTGCGGCTGCAAAAGGCGAAAGAGCTGTGCTCGGCGCCTGGGACGGCGAGGCTCTGGTCGGCACCGTTACCTTGCTGCTCGACTGTCCCCCCAACCAGCCGCACCGGGCCGAGATCGCCAAGCTGATGACCCGCGTCGACCATCGCGGCAAAGGCGTGGCCACCCGCCTGATGCGGGCGGCCGAAAGCCTCGCCGTCGAGAAGGGCCGCAAACTGCTGGTCCTGGATACAGCGACAGAGGAGGGCGCTTCCGGTCTCTATGACAGGTTGGGCTTCACGCTTGCCGGTGAGATACCGGACTATGCATTGAAGCCGCATGGCGGACTGACCGGTACCCTTATCTACTGGAAGCGCATCGGCCAGTCCCGGTGACAGCCCGAATTTCTATCCCGTGTGGTGGACCTCCTGCAGCCCGTAGACTGGCGTTGCGATGCCTTCGTGCCGTGCTTTCAACTGCAGCGACAGGAACTGCGAATAGTGGCGTGACTGGTGCAGATTGCCGCCATGAAACCAGAGTGCTTCCTGTTGCGTCGGCTTCCACATGTTGCGCTGTTCGCCCTCCCAAGGACCGGGATCCTTGGTGGTGTTCGAGCCGAGGCCCCAGCACTTCCCGACTTTGTCGGCGACCTCTTTCGAGATCAGCTCCGCCGCCCAGCCGTTCATCGAACCGTAGCCGGTGGCATAGACGACGACATCGGCCGGCAGCTCGGTGCCGTCGCTGAGCAGGACCGAATGTTCCTTGATCTCCGTCACGTCGACGCCGCTCTTCAGCTTGATGGCGCCGTCGATGATGAGCTGTGAGGCGCCGATATCGATATAGTAGCCGGAACCACGCCTGAGATATTTCATGAACAGGCCGGAGCCGTCTTCGCCCCAGTCGAGCATGAAGCCAGCCCTTTCCAGGCCCTCGTAGAAGTCAGCATCGCGCTCCTTCATCTTTTCGTAGAGCGGAATCTGGAATTCGTGCAGGATCTTGTAAGGCAGGGAGGCGAAGATGAGATCGGCCTTGGCCGTGGTCATGCCGTTTTGCACGGCTTGCTCCGAATAGAGCGCGCCGAGCCCGATATCCATCAGCGTGTCGGATTTGACGATATGCGTGGTCGAGCGCTGCACCATGGTGACGTCGATGCCGGCTTCCCAGAGTGCGGCGCAGATATCGTGCGCGGAATTGTTCGAACCGACGACGACGACCTTCTTGCCAACGTAGCCGTCCGGACCGGGATGTTTCGCAGAATGGTGCTGATCACCTTTGAAATTCTCCATGCCCTTGAACTTCGGGATGTTGGGCCGGCCAGACATGCCGGTGGCCAGCACCAGCTGCTTCGGCTTCAGCGTTATGTCCTTGCCATCGCGATGGACGACGACCGTCCATTCCTTTTTCTCGTCGTCATAGGCGGCGCTCTTGGCCTCCGTGGAGGACCAGTAGTTCAGCTCCATGACCTTGGTGTACATTTCCAGCCAGTCGCCGATCTTGTCCTTGGGCGAGAAGACCGGCCAGTTCCTGGGGAAGTCGATATAGGGCAGATGATCGTACCAGACCGGGTCGTGCAGGCAGAGCGACTTGTAGCGCCTGCGCCATGAATCTCCGGCACGCTCGTTCTTCTCGACAATGATGGCCGGCACGCCGAGTTGCCTCAGCCGGGCACCGAGCGCGATGCCGCCCTGGCCGCCGCCGATGATCAGCGTGTAGGGCTGACTGACAAAGCCAAGTTCGGCGGCTTCTTTCTCACGCTCCTCTTTCCAGGTCGGCCGGTTTTTTCCGTGACCATGCTTGGCGCCCAACGGCCGGGCGAAGCCGGCGGGTTCTTCATGACCCTTCAGCTCGACCATGGTGGTGAGCAGCGTCCATATCTTGCCGTTCTTCAGCCTGATATGGCCGAAGCCGCGCGCAACTTCCGTTTCGAAACTGATCCAACCTTCGAGCAGCCCGTCGCTCTCGGTGGCGTCTTCGCCCTTGGCGATCGCCCAGTTCGAAGGTCTTGTCTTCGACAACTGGCTCGTCAGTATGTCGTGCACCTGGCCGCGACCTTCCATCGTCTTGATGTTCCAGGTGAAGGTCACCAGGTCGCGCCAGTAGCAGTCTTCCTGAAAGCACCCGACCGCCTTATCGATGTCGCCGGCGGCGAGCGCTGCGCCGAATTGGTCGAGCAGGTCGGACAGTTTCTTGGCTGGGGCCTTGTCGAGCATCAAATTTCCTCCCGTGAAGTCCTGGTCGTCATCGTGGCTTTGCCGGACCCTCCCAGCCCGGCTGACCGGAGTATCGCGGCAAACTGTGCGCCGCGTCACGTCGTCAAATAGTTTGGCGTGGTTTCAATGGCTTATCGCAAAATTCTGGCGTGCGCTGGTCTGCGCGGCGGCGAACCATTCGCCCCACATTTCCCGCGCACCGGCGAGCCGAGAGTTCCCCGCCGACAATCGTTGCTGCCTGAAACCAAAGTTGCACCTTTGCAACACACCATCAGACCATTGTAAACGTTGAAAGAATGGCTCTTGCGTCAAGTTTGCTGCGGGCTTAGGGAACCGCCCATTCGTAACCCGTCCTCCTGAAAGGAGACCCTGTCAATGATCCGGCAACCCAGATCGACACATTACGTGCCGACGCTGGAATTGCGTGCGGCTGACAGGGTACCAATCAGGAAGAACGGCCATGGCGAAGTCCATGATCCAGCGCAGGCAGGAAGCCGAGCGCGAACGCATTGAAGCATATGCCGTAACGCTGCGGCGGGTTTCTCCCGTCGCGCGTCCCGCTCCGGATTTCGAGCGGGCGCTTGACGACGCACGCCGGGGCTTTGCCGGTATGGCGATCCGCGACGGTGCGCTGTGGCGTCCAAAGCTGAAGACGCGCGACCGCGCGCGCCTGCGGCTGGCTGCCGCGCGCCATCTTTATGCGCGTTACCCGGTTTCGGCCGCGCTCGAGGGCATCTGGCTGGACGCTTCGGGGCTGGATGCCAGCGAGGTTGCGCTCCGCAAGGCCTGGTATATCGCGGTTGCGCGTGGCGACTCGCTCTACAAAGCGGGCGCCAATGCGTGGCTGTCCCGCAAGGAGGTGCATTGTTTCCTAAATTTATCCGGCGATTTGATCTTCGACGAGGCGTTTTGGGTGGCGATCGCCCGGTCCTATACGGATGATCCGGGGTTAGCGGCCCGACTTGCGCGGACGAAAATTGCGCGCACACCGCGCGGGGAGTTGGTCTTCTGGCGCGAGGTGACGCGATTCTTCTGCGGGCATCCCGCGTCGAAGGAGGAGATCGATGATCTGTGCGACTATATTGGCGCGATGCACCAGCGCGACGCAGCATACACCCTAAAGGGTCGTACGCTCGCCTCGCTGCGTCGGCAAATGTTGGAGTGGCATCGCGACATTGCCGCGATCGAACGCATCGAGGCAATGCGCCGCCGCGCTGCCGGGCGGGCTCCGCATACTGCCGGAATGCGGTCGCAGGGCCGCGCCTGGGACGGCTCGCGCCTCGAGGACTGGGAATGGCAGCCATCCTCCAAGGAGGCGAAGGCGCATGGCGAGCGTTTCTTCGTTCGCCAGCTCAAGACAGCCGAGGATCTGGTTGCCGAGAGCCGAGCGATGCATCATTGCGTCTCGATGTACGCGGCCAAATGCATTGCCGGCAACGCCTCGATCTGGGTGCTGCGGCGCACAGCGCTCGGCAAAGTCGAGCGGTTGCTGACGATCGAGCTCGACCCGCAAAACCGTGCAGTGCAGGTGCGCGGTTTCGGCAATCGTCTCGCCTCGCTCGAGGAGCGCAAGATCGTCGAGCGCTGGGCCAAGGCGAGGGGCGTGGTGCTGAATGCCTGAAAACGGAAGACCCGCGCGGCGCAAATGCCGCGCGGATTGCACAAGGGGCGAATGTGCCGCCGCCTGGCATCGTGTCACATTCACCGTTGACAGCGGCGCAAAACCAATTCTATTGTCCGCCACCATGAAAACGGCACTCATTCTCGTAGTAGGAAAGCGCGTGGGCAAGGCGGTGTAACCGCCGGGCGAAAACCTCCCATGCGCAGACACAGGCTCCCTCGGGGGCCTTTTTTATTGCCCGAAACACGACTAAACGACCAGCAATCGCCCGATGGCGGACAGTACGGGACCAGACCGATGAGCAGTGGACAGAACGAGCGGCGCGAAATGTCAAGGACCGAAAGGACCGAAATGACTGGCGCCGAGATGGTGGTGCAGGCGCTGAAGGACAATGGCGTCAAGCATGTTTTCGGCTATCCGGGCGGCGCGGTTCTCCCGATCTATGATGAAATCTTCCAACAGGACGAGGTCGAGCACATCCTCGTCCGTCACGAGCAAGGCGCGGGTCATGCGGCGGAGGGCTATGCGCGCTCGACCGGCCAGGCCGGCGTCATGCTGGTGACATCGGGGCCGGGAGCCACCAACGCGGTGACGCCGTTGCAGGATGCGCTGATGGATTCGATCCCGCTGGTCTGCCTGACCGGTCAGGTACCGACCTCGCTGATCGGCTCGGACGCGTTCCAGGAGTGCGACACGATCGGCATCACGCGCCCCTGCACCAAACACAATTGGCTGGTGAAGGATGTCAACGAGCTCGCGGCAATCATCCACGAGGCCTTTCACGTCGCGACGACAGGACGCCCCGGTCCGGTCGTCGTCGATATCCCGAAGGACGTGCAGTTCGCCAAGGGCATCTATGTGCCGCCACAGACGGCGCCGCGCACGAGCTATCAGCCTAAGGTCCAGGGCGATCTGGAAAGGATCAAGGCGGCGGTCGAGCTGATGGCCAACGCCAAAAGGCCGATCCTCTATACCGGCGGTGGCGTCATCAATTCCGGAACGGAAGCCAGCCATTTGCTGCGCGAACTGGTCGACCTCACCGGCTTCCCGATCACCTCGACGCTGATGGGCCTTGGCGCCTATCCTGCTTCGGGCAAGAACTGGATGGGCATGCTCGGCATGCACGGCACCTATGAAGCCAACATGGCGATGCATGATTGCGACGTCATGGTCTGCATCGGCGCGCGCTTCGACGACCGCATCACCGGCCGGCTCACCGCGTTCTCGCCGAACTCGAAGAAGATCCATATCGACATCGATCCATCGTCGATCAACAAGAACGTCCACACCGATGTGCCCATTATCGGCGATGTGGGCCGGGTGCTGGAGGATCTGGTGCGGCTGTGGCGGGCGACCGCCAAGGCCGACAAGAAGGCGCTGCACCCGTGGTGGGAGCAGATCGCGAAATGGCGGGCGCGGGATTCGCTTGCCTACAAGATGAACCACGACGTGATCATGCCGCAATATGCCGTCCAGCGGCTCTACGCGCTGACCAAGGACATGGACACCTACATCACCACCGAGGTCGGCCAGCACCAGATGTGGGCGGCGCAGCACTATCATTTCGAGAAGCCGAATCGCTGGATGACCTCCGGCGGGCTCGGCACGATGGGCTACGGCCTGCCCGCGGCGCTCGGCGTGCAGATCGCGCACCCGGATGCGCTGGTTATCGACATTGCCGGTGACGCCTCGGTGCAGATGACGATGCAGGAGATGAGTGCCGCGGTGCAGCACGAAGCGCCAATCAAGATCTTCATCCTCAACAACCAGTATATGGGCATGGTGCGGCAGTGGCAGCAGCTTCTGCACGGCAACCGGCTGTCGCATTCCTACACCGAAGCGATGCCGGATTTCGTCAAGCTTGCCGAAGCCTATGGCGGCCACGGCATCCGCTGCGAGAAGCCGAACGAACTGGACGACGCGATCAAGGAGATGATTTCGGTGAAGAAGCCGGTGATCTTCGACTGCCGGGTGGCGACGCTTGCCAACTGCTTCCCGATGATCCCGTCGGGCAAGGCGCATAATGAGATGCTTCTGCCTGACGAGGCGACGGACGAGGCGGTGGCCAATGCCATCGACGCCAGGGGCAGGGAACTGGTGTAACGCCTAACGCCCAGGCCGAGGCAGGGCTGTCGGAAGAAGCCGTGCGGAAACAGAAAAACAGCTCAAAAGTTTGAAATCGAGATTCACGTCATGAACGCACAGCTTCAACCGACCGGCTCGGCCTACTTCATCGCCAAGGAAACTGAAAAGCCGGAGACTCACACGCTGTCCGTGCTGGTCGACAATGAGCCGGGCGTGCTTGCCCGGGTCATCGGCCTGTTTTCCGGACGCGGCTACAATATCGAGAGCCTGACGGTCTCCGAAACCGAACATGAGAAGCATCTGTCGCGCATCACCATCGTGACGCGCGGTACACCGCATGTGCTGGAGCAGATCAAGCACCAGCTCGAGCGCATCGTGCCGGTGCACCGTGTCGTCGATCTCACCGTGCGCTCGCACGAGCTCGGCCAGGAACGGCCGCTGGAGCGGGAACTCGCGCTGGTGAAAGTGGCCGGCACCGGCGAAGGCCGTGTCGAGGCGCTGAGGCTGGCCGATGCCTTCCGCGCCAGCGTCATCGACGCCAACACCGAGCATTTCATCTTCGAGATCACCGGCAAAGGCTCCAAGATCGACCAGTTCATCGCCATCATGAAGCCGCTCGGCCTGGTCGAAATCTGCCGCACCGGCGTGGCGGCGTTGAACCGCGGCCCGCAAGGGATGTGATCATCCGTCGCTTTGGGTCCAGTGCTCTGGCATCGCCCGTATTTATTCGCTCGGCTTGATCCTGACCTTCTGGCCCGGCTGCCGCCGTGAGGTGGCCTTTGTGCTTCTGAGGTAAAAGGACAATATTGCTGACCTGCCTGGGAGAAGCCAATGACCCTCGATGCGTTCCTCGCTTTGCTGGTCTATGCCTTCGTGACCTCGATCACGCCGGGTCCGAACAACTTCATGCTTCTGGCTTCCGGGGTGAATTTCGGTTTCGCCAAAACCATTCCGCACATGCTGGGCATCAGCATCGGCTTCCTCGTGCTGTTGCTTGCCGTCGGCTTCGGGCTGGGCGCGGTGTTGATTGCGTTTCCGGTGCTGCACACCGGATTGAAGATCGCGGGCGGCGTCTATCTGCTCTATCTCGCCTGGAAGATTGCCGTGTCGCGTTCGCTCGCCGGCAAGGGCGAGGCCAATGCGCGACCGATGCGGTTCATCGACGCGGCGGCGTTCCAGTGGGTCAATCCCAAGGCTTGGGTGATGGCGATCACCGCCATGGCAGTCTATGCCATTCCGGAGCATCCGTTTCTGTCGGTGGCGTTGATCTCAATAGCCTTCACCGTCGTCAACCTGCCGAGCGTTTCGGTGTGGGCAGGTTTCGGCACGGCGCTGCGCGGTTTTCTGTCTGATCCGGTGCGGCTGAAATGGTTCAACATCGCCATGGGGGTGCTGCTCGCGGTGACGCTGTGGCCGATGCTGCGGTAGCTGACGCTTGTTGTGCACTGCACATTAATCTTCGTAATGCCGGGTTTTGGCCCTTTTTCGCCTTCGGTGCCCTCTATCTATTCTATTTGGTGAAACCGCGGCACGAGGCTGCGAGTTACGCCAAGATATGACCACCGAACCACGGCGTGTCGGATAAAAGGCCTTTGACGATGCGTGGAAAGATCGTGCTTGCGGTCGCCTGCCTTGTCGCGGCCGGGCTATACCTTTCGCCCGCGGCGACGGACAAAGTCTGGCAGATGCTGTCAGAGGGCCAGGCGGCGCCTGACGAACCGGCCGCCGCAAATGCCACACGTTCGACCGCGGTGGTTGCCGCCACCGCCTCGACGGCCGACTTCCCGATCCGGCGCTACGCCATCGGCTTCGTATCCTCCCCGGCCGTGGTCAGCGTCAACGCACGGATCTCGAGCCAGATCACATCGATCGCCGTCAAGGACGGGCAGATGGTGAGGGCCGGCGACGTTCTGTTCTCGCTGGACGAGCGCGCGCTGAAGGCGCAATTGGCCCATGACCAGGCGACGCTTGCCAAGGACCAGGCACTGCTAGCCAGTGCCACGGCCGATCTTGAGCGCGCCAAGACTCTTGTCGCCAGGCAGGCCGGCACACAGCAGACCTATGACCAGGCGGTCGCCGCGCAGAAGTCCGCCGCGGCCACCGTGGAGGCCGACAAGGCGACGATCGATGCGGACGAGGTCCAGCTCAGCTTTGCCACGATCAGGGCGCCGATTTCCGGCAGGCTGGGCGCGGTCAACGTGGCGATCGGCGATCTCGTCACCACCAGCAGCGGCAACAGCACGTCGGCCCCGCTGGTGACCATCACCCAGATGGACCCGCTGCAGGTGAACTTCAATCTTCCGGAAAGCGATCTTGCCCTTTTGCACAAGGCGCTGGCAGCGCCGCAGGAAGGTGCAGTCACGCTGGCCAGGGACGGCGACCCGACACCGCTCGCCAAGGGGACACTCGATTTCGTCGATTCCAGCGTCGACACCGCCTCCGGCACGATCGCAACGCGGGCCAGCGTGCCCAACGCCGATCTTTCGCTGTGGCCGGGCCAGTATGTCAATGTCGTGCTCGAAGCCGGCATCATGCCGCAAATGATCTCGGTTCCCACGGTTGCGGTGCAGGCCAGCCAGAAGGGGCCGTTCGTCTATGTGATCAAGCCCGACAACACGGTTGAGGTGCGGCCCGTGCAGGTCGCACTGAGCGACGGCGACAACAGCGCTATCGGCGAGGGGCTGAAAAGCGGCGAACGTGTCGTCGTCGAGGGCCAGGCAAAGCTGAAGGACGGCTCGCCGGTCCACGAAGGCGGGGCCAGTGATCGGCCGTCTCCTAGGGTTGCCGAGGTTAGCAAGGCGGGCGGGACGCGGCCATGATCTCCGAATTCTGCATCCGCAGGCCTGTCGCCACCCTGCTCATGTCCTTTGCGCTCGTGCTGGGCGGGCTGTTCGCTTACAAGTTCCTGCCGGTGGCCGCTCTGCCGAGCGCCGAGTTTCCGGTGGTCAACGTCTCGGCCTCGCTGCCCGGCGCCTCGCCGGAAACCATGGCGACCTCGGTGGCAACGCCGCTGATCAAGCAGTTTACCACCATCGCCGGCATCGATTCGATCTCGACCACAAATTCGCTCGGCTCGACCTCGATCGCCATCCAGTTCGTGCTCAACCGCGATATCGATGCAGCCGCTGCCGACGTGCAGGCGGCGATCGCGCGAACACAGCGGCAATTGCCGCCTGAGATGACCAGCCCGCCGAGTTACCGCAAGGTCAATCCGGCCGATGCGCCGATCCTGCTGATGTCGCTGGTCAGCGACACGGTTCCGCTGACCGATCTCGATGCCTTCGCCGAGAATGTGATCTCGCCGTCGCTGTCGACGATCGAAGGCGTGGCGCAGGTCTCGATCTTCGGCCAGCAGAAATACGCAGTGCGCGTCCAGATCGATCCGACGGCGCTCGCCGCGCGCGGAATTTCGATCGACCAGCTGCAGACGGCGATCGCCTCGGCCAACAGCAACACGCCGCTCGGCGTGCTGCAGAACGACAAGCAGCAGCTGACGATCACCGCCAATACGCAGCTGAACAACGCGGCGGGATTTTCCAATATCATCGTAGCCACCAAGAACGGCCGTCCGGTGCGGCTCGGCGAGGTGACCCGCGTCATCGATTCGGTCGAGACCACGACGACAGCCAGCTGGTACGACGGCACCCGCGCGATCATCATGGCCGTGCAGCGCCAGCCCGATGCCAACACCGTCGACGTCGTCGACCGCGTCAAGGCGATGCTGCCGTCCTTCCAGGATCAAATGCCGGCGGCGGCCAGTATCCGGTTGCTCAACGACCGCTCGACTTCGATCCGCGAGGCGGTCGATGACGTGCAGTTCACGCTGCTGCTCACTATCGCGCTGGTGGTGATGGTGATCTTCCTGTTCCTGCGCCGGGTAACGGCGACGATCATCCCGGCGGTGGCGGTGCCGATCTCGCTGATCGCCACGCTCGGCGCCATGTTCCTGTTTGGCTTTTCCATCGACAACATCTCGCTGATGGGGCTGACGCTGGCGGTCGGCCTTGTCGTCGACGACGCGATCGTGATGCTGGAGAACATCTTCCGCCACATGGAGGAGGAGGGGCTCTCGGCCCTCGAGGCGGCCCTCAAGGGCGCTCGCGAAATCGGCTTCACCATCATCTCGATCTCGATCTCGCTGGTCGCTGTGTTCATCCCCGTGCTTTTGATGGGCGGAGTGATCGGGCGCATCTTCAACGAGTTCGCGGTGGTGGTGACGGTCGCCATCCTGGCGTCGATGTTCGTGTCACTGACGCTGACGCCGATGCTGTGCTCGCGGCTTTTGTCGGTGTCGAAGGCCGAGCGCGAAGCAGCGCATGGTGAGGGACAGAAGCACAATTTCTTTATGCGGGGCTATGACTGGCTGCTGACCTTCTGCCTGCGGCACAGTTTCCTGGTTTTCCTCGTCTTCGTTGGGACGGCCGCACTGTCGGTCTGGCTGATCCAGACCTCGCCGAAGGGCTTCTTCCCGCAGGAGGATATCGGCCAGATTTCGGTGACGACCACCGCGCGCCAGGACATTTCGTTTGACGCCATGGTCAAGCTGCAGGGGCAAGTGGCTGATGTCTTCACCCATTCACCCTATGTCTCGCATGTAGCGTGGTCGGTAGGCAGCGGAAACAACGCGCTCAACCAGGGCCGGCTCTTCGTGCAGTTGAAGGACAAGAGCCAGCGCCCCGACATCGACAAGGTGCTTTCGGATCTGCGGCAACAGCTGGCCAATGTCCCCGGCATCGAAACCTTCATGCAGCCGGTGCAGAATCTGCGGCTCGGCGCGCGCGCTTCGGCCAGCGCCTATCAGCTCGTCGTGCAGGGCCTCGACATCGGCGCGGCGGACGTTTGGGCGCAGAAGCTCACCGATGCGATGGCCGCCGACCGTAGCGCCTTCACCGATGTCACCAATGATTTGCAGAACAACGCCTTGCAGGCGTCGCTGGTGGTCGACCGCGACAAGGCGGCGACGCTCGGCATCGACACCGATACATTGCGCTCCAGCCTCTATGGCGGTTTCGGCACCGAGCAGGTGTCGACCATCTTCGGTTCGGCCGACAGCTACGAGGTGATCATGGAGCTCGACCCGAGGATCGAGTGGTCGCCAGAAAGAATGCTGGCGATCAAGGTGAGAACGGCCAGCGGCAGCCTTGTGCCGCTCGGCGCCTTCGCTCGTGTCGATCGGACCGCCGGCGCCTTGACCGTCAACCAACTCGGCCAGCTTCCGGCAGTGACCATTTCCTACAATCTGCCGCAGGGCGTCGCGCTCGGCGACAGCGTGAGCCGCATCGATGCACTGAAGGAAAAGATCGGCATGCCGGCGACGATCTCGACCACTTTTTCCGGCACGGCGAAAACCTTTCAGGATTCGCTTGCCAACCAGGGCCTGCTGATCGCCGGCGCGATCCTCACCATCTACATCGTCCTCGGGATCCTCTACGAGAGCTTCATCCATCCGCTCACCATCCTGACCGGACTGCCGTCGGCGGTGCTCGGCGCGCTTGTTGCGTTGCGGCTTGCGGGAATGGACCTGTCGGTGATCGCGGTCATCGGTATCCTGATGCTGATCGGCATCGTCAAGAAGAACGGCATCATGATGATCGACGTCGCGCTCGAACTCAGGCGCGAGGGGATGTCGCCGCTCGAGTCCATTCACAAGGCCTGCCTGATGCGCTTCCGTCCGATCATGATGACGACGCTGGCGGCGCTGATGGGTACGATCCCGATCGCGCTCGGCACCGGCGCCAGCGCCGAACTGCGCCAGCCGCTCGGCGTGGCGGTGGTCGGCGGCCTGGTCGCTTCGCAAGCGCTGACGCTGTTCGTCACGCCGGTCATCTATGTCTACATGGAGCATTTTTCCGGCTGGCTTGTCGGACTGTGGCCGAAGCGTCGGGACGAGCAGCTACCCGTCGAAACCGTCGACCAGCCGTCGCTGTTCGAGGGCGGAGAAGAGTCGCAGGGTGAACCGCAGAAGGCGGCAGCGGAATAGAAGCCGATAGGGCTGGCCCAAGACGCGGCGCTTGCGGTAGGATGCTTGCAGCCGTAATTTGCGGCCATGTCCCACAACCACGACCACGACAACGAGCTTGATCCTTTTGCCGCCCGGGTGCGCGCGCTGGAGACGATCCTCACCCAGAAAGGGCTGATCGATCCGGCCGCGATCGACGTGATCGTCGACACCTATGAGACAAAAATCGGTCCGCGCAACGGCGCCAAGGTTGTGGCCAAGGCGTGGGTCGACCCTGACTTTGCCGCCTGGCTGAAACGCGACGCGACGGCGGCGATCGGTTCACTCGGCTACACCGGCCGGCAGGGCGAGCACATGCAGGCCGTGTTCAACACGGCGGACACGCACAACCTCGTCGTCTGCACGCTATGCTCCTGCTACCCGTGGTCGGTGCTCGGCCTGCCGCCGGTCTGGTACAAGGCGCCGCCCTATCGTTCGCGCGCGGTCATCGATCCGCGCGGCGTGCTCGAGGAATTCGGGCTGATCTTGCCGGCAACGACAAAGATCCGCGTCTGGGACTCCACCGCCGAACTGCGCTATCTGGTCGTGCCGATGCGGCCGAAGGGCACCGATGGCTGGAGCGAGGATCGGCTGGCGGATCTGGTGACGCGCGACGCGATGATCGGCACCGGACTGGCGCGGGAGCCGGCATGAACGGGCCGCAGGATCTCGGCGGGCAGATGGGGTTCGGGCCGGTCGCACCCGAAAAGGACGAACCCTATTTCCATGCAGCCTGGGAAAGGCGGGCGCTTGGCGTAACCTTGTGCGCCGGCGCCATGGGCGCCTGGAATATCGATGAGAGCCGGCATGCGCGGGAATCGCTGCATCCCGCCGACTATTATGGCTCCAGCTACTACGAGATCTGGATCAGGGCGCTCGAAACCTTGCTGAAGCGGCATGGTTTTGTCAGCGACCGCGATCTGGCCGCGGGCCAGGCGGTCGATCCTGCCGCGACGCCAAAGGGGGTGCTGAAGGCCGAAAACGTGCCTGATGTGTTGGCTAAGGGCGGCCCCTGCGACCGGCCGGTTGCCACTCCGGCGCGGTTCAAGGCTGGCGACCTCGTGCGGACGAAGAATTTCCATCCGACCGGCCACACAAGGCTGCCGCGCTACGCACGCGGCAAGCAGGGCGCCGTCGAGGCGGTGCGCGATGGCTTTGTCTTCCCCGACACCAATGCGCATGGCCAGGGCGAAAACCCGCAATGGGTCTATACCGTGGTTTTCGACGGCGCGGAGATCTGGGGCGAGGGCGCCGACCCGACGTTGACCGTGTCGATCGACGCCTGGGAGAGCTATCTTGAGCCGGCGTGAGGCGAAGTCGGGCGCTGCCATGCTGCCGGCGGGCGTCGAGGCGCCGGTGTTCGCCGAGCCGTGGCAAGCGGAAGCCTTCGCCATGACGGTCGCGCTGCACGACAAGGGCCTGTTTTCCTGGAGCGAATGGGCGGACGCCTTGTCCGTCGAGGTCAGGAAGCCGGATGCCGCCAGCGATGGCCACGACTATTACGAGCACTGGCTGGCGGCGCTGGAAAATCTGCTGTCGGCCAAAGGCGTCGCCGGCAAGGGCGACGTCGATGCGCTTGCTGCCGCGTGGGAACGCGCCGCGCATGCAACGCCGCATGGCAAACCGATCCTGCTCGACAACGATCCCAGCCTGACCGAAGGTCGTGGCGGCCCGACCGAAGGTCGTGGCGGCCCGACTGGCTAGTGGTATCGGCCTAACATAAGAGTCCGGCTTGGATTCCCTTTGGCGAAAGCGCATGCGAGTCTGGCGCATGCGCACAGGAATATCCTTCACCGTTTCGCCGACCGATCGCCAGCGACTGATGGCTGTCGTCAAAGACCGCAATGCGCCGCAGAAGCACGTCTGGCGCGCCGAGATCATCCTACTGAGTGCCGACAGCGCCGGTACCGTCGAGATCATGCGGCAGACCGGCAAGTCGAAGACCTGCGTGTGGCGCTGGCAGGAGCGCTTCGCCGCGGCAGGCTTCGAAGGACTGTTGCGCGACAAGACGCGGCCATCGCGCATTCCGCCTCTCGGTCCCGAAGTGGCGGAGCGCGTGGCGGCGCTGACGTTGCAGGACCCGCCTGGCGAGACGACGCACTGGACCGCCGACATGATGGCGGCCGCGGCCGGCATCAGCGCCAGCGCGGTGCGCCGCATCTGGAAGGCGCACGGGCTGCAGCCCAACCGCTGGCGCCAGTTCAACCTCTCCAACGATCCGCAGTTCGTCGACAAACTGCGCAACGTCGTCGA
Source organism: Mesorhizobium sp. (assembly GCA_004020645.1). GTDB lineage: Bacteria > Pseudomonadota > Alphaproteobacteria > Rhizobiales > Rhizobiaceae > Mesorhizobium. Next base: position 258,713 of record SAQL01000004.1, on the reverse strand, counting down.
CGCTTGGCACCGGAGCCGAAATTCCGGTTGACCCCTCATAACAGGCGGCTGGTTTGAGCCCGATGCGGGCATTCAGTCAGTTTGACTCCACCCCTAGTGACATCGAGCTGACTTGAGTCACCTCGCGGTGTCGAGAAACGCCTTGGCCTCTCTCAGGTCGGGGGTCTCGAAGCCCTCGGAGAACCACTCATTCACGGGCACGAGCAGGGTGTGGGCATCGGCAGGCTTGCCTTGCTCGCGCCAGAGCCGGGCAAGACCGGTGGCCGCACGCAACTCCCAGGACTTCGCGGATTGACGCCGGGCGATTTCGATCGCGTGCTCAAATGCGGCGCTCACCTCATCTGGTCTTCCGTCCGGCAGGGCTGCCAGAAGCTGCCCGCGCAAGCGATACAGTTCGGCCTCCGGCCAACGCTCCCCTGTCCCCTCGACCACTGCCAGAGCCTCATCCAGTGCACCGAGCCCCCGTTGCATGTCCCCCGAGAGGGCACAAGCCTCGGCCAGCAGGCCCAGGAAGAACGGACGCATCCACGCCGCGCCGCTCTTCTCCCAATCCGCAAGCCCGCGCTGGATCGCTTCTATCCCGGCGGCCTCCTGACCGTGGCGAGCCATGGCCCAGCCCTGGACCACCGTCGCGCTGGCGGCCCATAGATCCAACTTGTGTTCCCGGGCCAGCTCCAGCAACGCCGCCGCATGCGCCGCGGCCGCGCTGTCGTCGCGGCCAAAAGCCCCCACCAGCGCGCTGTACATCAGGGCAAACCCGAGGGTGTTCTTATGGCCGACCCGGTGGGCTAAGGCCAACCCCTCGGCTTGTCGGCGGGATGCCTGATCCGGGTAGCCCAGCAGCCACAGCACCCAGGTCAGGTGGGCGAGCGCGGACACGCCAAGGTCCTGGCCAAAAACAAAGGCCGTCGAACCATGCCGTTCCGGGTCGTACAGCGCAACGGCACACTCGAGGTGCTCGCGGGCGGCGAGCAGCTCGCCCCCCACCTCATCTGTCGCGCCGCACATCCGGTGCGCCAAGCACAGCCGCTCCGGGTCTGGGTGCAGCTCGGCCAAGGCGAGAATTTGCCTGGCCAGCTTCTGCTGCTCGGGAAGCGCCATGCGTACGAATTGGACAGCCCAGAACCCATACAGCACAGGAAACTGTTGTGATGCGTCGCCTACGGCCTCTACCAACTCCTGCGCTCGGGCGAAAGCGGAGGCGGTCTCAGGTGCTGCGTGGCCGTACCGGGCAATGCACGCCTGACCAAGCATAGTCTGAAGATGAAGTTCGCGCTCTGCCCGGGCGCGGCTCTCGGGCAAGGTCCGCACGAGGTCAATGCTCCGGGTGAGATGGCCGATGGCTTCCGCAACGGCCGAGCGCCGGAAGGTGCGTTCCCCGGCCCGCTGCCAGTAGTCCGCAGCCCGCTCGGTCAGTTCCGCCTGGGTAAAGTGATGGGCCAGCAGCTCAGGCTGGGTTTCGACCACCTCCGGCCAGCGCTCTTCCAGTACCTGGGCGATCCGGGCGTGCAACTTCTGGCGTGTGCCACGCAGGAGGCTCACGTAGGCGGTGTCCTGCACGAGCGCGTGCTTGAACGTGTAGGTCGCCTCGGGCGGCGTGCCCCGCCGGAACGCGAGACCAGAATTGACGAGCTCGTCCAGTCCCTGCGCCAACGCTGCCTCGGGTAGTCCTGCCACGGCGGCCAGCAGCTCATGGTTGAACTCCCGGCCGAGTGCCGCGCCGATCTGCGCCACCTGCTTGGCGGCCGGCAGCCGATCCAGCCGAGCGGTCAGTGAAGCCTGCAAAGTGCTCGGGATCGGAAGCGCCGACACAGCAGCATCGGGCTGGCTGGCACTCTCCAGCACGGCTTTCGTCAACTCCTCGATGAACAGGGGCACACCGTCGGTCTGCGCCACGATCCGATCCAGCATTCCGGCCGGTAATGCTTGGCCCACGACCACCTGAGAGGCGAGCGTCGCGGCTTGACGCGGACTGAGACGGCTCAGCGCCATCAAGGTCACGCCCGCCAGACCGACCCATGGCGCCTCAAACTCCGGCCGGAAGGAGATGACCACCAGCACTGGCAGCGAGGCCAAGCGCATGATCAACCTGTCCAACAGCTCCAGCGAGCTTGGATCGGCCCAATGCACGTCCTCGAACAGCATCAGCACGGGGGATCGGCGGGCCCGTTCATCGAGAATGTGAAGCAGTGCCCCGAAGGTCTGCTCCTTCTTGCGCTCCGGGCTGAGAGCCAGTGGCGGGTACCGCTCGCCACCCGGCACGCCGAGCATCTCGGCAATGAGCGCCAGCTCATGCGAGGCGGCGAGTGGGTGTAGCAGGGTTTCCAGCTTGACGAGCCGAGCCTCCGCAGGCTCGCCGTCCACGAAGCCTACCTCGTTCTTCCAGCGTGCGATGATCGGTTGGAGGGCGCTCTCACGGTGATGGGGCGAGCAGAAGTACTTGAGTTTGAGATGCACCTCTCCAGCTACGTGCTCCTCGAGCGCAGCGATCAGGCGGGACTTGCCGATGCCGGGCTCGCCGGCGATGAGCACGACCTGCCCTTCGCCGCCCTTCGCCTGCCGCCAGCGGCGCAGCAGCAGATCGAGCTCGTCATCGCGCCCGACCAGCGGCGTGAGGGCGGCCGGATGCATCGCGTCGAAGCGGCTCTGAACCATGGCCTCGCCAAGCACCTGCCAGGTGCGGACAGGGCCGGTTAGCCCTTTGAGGTGAACCGCACCAAGCTCGCGGCACTCGAACAGGCCGCCGATGCGCCGCCGTGTTTCCGCGTCGATCACTGCGCATCCAGGATCAGCAAGGGATTGTAGCCGCGCGGCAACGTTCGGGGTCTCGCCGATTACAGCCTGCTCCTGTGCGGCCCCGGCCCCCAGCAGGTCGCCCACGACGGCGAGGCCACTGGCGATGCCGACGCGTGCGGACAACCGCTCATCGGCGGGCGCAATCTGGCCAACCGCTTCCAGCGTGGCCAAGGCGGCGCGTACTGCGCGCTCGGCATCGGCCTCGTCGGCCTGGGGCCAGCCGAAATAGACCAGGACTCCATCGCCCATGTACTTCGCGACGAAGCCGCCGAAGCGACCAACCGTCTCGGCAATGCGGCGGTGGTAGGTCCCGATCACCTCGCGCATGTCCTCGGGGTCCAGGTGCGCGGCGAGCGCCGTGGAGCCGACGAGGTCGACGAACATCACACTAAGTTGGCGCCGCTCCGCCTCAGGGGACGGCAGGGCCACTGTCCCGGAGATCGTGCTCTGTGGCTGGATGGATGGGGACATGGCTGGAGGCGAGCCCGCGCGCACGGCGGCGATGGCGGCGAGCAACTTGCGGCGGTGGCCGATCGAGACGACGCCAAGTCCGCTCAGATCATCGGCGGTGAGGTCGGCTAGGACGTCGCCATCGATGTCGTTCTCGCGGAACGCCTGTTCGTACTGTCCCAGCCCCAGATCGCGCAGCCACGCGCCAATGTCCATGGCCCTCTCCCGGGTTCGTGGCGACCGGAACGCTAAGGTCTTCAATCTACCCCAAAATCGCGGAGAGGGCATATGAAACGTCACGAGCTGCCTTCGGATTAAGGGCAGCTCGTGGCAGCACCAAGCAGACTTTCGCCGCTCTGTCGGCCAGCTTCCGCTTTCCACCTAAAACCGAAGTCTGTATCGGGTACTAAGCGTCAGGTTTTCACCACTAGGTCGTGGCGGCTCGACTTCGTTCTCTTTACGTTCCGTCTTCTGCCTGATAACTTGCGCCATTGGAGCGGTGCGGCCCGCCGCCGATGATCTTGTGACGGTGGCCGTCGGCCTTGTCTTTCCCTCGCGAATCCGGTCTCTCGCGCTGATGGAATTCTCTCCTCAACAGGACGACGCGCTGAAAGCGGTCGCCACCTGGCTCAAGGCCGGAAAGCCGCAGCTCTTCCGGCTGTTCGGCTATGCCGGCACCGGCAAGACGACTCTGGCGCGCTATTTCGCCGAACATGTCGACGGCCAGGTGCAATTCGCAGCCTTCACCGGCAAGGCCGCGCAGGTGCTGCGTTCCAAGGGCGCGGTCAATGCCCGCACCATCCATTCGCTGATCTACCGGCCGAAGGGCGAGGAATCGGTAGCGGATGAGGTGACCGGCAAGACTTCGATATCGCCGACCTTTTCGCTCAACCGGCAGAGCCCGATCTCGCGGGCCAAGCTCGTCGTCATCGACGAATGTTCGATGGTCGACGAGCAGCTTGGCCGCGACCTGATGAGTTTCGGCACGCCGATCCTCGTTCTCGGCGATCCCGGCCAGTTGCCGCCGATCTCGGGCGGCGGCTTCTTCACCGAGCATGAGCCGGATATTCTTCTCACCGAGATCCACCGGCAGGCGCGCGACAACCCAATCATCCGACTGGCGCTCGACGTGCGCGAGGGGCGCGAATTCATGCGCGGCGACTATGGCACGGCGCAGGTGATCGGCAAGGAAGATGTCACCCAGGAACTGGTGCTGAAGGCGGACCAGGTGCTGGTCGGCACCAACAGGACGCGGCGACGCTATAATCAGCGGCTGCGCGAGCTGAAGGGGTTCAATGCCGACTACCCTCAGGCCGGCGACAAGCTTGTCTGCCTGCGTAACGACCCGGCCAAGGGATTGCTCAACGGTTCGCTGTGGAAGGTGATGACCTCGTCGCGCGAGACGGTGAAACCCGGCATCAATTTGCTGGTTTCACCGGAGGAAGACGATCCGGACCGCGGCGTCGCCAAGATCAAGCTGCTCAAAGCGGCGTTCGAGGACCCGGACGCCGACATTCCCTGGCAGCAGAAAAAGCGCTTCGACGATTTCGACTATGGCTACGCGCTGACCGTGCACAAGTCTCAAGGCTCGCAATGGAACGAGATCGTGCTTTTCGACGAAAGCTGGGCGTTCAAGGAAACCCGCCAGCGCTGGCTCTACACCGCGATCACGCGCGCGGCCGAACGGCTGACGATCGTCAGATAGGCGGATCGAGCCAGGACTGAGACTGCGTCAGCGTGGGGCTAGCGGTCTGGCGCCGAGCCATTCCCAGGCGGATGCTTCGTCCTCTGCCTCGAAATGCCTGATCTCGACGGGCGAGGAAGCAGGCAGAAAGCTCTGTGCGCTGGGTACCCAGTTCGGCTCGCCGACCGCAGCGCAGCGGCCGACATGCTCCACGGCATGTGCCGTGCCCTGTTCAAGCGTTTCGTCCGACACATCGACCCAATCGACGCCATCGTGGTCGATCAGGCGCACCAGCACGTCGATTTTCGGGTGCAGCGCGTAAGCCGCCTCCAGCAAACCGAACAGGTTTTCCGCATCGGCCGCCGTGACATGGCCGACGACGTCGATGGCGAACAGGTCGTCGCGGTCGGTGTCGATGCGGCGAACCGCCGGCACGGCTTCAAGATAATTCACGGGTCTTCCTCTTGCTGGATATTGTACGTCCCTCTGGAACACCGGAAACCCCCTGTCTGTTCCCGCCAAAGGCGGTATAGATGGCCGCAAATACATCCGGATCCGAGAACCCATGCCTGCAAAACTCTCCGTCAATCTCAATGCCATCGCCATGCTTCGCAACCGGCGCGACCTGCCGTGGCCGAGCGTCACCGGGCTCGGGCGACTGGCACTTGCCGCGGGTGCGCATGGGCTGACAGTGCATCCGCGGCCCGACGAGCGGCACACCAGGCATTCCGACGTGCCGGAGATCAGGGCATTGATCGACGACGAATTCCCCCAGGCGGAGTTCAACATCGAGGGCTATCCAAGCGAGGATTTCTTGGCGCTTGTAGAAAAGCACCAGCCGGAGCAGGTGACGCTGGTGCCCGACGACCCTGCCCAGGCCACCTCCGACCATGGCTGGAACTTCGCCGCCGAGGCGGCGTTCCTGACACCGATCGTCAAGCGCCTGAAAAAGGGAGGCTTTCGCGTGTCGTTGTTTTCCGACCCGGATCCGGCAGGCATGGGGGCCGCGCGCGACACCGGCGCCGACCGGATCGAGCTCTATACCGGCCCATATGGCAGCTATCATTCCGATTCGGCAAAGGCGGCGAAGGAGCTGGAAAGATTGGGAAAAACCGCGGATGCCGCGCTTGCTGCCGGGCTTCAGGTCAATGCCGGGCACGATCTGGTGGTGAACAACCTGCCGGCATTGGCAAAGCGCATCCCGGCATTGGCCGAAGTGTCGATCGGACATGGGTTGACAGCCGATGCGTTGGAGTATGGCATGGCCGGCACGGTAAAAAGATTTCTGAAGGCCTGTGGGTGGTAGGGATGGAAGCCTCGCTTTGCGGACATGGCAGCCATCACGTTGGGGCACTTGATATTGCATCGCAGCAAGCGTAGAGCACCGCGCGCTTATCGGAGTGTCGTCCATGGCCCTTACCAACAGTGGTAGTGAGGCAGAACCCGTCGAACAATCAAGCCATCCTGAGGTCGAAAAGCACAGCACCAAGGTTTTGATGCTGGGCGCTCTCGGCGTGGTCTATGGCGATATCGGCACCAGCCCGATCTATGCGCTTCGCGAAGCCCTGCATGCTTCGTCCGGCGCCGATCCGCGCAGTGCCGTTCTGGGCATTCTGTCGCTGATCGTCTGGGCACTGACGATTATCGTGACAATCAAATACGTCGCCTTCGTGCTTCGGGCGGATAACAAGGGTGAAGGCGGTACCCTGTCGCTTATGGCGCTGGCCCGGAAAGCTTATCCGGCTGGTTCCAGCATCATTCTTGGCATTGGTCTCTGCGGAGCCGCACTGTTTTTCGGCGACGCGATCATAACGCCGGCCATCTCGGTGCTTTCGGCGGTGGAAGGCCTGAGCGTCGTGACCCCGGCGTTCGATCCGTATGTGGTTCCGATTACATTGGTGATTCTTGCCGTCTTGTTTGCGGTGCAGCGGTTCGGGACCGGCAGAGTGGCCTCGGTTTTCGGACCGGTGACGGGGCTCTGGTTTCTGGCGATCGGCATTGCCGGGTTGGTGCACATTCACGACGATCCATCGGTGCTTTTGGCAATCAACCCCTACTACGCAGTCGCCTACCTTGCCGAGGCCAAAGCGGGCGCGTTTCTCACCGTCGGCGCGGTTTTTCTTGCGGTTACCGGTGCCGAAGCACTTTACGTCGATCTCGGCCACTTCGGTCGCCGTCCAATCGTGCTAGCCTGGTTCTGGATCGTCTTCCCCTGCCTGCTGCTCAGCTATTTTGGGCAAGGCGCATTCGTTCTTGCTCACGGGGGTGTGCCCGACAATCCGTTTTTCCAGATGCTGCCGGATTGGGCACTGATACCGATGGTCGGGCTCGCAACAGCAGCAACCGTCATCGCCAGTCAAGCCGTTATCTCCGGGGCGTTTTCGCTGACCCGGCAAGCGGTGCAGCTCAATCTTCTGCCCAGAATCGAAGTTCAGCATACTTCCGAGATGCAACTCGGCCAAATCTACATGCCGCGCGTGAACCTCATTCTCGCGCTCGGCGTGATGCTGCTGGTCGTCGGCTTTGGCAGTTCGAGTTCGCTCGCTTCCGCCTATGGAATTTCGGTGACAGGCGAGATGCTGATGACGACGATTTTGCTGTTCGTGGTGATGCGGTGGCAATGGAAATGGCAGACCGCGCTCGCTGCGGCCCTCGCGCTGCTCTTTGGCACGATAGACACCGGCTTCTTCCTGGCAAATATCGTGAAATTCATGGAAGGCGGATGGGTTTCAATCGCTGTTGCCTGCATCATGGGGCTGATCATGGGGACCTGGATACGCGGGAGTCGCTATCTCTTCGACAAGACGCGCAGGAACGAGATTCCGCTCGATTTCCTTGCCGCCAATTTGTTGAAGAAGAAACCGCAATTGGTGTCCGGTACGGCCGTGTTCCTGACCAGCGATCCCGTCAGCGCGCCAACCGCGCTGATGCACAGCCTGAAGCACTATAAGGTGCTGCACGAACAGAACGTCATCCTCTCGGTGGTGACGGCGCAGCAGCCCAAGGTGCCCGATAGCGAGCGGGTCAAGATGGAAACCATCAACGATCTGTTCATGCGGGTAACGCTGACCTTCGGCTACATGGAGCAGCCCAACATTCCGCGAGCGCTGGCGATCTGCCGCAAGCAGGGCTGGAAGTTCGACATCATGACGACCTCCTTCTTCCTGTCGCGGCGCTCGCTCAAGGCGTCACCCAATTCCGGCATGCCGGTGTGGCAGGACAAGCTGTTCATCGGGTTGGCGCGCACGGCAGCGGATGCGACGGAGTATTTTCAGATCCCGACCGGACGTGTGGTTGAGATCGGAACGCAGGTGGCTATCTAGGGCATGCCGATATTCAGGTGAGGCCGGCCTGCGAACGGCGGGTTCCTGCGCTTACCTACAGCGCCGCGCGCCCTGTTGGGCGCGCAAAGGACGCTGTAGAACTTTGATTTTGCGCATGACCCTTCCGAAATCGATCTCGATTTCGGGGTCATGCGCGGGCTCACGTACCCGAAAGTACGCTCCGCTCCGGTTCTCGGAACCCACCATTCTCGACTCGGCCTGACCTGAATCTCGACATGCCCCTGACCACGGCCGACTTCAGCCGGTTAGCGCTGCCTTGTTCGCTTCAAGAAATTGCTTCAGCGATTTCGGCTTTTTGCCTGACAGTGTCTCGATCGCGTCGGTCACCATGCCGATGCGGCCGGAGCGCGTGTTGGTGTCGAAGGAGGTGACGACGGGGGCAAAACCTTCGGGAACGCCGGCAGCTTTCAGGCCCTCGGTCAAGGCTTCATCCGAAAGCTGAACGACCTCGATGGGCTTGCCGGTGACGTCGGTCACCAGGGCCGCGATCTCGGCGACCGTGTAGGCCTGCGGGCCCGTCAGCGTGTAGGTGGTGCTTTCAGTATCGCCTGAGGCAAGGCCGGCGGCGATCGCCACGGCCATGTCGTCGCGAGCGCCATGGGCGATGCGGCCGTCGGCCGCCGATGTGTACCACTGCCCCGAGGCAATCGCATGCGGCAGCGACATGAACAGGTTCTCCTGATACCAGCCGTTGCGGAAAATCGTGTGGGGGATGCCGCTTGCCTTGATCGCCTGCTCGGTCCCGTAGTGATCGCCCGCAAACAGCACCGGCGATCCCGGCTCAGGATTGGGCATCGAGGTGTAGAGCAGATGCGAAACACCGGCCTGCCTGGCGGCTGCGACTGCATTCTCGTGCTGCTTGAGGCGCTTGCCCCCAAGGTCGATCTCGCCGGTCGAGATGATCAGGACCCTGGCGGCGCCCTTGAATGCCTCGACGAGCGACGCCGTATCATCGAAATCGGCTTGCCTGATGGCAACGCCGCGCGTCGCCAGGTCGGCGAGGTTTTCCGGATTACGGGTGGCGGCGATGATGCGTGCGGGCGGAACCTTGAGCGTGTCCAGCAAATGATGGATGACGCCGCGGCCGAGCTGGCCGGAGGCGCCGGTGACGAGAAGGGTTTCGGTCATGGGAAGTCCTGTCGTTGCGCCGGAGCGGCGGGTGCTTATATGAGTCTCAAAAAGAGACCAGCACTAAAATAGGAATTGACCGATCCCCGTAAAGAAGGCAGTTTTGCGGGAGGTAGGCAGGCGCAGGGAACCAGCGATGGACAGCAAAATCGTCAGTCTGAGATCGAAGCTCGAGATTTACAAAGCGGGCAGCGGCGGCGGCAACATTGCGGACTGTCCGGTCCGCGATGTGATCCAAGGCATCAGCAACAAATGGAGTTCGCTGCTGATGATGGCGCTGGCAGAAAAGCCATACCGGTTCGGCGAATTGCGGCGGCTGGTACCCGACATTTCACAGCGCATGCTCACCCAGACGCTGCACGATTTGCAGCGCGACGGCTACGTCCATCGCGAGGTGTTCCCGACCAAGCCGCCGAGCGTCGAATACAGTCTGACCGATCTCGGACGCTCGATGTTTGGACCCCTGCACCAGCTGCTCCAGTGGGCCGAGCTCAATCATGGCGCCGTGCGCGCCGCGCGGAACGCATTCGACGCTACCGAGACCTAACCCAACGCCAAGAGCGACGGCTTGATTTGGCGATACCGCTGAAGGATCGATGGCGGCTGGAACCGCGGTCGATCCGTTCAGGCGGATCGGTATCAAGGAAGCGCGGTGGCCGCCTCGTTGCGGCGGGTGAGGTTCGAAAGATGTGAACCCTTCGCTTGCAGGAATGCAAGAAGGCGCTGTGGGTAATCCGGGGCGACAGCGTTCTTCACCGACTTGCGTTCGTGCAATCCCTTCCGCCAGGCCTCGACACGCGGCTTTCCGCTCAGGATGCCGAACTCGCCGATCCGATCGAAGGCGTCGAAATAGCGGAAGATTGGTCCATAGACAGCATCGACCAGTGAAAAGCGCTCGCCGGCAAACCATGGCCCAGCTCGGCCAGCCGCCAGTTCTATTTCGAGACGATCGAACATTGCCGACAGACCTTCGCTTTCGGCAAGAAAGTCGGCCTCGGTCGGTGCGGAATAGAGTCGACCGATTGCGTTGAGGATGGCCGAGCCGAACTCGATCCAGGCGCGATGCCGTGCACGGGCCAGCGGGTCGGCAGGGTGGAGTGGGTTGGCCAGCGTTTCCTCAAGGAATTCGAGGATGACCGCCGATTCGAAGATCGCGGTTGCCTCGCCATTCTGCTGCACGCGCAGCAGCGGTACCTTGCCGAGCGGCGATATCGCCTTGAACCAGGCCGGCTTGTTGGCGAGATCGATGGTGAGGCGTTCGAACGGCACGTCCTTTTCGGCGAGTGAAATCGCCGCGCGCTGCACATAGGGACATAGGGGATGGCTGACGAGAGCGAGCTTGTCGATCATTTCATTCTCCCCAGACATAGTTCAACGCGCCGTCCTCGACGCGGGTGGAGAGGAACATGAGACGGGAGCCTTTGGACGCCGGGCCTTCGATCCGATCCCCGCTCGCCATGTCGAACGAGGCGCCATGCCACTGGCAGACGAGCTTGCCGTCCTTGCAGTCGAGCGGCCCACCGAAATGCAGGCAGACATTGGCGGCGGCGCGGATACGCTCGCCGCTGCGGTAGACATGGACTTCGCGGCCGAAGAATGGAGCGATCAGGCTGCCCGTCTCCGGGATGTCGGCGATCTTGCAGATTTCATGTTTCATGGCAGTGCCTTCTGATATGAATGCAGTTGCATCTATATAGATGCATTTGCATCGATCGTCAAGCTTGATGCAATTGCATCTATTGCCTATGCTGCAGCCATGACGGAGCAAACCAACCCTTCGCCGGCGGCCATCAAGGCCTGGGCCCGCCTGATGCGAGTTTCGCGCCAGCTGGTGGAAAGAGCCGAAGACGCGCTGAAGGACAGCAGCTTACCGCCGCTTGCCTGGTACGATGTGCTGCATGAGCTTGCCGAAGCCGGCGAGGGCGGCTTGCGGCCGTTCCAGCTGATCGAGCGCACACTGTTTGCCCAATATAACATCTCCCGGCTACTGGCGCGGCTCGAATCGGACGGGCTGGTCGAGAAGCTCAGGGTTGCCGATGACGGGCGAGGACAGACTATCCGCATCACTGGCAAGGGCCGCGAGACGCGCCGCCGCATGTGGGCCGTCTACGGACGATCGATCGCGGAGTTGGTCGGCGCCAGGCTTTCAGATGATGACCTCGACACATTGTCGGCTCTGCTTGGGCGGCTGCGCCATCCAGCTGCGCTCTAGTGATGTGGCCTTTGGCGCTGATCGTCGCGACGTCAGACACTTCCCCAGAGGAATGCCAGTGCTGCCAGCACGCCAAGCAAGACGCGAACCAAATGCAGGTTGCCCCATTTGACGATCAACGCCCGGGCTTGCGAATTGACGGCGGCCGCGTCCATCGCCTCCAGCAGTCGGTTTGTCGGCATCATTGCGATCAGCGTCCATGGCCAGGGCAGGATGATCAGCACCGCCCCGACCAGATGCGCGAGACTGCCGGTCTGCCACCAGGCAGTGACACCAAGAACACAGGCGACCACGGCGATCGACGCCTGCATGGCGGCGCCGCGCTTGTAGGAAGGCTGCCATTCCTGCAGCAGTGCCCTGTCACATCGAGACGAAGCCGCGCCGGCTGCTCGGCGACGCTGATATAGATGGCGGCGCCCGCGAAAGCGGCGGTTACGGTCAATGCAAGCAGGCCGACGAGCATTTTCCCTCCGCGACACGCCGTTCCTGTAAGGCCGTTTCAGTAAAGGCCGTTCCGGTTTGGAAGGCCTCAAAAACGGAGATAGGGCTTGCACCGGTTCGGACAATACGCCATAGACGTGCCGAACCGTAACGTACGGTACGGCCTTGAGCGAACGCCGCCGTTATCGAGCAGGAAAAGAGTTTGTTGCAAGCAAGCGTCGACATCGACACTGGCGAAGCGCTGACGGAGCGGCAGAAAGCCGTGCTCGACGCCGCACTTCGCCTGCTGGTCGAGGAGGGCGATCAGTTGACCATGACCGCCGTGGCGCGGCGGGCGAGCTGTTCCAAGGAAACGCTCTACAAATGGTTCGGCGATCGCGACGGGCTGTTGACGGCAACGGTGCAATGGCAGGCCTCGAAGGTGCGCGTGCCGCCGGTCGACGGCAAGGGGCTTACCCTTGCTTCGCTGACGGTGAGCCTCGCACGCTTCGCTTCGGACTGGCTCAAGGTGATTTCGAGCGACACCTCGATCGCGCTGAACCGCGTCGCCATTGGCCGTGCTGGCCCAATCCGGCGCAAGGACGGGAACGACGATCTTGGCGCCATCGTGCTGGAGAACGGCCGCTTCGCGCTGGCCCGGCGCCTGAAGCCGGTGCTGGAGGCCGGCCGGCAGGCCGGGCTTCTCGAGTTCTCGGATGCCGAAGCGGCATTCCGCACCTTTTTCGGGCTGGTCGCCCGTGACGTGCAGATCCGCCTGCTGCTCGGCGACCGGCTGGAACTGACTGATGCGGCGATCGGCGGCGATGCCGTCCGGGCGACGCAGCAGTTTCTCGCTCTTTATGGAGCAAAAACCGGGCCGCAAGGCCCCCTAGAGCCGGATGATTTAAGGTCAAGTCGACCTGAAATCTGAATCCGGCTCTAAATCAAAGAGATAGAGCATGATGTCGTCCGAAAACCGCTTCAAACTTTTCGGCATCATGCTCTGAATTCAAGAACGGGAAGGAAGAAAAATGCGTGTCTATTACGATCGCGACGCCGATCTCAATCTGATCAAGGGCAAGAAGGTCGCCATCATCGGCTATGGCAGCCAAGGCAGGGCGCATGCGCTCAATCTCAAGGATTCCGGCGTCAAGGATATCGCCATCGGCCTCAAGGCCGGATCGGCAACCGCCCAAAAAGTCGAGGCAGACGGGCTCAAGGTGATGAGCGTGGCGGAGGCCGCCACATGGGCCGACCTGATGATGATGGCGACGCCAGACGAGCTGCAGGCCGACATCTACAAATCCGAGATCGCACCGAATATCCGCGATGGCGCGGCGATCGCCTTCGCCCACGGCCTCAACGTGCACTTTGGCCTGATCGAGCCGAAGGCCTCGGTCGACGTCGTCATGATCGCGCCGAAGGGGCCTGGCCACACGGTGCGCGGCGAGTACCAGAAGGGCGGCGGCGTGCCGTGCCTGGTCGCGGTCAACCAGGATGCTTCGGGCAATGCGCTCGACCTCGCTCTGTCCTATGCCTGCGGCGTCGGTGGCGGCCGCTCGGGCATCATCGAGACCAATTTCCGCGAGGAATGCGAAACCGACCTGTTCGGCGAGCAGGTGGTGCTGTGCGGCGGTCTGGTCGAGCTGATCCGTGCCGGTTTCGAGACGCTGGTGGAAGCCGGCTACGCGCCGGAAATGGCCTATTTCGAATGTCTGCACGAGGTCAAGCTGATCGTCGACCTGATCTACGAAGGCGGCATTGCCAACATGAACTACTCGATCTCGAACACCGCCGAATGGGGCGAATATGTCTCGGGCCCGCGCATCATCACCGCCGACACCAAGGCCGAGATGAAGCGCGTGCTGAAGGACATCCAGACCGGCAAGTTCACCTCGGAATGGATGCAGGAATACCGCGCCGGCATGTCGCGCTTCAAGGGCATCCGCCGCAACAACGACAGCCACCAGATCGAGGAAGTCGGCGCCAAGCTGCGCGCGATGATGCCGTGGATTTCTAAGAACAAGCTGGTCGACAAGGCCAAGAACTGATCGAAATCCACGTTCGTTTGCTTGCGCGTCCTCGGGCTTCGCCCTGCGGGCGCGCTGAGATTTCTAAGAACAAGCTGGTTGACAAGGCCAAGAATTAATTCACGATTTTTTCAATGCCGAGAAAAGCCGGCGGAGCGCTCCGCCGGTTTTTTTAAATCAAAGGCCGTGTGATCTCGCCGGTCTTTGAACAGACGCCGGTATTCTCGCCGTCGTGGTATGCATGCGCAGGCATGCGTTGCCGAGGGGGCAGATTTGGAACTCACACTTCTGTTGGTCGGGTTCGCCTGCGTGGTCGCCGGCATGCTGACCGTTGCTACGCTGTTGAAATGGCGAGAGGTAAGGGCGGTCAGCCGCTGGCTTCCGGCACCCGGAAAGATCCTCTCGTCACGAGCGGAAGCCCGCGAGGTGACCAGTCCGGGATCCGGCTCGCAACGCAGAGGTTCAACCGAGACGCGAAGTTTCCCGGCGATCACCTTCGTGTACAAGGCCGGCGGGAAAATGTTCCGCAGTACCCGCTACAGCGTGCAGGAGAATGGGGCCGCACTGCTCGTCGGGGTATTTTAGGAGTGAAGTCTGACACGTGGTACCGGTGGACTGTACGAACTTCACCATTGCGGAAATTCATTTGCGCATAATCGACTCGCGCCCATGACCCTTCTGTGACGTTCTAATTGGGGCCGATGAACGACCAAATCGGGTGGGAAAATCGGCCATTGGCTCACCCAATTTAGATGCTGGCAAACAGTTTCGAAGTCCAGTCCGATAGACTTTTGAAATGGGCGTCAATACAATCCGATGCCCTGCTTTCTATGAAAGCAAATGCAAAATGGCCGAAGAACGCGCCCAACGCCGTCTTGCAGCCATAATGGCTGCCGATGTGGTTGGCTACAGTCGGCTAATGGAACTGGACGAGCAGGGCACCCTGGCCACTTTAAAGGAGCGGCGCAGGGGGATTCTGGAGCCACTCGTCCGCGAGCATCATGGCCGTATCGTGAAGGTGATGGGTGACGGCGTTCTGGTCGAGTTCGCCAGTGCGGTGAACGCCGTGACTTGCGCAGTCGAATTCCAGAAGGGGATGATCGCCGCGAACCAAGGTCGCGCTGACGACCGTCACATTGTCCTACGCATCGGGATTAATCTGGGTGATGTCGTTGTCGAAGGCGGCGACCTTTTCGGTGATGGCGTGATTGTCGCCGTGCGGCTTCAGGCAATGGCCGGGCCGGGAGACATCTGCATCTCTGGCAGCGTCTACGACCAGGTTAAGCGCAAGCTCGATTTCAGCTTCGACGAACTTGGCCCGCAAGCGATCAAGAACATAGCCGAGCCGGTGGCCGTTTATCGCATCGATCCATCGAGCATTCCGGAGCATCATGGCCCGGCGGAGAAGGCCCCACTGACATTGCCCGCCAAGCCTTCCATCGCCGTCCTTCCGTTCACAAACATGAGCAACGACCCGGAACAAGAGGCGTTTGTCGATGGCCTGACCGAAGACCTGATCACGGACCTATCGAGAACCAGCGGATTGTTTGTCATCGCCAGCAACTCTGTCTTTGCTTACAAAGGCAGGCATGTGGACGTGCGCCGCATCGCTCGCGAGCTCGGTGTGCGCTATCTCCTGGAGGGTAGCGCCCGGCGGGCCGCGGGACGAGTTCGCATCAACGCCCAATTGATCGACTCAATCGGAGGGGATCACCTGTGGGCCGAACGGTTCGACCGCAGCTTGGAGGATATTTTCGCCGTCCAGGACGAGGTGACGGGCAAGATCGTCGAGGCCTTAGCCGGCCGTTTGACGACCCAACCAGCGCGCAACAGACCTGCTAACCTGGAGGCTTATGACCTCTGTGTACGTGCGCGGGCATTGGGCTTGCAAACGGCACTCGCCGCGAAAGAGGCCATTTTCCTGCTGGAAGCGGCGATCGCACTTGATCCGGAATATGCCGAGGCGCACCGCTTGTTGGCGCTGAACCTTTGGTTGGGCTGGGAGTTCTGGGACGAGCCGATGGATCCCAATCGGGCAAGAGCGTTGGCGGAAGCACAACAGGCCGTGACGCTCGATCCTAACGATGCCGGGAACCACTGGGTATTGGGCATCATCCTCGGACATGAACGTCGCTGGGCGGAATCGGATGCTGAGTTCAACGCTACCGTGAAACTGGATCCCAACCATGCAGACGCATGGGCCATGCGCTCGGATCTGATTACGCTAAAGGGCCAACCGGCCGATGCCCTCGAACATGTACGCAAGGCGCTCCGGCTCAATCCGCACCCACCCGGTTGGTATTACTGGATGTTGGGGCAGGCCCAATATGCACTTCGCGACTACGAGTCCGCGGTCCAGACACTTCGCAGGCCCGAAACCTATCGCACAACATCGCGCCGCATCCTTGCGGCGAGCCTGGCACAACTCGGGCGTCTTGAGGAGGCGCGCCGGGAGGCACAGATGTTCATGATGAGCAATCCGAATTTCACAATCCGGCATTGGTCCGCCTCGCAACCTTTCCGCGATGAAAACGTGCGGCGGCATTTTGTGGAGGGCTATCGCATGGCCGGGCTGCCAGAATGAACGGTTGGCGGGGCCGCCTTGACATGGCCAACGGAGACTTGCGGCACCGGATCGCGCGACGCGAGGATCTCGCGGCCATCACCGTGCTTATGGATGCGGCGATCGCCGAACTCCAAAAGCCCTTTCTTGACGACGCCCAGATCCGATCCAGCCGTTCAATTATGGGGCTGGACACGCAGCTTGTCGACGACGGCACCTATTTCGTCGTGGAGCACGATGGCGTCCTGGCAGGTTGCGGGGGCTGGAGCCGGCGCGCGACGATGTGGTGGGGATCAGTCGCCCGGGCGTAACGCGGCGTTGCTTGACCCCGCCAAGGACGCAGCGCGTGTCAGAGCCATGTATACCCATCCAGCCTTTGTCCGACGCGGTGTCGGTCGTCTGATCCTTTCGCTTTGTGAAAATGCAGCCATGACCGAAGGCTTTACTCGTGTCGAACTGGCAGCAACCATGGCAGGTGAGCCGCTGTATCGAGCCTGCGGCTATCACCCCGTCGAGAAATTCTTCGACGACCGTGGCGGCGCTCCGGTGCCGATCCTGATTATGAGCAAGACGCTCTGAGCTAGGGCTCAAAGGGCAATCCGCCCGCTGCTGGTAGTTGCTCGTCCAGGTCAGGAGGATGTTGGAGATTCAACAAGCCATCTCGAACTATAACAGTGCTCCAAAGTTCGCCTGAGCTTCCGCTCCCGGTCGAGTCGGACCTTCGTGGCGGTGTTCGCGGGTGTCCGGAGATGGCGCTCATATCTTGTTCTGAAGGGCGAGTCGAACGGTGGCATTCTACCCTGAGTTGCCCTACGCGTCGGGTACCAAGCGTCAGGCTTTCACTTCGTCGACTGCTTAGAGGGCGCCGTTCAGGGGATTTAGCCGTAGTGCCAGTGGGGCTTTGGCTCCGTACCGGTGAACATGATGCCGATGCGGTTCTCGCGGCGCCAGCGCACCACTGCTTTGTACGCGATGCCGTCGGTCGGCACGTAGAGCAGGAATTGGTCGGGCACCCGTGCGTCGATCGAGACCTTCAGTTCGGCGCCGCCGTCATGCATGTTGCGCACCGTGCATGTGACCTCGGAATTGGTAATGCCGGTCAGGATCGTCGCGCCCTTAAAGACGCGCTGCCTGTGCGTTTCTCGGTGTTCGTTCTCGGCCATCACACAATCCCGGCGATCGCTTAGGGAGCGGTACGATCAGCACGTTCTATAAGTCTGCCTGATAAACATAGCGTTAGCTTCGATCGTTGTGCGCGAACTCAGCGGCCCAGAGAAAAGGTCAGAGACAAAAATGGCGCCGCAATGCGCGGCGCCACAGACATTCGTCAGGCGGTGCTACTCAACTATAGGGCGAAATGCACTGCCTGCGCGGGCCGTAATGAGGCTGGAACGTGTTATCCCAGGCGCGATACGACCGGTAGCGATCATAGCACCATTGGACATGGGCGCTTGAAAGCCTTTGCGTGCGGTAATAGCGGCGCGGTGCCGGCGGCACATAGTAGTCGTAGTAGTTGTAGTTGTTGTAATAATGGTATGCCGGCAACCCTAGGCCCAGGCCGAAAAAGATCGCGGAATCATTGAAATGACGACGATGATGGCGTCGCCGCCACCGCCAGCCGTCGTCGTGATGCCATTTCCGGGCTTCGTGGCGGCCGCGCCATCTGAAGTCGTCGTGACGACCGCGCCATTTGAAGGCATCGCCATGCCGGCGCCAACGCCACTCGTCCAATTGCCTGTCGTTGCCCCCGGCCCAACTCTCGCGGACCGGCACAAACTCAGGCGCAATGGCATTGGCCGGCACCGGCAGGTCCGGTTGGATGATCGGGCCAGCCAGTGACGGAGCCGCCATACCCGCCAAAAGACCCAGGGTTATCACCCCGGATCTGACTGAGGAATACAGGAGCGATTTCATTGCACTCTCCGAAGAAACAGGCCCCACGTCCACCACTCCGAGGAAGAACCCCATAGTGGAATTTTGCGTCTGAACGGAAGATGAACAAAAGGTTTCGTCAACCATGACGGGCAGGGCAGGCCTTGTTTTCGAGCGCGCATGTGGGCAAAGGTCACCGCCATGTCGCTGCGCCTCGCCACCTTCAATGTCGAAAACCTGATGAACAGGTTCGATTTCTCCGGATACCGCAACCAGCTCAACGAAGATCGCACACTGGCGCTTTTCGACATCCAGAGCGAGGCCGAGTACAAAATGCTGGAACAGGCGCGGGCGATCGCGCTATCCGACGATACGCGCCAGCTGACGGCACTGGCCATCGCGGCCACCCGCGCCGACATCATCTGCATGCAGGAGGTCGACAATATCGAGGCGCTGAAGGCTTTCGAATACGGCTATCTGTTCAAGATGGTCGGGCATGGCTACCGCCAGAAATACACCACCGCCGGCAATGATTCGCGCGGCATCGACGTCGCCGTGATGATGCGCAACGAGACCGCGCAGGGCCAGCCGATCGAATTCGTGCGCATGACAAGCCACGCCTATGTCACGTTCGAGCAGTTCGGCCTGCACACGCCGGAACTGGCAGCGCTTGGGCACCAGGCCAACCAGCGCATCTTCCGGCGCGACTGCCTGGAAATCGACCTGACCGTCGGTGGCGTGCCGCTGACGCTCTATCTGGTGCACTTCAAGTCGATGGGCTCGCCCCGCAACGGTCTCGACGGGCGCCAGGCGACAATGCCGCTGCGCATCGCCGAGGCGCAAGCGGTGCGCCGGATCATCGAGGAGCGTTTCGGTGGGGATCACGCCGCCGACAAATACTGGGTGATCTGCGGCGACATGAATGACTATCGGCAGCGGGTGAAGATCTCCGGCGACGCCTTTGACGGATACCGCTTCGAGGTGATCGATGAGAGCCAGTCCTGCCTCAACGTGCTCACCGCCGGCGGCTTTTGCGAGAATGCAGTCGAGCGGCGCCCGGAGATGGACCGTTGGACCTTATACCATACGCGCGGACCGCAAGAGCGGCATCTGTGCCAGCTTGACTACATCCTGTTGTCGAAGGCACTGGCAGCCAAGAATGCGACCGCCGTTCCCGATATCATCCGCAACGGCCAGCCCTGGCGCACGATCTTTCCGGCGGGCCAGGAGGTGGACCGCTTTCCGCGTGCCGGCTGGGACCGGCCGAAGGCGTCGGATCATTGTCCGGTGGCGATCACCCTGGACATGGCCTGAGGATCGGTTTCATTGAGCTTCGACCTGCCGCGCAACATCATCCTGCCGGTCGACGCCGTCGACGTCAGGCTCGACCCCGGCCCGCATCCGTTCGAACGCGATAATGCGCAAGCGATCGCCGAGAATTGGCGGCGTGAGACCGTGGCCAACCCGGCGCTGTTCGACGGCACCGTGGTGCTGCTTTCGGCGCTCAGTTATCGCGACAACAGCCTAGTCGGCCGCTGCCATGCGGTGCGCTACTCGACCTTCATGCTTTGGCGCGGCAATCGCCATGTGGCTGGGGCCGAGCACGCCTATGCCCATGCCATGCTGGTCGCCGGCGACAATGCGCTGGTGGCGATCCGCATGGCGCGGCACACGGTCAATGCCGGCCGCGTCTACTTCGCCGCCGGCTCGTTCGAGCCGACCGATTTCCGCAACGGCCTTGTCGATGTCGACTTCAACATGATCCGCGAGGTGCGGGAAGAAACCGGCCTCGACCTTGCCGGCGCGACACGCGGCAGGCGCTACTATGCCCTGTCGACGGCAACCGGCACGGTGATCTTTCGCCGCTATCGCGAGACGGCATCCGCCGACGAGGTCGCGCAGCGCATCAGTGCCTTTGTCGCCGCCGAGGCAGAGCCGGAAATCGACGGGCCTGTCATCATCCGCAATGCCGACGACCTGCCGGACGGGCTGATGCCGCACATGCAGCCACTGATCGAGTGGCATTTTGCCGACAAGGACTAACGCATCGGCCCAAAAATCGGAATCGATTTTCGGAAAGCGCGATGGGCAGATTCAAAGTGTTAGAACGTGCCTTGTGCGTCCAAGTGGACGCACGTCGCTCTAACGACGCATTTTGTCTTCGATGGTTTTGCGATCGTTGCGCGCGGCGACGAAGAACAGCATAACGCCGATAGCCAGCAGCGCACCCATCGCCGTTCCCATCGTCTGACGGACAACCTGCTGGAAATCGGCGGTGACATGATCGGGATTGGCCATGCTGGCCAAGTACCACCAAAGGCCCGCCAATGCGGCCTCGATGATCACCGTCACCAAAACCACGCGCTCTTTCTTGCTCATCCCACTATTCCCCCTTATCCCCAGGCGATTGCTATCACCGCGGATTGTTTCGCGACAGAGGGCAGGGGTGAGGGCAGCGTCAAAAAAATCGGGGACGTCTGAAGGCGGCGCACGCTCCGCCGCGCTATTCATGCCTCAGTGCGTCGATCGGATCGAGCCGTGCGCCGCGCAGGGCCGGGAAGAAACCGAACACCATGCCGATCAGGGCCGAGAAGCCGACAGCGAGCAGGATCACCGCCGGGCTTGGCGCGAACGGGATGGCCAGCGTCAGCGAGGCGAGGCCGGCCAGCGCCAGGCCGATCAGGATGCCGATGATGCCGCCGAGCAGCGACAGCACGGTCGCCTCGACCAGGAACTGGATGAGGATGTGCTTTTCATGCGCGCCGATGGCCAGCCGGATGCCGATCTCGCGGGTGCGCTCGGTGACCGACACCAACATGATGTTCATGATGCCGATGCCGCCGACGAGCAGACTGACGCCGGCGACCGCACCCAGCATGCCGGTCATCGTCGTGGTGGCGCTCGCCATGGCGTCGGCGATCTGGGTCATGTCGCGGATGGAGAAATCGTTCTCGCGGTCGGGCGTGATGCGGCGCGTGTCGCGCAAGATGTCCTCGACGCGTGGCAGCAGCTCAGTGGTCAGCGTCCTGTCGTCGGCGGCGACGTAGATCGAGTCGATGTTGCGGTTGCCTGCGATGCGGCGCTGGTAGGCGGCGAGCGGCATCAGCACGACATTGTCCTGGTCCTGGCCGAAGCCGGTATAACCCTTCGGCTCGAGCAGCCCGATGATCCTGCACGAGGTGCGGTTGACGCGGATGATCTCGCCTTCGGGATCGCCGGCGCCGAAGAACTGCTGGCGGACGGTTTCGCCGATCAGGCAGACGCCGGTACCTGAGCGGATTTCCGAATCGCTGAACGGGCGGCCCGAAATCAGCTTCCAGTCGCGCGCATCGAGATAGGCGCTGTCGGTGCCGGTTACACCCGATGTCAGGCTCTCGGTGCCGAAGATGACGCGGACCTGCTTTTGCGATGCGGGCGAGATGGCGCGGGCGCCGCTCAGGTGTGCGACAAGCGCGGCAAGTTCCTTGCTGCCGAGCGGACGGGTAGCCTGGTCGAGCCCTCCCGGTCCGCCGGGTCCGGCCGGGCGGCCGGGGCGGACGACGAGCAAATTGCTGCCGAGCTTGGAAATGTCGGCCTTTACCTTTTCGGTGGTGCCCGAGCCGATGGTGAGCATGGCGATGACGGCGGCGACGCCGATGACGATGCCGAGCAGCGTCAGAAACGAGCGCAGCACGTTGCGGCGGACCGAAAGCAGCGAGAGGCGGACGGTTTCCCAGATCACGGTTACACCACCTCAAGGTTCATGGCGTCGGAGGCGACGTAGCCGTCGAGGAAGCGAATTGTGCGCTCGGCGTAGCCGGCGACGTCGGCCTCGTGGGTGACCATGGCGATGGTGAGGCCAAGCTCGGTGTTCAGCCGCGTCAGGAGTTCCATGATCTCGTGCGTGCGTGCGGTGTCGAGATTGCCGGTCGGCTCGTCGGCGACGAGCAGTGTCGGCCTGGTGACGATGGCGCGTGCGATCGCCACGCGCTGCTGCTGGCCGCCGGAGAGTTCTGCCGGCGTGTGATGCTCGCGGCCGACAAGGCCGACCTCGGCCAGCGCTTTCATGGCGAGGTCATGACGCTCGCGGGCGGCGACGCCGCGATAGATCAGCGGCAGTTCGACATTCTCCACCGCCGTGGTGCGCGGCAGGAGATTGTAGCCCTGGAAGACGAAGCCGACATAGAGATTGCGCAGCATGGCGCGGCGGTTGCGGTCGAGACGACCGGCGTCGATGCCCATGAAGCTGTAGGTTCCGGCCGTCGGCGTGTCGAGGCAGCCGATGATGTTCATCGCCGTCGACTTGCCCGAGCCGGACGGGCCCATGATGGCGACGAATTCGCCGCGGCGGATGGCAAGGTCGACGCCGGCCAGCGCATGGACGGTGGCCTCGCCGTGGCCATAGCTTTTCCAGACCTTGTCGAAGGTGATGAGCAGCGAGCCTGACATGATTTCAGCTCCGCTGCTGCGCTGCGGTGATGACTTGCGCACCTTCTGCGAGACCGGAGGTGATCTCGGTCAGTTCGCCATCGGTGGAGCCGATCTTGACGTTGACCGGCCGAGGCCGGCCATTCTCCAGCACGTAGAGCGTGCGCGAGCCGTCGGTAGGCTGCGCCGTGGCGGGGCGCTGGCGGTTGCCGCCTGGACGGCCCATACGGCCCGTGAACAGGTCGCTCAGGCTCCACGCACGGGCGGTAGATGCCGCCGGCCGGTAACGGAAAGCTGTCGACGGCACGGTGAGCACGCCCTTGGCCTCCCTGGTGACGACCGAAACGGTGGCAGTCATGCCGGGCCGCAACAGAAGCTCGTTATTGTCGACCTCGAACCGCGCGTCGTAGGTGACGACGCCGTCGGTGGTGACCGATGCATAGGAAATGTCGCGGATTTCGGCATCGAACGGCCGTTCCGGAAAGGCGTCGACGGTGAAGCGCGCATGCAGGCCGGGCTTGACCGCGCCGATGTCGGCCTCGTCGACCGCTGCCTTCAACTCCATGTTCCTGAGGTCGGCGGCAATGACGAACAGCACCGGCGCCTGCAGCGAGGAGGCAACCGTCTGGCCAGGATCGACCGAGCGCGTCAGCACGATGCCGTCGATGGGCGCATAGATGGTGCTCTTGGCAAAGTCCGTCTGCTGCGCCTTGAGATCGGCCTTGGCGATGGCAAGATTGGCTTTGGCGCTGTCGAGCGCTGCCTTGGAGCGGTCGCGCGTCGCTGTCGCCGCTTCAAGCGACTGGTCCGTCGCCATGCCGCGCTTGGTGAGCGCCGCCGCGCGTACAAGCGCCTTTTCGTTTTCGGTGAGGGTTACGGTGGCGGTCTCGACATTGGCGGCCGCCGCCTTGGCGGAAGCCTCGGCGCGCTCGATCTGCACCTCCAGCTTGGCGGTGTCGAGCGCCGCCAGCACATCGCCCTTCTTCACCTGCTGATTCTCGTTGACCGCGACCGAGCGGACGACGCCGGACAGTTCGCTCGAAATGTCGACCTGGGTGAGGGGCTGCAGCGTGCCGGTGGCCGACACCTCGACGGTGAGGTCGGCGACTGCGGCCGGTACCGTGGTATAGTCGATCCTGGCTGGAGACCCGGCATACCACTGGTAGCCGGCGAGGCTTGCGGCGATGACGACCAGCACAAACAGGCCATAAAGCCAGCCGCGACGGCGCTTCTTCTTCAGACCAAGATGGTCAAGCCCGAGTGCCGTCTCTATGTCGGAAGTGGATTCCGTCTTTGGCAGATTGACAATCTGGTCCACGCCGGACCCCTATAAACAGTGATGATCCCATCAGGGCACAGATCAGGCCTAATGGTTCAAATATCAAATTAAATTTCGCCCATGTTGGGATTGAGGCAGAAGGCTTTCTACAATGCTGACCCGGAATTACTTACTTTACGACGTGTTCACCACCGAGCGGCTGGCCGGCAATCCGCTGGCCGTCGTGCTTGACAGCAAAGGGCTGGACACGGCCGCGATGCAGGCCACCGCACGCGAGTTCAACCTGTCGGAAACCGTTTTCGTGCTGCCGCCTGATAATCCCAAGCATCGCGCCCGCATCCGCATCTTCACGCCCGATTATGAGATGCCGTTCGCTGGCCATCCGACGGTGGGTGCTGCGATCGCGCTTGCCGAAATGGCTGGCGATGGCGGCACCGCCGGCATCTTCGTCCTGGAGGAGAATATCGGCCCGGTGCGCTGCGCCGTCAGCAAGCACGATGGCGCCACCTTTGCCGAGTTCGACCTGGCGAAACTGCCGGAGCCACTGGACCTCGGCGCCGACCCGGAGGCGATCGGCGCAGCGCTTGGCCTGGGGCCACACGAAATCGGCTTCGAAAACCACCGCGTCTCGTTCTGGTCGGCCGGCGTGCCCTATGTGACCATTCCGGTCGCCGATCTGGAAGCGGCGGCCCGGATAAGGCTGGACAACCAGGCATGGTCGGAATTGGCACCCCGCAAGAGCGATTGGGCGTTAGCCAGTCCGTATGTCTACTGCCGCGAAACGGTGAACCACCACAGCGCCTTCCATGTCCGCATGATCGTGCCGGGCAATCCTTCCTATGAAGATCCGGCGACCGGTTCGGCGGCCGCCGCCTTCGCCGGTGCGATCATGCACTACGATGGCCCGAGGGAGGGTGTTTCACAACTCTGGATCGAGCAAGGCTTGGAGATGGGCCGGCCCTCGCGCATTCGCCTCGAACTGAATGTCGAAGGCGGCAAACTGGCCGCCGCCCGCATCGGCGGCCATGCCGTCAAGGTGGCGGAAGGCAAGCTGTTCGTCTGACATGCCATGCTTCGTCATCCTAGGGTCTCTGCTTCGCTTCGCGTTCGCTCCGCCCTAGGATGATGAAACCGGCGCGATTTGTCGGGAAATGAATCCGGCAGGGCTGGACATGGCGGATGGCGGCGGCTATATGCCCGCCGACGCTGGTTTTGCCGGCGAGTGGGTGCGTAGCTCAGTTGGTAGAGCAGCTGACTCTTAATCAGCGGGTCACAGGTTCGATCCCTGTCGCACCCACCATTTCTTTCTGCTGATAAGTCCTTATATTTTCAGCGATAAATAGCGTTTGGCGACCCGCCTTCCGCTTCGTTCTCGCGAACGATTTTCGTACTTAGTAATGAGCTAGTAAGGCGCCGCCTAACTGCAGCCCGACCAAGCCCCGATCTTCACTTGAGTTGACCGTCATCATTCGTTACCTCTTCAGCGGGGGTGGGAATGTTTCAGATCACGAAGCTTACAGAGTCGGTGCCGTTAATCGTATCGGCTTGTTTGGCTGCCGGACTGTGTTGGACCGTTGGGTCGTGCTTCCCTTTAGGTACTGACGCTTTCTATTATCTTGGTGCAACCGACTTTATGCGAAGCGCCCTGATTTGCGTGCCCCTGACGCTCCTATGCGCTCCCCTCTTGTTGATGGCTGTAGCGCTTCATTCTAACGATCGCGCAACGGAGCATACAAGGAAGCTGGTTGCGGAATATGAACAGCGCGGTCGCCGTGCGGTCTATGTGGTAGCTGCCATTCGAGAGGCGCTTTACCACCTTCCATTGTTCGTGATCTTTTCGGTCTCTTTCTTAGGCGCACCAAGCAAATTCGAAGTAGAAGTTTTTCTCGGTTATTACATTTTGGCTGTGTTTGCCGGGACCATGACATTCGCAAATCTTGGAAACGGCCAACTGCGACGGCTGGTCGAGCTTTCCATATATCTGGGCGCGCTCGTGTTACTCTCGGTATTGTTGCAGGTGCACAATCTTCGAAGTGCAGAAGAGAGCCCAAGCGAATCGATCTGTCTCGGCGAGACATGCCGACAGGGGACCGTGGTTGCTCGCTTTTCCGAGGCCAGTTTCATCTGGTGGACCGGCGCGACAGCTCATTCAATTATACCAAACGATCAGATTACGGCCATCAACAAGCTGGGTGACAGCAGGGTTAAGCCGCTTTGGGACCTAAAGGCGACCTTGCGGTCATGGTTCACGAAACCGTAAGCAGATGACGTTATGAGGTGGACGTGAAAGCTACACGCTAAACGCACAAACTCTTAATCAGCGGGTCCACAGTTCAATCCCGTGCGCACCCACCAAAGATTTCAAAGACTTGGTGGAAACGACCCTGAGAACACCCTGTTCACGGCGCGCGTTCTTCGGCGGCGATCGATCCGATGCCGCGTGTCGCATCTCGTATGAATTTGCAAGCATTTACTTCTCCGACACGCCGGCCTCGGCAAAGCTTGCCATGCGGGCGTGGCATTCGAGCGCCGAGCGGACGATGTTGACGGCGAGGCAGGCGCCTGAGCCTTCGCCGAGCCGCATGCCGAGGTCGAGCAGCGGCGGCATGCCGAGGGCTTCGAGCAGGCGGCGATGGCCGGATTCGGCAGAGACATGGGCGGCAAGCGTGTGGGCGAGGCCGGTAGGGTGCAATCTCGCCAATGGTGCGGCGGCGGCGGTGCAGACGAAGCCGTCGAGCAGCACCGGCACGCCGTGATGGCGCGCGGCCAGCGTCGCACCGAAAATGGCGGCGAGTTCGCGCCCTCCAAGGGCTGCTGCGATCTTCAGCGGGTCGGCAAGGGCCTCGGCGTAGCGCTTGAGGCCGGCCTCGATGGCTGTGATCTTGCGCACTAGGCCGGCATCATCGACGCCGGTGCCGCGCCCGGTCCATTTTTCCGCACCACCACCGAAAAGGGCGGCCGAAATGGCTGCCGCCGGCGTGGTGTTGCCGATGCCCATTTCGCCGAAACAGACGAGGTCGAGGTCTTTCGTCACGGCGCCGTAGCCGGCCGAGACGGCGGCGAGGAACGCCTCGTCGTCCATAGCCGGCTCTTGCGTGAAGTCGCCGGTCGGACGGTCGAGGTCGAGCGGAATGACGTCGAGTTCGGCGCCGGCGATGCGGGCGAGCTGGTTGATGGCGGCCCCGCCGCCGGCGAAATTCGCCACCATCTGCACGGTGACCTCTGACGGGAAGGCCGACACGCCCTGCGCGGTGATGCCGTGGTTGCCGGCAAAGACGAAGACCTTGACGCGGTCGAGCTGCGGCATGTCGCGGCCCTGCCAGCGAGCAAGCCAAGCCGCTATGGTTTCCAGCCGGCCGAGGCTGCCTTGCGGCTTGGTCAGCGTGACCTGGCGGCGGGCGACAGCATTTGCCGCGGCGTCGCTGCCGGCAGGCAGGTCGAGGGAGGCCGCGCGCAATTCATAAAGCGATTTGAAAGGCATGGGGGCAAAGTCTCCGAAACAGAGTCAGGAAAGGCAAACGGAAGCGACGAGCAGGATTGCGATCTCGCCAAACTGCTGCAGCGCGCCGACCGTATCGCCGGTCTGGCCGCCGATCTGGCTGAGGCACAGCATACGGAAGGCGGCAAACAACAGGCCGAGCAGGATGAGCGCGGCGACCGCGCCACCAAACCCTAGCGTCAGCAGCGCGACGGCGCCGAGCACGGCACCGGCAATGGCGGTTTCGGCCGACACGGGGCCTGCATCGGCCGAGAGGCCGTCGCTGCGCGCCGCCGGCAACAGATGCATGAAAGCGCCGAACAAGCCGCGCGAAGCAGCATGCGCGGCAATGAGAGCCCAGAACACGTGAGCCGGGCCGGCGAATTCCGAAAGAACGCTCCAGCGGACAAGCAGCGACAGAGCGAGCGCGCACGCGCCATAGGCGCCAATGCGGCTGTCGCGCATGATCTCCAGTTTTTTCTCGCGTGTCCTGCCGCCGCCAAAACCGTCGGCGACATCCGAAAATCCGTCCTCATGCATGCAGCCGGTGGCGAGCAAGGTCGCGGCAAGGGCAAGTGCCGCTGCCAGGCCAGATGCAAGGCCGAGCCAGGTCCCGATCGCGTAAACCAAGGCGCCAATCAGAGCGACGGCGAGGCCGGCGACCGGCGCTGCCCAGATCGCGGCAGCAAGGCTGCGGTCCCGGAAATCGACGACCGGCAGCGGAAGCCGGGTGAAGAAGACGAAGCAAAGCGCGATGTCATCGAGCGCTTGGCGGGGCGAAGGGGGCATGTCCTTGAGTTTGAGCATGATCTATTCCGAAAACCGGCTCCCACTTTTCGTTGACGCGGACCTCCGGTTCGGGATCATGCTCTAGCCTCTCGCAATGGCATGGAAGAACGTGCCGCTGACATGGCCGCGGCGGTAACCGGAGGCGCCGAGCGGATTGCCCTGGCCGTCAGCGAGGTCGGCCAATGGCTCGTCATTGCCAGTCGCGCTCATCTGCGCATAGTGGAATTCGTGGCCGCGGATCAGCCTGCCTTGGGCACCCAGTGGGCAATCGGCGCGCAGCCGCGCCTCGCGGTAGCCGAGATTCATCTTTCGCTTGGCAAAGCTGGTCGAGTGGCCGAGCAGGCCGAGCATCCCGTGCGTCTCTGCCGATGCGTCCTCCAGCGCTTGGCCGAGCACCATGAAGCCGCCGCACTCGCCATGCACCGGCCGCGTTGCCGAAAACGCCTCAATGCCGGCCCGGAAATTCGCAGCCGCCGCAAGGCGGCCGGCGTGAAGCTCGGGATAGCCGCCGGGCAGCCAGCAGACATCGCAACTGTCGCTGGGCGCTTCGTCGGCGAGCGGCGAAAAGGGGACGATTTCCGCCCCGGCCTTGCGCCAATGTGTGGCGACATGCGGATAGAGGAAGGTGAAGGCAGCGTCCTCGGCCAGTGCGATGCGCTGGCCGGGCGGTGGCAGCGCGTCGCTGAAGTTGCCCGGCGCAGGTTCAAATGGCGCCGCCAGCGCCATGATGGCGTCGAGGTCGAGCGAGCGTTCGACCATGTCGGCCAGTCGGTCGAGATGCACCATCAAATTCTCATATTCGCCGGCCTGGACAAGGCCGAGATGGCGCTCCGGCAGGTTGAGCGATGGATCGCGCAGGATCGCGCCGACCACTGGCAGATCGAGCGCTTCGATCGCGTCGCTGCAAAGCCGGCGGTGACGCTCGCTGCCCAGCCGGTTGAGCACGACGCCGGCCATGCGCACATCGGCGTCATATGTAGCAAAACCCTTGGCGACGGCCGCTGCCGTGGTCGACTGCCCGGAAACATCGAGCACCAGCAGCACCGGCAGGCCGTAGAGCCGGGCAAGATCTGCGGCCGAGCCGGTGCGGCCCGGAGCAGCGGGAATCCCGTCGAACAAGCCCATGGCGCTTTCGAGGAAGATGAAATCGGCGTCTTCAGTTGCGTCGCCTGCCAGCGCGTTGAGCAGCGCAGGCGGCATCGCCCAGCTGTCGAGATTGACACCGGAAAGGCCTGTCGCGGCGGTGTGGAAGCCGGGATCGATATAGTCGGGGCCCGACTTGGCGCCGCGCACTTTCAGGCCACGCCTGGCGAGCGCGCGCAGGATACCGAT
The DNA here is from genome assembly GCA_004020645.1 of Mesorhizobium sp. Classification (GTDB taxonomy): domain Bacteria; phylum Pseudomonadota; class Alphaproteobacteria; order Rhizobiales; family Rhizobiaceae; genus Mesorhizobium. The sequence continues at coordinate 228,929 of SAQL01000004.1, read as the reverse complement.
TGTGACGCTGGTCTTGCCCGAGCCCGAGCGCGGCGCGCCGATGATGATCGCGCGGGTCATGGCTCGCCCGCCAATGCCGCGCGCATCGCGACGATGCCGCCGACGACGATCAGCGCCGGCGCGGCAAGGCCGGCGGCAGCCGCTTCCTCGGCGATGGTGGCGAGCGTGGCGACGACGATACGCTCCTGCGGCGTCGTCGCGGCAACGATCACCGCCGCCGGCGTCGACGGCGCCAGTCCGCCCTCGAGAAGCGAGGCTGATATCAGCGGCAGATTGGCCATGCCCATATAGACGACGACCGGCTGGCCGGTGCGGGCGATTGCTACCCAGTCGAGGTCATCATCGGTGCCGGCGGCGTGGCCGGTGGCCAGGATCACCGCCTTGTTGATGCCTCGCATGGTGGCCGGGATGCCGGCACCGGCAAGCGCGCTGAGGCCGGAAGTCAGGCCTGACAGGACTCGGAACGGAATGTTTTCGCGCGCCAGCGCCAACGCCTCTTCGCCGCCGCGACCGAAAATATAGGGATCGCCGCCTTTCAGCCTGACGACGCGGCGGTCTTCTCGCGCCAGCCGAACCAGCAGAGCGGTGATGTCGTCCTGCTTCATCGACGGCTGGCCGCCGCGCTTGCCGACGTAGAAAAGCTCCGCGGCCTCAGCGACAGCGACAACATCGGGCGAGACCAGCGCGTCATAGACGAGGGCATCGCATTGCCCAAGCGCGGCCAGCACTTCCAGCGTCAGGCAGCCGGGATCGCCGGGTCCGGCGCCGGTCAGCCAGACATGGCCCGGCTCCAGCTGGCGCGGCTTGAAGTTCAGCCGGGCCAAGGCCTGTTCGATCGTGGCGTTTCCGCCTCGATTTCCGGTTCCGTCGTTCACAATCCGTCCCGCCCGCGAAAACGCCGCTGGTAGTGGGCGTCGTAAAGTGAACTCTCGCCAAAACCTTCCGCTGCCAGCGAGCGGCCGACGAAGATGATTGCCGTGCGCTCCATCGGATCGGCGGCCAATTGCGCCTCGATTGTCGCCAGCGTGCCGGTCAGCACGCGCTCGTCCGGCCAGGAGGCACGGAAGACAACCGCTACCGGGCACTCGGCGCCATAGAACGGCGTCAGCTCGGCGACGACACGGTCGATCGCGTGGATGGCAAGGTGAATGGCGAGCGTGGCGCCGGTGCGGCCGAAACCGGCCAGGGTTTCGCCGGGCGGCATTTTCGAGGCACGACCGGAGATGCGGGTCAGCACCAGGCTTTGCGCGACTTCGGGAACGGTCAGCTCGCGGCGCAGCGCTGCCGCGGCAGCAGCGAAGGAGGGCACGCCCGGCGTCAGCGTATAGGCGATGCCGTGCTTCTCCAGCCGGCGGATCTGCTCGGCGACAGCGCTCCACACTGACAGGTCGCCGGAATGTAGGCGGGAGACATCGTGGCCGGCCTGGTGGGCCGCCACATATTCCGCTTCGATCTCGTCGAGCGACATCGGCGCGGTGTCGATCAATCTCGTGCCGGGCGCGCAGTGCTGCAACAGTTCCGGCGCGACGATCGAGCCGGCATAGAGGCAGACCGGGCAGCTTGCCAGCAGTCTACTGCCGCGCAAGGTGATAAGGTCGGCTGCGCCAGGTCCGGCGCCGATGAAGTGGACGGTCATGCCGCGTCTCCGCTGATGGCGATGGCGCAGGTGATCGGGCCGAGCACGATGCGCGGCCCAAGCAGTTTCGCGCCTTTTCCGGCGGCGGCAAGCGCGGAGGCTTCGGAAACCGACGGCGTGCCGGCATGTTCCTGCGACAGGCTCGAGCGGCTGATTGCGCGCGAAGACGCGGCCCTGAGCGCATCGTCCTCGACAACGATCACTGGCAGGGCGAGCTCGCGCCCCGCAGAGAAGATTGCCTGCTCGTCCTGCTTCAGAGAAGCGGTGGCGAGCGCCGAAAGCGCCGTCATCGCCAGCCCATGCGCTTCCAGCGCGGTTTCTATCGCCGCAAGAACGTCTTGCACACCCACGCCTTTGCGGCTGCCGATGCCCGCGATCATCATGGTTTCACCCAGCTCCATTGGGTGACCGGCATCGCCGGCCGCCAAGCCTGCATCGAGCCGACGGGCGCCACACGCGATAGCGCGATACGGGTGAGATCGCCGCCGAGCGAAGCGTGACGGACAAGCAGCAGCGCCTCCATCTCCAGCGTCACCGCGTTGGCGACCAGCCGGCCGCCAACGCGCAGGGCCTTGATCGCCGCGCCCAGCACGCCGGTATCGCTGCCGCCGCCGCCGATGAAGATCGCATCGGGCGTGCCTAGCCTGGCAAGCGCCTTTGGTGCCGAACCTTCGACCACCACAAGACCGGGCACGCCGCAATGTGAAGCGTTGCGGTGGATGCGGGCGGCGCGGGTTGGATCGGCCTCGATGGCAATGGCGCGCATCGTGGGATGGGCCAGCATCCATTCGATGCCAATTGAGCCCGAGCCGGCGCCGATGTCCCACAGCAATTCGCCGCGCCTGGGGGCGAGGGCGGACAGAGTGATGGCGCGGATCTCGCGCTTGGTGATCTGGCCGTCATGCTCGAATAAATGATCGCCAAGGCCCGATGTCAGCGGCAGGATGCGTGCTTCTGAAGTTGAGTCAACTTCGATTGCCAGCACGTTGAGCGGATTGATCTTTTCGAAGTCGAAGGCGTCCGCACGCGCCGAACGCAGCCTTTCGATCGGGCCGCCCAGCGCCTCCAGGATCGTCAGCCGTGAGGCGCCGAAGTCGAGTTCGGTCAGCAGGCGCGCAATCGTTGCTGGTGCATCGCCGTCCGAGGTCAGCGCAAGGATGCGGGTGCCCGGATGCAGCAGTGGCCGGATCAGGTCAAGCGAGCGGCCGTGCAGCGAAATAGTCTCGATATCCTGCAGCGCCCAGCCGAGGCGGGCGGCGGCCAGCGACATGGCCGAAGGCGCAGGAATCACCTGCATCTCTTGGGAAGGAATCTTGCGAGCAAGCGTGACGCCGACACCGTGGAAGAACGGATTGCCCGAAGCCAGCACACAGACCTTTTTGCCCGCAAGTGCCAGCACGTTGCGCATCTCGGCATCGAAAGGGGTCGGCCAGGCGCGTGCTTGGCCTTTGGCAAGTGACGCGACAAGGGCAAGGTGGCGCGTGCCGCCGAAGACGAATTCAGCCTCGGCGATCAGCCGCTTGGCCTCTTCGCCGAGACCCGCTACACCGTCCTCGCCGATGCCGACGATTGTTAGCCATCTTGAGTTGAGCTTGGCGCCGCGCGGACCTTCAGCAGGCATGATGACCCACCGCATTCTGATCCTCGGCGGAACCACCGAAGCCCGGCAACTGGCGGGAAAGCTGGCCGCGCGCACCGATCTCGCGATCACATTGTCGCTGGCCGGCCGCACTGAAAGCCCGGCGGCGCAGGGCGTGCCAACGCGGGTGGGTGGGTTCGGCGGCGCCGATGGGTTGACGGCGTATCTCCGCGAGACCCACATCGACTTGCTGATCGACGCCACGCATCCCTATGCGGCGAAAATCTCCGCCAATGCCGCGGAAGCGGCGCATGGGGCCGGCGTGCCGATCATCGCGCTCAGGCGCCCAGGCTGGGAGCTTGCCGAGGGCGACCGGTGGACACTGGTCGACAGTGCTGCCAGCGCAGTGACGGCGCTGGGATCGGCTCCACGCCGCGTGTTCCTGGCGCTCGGACGGCAGGAGGTCGCCGCCTTTGAGGCCGCACCCCAACATCATTATCTCATCCGCAGCGTCGATCCGGTCGAGCCAAGGCTTGCCGTGCCCGATGCGACCTATCTCTTGGCGCGCGGGCCGTTCCGGGAAGCCGACGAACGTGCACTGCTTCTGGAACACCGCATCGACGTCGTCGTTTCCAAGAACAGCGGCGGCGAGGCGACCTACGGCAAGATCGCCGCAGCGCGGGCGCTCGGTATCGAGGTGGTGATGATCCGCAGGCCGGCGCTGCCGGATGTCCCGTCGGCGGAAACCGTCGAAGCGCTTGCCGCAATGGTCGATCATTTTCTGGTCAGTCATTTTCTTGGGCCCGCCGCCGAACGCGGCGTGTAGACCAGCGCCGGTTTTTCACCGCGCTTGATGATCCTGGTTTCCGGCGAGCCGATGATGATGCAGGTCGCCATGTCGGCCTTTTCCGAATCGGCTTCCGCCAGCAGAACGACCTCGATGCGCTCGTCGGGGCGGCCGGCTGCACGGCCGAAGACGACCGGCGTTGTGCCGGGCAGGATCGCCGTGAGGCATTCGAAAGCGCGGCCAAGCTGCCAGGGGCGCGCCTTGCTGATCGGATTGTAGAGCGCGATGACGAAGCCGGCGCCCGCCGCCGCCAGCAGCCGCAGCTCAATCAGGTCCCAGGGTTTTAGATTGTCGGACAACGAGATGGCGCAGAAATCATGGCCGAGCGGTGCGCCGATGCGGGCGGCGACCGCGAGCATGGCGGTGATGCCGGGCAGCATCGCAACGTCAACGGCACGCCATTCGGCCGGGCCGGCCTCGATCGCCTCGCAGACGGCTGCCGCCATGGCAAACACTCCGGGGTCGCCACCCGAGACGACGGCGACATCGTGGCCCTGCGCAGCCTTTACCAGCGCGTCCTTGGCGCGGGACAGCTCCTCGCGATTGTCAGAGGCGACGCGGGTCTGGTCGGGGCGCAGATCGAGCCGGTCGAGATACGGCTTGTAGCCGTAGAAGAATTTTGCCTCGGCGACGGCGCGGCTCGCCTCCGGCGTCACCTGGTCGGCATTGCCGGGCCCAAGGCCGATGACGGTCAGGCGGCCGCTCATGCTTCGGCTCCCAATGCGGCGGGCCGGCCTGACCAGCCTGCGACCAGGATGATGGCGAAATAGGGCGCCTTGTCGTCCTGCTTGTCGGCCAGCCGCATCGAGACGCCGCCCGGCATGGTGCCGCGCTCGACATAGACGGCACGCGCCAGCTTGTCGGTCGCTTCCAGTGCGCGCCTGATCTTGGGCAGGTTGCGGCCAACCTTCATGATGACAGCGGCATCGGTATCGGCGAGGCGGCGCGTCAGCTCGAATTCGCTCATTGTGCCCGGCAGCACTGTCAATACATCGTCGCCCTGGACGATCGGCGTTCCGGTCGCCGACCAGCAGCCGGACATGGCGGTGACGCCGGGAATGACTTCGGTCGGGAAGCGATGCGCCAGCCGGACATGCAGATGCATGTAGGAGCCGTAGAACAGCGGGTCGCCTTCCGAAAGCACTGCGACCATCCTGCCGGCGCTCAGATGCACAGCGACCTTTTCGGCCGACTCTTCGTAGAAATCCGTTATCTGCGACCGGTAATCGCTGTGATCCTTGTCGATTTCGGTGGTCACGGGATAGAGCAGCGGCAATTCAATCAAATCAGGACGAAAATGTGCGCCGACGATGGCACGCGCATTGCTGTTGTTGCCGCGCTTGGCGAAATGCGCCACCACCTCGGCCTCGGCCAGCGCGCGCACGGCCTTGAGCGTCAGCAGATCGGGGTCGCCGGGACCGGTGCCGACGCCGACAAGCCTGCCTTTTGCGATCGCGTTCACAGACCCGGCCTCGCCAATGCGTTGAGTGCTGCGGCGGTCATGGCGCTGCCGCCCAGCCTGCCGCGCACGATGGCGTAGGGCACGCCATAGGAATTCTCGGCCAGCGCGTCCTTTGATTCGGCAGCGCCGACGAAACCGACCGGCATGCCGATGATAACAGCCGGTTTCGGCGCGCCGTCGCGCAGCCTTTCCAGCAGATAGAAAAGTGCTGTCGGCGCATTGCCGATGGCGACGACCGAACCGGCCATCCGCTCGCCCCACAGGTCGATGGCTGCAGCCGAGCGGGTGTTGCCGATCTTTTTCGCGATCTCGGACGTCCGCGCGTCGCGCAGCGTGCAGATCACCTCGTTGCCGGCCGGCAGCCGGGCGCGCGTGACACCGTGCGAGACCATCTCGGCATCGCAGAAGATCGGCGCTCCGGCTGCCAGCGCCGTGCGTGCGGCGGCCACAAAATCCTCCGAAAAAACAAAGTGCTTGGCAGCCTCGACCTGGCCGCAGGCATGGATCATGCGGATGGCGACATCGGCCTCGGCATCGGAAAACCGCGACAGGTCGGCCTCGGCGCGAATGATGGCGAAGGAGCGCTCATAGATCGCCGTGCCGTCATGGATGTAGTCGTAGGCGGTGTGGGCGGGCATGTTCATTCCTGTCGGTAGAGTTCGGTGACACCGGCCGCGCCAAGCCTTGTCAGGCAGGCGGCGGTGGTCTCGCCTCGAAATCGTGCTTCGCGGATCGCTGCGGCAATGCCGCCGACACCGCGCGCGGCGTCATAGCCTGGCCTGTATCCGGCGGGAAGGACCTTTGCCGTCCCGTCCACGACAAGTCCGGCCCCGTTTTCGCCGCCGACCAGTGTCAGCGCCGCCGGGCCGGGATAGGCACAGCCCTTGGCGCAGCCGGAAATGTGCAGGGTGACGGAGGCATCGAGGAGGTCGCGGTTTTCAGCGGCGATGGTCTCGGCGATGTCGCGCGTGGCGATCCGGCCGGAGGCGCAGGCGGGGGCACCGGGGCAAGCGGCGATCCTGGTGCGCGGATCGGTGGCGGCGGTGACGAAGCCGAGGGTGGCGGCGGCTTGCTGGAGCGAGTGGCAGGCGGTCGGGGAGAGGCCGAGGAAAAGCAGCGCGCGGCCCGGCGCCAGGCGGATTTCGGTCGCGCCAAGGGCGAGGGCTTGTTGAGTGAGGGCGATAAGTTTCGCGGCTGGCATGCTGCCGAAGGGGAGGCCGACGCCGAGGGCAGTGCCATCTGTCAGATCGAAAACGCCAATGGGCAAGCGAGCCGGCACAGGAAGGCGCTCTACGGCGCCCCCCTCTGTCCTGCCGGACATCTCCCCCACTTGGGGGGAGATCGGCAGCTTCGCCGCCGGCTCCCCCTCGGCACCTTTGGCGATTGGCGAAAGCGGAGGCCAGGGCGCAATCTCCCCCCTCGTGGGGGAGATGTCCGGCAGGACAGAGGGGGGCGCGAAGGAATGCCAGCTTGCGAGAGATATCAATTGCCTCTCCGTCAAATCCCTTGCGTGGGCTTCGCGGCCTTTTTCGGCAACCATTCTGAGCATCGCGACTGCAATATCGCGGGCCGCATCGTCTCCCACCGTAACGAGCGGCTTCGCATTCTGCCCATCACCCGCGACAGACACCTGCCACCTGATTCCCGCATTGGTGCGCGTTGCAACGAGCCGCACATCGGCTGTCACCACATCCATAGCCAACTGTCCGCCGCCATCGATAATCACCGAAACCTTCGGGCCAAGGCGCTGCGTAAGCCCGGCGTCCTCGATCGCCGCCCGAATCTGCTCCGTCAGCGGGCGCGGGTCAGCAACTTCTTCCGGATCCAGCCCCGCCAACGGTCCGTGCTCCACCGGCACGCCGGTGCGCACGGCGATACCCATTGCATTGACCTCCACCGCCAGCAGCCGGGCGCTGGTCGGCGTCAGGCCGCGTATCTGCAGGCTGCCACGGGCGGTCACTTCCATGATGCCGTTGCCATGCCGCAAGGCGGATTCACCGAGTCCGATCAAGGATTTCGGCGAGAGTCCTCCAGCGACCGGATTGAGCCGCACCAGAAGGCCGTCGCCGGTCTGCATCGGCGCGGACAAAGCGGGGCAGGCGCCGCGGCGGGAGAAGGCGTTCATGCGGCCACCTCCAGCCCCTGGGCCTCGGCGATCAGTGCGGCGAGATCGTCATCGATGGAATTGCGCAGCGGATGCCAGAGACCGCGCCGCCGCGCCGACAGCAAACGCTCGGCGATGACTTTCGCGGCCGCCGGATTTTCGCGCAGCATGAACGCCCGGACCACGGGATCGCCGAGATAGGCGTCGTGCACGGCCTCGATCAGCGCGCCCGATATGGCACGTGTGGTCTCGGCGAAACCGACCAGCCGGTCGACCGTCTCAGCGAATTCCGAGGCACCGCGCGGCCCGTGCCGCATCTGGCCAGCGATGAAGCGCGGGTTGACCGCGCGGGCGCGAACGACCCGAGATACGGCTTCTCCAACCGAGCGCGGCTTCGGCTTTTGCGGATCCGTGGTGTCGAGGACGATGACGTCGGCGTTCTTGCCGAGTGCCGCAAGCGCCGCTGAAAAACCGCCGATGAAGGCGACATCGGCGGAGCCCTCCAAAATATCGCGGCCGGGGTCGTCTCCCGTATGGACGAGAAGGTCGGCCTCGGCGATACGGTCCTCAAAAGCGCCTGGCGACGAAATCCCTCCCCCGTCGGCGCCGCTATAGGCATGCGAAGTGGCGTCGAGATAGGCGCGGCCGATCTCTTCGCGCGCGGCCCAGTCGCCGCTCGACAATAACTCTTCGACGCCGGCGCCGTAGGTGCCGGGCGAGGTGCCGAAAATGCGCGGGCTGACCTTGCCATCCGCGCGGGTTTTTGCAGCGAGCGGGTTTTCCGTCGCGTCCTCGTCGCGGGCGGCGACGGCGTTGGCGGCCGCATCGATCAGGGCGATCTGGGTCGGGAACATGTCGCGGAACAGGCCTGAAATGCGCCAGGTGACATCGACGCGCGGGCGGCCAAGCGTGGCCGGCGGCAGCACCTCGATGCCGGTGACGCGGCCGGTGGCGGACTCCCATTGCGGCCGGCAGCCCATCAGCGCCAGCCCTTGCGCGATCTCTTCGCCGCCGGTGCGCAGCGAGGCCGAGCCCCACAGGTCGATGACCAGCGAGCGCGGCCAGTCGCCATGCGATTGCATGTAGCTGCGCAAGACCTCGTCGGAGGCCGCCCTGCCGAGATCGAAGGATGTCGGCGTCGGCATTGTGCGTGGATCTGATGTGAACAGGTTGCGGCCGGTCGGCAGGACATCGCGCCGGCCACGCGCCGGCGCGCCGGCAGGACCGGCAGCGATATGGCGGCCGTCGAGGGCCGCGATGAGTGCAGACTTCTCTGCCGCCACACTTTGCTGGCGCAAAGGATCGGTTTCGCCCCCGGGCGAGCGGCCATAGATGTGCAGGCCGTCCTTGATGGCGAAATCCTTGAGGTCGCAGAGCCAGGCGTCGATGCGGCGCAGCGCTTCATCGGGTGCGTCGGTTCCGGCGACGCCGGCTTCGGAAGCGAGGCCGGTCTTTTCAGCGGTTTCGACGATCAGCCTCGCCAGGCGATCGCGGCGGCGGCGGTCGAGCCCGTCGGCCTGGGCATATTCGTCGACCAGCCGTTCAAGCTGCTGCTGGTTTTCGTCCAGACCGGCGCCGGTCAGCGGCGGCGGCAGATGGCCAAGGGTGACGGCGGCAATGCGCCGCTTGGCTTGTGCTGCCTCTCCCGGGTTGGAGACGATGAAGGGATAGACGACGGGTAATGCGCCGGTGACGATCTCGGGGAAGCAGGTTTCGCCGAGCGCAACGGTTTTCCCGGGCAGCCATTCCAGCGTGCCGTGGGCACCGACATGGATGAGGGCATGGACACCAAGCGACCTGCGCAGCCACAGGCCGAAAGCGATCAGCGCATGCCGGGGCGGCAGCGTCGGGTCGTGGTAGTCGGCGCGACGGTCGGCCGAGCGCCCGCGATCGGGGGCGAGTGCTACGGTGATGTTGCCGAAGGTCGCGGCGCGGAAGGGGAAATGCCTGTTGTTCGCCAAACTCAAAGATTGGCGTTCTGTTGCGCACAAACCTGTCTCATGTTCTGCATTGCCCCACGCGGCCGTCACGGCAGCCATTGCCGCCTTTGGCAATTCCGTGGAGTAGTCGAGATAGTCCCCTAGTCCCAATCCACCTTCGCTGCGCTCCAACTCACCCAGCAATTCTCGCGGGGTTTGCGGAATCACTTCAACGGTGTAGCCCTGTTCGCTCAAGTCGTGCAGCATCGCCAGCACGCTGGACGGCACGTCGAGGCCGACGGCGTAGCCGGTGCGGCCGGGCGCGCTTGGATAGTCGGGGATCAGGATGGCCAGCTTGCGCTCCGCGTGCGGCGTCCGCTGCAGGCGGATGAAGGCTTGGACACGGTTCGCCACCTGCGCCACGCGGTCCGGCTCCGGACGGTTGGCGAAGGCGCGGAAGGCCAGTGCCGGGTCGGTCTCGCTTTCGCCCTTGAAGGAAATGGCGCCGGCGAGAATGCGGCCGTCGAGTTCGGGGAGGACGACATGCATGGCGAGGTCGGCGGGCGCCAGGCCGCGCTGATTGTTTTGCCAGATGTCACGGCGTGTCGTCGCGACGATGACCTGGAACACCGGCACGCCGGCGCGGTCGAACAGGGTTTCGACGCCGGGCTCGGCGCCCGAGGCGAACGCCGTCGCGGTGATGATGGCGGCAGGGTTTAGCCTGGCAAGCGCGGTCAAGACAAAGGCCAGCGATGCCGGGTCCTTGAGGCTGGAGACGAAAATGGGGACAGGGATCATGCCGCGCTGCCCGAGCGCTTCGAACAATGCGTCGATCGGCGCGACATCGGCGGCGAGCAGCATCGAACGGTAGAAGAGAATTGGCACGACGTCCCCCTCCCCCTCGAGGGGAGGGTGGCCCGCAGGGCCGGGTGGGGTCGTTGCGGCAGTGCTCGACGTTTTTTTCTGTTGGCGCACTTCAAAGCGTTGGCGCACTTCACAGGCGACCCCACCCCCGGCCTGCGGCCGGACCCTCCCCTCGAGGGGGAGGGGGACGCCGCCGCGTCCCGGCTCATAATAGCCCGCTTTCGGCACGGCAACCGGCTCGGCAACCGCCGCCTCCGACCCCGCCAGCCGCGCCAGTCTCTGCACCAGCGCCGTCATATTCTCCGGGCCGCCTTCGCGAAAATAGCCGAGCAGGCCGTTGAGCTCTTCGCGCGGCAGCGTCGAGCATTCGATCAGTCGGAGATCCTCGTCGCGGCATTCGCCGGGCAGCAGCGCCAGTTTTATGCCGCGTGCGCGGGCGATCGAGGCGAGCTGGTCGCAGCCGTAGCGCCACCAGTCGTAACCGCCGAGGATGCGAACCAGAACAACCCTCGCGTGCCGGGCGACGCTGTCGATCCAGAGATCGACGGACATCGGATGGCGCAGGTCGCGTAGAGCCGCCAGCCGCATCGAGGGCAGGCGATCCGCGTCTGCTTTCCACGCCGCTGCCAGCCCGGCCAGATCGCTGTCGGTGAAAGACAGCGCCACTACATCCGCAGGCGTCTGCCTGAGATCAACAGGCTCGGCGAGATCGTCGAGCGAAGCGGATGTGGTGGTGAGGATGTGCATCGCGGCTCGTGCCTGAGGTCAGCCGGCGAGGATACGCTCGATTGCCGGGCGGTTCAGCCCCTTCAGGCCGATGACGACGAGGCGCGAGCGGCGATCGTCCTCAGTGGTCCAGGCGCGGTCGTAATAGTGATTGACGCGCGGACCGACAGCCTGCAGCAAGAGCCGCATGGGCTTGCCGCCGACTTCGACGAAGCCCTTGACGCGCAGCACGTTTTCTTCCTCGGCCGCCGTGGCGACGCGCAAAGCCAGCTCATCGGGATTGGCGATCGACGGAATGTCGATGACGAACGAGTCAAAATCGTCATGCTCGTGGTCGAGCTCGTCGTCGTGATGGGTCTTGCGGTTCTCGATGTCGTCCTCGACGGCGAGGCCGAGGCCGAGCAGCACAGACGGATCGACCTTACCCTGCGAGGTCGGTACGATCTTCACCGCGCGCGCGGTGTGCTCGCCGATGATCGCATTGGCACGGGCCGAGCCGGCGGCGTCCATCAGGTCGCTCTTCGACAATATGATCAGGTCGGCACAGGCGAGCTGGTCCTCGAACACCTCCTCGACCGGATCGTCGTGGTCGAGTGTCTCGTCCTGCGCGCGCTGCGCCTGCAGGGCGTCCATGTCGTTGGCGACGCGGCCATCAGCCAGCGCCGGACCGTCGACCACGGCAATGACGCCGTCGACCGTCACCCGGCTCCTCACTGTCGGCCACTGGAAGGCCTGGACCAGCGGCTTCGGCAGAGCCAGCCCGGAGGTTTCGATCAGGATATGGTCGACCCTCGGCGTCAGCGACAGGATCTGGTCGAGCGCCGGGACAAAATCATCGGCGACGGTGCAGCAGATGCAGCCATTGGCCAGTTCGACGATGTTTTCCTCAGGACAAGTGTCGATGCCGCATCCCCTGAGGATCTCGCCGTCGATGCCGATGTCGCCGAACTCGTTGACGATGATGGCCAGCCGCTTGCCTCCGGCGTTTACGAGCAGATGGCGGATTAGCGTCGTCTTGCCGGCGCCGAGGAAGCCGGTGACGACGGTGCAGGGCACGCGGGAGACGGAAGTGGTCATATCTGATCCTTCACAAGGTCGAGGGGTGGAATGCGGGCGACGAGGCCGCGCTTCAGGCAATCGGGGCGGCCGCGCCATGGAATGAGGCCGTCCGTCGAGGTGGCGAAGAGCTTTGCGCCGGTGACGAGATCGGCGCCGCTGGTCGCGGTCAGATCGCCAAAGACATAGCTCCAGCAGCCGTCGCGCAGGATCGCGGCGCTCAGCCGGCGCTTGCAATTGCCGAGGCATTCGACGGTGCGGATACGGATATTTTCGCCTGATACGGCGCGGCGCGTGTCTTCGGCCAACAATTCGCCGGCGCGGGGATGGCCATCGGAGCCGGTCTCGTCACGGCAGGAGGCGCAGACGATTACCGTGACGCCGGATAGAGCATCATCATCGCCGGACAATAAATCCGCTGTCTCAGCCGGAAAACTGCTGTCGCGTTCCAAATCAGGCTCCTTGCCCGGAAAACCCGCCAGGCGATCGGATTCTTATGTCCTAGACGGCAGGTCTCCTGGCTCGCGGTTCATCGCCTTGGTGCCGCCTTCCCGGGACTGTCCCAGTGGTTTTCGGCCTTGGCTCGTCGCTTACAGTTGCGGGGACAGCCGCGGATTTGAAATCGGGATTTCGCACCGCATTCCCTCTTGGCTCCTCCCTTTGCCGAGAGGAGACCGTCTGAACCGGATTTAGGCTTGTGGAGGCAGTCGTGTCAACGCACGTCTACGACGCGGCAATATCGGCAAGCGGTTGGCCTAGATCACCGGCCGGCGTCACCTCGATGCGTTCCAGCCCGAGCCAGCCCTGCATCAGCTTCAACTCCTCGAACAGCGCGGCGGCGGTTTGCGGCGGGGCGCCGGGCTCGGCATAGGCGGCATGGACGCGCAGCACGCCGGCGGGGCGGTCGGCCTTGAGGTCGACGCGCGCCACGATCCTTTCGCCGAGCAGGAACGGCAGCACATAATAGCCGTACTGGCGTTTTTCAGCTGGGGTGTAGATCTCGATGCGATAGCGGAAGTCGAACAGCCTTTCCGTACGCGCCCGTTCGAAGACAATCGGATCAAACGGGGCGAGCAGCGCGCGCGCCTCGATCTTGCGCGGAAAACGAGTGTGCTTGTGAAGATAGGCCGGCTTGTCCCAGCCTTCGACGCGGACCGGCAAAAGATCACCTGCCTCGACCAGTTCCTCCATGCGGCCCTTGATGTCGGCGGGAGAGAGGCGGAAGTAATCACGCAGGTCGCCCGCTGTCGCGACGCCGTGGGCGCGGGCGGAGATGCGCAGCAATTCGCGATGTGCGTCCTCAGGGGAGGGCACCGGCAGACTGAGTATTGCCGGCGGCAGCACGCGATCGGGCAGATCATAAAGCCGCTCGAAGCCACGACGCGATGCCGTGGTGATACGGCCGGCCCAGAACAGCCATTCGAAAGCGTGCTTGGCGTCGCTCCAGCCCCACCAGCCGCCGTTTCCCTTCTGGCCTTCGAGGGCGGATGCGGCGATCGGGCCTCGCTCGACGACCTCGCGATAAATATCTTCAATGTAGGCGGCGCGTTCGCGGCCCCACTTGGCCAGCCCATTATACATTTCCTCGCCGCGCTCGGCCCGTTCCATGCGCCAGCGCATCAGTGGATAGGTCTCGACCGGCAGAAAGGAGGCTTCGTGCGCCCAATATTCGAATACCGTGCGCTTTCGCGTCACGGCGGCGTTGTCGAGCAGCGCGAGCGGGTAGGGGCCAAGCCGCGAATAGAGCGGCATATAGTGGGCGCGCACCACGGCGCTGACGGAATCGATCTGCAGCAGGCCGGTGCGGGCAAGCACGCGGGCAAGATGACGGCGATCGGGCGTGCCGTTAGGACGAGGATCGGCAAACCCCTGTGCGGCAAGCGCGATGCGCCGAGCCATGGCGAGCGAGATTTTTTCCTTCATGCAGACGGCACTCTGTTGGCGTTCGACCAAAGGTGGGAGCGATGATTCCGCATCATGCTAGCAGGGTTTTGGCGGCAACTATGTCAGGAGAGAAAAGTGGAGTAAAAAGTGAAGGAAATCAAACAGGAGCGGATCGGACCAGTTTATCCGGATATGCCCTCCAGCACCGTGTTTTGAACAAGGTTTGACTTGCTTCGCCGAAAGCCCTGCGCTAACCCTCGCCGCGTTGCAGCATAGAGCCCCCTAAAACGGTTCAGTGGTTAAACTGTCACGCTTCCGCAAGTGGGTCCGGTGCTGTAATCAGAGTGGATTGGCCGCCAACGGAAAGCTGCAGCATGAACGCATTGTTGAGTTCGTACCTGCCCATCGTCCTGTTCATCGGCGTGGCGCTGGTCGTCGGCCTGGCGCTGCTTGCCGCACCCTTCCTGGTGGCCTACCGCAACCCCGATCCGGAAAAGCTTTCCGCCTATGAGTGCGGCTTCAACTCGTTCGATGACGCCCGTATGAAGTTCGACATCCGCTTCTATCTGGTGTCGATCCTGTTCATCATCTTCGATCTGGAAGTGGCCTTCCTGTTTCCGTGGGCGGTGTCTTTCGGCCAGATCGGCATGCTCGGCTTCTGGTCGATGATGGTGTTTCTGGCGGTGCTGACCATCGGCTTTGCCTATGAATGGAAGAAAGGAGCGCTGGAATGGGATTGAGCGACAATTCCGGCACGCTCGTCGCGCCGAAGCCAAAAGGCATTCTCGACCCCAGCACCGGAAAGCCGGTGGGGGCGAATGATCCCTTCTTCCTCGAGATCAACGACGAGCTTGCCGACAAGGGTTTTCTCGTAACCTCGACCGAGGCGCTGATCACCTGGGCCCGCAGCGGCTCGCTGATGTTTATGACCTTCGGTCTTGCCTGCTGCGCGGTCGAGATGATCCACACCTCGATGCCGCGCTATGACTCGGAGAGATTCGGCGTCGCGCCGCGCGCGTCTCCGCGCCAGTCCGACATCATGATCGTCGCCGGCACGCTGACCAACAAGATGGCGCCGGCGCTGCGCAAGGTCTACGACCAGATGCCGGAGCCGCGCTACGTCATCTCGATGGGCTCCTGCGCCAATGGCGGCGGCTACTACCACTATTCCTATTCGGTGGTGCGCGGCTGCGACCGCGTCGTGCCGGTCGACATCTACGTGCCCGGCTGTCCGCCGAGCGCGGAAGCGCTGCTCTACGGCATCCTTCTGTTGCAAAAGAAGATCCGTCGCACCGGCACGATCGAGCGGTGAGCGGGATGATGAGTCTGAATGAACTCTCGACCTATCTCGGCGAGAAGCTGAGCGGCCGGATCGGCGATGCGGTGTTTGCCTATGGCGAACTCACCATCTCGGTCGAGCCGCAGGATCTGATCGAGGTGGTGAGCTTCCTGCGCGACGATCCAAAATGCCAGTTCATCTCGATCATCGACGTCTGCGGCGCCGATTATCCATCGCGGGCCAAGCGCTTCGACGTCGTCTATCACCTGCTGTCGCCGAAGCAGAATGTTCGTATCCGGCTCAAGGCGCAGGCGGACGAAGAGACGGTGGTGCCATCGATCACCGGCGTTTATCCCGGCGCCGACTGGTTCGAACGCGAAACCTACGATCTCTATGGCGTGCTGTTTTCGGGCCATCCCGATTTGCGCAGGATCCTGACGGACTACGGCTTCGAAGGTCATCCGCTGCGCAAGGATTTTCCACTGACCGGTTTCGTCGAGGTGCGTTACGACGACGAAGCCAAGCGCGTCATCTACGAACCGGTGGAATTGAAGCAGGAATTCCGCAATTTCGATTTTCTCAGCCCTTGGGAGGGGACGGATTACGTCCTTCCAGGCGACGAAAAAGCCAAGACGAATTGAGACGCCAAAATGGCTGAAACTTCCGTCCGCAACTTCAATATCAACTTTGGGCCTCAGCACCCTGCTGCCCATGGTGTTTTGCGGTTGGTTCTAGAACTCGATGGCGAAGTCGTCGATCGCGTCGATCCGCATATCGGGCTGTTGCATCGCGGCACCGAAAAGCTGATCGAAGCCAAAACCTATCTGCAAGCCGTGCCCTATCTCGACCGGCTCGACTATTGCGCGCCGATGAACCAGGAGCATGCCTTTGTGCTTGCCGCCGAGCGGCTGCTCGACATCGAAGTGCCGAAGCGCGGCCAGCTGATCCGCGTGCTCTATTGCGAGATCGGCCGCATCATGTCGCACATTCTCAATGTGACGACGCAGGCGATGGATGTCGGCGCGCTGACGCCGCCTCTGTGGGGCTTCGTCGAGCGCGAAAAACTCATGGTGTTCTATGAGCGGGCCAGCGGCTCGCGCATGCATGCGGCCTATTTCCGGCCCGGCGGCGTCCACCAGGACCTGCCGCAGCAGCTGGTCGAGGATATCGGCAACTGGATCGACCCGTTCCTGAAATCGCTCGATGATCTCGACGCACTGCTGACCGGCAACCGCATCTTCAAGCAGCGCAATGTCGACATCGGCACCGTCTCGCTGGCCGACGCCTGGGCCTGGGGCTTTTCGGGCGTCATGGTGCGCGGCTCCGGGGTCGCCTGGGATCTGCGCAAGTCGCAGCCTTACGAATGCTATGCCGAGATGGATTTCGACATTCCGATCGGCAAGAACGGCGACTGTTTCGACCGTTACCTCGTGCGCATGGAAGAGATGCGCCAGTCGGCGAAGATCATGCGCCAGTGCGTCGACCTGCTGCTCGGCAAGGAAGGCACGGGGCCGGTGTCGAACCTCGACGGCAAGGTGGTGCCGCCGAAGCGCGCGGCGATGAAGCGCTCGATGGAAGCGCTGATCCATCACTTCAAGCTCTACACCGAGGGCTACCGCGTGCCGGCCGGCGAGGTCTATGCTGCGGTCGAAGCGCCGAAGGGCGAGTTCGGCGTCTATCTGGTCTCGGACGGGACCAACAAGCCCTACCGCTGCAAGCTGCGCGCGCCAGGCTTCGCACATCTGCAGGCCATGGATTTTTTGTGCCGCGGCCACATGCTGGCCGACGTCACTGCCGTGTTGGGTTCACTCGATATCGTCTTCGGGGAGGTTGACCGGTAGCAATGAACGCGCTTGTCACCGCAGCGGTCCTGACGATGGCGGCCCAAGTTCCTGCTTGGGGCCCCGATGGTCGGCTGCTGTCAAGAGACCTGCTCAAGATTGGGTTTGAGCTGGTTGCGGAAGGTGACTTATTGATGGGGCGCACGTTCGAGAGACATGCACCGATGGATGAGGGGATTGTTCTTCATTCCTTTCCGCAGTGCCAGCTGGATTCATTCGTTGCCCAGGTGCCCAGCCGGCCACGGCCCAATTGTGTTTCCTGGGTTGGCGATCGTTATGACGAATACATCCGCCTGAAGCGCGGGAAAGAAGAGTTTATGTGCGTGTTAGGGCAATCCGAGAACTGTTACCGCGTCTCCAGCTCGACTCAGTAAGAAACAAATAAAGCGAAAACTTCATGTCAGTCCGCCGTCTCGCAGAAGCCAGCCTCCAGCCAGCCGCCTTCGCCTTCAACCGGACGAATGCGGCGGCGGCGAAGCAATGGATCAAGAAGTATCCCAAGGGCCGCGAGCAATCGGCGATCATCCCGTTGCTGATGCTGGCGCAGGAGCAGGAAGGCTGGGTGACCAAGGCGGCGATCGAGACGATCTCCGACATGCTCGGCATGCCCTACATCAGAGGGCTCGAAGTCGCGACCTTCTACACGCAATACCAGCTCAATCCGGTCGGCACCCGCGCGCATATCCAGGTCTGCGGCACCACGCCCTGCATGCTGCGCGGCTCGGAAGCGCTGATGGATGTGTGCCGCTCGAAGATCCATCACGACCAGTTCCACACCAACGACAAGGGCACGCTGTCGTGGGAAGAGGTCGAATGCCTTGGCGCCTGCGTCAATGCGCCGATGGTGATGATTTTCAAGGACACGTTCGAGGATCTGACGCCGGAGCGGCTTGCCGAGATCATCGACCTCTATGATGCCGGCAAGGGCGCCTCGGTGTCGCCCGGGCCGCAGAACGGCCGCATCACCTCCGAGCCGCTCAGCGGTTTGACGACACTGAAGAGCGAAAAGGCAATCCTGAAGACGACCCGCGACAGGGAAGCCAAGGCGGCTGCCAAGGCCGCCAGGGAGGCAGCACCAGCGGCAGCTGCTCCCGTTGCGCCGTCGAAAGCCAGCAAGCCGAAGACCGATGCGCCCGAAACCAGCCCGGTGCTGGAGACGCCCTCTCCGGTCAAGGTCGCACCAGAGACGGAAAAGGCGGCGAGCGTCAGAGCACCGCGGCATTCGGCCGCCAATGCCAACAAGGCCGCGCCGGAAGTCGAAAAGGTTTTGAAACAGCGCAGCGGTCCGATAGTCAAGGCTGAGCCAGCGGCTGCTTTCAAGGCGCCGGAGTTGAAGGAAGCGCCGATCGGCGCTGCCGGCAAAAAAACCGTCAAGCCTGCCAAGCCTTCGCTCGAGGACAAGAACCGTCCGGCCGGCATCGCGAGGCCGGCACTCGTCGACGATCTCAAGCTGATCTCGGGCGTCGGCCCGAAGATCGAAGTCATCCTGCATTCACTTGGTATCTTTACCTATGCGCAAGTCGCGTCATGGACTAAGGCCGAGCGCGAGTGGGTCGATGGCTATCTCAGCTTCCACGGCCGCATCGAGCGCGATGACTGGGTCAAGCAGGCCAATGCGCTGGCCAAGGGCGGGGTCGCCGAATATATCCGCGTCTTTGGCAAGAAACCGGTCTGAGGGACGAACGATGCTTCAGGACAGAGACCGCATCTTCAACAACATCTACGGCCGCTTCGACAAGTCGCTGGCCGGTGCGATGGCGCGCGGCGCCTGGGACAACACGCCCGGCATCATCGCCAAGGGACGCGACTGGATCGTCAACGAGATGAAGGCATCAGGCTTGCGCGGCCGCGGCGGCGCCGGCTTTCCGACCGGGTTGAAATGGTCGTTCATGCCCAAGCAGAGCGACGGCCGGCCGAGCTATCTCGTCGTCAACGCCGACGAATCCGAGCCGGGCACCTGCAAGGACCGCGACATATTGCGCCACGATCCGCATACGCTGGTCGAGGGCTGCCTGATTGCCGGCTTCGCCATGGGCGCGATCGCCGCCTACATCTATGTGCGCGGGGAGTTCATCCGCGAGCGCGAGGCGCTGCAGCGCGCCATCGACGAGGCCTATGAGGCCAAGCTGATCGGCAAGAACAACACGTCTGGCTACGATTTCGACATCTACATGCACCATGGCGCCGGCGCCTATATCTGCGGCGAGGAAACGGCGCTGCTCGAAAGCCTCGAAGGCAAGAAGGGCCAGCCGCGGCTGAAGCCGCCGTTCCCGGCCAATGTCGGCCTGTATGGCTGCCCGACGACGGTCAACAATGTCGAGTCCATCGCCGTGGCGCCGACCATTTTGCGCCGCGGCGCTGCCTGGTTCTCGTCTATCGGCCGGCCCAACAATGTCGGCACCAAGCTGTTCTGCATCTCCGGCCACGTCAACAATCCGTGCACCGTCGAAGAAGCGATGTCGATCCCATTCCGCGAGCTGATCGAGACGCATTGCGGCGGCATTCGCGGCGGCTGGGACAATCTGCTGGCGGTCATTCCAGGCGGCGCCTCGGTGCCGCTGGTGCCGGCGGAGCAGATCATCGACGCGCCGATGGATTTCGATGCGCTGCGCGACCTGAAATCGGGCCTTGGCACGGCGGCTGTCATCGTCATGGACAAATCGACCGATGTCGTGAAGGCGATCGCGCGGCTTTCCTACTTCTACAAGCACGAGAGCTGCGGCCAGTGCACGCCGTGCCGCGAAGGCACCGGCTGGATGTGGCGGGTGATGGAGCGGCTGGTGCGCGGCGAAGCGCAGAAGCGTGAGATCGACATGCTGCTCGACGTCACCAAGCAGGTCGAGGGCCACACAATCTGCGCGCTGGGCGACGCGGCGGCGTGGCCGATCCAGGGCCTGATGCGGCATTTCCGTGGCGAGGTGGAGCGGCGTATCGACGAGTTTTCGCGCAACGCGCACCGCGCAGAACCGGTGATGGTGGCTGCGGAATAGACGAGAATTTGAAGCGGGCGAATTCCCGATTGGAATGCGGGCACATGCCCGATTTGAAATACGGGCAAGTGCCCGATTTGAGGAAATAGGCCGGGGTATACGGAAGAAACGACCAGGAGACCACCTATGTCGCTGAATTCGAGACTCGATCATTTGATGCCAGATTTGGACCCGTTCGAAAAAATGAACCAGGACCTGACCAGGATGATGCCGAAGGAGATGGCCAGCGCCGTCAATCTCCTGGCGCACCCTGTCGCGGGTGCGGCAGCGATGTCGGCGCTTGGCATCGGGCTTGCCAATCACGCCTTTGGGGTATGGATGGGCGTGCTCTCGGGCGCCGCCGAGGCCTCGCAGCGGCTCTTTCAGCCGATGGTCGACGATTTCGATGCCAGGATCGAACGCTTTTCCGAGAAAGGGACGAGCTCCTCGACCAAGGCGCGCGCGGCGACGAAAACCTTGATCGCCGAGGCACAGTCCTTCGCCAGGGACGTGAACGACATAGCCGCGAGCAGCGTGGATGATGCACGCAGCGTGGTGGATGCGGCTGCCGCACCGACCGGGTTGATGCCGGAGGACTTCAAGCAGCCCAAGGCCATGGATCGTCCGGCAAACCCGGCCGACCTCAAGGCGATATCGGGCATCGGGCCGAAGCTGGAAGAGGTGCTGAACGGCTTGGGCATCTGGACGTACGGCCAGATCGCGGCATGGACGCCGGAAGAGATCGCCTGGGTTGACGATTATCTGTCATTCAAGGGCCGCGTCGGTCGCGACAATTGGCTTGGCCAGGCGGCGGTGCTGGCCGCGGCCAAACATTGAATTCAATGCCGGGCGCGGTTTCGGCTGCGCCCGGCAAGAAAGATTGCGGAAGGTCCGCAGGGGTTTGAGACGACATGGCAAAGCTCAAGGTCGACGGGAAAGAGATTACTGTACCCGACCACTACACGCTGCTGCAGGCAGCCGAGGACGCCGGTGCGGAAGTGCCGCGCTTCTGCTTCCATGAGCGGCTGTCGATCGCCGGCAATTGCCGCATGTGCCTGATCGAGGTGAAGGGCGGGCCGCCCAAGCCGCAGGCATCCTGTGCCATGGGCGTGCGCGATCTGCGGCCGGGACCGAATGGCGAAACGCCGGAAATCTTCACCAACACGCCGATGGTCAAGAAGGCCAGGGAAGGCGTGATGGAATTCCTGCTCATCAACCATCCGCTCGATTGCCCGATCTGCGACCAGGGCGGCGAGTGCGACCTGCAGGACCAGGCCATGGCGTTCGGCGTCGATTCCTCGCGCTATCACGAGAACAAGCGGGCGGTCGAAGACAAATATATCGGGCCGCTGGTCAAGACGATCATGAACCGCTGCATCCACTGCACGCGCTGCGTCCGCTTCACCACCGAAATCGCCGGTATTTCAGAGCTCGGCCTGATCGGCCGCGGCGAGGACGCCGAGATCACCACCTATCTCGAAAGCGCGATGACCTCGGAACTGCAGGGCAACGTCATCGACCTTTGCCCGGTCGGTGCGCTGACCTCCAAACCCTACGCCTTCCAGGCGCGGCCGTGGGAACTGACCAAGACCGAATCCATCGACGTCATGGACGCCGTCGGCTCGGCGATCCGCGTCGATAGCCGAGGCCGCGAGGTGATGCGCATCCTGCCGCGTACCAACGAGGCGGTGAACGAGGAGTGGATTTCCGACAAGACCCGCTTCATCTGGGACGGCTTGCGCACCCAGCGCCTCGACCGGCCATACGTACGCAAGAACGGCAAGCTGGCCCCGGCAAGCTGGGCCGAGGCTTTCTCCGCGATCAAGGAAGCGGTATCGAGTACCGCACCCGACAAGATCGGCGCCATATCAGGCGATCTTGCCGCCGTCGAGGAGATCTATGCGCTGAAGCTGCTGATGGCGTCGCTCGGCTCGAAGAACACCGACTGCCGCCAGGATGGTGCCGCGCTCGATCCGTCGCTCGGCCGGGCAAGCTATATCTTCAACCCAACCATCGAGGGCATCGAGCAGGCGGACGCGGTGCTGATCATCGGCGCCAATCCGCGCTTCGAAGCGTCCTTGCTCAACGCTCGCATCCGCAAGCGCTGGCGGGTCGGCAACCTGCCGGTCGGCGTTATCGGCGATGTCGGCGATACGCGCTACGACTATGAACAGCTCGGCGCCGGAACGGAATCGCTGAAGGATCTGGCCGACGGCAATGGCAAGTTCTTCCAGGTGCTGAAGAAGGCGACGCATCCGCTTGTCATCGTCGGCCAAGGTGCGCTGGCACGCTCGGATGGCGCGGCCGTGCTCGGCCAGGCGGCGAAGCTTAGCCTGGCCGTCAATGCCGCGAGAGCCGACTGGAACGGCTTTGCCGTGCTGCACACTGCGGCGGGGCGTGTCGGCGGTCTTGATGTCGGCTTCGTGCCGGGCGAGGGCGGCAAGAACGTCGCCGGCATGCTGGGCGACATGGACGTGCTGTTCCTGCTCGGCGCCGACGAGATCGCCATGGCCAAGACCGGCGGCGCCTTCGTCGTCTATATCGGCACGCATGGCGACCACGGCGCGCACCGCGCCGACGTCATCCTGCCGGGCGCCGCCTATACCGAAAAGTCGGGCACCTACGTCAACACCGAGGGCCGCGTGCAGCAGACCAACCGTGCCGGCTTCGCGCCGGGCGATGCGCGCGAGGACTGGGCGATCCTGCGGGCGCTGTCGGATGTGCTGGGCAAGAGGCTGTCGTTCGATTCACTGCCGCAGCTTCGCGCAAAACTCTATGGCGAATACCCGCATCTTGCCCGCATCGACCAGGTCGCGGCCGGCAACGCTGACGATGTCGCCAGGGTGGCGAGGCTCGGCGGGCGGCTGAACAAGGGCAGCTTCACCTCGCCGGTCAAGGATTTCTACTTGACCAACCCGATCGCGCGGGCTTCCGCCGTGATGGCGGAATGCTCCGCGCTGGCGAAAAACGGTTTTAGGCAGGCGGCGGAATAAGCATGGACACCTTCGTCTCCTTTTACGTGCTGCCGGCGCTGATCATCCTGTTGAAGTCGGTCGTGCTGATCGTCGTGCTGTTGATCTTCGTCGCCTACATCCTGTATGCGGATCGCAAGATCTGGGCGGCGGTGCAGCTGCGCCGCGGCCCCAATGTGGTCGGCCCATGGGGCACGCTGCAGGCTTTCGCCGATCTTTTGAAGTTCGTATTCAAGGAGCCGGTGATTCCGTCCGGCGCCAATAAGGGCGTTTTTCTGCTGGCGCCGCTGGTTTCGGCGGTGCTGGCGATCTCGGCCTGGGCGGTGATCCCGGTCAATGAGGGCTGGGCGATCGCCAACGTCAATGTCGGCATCCTCTACGTCTTCGCCATCTCCTCGCTCGAGGTCTATGGCGTGATCATGGGCGGCTGGGCGTCCAACTCGAAATATCCGTTCCTCGGCGCGCTGCGCTCGGCGGCGCAAATGGTGTCCTACGAAGTCTCGATCGGTTTCGTCATCGTTACCGTGCTGCTTTGCGTCGGGTCGCTCAACCTGTCCGACATCGTGCTGTCGCAGCAGGACGGGCTGGGCACAAGGGTTGGCCTGCCCAACACCTTCCTCGACTGGCATTGGCTGTCGCTGTTCCCGATGTTCGTCATCTTCTTCATCTCGGCGCTGGCCGAGACGAACCGCCCGCCTTTCGACCTTGTGGAAGCCGAATCGGAACTCGTCGCCGGCCATATGGTCGAGTATTCGTCGACGCCGTTCCTGCTGTTCTTCCTCGGCGAATATGTCGCCATCGTGCTGATGTGCGCGCTGGCCACCATCCTGTTCCTCGGCGGCTGGCTGCCGCCCTTCGACTTCGCTCCCTTCACCTGGGTGCCGGGCCTGATCTGGTTCGTGCTCAAGGTCTGCCTGGTGTTCTTCATGATCTCCATGGTGAAGGCCTTCGTGCCGCGCTACCGCTACGACCAGCTGATGCGGCTCGGCTGGAAGGTCTTCCTGCCGATCTCGCTGGCGATGGTGGTGATTGTCGCCGCGTTCCTCAAGATCACGGGGTTTGCGTGATGTCTGCTCTAGCCCAAGCCGCAAAATCGCTGCTCCTGCAGGACTTCGTCAGCGCTTTCTTCCTGTCGATGCGCCAGTTCTTCGCGCCGAAGGAGACGATCAACTATCCGCACGAGAAGGGCCCGACCAGCCCGCGCTTCCGCGGCGAGCATGCGCTGCGCCGCTATCCGAACGGCGAGGAACGCTGCATCGCCTGCAAATTGTGCGAGGCGATCTGCCCGGCGCAGGCCATCACCATCGAGGCCGGCCCGCGCCGCAACGACGGCACGCGCCGCACGGTGCGCTACGATATCGATATGGTGAAGTGCATCTATTGCGGCTTCTGCCAGGAGGCCTGCCCGGTCGACGCCATCGTCGAGGGGCCGAATTTCGAATTCGCGACCGAGACGCGCGAGGAACTTTATTACGACAAGGACAAGCTGCTGGCGAATGGCGACCGCTGGGAGCGCGAATTGGCGCGCAACATCTCGCTGGATGCGCCGTACCGCTGACATTTGACGCATGGACGAGGCGAAGGGCCTCGTTTAAGGAACACGCGGCTTCGGCACCGGAGGCGGAACGAAGCACACAACGGACAGTGCGAAAGCCGGTCCGACAGGAACCCCGGGGGAACCCATGCTGAATGGACTAGAGGCGGCCTTTTTCTACCTCTTCGCCTTTGTCGCGGTGGCGTCGGCGTTCATGGTCATATCGGCGCGCAATCCCGTGCATTCGGTGCTGTTCCTGATCCTGACCTTCTTCAATGCCGCGGGCCTGTTCATGCTGACCGGCGCCGAGTTCCTGGCGATGATCCTGCTTGTCGTCTATGTCGGCGCGGTCATGGTGCTGTTCCTGTTCGTCGTCATGATGCTCGACGTCGATTTCGCCGAAATGAAGGAAGGCGCCCTGCAATATGCGCCGATCGGCGCGCTGGTCGGGCTGATCCTGGCGGCTGAGCTGATCGTCGTGCTCGGCGGCTATACGTTCGCGCCGCAACTGGCTGCGACGGTTGCAAAACCCATTCCGGACCTTGCCGCGCGCTCGAACACGGCAGCGCTCGGCGACATCCTCTATACCGACTACCTCTACTATTTCCAGATTGCGGGCCTTGTGCTGCTGGTCGCCATGATCGGCGCCATCGTGCTGACGCTGCGCCACAAGCCGGGCATCAAGCGGCAGTCAATCGCCGCCCAGGTCGGCCGCACGCCGGCAACGGGAATGGAAATCCGCAAGGTCAAGACGGGCGAAGGAATCTGAGATGGTCGTCGGCATCGCACACTATCTGACCGTATCGGCGATCCTGTTCACGCTCGGCGTGTTCGGCATTTTTCTCAACCGCAGGAACATCATCGTCATCCTGATGTCGATCGAGCTGATCCTGCTCGCGGTCAACATCAATTTCGTCGCTTTCTCGGCAGCACTCGGTGATCTCGTCGGACAGGTGTTTGCGATGTTCGTGCTGACGGTCGCAGCGGCTGAAGCGGCGATCGGCCTCGCCATTCTCGTCGTCTTCTTCCGCAACCGCGGTTCGATCGCGGTCGAAGACGTGAACATGATGAAGGGTTGACGGAAACCACTATGTATCAGGCCAT
The DNA here is from genome assembly GCA_004020645.1 of Mesorhizobium sp. Lineage (GTDB taxonomy): Bacteria > Pseudomonadota > Alphaproteobacteria > Rhizobiales > Rhizobiaceae > Mesorhizobium. The sequence continues at coordinate 203,153 of SAQL01000004.1, read as the reverse complement.
CGTCTTCCTTCCTCTGCTCGGCTTCCTGATCGTCGGCCTGTTCGGCACGTCGCTTGGCGCCAAGGCGTCCGAATACCTCACCTCCGGCTTGCTGGTGATATCAGCCGTGCTGTCGTGGGTCGCCTTCTTCTCGGTCGGCTTCGGCGAGGGCGAGGTATTCACCGTACCGGTGCTGCGCTGGATCCAGTCGGGCGGGTTAGAGGCCGCCTGGGCGCTGCGCATCGATACGCTGACGGTGGTGATGCTGGTGGTCGTCAACACGGTCTCGGCGCTGGTCCACATCTACTCGATCGGTTACATGCACCACGACCCGAACCGGCCGCGCTTCTTCGCCTATCTGTCGCTGTTCACCTTTGCCATGCTGATGCTGGTGACGGCCGACAACCTCGTGCAGATGTTCTTTGGCTGGGAAGGCGTCGGTCTCGCCTCCTACCTTCTGATCGGCTTCTGGTACAAGAAGCCGTCGGCCAATGCCGCCGCAATCAAGGCCTTCATCGTCAACCGCGTCGGCGATTTCGGTTTCGCACTCGGCATCTTCGGCGTGTTCGTGCTGTTCGGCTCGGTCAATCTCGGCACCATCTTCGCCAACGCGGCGACGTTCATCCCGGCCGAAGGCGCCCCCGAGGGTGCAGCCGTATTGACCTTCCTCGGCTATGCGCTCGACAAGCAGGCGGCGATGACCGTCGTCTGCCTCTTGCTGTTCATGGGCGCCATGGGCAAGTCGGCCCAGGTGCCGCTGCACACCTGGCTGCCGGACGCCATGGAAGGCCCGACGCCAGTCTCGGCGCTCATCCATGCCGCCACCATGGTGACGGCCGGCGTGTTCATGCTGGCACGGCTGTCGCCGCTGTTCGAACTGTCGCATTCGGCGCTGATCGTGGTCACCTTCATCGGCGCCTTCACCGCCTTCTTCGCGGCGACCGTCGGCCTCGTTCAGAACGACATCAAGCGCGTCATCGCCTATTCGACCTGCTCGCAGCTCGGCTACATGTTCGTGGCGCTCGGCGTCGGTGCCTATGGCGCGGCGATCTTCCATCTGTTCACGCACGCCTTCTTCAAGGCGCTGCTGTTCCTCGGCTCGGGCTCGGTGATCCACGCCGTCTCCGACGAACAGGACATGCGCAAGATGGGTGGCCTCAGAACGCTCATTCCGAAGACCTACTGGATGATGGTGATCGGTACGCTTTCGCTGACTGGCGTCGGTATCCCGGTGACGGTGATCGGCACCGCCGGCTTCTTCTCCAAGGATGCGATCATCGAAAGCGCCTTTGCCGCGCATAATCCGGTCGCCGGCCTTGCCTTCGTGCTGCTGGTCGTCGCCGCCTGCTTCACCAGTTTCTATTCCTGGCGGCTGATCTTCATGACCTTCCACGGCCAGCCGCGGGCGAGCCACGAGGTCATGCACCATGTCCATGAATCGCCGCCGGTCATGCTGGTGCCGCTGTTGATCCTGGCGGCGGGCTCGCTGTTCGCCGGCGTGATCTTCCATGGCGCCTTCATCGGCGAGGGCTATGCCGAGTTCTGGAAGGTGTCGCTGTTCACGCTGCCGGAAAACCATATCCTGCACGACATCCACGAAGTGCCGTTATGGGTGAAGCTGGCGCCGTTCATCGCCATGCTGATCGGCTTTGCGATTGCCTGGCAATTCTACATCCGCGCGCCGGAAATGCCGAAGAATTTGGCGGCGCAGCATCGTGGGCTCTACGCCTTCCTCCTCAACAAGTGGTATTTCGACGAACTCTACGACCTCCTGTTCGTGCGGCCGGCAAAACGCCTCGGCCACTTCCTGTGGAAGACCGGCGACGGCACCATCATCGACGGGCTCGGTCCGGACGGCGTTTCGGCGCGCGTCGTCGACGTCACCAACCGCGTCGTCAAGCTGCAGACCGGCTACCTCTATCACTATGCCTTCGCCATGCTGATCGGCGTTGCCGCATTCGTCACCTGGATGATGCTCTGATGAAGATCCTCTCGCTGGTCACCTTCCTGCCGCTGGTTGGTGTGCTGCTCATCCTGTTTGTGCGTGACGACAGCGAGAATGCGCGCCGCAACATCCGCGCCATCGCGTTGTGGACGACTGGTATCACCTTCATCATCTCGCTGTTCATCTGGACCGGCTTCGACAATTCGGAGCCTGGCTTCCAGTTCGTCGAGAAGTTTGCCTGGCTCGATTCCGGCATCTCCTACCATATGGGCGTCGACGGCATCTCCATGCTGTTCGTCATCCTGACCACCTTCCTGATGCCACTCTGCATCCTGGCTTCGTGGGAATCGATCGAGACGCGCGTCAAGGCCTACATGATCGCCTTCCTCTTGCTGGAGACGCTGATGATCGGCGTGTTCTGCGCACTCGACATCGTTTTGTTCTACGTCTTCTTCGAAGCCGGGCTGATCCCGATGTTCATCATCATCGGCGTGTGGGGTGGCAAGCGGCGCGTCTACGCCTCGTTCAAGTTCTTCCTCTACACACTGGCCGGCTCGGTGCTGATGCTGCTCGCCATCATGGCGATGTTCTTCCAGTCCGGCACCACCGACATTCCGACGCTCCTGACGCACAACTTCCCGGCCACCATGCAGACCTGGCTATGGCTCGCCTTCTTTGCCTCCTTTGCCGTGAAACTGCCGATGTGGCCGGTGCACACTTGGCTGCCGGACGCCCATGTCGAGGCGCCGACGGCCGGTTCGGTGATCCTGGCCGCCATCCTGCTCAAGATGGGCGGATACGGCTTCCTGCGCTTCTCGCTGCCGATGTTTCCGATCGCCTCGGAGATGTTCGCGCCGCTGGTCTTCGCGCTGTCCGTCGTCGCTATCATCTACACCTCGCTGGTGGCGCTGATGCAGGAGGACATGAAAAAGCTGATCGCCTATTCGTCGGTCGCCCATATGGGCTTCGTCACCATGGGCATCTTCGCGATGAACCAGGAAGGCGTCCAGGGGGCGATCTTCCAGATGCTGTCGCACGGCCTCGTCTCCGGTGCGCTGTTCCTCTGCGTCGGCGTCATCTACGACCGCATGCACACGCGCGACATCGACGCCTATGGCGGGCTGGTCAACAACATGCCGAAATACGCCACCGTGTTCATGATCTTCACCATGGCCAATGTCGGCCTGCCCGGCACCAGCGGCTTCGTCGGCGAGTTCCTGACCATGCTCGGCGTGTTCCGGGTCAACACCTGGGTGGCGTTCTTCGCCGCCACCGGCGTCATCCTGTCGGCGGCCTATGCGCTCTGGCTCTATCGCCGGGTGATCTTCGGCGCGCTGACCAAGGACAGCCTGAAAGGCCTGCTCGACCTGTCGACGCGCGAGAAGGTGATCATCTATCCGCTGGCCGCGCTGGTCATCTTCTTCGGCGTCTACCCGGCGCCGGTCTTCGACGCGACGGCCGAATCGGTCAAGGCGCTCGTCACCAATGTCACCGCATCCATCGACACCGCGCAGACCGCGGCGGCGAACTGACTGAGAGGTTTGCGAACCATGACGCCGGACCTTCTCTCCAGCCTGTCGCTGTCGACACCAGAGCTGATCCTCGCCATCGGCGCTCTGGCGCTGCTGATGCTCGGCGCCTATTCGCGCGCCAACACAACCACCACGGTGAGCGGCCTTGCCGTCGCCGTCCTGGTGATATCAGGCGTCTGGATGATCTTTTCCACCGCGCAGGGCAACGCTTACGGCGAAGCCTTCGTCCAGGATCCCTTCGCCCGCTTCATGAAGGTGCTGGCGCTGATCGGGTCGGCGGTGACGCTGGTCATGTCGATGCGCTTCGCCAAGGCAGAGCATTTCGACAAGTTCGAATATCCGGTGCTGATCCTGCTGTGCACGCTCGGCATGATGCTGATGATCTCGGCCAACGGCATGATCGGGCTTTATCTCGGCCTCGAATTGCAGTCGCTGGCGATCTACGTGCTGGCGGCGATCAACCGGGACAATCTGCGTTCGACCGAGGCGGGGTTGAAATATTTCGTCCTCGGCGCGCTGTCGTCGGGCATGCTGCTTTACGGCATCAGCCTCGTCTACGGCTACACCGGCAACACCGGGTTCCAGGAAATCGCCACGGCGCTGGGCGGCGGCGAGCGGCAGCTTGGCCTCGTCTTCGGCCTGGTCTTCGTGCTGGCCGGCCTCGCCTTCAAGATATCGGCGGTGCCGTTCCACATGTGGACGCCCGACGTCTATGAAGGCGCGCCGACGCCGGTGACGGCCTTCCTCGCCGCGGCGCCGAAGATGGCGGCGATGGCGCTGATCGTGCGCGTCACCATGGGCGCGTTCAAGCCGATCGCCGCCGACTGGCAGCAGATCATCGTCTTCATCTCGATCGCCTCGATGGTGCTCGGAGCCTTCGCGGCTATCGGTCAGACCAATATCAAGCGGCTGATGGCCTATTCCTCCATCGGCCATATGGGCTACGCGCTGGTCGGCCTCGCCGCCAACAGCCAGGCCGGCGTGCGCGGCGTCGCTATCTACATGCTGATCTATCTGGTGATGACGCTCGGCACCTTCGCCTTCATCCTCGCCATGCGGCGCAAGGAAGGCAATGTCGAGCAGATCAGCGATCTCGCCGGCCTGTCGTCGACCAATCCGATCATGGCGACGATCCTCACCATCCTGATGTTCTCGCTGGCCGGCATCCCGCCGCTGGCCGGCTTCTGGGGGAAGTGGTACGTGTTCCTCGCCGCCATCAACGCCAACCTCTACGCGCTGGCGATCATCGGCGTGCTGGCCTCGGTGGTGGGCGCCTATTATTATCTGCGCATCATCAAGATCATGTGGTTTGACGAACCGGTCGGCGGCTTCGTGCCGATGGCGACCGAGCTTCGCGTCGTGCTCGGCGTCTGCGGCGCCTTCGTGCTGTTCTACGTGCTGATCGGCGGGCCGATCGGTACCTATGCCGAAGCCGCCGCCAAGACATTTTTCTGACGGGATGGCATTTCGGCTGGCTCCAACAGCGGCCTCGGAAGGGTTCCGGCTCGAGGCACATGACACGGTCGGCTCCACCAATGCGCTGGCGCTGGACCATGCGCGGGCGGGGGATCCGGGCAAGCTCTGGGTCGTTTCAAAAAAACAGGAAAGCGGGCGTGGCCGGCGAGGCCGGGTCTGGGCGACGCCCGAGGGCAATTTGGCGGCGACGCTGCTGGTGGTCACCAATGCCGAACTTCGCCTGGCCGCGACGCTCGGCTTCGTCGCCGGCCTGGCGCTGGCCGATGCGCTCGACGCCGTCGTGCCGAAGGGCCGGATCGCAATCGGCCTCGACGGCGGCAGCGATGGAAGAAACCGTTTCGAGCTGAAATGGCCAAACGATGTGCTCGCCTCCGGCGCCAAGCTTGCCGGCATCCTGCTGGAATCGGCGATACTCGAAGGCGATCGCTTCGCGGTGGCTGTGGGCATCGGTGTCAATGTTGTGGCTTATCCCAAAGATTTGCCTTATCCGGCGACATCGCTCAGCGCGCTGGGCGCTGCTTGCGATGCCGAGACGTTGTTTTTGGCGCTGTCGGATGCCTGGAGCGAGAATGCGCGGCTGTGGAATGATGGGCGCGGGCTTTCCGCCGTCAGGCGGCGCTGGCTGGCGCGCGCGGCAGGGCTTGGCGGGCAGGTTGCTGTCAGAATTGACGGTAATGTGGTGCGCGGCACGTTCGAGACCATTGACGAGGACTGCCGTTTCGTGATCCGCGACGATGAGGGTTCGGTTCTGACGATCGCCGCCGGCGATGTGCATTTCGGTGCAGTCGCGTCGGCCCAGTTTTGACGGGTCAGGTTTGACGGGCCCCGTTTGGAAGGGCTTGGCTTGACCGGCCAGGAAAGGAAAGATCATGGCGACAGCGGAAAACGCCGAACTCGTCTTCGTGCCGCTCGGAGGCGTCGGCGAGATCGGCATGAACTTCGCCCTTTATGGCTACGGCCCGGCCAATGCGCGCGAATGGATCGTCGTCGATGTCGGCGTGACCTTCCCCGATGCCAGCCTGCCCGGCGTCGACCTGGTGCTGCCCGACACGCGCTTCATCGAGGAGAACATCGCCAACCTGCGCGGCATCGTCATCACGCACGCGCATGAGGACCATTACGGCGCGCTGCTCGACACATGGCCGAAGCTCAAGGCGCCGGTCTGGATGACGCCGTTCGGCGCCGGATTGCTGGAAGCCAAGCGGCAGGGCGAGCAAGGTGCACCGAAAATCCCGGTGACGATCTACCGCGCCGGCGAAACATTCAGCGTCGGCCCGTTCGAGATCGAGGCCATCCCGGTCGCGCATTCGATCCCCGAACCGATGTCGCTGGCGATCACCTCGCCGGCCGGCACCGTCATCCACACCGGCGACTGGAAGATCGATCCGGCGCCGACGATCGGGCCGATGACCGACGAGGCCCGCTTCCGCGCCTATGGCGACAACGGCGTGCTGGCGCTGATTTGCGATTCCACAAATGCGCTGCGGGAAGGGGAATCGCCGTCGGAAGTGGCGGTGGGCGAGGGCCTCAAGGGCGTCATCCAGAGCGCCAAGGGCCGTGTCGCGGTCACCACTTTTTCCTCCAATGTCGGGCGCATCGTCTCCATTGCCAAGGCGGCACGCGACGCCGGCCGCCAGTGCCTGGTGCTCGGCCGCTCGCTGAAGCGCGTCATCGATGTTGCGGGCGAGCTCGGCTATATGGACGGGCTGCCCGAATTCATCGCCGAGGAGGATTTTGGGTTCATCCCGCGCGAAAACCTCGTCATCATCTGCACCGGCAGCCAGGGCGAGCCGCTTGCGGCATTGGCAAAACTGTCGCGCGAGGAGATGAAATCGGTGTCGCTGACAGCAGGCGACACGGTGGTGTTTTCCTCGCGCACCATTCCCGGCAACGAGAAGGGTATCCTCGAGATCAAGAACCGGCTGATCGATCTCGGCATCAAGATCATCGAGGACGGCGATGCGCTGGTGCATGTCTCCGGACATCCGCGCCGCATCGAATTGCGCAAGATGTATCAATGGGTGCGCCCGCAGATCGGCGTGCCGGTGCATGGCGAGGCGGCGCATCTGGTGGCGCAGGGATCGCTGATGTCGGTGTCCGGCATCGGCCAGGTGGCGCAGGTCCGCGACGGCGACATGCTGCGGCTCTATCCCGGTGCGGCGACGATCATCGACCAGGTGCCGTTCGGCCGCATCTACAAGGACGGCAGGCTGATCGGCACCGACCAGGCGATGGGCATTCGCGACCGGCGCAAGCTGTCCTTTGCCGGCCATGTCGCGGTCAATGTCGTGCTCGACGACAAGTATGAGCTCGCCGGCGATCCCGATCTGGTCGCCATCGGCGTCGCCGAGGCCGACGCCCGCGGCGAGAGCCTGGAAGACCTGATGATCGATGCGGCAATCGGCGCCGTGGACTCCATCCCCCGTCAGCGCCGAAGAGATCTCGACCTCGTGCAAGAGGCAGTGCGCCGCGCCGTCCGCGGCGCCGCCAATGAAGCCTGGGGCAAGAAGCCGCTGGTGACAGTATTCGTCACAAGGTAATGGAATAGGGGAGTAGGGCAGTGCGGCAGTAGGGGGAGAAAGTAGTTTTTCCCTACTCCTAAACTGCGCTATTGCCTTACTGCCCTAAGGAAAACCTATGCTTGGACGCCTGAACCATGTCGCGCTTGCCGTGCCGGATCTGGCCGCGGCGACAGCGGCCTATCGCGATACGCTTGGCGCTCGGGTGAGCGCGCCGCAGGCGCTGCCGGAGCATGGCGTGACGGTGGTGTTCGTCGATGTCGGCAACACCAAGATCGAATTGCTGGAGCCGCTCGGCGAGGATTCGCCGATCGCGGCATTCCTCGAGAAGAACCCCTCGGGCGGCATGCATCATGTGTGCTACGAGGTCGACGACATTCTTGCCGCGCGTGATCACCTCAAAGCCAGCGGCGCCCGCGTCCTTGGCGACGCCGACCCGAAGATCGGCGCGCATGGCAAGCCGGTGCTGTTCCTGCATCCCAAGGATTTCTTCGGCACGCTGGTCGAACTGGAGCAAGCATGAGCTGGGTTTCGTTTCTCGCCCTGTTCTTCATCACATGGTGGGTAGTGCTGTTCGCCATCCTGCCGTTTAGTCTGAGGACGCAGGACGAGGATGAGGACGTGACGCTGGGCACGGTACCCAGCGCGCCGCGCGGACCGCATATGCTGCGCGCCGTGCTGCGGACGACGATCGTCACGATGGTTGTTCTTGGCGTCTTCTATGGCATTACGAGGGGGCTCGGCCTCGGCATCGACGACATCCCGCACATCATGCCGGATTTCAGCCAGAGCCCTAAGCGTTAGCATAGCCGGCAACGCACTATTCGTCGCTCTAAACGCGAGCGCCGATGGGGCAAAACAAAGCCCGGCTTCCGGATTGTCAGCTGCCGCGAGAGCGCCGCGCACCGCAAGGGATTTGGATTTACGCGCGTCAATTTCCTGTTTTATGCATGGCGTTATCTCAAAAGCGGCCGCGCACCTTCGAGCGACATGTCTGGGTAAAGCGATTTGGCAATACGTCGTGCTAACAAAATGATTGCACAAAAAAAATGCAAGGCACGAGGCCTTGCAATTTAAACGCGTCCGATCTGTTTCCGGTGTCCGGCGGCAGCGAGTAACCGCGCCTAGATCGCATCCTCCCAAGACTTTGACCGCGTAGGAGGGCAGATTTCTTTCCGCCCTCTCGGTTATCGGGGCACATTAGACCAAGGCGGATGAAAATGTCACGCAGAATTTTGCCCGGAAATAAGCAATCTCGTGCTGCAGTGCACAATAGTATGGCAGGCGTTGCTTGCGAAACGACCAGCAAGGCGCATGAGGCACTGCGGACCCTTTGCGGCGTCCCGAGGGGCGGGTTTCCATTCCGTCATGAAATGGCTATGAAGCCGGGGCAAGCAAGCCTGCGCTGCGCCGATTCCGGTGCGGCAATCCTCTCTCTCACGGACCAGTCCATGCGTTTGTCGCGCTATTTCCTGCCTATCCTCAAAGAAAATCCGCGCGAGGCTGAAATCGTCTCGCACCGGCTGATGCTGCGCGCCGGCATGATCCGCCAGCAGGGGCAAGGCAGTTTTTCCTGGTTGCCGCTCGGCAAAAGGGTGCTGGACAAGGTCTGCCGCATCGTTCGCGAGGAGCAGGACCGCGCCGGCGCGCTCGAGATCCTGATGCCGACCATCCAGTCCGCCGAGCTGTGGCGCGAAAGCGGCCGCTATGACGACTACGGCAAGGAGATGCTGCGCATCAAGGACCGGCAGGACCGGGACATGCTCTATGGACCGACCAACGAGGAGATGGTCACCGAGATTTTCCGCGCCTATGTGAAGTCCTATAAGGATCTGCCGCTTAATCTCTATCACATCCAGTGGAAATTCCGCGACGAGGTGCGGCCGCGCTTCGGCGTCATGCGTTCGCGCGAGTTCCTGATGAAGGACGCCTATTCCTTCGATCTCGATTTTGCAGGCGCCAAGGCGGCCTATAACAGGATGTTCGTGTCCTATCTCAGGACGTTCACGCGCATGGGGCTGCAGGCAATCCCGATGCGTGCCGACACCGGGCCGATCGGCGGCGACCTCAGCCACGAATTCATCATTCTGGCCGACACCGGTGAGAGCCAGGTCTATTGCCATCGCGACTATCTCGCGCTTGATGTGCCGGGGGCGGACACCGACTTCTCCAACGATGCCGCGATCGGCGATATCGTCAAGACATGGACGACGCCCTATGCCGCGACCGACGAGATGCACGACGAGGCGGCGTGGGAGAAGGTTGCGACAAGCGACCGGGTCTCGGCGCGCGGCATCGAGGTCGGCCACATCTTCCATTTCGGCGACAAATATTCGAAGCCGATGGGTGCCAAGGTGACCGGGCCCGACGGCAAGGATCATTTTGCCTCCGGGGGGTCCTACGGCATCGGTCCGACGCGGCTGGTCGCGGCGATCATCGAGGCCAGCCATGACGACAACGGCATCATCTGGCCGGAGGCGGTGGCGCCTTTCGACATCGGCCTGATCAACATGAAGGCCGGCGACGCCGAGTGCGACCGCGTCTGCGACGAACTCCATGCGGCGTTTGTCGCCGTCGGCAAGGACGTGCTCTACGACGATACCGACCAGCGGCCGGGCGGCAAGTTCGCCACCGCCGACCTGATCGGCCTCCCGTGGCAGGTGATCGTCGGGCCACGCGGCGTGGCGGCCGGCGAGGTCGAGATCAAGAATCGCAGGACCGGCGAGCGTGAGACGCTGCCGATCGTGGACATGAAGAAACGCTTCGGTTTTGCCGGATGAGCGAAGCCGCAGCGAAACCCCCGGCCGCCGGACCGTTTTCCTTGTTCGAACGCATGGTCGCGTGGCGCTATCTGCGCTCGCGCCGCAAGGAGACGGTGATCTCCGTCATCGCGTCGATCTCCTTCCTCGGCATCATGCTGGGCGTCGCCACGCTGATCGTCGTGATGGCAGTCATGAACGGGTTTCGCGCCGAGCTCCTGACGCGCATCCTCGGCGTCAACGGCCATCTGATCGTGCAGCCGCTCGACATGCCGCTGGAGGACTATGCGCAGGTTGCCGGCCGCATCAACGGCGTGCCCGGCGTCCAATACGCCATTCCGCTGATTGACGGGCAGGTCCTGGCGCAAGGCAATATCGGCGGCGGATCAGGGGCGCTGGTGCGCGGCATACGCGGCGAAGATCTGGGCAAGATTTCAATCGTCGCCAGCAATATCAAGCAGGGCTCGATCGCCGGCTTCGACACAGGCGAGGGCGTCGCCATCGGCAGCCGCATGGCCGACAATCTCGGTCTTGTGCTCGGCGACACCATCACGCTTATCGCGCCCGACGGCGATGTGACGCCGCTCGGCACGACACCGCGCATGAAAGGCTATCCGGTCACGGCGATCTTCGAGGTCGGCATGTCAGAATATGACAGCTCCATCGTCTACATGCCGTTTTCGGAAGCGCAGCTCTATTTCAACATGGATGGCCGGGCTCAGGCGATCGAGATTTATGTCGACAATCCCGACAATGTCGATGCGCTGAAAGCGAAGGTCGAGGAGGCGTCGCAGCGGCCGATCACCATGGTCGACTGGCGAGAACGCAACAGGACTTTCTTCGATGCGCTGCAAGTGGAGCGCAACGTCATGTTCATGATCCTGACGCTGATCGTGCTGGTGGCGGCGCTCAACATCATCTCGGGCCTGATCATGCTGGTGAAGGACAAGGGCCACGACATCGCCATCCTGCGCACCATGGGCGCCACGCGCGGCGCGATCCTGCGCATCTTCCTGATGACGGGCGCGGCGATCGGCGTGGTGGGCACCATCGCAGGGGTGCTGCTGGGCGTTGTCATCTGCCTGAACGTCGAGCGAATCCGCCAGTTCTTCTCCTGGCTGGCCGGCGAGAGGCTGTTCAATCCCGAGCTCTATTTCCTGAGCCAGCTGCCTGCCCGCATGGACGCCGGCGAGACAATCTCGGTGATCCTGATGGCGCTGGTGCTGTCGTTCCTGGCAACGCTGTTTCCGGCATGGCGCGCGGCCAGGCTCGATCCGGTCGAAGCGCTGAGGTACGAATGATGGCCGAGGCCATTATCGAGCTGAAGAGCGTCGAGCGGCACTATATCCAGGGCCCGCGCAAGCTGACCATCCTCAACGGCGCCGATTTTTCGCTGAAGCGCGGCGAAATCGTGGCGCTGGTGGCGCCTTCAGGTACCGGCAAATCGACGCTGTTGCACACCGCCGGATTGCTGGAGCGGCCCGACGCCGGCGACGTGATTCTGGCAGGCCGCGCCTGCGGGCGGCTTTCCGACGACGAGCGCACGGCGATCCGCCGCAACGATGTCGGCTTCGTCTATCAGTTCCATCACCTGCTGCCGGAGTTCACGGCGCTGGAAAACATCATGATGCCGCAGCTGATAAAAGGGCTGACGCGCAAGGAGGCTGCCGAGCGTTCGGCGCAACTGCTCGACTACATGCAGATCGGCAAGCGGGCGCAACACCGGCCGTCCGAACTGTCCGGCGGCGAGCAGCAGCGCGTCGCCATCGCGCGCGCCGTCGCCAATGCGCCGCTGGTGCTGCTTGCCGACGAGCCGACCGGCAACCTCGACCCGGTCACCGCCTCCTATGTGTTCGAGGCATTGGGAGCGCTGGTCCGGCAATCGGGGCTGGCGGCGCTGATCGCCACCCACAATCACGAGCTTGCCTCGCGCATGGACCGTCGAGTCACGCTCGCCGACGGCAAGGTTGTTCCGCTTTAGGTACATCGATATTCAGCCGGCCTACTGCGCTTCCGGTACCGTACCCAACAGTACGCTCCGTTCCGGTTCTCGGAACCCGCCCAGTCTGGTCGCTTCGCACTCGTCTTCGACTCCGGCTCGGCCTGACCTGAATCTCGATACAGCTAACGGGCTGATCGCCAGCGTGCCGTCTGGCTGCATTTTTCGCCACATGCAACCAGCGCGGAAAAGCGAAATCCGTTCTCAACCTTTCCTTAACCCTGCCGAACTGAGCGCCCGAATTCGCGACACGCTCTGATTGCGGTCGTTGACATTCGAACAAAATTAGAACAAAATACGAACATACTGAAAACAGGAGAGAGTTATGACCGGTCTTGTTCAGGATGTCGTGTCGCTGGTGTGCATGAGCACGTTTCTCATTTCCATGGCGATCTGGATCGGAGCGATGTGAGGCAGCGCGCCCCGTTCTTCACGGGGTGAGGGCTGCGTCGGAGCTCGGTGGTTCAGCGCCGCTTTGTCAGCCGGCCTTGCGGGCCAACTCGACAAGCAAAGGTGCCGCGGGTCCGAAGACATCCTCGAAGGCGGATTTTAGCGCGAGGTCGAGATCGGCCATCGTTATGGGAAGACCGAGATCGACGAGACTGGTGATGCCGTGATCCTGTACGCCGCACGGCACGATGCCGCTGAAGTGGGCGAGATCCGGCTCGACATTGATGGCGATACCGTGAAAGCTCACCCAGCGCCTCAGCCTGATGCCGATGGCGGCGATCTTGTCCTCGGCGAGCGATCCGTCGGCCAGGGGCGGGCGATCCGGCCGCACCACCCAGACGCCGACGCGGTCCTCGCGCCGTTCGCCGCGCACATTGAAGGCGGCGAGCGTGTCGATGATCCATTGTTCAAGCGCGGCGACGAAGGCGCGGACATCCTCGCGCCGACGCTTCAGGTCGAGCATCACATAAGCGACCCGCTGGCCTGGCCCATGATAGGTGTATTCGCCGCCGCGCCCGGCCGCGAACACCGGGAAACGGTCCGGCTCGATCAGATCCTCGATGCGGGCGCTGGTGCCGGCGGTGTAGAGCGGCGGGTGCTCGACCAGCCAGACCATCTCGCCGGCGGCGCCGCTTCGGATCGCGTCGGCACGCGCCTCCATCGCGGCAAGCGCATCCGGATAGGCGGTGAGGCCGGGTTCGATTCGCCATTCGACCGGCGCCGAACCGGGCAGGGGCAGGAACGACGTGGCGATCTGGCTGCGTTCTGTCATGGTGTATCTCGTGTCGCCCTTCATATGGCGGCAATCGGTTGAAACGTCCAGTTCCGAGCGCGTTCCAACGTTTGGAGGGTTATGCCGAATCTCGGGCAATTATTGCGCGACGCGCCCTTGTTTCGCCGGAAACGATTTGCTACACGCCGCGAGCCGGTTCGTTCCGGCTCCTACCACGTGCGGTCGTGGCGGAATTGGTAGACGCGCAGCGTTGAGGTCGCTGTGGGGCAACCCGTGGAAGTTCGAGTCTTCTCGACCGCACCAACTTTATCCAATAAGCTATTATTTTTATGTGCAATTTTCTGTTCCCCTGCAGTTCTTCCCAAGGCTGTTTATGCAAACTGAAACACTGCGCGAACCTGCGGCTGATTGTGCGCGGAATGCCGCGCATTAACCGCGTGATTTGACCCGTCATCAAATGCCAGCTGCTTCAAAGACCGAACCGTGCCGCGAAGCGGTCCATTGGGAAAGTGCGCTTTTAACGCAAGCGCTCACGCGGCTATCTATGATGTGATTGCGCGGCGAATAGCCCGCTAGTTGCATTATCTCGAGGCTTGTTTGCGGATGCGGCTTTCCAGCCGCGAAAGCAGGTAGTCGACCTCTTGTCTGGCCGCCGCCGACAACGCACTGCCCGGCTTGCGCTGGGCGTCGGACGCGATGGCACCCCGCTTCATCATCACATATTTGCGTACAGCAAGTCCCACGCCGGGTTGCTGCTCATAGCGCAGGTAGGGCAGGTGGGCGTCGAAAAGATCGTGCGCCTTGTCGCGCTCGCCGGCGGCAGACAGTTTCACCACGTCGACCAGCATATCGGGGAAGGCGTAGCCGGTCATCGCGCCGTCGGCGCCGCGCTCCATCTCGAAGTCGAGGAAGAGGCCGCCATTACCGGTGAGGATGGACAGCGGCCGCAGCGAGCCGTCCTTCTGGAAGCCGCGCAGCGCGCTGATCTTCTCCAGGCCCGGCCAGTCCTCGTGCTTGAGCATGAAGCAGGCCGGATTGTCGGTGACGATGCGGCGGATGACGGCCGGCGTCATGACGACCGAGAGGGTCAGCGGATAGTCCTGCAGGGCGAAAGGAACATCCTCGCCGACCGCTTCGGATGCGTTGCGGAAATAGGTGACGATCTGGTCGTCGGTGCGCAGCGCCGGCGGCGGCGCAATCATCACGCCCTGCGCGCCAACCTCCATCGAGGCGCGCGCAAGGCTGCGCATGGCGGCGAAGCCAGGGGCAGAGACGCCGACGATGACCGGCAGCTGAGTGCGCGCCACGATACGTTTGACGATCTCGAGCGATTCGCCGGCGTCGAGCTTCGGGGCCTCACCCATGATGCCGAGGATTGTCATCCCATCGACGCCGCAGCGCTCGTAGAAATCGACCATCGAATCAAGTGATTCCCAGTCGATCTTGCCATCCGCTTCGAACGGCGTCGGGGCAATGGTGTAGACACCTTTGGTGTCAGGACCGATGGCCATGAGATCCTCCTAAATTCAGCTTTCAGTCGTAGCGCAGGACCGATGATCCGATCCAACCCGGCAGTTGGTCCGGACGGGCGGGCGCGAAGATTTCGTAATGGACGCAGCCTTCCGGTCCCGTGCCGATCGCGCCATGGCGCGGGCCGGCGGGAAAGAAAAGAAGGTCGCCCGGATGTGTGTCGAAGATATTGCCGTCAATGGTGAGCTTACACATGCCCGATACCATGACAAGGATCTGCTCGTTGTCGTGCCAGTGCGGAACGGAGCCATCTTTTGAGTGACAGCCAGGCATTGAAGTAACCGCATGGTAAGCTTGCTTTGCTATCATATTCATAATGCTACCGATCTCGGCATTTGAACCTTGGTAAATTAGTATGCTCTTAATTGCGGAGGCGGGGGACTACAGTCCATCGACAAAATGGTCATTGCGCCTTGCGTTCTTTCTAGCAATCTACGTGATGTGCGCGTCTGCGATAAGTCCACAGTCTTTCTTCCACCTAACGCTGGTTTATTCTCAGAAGTTCGCCGCCGGTATTCCGATCTTGTTTGTTGCTGGTGTCTGTTCCGCTGCGCTTATTTATGGTCGAGGAAAACCAACTCGCTACGCCGTAGATTTGGTCCGAGCACGCTGGCGTGGCTGTTTGCTGGTGCTGCTGTTCTTCTTCGCCAGCTTGACCGCGTTCTCTACCTACAAGATGGCCATCCCGTCCGTCGTTCCATTCTATGCGGACAACTGGTTAGCCGATCTGGATGAATGGTTGCACGGGGCAGCGCCGTGGGAACTCACGCACAAGCTCGACAGCAACATTTGGTCGATCGTCGTCTTCAACAGCTATGAGGTCATTTGGTTTTTCCAGTGGTTCGGCACCATGCTTTTCGTGTCTCTCTGGTCGGACAAGATTGGCCGCGTCCGCTACCTCTGGGCAGCCGCGCTGACGTTATCCATCCTCGGCACTGTCCTGGCCCTGGCGCTGGCATCGGTCGGGCCGATCTACTACCACCAGTTTGTTGGCGAGGACCGCTTCAGCGGACTCAACGCCGCCATGGACGGTCTCGACTATAGCCACATGGTGCGGGAGCCCGCTGCATATCTTCTGACGGCTTACCAGAGCGGCCGGCCAGACCTTGGCGGAGGCATCTCGGCCATGCCGAGTATGCACGTCGCCTTTGCCACACTGAATGCCTATCTGCTTTCTTCTCTCAATCTCTGGCTCGGTGTTCTCGGTTGGACCTTCGCAGCCCTGATAATGTACGGTTCGGTATATACCGGATGGCACTACGCAGTTGACGGCTACGTCTCCATTATCGTGGTGTCGGTGATCTGGTGGGTGACCGGACGCCAGCCAGCGCAGATCGAGACACAGTTTGCGATACACCAACCCATAGAAGGTTAGGTGCCACGCCTGGCAATGTCAGCCAGGGGCAACAGCGCTGGTTAACTGGGCGTCGCCCTTTGCATAAGGACGACAAATCCGCGAGGTCGAAACTCGCGGAAAAGAGAAGTCTTGCGCTGTCGGACAATGCAATCATGTTCTCCGGGCTATCATCCTTATTCGGCCGCGAGATCCGCGCAGCGATTGACGTCAAGAAAATGTCGCTCCGGGGAATGACTTTGCCAAAGTCAAAATCCAGCCTTAACCTTCTGCAACACCAGGTCGAGAACCCGGCTGATACTCGATCTGTCCGGGAAAGCCGCACGGAACGGAGCCATCTTTATGAGTGACAGCCAGGTGATGATTGCGGGACGAGACACCATTCGAAGCCTGCATGCCGACCTGCCAGTCAACGCCACGTTCCATATCTGGCTCAAGGCGACCAAGCCGGACGTTCCGGGCTCGCTGTCTTTTTCCACTGTCCGTGGCAAGTTCGGCGAGGTGAGCGTTACGAACGCCGAAGAGTATGAATTCAGAATTTTTCACGTCTTCGGCGGCGGCAGTGTCGAACTGGACTACGACACGGGTCAAACATCGGTATCGGTTGCCTACTGGTTCGCATTGGCCGACGTGCTGGAGACAGGCATTACAGTTCTCCACACCAATCCCGGAAATGCGCCGCCGAACATCCCTGACAGTTATCATTTTCGTCCGCCGTTCGGCTGGATGAACGATCCAAACGGATTCGGTCGGTTTGGAGGTCGCCCACATCTCTTTTACCAGCATTATTCACATGGACTTCGGTGGAATACGATGCATTGGGGCCACGCCGTCTCTTCCGACTATTTGCGGTGGCGTCACATGCCCATCTTCCTGTTCCCGTCGGAAGATCTTACCGCAAGGCCCGACAAACGGGGCGGTGCATATTCCGGCTCAGCCGTCCCGCTTGCCGATGGCCCGGGCATTCGCGTCTTTTTCACCGAGCAGGTACAGGACCGTAGCCCGGAACAGCAAATCCAGCTCACTGCCACTTCCAGCGACCTCATCACGGCGGGAAATGCCGACGTCATCCTGCCCTACCGCCCGCTTGACGAGGGATTGACCACCGATTTTCGCGACCCGTACGTCTTCAAGGGACCGGATGGCCGTTGGAAAATGCTGCTGGGCAGCCAGAGCGATGAGGGTGGCGTTGTCCTGCTCTACGAAACCCATGACCATACGGCCGCCACCGGCTGGACATATATCGGCAAGCTTCTGGTCGAGAAACACTATCGGACGACGGCGATCGAATGTCCCTGTCTGCTGCCGCTCGACGGGCCTGCGACCGATCCCGCGACGCGCTGGGTTCTAATTCTCGGGCTGATGAACAGTGAGGACCAGTCCACCCGGCGCAAGAACCTGACAATGGCTATTGTCGGCTGGTTCGATGGTCAGACCTTTGCCAAGGAATTCGAACAGGAACTGGACTTCGGGACAGATAACTACGCCTTCCAGGCCTTCGTCGACGGTGATGCCATTGTCGGTATAGGATGGCTTGCCAACTGGGCCGATACCGGACCGGCGATCGATTTCCCCACTGCCATGACGTTGCCTCGCAGCATTCATCTGTCTGCAGGCGAGTTGCATACCCCGCCCATCGGAGCAGCCGAGAGCCTGCGGAGCCATATTCTAGACCGGACACGCCTCGCAGCCGGAGAACAGGTAAGCTTTATCAATGGCGCCATCGAAATTCTGTTCGAGTTGGAAAGGCCGGGTGCCCATTTCCGCCTGAAGCTCCAACATCCAACTGTCCGGCTTGAAGTTGTGGTTGACGACGAGGGACTTGCCATTTGTCATGAAGACGGCGGCGCAGCGGAATCTCCGCACTACATCGCCAAGGGAGCCCGTCCAAAACGGCTGCGGATATTCCTCGACTATGGATCGATCGAGGTTTTCGCGGATCAAGGCCGTTGGGCCGGCACGAAGCGGATCAGCGGTTTTGAGCCTATACAATCGGCACGTCTCATCGCTGAAACGGGTGCCATTCTACACGCGACGGTTTGGGCGCTCAAACCGTGACAAGGAGATCAATATTTCCGGCTCAGGATTGAGTGTCCGCAAACACCGACCAATGAGCGAGGCCTTCGACGACGCCAAGGGCGAACTGTTTCTTCGCGCTGTAAATCAGCGGGTTGTCCCGCGCCATGTCAAGCAGTTCGGGAAGGGCATTGGCAACGACGATCCCACGCGCACCCGGCAGGTCGAACATACTGCGATCGTTGTTGGTATCGCCGGCGACCACCACCTCATCCAGACCGATGCCGAGTTCATTGCAGAGCCAGGCCAGCGCCTGCCCCTTGTCTGCTGAACGCGGCAGGATGTCGAGATCGCGTCCACTCGAATAAATCATCGTCACTGACAGGCCGGCCTCGGCCAGAGCGCGCTCGATGCTGGCAAGGGCTTCCGGACTTGCGTCGTGCAGGTACCAACTCGATTTGAAGGCGTGTTGATAGCCGTCGGGTTGGCGGACGGTGTCTTCGAGCGGTCCGAGCACCGCATCGACCTTTTCAAGAGACCAGCCTTCCGAAAACCTCTGGGTAAAGTGGCTCAAATCAGTAAAATGTGCGAGGCGCGAGGTGTGCCGCGGAGCGGCGAGCATCGTGCCGACACCCCCGATCACGTAGTCCGGCGCTGGCAGGCCGACTTCGTCGACAAAGTTCAAAATGTCGTCGGCCAGACGACCGCTGTTGTAGACGAGAACCGGCCGGTGTTCGGGGTCGAGCGCTTCCCATTTGGAACGAAAGCGTGACGTCGCCGGCGAGTCGCCTGCCAGGGTCCCGTCGAGGTCACTCGATAGAAGCGCGATCGGTTTCAATCGCCGTCGTTCCACGGCTCGTCCCAATCATGGTCGTCGACCGCCTTCAGCACCGGACGTCCCTCGACAAGGCTGACAAGCTGCTGCGCGATACCTGTCCAGGTGAACAGGCTGCGCGCCTTGTGCGCACCCATGCGGCCCAGTCGGCCATAGAGGCGTGGGTGCTTCATAGGCTTCACGATGGTGATGCCGAGATCTTCCTTGTCGAACGGATCACCGAACAGCGCGTGCCGGCCATAGCTGATCCCGCGATAGAGACCGCCATGAATCGTAACCACGGTCGGCGTTCCGCAGGCCATTGCCTCGATCGCGGTCATGCCGAACGGCTCGTAGCGGCTCGACAGGACGAACATGTCCGCCGCCCGATAAGTGTCGGCCAGATCCTCGTCGGCAACATAGCCTGAGAAGACGACACGATCCCGCAAGCCTAGCTGCTCAACCTGTTCCCTAAGCTGTTTCAGGATCTTCTGCTCCTGCTCGTCCATGTTCTCGCCGCCGACAGCGAGCCTCAGGACCGCATCCGGCACACGCGGCGCGACAACGGAAAACGCATCGATCAGCAGGTCGTAGCCCTTGTTGGTGGCGAGCCGGCCGAGCGCCAGGATCGTTCGCCCCTCGAAGCCGAGCCGATGGCGGATCAACCGGCGAGACGCCTCGCTGACGGGGAAGAACCGGTTGTCGTCGTAACCGGGCGGGATCATGTGCACGCGGTCGCGCTCGAGACTGTAATCTTCGACCAGCATATCCACCTGCGGCGGCGTTGTTGCGATCACCATGGCGCAGCTTCGATAGATGATCGTCTCGTGCTTTATGCGCTCGGTGAAATTGAACTCGGCCTCGAATGTATCGGCCTTGTCGGGGTAATCCGTCCTCATCTGGCGCTGCTTCCATATGCCGAGCGAATGCGGCGTATGGATGTGCGGGATAGTGAGCGCTTCCGACAGTCGCTGCCCCGCCACGCCCGCATCCCAGTAGTGACTGTTGATGAAGTCATAGGAGAGATTTTCCCTGCGAATCAGGCGCAGCGCGTTTTCACACCATTCCAGAAGGTGGCGGTGGAGGTATTCCTTCGGAATAAAATCGGGTCCGCCACAGCCGACACGCAAGACACGAACCCCGTCTGCCACCTCATCGACAGGAGGCTGGTCTTCAAATCGCCGCGTCCAGATATCGACGGCATAACCCAACTGGGCCAGCTTTTTGGCAAGCTCCAGGACGTAGACCACCTGTCCGCCGGTATCGGCCGCGCCGAGTGGTGGGTTGGCAGCTACATAGCCGTGGGTTGAAATGAGTGCAATTCGAGGTATCGCCGCATCCGAGTTGACGTCCGGCATCTGTATCCTTCTCTACGATTCTGCACGCCCGCAGTCGAAAGCGTGCGCCAATTCACAACTATAAGGATTCCATTCCCCATCCGCAAATTCCGAGCACGCGCTCAGGTCAACGCAATTGACGTGATGGTAAGGCAAACCGGCGCTGTCGCATATTTCGGTCACCGAGTTGCCTGGAATCGACGTTCGACGGCTCTTCGAGGATTTACGGTGTCCAACGGCTGCCATTTCGATCAGTCTGTCATCCCTTGCGCCCGTTGGTCTCTGGCCTCATGGGCTGAGCCTTCGTGTGCTTGAGGAGAGGGCAGAGTGCGGCATCAACGTCTGTCCCGCGATCCGGTTGCACCAGCCTTCGCTCCACGGCGGGCAAGGGCGTATTTCCTTTGATATCCCCACGCGTTGCGCCATAGAGGCGGACTCTCAGGTCGAATCGTGCCGCCGCACTATCTTTGTGCTTGAGCATCGGATTTTCCCAAAACCGGTTTCCACTTTTGGGCTCGATGTTCTAGACGTGACAGGCACCTTTTCCGGAATTCTGATGGCGGGAGGCGCTGGTGGAAGGCCAGGACGAACAGAGGACCGGCGCCAGGGCCGCTGACGGCAGCCATGCCGACATTTATGGCGAGGACGGCGCCATTCTGTCGTCGTTCTTGGCCCAGATCGGCGCCGCGATCGCCGATCGCGACACGCTGACGCTGAAGCGTGAAGTCGACGACCTGCACCAATCGGAACTCGGCGATCTGCTCGAGGCGCTTCATCCCGAACAGCGCCGCGCGCTGGTCGAATTGCTGGGCGCCGATTTCGATTTCTCCGCGCTGACCGAGGTCGACGAGGCGATCCGCCGCGACATCGTCGACAGCCTGCCCAACGCGCAGATTGCCCAGGGGGTGCAGGACCTCGATTCCGACGACGCGGTCTACATTCTCGAGGATCTCGAAAAGGAAGATCAGGACGAGATCCTGTCGCAACTGCCGTTCACCGAGCGGATCAGGCTGCGCCGCTCGCTTGACTATCCCGAAGAGACCGCCGGCCGCCGCATGCAGACGGAGTTCGTCGCGGTGCCGCCGTTCTGGACGATCGGCCAGACCATCGACTATATGCGCGAGGACAACAACCTTCCCGACCGCTTCAGCCAGATTTTCGTCATCGATCCGAGCTTCAAGCTGCTCGGCGCCATCGATCTCGACCAGATCCTGCGCACCAAGCGTTCGATCAAGGTCGAAGAGGTCATGCATGAGACCAGGCACGCCATTCCGGCCACGATGGACCAGGAAGAGGCGGCGCGCGAATTCGAACAATACGACCTTCTCTCCGCCGCCGTCGTCGACGAGAACGAGCGGCTGGTCGGCGTGCTGACCATCGACGACGTGGTCGACGTCATTCAGCAGGAGGCCGAGGAGGATCTGCTGCGCATGGGTGGTGTCGGCGACGAAGAACTGTCCGACAGCATCCTTTCGACCTCGCGCTCGCGCGTTCCGTGGCTGCTCGTCAATCTTTTGACGGCGTTCCTGGCGGCTTCGGTGATCGGACTGTTCGACCGCACGATCGAGCACATCGTGGCGCTGGCGGTGCTGATGCCGATCGTGGCGGGCATGGGCGGCAATGCCGGCTCGCAGACCATGACGGTCACGGTGCGGGCGCTGGCGACGAGGGACCTCGACATCTACAATGCCGGCCGCATCATTCGCCGCGAGATGGGGGTGGGCTCCATCAACGGCATCATCTTCGCCATCCTGATCGGCATCGTCGCGGCGGCCTGGTTCCGCGATCCCAATCTGGGCGGCATCATCGCAGCGGCGATGATCATCAACATGTTCGTGGCCGCACTTGCCGGCATCCTGATCCCGCTGCTGCTCCACCGGTTGAAGATCGACCCGGCCGTGGCTTCGGCGGTTTTCGTCACGACGGTCACCGACGTCGTCGGCTTCTTTGCCTTTCTCGGCCTCGCCACATGGTGGTTCGGCGTGCGCTAGCGACGCCCTCTCAATTGACTTTTACGTAAATGCCATGCGAGATTTTCGTACTGCCTATCGGCCGATTCTGACATTCTGGACGATAGCGAGGCCTCATGGTTGGAACTCCCAGCGTGGCCGGGCATTTGGAGTGATGATGCGGGAATATTATTCGATCACCGAACTGACCCGCGAATTCGATGTTTCGACGCGGACGCTGCGCTTCTACGAGGACGAAGGGCTGGTGCAGCCGGTACGGCGCGGCCGCACGCGGCTGTTTCGCCCGTCGGACCGGCATCTCATCCGCCAGATCATGCGCGGCAAAAGGCTCGGCTTTTCGATCAACGAAATCCGCGAAATCATCCAGATGTACAAGGAGCCGCCCGGGGAGGTCGGTCAACTCAACCTGATGATCAAGCGCATCGAGGAAAAGCGCGAGGATCTGCGCCAGAAGCGCCGCGACCTCGAAGAGACCCTGGCCGAGCTCGACCAGGCCGAGGAATCCTGCGTCGAGCGGCTGGTGGAGCTCGGCGTCAACACCTGAGCGGCCTTTTTGATAATTCTACTCTGGCGGCCAGCTAGCGTGGTTTTCTGCCAGAGCGAATTCTTGAAAAGACCTTGCCGCACGCCTCAAATCCAGCGCCGCACCTTTTTCGCGTAATCCCGGTATTTCTTGCCGAATTTCGCCGTCAGAACTCTTTCCTCGCCCTCGATCGCCATCTTCTGCGTTGCGAAGGCGGCGATGATCGCCAGCGGCAGAAACCATACGATCCCCGAGATAAGGGCGACGCCGATCATCAGCAGCGTGTTGGCCAGATATATCGGGTTGCGGCTGACGGCGAAGGGGCCTGATGTGACCAGGTGATCGGGCACGGCGTTTGGGTGGAGCGTCGTCTTTGCCCGGATCATGGTGCGGATTGCCGTGAACCAGAGCGCGACGACGCCGAACAATGCCACCCAGCCGGCCGCGAACAGGATATCGCCCAGAAGGCCCCCGATCCATGGCAGCGGATAAAGCAAGCCAAGCGCGATGCTGACGGCGATGGCCGCGACATAGATCAGCGGCGGCCACGGTATAAACCCCGGTTTCGGCTGCCCCGGTTTCGGTTGCCCAGATTTCTGTTGATGGTCGGTCATTGTGCTCCTCCCTCCATCAAAGTGCTGTCTGCTTTGGCAGTGCAGGCGCCGGCGAGCTCGTCGAGATGTGCCTTCCATTCCGCAGCCTGGTCGTTGCGGTAGAGCCGATCAAGCGTAGCCTCGCCCTCGAGCGTATCGAGCATGCACACACAATAGCTGGAGCAGAAGTCCGTGTCGCGTGATTGCTCGCACGAAGTCTGGCATTCTTTCAGGAAGGTGACCTGCCTGGTCTCGACCGGTGCCGGCACCACTTGCGAAAACAGCCAGATAGAGCCGATCAGCACCGGCTGGTGGATCAGATAAAAGGCGAGGCTGTGCCGGCCGATAAAGACCAGCGGGTCGGTCCAGCGGCCGGGCGTCAGGCTCGCCAGCCGCGTCAGCACGCCGGAAGCGGAGGCGAGTTTTGCCGCCGCGATACCCACAAGCACAGCGCCGAACCATGGAAACAGCGGGACATAATCGTTGGAGCGCGGATTGGTTGCCGACAGGCCGACCCACCACAGGGCCGGATGGTCGAAGATCTCGGACCTGAGGTAGAGCGGCGCTGTGATGACGAAAGCTGCGACAGCAAGCGTCAGCAGCGCCGGCAGCCGAAGGAACGCCAGGCCGAGCAGGCTGGCCAGCGCGATCTCGTGCAGGATGCCGAAGAAGATGAAACTGTCGGGGGTGGCAAGACTTGTGGCGGCCGAAATGGCGAGCGCCGCCCCGGCGACCATGGCGAAGCGTTTCCAGAAGCCGTTCCAGCGGATCAGTTTGCCATGGGCGAGGAACAGGCTGACGCCGACCAGGAACAGGAAGGTCGAAGCGATGCAGCGCGCGTAGAATTTCCACCAGCCGAAGGCGGTCAGGCCGGGATCGGTGTAGCCAAAGAATTCGAGATCCCAGGTGAAATGGTAACTCGCCATGGCAAGCAAAGCGACGCCGCGGGCGACGTCGATGGCGATGATGCGCTTGGATCGGTCCTGAACGGTCGGCGTAGAAATGCTCATGGTTTCGCAATCTGATTCAGCACTGCAAGACGACTATCATGGTTGCCCCGGACAAAAGAAGACAGGGCCAAATCCCGTTGATGCTCAGGGGTCGGTGAAAGCGCCGTATGCCGCTGGCGCACCCATTAGAAGCGATGCAGTGTTCCTCGGGCATCAGCACACCGGCCTCGTGGCGCCGGCCGGCTGGTTCCCGAGACGGCGCATTCGCGCTGGCCGGTGGCGGAATTTGGTTTGCCGGGCGCGGCGATTCTGCCTATAGTCGCGGCCGTCGTCGGTTCCGTTTGGAGCCAAGAGGGAATGCGGTAAGGGCAAAATTCGCCCAATGCCGTGGCTGCCCCCGCAACTGTGTGCGGTAGTCCTCTCCATGTGCCACTGAAGAGTTTCTTCGGGAAGGTGGGGAAGGGCGCTGATCCGCGAGCCAGGAGACCTGCCGGCGACAGGAGAACTGACTTCTATGCCCTCGGGTGGAGGGCGAAAGGACAAGACATGAATACCGCTTCCGTCTCGCTCGGCGCTTCCGTCTCCTCGCAGTCGCGCTTCGTGCAGCTGGCGCTTGTTGCATTTCTCGGCATTTTCGTCATGGGCTTTGTCGGCTTCTCGCATATCGATGCGGTCCACAATGCCGCCCACGACTATCGCCATTCGATGGCGTTTCCCTGCCACTGACGAGGGGCTGACATCATGACACTGTTTCGCAACGTCGTGTTCATCGCGGCGATCGCAGGGCTTGTGGCTGGCGTCGTTCTCGCCTGCATGCAGGCCTTTGCCACCGTGCCGCTCATCCTCAAGGCGGAAGTCTACGAACAGGCCGGCGGTGGTCACACGCATGACCATGCCGCGGCGCCGGCCGCGAACGCCACGGACGCCAATGCCATGAGTAGCGCCGAACCGGCCGCTCCGGCTGCGGAAGACGAAGGCTGGGCGCCGGCCGACGGTTTTGAACGATTCGCCTTCAACGTCGTTGCCAATGTCGTCACCGGCATCGGCTTTGCGCTGATCCTGGTCGCCGCTTCGGAGTTCGCAGGCGGCATCGGCAATTGGCGTCAGGGCTTGTTCTGGGGCCTAGCCGGCTTTGCGGTGTTCACGCTGGCTCCGAACCTTGGCCTGCCGCCCGAACTGCCGGCGATGCCGGCGGCCGATCTCACCCAGCGCCAGATCTGGTGGACGGCGACGGTGGTGGCGACAGCGGCCGGTCTTGGGCTGCTCGCCTTTCGCAAATCGCTGCCGCTGGCCCTTCTTGCCGTGGCGTTGATCGTTGCGCCGCATATCGTCGGCGCGCCGCAGCCCGACAGTTTCGAATCGCCGATCCCAGAAGGCCTGCACCACCAGTTCGTGGTGGCGGTGACGCTGACCAACCTGGTGTTCTGGCTGGTGCTCGGCGCCGCCGTCGGCGTGGTGCGCGGCCGCTTGACCGGCACCGCATCCGGCCTGCGCGACAGCTTTGCCTGATCGCATTGCTCACGGCGGCAAGCTGACCCTGGTCATCGGCGGTGCGCGCTCCGGCAAGAGCGCGCACGCCGAAAGACTGGTGACGGCCTGTCCTTCGCCGTGGGCCTATATCGCCACGGCGCAAGCCCATGATGACGAGATGCGCGAACGCATCGCGCTGCATCGGTCGCGGCGCGACGAGGGCTGGACGACCATCGACGCGCCGCTCGATCTCGTTGGCGCGATCGAGGCGCTGCCTGACGGCCGGCCCGTCCTGATCGACTGCCTGACGCTGTGGCTGACCAATCATATGCTGGCCGAACGCGACATTGAGGCCGAATGCCGAGGGCTGGCGGATGTGCTGTCGCGGCCGCGCGGGCCATGGTTCGTGGTTTCCAACGAGGTTGGCCAGGGCATCGTGCCCGACAATCCGCTGGCTCGCCGGTTTCGCGATGCGGCCGGCCGGCTCAACCAGCAGGTCGCGGCAGTCGCCGGCACAGTGCTGCTGATGGTGGCGGGACTGCCGCTCAAGGTGAAATGAGATGACCGATATCGACGACAGGGACGAGGAACGCCACCGCGCCAAGATGGCCAAGCGCAAGGCGGTGCAGGACGCAGAGGTCGCGGCAAAGACGGTCGAGAAGGGGCTGCTGATCGTCAACACCGGGCCCGGCAAGGGCAAGACCACTGCCGCCTTCGGGCTGGCGCTGAGGATGCTCGGCTACGGCAGGCGCGTCGGCGTCGTCCAGTTCATCAAGGGCAAATGGCACACCGGTGAGAAGGACGCCTTTGCCGTCTTTGGCGACCGGGTCGTCTGGCACACGATGGGCGAGGGTTTCACCTGGGAGACGCAGGACCTGAAGCGCGACATCGCCGCCGCCGAGGCTGCCTGGGCCAAGGTGCTCGAGCTGATGGCCGATCCGTCGATCAGCCTTCTGGTGCTCGATGAGTTGAACATCGCGCTGCGCTACGACTATCTCGATCTCGACAAAGTGGTGGCGGCGCTGAAAGGGCGGCGCGAAAACCTGCATATCGTCGTCACCGGCCGCAACGCCAAGCCGGCGCTGGTCGATGCCGCCGATCTGGTCACCGAGATGGGCGCGACCAAGCATCACTTTTCCGCCGGCGTGAAGGCGCAGCAAGGGATTGAGTTCTGATCACTTCGCAGCAGGAGAACTGTCTATTGGAACAAGCGGTAATCGTCTATCTGCTTCTGAATGACGGGCAGTTTGGATTGGAACGTCGAAAGAACGCGCTTCCATTCTCGTGCTGGAAGATCGGCTAGAGCAAGTCGTCGGCAATGCTTCGGTCGGTGAGTTTGATGGCGATGAGTTTGGCGAGGGCAAGTGCATCCTCTACATGTACGGGCCAGATGCTGAACGACTCTTTGTTGTGATTGAACCAGTATTGAAATCTTCTCCTGCAGCTGTCGGTGGCTATGCGATCAAAAGGTTTGGCAAGGCGGCTGATTCAAGCGCAAGGGAAGTCCGCGTTACTTGGTAACTCGAGTTCCCGACCCGTCCGATGGGTCACGCAGCGATGACGACCACCGACAGCAAGCCGAACAGCGCGATCAGCAGAAAATCGGCGACCCGGTAGAGTTTCAGCGCCTGTCGGATATCGACGCTCTCGGCATCGCGGTGGCCGCCTTCGCCCATGAATGCGTCGTCGACCATGACGCCGTCATAGGAGCGCGGCCCGGCGAGCGCCAACCCGAGCGCGCCGGCCATCGCGGCCTCAGGCCAGCCGGCGTTGGGCGAGCGGTGTTTCTTCGCGTCGCGCAGCACGGTGCGCCAGGCGTTACCGGCATCGGCGCCTTTGACGAAGAAAGCGGCCAGCACGATGAGCAGTGCGGTCAGTCGCGACGCCGGCAGGTTGATCAGATCGTCGAAACGCGCCGCCGCCCGGCCGAAGGCCTCGTGGCGCGGGGTGCGGTGGCCGATCATCGAATCGGCGGTGTTGGCGGCCTTGTAGGCGACGCCGCCGGCCAGCCCGCCGACGCCGATCCAGAAGACGGGCGCGACGACGCCGTCGGAAAAATTCTCGGCCAGGCTTTCGATCGCTGCGCGGCAGACGCCAGCTTTGTCGAGCTTTTCCGGATCGCGGCCGACGATCCGTGCGACGGCAGCACGGCCGATGTCGAGCCCGCCATTGTCGAGCCCGTCGGCCACCTGCTCGACATGCTCGGCCAGGCTCTTCTGCGACAGCAGCGATGTCGCCAGAATTGCCGTGAGGACCAGTCCGGCTGGAATGCCCGAAAGCAAGGTTTCCACTGCAAAGGCGATAATGGCCGGCACCAGCACGATGACCAGCAGTGCATCGATGCCGCGCCGACGACGGACGGCGTCGGAATCAGTGGCGCGGTTGAGCCTGCGGTCGAGAAAGGATATCAGCCTGCCGAACCAGGTGACGGGATGGCCGATGGCGCCAAGCAGCCAGCCCGGGTAGCCGACAGCGAATTCAACAATCAGTGACAGGAAAGCGATCAGGATCGACATGAAGTCTCTTGATGGAGCGGCGGCAGTGTTGGATCACGGCGGAAGCCTTGGCCGGGCATTGGCGCTTTTTCCCAATGCGCCGCAGCCCTTTGTCGACCTCTCGACCGGTATCAATCCGCACTCCTACCCGTTTTTCGATCTGCCCGCCACCGCTCTGTCAAGATTGCCGGAAGCTTCGCGGGTTCGTGATCTGACTGACGTCGCGGCAATCGCCTACGGCGCGCCATCGACAGCGAATGTGGCGGCGGCACCGGGCACGCAGATCCTGTTGCCGCGCGTCGCCTCGCTGGCGAGCCCCGGCAAGGCGCTGGTGTTTGGGCCGACATATGCCGAACATCAGCGGGCAGCGACGATCGTCGGTCATGCGGTGATGGAGGTCGACGATTTCGAGGCCCTGGCAGGAGCCGACCTCGCCATCGTCGTCAATCCCAACAATCCGGACGGGCGCGTCATCGAACGCGAGAAGCTGCTTGGGCTTGCCGGGAGATTGCGCGCCAGAGGCGGAATGCTGGTCGTCGACGAGGCGTTCATGGACGTCGGCCCGCTTGGCGAGAGCCTGGCCGGCGATGTCGAGCAAGGCAGCATGGTCGTGCTGCGTTCCTTCGGCAAGTTCTTTGGCCTCGCCGGCCTGCGGCTTGGCTTTGCACTGGCCGACGCGCTGACGGTCGAACGGCTGCAGGCGCAATTCGGGCCGTGGGCGGTTGCCGGACCGGCGCTCGAATATGGCATCCGCGCGCTTGCCGACAGCGGCTGGCAGGCCGAGATGCGGCGCCGTCTGGCAGAGGAGGCGGCTCGGCTCGATGCGCTGTTCGGCCGCTTCGGCGTTGCTGTTGCCGGCGGCACCACGCTGTTCCGCTATATCAGGCTGGCGGACGCCGCCGGTTTGTTTTCGGTGCTTGGCGAGCGCGGCATCC
This sequence comes from Mesorhizobium sp., assembly GCA_004020645.1. GTDB lineage: Bacteria > Pseudomonadota > Alphaproteobacteria > Rhizobiales > Rhizobiaceae > Mesorhizobium. Next base: position 173,774 of record SAQL01000004.1, on the reverse strand, counting down.
TGCTCCGCCATTTCTCCGACCGGCCGCATGTGCTGCGCGCCGGGCTGCCGGGCGGGGACGAAGAATGGCAGCGACTCGAATCGGCGCTTGCCGCCTGGGCGCAACAACGGGACGATGGCGCCTAAAGCGCGTCGCATTTGAACGGACTCATGCGACGCTTTAAGTTCTTGTTTTATGCATGTCGTTCTCGCAAAACCGCTGCGCACCCTCGGTTCAAGCCCGAGGGCATGCTTTTGCGCGACATGCATTAGGGAGTTCAAGCAATGATCCATGTCTGTTCGCTGTCAAAAGTCGAGGAAACCGTCGCGAAGACCGGCGCCGAGCGGCTGCTTTCCCTGCTGGCCGCCGGTACCGAGGTGACGCGCCCGGCCTCGATCGCTCGGGAAAACCATCTGCATCTGGTCATGCACGACATTGCCGTGGCGCAAGAGGGCATGACCATGCCGGGCGAGGCGCATGTCCGCAATCTGCTCGATTTCGCGCGCCGATGGGATCGTGCAAGGCCGATGGTCGTGCATTGCTATGCCGGCATCAGCCGGTCGACCGCCTCGGCCTATATCATCGCAGCAGCACTGGCGCCAGAGCGCTGCGAGGTCGAATTGGCCGAGACGCTGCGTGCGTTGTCGCCCACAGCGACGCCCAATCCGCGGCTGATTGCAATTGCCGACGCGCTGCTCGAGCGCAACGGCCGCATGATCCGCGCAATCGAGGCGATCGGGCGCGGCGCCGAGGCCTTCGAGTGCACGCCTTTTGCGTTGAAGATCGACGGCTGATTCCTAGTTTTGAGGACGGTTGTTGAGCCACCAAGCGACCGAGGCCCAATCGTGCTGCGATCGCTGCAGGTATTGCCGACGTCGGCGCTGCCCCTCATCTGCCCGCCGGCATCTTCTCTCCATATAGTGACGCCGGCAGGCAGGTGAGGGCGGCGCGGCGCTGGCGGAGAGCCTCCTACGCCAGCCAGTCGGCCAGCTTCGCCTTGCGCACATCTTTCAACAGGCTGATGAAGCCGTCGGCCTGATGGTTGGCGGTTAGCCGGCCCTTTTCGGCCGTTGCAATGCTCGCATCGCCGACCACGCCGTTCGGGTTGAGGTCGGTGGCGATCCAGGCGAATGCGTGCGTTCCCGTATGGCGCAGCAGCGAGAATTCCTTTTCGGCGTGGGCGACGTTGGACACGAAATTGTCGGCCTTTGCCATGTCGACCAGATCCGGCCGGAAATGCAGCATCAGCGAGGTCTCGACATCGCCGCCATGGATGCCTTGGCGATCCTCAAGCTCGGTGTACATGCCGGCCGGCCGGCCAAAGCGCTGCCAGCTCGTCTTCACCGCCAGCATCTTTGCACGCACGCGCAATTCGCGCGTGATGATGCCCATGATCTCCTCGTTGCCGCCATGCGAGTTGACGACGATCAGTTTCCTTAACCCGGCCCGCGCAATCGACAGGCCAAGCTCGGTCCACGCCTCGATCAAGGTCGCCGCCGGCAGACTGAGCGTTCCCGGTGCATGCAGGTGCTCGTTCGACTTGCCCACTGCCTGGACCGGCAGGATGCGGATGTCGAGATCGCCGGGCAGGCGAGCGATCACCGTTTCGAGCATGCCGTTCATGATCGAGGTGTCGGTCGAAACCGGCAGATGCGGCCCGTGCTGTTCGATCGCCGCCACCGGCAGAACCGCGATCGTCGCCTCCGGATCGATGGTGGCGTATTCGGTGGTCCGGTAGTCGCCCCACCACACGCGTTTTTTTGTTCCGGCCATTTTGAACCTCGAAGAGACTGAATGCGAGTCGCGCTGCCCCTCACCCTAACCCTCTCCCGGTGAAGGACGGGGAGAGGGGATCGCCAGGCGGACGAGGGGCAGCACCAGCCTTTGTCGTGTAACTTGAGATCACTGGCCTGTCGATTCTCAGCCTTCACCCTGCCGCGATGATCTCGATCTCGACCTTGAATTCCGGCCGGGCGAAACCGGACACGATCATCAGCGTCGAGGCCGGCGCCGGGCTGGTGAACAGGCGGTCACGGACGTCCATATAGGACCGCAGGTAGGCGCGGTCGGTGACATAGGCGTTGATGCGGACGATGTTGGAAAGTCCAAGCCCGGCCTCGCCGAGAATCGCGGCGATATTCCCGAAACAAAGTTCGGCCTGTGCGCCGACATCTTCCGGGATCCGATCGTCCGCAGTGATGGCGACCTGGCCCGAACACAGCACCAGCCTCTTGCCGGGGGCCACCTCGACGCCATGGCTGTAGCGGGCGAAGGGCGGCTTGATCGATTTCGGCGTCAGGAATTTGAACATGAAAATCTCCAGTCTGCCGCCAGCCTAAAGCCGGATTAGGCGAGCCTTCAAGATGCGGTGCATGCTATCAGGGCGATTGTGGACAGGCGTTCAAAAAATAGGCACGATGCCTCCGGTACAGCATGGCCCGTCGGGTCTTCGCGCACCACTGTTGCGCAGGCGGGCGGTCCGGGCGATGGCATGTGTCTTGCTTCTTGAATCGATGGTGTCGAGCCCGGTGCGTGGCGCGCCGGAGCCAACAGAGGGTGGTGTGGATGAACGGAAAACTTAAGATTTCGGTGGGCGCGATCGTGCTGCTTGCCGCAAGCACGCTGAGCGCGGCAGCAAATGAAAAAGTCACCTTCGGCACCAACTGGCTCGCCCAGGCCGAGCACGGCGGCTACTATCAGGCGGTCGCTGATGGCACCTATGCCGCTTGCGGGCTCGACGTGACGATCATGCAAGGCGGTCCGCAGGTCAGCGGCCGACCGCTGCTGCTCGCCGGCAAGATCGACTTCTACATGGGCGGCAACATGCTGCAGGCTTTCGACGCGGTTCAGCAGGACATTCCGCTGCGTGTGGTCGCCGCTTCCTTCCAGAAAGAGCCGCAGGTGATCATGAGCCACCCGGGTCAGGGCCTCGACAAATGGGAGGATTTGAAGAACGCGGACCAGTACATTATTGGCGACGAAGGTGCACAGAGCTTCTTCCAATGGATGGTAACGGAATTCGGCTTCGATCCGGCCAAGCGCGTACCCTATACGTTCAACCCCGCACCTTTCATCGCCAATCCGAAGTCGATCCAGCAGGGTTACGTGACCTCGGAGCCCTTCGCCGTCGCCAAGGAAGGCGGCTTCCAGCCCAATCTGTTCCTGCTCGCCGACTACGGCTTTGACACCTATGCGACGACGATCGAGACCATGCAGGCCACGATCGACAAGCGGCCGGAGGTGGTTCAGTGCTTCGTCGATGGCTCGGCCAAGGGCTGGTACAACTATCTCTACGGTGATAACGCTGCCGCCAATGCGGCGATCAAAAAGGACAACCCCGACATCAGCGACGAGCAGATCGCGTTCTCGATCGAGCAGATGAAGAAATTCGGCATCGTCGATTCCGGCGACACCGAAAAACTCGGTATCGGCGCGATGACCGACGCGCGCATCCAGAGCTTCTACGACAAGATGGTCAAGGCCAAGGTCTTGCCGGCCGGCGTCGACATCAAAAAGTCCTACACGCTGGCCTTCGTCAACAAGGGCGTCGGGATCGAGCTGAAGAAATAGCGCACCCAGGCATGATGCAGGAAAAAGTGGCGCAAGCGCCGGCGAGCGCATCGGGCAAGGGTCCGATGCTGCTGGCGCTGCGCGGCGTCGGCAAGGTCTTTTCCAATGGCGTGACAGCGCTCAGCGCCGTCGACCTGACGATCCGGGAAGGCGACTTTCTCAGCCTTCTCGGCCCGTCCGGCTGCGGCAAGTCGACGGCCTTGCGCCTCATTGCGGGTCTTGCAACGCCGACCTCCGGCCTGCTCGACTGGCGCGGCAGCAGCTCTGTCGACCGCTCGAATATCGGCTTCGTCTTCCAGGAGCCGACCCTGCTGCCCTGGGCCGATGTTTTCGACAATGTCTGGCTGCCGCTGCGGCTGAAGGGGGTGTCGCGGGCCAAGGCTGCGCCTGTCGTGATGGAGATGCTGGCGCGGGTCCACCTGACCGGCTTCGAGAATGCCGTGCCGCGCGAGCTGTCCGGCGGCATGAAGATGCGCGTCTCGATCGCCCGTGCCATGGTGACCAAGCCGCGTATTCTGCTGATGGACGAGCCGTTCGCGGCATTGGACGAGATCACCCGGTTCAAGCTCAACAATGATCTTCTGGAACTGTGGCAGGACGAGCGTTTTACCGTCGTCTTCGTCACCCACAGCGTCTTCGAAAGCGTTTTCCTCTCCAACCGCGTCGTCGTCATGGCGGCGCGGCCGGGCCGGGTGTTCAAAGAACTCGCCATCGATGCGCCGTATCCGCGCAATGAAGCCTTCCGCACTTCACCAGCCTATGCCGCGCTCTGCCGCCAGGCGTCCGATGTGCTGATCGGCGCCATCAACTCAACTGCCGGACCGCATCATGACGGTCATTGAAGAACACGTGCTGAGGCTCGATCCCGAGGAGGCGCGTCGCGTGCGCCAGCAGCGGCTCGAGCGCATCGGCCGATGGCTGCTGCCGCTGGCGATCATGATCCTGGCCATCTGGCTGTGGGACCGCATCTGCGTCTGGAACGACATCCCGAAATATATCCTGCCGCGCCCCGGTGTGGTGTTGCAAACGCTCTTCGACGATGCGGGGCTGCTGTTCTCCTCGCTGCTGGTGACGCTCAAGATCACCTTCCTCAGCCTGCTTCTGGCCGTCATCGGCGGTGTCGGGCTGGCGGTGCTGTTCGCGCAATCGAAATGGGTCGAGATGTCGTTCTTCCCGTTTGCCATCGTCCTGCAGGTGACGCCGATCGTCGCGATCTTCCCGCTGATCAATATCTATGTCGACAACCAGACGACGAAGCTCCTGCTGTGTGCCTGGATCGTCGCCTTCTTTCCGATCCTGTCCAACACCACGCTCGGCCTCAATTCCGTCGACCGCAATCTGCGCGACATGTTTAGGCTCAACGGCGCGACCCGCTGGCAGCAATTACGCTATCTGCGGCTGCCTGCGGCAATGCCCTATTTCCTCGGTGGGCTGAAGATTGCCGGCGGCCTGTCGCTGATCGGCGCGGTGGTGGCGGAGTTCGTCGCCGGCGCCACTGGCCAGTCGTCGGGGCTCGCCTCGCGCATTATCGAGGCCGGCTACCGGCTCAACGCACCGCGACTGTTCGCGGCGCTGATCCTGATCTCGTTCACCGGCATTCTGATCTTCCTGGTGCTGTCGCTGATCTCGCACCTGATCCTGCGGCGCTGGCACGAGAGCGCGCTGAAGCAGGAGCGGTGAAATGTTGGAGATACCAGCTTCTGGTTCTTACCATCTTTCCAACGTCCGGCTTCATTCATCTTTGACGCCAGGTCTTGCTGTAACCTTCGACAGCGATGGGTTTGCGCTCGCCGACATCGCCGTCGCCGACGGCAGGATTTCCAGCATTATCGCGCATCGCCAGTCCAATACGCCCGCAGACGCCATCGACCTCGGCGGACGGATCGTCATGCCGTGCTTCGTCGACTGCCACACCCATATCGACAAAGGCCATATCTGGCCTCGAAAACCCAATCCGGACGGCACCTTCATGGGCGCGCTGAACGCCACTGGCGCCGACCGTGCTGCACGCTGGAGCGCCGAGGACGTCGCCCGCCGCATGGATTTTTCGCTGCATTGCGCCTACGCGCACGGCACCAGGGCACTGCGCACCCATCTCGACAGCGTCGCGCCGCAGGAAGAGATCTCCTGGCCGGTGTTCGAGACGATACGGGAGAAATGGCGTGGCCGCATCGAACTGCAGGCGGCCTGCCTGCTCGGCATCGAAGGCGTGCGCGACAAGAAATGGTTCGAGAGACTGGCCAAACGCGTCGCTGCGGCCAAGGGTGTGCTCGGCGTCGTCAGCTATATGCTGCCGGACCTGGAAGAGCTTCTCGACCAGGTGTTCGCGCAGGCGATCAAGCATGGCCTCGACCTCGATTTCCACGCCGACGAGACCGATGATATCTCGGCGATCTCGCTGAAGAAGATCGCCGAGGCGGCCCTGTGGAACGGTTTTGAGGGGAACATCCTTGTCGGCCATTGCTGCTCGCTGGCACGCCAGCCCGATCTCGACGTGCTCGACACGCTGGACAAGGTGGCGAAGGCGGGGCTTGCCGTTGTGTCGCTGCCGATGTGCAATCTCTATCTGCAGGACCGGCGCGGCGACAAGACCACTCCGCGCTGGCGCGGGGTAACGCTGCTGCACGAGATGAAGGCGCGCGGCATTCCGGTGGCCGTTGCCTCCGACAACACCCGCGATCCGTTCTACGCCTATGGCGATCTCGATATGCTGGAGGTCTATCGCATGGCGACGCGCATCCTGCATTTCGATCATCCGGTCGGCGACTGGCCGCAAGCGGTGACTTCGACACCAGCCCAGGTGATGCGGCTCGATGGCTTCGGCACGCTCGCCGCCGGCGGTGCTGCTGACTTCGTCGTCTATAGGGGACGGAACTGGACGGAATTGCTGTCGCGGCCCGAATCGGATCGCATCGTGGTACGCGACGGCCGCGCCATCGAACGCCGCTTGCCCGATTATGCCGAACTCGATGATCTGATGGTGGAATGATGGACCTGGCTGCCCTGAAACGCGATCTCGACGGCCTGAAGATCGACGACCATCCGGCGATCGTCCAACAGAAGAGCCGCGACTTCTACTGGTACAGTCCGGTGCTGAAGCAACAGCTCGATCATGTCACCGGCGACATGATCGTGACGCCGAAGACGGAACCCGAGGTGATCCGTGTGCTCGCTGCTTGCCACCGGCATGGCATTCCGGTGACGCCGCGCGGCAGCGGCACCGGCAATTACGGGCAGGCGATGCCTTTGTCCGGCGGCGTCGTGCTCAATCTTGCCGAGATGAATGGGGTCAAGTCGATCGCGCCCGGCCGCGTCGTGACCGGACCGGGTGCCGTCCTCGCCGACATCGACAGGGCGACGCGCGCCCACTCCGTCCAGGAGCTTCGGATGTCGCCATCGACCTACAACACGGCGAGCATAGGCGGCTTTGTAGCCGGCGGTTCGGGCGGTGTCGGCTCGATCCGCTGGGGCGGGCTGCGCGACCTTGGCAATGTCATCCGGCTGCGGACCGTGACGATGGAGGCGGAGCCTCGCATCATGGATCTTAGCGGCGAGGAGGTGCTGAAGGTGATGCACGCCTACGGCACCAACGGCATCATCACCGAGGTCGAGATGCCGCTGACCGCATCTTACGACTGGATCGATGTCATAGTCGGCTTCGACGATTTCATGGATGCGGCCGGCTTCGGTAACGACCTCGCCATCCAAGATGGCATCCTGGCGAAACTGATCACGCCGATCGCCGCTCCGATCCCCTATGACTATTTCAAGCGGCATCAAAGGTTCTTCCGACGCGAGCAAAGCATCGTGGTCTGCATGATTGCGCCGCATGCGATGGACGCCTTTGTCGCCCTCACGGCGCGCAGCAAGGGCGAGATCGTCTTCCGCGCCGACAAGGAGGCCGATCTCAAGGGCCTGCCGCCGGCCTATGAGCTGACCTGGAACCATACGACGCTGCGTGCCATCAGGGTCGACCCGACGATTACATATCTGCAGACCCGCTATCCCTCGCCGGATCACCTCGCTTACGTCAAGGCGATGATCGAACGCTTCGGCGACGAGGTGCCGACGCATCTCGAATTCATCCGCTTCGACGGCGCGATCGGCGTCGCCGGACTGCCGCTGGTGCGCTTCACAACGGCGGAGCGGCTCGACGAGATCATCCGCATCCATGAAGACAATGGCTGCTGGGTCTTCAATCCGCACCGCTACACGCTGGAAGAGGGCGGCATGAAGCAGACGGATGATGTGCAACTCGCCTTCAAGCGCGAGACCGATCCGCAAGGGCTGCTCAATCCGGGCAAGATGATCGCCTGGGAAAACCCGGACTACGACTATCACTCGGGCAAGTCGTTCCTGTTCAAGGGGTTGCAGAAGGCGGGGTGAGACGATGAAGGGCGTATGGCGCTGTACCCCCCTCTGGCCTGCCGGCCATCTCCCCCTCACGGGGGGAGATCGGCAGTTTCTACGCTTCGATCACCTTGCCGCGTTAGCGTTTGGCAAAAGCGACGGTGACAGCTTATCTCCCCCCTTGAGGGGGAGATGCCCGGCAGGGCAGAGGGGGGTGTCTGGCGCTGACTTGCGGGATATTCCCGCGTGAACATCCTCGTTCTCTACGCCAATCCGGTCGAGACCAGCTTCAATGCTGGTTTGCACAAGGTGATCGTCGAGCGGCTGACGGCCGCCGGCCACGCGGTCGACGACTGCGATCTCTATGCGGAGAACTTCGATCCGCGGCTGACGCGGGCCGAGCTGCTCGGCTATCACGATGAGCGCGGCGCCGGTGATCCGGCAGCGCCCTATGTCGAGCGCCTGCTGCGGGCAGAGGCGCTGGTGCTGTCGTTTCCGGTGTGGAACTTCGGCTACCCGGCCATATTGAAAGGCTTTTTCGACCGCGTCTTCCTGCCCGGCGTGTCGTTCAAACTGGTCAATGGCAAGGTGCAGCCGTCGCTGCACAACATCCGCAAGCTGGCGGCGGTCACCACCTATGGCGGCAGCCGGTTCCACGCCATGCTGATGGGCGACCCGCCGCGCAAGCTGGTCAAGCGCGTGTTGCGCGCCACGGTCAAGCCAGGTGCCTCCGTGTCCTATCTCGCGCATTATTCGATGAACCTGTCGACCGATGAAACGCGGAAGAGATTCACGGCGAAGGTCGCGGCCAGAATGGAAGCGTTCTGATGCGGGTCCTGGTGGTTTACTGCCATCCTGTGCCCGAAAGTTTTTGCGCCGCGATCCGGGATAGTGCCATCGAGGTGCTGAAGGCGAGGGGCTGGGAGGTACGGCTGCTCGACCTCTATGCGGAGAATTTCGATCCGGTCATGGGCTGCGGCGAGCGACGCTCCTACAATGAGCACGCCCCGCAGGATCCGGCGCTCAAGCGGCATATCGAAAATCTCAGTTGGGCCCAGGCAATCCTCTTCATCTATCCGACATGGTGGTACGGGTTGCCGGCAATGCTGAAGGGCTGGCTCGACCGGGTCTGGGCGACCGACGTCGCCTTCCGGCTGCCGGCCGGCAAGCGACGGATTCAGTCGCTGATGAGGCATGTGACGAAGATCGGGGTGATCACGACCTGCGGCGCACCGACCTGGTGGAGCGTCGTCGTCGGCCAGCCGGGACGCAAGACAATCCTGCGCGGCATGCGGGCACTCTGCGCCACCCGCTGCAGAACGTTCTTTCTGGCGCACTACCTGATGGATTCATCGACACCGAAGACGAGGGCGGCGTTTCTGGAGAAAGTGCGAACGAAGCTGGAGCGGTTTTGAGCCGGCGGAAATTACCTTCTCCCCTTGTGGGCCCCTTGTGGGAGAAGGTGGATCGGCGCGCAGCGCCGAGACGGATGGGGGTGCTGGAAGAAACGAGGCCATGGGAAAGTCAACCGTTTCGAGGCGCTTAGCTTTTCGGCGCAGCGATCCTTCCAACACCCCGACCTCGCGGAGCCTGTCCTCGGGCTTGCCGGAGGCAAGACCCGTGGGCGAGGCCACCTTCTCCCACAAGGGGAGAAGGAAAAGGCTACATCCGCACCCGTTCCGCCTTCGGATCATACATCGGCTTCAGCGATGCCTCGGCGGCGAAGCGCTCGCCTGCGATTTCGATCGCGTAGGACGACGACAGTACATCCGCCTCACTCTCGCCCTGGCACGGCACGTAGCCTAGGCCGATAGCGCCGCCGAGATGATGGCCGTAATTGCCCGAGGTGACCGGGCCGACGATCTTGCGGTCGCGCAGGATCGCTTCGTTATGGAAGAGCATTGGCTCAGGGGCTTTCAGGCGGAACTGGACCAGCCGTCGGTTCAATCCGGTTTCCTTCTTCCTCAGCACGGCATCGCGGCCAAGAAAATCGCCCTTGACGGTCTTCACTGCGAAGCCGAGGCCTGCCTCCAGCACATTGTCCTCGTCGGTGATGTCGTGGCCGAAATGCCGGAAGGCCTTTTCGATGCGGCAGGAATCCAGCGTATGCAGGCCGCAAAGCTTCAGGCCGACATCGGCGCCGGCCTCCTCGATCGCCTCGAAGACGTGGGCTGCCTGTTCGGTCGAGACATAAAGCTCCCAGCCGAGTTCGCCGACATAGGTGACACGGTGGGCCCGTGCCAGCCCCATGCCGATTTCAATCTCCTGAAACGTCCCGAACGGATTGGTTTCGTTGGAGAAATCGTTTGGGCTCAGCTTTTGAATCAGCTTCCTCGAATCCGGGCCCATCAGGCAAAGCACGGCTTCGGCAGCGGTGACATCGGTGATGACCACGAATTCATCGGCGAGATGCTTGCGCAGCCACGCGAGATCACGCTGCAGCGTCGCGCCGGGCACGACCAGGAAGTAAGCCGTTTCAGATAGCCGCGAGACGGTGAGGTCGCTCTCGATGCCGCCGCGCTGGTTGAGCATTTGGGTATAGACGATCTTGCCCGGCGCCACGTCCATGTCATTGGCGCAGAGCTTTTGCAGGAAGGCGCAGGCATCGCGGCCCTCGAGGCGGATCTTGCCGAAGGAGGTCATGTCGAACAGGCCGACGCCGTTTCGGACGGCCAGATGTTCCTCGCGCTGGTTGTCGAACCAGTTCTGCCGCTTCCATGAATAGCGGTATTCGCGCTCCTGGCCGGGCCTAGCATACCAGTTGGCGCGCTCCCAGCCGGCGACTTCGCCGAACACCGCGCCGCGCGCCTTCAGATGTTCGTGGAGAGGGGAGCGCCTGACGTTCCGCGAGGTCACCATCTGTCGGTACGGGAAATGGTCGGCGTAGAGCAGGCCGAGCGTCTCGGACACGCGCTCCTTCAGGTAAAGGCGGTTCTTCTGGAACGGCTGCGCGCGGCGGATATCGACCTCCCACAGGTCGAACGGCGCCTCGCCATCATTGATCCATTGCGCCAGGGCCATGCCGGCGCCACCAGAGGAGACGATGCCGATCGAATTGTAGCCGGTCGCCATCCAGTAGCCGGAAAGCTCCGGCGCCTCGCCAAGATAATAGCGGTCGTCGGGGGTAAAACTCTCGGGACCATTGAAGAAGGTGTGGATGCCGGCGCTGGCCAGCATCGGCATGCGGTTGACGCCCATTTCGAGGATCGGCTCGAAATGCTCAAAATCCTCGGGCAACTGGTCGAAACAGAAATCTTCGCGGATACCGTCCATGCCCCAGGGCTTGGCCACCGGCTCGAAGGCACCGAGCATCATCTTGCCAGCGTCTTCCTTGTAGTAGGCGCATTCGTCCGGCACGCGAAGCACCGGCAGGCGGGCCAGGCCGGGGATCGGTTCGGTGACGAGGTAAAAGTGCTCGCAGGCATGCAGCGGGATGGTGACGCCGTTCTGGCGCCCGAGCTCGCGCGCCCACATGCCGGCGCAATTGACGACGACATCGGCTTCGATCATGCCTTGCTCGTCGCCTTGCGCCCATGAAACGCCGGTGACGCGGCCATCTCTGGTATGGACCTTGGTGACCTTCACATTCTCGACGATCGTAGCACCACGCTGGCGGGCGCCCTTGGCCAGCGCCATAGCGATGTTGGCCGGGTCGCACTGGCCATCGAGCGGCAGATGCACGGCGCCGACCACATCGGAAATGTTGAGATGCGGGTACATCTCCTTGACTTCATCAGGCGAAATCTCGCGCACGTCGACATCGAAGGCGCGGGCGAGAGACGCCTGCCTATAGATCTCGTGCTTGCGTTCCTCGGTCAGCGCCACCGTGATCGAGCCGACCTGCCGCATGCCGGTGCCGACATCGGTCTCAGCTTCAAGCTTGACGTAGAGGTCAGCCGAATATTTCGCCAGCCGCGTCATATTCTGCGAGCCGCGCAACTGGCCGATCAGGCCGGCGGCGTGCCATGTCGTGCCCGATGTCAGCTGCTTGCGTTCGAGCAGCACGATATCGGTCCAGCCGAGCTTGGCCAGATGATAGGCGACCGAGCAGCCGGAGACGCCGCCGCCGATGATGACGGCCCTTGCCTTAGCTGGAATGGTTTTGGGGTGCAGGGCGCTCATGCGGCCTCACGGCGATAGGTGGACGCGAAGCGGCGCAGCCGAAGGGCTGCTTCCAATAGCACCGCCTCGGGCTGGCAGAGGCTGACGCGAATATGGCCGGCGGCGGCCTCCCCGAAGCTTGAGCCCGGCATCACGCCGACCTTTTCCTTGTCGAGGAGAGCCCAGGCGAATTTCTCGTCGTCCGGCTCGAGAGCCGAGATGTCGAGCATGACATACATGCCGCCTTCGGAGCCGCGCACGGTGACGTTGTTCATGCCGCGCATGGCATCGAGGACCACGGTGCGCCTTGCAGCATAGCGTTCGGCAATTTCCTTGACGCCGTAGCCGTTTTCGAGCGCCTCGGCGCAAGCGAGGCTGATGAACGCCGGCAGGCCGTAGGTCGTCACCAAATTGAGGCTGGTCAGCAGCGAGATCATCTCTTCGGGTCCGGTCAGCCAGCCCATGCGCCAGCCGGTCATGCCGTGGCTCTTCGACATGGAATTGATGACCAGCGTGCGATCCGCCATGCCGGGCAACGAACGCGGCGAGATGTGCTCGCCGCCGCCCAGCGTCCAATAGACCTCGTCCGACAGCAGCCAGAGGTCATATTCCCGGCAGATCTGCGCCAGCTCTTCAAGCCGCTGGCGCGAATAGACGGCACCCGTCGGGTTGTTCGGCGTGTTGATCAGGATGGCGCGGGTGTTCGGCCCAAGCGCCGCGCGAATGTCGGCTTCTCGCGGCTGAAAACCATCCTCGGCGGGCGTCTCGACCACGGTGAAATCGGCGCCCGCTGCACTGAACGTGTTGGGATAGGTCGCGTAATAGGGCGCGACCACGATGGCGTGGTCGCCCGGGTCGAGAACGGCCTGCACCGCCGCATACAGCGCTGCCTGTCCGCCTGGCGTGGCGATGACCTGATCGGAGTCGGTCACAATGCCGGTGCAGAGGGTCGACGCCGCCGCCATTGCCTTGCGCAGGCTTGGAATGCCGGCAAGCGGGGTATAGTGGTGGTTGCTGGCGCGAACCGCGGTCACGCAGGCTTCGATCGTCTGCGCCGGCGTGTCGAAATCATGGTCGCCGACCGACAGCATGATGATGTCCTCGCCGGCCTGCTTGCGCGCCCAGGCCGCAGAATGAACCTCCCAGCCGTCCTTGCCGGAAGGCACGATGCCGGAAATGCGCGATGATGGTCTGGGCATTATGCTACTCCCGAAATTTCGTAGCCGGCCTGTTCGAGCCGGTCGCGCAGGGCGGCGATATGGGGCGGTCCGACTTCGCAGCAGCCGCCGACGATGGCGGCGCCGGCCTCGACCCAGCCGACCGCCTGGCCGGCATAGGCATCCGGATCGAGGTCGTGGCGGGCGTGCAGCACCTCCACGGTGCCGCCATGCTTGAGCGCCTCAATCGAGGTGAAGCCGTTGGCATAGGCGCCAACCGGACCGCCGAGGCCGATCAGTTCGGGCAGCGCTGCAGCGATCGCTTCGGGCCGGCAGCAATTGATCAGTCTAGCTGCGACCGGCAGCCCGTCGAGAGCGCTCGACGCAGCCGCTATGGCTTCGCCGCTGCGCAGGCGCGGCGTGCCGTGATCGGCAAGCGTCCACGACACCCACACCGGCTTGCCGCTTTCCGAAGCCGCGGTGACAGCCGCGCGCGCCTCCTCGGCCGACGCCATGGTCTCGCACAGGAACAGATCGACGCCGTCAGCCTGCTCGGCAACGATGCGGCGGTAGATGTCGAGCGTATCCTGGAAGGAGATCGTCAGTGCCGGTGCATAGCTGCCGAACAGCGGCGACAGGCAGCCGGCGATGGCCGCATCGCCGGCCTGGTCGCGAGCTTGCCTTGCCAGTTCTATGCCGCGCTTCTGCAGCGGCTTGAACAGCTCTTCCGCGCCCTCGCGTGCCAGCCGCTCGGGCGTCGCGGAATAGGTGTTGATGGTGATGACACGAGCGCCGGCCCGGATGAACTCCGCATGCAGGTCGCGCACCAGGTCCGGTTCGTCGATCAGCACCTTGGCCGACCATAGCGGGGTGGGTTCGGACTTGCTGCGGCGCACCAGTTCCTGGCCCATGCCGCCATCGGTGAGAATGACAGTCTTCACGCGCGCAACCTCTCGTTCTTTGGATCCCACAGCGGTTCGTCCTTCTGCACGATTGCCCTGAAGCGCTCGCCGAAGATTTCAACCTCGACCGTGGTTCCCGGTTCAGTGAGGTCGGCGCGCAGCATGCCGAGCGCGATAGACTTATCGATGCGATGACCCCAGCCGCCGGACGTCGTCTCGCCGACGATCTGTCCGTCATGCCACAGCGTCGACATGGTGGGCGCATCGCAGTCGCCGGGGTTTTCGACGAGCAGTGTGACGAAACGCTTCTTTACGCCCTGCTGCTTCTCGTTCTGCAACGCCGCCTTGCCGCGGAAATCCGGCTTGTCCCATTTCACAAAGCGCTCCAGCCCACCCTGCAGGATCGAATAGTCGGTCGACAGGTCACCTTTCCAAGCGCGGTAGCCTTTTTCGAGCCGCAGCGAATCCAGCGCGTACATGCCGAACGGCTTCAGGCCATGCTTCTGGCCGGCCGCCCAGACGGCGTCGAAGACCGCGGCGGTGTCGTCGACCTTGGTGTGGAATTCCCAGCCGAGTTCACCGGCGAAGGACACACGCATCAGCCTTGCCCAACGGCCGGCGATTGTCGTCTCCTGGTGCGTCAGCCAAGGCAGAGCAAGGTCGGCGGCGCAGACATCGGCGAGGATTTTTCGCGAATTGGGACCGGCGAGGATCTGCGTGGCGTATTCCTCCGTCCGATCGATCAGCTTGAATGAAGCGTCTTTCGGCATGCGGGATTTCAGCCACTCGAAATCGTGCCACTGCGCCACTGCGGCGGTAATCAGCGTCATCAAATTTTCGTCGTGGCGCACCACCGACATTTCGGTGACGATGCGGCCCTTGTCGTCGGCAAAGTAGACGAGGCCGATGCGGCCGGGTTTCGGCACCAGCCCGGTAACCTGCTGGCTCAGCCATTCGGCAGCGCCAGGCCCGTCGAGGTTGAAGCGGGAAAAACCGGGCAGATCCAAAATGCCGGCGGCATCGCGCACGGCGAGGCATTCTTCGCGGACGCGATGCTGCCAAGGCCCGTCGCGGCGGAACGTCAGCGTCGCGGCTTCCGAGACGTCGTCGCCGGCTTGCGCGTACCAGGTGGCGCGCTCCCAGCCATTATAGGCGTCGAAGCGGGCGCCGAGCGCCTTGATGCGATCGTGGATCGGCGACAGCTTGCGGTCGCGGCCAGCCGGCCAGGCATGACGCGGGAACTGGATGGCGTATTCGTTGCCGTAGATCTCCATGCCCTTGGCGACGCAGTAATCCGGGGCCGAGGCAAAGCTGGTGAAGCGGCGCGGATCGCAGGACCACATGTCCCATTCGGTCTGGCCCTCAGTCACCCATTCGGCCAGCACCTTGCCGGCGCCGCCGCCCTGGGCGATGCCGAAGGTGAACACGCAGGCCTCGAAAGCGTTCGGCACGCCGGGCATAGGGCCGATCAGCGGGTTGCCGTCAGGCGCGTAGGGGATCGGGCCGTTGATGACCTTGGACAGGCCGGCGGTGCCGAGGATCGGCACGCGGGCGACGGCATCGGCCAGATAGTCCTCCAGTCGGTCGAGATCGTCGGGAAACAGCTGGAACGAAAAATCGTCGGGCATCGGGTCGTTATGGCCGACCCAATGCGCACGGCAATTGCGCTCATAGGGGCCGAGATTCATGCCGTTCTTTTCCTGGCGCAGATAGTAGGAGGTGTCGACGTCGCGCAGCAGCGGCAGTTTCTTGCCTTGCTCCTTCGACCATGCGGCCAATTCGGGGATTTCCTCGAACAGGATATATTGATGGCTCATCACCATCATCGGTACGTCGCGGCCGAACATCTTGCCGACTTCAGCCGCGCGGTAGCCGGCGGCGTTGACGACGATCTCGCAGCGGACCTCGCCCTGCGCCGTCTCGACCACCCACTCGTCCTTCTCGCGGCGCAAGCCGGTGACCGGACAGAACCGAATGATCTTCGCACCCATGTCGCGGGCGCCCTTGGCCAACGCCTGGGTCAGCTGCGCCGGGTCGATGTCGCCGTCGTTCGGATCGTAGAGCGCGCCCTTCAGCTCATGCGTCTCGATGAACGGGTAGCGGCGCGTGATCTCGTCGAGCCCGACCACATCGATGTCCATGCCCTGATAGCGGCCCATGCCCTTGGCGCGCTGGAACTCCTGCATGCGCTCGGCGGTATGGGCCAGCCTGAGCGAGCCGGTGACGTGGTAGTTCATGGGATAGCCGACTTCATCAGCCAGCCCACGATAAAGCTCGGTCGAATAGCGCTGCATGTTCATCAGCGACCATGACGAGGAGAAGGTCGGCACGTTGCCGGCCGCATGCCAGGTCGAGCCGGAGGTGAGCTCGTTCTTCTCCAGGAGCACGCAATCGGTCCAGCCCGCCTTGGCGAGATGGTAGAGCGAGGAGGCGCCGACGACACCGCCTCCGATGATCACCACACGTGCCGTGGTCGGCAAACCGGCCATATTCTTCTCCAAACCTCTAGTAAACAGGTGGCGAAACCACCCAGATGACTACCGCCGGCTCCGCTCCAGGATTGCGCCAGCGGAACGGCTTGCCGTCGAAGCGAAAGGAGTCACCCTCACCAAGCCGGTGCCAGACGCCTGATATCTCGATGTCGAAGCTGCCGGAAGCGACATATCCGGCTTCCTCCGTCGGCCGGCGCGCCTCGGTCTTCAGTTCAGCGCCCGGCGCGAAGACCGAACGCAGCATCTCGAAGCTACCGCCGAGATCGGGCGACAGAAGCTCCTCCACCAGGCCGGAATCGTTTGTACCAAGCGTGCGGCGGCTGCCGGCGCGCACGACCACGCCGCGCTCGTTCTCGACGGGCACGTCGTGGCTGAAGAACAGGCTGACCGGCACGCCGAACAATTCCGCGAAGGCTCTGAGATCGCTGAGCGATGGTATCGACAGGCCGCGCTCGACCTGACTGACCCAGCCGACGGAGCGGCCGAGCTTCAGGCCAATCTCGGCAAGCGTCAGCCCGCGCGCCCGGCGCAGCGCCCTGATATCGCCGGCCAGCAGCCGGTCGCGGTTTTCCTGCTCCGATCTGACGGCGGTTGCGGGCAAAGCCATTTCTCTTGGTGAAATCTCTCTGGTGAAAAATACCCCTTGGTGAAAAATTGGGGGCAAATTTCATGAGGGATCATGTTTGTGAAAAAATCAAGAGGATTTTCATGGGGCCACAAGATTTGCTTGCGCCATTTTGGCGGTTCAGGCAAAGGCTCGGCCACGAACGGCGATTGAGGGCGCCCGGTCGAGGCTTACGACAGAGCGCCATGCGTCAAATTTGACCCGCAATGGTGCTCTCTCATTTTCTGGACGGCGCATGATCCTTTCCGGAATCGATTCCGGTTTCCGGGTCACGCGCAAAGGGACGCCCATGCTGGAAAACAGGACTACAATTACAGATGATGCGGCGATCGTCGACGAGGCGATCACGTCGCGCCGTTCGGTGCGCGCCTTCCTGCCCGACATGATCGACGACGAGACGATCCGCGCCATTCTCTCCGTTGCCGCGCGTGCACCTTCGGGCACCAACATGCAGCCCTGGCGGGTCTACGTCACCAAGGGCGAGGTCAAGCAGCGGATCACCGATGCTATCCTCAACTCCGGCATCCGCGCCGAAAAGGCCGAGTGGGACGAGTATCGCTACTATCCCGACCAGTTCTTCGAACCGTATCTCACGCGGCGGCGGGCCAACGGCTTCGGCCTCTATAGCGTGCTCGGCATCGGCCGGCGCGAAGTGGACAGGATGCGCGCGCAGCACGACCGCAACTTCGTCTTCTTCGATGCGCCGGTCGGCATGATCTTCACCGTCGACCGGCGGCTGAACAAGGGATCATGGATCGACTACGGCATGTTCCTGCAGAACATCATGGTGGCGGCACGGGGCAGGGGCCTGCACACCTGCCCGCAGGCCGCTTTTGCACCCTATCACAAGCAGATCAGGCCGGTGCTCAACATTCCCGACGAGGAGATCGTCGTTTGCGGTATGGCGCTCGGCCATGAGGACACGTCCAAGCCCGAAAACGAGTTCCGCACTGACCGCGCGCCGCTGGAAGAGTGGGTGACGTTCGCCAAATGAGGTGGCGCCAGTTGAGGTGACGATACGCCGTCTCGGTCTACTGTACCTCGTAGCCGACTTCCTCGCTGGCGTGGCAGAGCGCCTTCCAGAACGAGCGCGCAAACGAGCGGAACACATAGATGTCGAACTGGTCGGCGCCGGTGCGCTGGATCTGGGCGAAGACGTCATGATGCATGGTCGAGCGGCCGGCACCGACCGGGAAGGCCGGCAGCGCGAAGTCGATGGCGAAGAATTTCGCCAGCACCCATTCGGCCTTCGGTCCGGCGATGCGGATCGCGGTGCGGCCATGCGACAGGTCGGTCACCGTGCCGATCGCCGGGGTGACGACATTGGCAAAGGCCGATCCCAAGCCTTCGGCCTCATCGACGACAGTGAATTTTCCCGGCGCAAAGCCGAACACCGACTTCACGCCGTCGGTGCTGCCGGCGCCGGCGCCATCGGGCAGAGCGAGGCCGGTAACAGTGCGGATACCTGATATCAACTCCTTCTCCTGGCCCGGCCAGGCAGCGAGCTGCAGGATCGATCTCGGCCTGGTTTCGGAGAGGATGACATCGACGCCGTGCTCGAAATCGCCGTGCGAGCCGGTGCGCAGTTCCGGCTCAAGCGGTGCCGGCTCAAGCGGTGATTGGCGCTCAACCATGCATGCGGCTCCCGTCCGGATCAAAGAACTGGTTGGAGACGATCTCGACCGGGCCGAACCGGTTGCGCAAGGGATCGGAGATATGGGCGCGCGTGCCGCGCCGTGCCTTGCCGTCCTTGACCAAAGCGAGCGCGATGTACCTGCCGAGCGCCGGCGAATAACAGCAAGCGGTGATGTGGCCGATGGAGTCGTGCGGATTGGCTTCGTCAAGCGCCTCGACGATGTGCGCGCCGCCGTTGAGCGGCTGGTTATCCAGCGAAATCAGGCCGACGAGTTCCAGACGGCCGGGCGCGATCAGGCCCTCGCGATCCATCATCGCCGAGCCGATGAAGGGCTTCTTCTTGGACAGCATCCAGTCGAGATGCAGGTCGCGTGCCGTGGTGCGGCCGTCGATCTCGGCGCCGGTGACGTGGCCTTTTTCGATGCGCATCGTGCCCAGCGCCTCAAGCCCGTAAGTCACCAGTCCGAACGGCTTGCCGGCTTCGATCAACGCTTCCCAGACATGGGTGCCGTAGCCGGCGCCGGAGTAAACTTCGAACGCCATTTCGCCGGAGAAGGAAAGCCGGCAGATCATCACCGGTACGCCGGATATCTTGCCGTGCACGATTCCCATGAAAGGCAGTGCGGCGTTGTCGACGGCAGTGCCGGTGACGCAAGCAGCAAGAATGGCTCGCGCCTTTGGCCCGCCGATCGCCGCACCCGCCCATTCGTCGGTCACCGAGGTGACATGGACCTTCAGCTCCGGCCAGATGACGTCGAGGAAATACTCCAGATGCTGCATCACCTTGCCGGCATTGGCGGTGGTGGTGGTCATCAAAAAGTCCTGTTCGCCGAGCCGCCACGTCGTGCCGTCGTCGAAGGCGAGGCCGTCCTCGCGCAGCATCAGACCGTAGCGGGCCTTGCCGACGGCCAATGTCGAGAACATGTTGGTGTAAACCCGGTCGAGGAATTCTGCCGCGTCCGGGCCCTGCACGGCGATCTTGCCCAGCGTCGAGACATCGACGATGCCGGCGCTCTCGCGCGTCGCCCTGGCTTCTCGCACATAGGCCTGCTCGATTGTCTCGCCTGAAAGCCCGTAGATCATCGGGCGATGCCAGAGGCCGGCAGAGTACATGGTCGCGCCGTTGGCGACGTGCCAGTCATGCATCGGCGTCAGCCGCTCGGGCCTCAGGTCGCCGAACCGTTCGGCGGCCAGCGAGCCGATCGACACGGCCGAAAAGGGCGGACGAAAACGGGTCGTACCGACCTCAGGAATCGGCTTGCCCAACGCTTCGGCCATGATGGCTAGACCGGGTATGTTGGAGCTCTTGCCTTGGTCGGTCGCCATGCCGAGCGTGGTGTAACGCTTCAGATGCTCGACCGAGATGAAGCCTTCGCGATGCGCAAGCCGCACATCCTCCGCGGTCACGTCGTGCTGGAAATCGACGAAGCTTTTTCCATCGGCCCTGATCTCGAACACCGGCGCCGGATCGGGATCGCCAGGTGCGGCTTCGACGACCGGCAAGGCAGCTGGCGTACCCGTTCCACCCGCCGCCGAAAGGCCGGCGGCGCGGCCTTCGGCGATTGCCTCGGCGGTGGAAAAGCTGCCGGTGAAGGCGCCCGCGCCGATCCATTGCTGTGTTGGCCACATCTGCGTCGGCTTCGGTGGCAGGAAGGCCTGCCGGGCGGCGTTCCATTCCGCCTTGGCGCCGGCCTGGCTGGCCAGATGGATGGTCGGCGACCAGCCGCCCGACATCAGCAGGCAGTCGGCCTGAATGCTGCGCGCGTCGCCGGCAAGCGCGCCGTTGGCCATGTCGAAGCGCTGCACCTTGATACCGGACAGCGCCTTGCCGCCTTCGGTGGCGACCACGGCGTGACCGGAAAGGATTTTGGCTTCCGCTTCATCGGCCAGCTCGCGCATCTCGCTCGAAAGCTCCGGCCGCACGTCGACGATGGCGACGATCGCCGCACCGGCCTTCTTCAGCGCCAGGGCGGAGCGGTAGGCGCTGTCATTGTTGGTGAAGAGCGCGATCCTGTGGCCCGGCAGCACGCCGTACTCGTTGGTATAGCGCTCGGCGGCATGCGCCAACATCACGCCTGGCCGGTCGTTGCCCGGAAACACCAGCGGCCGCTCGAAGGAGCCGGTGGCCAGGACCACCGACTTGGCGCGGATAACCCAGTAGCGATGGCGCGGTTCGCCCTTGCCGGGCCTCTCCTTGTGGTCGGTAACCCGTTCGAGCGCGGCGAGCACGTTGCCGTCGTAATAGCCCCAGACCGTGGTGCGCGGCAGCAGCCGGACATTGTCATAGCCTTCGAGCTGGCCGGCGGCTCGCGCTGCCCAGTCCGCCCCGGGCATCCCGTCGATCGTTTCGCCCGACCAGTTGGCCGAACCGCCGAAACGCGGTTCGAGCTCGCTGAGGATGACACGCGCGCCCTGATCGGCGGCTGCCCTGGCGGCCATCAGCCCGGCCGGACCGGAGCCGACCACCAGCACACCGCAGAAGGCGTTCATCCGCTCATAGCGCGCCGTGTCGGCGGCGGTCCCGGCGCGGCCGAGACCAGCGGCGCGGCGGATGAAATGCTCGCAGAACATCCAGAAACGCGTGCTCTTCAGCGGGCCGATCGCGGGTCCCATGAAGGTCTTGTAATAGAAGCCGGCGGACAGAAGCCTGCCGCCGAACTGGTTGGCGGCGCTGACATCCCAGGCCAGCGATGGAAAGCGGTTCTGGCTGACAGCGGTCAGCCCGTCATAGATCTCGACCATGGTCGCGGCGATGTTGGGCTCGCGAACCTCGTCCCGCAACACCGTCACCAGGGCGTTCGGCTCCTCGACGCCTGATGTCAGCACGCCGCGCGGGCGGTGATATTTGAACGAGCGCCCGAACAGGGTGACACCATTGGCCAGCAGCGCTGAGGCAAGCGTGTCGCCGGCATGGCCGGTGTAGGGCGCGCCGTCGAAGGTGAACCGGATGGTTCGCAGCCGGTCGATCAGGCCACCGGAATCGGTGCGGCGCGGGCTCATGACTTGCCCTCCGTCTTGTGCCGCGCAACGGATTTGTGGTCGCCGCGCGCGAAGGCGACGCTGGAGATCTCGTGTGTCAGCGTGTTGCGAACGACCCTGAGATGGGCGCGGCAGCCGCCGGAATGCTGCCAGATCTCGTTGTGGTCACCCGCCGGGTTCAACCGATTGTAGACATAGGCGTTCCAGGCATCGAGGTCCTGCGAGGCAGGTTGAGGGCGCTCACGGTTGCCGTCACCCTGATAGGTGAACTCGATGACGTCGCGCGGGCCGCAATAGGGACAGGTAATCAGCATGGAAATTCCTAATGCAGCCGCGGCGTCGGGCCCTGGCCCTTGTCGTCGATCACCAGGCCGCGATGGAAGCGATCGAGCGTGAAGGGCGCACTGATGTCGTGCGGTTCATCCTTGGCGATGGTCCAGGCAAAGCACCAGCCGGAGGCCGGCGTCGCCTTGAAGCCGCCGTAGCACCAGCCGCAGTTGAGATACATGCCCGGCAGGGGGCCGATGGTGATGATCGGCGAGCCGTCCATCGACATGTCGCAGACGCCGCCCCAGGAGCGCAGCATGCGAACGCGGGCGAGACCCGGAAACAGCGCCAGCATCTCGCTCATCACCTCGTCGACAACAGGCAAACTGCCGCGCTGGGCGTAGCTGTTGTAGCCGTCGAGGTCGCCGCCATAGACGAGGCCGCCCTTGTCAGACTGCGACATGTAGAAATGGCCCATGCCGAAAGTCAGGACCGTGTTGATGAACGGCTTCAGCGATTCCGTCACGAAGGCCTGCAGCACATGGCTCTCGATCGGCATCGTATCGATGCCGGCGAGCCGCATGACTTGCCCGGTGCTGCCGGCCACCGCGACCGCCACCTTCCTGGCGCGGATCTCTCCGCGCGACGTCGTGACGCCTGATATGCGGTCGCCGTCGCGCAGGAAGCCGGTGACCTCGCAATTCTCGATGATGTCGACGCCGCGACGGTCGGCGCCGCGCGCATAG
Organism: Mesorhizobium sp.; assembly: GCA_004020645.1. Taxonomy (GTDB): domain Bacteria; phylum Pseudomonadota; class Alphaproteobacteria; order Rhizobiales; family Rhizobiaceae; genus Mesorhizobium. The sequence continues at coordinate 150,971 of SAQL01000004.1, read as the reverse complement.
CCCCAGGCGACGGCATCGTGGCGGGCGGTGCCGGCGCGCCGCTGCATCAGGCCGCCGACGATTGGGAAGCGCGCCGTGGCGGAGACGTCCAGCGCCGGCACCAGGCGTGCGATCTCGGCCGTGGTCATCAGTTCGGCGTCGACGCCGAGATGGCGCATGGCGTTGCCGCGGCGGGCAAAATCGTCGAGCTGGGCGGGCGTGTGCGCGAGGTTGAGGCAGCCGCGCTGCGAGAACATGACGTTGTAGTTGAGGTCGTGCGAGAGGTTCTCCCACAGCTTCATCGAATGTTCGTAGAAGCGCGTGTTGGCCGGCAGTAGATAGTTGGAGCGCACGGCCGTCGTGTTGCGGCCGACATTGCCGGAGCCGAGCCAGCCCTTTTCCAGCACCGCGACATTGGTGATGCCGTGCTCCTTGGCCAGATAATAGGCAGTCGACAGGCCATGGCCGCCGCCGCCGATGACGATCACGTCATAGGACGCCTTCGGGTCCGGCTTGCGCCAGGCCGGTTTCCAGTCCTTGTTGCCGGTCAGCGCGTTTTTGAGAAGCGAGAAGGCCGAATATTCCGCCATTCTTTTTGTTATCCGTTCTGGCTTTTTGTCATCCGTTTTGGGCGATGCGGCACACTATAGAGCAGGCCGCTGCCGCAAAGCCAATATTGCGCCATCGCTTTTCGACTGGCCGACGCCGAGATCGACGAGCAGAGCGGGACGGCTTGCTCCCTGGTATCAGCGTCTTTATCAAGGACGAGCTTTTAGAACGCCTTGCCGCCTGTGAGTCGCCAAACGATCATGCTTTTTCGACTGCTCCGCTTCGTTCTGGTCCTGGCGATCGTTGCCTCGGCGCCGCTGTCGCGTGATGCGGTGGCGCAGGGGCTTGACCAGGCTGCCTCCGGGGTGGTCGCCGACCAGCAGAAAATCCTGCAGGACCTGACGACAAGGACCGACAATCTCGAAAAGAAAATCCAGGAGAACGGTGACGACGACGCCAGCCTTGTCGATATCCGCCTGCAGCTCGAGGAAATGTCGCGAGGTGCGCTGAACAGCGCGCTTGCCTTCCGCCCGCGCCTTTCGGAGATCAACGCAAGGCTCGATCAGCTTGGGGCGCCGCCGGCTGCGGGCCAGCCGCCCGAACCCGACATCGTGACCAGCGAACGCCAGGCGCTGGCATCCGAAAAGGCCGAGATCAATGCTGTCATCGCCGCGGCGCAAAACCTGTCGATCCGCATCAGCGGGCTCATCGCCAAGATCGCCAATATGCGCAGCGAGCTGTTTCGCAATCTGCTCACCAAGCGCTACGTGCTGTCCGACGCTCTGAGCCCTGAGGTCATTTCCGATGCGAACGGTGAATTTACCGGCTTCTACAAGGCGGTGTCATCGTGGCTGACCTTCGCCTTCAAGTTCAAGTTCCAGGCCGTGCTGGCCGCGACCTTGACGGCACTTTCCCTGGCGGCGGTACTTTTTGTCGGTGGGCGGCGCCTGTTCGGGCGTGTCTTCGAAGCTGACCCTTCCGTCGAAGATCCCTCCTATCTCAGCCGGCTGTCGGTGGCGTTCTGGTCGACATTGCTGCCGACACTGGCGGTTGGCGTCTTCCTGGTCTCGACGGTGTTCTTTTTCAACTACTACAACGTGTTGCGCGGCGATATCGGCGTTTTCCTGAATGCGCTGGTTTCGGTCATCGCGGTGGTGTTCTGCGTCAACCGGCTGACCAATGCGGCGCTGGAACCGCGGCTGCCGAACTGGCGGCTGATACCCGTTGAATCGGGTCCGGCCCGCTGGCTGGTGCGGCTGACGACCGCCATGGCGGTGGTGATCGGCGTCAACAATTTCCTGTCGGTCGTCAACGACAAGATGGACTCGCCGCTGTCGCTGACCATCGCCAGAAGTTTTGTCGCCACCATTATCGTCGGCGTCATCCTGATCCTGATGGGGCTGCTGAAGCCGTTCAAGGCCGCCGACGGAAGCTGGCGCCCCTGGCCGGCGTGGCTGCGCTACACCGCTGTCGCGCTCGGCCTTTTCACCATTGCCACGGCGCTGCTCGGCTATATCGGCCTTGCCATCTTCGTCTCGCTGCAAGTCGTGGTCACCGGAACCATTCTGGTCACCGCCTATATCGGCTTCCTGTCGGCGCGGGCGATCAGCGAGGAAGGCGGCTTTGCCAACACGTCGATCGGGCGCTGGCTATCGACCAATTCCAGTTACGAGGAGTCCGCGCTCGACCAGCTCGGCCTGGTCGTCAGCGTCGCCATCAACCTGATGATCGTGCTGGTATTCCTGCCGCTGATCCTGTTGATGTGGGGCTTCCAGCCCGGCGACATCGAGGCCTGGGGCTACAAGCTGGCGACGGGCCTCACCATCGGCTCGGTGACGATCTCGGTCACCGGCATCCTGACCGGCATCGTTGTCTTCATTATCGGCTATTTCCTGACGCGCTGGTTCCAGGGCTGGCTCGACGGCTCGGTGATGGCGCGCGGCAAGGTCGATACCGGCGTGCGCAACTCGATCCGGCTGGCGGTCGGCTATGCCGGCGTGGCGCTCGCAGCACTCGTCGGCGTCTCGGCGGCGGGCATCGATCTCTCCAACCTGGCGCTTGTCGCGGGCGCCCTGTCGCTCGGTATCGGCTTTGGCCTGCAAAATGTCGTCTCCAACTTCGTCTCCGGTCTGATCCTTTTGGCCGAGCGGCCGTTCAAGGTCGGCGACTGGATCGTCGCCGGTGAGATCAGCGGCACGGTCAAGAAGATCAGCGTGCGCGCTACCGAGATCGAGACGTTCCAGCGCCAGTCGGTGATCCTGCCCAATTCAAACCTGATCAACAATGCCGTCGGCAACTGGACGCACCGCAACAAACTCGGTCGCATCGACATCAAGGTCGGCGTCGCCTACGGCAGCGACGTCAAGCAGGCCCATGCTGTCCTGTTGGAGATTGCGCGCGGCCATCCGCTGGTGCTGAAAAATCCGGAACCCTTCGTGCTGTTCACCAATTTCGGGCCGGCCGCTCTCGAATTCGAAATCCGTGTGTTCCTGGCCGACGTGATGAACGGCAACATCGTGCAGAACGACATCCGGTTTGCCGTCCTCGATGAGTTCGCCGACCAGCATATCGAAATTCCATCGGCGCCGCGCGCCGTCGTGGAGACCATAAAGCATGAGGCGTGGCCGATCGATGACGATCAGATCGAGGCCGAATTCGCCGAGCAGGAACGCGCGGCGGCTGAAGCTGTGGCCGAGACGAAACGCCTGGCTAGATCCGGGCGCAAGGTCCGCAAGCCGGACCCCGATTAGGGTGTATTAATATTCAAGTGATGCCGGCCTGCGAACGGCGGTTTCCTGCGCTTCCGCTACTCACGGACCCAAAAGTACGCTCCGCTCCGGTTCTCGGAAGCCACCTAGTTTGGTCGCTTCGCGCCCGTCTTCGACTCCGGCTCGGCCTGACCTAAATCTCAACATACCCTCAAGTCAGGCTTTCGACACAGCGAAAGCAATTGCGGCATGAATGCGGCATTCAGTTGCCGTTCAGCTGGCATCTCATATAAGCTCACATGCAAAGGGCGAGAATGCCTTGCAAAATGCAACAGAGGCGGTGGAAACACCGATACTGCAAATGTGGAAGTCTCTCGTCGCCGCCATCGCTTTTCTTGCCGTGGGCGGTTCAGCCTTCGCCGCCAGCGCGACCAACAAGGACGCCGAGACCCGCACACTCGTCGTGACCGAAGGCGGTGGCAAGACGGAGCTGGCGCTGGCCGCCGGCGAAACCGCGGAATTCTGCCCGACCGGCTGTTTCGTTACCATGCCGAATGGCGACCTCGAGGCGCTGACCGGTTCGGAAACGATCGAAATCTCAGACGGCGTCGCCCGTATCAAGTAACGCGTAATCAAACAACGACGACTTGTCTTTCGAAGCCGGGCTGTTGCCCGGCCTTTTATCGTTTCGGATCATCGAAACTTAACGATGAAGGGGGAAATACCGTCACGCAGATCAGGCCAGGCTGGGCGTTTTAACGTTCGCTGCGCTGTTCCCCGCTATATCGGGCCGAAGACGCCGAAGCACGGCGCGGGTTTTGGATCGGAGCATGATCCTTTCCGAAAAATCGGTTTTCGGGATCATGCGCTTTTAGGCAGGGCTACGGAAAATGGACGCGCGGTCGGACAGGAACGCAATTCCGCTTGCCGTCGATCTCGACGGCACGCTGATCGCGACAGACCTGTTGTGGGAAGGGCTGTTCATCCTTCTCAAGAAGAATCCGCTCTTTATTTTCCTCGTGCCGTTCTGGCTTGCCGGCGGGCCGGCGCGGCTGAAGCAGGCCATCGCTCAACGCATCGACATCGATCCTGCATCGCTGCCTTACCGCGAGGCGCTGCTTCAGCGGCTTCGCATTGAACATGGCGAGGGCCGCCAGATCGTGCTGGCGACCGGCACGCCGCGCAAATTCGCCGAGGCGATCGCCGCACATCTCGGGATATTCGATCGCGTCCTGGCGACCGACGGCCCTCACAACATGACTTCAGGCAGAAAGCGCGCCTCGCTGGTCGCCGCCTATGGCGATGGCGGCTTCGACTATGCCGGCAACAGCCGGCACGACCTTAGCGTATTCGACGCTGCGCGCACGGCAATCGTGGTCGCGCCCGACCGCCATGCCGAGCGCTGGCAGGCCGCGCACGGTGCCGAAATGATGCCGGCGCCGAAGCCGACATTCAGAACCATCGTCAAGATGCTGCGCGTTCATCAGTGGCTGAAGAACTCGCTGATTGCGGTGCCGATGGTGCTGTCGCACGAATACTTCAACGCCGGGATGATCTGGGAATGCCTGCTGGCATTCGTATCGTTCAGCGCAGTCGCTTCCGCCATCTACATCCTCAATGATTTCTTCGATCTCGCGCTCGATCGCAAACACCTGACCAAGCGCAACCGGCCATTCGCCAGTGGCGCGCTGTCGATCCCGTTCGGCCTCGGTTCAATGATGGTGCTGCTTGCAATAGGCGTTGGTGCAGGGCTTCTGCTGCCGATCGAATTCCTCGGCGTGCTCGGCGGCTACATAGTCATCACCACCGCCTATTCGCTGTCGTTCAAGCGCATGCTTCTGATCGACGTGCTGACTTTGGCCGGTCTCTACACGATCCGCGTTCTGGCAGGCGCCGCGGCGACCGGCGTCGACGTCTCGTTCTGGCTGCTGGCCTTCTCGATCTTCTTTTTCCTGTCGCTGGCGCTGGTGAAGCGTTTTGTGGAACTCCGCGCGACCGCCATTCCGGCCGGCGAGCGCATTGCCGGTCGCGGCTACCGTACCGAAGACCAGGAGATCGTCGCCCAGGCGGGCATGGCTTCGGCCTTTTCCTCGGCGCTGGTGCTGGCGCTCTATATGGACAGCGGTGCGGTGCGCGAACTTTATCCGCATCCTTGGCTGGTCTGGCCGCTGGCGCCGATCGTGCTGTACCTGACCATGCGCGTCTGGATTCTCGCTCGCCGCGACGAGATGCATGACGATCCGGTCGTCTTCATCATCCGCGACTGGCGCAGCCAGATCGTCGTGCTCATCGGCGCCGTGTTTCTGGTCGCCGGAGGCTGGTAGGCATGGCGGGGGAGCGGTTCCAGAGCTTCGGCCTTGCCACGCCACCGGCACTCGATGTGATCCCGGCGGATGACGCTGTTGCGCTGCTGAAGAGCGGCAAGGCGACAAGAAGCGCCTTGCTCGCCTACGGCAACGGCGGCTCCTACGGCGATTCCTGCCAGAACGAGGCCGGCATGGTCGTCGATATGCGACCGCTGAACCGCATCCGCGCCTTCAACGCCGAGACCGGCGTGATCGAGGCCGAGGCCGGGGTGCTTCTGTCCGATATCATCGCTCATGCAGCGCCATACGGCTTCTTTCCGGCAGTCGTTCCGGGCACGCAGTTCGTCACGCTCGGCGGCGCCATCGCCAATGACGTTCACGGCAAGAACCATCACCGGCGCGGCACCTTTGGCTGCCATGTCGAATCCTTCACGCTGCTCAGATCGGATGGACGGCCCCATTACTGCTCGGCCACCGACAATGCACGCCTGTTTGCGGCGACGATCGGCGGCATGGGGCTGACCGGACTGATCCTGTCCGCATCGATCCGGCTGATGCGGGTGCCATCCCTCGACATCGTCGAGACTGCGACGCCGTTCCGCGACCTTGGCGAATTCTTCGAGCTTGCCGAAGCGGCCGACCAAGCCAATGAATACGTCGTCGCCTGGATCGACCAGCTTGCCGGTGACCTCCGCCGTGGGCGCGGGCTGCTGTTTACCGGCAATCACGCCGAGCATGGCTCCCATGCGGCCTTGCGTGCCGGCGGCAATCTCTCGGTGCCGTTCCAGCCGCCGTTCAACGTGCTCAACCGGCCGTTCCTGACTGCCTTCAACGCCGCCTACCGGTGGAAGAAAGGCCGGTCCACGGCGCCGCGCCAGATCGGCTACCAGGGTTTTTTCTTTCCGCTCGACGGCGTCGGCAACTGGAACCGGCTCTACGGGCCGAACGGGCTTTTCCAGCACCAGAGCGTGGTGCCGGAAGACGTCGCGCGCCGAGCGGTGCCGGCGCTGCTTGCGGCAGCAAAACGGGCGGGGCAGGGCTCGTTCCTGACGGTCCTGAAGCGCTTCGGCGGGGTCCGTTCGCCGGCACTGCTGTCGTTCCCGCGACCGGGTTTCACGCTGACGCTGGATTTTCCCAACCGTGGCCAGGCGACGCTGGCGCTGCTGAAGGAGCTCGACCGCATCACGGTCGAGGCCGGCGGCGCGGTCAATCCTTACAAGGACGCCCGCATGGGCGCCGACATTTTCGCCGCGTCCTTTCCGGAATGGCAGCGCCTCGAAGGCATTCGCGATCCTGCCTTCATGTCGAGCTTCTGGGCGCGAACGGCGAAAAAGCTCGATGTGCGGCGCGAAACCGCCGAAGCCGCAGAATAGATAAAATTAGAATAGTTCGTGGTTAACAGGTCGATAAGACCAAGACTTGCTTAAAACGTTTTGTGCTTCACGAAATGTTTGCAGGTTTGTAATAGAACGGCTGAAGGGCTGGCGGAAGAAACATGAAATACATCGCCTTCATTCTGTTCACGGTCATGACCAACGCCGCTGCGCAGCTCATGCTCAAGCAGGGCATGATATCACTCGGTACGATCTCCTTCGAGGGCACCAATCCGTTGCTGAAACTGTTGCAGATTGTCTTCAGCCCGTGGGTTTTCTTCGGCCTGTGCACCTTCGTCATCTCGATGGCTTCCCACCTCTATGTGCTGTCCAAGGTCGAGCTCAGTTTCGCATACCCGTTCCTCAGCCTCGCCTATGTCGCCGTTGCAATCTTCGCCTATTTCGTCTTCCGCGAAGACCTCAATGCCTGGCGCATCGCCGGCATCGCCTGCATCTGCGTCGGCACGGTGCTGATCGCCCAAAGTGGCCGGGATTTGGGTGGGCGCGAGCATGACGAGGAAACGGCATCCCTTTCGTCCGACAAGATTCACAGCGGGATCGTTCGATGAGACATGTGATCTTCGGCGGCGACGGTTTCGTGGGCCGCCACCTAGCCCCGAAATTGCTCGCCGACGGCGAGGAGGTGGTTGTCGCCGACATCGTCAGGAGCGACCTGCCGCATTACCGCTCGGTCCGATACGTCAGGTGCGACGTCACCGATCCGGCCTCTGTCGCTTCGGTCGGGTTGAGGGCCGACGACATGGTCTACAACCTGTCGGCGAAAATGCTGTCGCCGATCCAGGTGCGCGCCAAGCGCCACGAATTCTTCTTCCCGGTGAATTTCCACGGCACCGAGCACATCATACAGGCGATGGACAGAGCCGGCGCACCCAAGCTCGTCCATTACACGACCGACATGATCTACGGCCACACGGTCACACAACCGATGACCGAGGAACATCCGGTCGCGCCGCTCGGCGAATATGGCTGGTCGAAGCAGAAAACAGAGGAACTGGCCGCCGAATGGCGCAAGCGCGGCATGTCGATCTCGCTGTTTCGGCCGCGCCTGATCATCGGCCCCGGCCGCCTCGGCATCCTCGAGAAATTGTTCAAGCTGATCGACTGGAGCCTTCCGGTGCCGATGATCGGCTCGGGCAAGAACCCCTATCAGTTCATCTCGGTGTTCGACTGCGCCGAGGCCGCACGCGCCGCCTGGAAAGCCGGCGTGCCTGATGAGGCCTATAATCTCGGCTCGCTCAACCCGCCGCCCGTCAGGAAACTGCTCGGCGACCTGATCAGGCATGCCGGGTCGAAGTCGATCCTGATCCCGACGCCGGGCTGGGCGGTCAAGCGCACGCTCGATCTGCTCGACCTCTTGAACATGCCGATCATGGATCCGGAGCAGTACCTGATCGCCGACGAGGACTGCGTGCTCGATGTGTCCAAGGCCGAACGCCAGCTCGGCTGGGTGCCGCAATATCGCGACGAGGACATGCTGATCGCCGCCTACAGCGAATACCGCGCCAAGAAAGACGCCCATGCCGTCGCCGCAAAACATGTGCCCGCCGAGTGAAGGGCACCAGCAGGAGATTCTCGAGATGACCGTCATGACCAAGCCAGACCATACGACTGCGCGGGCGACGGTCAGCGCGCCGGCGCTTTCGCCCTCCACCACCGCCAAACCCGATCTGATCAGCGTCGAGCAGGCCAAGGCGATGGACGTCGCGCGCATGACCGACCTGTTCAAGGCGCATCTCAACCCCGGCCAACTGCATTTCATGAAGCTGCTCGGCTTCCACAAGATCAAGATCGAGCGCGCCGAAGGCATGTTCTACATCGACCAGAACGGCCGCAAGATCCTGGATTTCTTCGGCGGCTTCGGCTCGCTGGCCTTCGGCCACAATCACCCGCGCCTTCTCGAGGTGCGCAAAAAATTCCAGGAGGAGAAGCGGCAGGAGATCGCCATCGCCTTCATGTCGCAATATGCGGCTGCGCTGGCGCACAATCTCGCTAAATGCTCGCCCGGCGATCTCGACATGGTGTTTCTTGGCTCGTCCGGCTCGGAAGCCATGGAGGCGGCGGTGAAGCTCGCCGAGCGCGCCGCGGGCCCGAAGCGGCCGAAGGTCGTCTATGCCGAGAATTCCTTCCACGGCAAGACCAAGGGCGTGCTGGCGATCACCGACGGCTCGCTCTACCGCGCCGATTTCAAGGTGGCAGACAATGTCGTGCGCATTCCGTTCGCCGACATCGAAGCGGTCGAGCGAACCTTCCGCTCGGACCCGGAGATCGGCGTCATTGTGCTCGAAACCATCCAGGGCGGTGGCGGAATCATTCAGGCGCCTGCCGAATATTGGCAGAAGCTGCGCGCACTTTGCGACCAGTACGGTGTGCTGTGGGTCGCCGACGAGGTGCAGTGCGGCTATGGACGCTCCGGCCGCTTCTATGCCTTCGAGCATTACGGCGTCGTTCCTGATGTGACGGCGCTGGCAAAGTCGCTCGGCGGCGGCAAGGCGGCGGTCGGCGCGATGATCGCCAGGCGCGAGGTCTACATGAAGGCCTATGGCACGCCGAAGACGGCGATGATCCACGCCATGGCCACCTTCGGCGGCATGGGCGAGGCCTGCGTCACCTCGATCGAGGCGCTCAACGTGCTTTACGACGAGGGGCTGATCGACAACGCCGCCGTGACCGGCGACTATCTCCTGCAACGCCTGCAGGCGTTGAGGGAAAAATACCCGAAGATCATCAAGGAGGTCCGCGGCAAAGGCTTGATGGTCGGGCTGGAATTCCACGACTTTTCGCAGACCCTGCCGATGGTGCTGCGGCCTGTGGTCAGCGTGCTCGACGAGAAGCTGAAGGGATCCCTGTCCGGCTTCGTCGGTGCGCTGCTGCTGCGCGACTACGACGTGCTCGTCGCCTTCACCGAATACAACCGCAACGTCATCCGTCTCGAACCGCCGCTGATCTGCCAGCGCGAACATGTCGACCGCTTTATAGAGGCGCTCGACAGCCTGTTGTCGCGCGGCATCGTGTCGATCGTGAAGGATTTCGTCAAAAGCCAGGTCCGCTAGCCAGGTCCGCTGAGCGAAACCATGCTGACCAAATCTCCCTTTCCGACAAACCTGCTCGACCGGCTCACCGAGTCCGGTCTGGCATGGGGCGAGGGCACCTATGCGCGTCTTGCCGCACCGATCGGGGCGGCGGCATTCGCGCTCTACATCCTTCTGACCGCCGTGACGGCATGGTTCATGCCCGACGCCAATTGGGATATGCTGCCCTACCTCGCGGTCGCCGAGGAGGGCACCTATCCCGATGTGCAGGCGCTGCACGACTATGCCTATGGCACGGTTAGGGACGGTGTGTCGGCGAGCGACTACAAGGCACTGATCGATGATGGCGGCGGTTTCCGCAGTCATATGGCCGGCAACGCCGCCGACTTCCATTCGCTGCTCGGCATGTACCGGATCAAGTTCCTCTACGCCGAGATCCTCTCGGCGATGAGTTCTATTATGTCGCCGGTCGAGGCGATGCGCGCGGTCTCTGTGTTGTCAGTGCTGCTGTTCGGTGCGATCGCGCTGCTCTGGCTGCGGTCCGAAAGTGCGCTGGCGCTAGCGCCGGTCGCCGGCGCGGTGCTGATGATGGCCGAATTCAGCGACGCGGCGCGGGCCGCGACGCCGGATCTGCTGTGCTCGGCGCTGTTCCTCGGCGGACTTTTTGCGTATGTGCGCGGTCGCGAGGTGGCGGCGGCGATCCTGCTCTTTCTCGCCTTCATGGCGCGGCCCGACAGCATCGTCTTCCTCGCCATCTTCGCCGTGCTGCTGGTCGGCTACCGGCAGAAGGCGTGGGGCGCGCTGGCCGGCTTTGCCGCTTCCTTGGTCGCCTATTTCGCCATCTCGCACTGGGCTCAGCATCCCGGCTGGTGGCCGCATCTGTGGTTCTCCAGCATCGAGCAGCACTACAATATGGACGGCTTCGATCCGCCGTTCTCGGCTGCCGCCTATCTCCGGGCTTTTGCCGCCTCCCTGGTCCGGGCCGTCAGCCTGAACAGCTGGGTCGGCATTTCGGTGCTGGCGCTGGCGGGGTGGTATGCAGCCAGTCGCGCCGGCTTCAAGCTCGACCGCCGCGCAGGCATCCTGTTTGCGGCATTGGTGCTCGGCGTGCTGGCGAAGTTTGCCGTCTTCCCGATCCACGACACCCGCATTTATTTTCCCAATCTGATCCCGCCGTACCTGCTGCTTGCCGGCCCGTTCATGGCGCTGTGGGCGAGCATCAAAGGGCGTCGCGCCGCAGTGTTGCACGTTGTTCCGGAAGATAAACCATGAGTTCCGTCTCCGGCCTGGCGCGCGTCATTTTCCCTTGAAGCAGCCGATCTCAAACCAGTTTCTGCGCATGATCCCAGCGAAAATCGGTTCCGATTTTTCGGGGTCATGCGCCGGGGTCGCGCCGCACCTGCAGCGTGTCGCAAACAGGCGGTAGCGCGATGGCCGTCGCCTGCATATTGTGCGCCGATCAAGCGGGCGCTGGCGCCCGCAACAGCACTTTTGGAGTCGCGGGCAATGGCAGGGTTTCCGGAAAAGGCGAAGGTCGTCATCGTCGGGCTGGGTGGCATTGTCGGTGCATCGGTCGCCCACCACCTGATCGAGCGCGGATGGGACGACATCGTCGGCATCGACAAATCAGGCATCCCGACCGATATCGGCTCGACAGCGCACGCCTCCGACTTCTGCTATACGACCAGCCATGATTTCCTGTCCTGCTGGACGACGCTCTACTCCATCGATTTCTACGAAAAGATGGGCCATTACGCCCGCATCGGCGGCCTTGAGGTCGCCCGCATTGGCGACGAAGCCCGCATGGAGGAAATCAGGCGCAAGATCGCCTCGGCAAAGGCTTTCGGCACGCGTGCCCGCCTGATCGAACCGGTCGAGATCAAGCAGAAGTTCCCGCTGATCGAAGAAGAGATGGTGCAGGGCGGTCTCTGGGATCCCGATGCCGGTCTCGTCATCCCGCGCTCGCAAACGGTCGCCGGCAAGCTGGTCGACCAGGCGGAAGCCTCCGGCAAGCTCAAATCCTTCGCCAACACGCCCGCCAGGTCGCTTATCATCGAGAACGGGCGCATCAAGGGCGTGGTGACCGATCGCGGCACAATCGAAGCCGACTATGTGATTGTTTGCGCGGGTATCTGGGGCCGGTTGATCGCGGAAATGGTGGGCGAGGACCTGCCGGTCATGCCGATCGACCATCCGCTCACCTTCTTCGGGCCGTATACCGAGTTCGCCGGCACCGGCAAGGAGATCGGCTGGCCGCTGCTGCGCGACCAGGGCAACTCGGCTTACATGCGCGACACCGGCGATCCCAAGACCGCCGAAGGCGGGCAGATCGAGTGGGGCTATTACGAAGAGACCAATCCGCGCCTTTGCCATCCGCGCGACCTTCTGGAGAAGGACCAGGCCCGTCTTTCGCCCTCGCAGCGCGACCTTGACATGGAACAGATCCTGGCCCCGCTCGAGCGCGCGATGGAACTGACGCCGATCCTGGGCGAACTGGGTTACAATGAGAGTCATTCCTTCAACGGGCTTCTGCAGGTGACGGCAGACGGCGGTCCCTCCATGGGCGAGAGCCAGAAGGTGCGGGGCCTCTGGTACGCCGTCGCGATCTGGGTCAAGGACGGCCCAGGCATGGGCAAGCTCATTGCCGACTGGATGACGGACGGCCGGACGTCGATCGACCACCACGCCATCGACTATTCGCGTTTCTATCCGCACCAGACGCAAGAGCAGTTCATCTGGGACCGCTGCACCGAAACGGCGATGAAGGTCTACAATCCGGCGGTGCATCCGCGCGAGCCCTTTTCCAAGGCCCGCGACGTGCGCCGCTCGCCTTTCTGGGAGCGCGAGAAGGAACTCGGCGGCTATTTCATGGAGCTCGGCGGCTGGGAGCGCGCCCATGGCTATGCCGCCAACGAGCACCTGCTCGAGAAATACGGCAACCGGGTGCCGGTGCGCGAAAACGAGTGGGACAACCGCCATTTCTGGCGCGTCTCTAATGCCGAGCATCTCGCCATGAGCGAGCATTGCGGCATCGTGAACCTGTCGCACTTCGCGATGTACGATGTGGAAGGCCCGGATCATGTCGCGCTGATGGAATGGCTGTGCGCGGCCAAGATCGGCGGCGATACCAACATCGGCAAAGGCATCTATACCCACTTCCTCGACGATGAGGGCATGGTGCGCGCCGACCTGACCGTCATCCGCATGGCCGACCGCTGCCGCGTGATCGACGGCGCTGATGCCGGCCCGCGCGACTTCCACTACATGCGCCGGACGGCGGAAGACAAAGGGTTCGACGTCACCATCACGGACGTGACAGAAAAGTATGTGACCGTCGGCATCTGGGGCCCGAACGCCCGGGCAACATTGAGCAAGGTCGTGGAAGACCCGGATGGCCTGACGCCGGAGAACTTTGCCTTTGCGGCAATCAAGCCTGTCAGGATCGCCGGAAAGGACGTGACCGCTTTCCGGATCTCCTATGTCGGCGAGCAGGGCTGGGAACTGCACATGCGATACGAAGATGGCCTGGCCGTATGGGACGCGTTGCGCTCGACCGGCGTGATGGCTTTTGGCGTCGAGACCTATGCCAACAGCCGCCGCATGGAGAAGAGCCTGCGCCTGCAGAATGCCGACCTTTTGACCGAGTACAATCTGCTGGAGGCCGATCTTGCCCGCCCGAAGGTCAAGGAGGCCGATTTCAGCGGCAAGGCAAAGCATCTGGAATATCGCGCCCGCGCGAACCAGCCGGCCATGCTTTGCACGCTCGTCATGACGGATAATATCGATTCCAGGGGCGTTGCCCGTTATCCCGTCGGCACGATGCCGGTGATGGACCCGCAGACGGGCGAGACGCTGGTCGACGAACTCGGCCGCCGATCTTTCACGACCTCGATCGCCTACGGCCCGACCATCGGCAAGAACATTGCGCTCGCCTATCTGCCCTGGGCGTATTGCCAGGAGGGCCGCAAGCTGAACGTCGAATATTTCGGCGAGACGTACCCGGTCGAAGTGGCCGCTGTCGGCTATAGGCCGCTCTACGACCCGGAGAACCTCAATCCGCGTAGTTGAGCGTTGCTTGCTACCGATTCTCCCACAGGAGGTAAGGTGCGGACTCGCAAAAATGTGAACGCAAAGACTTAGCCCGGCATCAGGCTTTTCGCTTTGTGGCACGATGATTCTCGCTTACCTTACGGCATGTCTGCTTTTCCCCACGCAAGACATCTCCTCTCTGCTGCCGCCGCGCTGGCGCTGGTGCCTTGGCTGACGCCGGAATCCCGCGCCGCCGAGCCTGTCGACATCGAGCTGGTGCTGGCGGTCGACGTTTCGCTGTCGATGTCGCCGGCCGAACTTGAAATCCAGCGTCGCGGCTATGTCGCGGCGCTGACGCACGACACGGTGCTGCAGGCCATCGCCGACGGCGCCTATGGCAAGATTGCCGTCACCTATGTCGAATGGGCTGGCACAACCTGGCAGCATGTCATCGTGCCGTGGACGGTAATCGCCAATCGTGCTGACGCCGAGCGGGTGGTCGAACAGCTCTCCGCTCATGCGCCCAACAGCGCCCGGCGCACCTCGATTTCCGGTGCCTTGCAATTCGGCAGCGATCTCTTCGCCGAAAGCGGCTTTCAGGGCGTCAAGCGCGTCATCGACATTTCAGGCGATGGCCCCAACAATCAAGGTGCTCCCGTCGACGTCACCCGTGACGGGCTGGTCAAGCAAGGCATCACCATCAATGGCCTGCCGCTGATGACCCGGAGCGGCTTCACCAGCGTCTACGACGTCAATTATCTCGACCGCTACTACACCGACTGCGTCATCGGTGGGCCTGGCGCGTTCATGATCCCGGTCAATGAGTGGACGCAGTTTCCTGAAGCGATCCGCCGCAAGCTGGTGCTCGAGCTTGCCGGGCCTGCATCACCGCAATGGGCGGCGGAAGAAGCGACGCATCCGCCGGTGGTGCTGGCGCAAGACAAGCCGGCCACCGACTGTCAGGTCGGCGAGAAAATGTGGCGCGACCGAAGCTGGATGTTCGACAGCCGCTAGAGCTGGCGAGCATTCCCCGCCGGCGGCCACACATTCAAAATGTTGCTTGTTTACGCGACCAGCAATTGCTTGCGGTCGACGCGCTCCTGCTGCGGCGAACGCGCATAGAGCTCGCGGTAGCATTTGGAGAAATGCGAAGCGGAGACGAAGCCGCAAGCGACCGCCACTTCGACCACCGGCATCGATGATTGGATCAGCAAATGCCGGGCCCGGTCGAGGCGGATTTCCAGATAGTAGCGGGCAGGGGATCGTCCCATCTCGGTGCGGAACAGGCGCTCGATCTGACGGCGCGACAGGTCGACGTGATCGGCGATCTCGATCAGCGACAGCGGCTCGGACAGGTTTGCTTCCATCAATTCGATGATGGTCAGCACCTTCGAGTTCTGTACGCCAAGGCGTGCGCGCAGCGGCAGGCGCTGGCGATCGGTCGGGCTGCGGACGCGGTCAGTCAAAACCTGCTCGCAGACCCGGTTGACGAGGTTGTCGTCGAAATCGTCGCCGATCAGCTTCAGCATCATGTCGAGCGCCGCAGTGCCGCCGGCGCAGGTGTAGATGTTCTGGTCGATCTCGAAGAGGTCGGCAAAGACATTGGCCTTGGGGAACGCCTCGGAGAAGCCCGGCAGGTTCTCCCAATGAATGGCGCAGCGCTTGTTGGACAACAGGCCGGCGGCAGCCAGTATATGCGCGCCAGTGCACAGGCCGCCGATGGCGACACCGCGGTTGTATTCCTCGCGCAGCCAGGCGAAGGCCGATCTGTTCTGGTAGCGCTCGACATTGATGCCGCTGCAGACGACCGCCATGTTCGGCCGTTCGGGGCCGGACATCTTCTTGCGTTCGTCCTCCAGCGAGGTGTTGACGGCGCATTCGACGCCGTTCGAGGCGCGCACCGGCTTGCCGTCGATGCTGGCGAGCCGCCAGCGATAGGCCTCGTAGCCGAGCATCCGGTTGGCCGAGCGCAACGGATCGAGCGCCGTCGCAAAGGCGATCATGGTGAAATCGGGGACCAGGAAGAATACAAACGATCGCTTGACCGGATGATTTACGACGTTCACAAGATGGCCCTCACGCTGTAATGGCGCGAACAGGATGTCGCGATCAGCATAGCGACATCAGGAAAAACCTTTCCTGTCAATTGGCTAGGCGGCGACAGACAGACTTTATTTGCGACATGGGTCGCAAATGGGCAATCGCTATGCGTTGACGGTCCCAACATGCCGCCGGATTGAGCAGATATGCCGCATGTGGTCGGCGCATACAAAATGTGCCGCCTCGGCAAAACCGAAGCGGCGCTGTGATCAACTTCGAAGCAGCAGCAGGGGGGCGCTTGCGAGCTTGTCAGATCAGGCGACGAAGCCGAGGCGCGCGGCGGCCACGGCGCCGGTCTGGCCAGGCATGGTGTTGGCAAGGCGCTGGCGCTCGAGCGCGGTTGTCAGGTTCATTTCACGGCGAGAAAAAAGGCGGGCAAAAAGCTTCATGATCATCTCCATTCGGTTGCTCAGACGGGTCGCCTTCGCTTGATGGAGTGGGGCAGCTCGTTGGCTGGCGCTGATATAGGCTTACGTGAGGGGAAACTAAATCGCAAAAGCGAACCACTTGATATGAAAAGCGACACGGAATGCGACAAATTTGGGCATCTGGAAAAATTTATGATCACTTACAAGGCGTTAGCTCGAACTGTCGGCTGCTATGCAGCCTGTTCATATGCGCCATGCAGCGGTGACATGGCTCCAAAAAACATTTGATTACAAATAAAAAGGCCTGCCGGACATGATCTGCGCGGCAGGCCTTCAGCTTTGAATACACACGATCTATTTTGCTCCACCAGCCCAGGATCCAACGCCATAACGTGTGCCGGTCTTGGTGTCGGCGGCTTCAGGCCAGCCGATATCCTTCTGCAGTTCGATCGGCAGAGAGCGGATGGCGCGTTCGGTCTGGTAGCGGGCGCGAGCCGCGCTGAATTCGGTCGCGATGCGGCCAATGGATGACAGGATGGACATTTTCATTCTCCTTTACGTTGAACCGGGAGTTTGCCGGTCGCTCCGCATACGAAGCGCTACATCAGGTTTGTTTCAGCTTCATTTCGTGTCGATTGCAGATCCGTGTCGGGGTCGTTTCAAAGCCGCTTTCGATACGCCTGCCTTCGATGGAGTTGACTATCCCACCAAAGTGATGTTCAATCAAACGAAATGGAATGATAGTTTGCATCAGAAAAATTGAAGGTGGATCCCGATGAACGCCCCACTCAATCATCCGTTGCCGCTGCTCGATCTCGACGTCTTGCGCACCTTCGTGGCTATCGCCGAAACCGGCAGTTTCACCACCGCGGCCAATGCCGTCTTCCGCACGCCGTCGGCTGTTTCCATGCAGATCAAAAAGCTGGAGGACATTCTCGGTCGCTCGGTATTCGCGCGCGACGCGCGCTCGGTGACGCTGACCACAGATGGCGAGATGCTGCTCGGCTACGCCCGCCGGCTGTTGTCGATCAACCGCGAGGTGGTATCGAAGTTCATCATCCCCGATATCGTCGGGGTGGTGCGGCTCGGCTCACCGGATGATTATGGCGAGCGGGTGCTGCCGCATGTGCTGAAGCGTTTTGCGCAGTCGCATCCTTCGATCGCCGTCGACGTGACCATCGACCAGAGCATCAATCTGCGCCGGCGCATGGACGACCGGGCGCTCGACATCACGCTTCTCACCAATTCCTACAAGACCAGCGCGCTCGGCGCCGAAGTGCTGCTCACCGAACCGATCGTCTGGGCCGGCGCCAAGGGCGGCTGCGCGCATCTGCGCGAGCCGCTGCCGGTGTCATTGTGGGAAGAGGGCTGCGCCTGGCGGGCCGGGGCGCTCGAGGCGCTTGGCCGCGAGGGCCGCAACTATCGCGTCGCCTATATGAGCGCGCATACGGCCGGCCAGCGCGCCGCAATCATGTCCGACCTCGCGGTGGCGCCGCTGCCGAAATCTTTCCTCGGCAGCGACATGGTCGAGCTTTGCCCGAAGGACGGCATGCCCGATATCGGCACCTACAATCTGGCCATGGTCGTGGCGCCGGACGCCAGCGCGCCGGTGAAGGCGGTCGCCGACCACATCCGTGCGACCTTCGAAGTGTTCAGGGAAACCGGGAAATTTTGATTCAGGACTTCAACGGCGTCGCCAGGTTGTGAGCGGTGACGCCGCGATCTGTCCTTTGCAGCGACAATTCGCCGGCCCTGGCGTGATAGCTCTCGGTTCCGCTGGTTAAAAACGCCACGATGCTGTCTCGCGCGCGCCGCGCTTCCGGCATGTCGATCAGCGGCCAGACGTGGAACATGCCTTCCTCGTGGACGACCTCTATCTCGACACCGGCGGCGCGGGCCTTTTGCGCGAAGATCAGATTGTCGGGGGTCAGCATATCGCGCGAACCGGTCAGAAGCAGCGTTTTCGGCAACACGGAGAGGTCACCGTAAAGCGGGCTGATGCGCCAGTCGCTGGGATCTATGCCGGCACTGTAGAGCCGGACCGCCTCCAGCCCGCCAGGAATTCCCAGCCACGGATCGTAGCGTTCCGCCTCGAACACTTCGGGGTTGGCAAGCGACACATCGAGGCCGGGCGAAATCAGCACATGGCGCGACGGCAAGGGCAGGGCGGCTTTCGCGGCCATCATGGTCAGCACCACGGCCATGTTGCCGCCGGCGGAATCGCCCATGAAGACGATGTCCTGCGCTTCCGTTTCGTCGAGCATCTGGCGGTAGACCTTGCCGACCATGCCGAACATGGCGTGGAAATCGTGTTCGGGAGCAATGGGATAGATCGGCACGGTGATGCTGAAGCCCAACCGGTCGGCCATATCGGCGATCAGTCCCCAGTGATAGGACGTGATTTGAAAGACGTAGGCGCCGCCATGCAGGTAGAGGACACGCTTTCGCTCGCCGGTCTTTGGCGCGATCTCGTAGACGGGAAAGCCGTCCACGCTGCGCGTCGCGATCTCGAAACGCGACTGCAGCGATGCGGGCGGCTGATGGTTCTCCGTCTTGCGCGCGTAGGCAATCCACCGCTGCAGGTTTTCCGGGCTGGAGAAGGCTTTCTTGCGGCTATACCTGAGCACGAAGGAAACGACGTGGCTTTTGATACTGGGCATGCGGACACACGGACTTCGGCTGAGCCGACTAAGAGAACCCCTCGCCATCGAAGATCGTGCCTTCGCCCAGAATGTCAAGATTTGCGCGGTCTCAACACAGCGGTGTGATCTGGCTGGCAATCAAGGCCAGCATCGGGCGTGGCTCGCCGTAACGGTTAGCGCCGGGCAGCAGTGCAGCGCGCAGCCAACGGTCGCTTGCTGCCGGAGCCGGATGACGGCTCCGGCCGCTTGGCCAGCAGCTTGCATTTGTCGGCGAAGGTCATCAGCGCGCCGAACCCAGAAGCAGGGCCGAGAAGGTGACCTGCGGGTCTTGGCGGGGCGACACGGGCCAGCCGATGTCCCTCTGAATTTCGGGTGGCAGGCTGTTCAGGGCCCGGACGGACCTGTTCCTGCTGTGCGCGTGCTTGATGCTCGCACCAAAGCGGCCGAGGCTTTCGAACTTCGACATCTTCATCTCCCTTGGAGTGCTGCGGCGGCTGAAAGTTACTGCCTGCCGTTCGATGCCGGTTAAATGCGCCGCACATGTATCTGGTGGATTTCACGAAAACAGCGCCTTGTTTTCAGTTTGGGCTGATCCGGAAACATTTGCATGCAAACGAGAATGAGGGTGAGTGCAGCTTTTAGCAGCGGGATGCTACCCCCGGCCGCGCCGTGCCGCGTGGCCTTCGCGCGAACGCCGCCGCGGGGCGGCATCGCCGGCAATGCCGTCCTCGCTGACGGTCTTGCGCGGTGGCAGTTTCACCGCCGCCGATAGTTTCGGGAACGGGTCGACCTTGTTCGGCAGCGCCATGGCATAGACGAAATGCTCCTGGAATCTCGACTCCAGCGCGGTCTCGATCTTCTCGATCCGGCTCACCGTTTCCTCGATCTCGCGGCGATAGCCGCGGTTCAAGAGCGCCATGCGCGCGCCGGCCCCGGCGGCGTTGCCGACAGCCGAGACCTTGTCGAGATCGCAGTCGGGGATCAGTCCCAGCACCATGGCGTATTTCGGATCGATGAAGGAGCCGAAGGCGCCGGCGAAGTGGATGCGATCGACGTGATCGGTATGCTGCTTTTCCATCAACAGCTTGGTGCCGGCGTAGAGGGCCGCCTTGGCGAGTTGGATGGCGCGCACATCGGTCTGGGTGATGGTGATCCTGGGCTCACCCTCCTTCAGCACGTAAGAGAAGGTGCGGCCATTCGCGGTGACCCGCGGCGAGCGGGCGGCAAGCCCGCCATCGACGACGCCGTCCTCGGAGATGATGCCGGCCAGATACATTTCGGCGACCACCTCGATGATGCCGGAGCCGCAGATACCGGTGACGCCGGTCGCCTGCACGCTGTCGAGGAAGCCGGGTTCGTCGGACCACAGTTCCGAGCCGATGACGCGGTATTTCGGCTCCAGCGTGTCGGGATCGATGCGGACGCGCTCGATGGCGCCGGGCGCAGCGCGCTGGCCGCCCGAGATTTCCGCGCCCTCGAAGGCCGGACCGGTGGGCGAGGAGGCCGCCACGACCCGCTGGCGATTGCCGAGCACGATCTCGGCATTGGTGCCGACGTCGACGATCAGCATCATCTCGTCCTGGCGGTGCGGGCCTTCCGACAGTGTCACCGCCGCCGCGTCGGCGCCGACATGGCCGGCGATGCAAGGCAGCATGTAGAGCCTGGCGCCCTGGTTGAGCTTCAGCCCGATATCCGACGCCTTGATGTGCACGGCACCTGAGACGGCCAGCGCGAAGGGCGCGCCGCCGAGTTCGGTCGGGTCGATGCCGAGGAAGAGATGGTGCATGATCGGATTGCCGACGAAGACGGAATCCAGGATGTCGTTGCGCTGGACGTTGCCCTCCGCGCAAACCTTATCAACGAGACCAGAGATCGCCTCGCGCACCGCGACCGTCATGCCCTCGCGGCCGTCCGGGTTCATCATCACATAGGAAACGCGGCTCATCAGATCCTCGCCGAAGCGGATCTGCGGGTTCGACGTGCCCGACGAGGCGGCGACGCGGCCCGACAACAGCGACACCAGATGCATGGCGATGGTGGTCGAACCGATGTCGCAGGCAAGCCCGTAGGCCTCGTTCTTGAGGCCGGGCCACAAAGAGATGACCCGCGCGGTCTCGCTGTCGGCATCCTTGTGGATGGCGGCGGTCGCGGTCCAGTTGCCCTTGCGCAAGATGCCTTGCACCTGCGGCAGCAGATGGAAATCGAAATCGAGGCTCTTGAGCCCCCAGTCCTTCATCAGCGCGATCTTCAGGCGATCGAGATCGCCTGATGGATTGTGCATGTCGGGCTCTTCGATCTCGACATAGCACATGTGGATTGCCGAATCGCGGGCGATGACCCTGGTGTCGGCGTCCTTGCGGATTGTCTGCGCGTTGATGACCGTGTCCTGCGGTACGTCGACGACGAGATCGCCGAGGATCTGCGCCGAGCAGGACAGGCGGCGGCGTTCGGGAAGGCCGCGCACGCGTTCGTAGCGCTCTTCCTTGGCGCCCTTGGGCGAGATGTGGTCGTTGGAGGAAACAATCTTGTGCTTGGCGAAATTGCCTTCCTGCACCTCGACCTGGCAGCGCCCGCAAGTGGCGCGTCCGCCGCACACGCTCTCGACATAGACGCCGAGCTGGCGTGCGGCATCGAGCACCGGCGTGCCGACCGGAAACCGCCCGCGCTTGCCGGACGGCATGAACAGCACGAGCGGATCGGTGATGTTGGCAGGAGAGTTCACGATTGCGCGCTTATCCTCGGGCCATGCGGGCTTCACGGCCGCCGCGCCGGCGGCCGCCATTGCCGTTTCCTTCGCCCGGCGCATTGACTTGCGTCGGCGCCGCGATCGCCTGGCCGCCTTCGGCCGGCTTGTAGTCCTTGTAGGTCCTGATCCAGTTGGTGCAGTTCTCGTCGGTGCCGTTCAGCACATTGGCGCCGCGCACCGCTTCCATCTCCTGCGGCCGTACCGGGTTCATGATCGCCGAGGTCATGCCGGCGCCGATCACCATCGGGATGAAGGCGGCGTTGATGCCGTGGCGATGTGGCAGGCCGAACGAGATGTTGGAGAGGCCGCAGGTGGTGTTGACCTTGAGCTCTTCACGCAGGCGGCGCAGGAGGGCAAAGACCTGGCGGCCGGCGTCGCCCAGCGCGCCGATCGGCATGACCAGCGGGTCGACAACCACGTCGTGCGCCGGAATGCCGAAATCGGCGCAGCGCTCGACGATCTTCTTGGCGACGGCGAAGCGTACGTCCGGGTCCATCGAAATGCCGGTTTCGTCGTTGGAAATGGCGACGACCGGAACGTTGTATTTCTTGATCAACGGCAGGATGGCTTCGAGCTTTTCTTCCTCGCCGGTGACGGAATTGACCAGCGGCCGGCCCTTGGCGACCTTGAGCGCCGCTTCGATCGCGGCGGTCACCGAACTGTCGATCGACAGCGGCAGGTCGACCAGCCCCTGTACGATCTCAAGAGTCTGCACCAGCAACGCCGGTTCGGTTGCGTTGGGATCGACGGCGGTGACGCCGGCATTGACGTCGAGCATGGTTGCGCCGCATGAGGCCTGTTCCAGCGCGTCCCTGATGACGGTGTCGAAATTGCCTGCGACCATCTCGGCAGCAAGCTTCTTGCGCCCGGTCGGATTGATGCGCTCGCCGATCACGCAGAAGGGCTGGTCGAAGCCTATGATGATTTCTCGTGTCGCCGAGGCGACGATCGTCCGGGTCATGAAGTCTCTCCCTCGTGATATAAAGACTTCTTTATATCGTTTCTGAATTCGATCAAGCGAATGGTGACCGTCCGCGCCATCAATGCGCGGTCTTGACCATGTCGACCTGCGTTTCGGTGATCTCGTCGTGCAATATGTGGTCGAGCCGTTCGGCAACGAGCTGGTCGTCGCGGCGGATTTCGCGTTTCCAGGGCTGGCGGCCCTTCAGCACGCCCGATTCATCGACGATCTCGGCGACATACTCCTCCTGGCGATAGGCCATCACATGGATGCCGGAGACGCCGGGGATTTCCTTCACTTCGTTGATGATGTCGATGCAGAGCTGCTTGCCTTCCTTCTTCTGGTCCTGGGCGCCTTCCAGCCGTTTGACGATCGAATCGGGGATATGAATGCCCGGCACGTTGGAGCGGATCCATTTGGCGGTCTTGGCCGAGGCCAGCGGCCCGACGCCGCACAGGATGAAGCATTTTTCCGTGAAGCCGAGATCGCGGACCTTTTGCATGTAGGTGCGGAACATCGGCACGTCGAAGCAGTATTGGCTCTGCACGAACTGCGCGCCGGCGGCGATCTTCTTGCCGAGCCGATATGGCCGGAAATCGTAAGGCGGCGCGAAAGGGTTGATCGCTGCACCGAGGAAAAGCTGAGGCGGCGTCGTCAGCTTGCGGCCAGACAGGAACTTGCCGTTGTCGCGCATGATGCGGCAGGTTTCGAGGAGCGACATGCAGTCGAGATCGAACACCGGCTTGGCGCCGGGCTGGTCGCCGGCCTGCACGCCGTCGCCGGTCAGGCACAGCATATTGGCGACGCCCATCGCCGCCCCGCCCAGCACGTCGCCCTGGATGGCGATGCGGTTCCGGTCGCGGCAGGCGATCTGCATGATCGGGGCATAGCCCATGCGGGTCAGCAACGCACAGATGCCGACCGAGGACATGTGGCAGTTGGCGCCCGACGCGTCGACGGCGTTGATGGCGTCGACCCAGCCGTCGAAGATTTTCGCGCGGTTGTAGACGTCTTCGGGATCAGCGCTGTCGGGCGGGTTGAGCTCGGTCGTCACCGCGAACTCGCCGCGCCGCAAGACGCGCTCCAGACGGCCGCGCGAGGTGTGGCCGGGCAGGGGGTCGAGCGGCAGATGGATGCCGGCCGGGTTCTCGTCGCGCTGGCGGTCGTTCATGCCGGTGCCCCGGGGTTCGCCGCATTGCGGGCGGCTTCGCGCGCGGCGGCCGCCTCTGCGGTCACCCGCAGCCATGCGGAGGTTTCGCGCAGCGACTGGTCGACCGGCTTCTGCACGTCGAGGATCTTGTCGCCATGCACCATGTTGCGCGAGCCTTCCCAGGCCTTGACCCAGACGCAGGGCATATCAGGCTCGACCTCACAATTCCCATTGGCGCGCACACCGCCGCAAGGACCGTTGCGCAATTGTTTGGGGCAATTCATCGGGCACGACATGCCGGTAGAGGAAAGGATACACTGGCCGCACATGCGGCAGTCGAACATGAAGCCCTTGACGCGTTTTTCGACGAATTTGACCGGCCCCTCGACGCGGCTGTAGCCGATGCCCTTCCACAGCGGGTGGAGAGTCAGGAACATGTCGGCAAACCTGGCGTAGAACCATTCGAGCAGTCGCGAATGCCGCACGGACCACAGCCTGACCGCGAACGAGCGTTGCACGCGCCGCTGCGGCGACACATCGGCCGGCTTGTAGTCGGACTTCAGCGCTGCCTTCTTGACCAGAGTGGCCTGGGTAATCGCCGGGGTCGTTTCAGACATCTTCTTTTCCGCCCGCCTTGACCAGAGCGACCAGCCGCTCGCGGTCGTATTTCGCGTCGAGGCCCTGCAAGGCCTTTTCAGCTTCGGCTTCGAGATCGTCGCTGACCGGTACGGGGTCGCCCTTGCGCCATTCGGCCAGGTAGTCGTCGGTGCCGCCGGCGCCGGTGCGCATCGCGCACATGTCGATGGCCTCGGTAAAGCGCAGCGGCAGTTCGCGCTTGGCGTTCTGCCGGCCCTTCTTGACGATGACCTGGGCGGGGATGTCGCGCCAGTAGACGACGATCAGATCGGCCATGAATTCCTGCTCCCGTAGAGGGCCGTGCGTCCAATCGGATGGACAAAGGACGCTCTACCACTTTGACTCAGCTGCATCGTGCTTTCCGGAGATCGTCGGGCCGATGCAGTGGTTCCGAGCATTGCCGGAAGCGCTGTTGGGCTGCTTGTTATGGGACGACGCGCGCGCATTCAAAAGCGACGCAATTGGAGGCCGCAAGGGAAAGATGAAAGTTTTCGGTATTTGGCTTGGTATGGATCAGCCGGCGCGACGATCGAAGCTGCCGACAAGCTTCCTGTGGAAGCGGACATAGCCTCGCTCGGTCGTGCGCAGATGTTCGGCGACAATCTGGTGGAAACGCGGCAGGCGGTGAAAGGGAACGGCCGGATAGGAATGGTGCTCGCAGTGGTAGGGCATGTTCCACGCCACGAAGCGCACCAGCCGCGTGGTAAAGGTGGTGCGGGTGTTTTCGAGCATATTGGCGACATGCGGGCAGAGCGCGTGCTCGGCCAACAGATAGGCCCGCAAGAACGGCTGGCCGACGAGCACCGGCACAATCCAGACCCACAGCAGCAGCGCCGACTGCACGGCCAGGGAGGCCGCCAGCAGCACCGCATAGGCGATCAGAAACCAACGTGCTTCCGAAATCACCTTGTCGCGGGCCTTGTCAGGCACGAAGCCGTCGCGGTTGCGGCCGGCCGCGTTGACGACGATCACGCGCGCCATGCCGCTCCAATAGGGGATCCCGGAGAGATAGCGCAGGTACTGGGCTATGGTCTCCGGTTTCGGAGCCATCAGTTCGGGATCATTGTCCGGATCGTGCGTGTGGCGGTGGTGCGCGAAATGGAAATAGCGGAACCATGCCGGCGGCAGCAGGATCAGGAAGCCGGTCACGGTGGCGATGGCGCGATTGAGCCACGGCGTCCTGAATGCCGTTTCGTGGATGGTCTCGTGCAACAGCGTGAAGAAGAAGACGATCAGGATTCCCTGCGGCAGCATGAGAACCGGCCAGAACGGAATGCGGCCGGCGATCAGCACGCCCAGCACGACAACCAGCCCGCCGTGAACGGCCAGCCGGACAATGCCGGGCCTGTCCAGTTTGGCGGTGAGGTCGCGACGATCCGCGGCCGACAGACTGGCGATGATGGTGCGGTGGTCGATTTCGCTCATGGGAGCCAAGCTTATCGCCGGGGCGCTATCCGGTAAATCGGCGCTCGTTAACAGACGCCGGTTTTTACGGCGGTCCGGAGATAGAACCAGATCGTCGGATGGTACCATTGTTTCGAAAGCAGGCCGCGACGTGGTGCCCCCTAAAGACATAGTCTTAGCGCGTGGGATGCTAGACCGCCGGGTAAATCTTGATGATCGGCTTGGGTGTCAGGGGCGGGCTCAGCGCCTGAGCTCAAGGATGTCGAGCTTCGATTCGTAATAGGGCGCCGGGAACTCGATGCGCCATTCGTTGGCGCTGTTGCGAAAGGCATAGCCGACCTGATCGCTTTGCGGGCCGCTGCCATAGGGTTTTGCAGGATCGTCGTTGACAGAAAGGGAGCCGAGATAGATCGAGCGCTTTTCGCCGTTGTCGAAGAAACGCCCCTTGGTGCGCTGCGAACCGGTGATTTTTTCCAGCGTCCAGCCCGAACCGTCGTCGGTCACCTTGCATTTGAACCAGCCATAGATGACGAGCGGGCTCAGCCCGCCGGCCTTGATGGTACGGCACTGCCAGTTGCCGGTCAGGTCCTTGTCGGAAAACGACACCACCGGCTTTGCCAGCAAGGCGTCGAACTGCTTGACATCGGCGGCGTCGCCAGCCCTGGCTTCGTCAAGGGCTGCCTTGCGCGTCTCGTCATATTTGTCGAGCCGCACCTTGTCGGCGGGCGTGATCAGCTTCTGCACCTCGCCATCGGCGAGCGCGGGCAGAGCGAAGCAGACAACGCCTGCGGCAATCAGGAGGCGAGCGATCATCGGTGCGTTTCCTGGTCGAAACCTGGAACAGCCTGTTTTCTCGTTTGGCATACAACTTACCCGTTCGCGGTGACCTGTCATCCGTGCTTAACAGCGATCAGCTTAGAAATCGTGGTTTCGCCGATGCGGATCTTGCTTACGGGATCGTCAGGGTGGCTGGGCAGCGCGCTAGCGCCGCGCCTGCGGGCTCTTGGCCATGGCGTCATCGGCCTCGATCCCGCCCGGTCGGCGCAAACGCAGGTGATCGGCTCGGTCGCCGACCGTGATCTGGTCATGCGGACGATCAGGGAAAACCGCATCGAGGCGATCATCCACAGCGGCGCGCTGCACAAGCCTGACATCGAACACCAGCGTAATGAGGATTTCATCGAGACGAATGTGCGCGGCACGCTCAACCTGCTCGACGCGGCGGTGACATCAGGCGTTCAGCGCTTCGTCTTCACGTCGACGACCTCGCTGATGATCTCGAAAGCCATACGCACCGGCTTGACCGGCGGTACGCGCAAGGCCGCCTGGCTGACGGAAGACGTGTCGCCCGAGCCGCGCAACATCTACGGCGTCACCAAGCTTTCGGCCGAACATCTTTGCCGCCTCTTTCACATCCAGTCCGGCCTGCCGGTGATCGTGCTGCGCACCGCCCGGTTCTTTCCCGAGGCAGACGACATGGCGCACGCGATCGAGCAGTCGGACGCCAACACCAAGGCCAATGAGCTGTTGTTCCGCCGGCTGACCGTGGAAGATGCCGCCGAGGCCCATGTCGCGGCGCTGGAGAAGGCGCCACAACTGGGCTTCGGCATCTTCATCATCTCGGCGCCGACGCCGTTCCGGCCCGATGATTGCGAGGCATTGATCGCCGACGCGCCGTCCGTCGTCGCGCAATATTTTCCGGAATTTCCGGCGCTCTATGCGCGAAAGGGCTGGACGATGTTTTCTTCGATCGACCGCGTCTACGACGCCTCGCGGGCGCGGGACAGGCTGGGCTTCGTCTGCAAGACGAACTTTGCCGATGTGCTTGCCGCGCTTGCGGCAGAATAGAAGCGCCGCTATCCGTCACGACTGTTTTTAAGCGGGAGATGTCCGTGGGAATAACAATCCACTTCGAGGGACAGTTACGGGGACACCAGCAATATGTTGCTCTGGTACGGGAAGCAAAGGCGTTTGCCACCACTCGAGGCTGGTCGGTTCGGGTGATCGATGAGCATGAGATGAAGCTCAATCGTACCGTCGATGAACGTGACGTGGAATATATTGGTCCGGTCTTCGGAATAGAGCTGCAGCCACATCCTAATTCGGAACCGCTTCGTCTTGAGTTCGACAAGCACTTCTTCATTCAACAATATTGTAAGACTCAATTTGCAGGATCAGATGCGCATATCGAGATCACCCAGCTGCTTCGTGAACTTACTCATTTATTTTACAATCTCGATGTCATCGATGAAGGGGAGTATTGGGAACTGGGTGATCCGTCAATTCTGCAAGGTAATTTCGACAGCGTCGAAGCCATGATTGACGAGATATTGCGCAAAGATCCAACTGCTCGGGGGCCGATCCGCTTTGAATCCGGGCGCATTGCCGATGTCACATCGGATCGGCGAGCCGATGGCGAGTAATCGGCATCCTCAGAGCCATTAGCGTTAACAGGACGTTGGTTCTTTCAACGACTGCGCGCGGCGCTGGCCAGCTCCGTCGTCAGGTCGCCATAGCCGGTCGAGCGGCGCTCATAGGCGAGGCCGAGCATTTTCGCGGCCTTCTCGGCGACCTTGTCGAGTTCCGGGTCGTCGGTCTGGGCGATATAGACCAGCTTCTCGTAATTGCCGAAATAGTCCTTGATCAGCTCGGGATGCCTGTCGAGGCCGAGCGGCTTCATGAAGAAGGCGTCGAACTGCCGGCACAGGAAATCGGTCATGTAGAACGACATCATGTCGTCGTCGGCGACCTTCGCATAGGCGTCCATGCCCTGGTAGAAGGCAAAGCAGTGCGGACCGGCCATGCGCTCGACGCCATGCTTCTCGCAGACGCGGTCAAGCAGGCCGCCGGTGCCGCAATCGGCGTAGCCGACGAAGATGTTTCTATAGCCGTCCGCCTTGGCCTTCTCGATTGCCTTGTCCATGGCCGGCGCGATGCGGTCCGGGTAGAAATGGAACTCCGCTGGCAGGCAGGTCAGGTCGAGATGGTCGAGCCCCAGCTGCTCCTTGACGGCCAGAACTTCGCGCGCAATCATCCCGCAGGCGATGACAAGCAGCTTGTCGCCTTGATCGGGTTGTAGCTTTCGCGCAATGCTCATGGAACCAGTCTAACCGATTTTCGTTGCTGTCCCACGAATCTATCTGTTGAGGGAGATACCATTCATGAAACCGCTACGCATTGCACCGATCACCATTCTCGCTTGCGCCCTGGCGCTTTCGGCCTGCGCCAACACCATCCGCGGCGTCGGCAGGGACGTCAAATCGACAGCCAACGCGGTTGAGGATACGGTCGAGAACCCCTGATCCGCAGTCTCGCCAAAGCGCATTGCTCTCAAGATAATTCAAGCGATGCGCATTAAGTCCTTGTAACATCTGGGAACGAGAAAGTCGTGCTGCAAGGCGGGATCGGTTTATGGTCCATGCCGAATTCGCGCAGACGAGGCCGAAGCGCGGACGTCGTGTCCGCCTATTGCAATTATTTTCGTTGGGGCGGGCACGAAAAGTTGACTTTTCGAGCGGGGGATATGCCGTTAATCTTTCCCTGTACCCTCAACAACGAAGCTAGGAGCCATAGGATGAAGACCGCTCTCTTAGTTGTCGCCGCTCTGGGCCTTTCGGTGTCCGGCGCCGCAGCGGAATGTGTTGGCCACACTAAAACGACGGCTTCCGTAGATCAGCAAACCAAAGCTGCAAGCGTAGATCAGCAGACCAAAGTCGCAAGCGTCGCGAATAGAACGACAACTGCCGAAACGCCGATCCTGAAAAAGGAAGAGGCGAAAAAGTCAAAATAGGCTTGCCGCGCTCAACTTCCCGTCCAAAGTCTCACCGGGTATGTTCGCTGCGGGGCGCTGTTGCTTGTTGATGTGAAGACATGCCAGCGTCGCGCGTCGCCTTGGCCTAGCATAAGTACGGGCTGTCGTACTTATGCTAGGTTTGCCATCCTCCAGCCGCGCGGGCGGAATATCTAGACATCCTGCGATCGCCATCCCAACGGCTATTTCCATAAGCCCATTGCAACGCCGTGACGAGCAGGCAGCAACAGGTGGTGGTGGCGTGGTGGCTATGGCACCCACGGTGGTGGCCAATGAACGTTTGAAGTGCGCCTAGGGAGATCCGCCTTTGAAGGCGATCAGGCCGATCAGGATTGCGCTTGCCGCAGCAATCGACGCCCACGAAGTCGCATCGCGCGACGGTCGCCAGTGTCGGCGGTGTCTAGCGCGCTTTTGCCACTGACCAGACCGATTATCGTAGCGCGATTTTTTCACCCCTCCCACTCCCAGAGTCAACAATGCGTTTGTTGCCGATTTGGAGACCAGACGCGCGCCCAAGGGTCGGCTTTAGGCGGCGCGCCAAGCCAACGGCTATTCCCAAGGCGATCGGCCCGCGCATGGCGGGAGTGCAGGTTTTAACCTTACCGATCGAAGCCGACTTCATCACAATGAACGGCGACAATCTCAAAGAGTCAGGGCATGACCGGCGCATCGGAATTCTGCTGGATCGAATAGATGTGTTGGCTGGGAAATAGTACAGTTAGGCGCTCCGCGAAGGTAATCGCTGAGGCTGAGCGCGCCGAACGCGCCGCAAAGACGGCAAGATTGAAATCGCTTCGCATGGCAACTCAGAGCGACTTGAATGTTTCGTTTCGGGAGGAGCTCGATTGCTCGCTCCTCGTCGCGGCACTGATTCAAGGCGACTCATCGGGCCAGTCTTTCAACCGTCTCAATGATGGCTTTGGCAAGGGCTTCGCCTTCATGAACAGGCTCGGATCCGAATAGCAACAAAACTGCTCCGCGCTTGGAAGCAGTTTGAGGGCGGCCCAGGCGCTGCGGATGTTCTGTTGGACTTCCATGCTAGCGCACCATGTCACGCAACGGCTTCTTGCGCTCCTGCGGCCGGAATTTCTCCGCCCGCCTGACCTGATCCAAACCCACCGTAACCAGCGATCCAAGGTCGATCGTCACCTTGCCGGCCTCCTCGTCAAGCGCGTAATCTCGCCAGAAAGCTCAATATGCTGGCCGCGCTTGACCTTTGTTGAATCGCGGATGGAGTGCGGGAATCCGTAGGAGGGGTGGAGACGCTTACGCGGTCCCCTCGCTTACCGCCTTCGCACAGTGGCTGTGATCGCCACCACGTCAAGAGGTTGTTGATATACGAGACAACGCGCTTCGCTCTAGCGGGAACGGCCCAGCGGCTTGGTTGCGAGGGGGACTGGCAGCTTGAGGCCGCTGGGCCTTGACCAGCTAGCTTAAGAGGAGGCGCTGTGCTGGCTGACCAAAAACTTACGCTCAAGGCAACGGAATAGCATCATTCGAACGAACACTGTTCGGCAGCATGTTCCTGATGCTGGACATGCGAAGGTAAGGCAGGCCAGCGGACAATGAGGAGCCGCATTTTGCCCCCATGTCGAGAGGCTGGCGGAACCTATTGTTCGGTCGGCAGCGGCTCATGGTCGGGGAGATGATGATGCAGCATCTCGGCGAGATTCCGCTTGTCGAACGTTTGGGCCACAAACGGGGCAGAACTCGAGGTAGCCTTCCTCGTCGTTGGCAGGCGTCCCTGGCGTTGCCCTTGATGCTGGTTGCGGGGTGTTGATTCGATCTCGTCTCACGATTGGTCGCTACCGTTGATAGACGGCCCGACAGCCAATCGGGGGGCGACAAGCTGGCCGCCGGGCCTAGCCAGCGGGCAATTGGGTCCGTTCGCCGGTTGGGCCGAATTTTAGGTCATTTCATGCAACGTTTCTAATTTAGTAAAATGGTCATGATCCGTTCCCTTAGTCATCAAACCGGATGAGCTTAGAGTCAATTTGATGCCTAACGGGAGGGAGAGTGACCGGCATGCCGCCTCCGTTTTGCGGTGCTGATCAAGCGGAATATTAGGAGTTTCTAACAGTTGTCTGGGAGCAGTGGGCCTATCCCCCCGCTTAGCCCCCACTGCAGATCGGGCCGCAGCCCGATCGGCCCGCGCTCAGAGAAGGAGCGCGGGCTTCTCCTTGTCAGTGCGATGCAGATAAGGGGTGGCCGGCGCCGCTTTGGGGGGCGTTGGGGTAGAGTGCCTTGTAGGGCGCCGGCCGGGCGGCGTTGGGGTCCGCCGCACGAATAAGCTAACATAGGTTAGGTCCGTGTGTATGGCGTGATCGCGGAAGTACCGTGCTTCCAATAGTAAGCCGGCCAGCGCCATGCCGACGGCAATGCCTATGCCGATCGAGAAATCCAGTGGCGATTGGGCCCGGGGCCGACGGACCGGGCCAGTCCCTGCGGGGAATTGGCTTAAAAGCTCAGGCGGAAGCGCGGACGTTGTGCTTGCGTTTCATGAAGTCCTTGGCGGTCTCGACCGCCACGGCCGCGTCGCGGCAATAGGCGTCGGCGCCGACTGCCTTGCCGAACTCCTCGTTGAGCGGCGCGCCGCCGACCAGCACGACATAGTCGTCGCGGATGCCTTTTTCCTTCATCGTGTCGATGACCACCTTCATGTAGGGCATGGTCGTCGTCAGCAGCGCCGACATGCCGATGATGTCGGGCTGGTGCTGCTCGATGGCGTCGAGATATTTTTCCACCGCATTGTTGATGCCGAGGTCGATGACGTCGAAGCCGGCGCCCTCCATCATCATGCCGACAAGGTTCTTGCCGATGTCGTGGATGTCGCCCTTGACGGTGCCGATCACCATCTTGCCCTGCTTTGGCGCGCCGGTGGCGACGAGCAGCGGACGCAGGATGAACATGCCCGCCTTCATCGCGTTGGCCGACAACAGCACTTCCGGCACGAACAGGATGCCGTCGCGAAAATCCTCGCCGACGATGCGCATGCCTTCGACCAGCGCCTCGGTCAGCACCTTGTAAGGCGCCCAGCCGCGCTCGAGAAGGATGTTGGTGCCTTCCTCGATCTCTTCCTTCAGCCCGTCATAAAGATCGTCGTGCATCTGCTGTACGAGCTCGTCGTCGGAAAGCTCGGAAAGGATGATCTCGTCGTCGGCCATTTTTAATCCAGCTCCTTGCCGCACGGATACAGTTGCGGGGCCTCAAATATCACGTCAATACCTAACCCGCTACAGGCCTGCGTCCATAGCTGATTTGCGACTTCCCGCAAAAGGAAAGCGACCGCAAATCTATTGGAATTCTTGTCGATTTTGCGACAGGCGTTGGCGCTGGCGGGCCGTTTCGAATAGGGTGCATGGTTACGATCCGGCCAGAAGCCGCGATATGCGGCCGTGACAATTGCGCCAGAACAAGGTCAGGGAAGAACGATCATGAGTGACAACGCGCCGGTCGACCAGCAAGCGTCAAACGCGCGGCGTGGACGCGCCGCCAGCGGTGGTGCTGCTGCCCGGCGGGCGGCGCGCTCGGGGGGCGGCCCCGGCACCCAGCTCACCTACATCAAGCGCAAGATCAACGTCTATGAGGTGCTGGACGAGGAAGGGCTGGCGCTGATCGAAAAGAACACCGACACGGTGCTCGAAGAGATCGGCATCATCTTTCGCGACGACGCGGAGGCGCTGCAGCTGTGGAAAGAGGCCGGTGCCGACGTCAAGGGCGAGCGCGTGCATTTCCCGAAAGGGCTCTGCCGCTCACTTTTGAAGACCGCGCCGTCCGTCTACACCCAGCATGCCCGTAATGCCGAACGTTCGGTGCAGATCGGCGGCAACGCCACCGTCTTCGCGCCGGTCTATGGCCCGCCCTTCGTGCGCGACCTCGATGGCGTTAGGCGCTATGCGACGATCGAGGATTTCCGGAATTTCGTGAAGCTCGCCTATATGGCGCCGTCGATCCATCATTCGGGCGGCACGGTGTGCGAGCCGGTCGACGTTCCGGTCAACAAGCGCCATCTCGACATGGTCTACAGCCACATCAAATATTCGGACAAGCCGTTCATGGGCTCGGTCACTGCGCCGGAGCGCGCCGAAGACACGGTTGCGATGGCCAAGATCGTGTTCGGCGACGATTTCGTCGAGAACAACACGGTGCTGACAAGCCTGATCAACGCCAATTCGCCGATGGTGTTCGACGAGACCATGCTGGGTGCGCTGAAAGTCTATTCGCGCCACAACCAGGCCTGTATCGTCACGCCGTTCATTCTCGCCGGAGCGATGAGCCCGGTGACGGTCGCCGGCACGCTGACGCAGGTTCTGGCCGAAGTGCTGGCCGGTGCGTCGTTCACGCAGCTGATCCGGCCGGGCGCACCGGTGCTGTTCGGTACTTTCGCGTCGTCGATCTCGATGCAGTCGGGCGCGCCGACCTTCGGCACGCCGGAGCCGTCGCTGGTTTCCTATGGCGCGGCGCAGCTCGCGCGCCGGCTTGGCCTGCCGTTCCGCACCGGCGGTTCGCTCTGCGCTTCGAAGATACCGGACGCGCAGGCGGCCTACGAGAGCGCCAACACGCTGAACTCGACGATCCTAGCCGGCACCAATTTCGTGCTGCATTCGGCCGGCTGGCTCGAGGGCGGGCTCGCCTCCTGCTACGAAAAGTTCATGATGGATATCGACCAGCTCGGCATGACGCAGAAGTTCTCCGAAGGCGTCGACCTGTCGGAAAACGGTCAGGCGATGGACGCCATCCGCCAGGTCGGCCCGGGCAGCCATTATCTCGGCTGTGACCACACGCAGGCTAATTTCCAGACCGCCTTCTACCGTTCCAGCATCGCCGACAACAATTCCTACGAGCAGTGGCTGGCCGAGGGCGAAAAAACCGCACCGCAGCGCGCCAACGAACTCGCTCGCCGCTGGCTGGAAAGCTACGAGGCGCCGCATCTCGATCAGGGCATCGACGATGGGCTGAAGGACTTCATCGCCAGCAAGAAGGCGTCGATGGCCGACGCTTTTACCTGAAAGGAGCCCGAGTCAGGCGGGGCTAAAGTCGCCAACATCATCCACAAGGAAGTCTGGCGGAGCGCCTTCTCCGACCCGGACAGGAAAGGGTGATTTGCGTCCGCCCGTCCGATGTCTTCGGACATCGCTTGCCCGGAGACAAGTATGGCTCGAAGGAAGGTATTCAAGGGTGTCGCGATCGATATCGCCAGATCGTTCGTGAGTCGTAACAACGACGTTGATGGCTACTGGGGCGTTGGCAAACTTCACTCATTGGCACGAAACAGTTCGACGTCCAAAATTCGAATGGACCTCTCAGAACAGTCTTCTGCGATATTGCCAGCCTTCGGTTCGATGATAGGACGGTATCGTTCCATGATTGAGGCCCAGGCCGCGGCTCGCGGTTTGAAACTTCAAACTTGTTCCATAGAGTTAGAATTTGATCTGCCGCGGACCCCTACCTGCTCGGATGACGAAAACGGTTTTAGGTGCTCGCTGACGATTGTCGATGATCGGGGGAAAGGTTGGAGCCATGTGGTCTGGGGGTGTTCCCGCCCTCACGATCCGAAACGAGAGTCACGCAGCTTACGAGTTCATAAAGCAACATGTCCGATGTGACGTCTTTTTGGTTGCCATCGCACGAGTCCCGACCTCGTTATGAAGGCGTTGACAAGGCGTTGACCGCTCACGGGCTCACCCCCCGCGGCGGCTTCAATTTCGCAGACGGTGAGCAGTCCCCTTCCGGTCTCTCTGGCGCTGCCGCCAGATCCGTGCTGCTGGTCGGGCAGGCGGGCGCCGCGCCATGGCCGCATTTCCTGCGCTGGAAAGAAAGCCAATCGGGGACCATCGCCAATCCGCTCGATGCATGGTCGCGCGAAGTGATCGGCACGGTGGCGAACGACTTCGGCGCGCGGGCCGTGTCACCGTCCGACAGGCCATATCTGCCGTTCCAGCAATGGGCGATGCGGGCGGAGGGCTTGCGGCCGTCGCCGCTCGGCATCCTCATGCATCCGCAATATGGGCTCTGGCACGCCTATCGCGGCGCGCTGCTGTTCGAGGACGAGATTGCGCTTCCAGAGCCCCGCGACGTGATTCACCTTTGCGATGCATGTGTCGACAAACCTTGCCTGAAATCCTGTCCGGTCGACGCTTATTCTGCGGATGGTTTCGCGCACAAAACCTGTCTGGCGCATGTGCGTGGGCAAAACGGCGCGCCGTGCCGCACCGGTGGCTGTTTCGACCGCAACGCCTGTCCCTACGGCACCGCCTATCGCTATCCGCCACAGGTTCAGGCCTTCCATATGGCGGCGTTCGCCGGCCTGTAGCGTCGCCGAATGCCGCACGAAATCGGCTTGCCCAGATGGCCGGCGTGGATATGTATCGCACGACAAGTCAAGGGAGTGGGTGATGGCGAAGCGGGACATTCAGATCAAAACCAGCGACGGCTTGGCAAAAGCCGGTCTATTCCGCTCGGCGGCCCCGGCCAAGGCCGCAATCATCCTCTATATGGACGCTTTTGGCCCGCGGCCGGCGCTCGACCAAATGGCGGAACGACTTGCAGGCGAAAATTGCGCGGTGTTGGTCCCGGACCTTTTCTACCGCAATGCGCCCTACGGCCCGTTCGAGGCCAAGACCGCATTCAGCGACGAGAAGCGCAAGGCTGTTATCACGGGTCTCCTCAGCGGCACGACGCAGGACATGACCGTCCGCGACAGCGGCGCTTTCCTCGATGCGCTCGATGCCGAAGGCCTGACCGGACCGGTCGGCACCGTCGGCTATTGCATGGGCGGAGCGCGGGCGCTGAACGCCGCTGCGACCTATCCCGACCGCATCATTGCCGCGGCTAGTTTCCATGGCGGCAATCTGGCGAGCGATGCCGCCGATAGCCCGCACCGGAAGGCTGCGTCGATCAAGGCGCGGGTCTATGTCGGCACTGCAGGTGTTGATAGAAGTTTTCCGCCGGAGCAGGCGGCGCGGCTGGCCGAAGCGCTGCGCGTGGCTGAAGTCGGCCATGTCATCGAGAATTATGCCGGTATGGCGCATGGCTGGTGCGTGCCGGACCACAGCGCCTTCGATGCGGCCGGCGCCGAGCGCCACTGGAAACGATTGGCGACGTTATTCGCGGAAACTCTGGGCTAAGCCCGCCGGAGCCGGCGACATAGTCTCGAAACATAGCTCCTGAATACCGGCGGCAGTCGTTTGATCAGGGGGCATGATGCGGGTTTCTCTCACGGGCAAGGTTCTAGGCTTTTGCCTGTTGTCCAGCGCGATGATCCTGCCAGCCTTTGCCGACCAAGCAAAATGTTCCTGCCGGAACCTGCGCAGCGTTCAGGAAGAACTGAAGAACGCGGAGTATGAGGCGATGTTCTTCGCCGATATGGCGGCGAAGCTCAAGGCGGTCGAGGATCCGCTGATTGAAGCGCACAAGAACCCGACCCACCCGGATTCAGATGTTAGCATCCATGACCGGTCGTCCAGGGCGCGTGCCGTCATCATGCGCACGTTCAAGCTTCCTTACAACCCGGCCTACGGCTACTCGGGCCCTGTGACCGTGGGCATGAAGTTTGGCAGCTGCGAGCAGAAGCCGGCCGAACTCGAGGCGCTGCGCGCCGGCTCGCAGTGCAAGGAGATCGCCGACATCGCGCTGGCCCATGAGGCCGAACACAGGCAGAGATGCGCAAGGGAAACCGCTGCGGTCTACTGGGATAGATTGCCCAGTCAGTTCGCCGCCGAGGAAGCCGAACGCTATCGGGAGCAGGCTAACGCCATGCGGGCGCAACTCAAGCGCATCGTGGATGAGGGGACAATCACCGTGGAAGCGAAGTTGGAGCCCCGCATCAAGGGTCCGCAGTTCGATGCCACTTATTCGTACGTAACGCCGGCGATCGAGATGGAGGGCAAGAGCTCGCCCGGGTCGGACAGTTGGACGGTGAACGGAAAGGGCAAACAATCCGGCAAGATCAAGAACGCGAAGATCGGCGGCATGACGTGCAAATCGAGCGGGCAACTCAACGATGACATTGATATGGCTCTGGATACGGATGGCTTTGTTATGAGCCTCAAGAGCAAGTCGACAGGCAGGCCCGGCGACATAAAGCTTCGCTGCATGGGCGGTTACGGCATGTCGATGCGTCCTCAAGGCGAAGTCGGCAGCGGCGAGGTGTTTGCAGCAGAACGTTTTGCGAGCGAGGCGGACGTCTCGCAAGATGTCAGCACGATGCCGATCGCCAAGATCCTGAGACAGGGTGGCATGTCGGTCAGTGGCAAGCAGACGGTCACCGTGCGCCTGGTCTGTCCCGCAGAGTGAGAGGTGCCCTTGGTTGGTGTCCTCGAAGGCGGTTTATGTTTTTTCTTCCATCATCCCAAGGAATCGCCATTAGCCTTCGTCCAACAGGCAAATGATGGCGCTGATGCTGGATGAAAGCGAAGCCTCCGACGCCGAGTTGATCAGGCGGGCGAAGGGCGGAGACAGGGGGGCTTTCGGCACATTGCTCGAAAGGCACTATGATTTCGTCTATCGCGCCGCCTATCGCTGGTGCGGGAAAAAGGCCGACGCCGAGGATATCGCCCAGGAAGTTTGCGTCCGGCTTGGCCGGGCGATCCGCGATTATCATGGCAACGGCGCCTTCACCACCTGGCTCTACGCCATGACGCTGAATGCAGCGCGCGACATGATGCGCAAGACCGTCCGCGAGACGACCAAGACCGCAGCCTACGGCGCTTACGAGCGGATCTCGGGAGAAGCTCCGGTCGAGCCCGAAGATCCGGCCGAGGCGCTTTGGGCGGCGGTGCGGATGCTGCCGGGCAAGCAGCGCGACGCAGTGCTGCTCGTCTACGGCGAAGGGCTGAGCCACGCAGTTGCCGCCGAGGCGATGGGAATCTCGGAGACGACGGTTTCCTGGCACATCCATGAAGCGAAGAAACGGTTGAAAACGCTCCTGCTTTCAGCCGGGGAAGTGTGATCATGGTCGACAACGAACTCAACAGGCTGCGCGACATCGCAACGCCGGCACCGGGCACCGACGCGAAGACGCGCGCCTTCGAGGCCGCCATGCGGGCCTACGACCTGGACGAAAAAACTTCACCCGCCTCCCAAGGATCGGCGAACGGGCTTCGTCTCACAGAGCGAGCACAAAAGCTCTGGAGCGAAATCATGCAAAAGAAACTCTTCGCTACCCCGGCCATTGCCGGGCTCGTCGCCCTGCCGATCGCCGGATACGCTGCGATCTATATGCTGCAGGAGCAGCCATTCTATTCCGGTGGCGACGAGAAGATCACCGAAACGCTGGCCGACAAACCAGTGGCTAATGCGCCGCCAACGGCGAGACCGCTCACCGTAGCCGAGGCCGACAAGCGGAAGAAAGCCGATGCCGACGCCGAAAGCCGCGACGCAGCCGAGGCGCTTGCGCCGGCATCGCCGCCGAAGCCCGAATCGAACGCGATGGGTGGCCTGGTGCAGCAGGATATGCTGGCTCGCAATGCGCCCGAGCCCTCGCCTCGCGAGGCGCTGGCTGGCGGTTCAAGTACTGCGGCTCCTGCGGCCGACGGAGCCACGCAGGCTGGCCGCATGCGGGGCGCTGAATCCAAGTTGATGGCTCAGCCTTCGACCGCACCGGCTGACCAGATGCCGCTGCCGGAGCAAAACCGCGACCGTGTCGAGGATTTCAAGAGCAATCCGGTGCGTGCCGCGCTCGAAGACCCGGTCTCGACCTTCTCGATCGATGTCGACACGGCCTCCTATTCCTTTGTGCGGCGTTCGCTCAGGGAAGGTGTCGTGCCGCAGGCCGACACGGTCCGCGTCGAGGAGATGATCAACTACTTCCCCTATGACTGGAAAGGTCCGGACGTTGCCTCGACGCCGTTCAACTCGACCGTCAGCGTCATGCCGACGCCGTGGAACCAGCACACCAGGCTGATGCATGTCGCCATCAAAGGTTTCGACGCGAAGCCGGCCGAGCAGCCCAAGGCCAATCTGGTCTTCCTGATCGACGTGTCGGGCTCGATGAACGAGCAGGATAAGCTGCCGCTCTTGCAGTCCGCCTTCCGGCTTCTGGTCAACAAATTGAAGCCCGACGACACGGTTTCGATCGTCACCTATGCGGGCGATGCCGGCACCGTCCTGGAGCCGACGAAGGTTTCGGAGAAGGACAAGATTCTCAATGCCATCGACACGTTGGCGCCCGGCGGCAGCACGGCCGGCGAGGCGGGTATCAAGGAAGCCTACAGGCTGGCGCAGAAATCCTTTGTCAACGAGGGGATCAATCGTGTGATGCTCGCCACGGACGGCGACTTCAACGTCGGCCAGACCGACGACGACGATCTAAAGCGATTGATCGAAAAGGAGCGCAAGACCGGCGTGTTCCTGTCGGTGTTCGGTTTCGGTCGCGGCAATCTGAACGATCAGATGATGCAGACCATCGCCCAGAACGGCAACGGCACCGCCGCCTATATCGATACTTTGGCCGAGGCGGAGAAGGTGCTGGTCGAGGATGCGTCTTCGACGCTATTTACCATCGCCAAGGACGTGAAGATCCAGGTCGAGTTCAACCCGCAAAAAGTCTCGGAATACCGGCTGATCGGCTACGAGACCCGCGCCTTGAACCGCGAGGATTTCAACAACGACCGCGTCGATGCCGGCGAGATCGGCTCCGGCCATTCGGTCACTGCGATCTACGAGATTACGCCGAAAGGCAACGGCGGCGAGCAAATCGATCCGCTGCGCTACGGCCAGGCTGCAGTGAACAATGGCGGCGTCGCCAATGCCGACGAATATGCGTTCGTGAAGATCCGCTACAAGTTGCCGAACGAGGATGCCTCGAAGCTGATCACCACGCCGGTGACATCGGCCAATGAAGTAGCTGATTTCGACCAGGCCAGCACCGACCAGCGTTTCTCCGTTGCCGTCGCGGCCTTCGGCCAGA
Organism: Mesorhizobium sp.; assembly: GCA_004020645.1. GTDB lineage: Bacteria > Pseudomonadota > Alphaproteobacteria > Rhizobiales > Rhizobiaceae > Mesorhizobium. The sequence continues at coordinate 110,250 of SAQL01000004.1, read as the reverse complement.
AGCTGCGCGACGAGGATGCAACCGCGAAGTTCGGCTACGACAAGATCATGGAGATTGCCACTGCCGCCCGGGGAACCGACCCGTTTGGCTACCGGTCCGAGTTCCTCTCGCTGGTGCGCCTTGCCTCGGCGCTCGGCGGTAACCGGTAATGGTGATGACGGCCGGTTTCCTCAGATAGAATCGTTCTGATACGGGAAACTTACACACGGGCGGGTGACCCAGGCCGGCGAGGAAAACCTTGCCGGCCTTTTTCAATATTTGTCAGGCGCGGCTGCGCCGGCGCTCGCGGCGGGCTTCGCTGGTCTCGGCGGTGTTGACTGTCGCCTGCTTGTTGCGCATCGGGCCGATGCGCTCGACGATTTTCTCGACGGTCGGGCGATCCGACCTGGTATGCGCGTCGAGTGCCTTGCGCATGGCGGCGAGGTGGGCGAACGAGGTGCCGCAGCAACCGCCGACGATTTTGGCGCCGGCATCGACGGCCAGCCTGACATAGTCGGCCATCAGTTCGGGCGTGCCGGAATAATGGATTTCGGCGCCGCGAAATTCCGGAATGCCGCAATTGCCCTTGACGATCACCGTCGCCTCCGGCTTCGCCTCGGTCATATCGAGCAGCGAGGCGAGGATGTCGGAGGCGCCGACACCGCAATTGGCGCCGACCCCGAGCGGCGCCTGCGGCAGCCCATCGGCAACGTCGTGGATGTCCTTCGGCAACAGCCCCATCATGGTGCGACCGGCGGTGTCGAAGGAGCCGGTGTAGGTATAGGGCAAGCCGACGCGGATCGCGGCTTCGGCTGCGGCGCGGATTTCGTCCGGCGCCGACATTGTCTCGATCCAGGCGACTTCGGCGCCGCCGGCCTTCAGGCCCTCGATCTGTTCGGCAAAGGCCTCGACCGCCTCGTCATAGGTCATGGCGCCGAGCGGCACCAGCAACTCGCCGGTCGGGCCGACCGAGCCCGCCACGATGACCTTGCGGCCGGCTTTATCGGCGACTGCGCGGGCGATCTCGGCGGCGCGCTTGTTCAGCGCATGCACGCGGTCCTGCGCATGGTGCAGCTTCAGCCGGTGGCGGGTACCGCCGAAGGAGTTGGTGAGAATGATGTCGGCGCCGGCATCGACGAAGTTCTGGTGCAGACTGGTGATGGTGTCGGGAGCCGTCTCGTTCAGCAACTCTGGAGCCTCGCCGGCCTCGAGTCCCATGGCGAACAGATTGGTGCCGGTGGCGCCATCGGCAAGCAGAACGCCCTTTTCGGCAAGCAGCGCGTCAATTGGATTGGTCATTGGAAATACACCTTCCGGGAATTCTTTGTCGAGATAAGGATATAAAGAAATCTTTATATGGCGTCAATGTCGGCGCGGTAAACAAGCCGTCAAAATCGCATCTCCGCCAGCCTTTGCGTAAAGCTGGCCGCCTCATGCGCGTTGATGTCGGCGGCGCGGATCAGATTGTCGAAATGGCTGGTCAACGTGCGGACCGGCTGGGTCGCGTTCAGCACCAGATACATGTCGCCGACATAGATGGCGGCGCGATAAGGCCCAAAGATGGTGTAGGGGATCGAATAGCGCATGCGCCCGTCATAGAGAAACAGGCGGAAGGTGGGATAAAGGTCGTCGAGCAGCGTCGCCATGTGAAGAAGCTGCTGGTGGCGGTCGGCCTCAGGGAAACGGTCCCAGACGCCCAGTCCGCGCGCAAAGATCTCCAGCGTGTGGCGCGGCATGCAGACTTCCATGTCGGTTTCCGGCCGCCGGTTGTATTCGATGCGGTACTGCGTCTCACCGGCCTGCGCCTCGCGGCTCTTGTTGGCAATACCAGCCTCGTAGTCGACAAGCGCCTCGGTGCGCAGAAGATCGGGAATGCCGGCGGGCACGTAACGGATCTTCGTGCCCGCAGCCTCGGCATGCCATTTGGCCAGCAGCGTGCGGTCGAAGCCGTCGGCCGCTTCCTCGATCTCCAGGCTTTCGCGGATTTCACCGGTGACGCCTTCGTCCTGGCTGAGGCCAAGCAGCCAGTCGAGCGACACCTTGAATTCGGCGGCGATGTTGAGCAGCGTTTCGGCGCGGGGAAGGCGTGTCGAGGCGCCGGACAGCAACTGCGAAAGCGCCGAGCGGTCGATGCCCACTGCCGTCGCGAAGGCGGACTGGTTCAAGTCGGATCGTGTCAGGAGCATTTTCAGGCGCTCCCGAAAGATCGTCGACAGGTCGCGTTTGTCCATATCGTCATTCCAGCCATTGGGAGGAAAAAAATCCGCCGAGGCCACCAAACTGGCACATCGGGCGTAAATGAATCCGCCAGCTCGTTTACAATTAATAGCATATGCGGCTGAAAATGCGCAATCGCAACATTTTGTGCGCTTTGTCGCGTTGCAGTATCTCAATGCTCCTGACACAATGTTGTCAGGAATCAAAACGGTTCCGGCGACTGGAAGGGCAGTGGTCGATCCATGACGAGCATGAATAACAGACGACGCAATGCACCGGCCATTGAATGGCCGACCGTGTTTCTCGCGTTCTTCTGTTACGGCACCTGGCTCGCAGCCGGCCTGTTCCTGTGGCCGTCCTATCCGCTGCTGGCGCTCGTCGTTCTGGCCTTGATGGCTGCGCTGCAATCCTCGCTGGCGCACGAAGTCCTGCACGGCCATCCGACCCGCAATGCGCAGCTCAACGAAGCTTTCATCTTCCTGCCGATCGGTCTCGTCTGGCCGTTCCGTCGGTTCAAGACCATCCATCTGCGCCACCATGCCGACGAACGGCTGACCGATCCGCTTGACGATCCTGAAAGCTACTACCAGGCGCTGTGGCACCATGACGAATTGCCGCCGGCGATGAAGTTCCTGCTGAAAATCAACAACACCATGATCGGCCGCCTTATTCTCGGCCCGTGGCTGTCGTGCAACGGCTTCTTCATCGACGATGCCAAGCAGATGCTTGCCGGCGACAAGGTGATCCGCAAGGCATGGCTGCTGCACGCCATCGGGCTCGCCGTGGTGCTGCCGGTCGTGCAGTTCGGTTTCGGTATCCCGCTGTGGCTCTACGTGCTGGTGCCGGTGTGGCTCGGCCAGTCGCTGATCTCGATCCGTACCTTCGCCGAGCATCAGTGGTCGGAACATCCGGAAGGCCGCACGGTGATCGTCGAGCGTTCGCCGCTGTCGTTGCTGTTCCTCAACAACAATCTGCATTTCGTCCATCACAAGAGCCCGACGGTGGCTTGGTACCGGCTGCCGAAGTTGTTTCGCGAGCGCCGTGACGAGTGGCTACGGATGAACAATGGCTACGCCTATCCAAACTATTTCGCGCTGCTCAAGGCTTATGCGTTCAAGGCGAAGGAGCCGATCGTACACCCGGTGCTGCGGCGCACGCCGGAACCGGGCCGGGCGTTCAAGCCGCGCGTCAGGGCGCGCAGCCTCAATGGGCTTGGCAGTGCGCCGGTGCCCGCCGAGCCGCCGAAAGAATGAATTTTGCAGCATCGCCGGCGGCGATGCCCAGGTACGCGTCAATGGTCTCGTCAGTCTCTCAGTGTAACGATCAAAATCCCGGCATGAGCAATTTCGTTGCCGCCTTGCCGATGTATGACTGGCCCGAAATGCGGAGCGAGGTCGATGCCCAATGGGCACGGCTGCGTGATGCCTTCCGGCAAAGAGGCATCGACGCGCCGCAGATCATCGCTCGCGTCAATGCCGATCTGTGGCCTGTAGACGGCGGCATCCGTGACGCCGCCGGAAAGGTGATCGCGCCCGATCCGGCGACGCTGCCGCCGGACGGACTGGATTTTCACGGGCTTTGGCTGCATCCGGCGCTGCTGTTCGCACAGACCTGCTGGGGGCCGATGGAACTCGGCCTGTCGGAGCATGTCCAAGTGGTCGGCCAGCCGAGCTACGACGCATACGAGGGCGGGCAGGGCGAACTCTATTCGAGCGCCATCGTGATGCGCGCGGACGGCTCGCCATCTGTTCGAGCACCTGATGACGGCAGCCCTCTTGTTCCTCTCGACCTGCTGCGCAACATGCGCTTCACCTTCAACCACTCCGATTCGATGTCGGGCTTCGTCGGGCTGACGCGTGACCTGGAGGCGCTGGGCGAAAGCCTGAACATCTTCTCTGAGCGCAGCGAAAGCGGTGGCCACCGCGCCTCGATCGTCGCGATTGCCGAGGGCAAGGCCGATGTCGCGGCCATCGACTGCCAGAGCTGGGCGCTGGCGCGGCGCTTCGAGCCTGCAGCACAGAAGGTAGCGGCCGTTGGCTGGACAAGGCGGCGCAAGGGCCTGCCGTTCATCACCGCCAGAGCGACACCGGAAAAGATCGTGGTGGCGCTGCGCGAGGCAGTCGCGGCGATCGCATAAAAACAGTCAGCCGCCGAGCAGCCGCTCGTCGAGCGGATAGGTCGAAAGCTGCTCGTTGCCGGTTTCGGTGATCAGGATCTGCTCTTCGATCTTGACGCCCTCGCGTCCGCCAAGCCGGCCGATATAGCTTTCGACGCAAAGCACCATGCCTGACACGAGCACGCCGTCGGGCGTGTCTTCAGTCCAGTCGATCGCATGCGGCAGCGTCGGGTATTCGTCGGCCAGGCCGACGCCGTGATAGAGCACGCCGTAGCGCGCCGGGAAACAATCTCCGGGCGGCACCGCCGAGCGTTCGACAAGGTCGCGGAAGGATATGCCCGGCTGCATCAGGCGGATGTTGTGGGCGATCTGGTCGGCGGCGATGCGAAACAGGTCGCGTTGCTCGTTGGACGGCTCGGTGTCGCCGCAGAGCCAGGTGCGCGACAGGTCGGCGCAGAAACCGTAGGGGCCGATCAGGTCGGTATCGAAAGCGACGAGATCGCCGGCTTCGATCGTTCGCGACGAGCATTCCTGGAACCAGGGATTGGTGCGCGGGCCGGACGTCAGGAGCCGGGTTTCGACCCATTCGCCGCCACGCGCGATGTTGCCGCGGTGGAGTTCGGCCCACAGTTCGTTTTCGGAAATGCCTGGCCTCAATGCTGCTTCCATCTCGCCCATCGCCGCCTGGCAAGCGACGATCGACCGGCGCATGGCCAGGATTTCGTCGGGCGATTTGATCAGACGTGCATTTTCCATCAGCGCTTCGCCATTGCCGATCGAGATGCCGAGGCGGGCGAGTTCTTCGACGCCCTCGGGATTGATGTGGTCGACGGCGATGCGGCTGATACCGCCGCCATGCTCCCTCACCAGATCGGCGATGCCGGCCGCCCAGCGGCGGACTTTTTGCTCGGTCAGTTCGCCGCTGTAGAGATACATCCACGACACTGCCGGCCGCACCTCGTCGACGACGCCGGAATGGTCGGAAAGGTGTTCGCAGGAAAAATAGTCGAACAGCACCACCGGGCCTTCGGTGGCAACGAAACAATGCCTTGTCGGATTGTGCGCGACCCAGAGCTGCATATTGGTCGAGTCGGTCGCGTAGCGGATGTTGATCGGATCGTAGAGCAGGGCTCCCGCATAGCCGCGGCGCTTCAGTTCGGCGCGGATGCGGTCGAGCCGGTACTGACGCATGGCGGGCAGGTCGGGAGCAGCAATGCCGGCGGCCTGCCACTCGGCTTCCGCCAGTGCGCCATAGCCAAGCACATGCTGGTTGAGCTCAGCGGCCTTCCGCCGCGACTTCAGGCGCAACGCATCGATGGAGCCTGCTTCGTCCGGCTCGAACGGCATGATCCTGCGGTGACGAGGAGGCCGATCAGTCGGGTTCCTGTCCACCCTCGGCTCCTTTGCTGACGCCTTCCTCGAACGCTGTGGCTTTTTCCGCAGCCATTCTCTTTAATCTTACATACGCGCCGGGCCGGGCAGACTTGTCGGTGCTAGGCAATAGCGGAACCATGATTTGCCTTGGTTGGCCGTCCGGCTCATAGCCGGCTTTTTTGAGCTGCTCCAAAATCACCGGCCGCGGATCGTCGCGATCAAGCCAGACGAGTACGGCCGGGTCTTGCACCAGCCTGTCGAAATTCGGCACTTCCTGGTCAAGCGCGACCAATTTTTCGTCGATCAACCGCAGATTTCCGACCCATGCACCGTCGGATATTGCGGTTTTCACCGGCCCGTCTGCAGTCAGCTGGCGATAGAGGGCCGCGTAATCCACCCGGATCATCCGCGAGAGACCACTGGTCCCGTTTATCTGGAAGTACCAAGTGGCGGGCGCGAGCAGAACGGCGATGATCGCTCCGGCCGCGATCACCAGGAGCTGGGCGTCCCTGCCGCGTGGTGAGAGCCGTTCCATATAGGCGGCCATCGCCAGCGGCAAGATGACCAGGACCGGCACCAGCCAACGGGCCTTGACCTCGGTCACGCCGGTGGCCAGCACGAGTATCGCCAGCATGGCCAAGCCGAGCGCCAAGGTACGCCACAAGAGAACTTCCCTGGCCGGAGCTTTGGGGCGACGCTCGGAAAAACGAAACCCCGTCAGCGCGAAAGCCAGCGCGCAAATGAGCACCGGCAGGACAGCGAAATTGAAGGTCCCCATGAGAAACTTGCCGGCGCCGGTGGCCGCGGCCGTCATGCGCCCCTGCTGTAGGTCTATTCCGAACTTCTCGCCTCTCGCCAGCAAATCGGCCGGATGCATGAGGCTCCAATATGTGGTTGGCGCCAGCATCAATATCGCGACGGCAACGCTGATTGCGAATTTCGGATCGAGGATCGCGCCGCGCAACTCGCGCAGCGACAACACCGCCGCAACAAGCGCTGCCACCAGGAATACGTCGTTGTATTTGGCAAGAATTGCCGCAGCCGTTGCCAAGCCAAACACCGCATAGGCGATCACGCTTCGCCGCTCGATCAGATTAGCCATCGCGAGCAGGAGTAGCGCGCAGAACCCGACAACGGCGACCGAATGCGACAAGGCCCGCTGCGATTCCCAGGCGATTTGCGGGATTGTGAAAAGTCCGAGCATGGCCGCCGCTGCCGTCGCTTTCGTGTAGCCGAACCGCCGCATGGCGGCGAACACGCTACAGGCGGCGAGGAACAGCACGGAGTATTTGACGAGCTTCAGCGTGAAAATATTGGTGCCGAAAATTTGCGCGGCCAGCCAGTTGATCCATGTGTAGAGAGGCGGTTGCGAGCCGCCATATCCAGCCCAAAGATATGGAAGGTAAATCAGCTGCTCCGCGTCATCGACGCCGACGCCAGTTCCTGCCCAAGTGGCCAGCACGGACAATATGACGGTTTGCAAGGCCAAGTAAGCGGCGACCGTGACGATCGCCGTCGGGAAGGGTCCGATCCTGCTCTCGGCAAGCCATTCGTCCCATTTTATCGAATACTTCAACGAGTTCTCATCGCCCGTGCCAGTTGCCGCCGGCTCCGCTAGCATGAAGACCATGCCCCGCACAATGTGGTAGCCCTGATCGCTGCCGGAGCGGCTGGCAGGCAAGTCGAATCGCACCGTCGCTCTCTCTTTTGTCCTAGCATCGGATTTCCCCAAAATCGGTCCCACCCCCGGGTCAGGCCCAGGGTCAGGCCCGAGGCCAGGACTTTGGGTCCGGTTGCTCTAGGTCCGCATCTTCTCGCCGCTCGGGTCGAAAGGCGGCTCGACATTGATGCGGGCCGGGCGTCGGCTTCCGAGGATTTCGATCTCGAACAGTCCGGCGCTCTCGTTCCCGGCCAGGGCCGCTGGCACATAGCCTTGCGCCATCGATTTCCTGATATAATGGGCATAGCCGCCGGAGGTGACCCAGCCGACCACGCGCCAGTCGCCGTCGACGATGCCGCGCACGGCCGAAGCGCCTTCCGCGGCCCTGGAGCCGCGCACTTCCTTGCCGTCCGTATCGAAACGCGGCGCACCATAGCCGTGCGGCTTTTCCACTGTGCCGTAGTCCTTGCCGCCGACCTTGGCCCAGATCGGTTCGTCGCCCATGACGTCGGCATCCGCGGCATCGACGATGAAGGAGACACGGCGCAGTTTTGGCCCTTCCGCCTGCTCCCTGGCCGCCGCTTCGCGTCCGATGAAGTCGTTCTTCTCCAGCTTGACGAAGCGGTCCATCGCGCCTTCGAACGGCCCGTAGATCGGGCGCAGTTCGCGGAACCAGGTCGGAAAGTTCTTTTCCAGGCGCATCGAGAGCAGGGCGCGCATGCCGAAATCGACGAGGCCAAACTCTTCGCCGGCATCCTTGATCGCCTTGTAGACCAGGCGCTGGTAGGCCGGTGCCATCCAGATCTCGTAACCGAGATCGCCGGTATAGGTGATGCGATTGACCATGCAGGGCGCGCCGCCGACCGCCATCTCGCGGAAATCCATGAAGCGGAAGGCCTTGGTCGAGATGTCGACATCGACCAGCTTCTGCAGCAGGTCGCGCGATCTCGGCCCGGCGATCGAGAGACCGACAAGCGTCTGGTCAAAGCGGTGGATGCGGACGCTACCATCCTTCGGCAGGTGCTTCTCGAACCAGCGCATATGATACTTCTGCGCCGCCGACGAGCTCCAGATCATGAAGCGCTCTTCGCCCGCCTTGGCGATGGTGAAATCGCCGATCAGCCTGCCGAACTCGTTCAGCATCGGCGTCAGCACAATGCGGCCGGTCTTCGGCATGCGGTTCGTCATCAGCCGGTTGAGGAAATCCTCGGCTGCCGGCCCGGAGACTTCGTATTTGGCGAAGTTGGCGATCTCGGTGACGCCGACCTTCTCGCGGGTCGCACGCACTTCCTCGCCGATCGGCCCGAAATCGTTGGAGCGATGAAAGGAAACGATGTCCTTCGGCTCCGCGCCTTTCGGCGCGAACCAGAGCGGGGTTTCGAGGCCCCAGCTATCGCCCATGACGGCGTTGTTGGCCAGCATCGTGTCGTAGAGAGGGGTGGTCTGGGCCGGGCGTGCCGCCGGCAGTTCCTCGTTGGGAAAGCGGATGGAAAAACGGCGCGAATAGTTTTCGCGCACCTTGGCATTGGTGTAGCGCAGCGTCGCCCATTCGCCGAAGCGCGCCACATCCATGCCCCAGACGTCGAAGCCGGGATCGCCATGGACCATCCAGTTCGACAATGCCAGCCCGACGCCGCCGCCTTGCGAGAAGCCGGCCATGACGGCGCAGGCGCACCAGAAATTGGTCAGGCCCTGCACCGGGCCGACCAGCGGGTTGCCGTCGAGGGCGAAGGTGAAGGGACCGTTGATGATCTGCTTGATGCCGGCCTTCTCGATGCCTGGGAAATGCTTGAAGCCGATCTCCAGCGACGGCGCGATGCGGTCGATGTCGGGCTGCAGCAATTCGTGGCCGAAATCCCACGGCGTGTTGACCGGAGACCACGGCTTGCAGGCCTTTTCATAGGTGCCGAGCAGGATGCCGTTGCGTTCCTGGCGGGTGTAGATCTCGCCCTTGAAGTCCATGACGCCGATCATCTCGCGGCCGGTCGATTTGTTGAATTCCTCGACCTCCGGCATTGGCTCGGTCAAAAGGTACATATGCTCCATGGCCAGCAGCGGCAGCTCGACGCCGACCATGCGGCCGATCTCGCGCGCCCACAGGCCGCCGCAGTTGACGACATGCTCGGCCTTGACCGTGCCTTGCTCGGTAACGACGTTCCAGGTGCCGTCGACCTCCTGCGTCAGCTCGACGACGCGGTTGCGCAGCACGATCTCGGCGCCGAGCTTCCTGGCGGCCTTGGCGTAGGCGTGGGTGGTGCCGGAAGGATCGAGATGGCCTTCGACCGGATCCCACATGGCGCCGACGAAATTTGTCTCGTCCATCAGCGGGAACATCGCCTTGGCCTCTGAGGGCGTGATCAGCTCGGTGTCCATGCCGAGATAGCGGCCCTTGGCGTGGGCAAGGCGCAAAAAGTCCATGCGCTCGGGCGTGTCGGCCATCATCACGCCGCCGGTCAGGTGCAGCGAACAGGACTGGCCGGAAAGCTCCTCGATCTCCCTGTAGAGCTGCACCGTATAGGCCTGCAGCTTGGCGACATTGGGATCGCCGTTGAGCGTATGGAAGCCGCCCGCCGCATGCCAGGACGAGCCGGAGGTGAGTTCTGAGCGCTCGATCAGCATGATGTCGGTCCAGCCGGCCTTGGCCAGATGGCAAAGCACCGAGCAGCCGACGACACCGCCACCGATGACAACCGCTTTTGCATGAGATTTCATGAAGATAGTTCCGTTTTTGAAGAGATTGAATCGAGTGAGCGGGGCGTGAAGACAAAGCGGAGGTCGGATACAGCGATGTTCTCGGCCAGCCTGCCATAAAGCACGGCAAGGAGGGTCTCACAGACGGAAGTACGATGTTTCAGGACGTCATGGTTCCAAAGCCGCAGAATCGAATAGCCTTGGGCGCGCATGAAATCGTCGCGGCGGCGGTCATAGGAACTGCCGGCGTGTTGGTGTCCATCGACTTCAACGACCAGCCATTTCTCGCGGCAAGCGAAGTCTGCAAAAAACGGGCCGATGGAAAACTGACGCGTAAAGCGATAGCCGCCAAGCTTGCGCGCCTTTAGTTCAAGCCAAAGCAATGCTTCCGCCTGATTGCCTGCTTGCCTGAGTTTTCGTGCTCGCTGGGTTGTACCTGCTTTGCGGCGACTGCGCGTCTTGCCAACGGCTTCCCCCACTCCGTCGCTGCTTCGCAGCGCCACCTCTCCCCCCTCCGGAGTCAGAGGAAGGGCGCCGGCTGGAATAATCTCACGCCTTTCCTCTACCCCTTCGATCGGGGCAGAGGTGTCGAGCGACGCTCGACGGAGTGGGGGTCGACTGTTCATCAAACGATCAAAAATCGGTCGGCGCGCCGCCTTCGGACCGACGTTTGTCGACGAAGGCGTCGAGCTCCTCGCGGACAGCCGGGTCCATGTAGGGCTCTTCATAGGAGGCCAGCCGCTCCTTCCACACCCGATTGGCTTTTTCGATAGCTGTCGGCGATCCGGCTTCCGCCCAGGTCTCGAAATTGCGCCAGTCGGAGATGATAGGCGAATAGAACGCGGTCTTGTACCGGTCCTGGGTATGCTGGGTGCCGAAGAAATGTCCGCCCGGACCGACGTCGCGGATGGCGTCGACAGCCAGTGCTTCCTCCGAAAGGTCGAGCGGGGTCAAAAATTCGGCCACCATCTGCAGCAGATCGATGTCCAGGATGGTCTTCTCGTAGGAGCAGCGCAGGCCGCCTTCCAGCCAGCCGGCCGCATGCATCATCAGATTGCCGCCGCCCTGGATGGCGCCCCATAGCGAGAACACGCTTTCATAGGCCGCCTGCGCGTCGACCGTGTTGGCGGCGCAGGTGTTGGAGGTGCGGTAGGGAATGTTGTAGCGGCGGGCGAGCTGGCCGCCGACCAGTTGCGCCTTCATGTATTCCGGCGTGCCGAAGGCCGGCGCGCCGGACTTCATGTCGACGTTGGAGGTGAAGCCGCCATAGCCGACGGGCGCGCCCTTGCGCACCATTTGGGCGAAGGCAATGCCGGACAGCGCTTCGGCATTTTGCTGCACCAGCGCACCGGCGATGGTCACCGGCGCCATGGCGCCCGACAGGGTGAACGGCGTCACGATGACGACCTGGCCCTTGCTCGACATCTGGATGATGCCTTCCATCATCGGCACGTCGAGTTTGAGCGGCGAATTGGTGTTGATGATGGTGAACACCGACGGCTGTTCGAGAAGCTGTTCGTCGCTGATGCCGCGCGCGATCCTGGTGATCTCGATGCCGTCGACATTGCGCTCCTTGCCGAGCGAATAGATGTGGAACACCTTGTCGGTGAGCACGCTCAGATCGCGGATGCATTCGAGGTGGCGGACGGACGGATGGATATCGATCGGCTCGACCGGATAGCCGCCCGTGCAGTTCAGGATGTTGTGCATCTGCGCAAGCTTGAGGAAGTTGCGGTAGTCCTGCTGGTTGCCCGGCCGGCGGCCGCGGTCGATATCGGAGCAATTGGGCGCCGACGCCATCATCGAGATGATCAGGTTGTCGCCGCCGAAGCGGACATTGTGCGCCGGATTGCGCGCATGGATGGTGAATTCCGACGGGCAGTGCGAGACCAGCTCGAGGATCATGTCGCTGTCGAAGCGCACCCGCTCACTGCCTTCGCGGACGTCTGCGCCATGCGCCTTCATGATGCGCCTTGCCTCGTCATGCAACACGTCGACGCCAATTTCCCGTAGCACGCGCAGCGAGGCGAGGTGGATCGATTCCAGCTCGTCGTCGGAGACCAGCCTGGTCGGCGTCAGCGGGATTTTCAGCTGACGGAAAGGCGGCTGCTCGAATGCCGCCGCTGCGCCGGCGCGCTTGCCCGCGCGGCCGCCGCGACGGGCGCGGTCGTTTGCCAATGCCGGTTCGGCGGGATGAAGGGCGGCGGTCATAATAGTCCTCGTAAGCTGCGACGGTGCGGCGGCATAATGGACCGACCGCCGTCCCGCCATTGCGGAGGCGGCGACCACTAGGACGAGGGAAGCGACATGGACGTTCACCAGCCGACGCACCACGGCGAAACCAGGTCTGGCCCGAACTGTGAAACAAGTCACGTTGCGATCACGTCATATTGAGTAAGTACATTGAATACAAACCGTCCTGAGGGAGACTATTTCCGTGTCGGATGTTGTCAGCGTGCGTGCAGCGACCAACAACGAAGTCGCCTTCATTGCCTGGGATATTGACGGAATGATCGACGGCTGTCTCGGCTTCGAGATCGTCCGCATCTATCCCGGCACTGGCGAGGAACGCTGCCTGGCGTCCTGGGTGCCTTTCCGGGGGCAACGCAACAAGGACTGGATTCCGCAGGATACCGGCGTCTGGCCGGTGCAAAAGACATTCTGGCGCGATCTTACGGTGCGGCGGCGCCGCGACAGCGTTGAAATCAGGCCGGATGGCGAAATGGTCGCCTACCGGGTGCGTCCGGTCGGCGACATGCGGCCCGGCCTGGATCCGGTGCCGGTGCGCCCCGAGAAAGCCTATAGCGGAGCGGCGCGGCCGCTCGGCTATCTCGGACAAGGTGCCGTCAGCCCGACCATCTTCCTGGGATCGATGTTCGGCAAGGCGCGGCTCGCCTTCACCAACGGCGTGCTCTCGACGCAATGGCTGTCGCGCGCCCTGGAGGACGCCGGCATCAAGGTCGGGCAGCGCGATAAGATCAGGGCCGAGCTTCAGCGTCCCGGCAGCAAGATACGCGCCTATCTACACGGCGAGGTTCCGGATGTGCTCACCAGCTTGATGAAACGGGCCAAGGCCGAGGGCGGCACTGTCAGGCTTGCCCTCTATGAACTTGGCGATGACGAGTTGTGCGACGCGATCATCGACGCCAAGGATGTCGTCGACGTCATTCTTTCGAATTCGGGCAGGGATGAACAAACGAAGGCGTGGGACGCGGGCAACGCGCCCTTCAGAAAGCGGCTGCGGGACGCCGGCGTTGTGCTGACCGATCGTCTGTTCAACAACAACCATATCGGCCACAACAAGTTTGCCGTCTACCGCGACGCCCAGGGCAATCCGCAAGCGGTCATGACCGGCAGCACCAATTGGACGTCGACGGGCATTTGCGGACAGTCCAACAACGCCTTCATCCGCGACGACCCTGCCATGGCCAAAGTATTCGATGCCTATTGGGAGCGGATGAAGGCCGACGTGTTCCCGCCGCCGGCGAGCGATAGCGCCGCCGGACGTGTGGCGCAGAAGCAAGGCAAGCCGTTTCGCCTGAAGAATCGCACACCGAACCATGTCAATGGGACCACGATCTGGTTCTCGCCAAACGATCCCGACCGCAGCAGAAAGGACATCTCGGTGCGGCCTGTCGATCTCGAAGACGTTTTCGCACGGATCAAGGCGGCGAAGGAGGCGGTGCTCTTTCTCGTGTTCAATCCTTCGCGGCTTGGCAACAATTCGGTCGTCGATCAGGCGGTCGCGGCGGCGGCGGCGAATCCAAAGCTGATCGTGCAAGGCGCAATCAGCGATCACACCGCCATGCCCAACTACGTTGCCCCGACCAGGGATCCGGTCACCCGCAAATCGAACAAGGACGGCAAATCGCCATTCGTCTTTCCGGAGAAGGTCTGGGAGGCGCCGAACGTTTCCATCGTCAGGGCGGCCAACCTGACGGGGGCCTCCGTTGCGCGGGATTTCCAGGCGGAAGTGCTGACCGTCGGCCATGCGATCGTGCACGACAAGATCGTCATCATCGATCCGATGGCCGACAACGCGACCGTCATCGCCGGCAGCCACAACCTTGGCTACAAGGCGTCCTATGAAAACGACGAGAACATGGTGATTGTAGAAGGCGACAAGACGTTCGCTGCGGCCTTTGCGGTGCATATGCTCGACGTGTTCGACCACTACAAGTTCCGCGCCTGGCGCAGAACGATTGGAGAAGGACCGTCGGACAATGATGGGCTCTCCATCGACGACAAGTGGCTGAAGCCTTACGCGGAGGGCAGGAAGGGGGCGATTGCCCGGTATTTTCCGTAGTGGCCTGAATGGGGCGCCGGGCATCCTTGAACAAGTCATGCTCTGGCTGGCGCAAGCGGTTCTTGCCGCCGGTGCTTCCCGGCACGCCGCCGAAACGCTAATCGTGCAGGTTCCCTGTTGGTGCGGATCATGGACCTGGCGGAACAGAACAGCGACGAGACAATGCAGTGGGCGGCGATCACCGGCGTGATCGCCACCGTTTCGGTGTTCGCCATCGCGCAAGGGTTGAGCTATCCGCTGCTGAGCTTCATCCTGCAGCGCCAGGGTGTCTCGCCGGCCATGATCGGCCTCTCGGCGGCAATGACGCCGGTCGGCTTTATCGTCTCGTCGCCGCTCATCCCGGCGCTGGCGCGCCGGTTCGGGGCAGGGCGCACGGCGCTGACCTGCGCGGCGCTTTCCGCGATCATGCTGGCGCTGATCGGCTGGACGCAAAATGTCTATCTCTGGTTTCCACTGCGCTTCCTGATCGGCGTGGTGACCAATCCACTCTATGTGCTGAGCGAGATCTGGGTGATCGCGCTGGCGCCACCGTTGCGCCGCGGCCGCGTGATGGGGGTCTATTCCACAGTCATTTCGGCAGGTTTCGCCGCCGGCCCGCTGTGCCTGCTTGCCGTCGGCACCGAAGGATGGCCGCCGTTTCTCGTCGGCATCGCCGCATTCGTCTTTTGCGGCGCCTGCCTGGCGCTGGTGCTGCGACGGCTGCCGAAGGTCGATGAGGCCGGGCACCGGGTCTCGGTCATGGGGTTCATGCCGATGGCATGGCTGCTGTTGTCGGCGGTTGTTGTGGCAGCCGGTTTCGAACAGGCGGTGCTGTCACTGCTGCCGGTCTACGGAGCGCATTACAGCATCGAGGAAACCCGCATGTCGGCGCTGCTGTCGATGATGATCGCCGGCAATATCGCCATGCAGGTGCCGCTCGGCCTGCTGGCCGAACGGCTGACGGCGCGTCTGGTCCGATTTATCTGTGTATCGCTAACGCTGCTCGGATGCGTGCTGTTGCCGGCTCTCATCGATACGCCGCTGATCTGGCCATGCGTCTTTATCTGGGGTGCAGTCTCCTACGGCATCTACACGATGTCGATCATTGAGCTTGGCGAGCGGTTCACCGGCTCGGCACTGGTCGCCGGCAATGCCGCCTTCTCGCTGATGTGGGGCGTCGGCGGCATCGCCGTGCCGCCGCTGGCGGGCGGCGCTATGGATATTCTCGGTGCGGACGGCCTGCCGATCACGCTTGGCGCCATTTGCCTGGGGTTGGCGGTCACAACCGTATTGCGGGGGCGAGCAGTCTAATACAATTGCGGGGTGCCTTGATTTCCTTGCCATCTGGAAATCGCCCATAAATCACACTCGGCATGGTATTCAGAGGGATGCATCCTGCGTAGGAGGTCTCGAATTTCAACGGCACGATCAAAGTCGGGTATCAATCCAACGTCAGACAGTTCCGTGTTCGCAAACACGTCAGGAAATCCTCCGCAGTTGGTCAAAGCGCTTATGGAGACGTCTTGATCCAACAAGTCGTAGCCCAGGAAGGTAAATCCGTTCCAGTCGAGTGAACGCACGTCAACCGACGGTCTTCGGATCACATTGAGGACATTCAAATCGGCCGGATCCGCCAACTCCGAAAGGAGGAAGTCCAGGTCCACAAAGAAATCGAGCATGTAGTCCTCGTTAGCAATATGGGGCCAGTAGCCGTCCTTTACCTCTCCCAGCGCGACCGGCCCGAGCATTCCATCGAGTGAGACGACCTCGCTTAATTGGGTGAGGCCAGACCAGTCGATGTACATGGTCCACGCAATGCCGCTGAAAGGACCGAACTTCTCTTTCGCAATGTACAGATGTTGCATGGAGTTCCCTCGTGGCCTGCGGGCGGCAGGAGGCCCCACTTAAGCGGCCAACAGCGCAGCGGCTCGTTTTTGCGCGTTCCAAGTTGAAAATCGGTAGTGGCAAGACGATGTTTGCGAGCCTTGATGAGTTTATCGGAGACCATTTGACGATGTCGAACACAAAGACGCAGCCGAATTCGGCGGACGAAGATCCCTTTCTCTGGCTGGAGGACAGGACAGGCAAGGAAGCGCTCGACTGGGTTCACCGTCAGAACGAGGTCACAACAGGTGAATTGCAGGGCGATCCGTCCTACCAGGCCTACTTCCAAACCGCACTCGACCTGATGACCGCCGAAGACAACATTCCGGTCGGCTCTGCGCTCAACGGCCACGTCTATAATTTCTGGCAGGACAAGACCAACGTGCTCGGCCTCTGGCGGCGCACGACGGCCGCTTCGTACAAGACCGAGAAGCCGGATTGGGAGACGATCATCGACTTCGACGGTCTTTCGGCCAAAGAGGGCGTGAAATGGGTGTTCAGCGGCGCCAGCCGGCTTTACCCCGACTTCAGCCGCTGCCTGCTCAGCCTGTCGCCGGATGGCGGCGACGCCAGCGAGATGCGCGAATTCGACATCGACACCAAGTCCTTCGTCGAGGGCGGCTTTCGCGCCCCCGCCTCGAAGTCGGGCTTCAACTGGCTGGACAAGGACACGGTCATCGTCTCGGCTGCCTTCGAAGAGGACGAAAAAACCCAGTCCGGTTATCCGCGCGTGGTCAAGCTGTGGCAGCGCGGCACCAGGCTGGAAGATGCGACGCCGATCTTCGAGGCGCAGAAGCAGGACCTCGCCGCCGGCGGTTCCCTCGAATTCGACGGCGACAAGCGGCATCTGTTCCTGACCCGCACGCTCGACTTCTTCGCCTCGCACAGTTTCCTGCGGCTGCCTTCCGGCGAAAACAGGCGCATCCCGTTGCCGGACGACGTCACCGACACGGCGCTGTTCAGGGATCAGCTCGTCTTCGGGGTGCGCAGTCCGTGGACGGCGCCGGACGGCACGCTGTGCCGACCCGACGGCCTCTATTCGCTGGACTTCGCGCGCTGGATCGAGACCAATGCGCTGGGATCTGTCGAAATCGTGCTCGAACCGGCGGATCGTGTTTCGATCGCCGGCATCGGCCGCACGCAAGACCGGTTGTTCATCAACCTGATGGACAATGTGCGCGGCAAGGTCGTCGCCTGCGATCGCAGCGGCAGCGGCAGCGGCTGGTCGCTGGAGCCGGTAGCCTTACCTGAAAACGGCAATGTCGGCATCAGCCACGCAGAGCGTTTCGGCTCCAGCATCTCCTTCTCCTTCACCGACTTCCTGACGCCGAGCTCGATCATCTGGTCGGACGATAATGCTGCGACGCTGACAACGGTGAAATCGCAGCCGGCGCGTTTCGACGCGTCGTCCCTGGTCTCGGAACAGTTCGAGGCACGCTCGAAAGACGGCACAGAGATCCCTTATTTCGTCGTCAGGCGGCGCGATCAGAACGGGCCGGTGCCGACGCTGCTTTACGGCTATGGCGGCTTCGAAGTGCCGCTGCTGCCAGGCTATGCCGGCGTGCGCGGCCGGCTGTGGCTGGAAAAAGGCAATGCCTATGTGCAGGCCAATATCCGCGGAGGCGGCGAGTTTGGCCCGACCTGGCACCAGGCCGCGCTCAAGGCCGATCGCCAGAATGCCTTCGACGATTTTATAGCGGTCGCGCAAGACTTGGTCAAACGCGGCATCGCCACGCCAGCCACGCTCGGCATCCAGGGCGGCTCGAATGGCGGCCTGCTGACCGGCGTTTCGCTGACCCAGCATCCGGAGCTTTTCGGTGCGGTGATCATCGACGTGCCGCTGCTCGACATGCTGCGCTATACCGAGCTGCCGCCTGGGGCATCCTGGATGGCCGAGTATGGCGATCCAGCGAAGCCTGAAGAGGCCGAGTGGCTTGCCGCTTACTCGCCTTATCAGCATGTCGAGGCCGATGCTGCCTATCCGCCTGTGCTGCTGACCACCTCGACCGCCGACGACCGCGTCCATCCCGGCCATGCGCGCAAGATGGCCGGGCGGCTGCAGGCTGTCGGCCACACGAAGACGCTATTCTTCGAAGAGACCGAGGGCGGCCATGGCGGACGCGGCGATCGCCGGCCGCAAGCGGCACAGGCAGCGATGAAGTATGTCTTCCTGCAACGGGCGCTGAACGGAACGGCTTGAACTGAACGGCTTGAACTGATCGCGTCAGACGGCCTAAGGTGCAGCCCATGGCTCGGGCGAGGACATGTTGCGCATTTGGGGTGGCAGTGACGCCGTCGCCGCGCACGCTTCGCGCCGAGCTTTTGCGGCTTTGCGCCCGCATCGGCTATTCGCCGCCCGCCTTCCTCTGACGAATCCGCCCCGGCTGCAATTTCCGGATTGGTTCCAAGAGGAAAGATCAGACATGACCTATCAGAATTATTCGCTGAAGCAGCTTCAGCAGATCGATGCTGCGCATCACCTTCATCCGTTTACCGACCACAAGGAGATGCGCGAGGCCGGCTCACGCATCATCACCCACGCCAACGGGCCGTTCATCTACGATTCCGAAGGCACGGAAATCCTCGACGGCATGGCCGGGCTGTGGTGCGTCAACATCGGTTACGGCCGCGATGAGCTGGCCGACGCGGCTTACGCCCAGATGAAGGAACTGCCTTACTATAACTCCTTCTTCAAATGCTCGACCCCGACGCCGGTGCTGCTGGCCAGAAAGCTGGCGGAATTGGCGCCGAAGCACGTCAACCAGGTGTTCTTCGGCTCGTCCGGTTCGGAGGCCAACGACACCGCGCTGCGGCTTGTCCGCCACTATTGGGCATTGGAAGACAAGCCGGAGAAGAACCGCATCATCTCGCGCAAGACAGCCTATCATGGCTCGACCATCGCCGGTGCGTCGCTGGGCGGCATGGAGCCGATGCATAAGCAGCTCAACGGCGCGGTTCCCAACATCGTCCACGTGATGATGCCTTATGCCTACGAGCTGGCTCTGCCCGGCGAAAGCGACCATGATTTCGGCCTGCGCTCGGCCAAGGCCGTCGAGGACGCCATCCTCGAAGCCGGCGCCGACAAGGTCGCCGCGTTCATCGGCGAGCCGGTGATGGGGGCAGGCGGCGTGAAGATACCGCCGAGGAGCTATTGGCCGGAAGTGCAGCGCATCTGCCGCAAATACGATGTCCTCCTGATGCTGGACGAGGTCATCACCGGCTATGGCCGCACCGGCGAGTGGTTCGCGGCTCAGACCTTCGATATCGAGCCCGATACGATCACCACCGCCAAGGCGCTGACCTCCGGTTATCAGCCGCTGTCGGCATTGCTGGTCGGCGACCGCATCGCCGCGACGCTGGTCGAGAAGGGCGGCGAGTTCAATCACGGCTATACTTATGCCGGCCACCCCGTGGCCTGCGCCGTGGCGCTGAAGAATCTCGAGATCATCGAGCGGGAAGGTTTGGTCGATCGGGTCAAGAACGACACCGGACCCTATTTCGCCAAGGCGCTGCAGGAGCACATCGGCGGTCACGATCTGGTCGGCGAGGTGCGCTCGATCGGGCTGATGGGGGCGATCGAGATCGTTAGGGACAAGGCGACCAAGGAGCGCTTCCTGCCGGCCGGGAGTGCGGCCGTGCTTGTCCGCGATCACGCAATTGCCCAGGGCATGATGCTGCGCGCCACCGGCGACACGATGATCCTGTCGCCGCCGTTGATCTGGACGCGTGAGACGATCGACATGGCCTGCGACCGTATCGCCAAGGCGCTTGATCTGGCGCAAGCGGATTTGCGCAAACAATAAGGCAGAACGATCGCCGGGCGTCCTGCAACCGGACGCCCGGCGTTTGAATGCCGCATTCTGCCGGTCTACATCGACTGCGCCGGCGGGGCGTGTCTCGTCGACTTCAATAAGTGATCCGAAGGGCCGATAGACCGCGCTACCTACTCGTTGGTTGTGGACTTGGGCATAACGATCTGAATGGGACGGGTGCCGATCGGCGCTCCGGTCGAACGGTCGATGCTAATCGGGTCGATTTCGGATCCTGTCTCTGCGTCAAAGAACCGGGTGAAATTGCCTCCACCGCGGTGCTTGCCTCCCCAAGCGACGAGTGAGAACAGCACTGGAAGCAGATCCTGACCAGCCTGCGTCAACACGTATTCATCGCGCGGCGGCCGCTCGGAGTATCGCCGTCTCTCCAGCAGCCCTTCCTCCGTCAGGGCTGCCAACCGGCTGGTCAGCATCGTCGGGGCTATACCGAGGCTCTTGCGGAATTCGTCGAAACGACTGAGCCCGGCATGCGCATCGCGCATGATCAGCATGCTCCATGCATCCCCTACCAAGGCAAGACTGCGAGCGATCAGACAGGGTTGGTTCGAAAGATCCTTCATGTTGATATCTTTTTGATAATAACTTACTCCTAAAATGATAGTATCTGATCGCTCGTCGACGTTCCATCAAAAAATGAATGCGAAGGCCGGCGGCGGCCAGCAAACAGGCACATCGATTACCCGCAAATGCGTTCGATGAGAGCCTTCGAATACAAATGAAGTTGCCAGCCTGACAAGACGTTCGGCCGGTCGCGCCACGCCGCTGAAATTTCAAACGAGAGCCGCTGTGTTGACTGAGCCGGCGGTCCCGTCGACTTCAACAAGTGATCCGAGGTGCCTCAATTTGAATTTCGGCTGTGAGTGGTTCTCTGCCGTCTATTTCGTCGAGCGAAACGAGCAGGCACTGCCAAAGGCGGTCGTCGGGCTTTCAGCTCCGATGAGGAAAGCTGTGTCGCCTGGTGCAGAGACCCCCAGCAACTTTTTCTTGGGCCACTTAGTTCACAGTGTGCTCGACGCGACCTCTTCCTTGCTGCCTTGTCACCAGGCCCGACCGGCGGATTTACTTTTTTGTCTCGGGCAGCGCCGCTTTGCTCAAGGTCGTGCTGCGCTTCGGTACGGCGCGCCGGCGCCCCATGAATCGCACAAGCAAGTTCCGTCTTCTCTTGCGCTGGACAAGATCGATATCGCTGACGAGCTTCGCGCCGCCCTCGCGCCGCTCCAATGTGATCTTTGCGGCTATGAAAGGCTTCCAGCTCGGCGCGATGCGCCACGCTTATGATGGTGACCTTCGGCAATTCGTGAACGATCATCTCCATCATCTTGTCCTGGCTCTTTTCATCGAGTGCTGACGTTGCTTCATCCAGCACGATGATATCGGGGCTGTGCAGCAGAAGACGCGCGAAGGCGAGCCGCTGCTTTTCGCCACCCGACAAGGTCTGGTCCCATGGCGCGTCGTCGTCGAGCTTGTCGTTCAGATAATCGAGTCCGACTTTGTCGAGGGCAGCCTTGATCTTGTCCAGCGTCCAGCGATCGGCGGCGCCTGGATAGGCGACTGCGCGGCGAAGCGTCCCGGTGGGGACATAAGGCCGTTGCGGCAACATGAACAGCCGTCTGTCGGCGTGGATGTTGACGCTGCCGCCACCCCACGGCCACAGACCTGCGACGGCCCGCACCAGCGTACTCTTGCCTGAGCCGGATTCGCCGGCGACGAGCACCCGCTCGCCTGATTTGATTACGACCTTGGTTTCCTTGACCACGGCGGTGCCGTCGTCGAGCGACACGGACAAATTGTTCAGGCTGAGCATCGCATCGCCTGCAGTTTCGCCGCGCCTTATGCGTCCCAGAGTGTTGCTCTGTTCCGCGCGCTCGAGCCCGTCGAGCGACATCATCAGCGAGGCGATGCGCCGTGCACAGGCGTTCCAATTGGCGAGACGGGGGTAATTGTCGACCAGCCATCCGAACGCGCCCTGCACGATGGCAAAGGCAGAGGCAGCCTGCATGACCTGTCCAAGCGTCATGCTGCCTTCGAGAAACTTTGGAGCGCAAAGCAAAACCGGCACGACAGGCGCAAACAGACTCGCCCCCTGCGATACCAGCGCTGTGCGCATGTGCTGACCTGTAAGGAGCGCCCATTGCCTGAGCACATGGGCGAACGTCTTGTCGATGCCGCTACGCTCCTCCTCCTCGCCGCCGAGCAATGCGATACTCTCGCCGTTTTCCCGCACGCGCGTCAGCGTGTAGCGGAATTCGGCTTCCGCCTGATTTTTTTCCTCGGAGAGGTGGACGAAATGGCGGCCAATGACCGCCATCGAGGTGGATGTGATCGCGGCATACAATACCGCGGTGATGACGAGAAAGCCGGGAATGGTCACCGTCGAACTTGCGATCGTCAGGGTCAGGGCCCCGCCGATCGTCCAGAGCACCACGATGAAGGTCGAGGCCGACAGAAACGCGTTGATGACACCGGCGATGAAGTCGACCGGGGATTCGGTGGCAATCCGCAAATCCTCCGTGATGCGGGCTTCGGGGTTCTGGTGATCGCCGCCGACGAGGTTCAACTGAAAGTAGCGGCCGCTTGCAAGCCAACGCGCGATGACCGCGGTGGTGAGCCAGGAACGCCAGCGGCGCTGAATTGTCATGCGAAGGAAGACTTGTGCAACGACAAGGCTTCCGCTTCCGAGCACGAGCGGCACGAAAACGGCGCTCAGGACATAGACGGTTCGAGCATCGCGTTGCTCAAGGGCGTCGAAAATTGCGCGATTCCAGACATTGATCCCATACTGGAAGCCGACGTTGACGACGATCAGGACCAACAACCCGATCGTGTACGGCCAAGCCAGCCTGTCGCCTCCGCGGCCCCAGTAACCGCGCGCGCTGATCCAGAAACGCCTCAGCAAATATCTCTTGCGCGCCTGCTCGGCCTCCTCAGGGGTCAGCTCCGGATCGGGTTCGACGAGATCCAGCGGCGGTGGGGCCGCGCCGACGACCTCAGACGCGACTTCCACAGTCGATTGCTTCTCCCGGCGCGACTTCTCGGCATCGCGTGATTTGGAGACCGATTTCGGCTTGAATTTAGCCCCGGACATACCGGCGATAACGGCGTAGAAATCAGAAGGTTTCATGATGTCCGCTCAAGCCGCTTGATCTCCACGTCGGCGCGGATGCGGTCGGCGTCGTTTCTTGGCAGTCTTCCTTGATCTGCTGCCACTTCGTGGCCAGTCGACAATCTTGCCGACTGGAATGATGAGCTTCAGGAGTTAGGCCGTGAACTCATAAATTCGGCATGACCGGCATGGGTGGAAAGCGGAACTGCGGCGACATACAGTAATGGCCATGATGGTCCGCAAGCCCAGCCTCATTGAAATGGTAGTCCAAGCGTCTCTTTGCGCTTTCCTCCTGTTGCTCGTCCTTGACTATCTGGAAGCTTCGAAGGCGGCCGCATGCTGGCCACCACCGGCTGCGCAGCGGTGCTATCCTTGGGGAATGACGGAGGGACCGAGGGAGGGCGGCTCCTGGAACTATGCGAACAAGGAAATCTATCTGAGATCAGCATTGGTCCGGGTTGGTATCCTCGCAATGGCTATTTTGTCGCCCTTCGCTATGCGGGGTATTTGGACCGGACTGGTTGCCATCGCTATCATTCTTGCCGCAGGATTCTACAGCGCGGAATGGATGACCGGGTTCTTGCTATAGCGACCTCCTGGCGAGATCAGAGTCGCAATCATCCGGAGACGCACCAGGGCGAAATCGTCTCACTGTCCTTGAAGATTGCGAAACGCAAAAACCGCGCTCCATCGGGAACGCGGCTTTGCCAGATACGCATGGCGCTTCGCTACCAGAACACTTGCGAAACTTACGGGCTCCGGTACGCGAGACCTGATCCGGAGCGCCGGGCGGATGCGATATGCCGCCTCGCATCCCGTTCTACAGGAACATCGTTACCGGGTGGTTATCGATAGTTTAAGCAAATCTAAATTTGCAATGTTTCTTTTGCCGGGAAATCGAAAGGCCCGTCGAGTTCGAGGCTTAAAGCGCGGCGCGTCAGATGCTTTAAGTTCTGTTTTTATGCATGTCATTGTCCCAAAACCGCCGCGCACCCTTGGGTCAAGCCGAGGGCGAGCTTTTGGGCGACATGCATTACGCCGGGGTACCGCGCAGGAAATTTATGATCCCGGAAAAATCGGCAGCGGCATGGCCCTGGGCATTGAACAACGCATAAAGCTGGGCGGCTTCGGCGCCCAGCGGCGTCACCGCACCGGCGCTTTGCGCGGCTTCCTGCGACAGTTTTAGGTCCTTCAGCATCAGTGCTGCGGCAAACCCCGGCCTGTAGCCATTGTTGGCCGGCGATGTCGGCACCGGGCCGGGCACCGGGCAGTAGGTGGTCAGCGACCAGCACTGGCCTGACGAGGTCGAGGCGACGTCGAACAGCGCCTGATGCGACAGGCCGAGCTTTTCGGCCAGAACGAAGGCTTCGGCAACACCGATCATCGAAATGCCTAGTATCATGTTGTTGCAGATCTTTGCCGCCTGTCCGGCGCCGTCGTCGCCGCAATGGACGATACGGCCGGCCATCGGCTTGAGGATTGGTTCGGCTTTGGCGAAGGCTTCCTTCGAGCCGCCGGCCATGAAGGTCAGCGTGCCGGCGGTGGCGCCGCCGGTGCCGCCGGAAACCGGCGCGTCGATCGACAGCAGCTTATGTTTGGCGGCAATGGCGTGGGCTTTTCGTGCCGATTCGACGTCGATTGTCGAGGAATCGATCAACAGGGCGCCTTTTTTCGCCTTGGGCGCGATGTCCTCGTGGACCGACAGGACGTGCTTGCCGGCCGGCAGCATGGTGATGACCACATCGGCCTCCTTCACCGCGGCAACCGCATTGGCCATGACGACGACGCCATGGTCCCTGGCGATGACGAGATTTTCCGGCATCAGATCGAAGCCGTGCACTGCATATCCCGCCTTGACGAGATTGGCGGCCATCGGGTTGCCCATATTGCCGAGGCCGATGAAGGCGATGGTGGTCATAATGGCACTCCGTGGTTTGGGTAAGGCAGTAGGCAGCCTATTCGGGCGCAAGTTTGCTAATAAGTTGGCGAAGCATTTTTCCGATGTCCTCGGTCTTACCGTCCGATCACGGCACGTGCGATGATGACACGCATGATCTCGTTGGTGCCTTCGAGGATCTGGTGTACGCGCAAATCCCGGACCAGCTTCTCGATGCCGTAGTCGTGCAGATAGCCGTAGCCGCCATGCAGTTGCAGCGCATCGTTGGCGACGTTGAAGCCGATGTCGGTGACGAAGCGCTTGGCCATCGCCGACCATTTCGAGGCGTCCGGCGCCTTGCGGTCGAGCTTCGAGGCGGCGGCGTAGAGGAAGATCCGTGCCGCCTGCAGCTCGGTCTCCATGTCGGCGAGCTTGAATTGCAGCGCCTGGAACTGGTTGATCTTGGCGCCGAAGGCCTTGCGCTCCGCGGTGTAGGACAGCGCCTTGTCGAGCGCCGATTGCGCCCCGCCCAGCGAACAGGCGGCGATGTTGAGCCGGCCGCCGTCGAGCCCGGCCATGGCGATGCCGAAGCCGGCGCCTTCGGCCGAGAGCAGGTTCTGCGCCGGCACCTTGCAGTCCTCGAAGACGACCTGGCGGGTCGACTGCATGTGCCAGCCCATCTTGTGCTCGTTGGCGCCGAAGGACAGGCCGGGCGCATCCTTCGGCACGACGAAGGTGGAAATGCCCTTCGGCCCGTCGGCGCCGGTGCGAGCCATGACGATGTAGAGGTCGCTGTCGCCGGCACCCGAGATGAACTGCTTGACGCCGTTCAGCACATAGTCGCCGCCGCTCTTCACCGCGCGCGTCTTCAGCGCCGCCGCATCCGATCCGGAACCCGGCTCGGTCAGGCAATAACTGGCCAGCCATTCCATCGAGGTCAGCTTCGGCAGGAAGAGCTGGCGCTGCTCGTCGCTGCCGAAGCGGTCGATCATCGAAGCCACCATGTTGTGGATTGAGATGAAGGATGAAAAGGCCGGATCGGCGCGCGAAAGCGCCTCGAAGATCAGCACCGCGTCGAGCCGGCCGAGCGCTGAGCCGCCGACATCGTCGCTGACATAGATGCCGCCGAGGCCGAGTGGCCCCGTCTCGCGGATCACGTCGGCCGGAAAATGCTTGTTGCGGTCCCAGTCGAGCGCGTTCGGCGCCACACGATCGGCAGCGAAGGCCTCGGCCATCTCCTGGATGGCGCGCTGGTCCTCGTTGAGTTCGAACTGGCTGGTGCCCGCATCGACAGCGGCGTCCATAACGTGCTCCCTGATGTCTTCGGCCTGCTGGCCTGTCGTTTTTGGCTTTGCGCGCCATCCAATCTAGACCAATGATGCCGCCGCGCAAGCCGACCATCTGCATCCAACCATCTGGGGAGCGGCTGTGCGCGAATACGTGTTTGGAGCAGGGCGTGACAACAAATTTCGATGAACTGCTCGAACGCTTCCATGCCACTATCGAGACGTTCGATGATGCGCTGGTGCGCGACGCGGTGGCCCAGATCAGCTGGGCCATGCCGGCGCGTCCGCTCGAGCCGCATCCGCTTGCTTGCCTGTGCCAGCTCGATCGTATCGTCGAGCTCGCTCCGGCAGGTGCCAGGCCGCTGGCACGGCTGCTTGCAAAGCATCGCGGCGAACTGCGCTGGGGCCAGACCTACAGCGAGGCGGATTTCGGCAAGACGTTCATCGACAATTACGGCTGGCTGGAGGTCTTCGGTACGCGCGGCCATTTCGTCAACGACGAGGTCGCGGCCGGTTTGCTGATCCTCGGACCTGATATCGTCTATCCCGATCATCACCACGTCGCCGAGGAGATCTATATCCCGTTGACCGGCGGCACCGAATGGCGCATGGGCGAAGGCGAATTTCGCAGGCGCGAGGCGGGTGAGGTGATCCACCATGCGTCTGATATCAGTCACGCCATGCGCACCGGCAAGGAGCCGCTGCTGGCGCTCTACATCTGGCGCGGCGGGCCGCTGGCGGCGAAATCCACCATCACCGGCAGCGTTTCACAGGGCAGGAATTAATGGCCAGAGCAATCATGCTGCAGGGCACGGGCTCCGATGTCGGCAAGACTGTGCTGGTGGCGGGCCTGTGCCGCGCGGCGAGGAACCGTGGGCTGAAGGTACGGCCGTTCAAGCCGCAGAACATGTCGAACAACGCCGCCGTCGCCGACACTCCGGGTGACAACTCCGGCGGCGGAGAGATTGGCCGAGCCCAATGGCTGCAGGCGATCGCCTGTGGCGTTGTGCCCTCCGTCCACATGAACCCGGTGCTGCTCAAGCCGCAGACCGATGTCGGCGCGCAAGTTGTGGTGCAGGGCAAGGTGTTCGGCGAGGCGCGGGCGCGCGACTACCAGGCGCTGAAGGGGCGGCTGATGGATGCCGTGCTGGACTCCTGGGGCAAGGTCGGCGAGGGCGCCGACCTCGTCATCGTCGAAGGCGCCGGCTCGCCGGCCGAGATCAATCTCAGAAGCCGCGACATTGCCAATATGGGCTTTGCCACGCGTGCCGATGTGCCGGTTGTCCTGGTCGGCGACATCGATCGCGGTGGCGTCATCGCCTCGATCGCCGGCACCCATCTGATCCTGCCGGAAGAGGACCGGCGCATGATCGTCGGCTATCTCATCAACAAGTTCCGCGGCGATGTCTCGCTGTTCGATGATGGCATCAAGGCGATCGAAAGCGTCACCGGCTGGCGCTGCTTTGGCGTCGTGCCGTGGCTGAAGGCGGCGGCGCGATTGCCCTCGGAAGATTCGGTGGTGCTCGAACGCCTGGTATCCGGCGAAAAGCGGGCGTTGAAAGTGGCGGTGCCGATGCTTTCGCGTATCGCCAATTTCGACGATCTCGACCCGCTCAAGGCCGAGCCTCAGGTCGAGGTGGTGTTCGTGCCGCCCGGGCAGCACTTGCCAGAGGATGCCGGGCTGGTGGTCATTCCCGGTTCCAAGTCGACGATCGGCGATCTCCTGAGATTCCGCGAGAATGGCTGGGACCGCGACCTTGTCGCCCACCGCAAGCGCGGCGGCCACGTCGTCGGCATCTGTGGCGGCTTCCAGATGCTCGGCCGTGTCGTGCGCGATCCCGACGGCATCGAGGGCAGCGTTACCGAGACGGAAGGGCTCGGCCTGCTCGACGTCGAAACGCTGATGGAGCCGGAAAAGACGGTGCGCAATGTCAGCGCGCGCTCGCCGCAGTTCGACCTGCCGCTCGAAGGCTATGAGATTCACCTCGGCCGCACCACCGGTCCGGACACGCTGCGGCCATCCGCCGTCATCAACGGCGCCGCTGACGGCGCTGTCTCAGTCGACGGAAAGGTGTCGGGCACCTATCTGCACGGGCTGTTTTCCGCTGACGCTTTTCGGGCGAAATTCCTGGAAAACCTTGGCGTCAAAGGCGGCGGCATCGATTATCGCGCCGAGGTCGAACGGGCACTGGACGAGGTCGCAGCCGAGCTGGAAACCCACCTCGACTGCGACGCCATCTTTGGGCTCGCGCGGTAGCTCCTCGGCGAACAAGTTTTGACGGATCGGATGTTACGTTGACGAACCGCATGCCCAGGCTGATCCTGCGTTACCTGCGGTGCGGGCCGTTCGGAACGCCGGCGGGACAGCGCCCCCCTCTGTCCTGCCGGACATCTCCCCCACAAGGGGGGAGATCGGATGTCACTTCGGCTTTCGCCAATCTCCAGCGTTGAAAAGTTGGCGCTGTCGAGGACGCTGCCGATCTCCCCCCTTGTGGGGGAGATGCCCGGCAGGGCAGAGGGGGGCGCGAAGGAACTCCAACGATCGAACAGTGGATTCCTGACCGCTACCAAGCCTGCAACCTGTCCCCCTGTGCAGCACTGCCAATTCAGGCCTTCTCACCAACCTTCGGCCAGTAGGTGCCGAACGACCAGACATTGCCTTCCGGATCGCGGCAGATGAATTCGCGGCTGCCATAGTCGCGGTCGGTGAGCCCTTCCAGTATTTCGGCGCCGGCCTTTTCTGCTCTGGCATAAGCGGCATCGGCATCGTCGACGGCAACATAGATCGATCTGCCGCCACCTGGGCCCGGTGCACCGATCATCTGGCCAAACTTGTCGTCGCGTGCAGTGCCCAGCATGATCATCGAGGAGCCGAAAGTCAGTTCGGCGTGATGGACAATGTCGCCTTCGCCGTAGCGGGCATGAACGGCAAAGCCGAAGGCTTCACCCAGCCAGTCGATCATTTTCGCGGCGTTGCGGTAGCGCAAGGTCGGATAGAGCCTGGGCGGTTCGACTGACATGGTCATGGCGATCTCCTTCAATTGGATTGTCGATAACCCAGTCTGGGCGAAAGCTATTCGCACGTCTTGAAGAAATGTTACCACGCGCGCCCCATTGGGCGTCGCAAGGCGTTTCAGAACCTATGGCCGGGCGGCAAGCGTCGTCGGCGTTTCGCCAGCAAGGTCGCGGAATTCGCGCACCAGATGCGCCTGGTCGGCATAGCCGCAATCGGCGGCGATATCAGCCCAATCGGATTTGTCCTGCCTTGACAGGCCGAGCGCCCGGTTGAAGCGGACGATGCGCGACAGCGTCTTGGGGCCGACGCCGATCGCATTGGAGAATTTTCCCGAGAGATGTTTGCGGCTCCAGCCCAACCTGTCGGCGAGCGATGCGACGCGAATGCGGCCACCTGAGACGATGATCCGGTCATAAGCCCAGGCGATTTCGGCCGGCGTTTCCCGGGCCTCAGTCAGCCGTGCGGCGACGAACGTCTCGGCGATGGCGAAGCGTGCGCTCCAGTCGCGCGCATTGCCAAGTCTTTCGCGCAGCGCGATGCCTTCGGGGCCAAGCACATCGTCGAGGCCGACCATGCGGTCGGTCAGTTCGCTCATCGGAAGGCCGAAGAAGCGGCGGGCGCCGAGCGGCGTGAAATTGACCTGGACGCAGCAGGCGCCACCGAAGGATTCGATCACCACCGGACCGGCATAGAGGCCGGCGGCGAAACTGGCGAAGCGGTCATTGCCGCCCGGCTCCTTGCCGAGCCCGATGGCGAAGGGTTCGGCAAAGCTGATGACCAGCGGCACGGTCAGCGATGCGTATTCGACGTTGCGGAGGCGGCCCGGTGCCGTTTCGCGATAGAAGCATAGATCGGTGACAGAACCGCGGAGCCGAGAACCGGGCGCACGCCGCACCATCTCGAACCGGTCGAGGCCGGAAATTTCATGGCGGCTTCCGTCTTCGCTCTCGGCGGGCATGGGCTTTCCTTCCGCCCAAGGAGTCTAGCAGACCAGTCCTCAGAATCAAAAGCGCCCGGCGTTGTGCCGGGCGCTCCGAGTTGCCTGAGGTCTGAGTGCTTAAGCGCCGCGAACCAGGCAGCCGCCAGCAAGCACGATATAAGCGATGAGGACGATCCACACCGAGGCCAGGGGAATGAACGCAAAAACGCCGAGAGCGGCGAGAAGGCCGATGATGGCGATAACAAGGGATATGATGAAAATAAGCTGCGTAGGCGCACTGAGATTCATGTGTGGCTCCTCCGACATGATTCGTACAACCGCATCCTATCAGGCGCCCCGTCACACACCAATCAGCGTGCGCAGCGGATTCGCCGGATCGGCCAGCAGCTTGATGGCCAGCGCCAGGCAAACGATCACCAGCAGCGGCTTGATCAGTTTTGCGCCATTGCGGATGGCGAGGCTGGCGCCGACACGGGCGCCGAGAAACTGGGCGACACCCATCATCAGGCCGATCTTCCAGTAGACGACCCCGGCAGCAGCGAAGACGATGAAGCCGCCGATGTTGGAGGCGAAGTTGAGCAGCTTGGTATGCGCCGTCGCCTTGAGCACGCCGTAGCCGGCAAGGGTGACGAAGGCCAGCATGTAGAAGGAACCAGCCCCCGGCCCGAACAGGCCGTCATAGAAGCCGACAATCGGCACCAGGATCAGCCCGAACAGGAACGGCGACAGGCGCCGGGCGCGGTCGACGTCGCCCATATTTGGCTTCAGGGCGAAGAAAAGCGCGATGGCGATCAGCAGGATCGGCAAAAGAGCCCGCAACAGGTCGCCCGGCACGAATGTCGCCAGCAAAGCGCCGAGAACACTGCCGGCAAGCGCCAGCAGGGCCGAGGGCAGTTGCCGGCGCAAATCGACATGGCCCTTCGCGGCGTAGTGGATGGTCGCCGAGCCTGAGCCGAACATGCCCTGCAGCTTGTTGGTCCCCAGCGCCTCGACCGGCGAGAAGCCCGCCAGCAGCAGTGCTGGAATGGTGATCAAGCCGCCGCCGCCGGCAATCGAATCGACGAAGCCGGCAGCGAAGGCGGCGGCGCCGAGAATGACGACGGTCTGGGTGGCGAGATCGAACATCGGATGGTTGCGGTGAGGGCTCTGGGCCAGCGGGAAGATGTGGTGCGTTCGAACCACAGCCGACCCGTTTGCGCAAGGCCGATTCCGCGCTACCTATGCCAAGCGCGCCGCGACGCGCTTGGCTCTTTTGTTTTATGCATGTCGTTATCTCAAAACCGCTGCGCACTTTTGAGCGACATGCATTTGACGAATCGGAAAGGGACGCTGATGGTATTCGCTTTGCTGGACCAGATACGCTCGATCTTCGAAGGCGACCCCGGCGTGCGCAAGGTCGCGGACGATCCTGTGCTGTCGGCGGAACTGCTTATGCTGTTTCGCATGATCCTCGCCGACGGCACGGTCAGCGAGAGTGAAATGGCCGCCTTCAGACGCATCTGCCGGGAAGCCTTCGGCATTCCGGAAGCCAGCATCGACAGCGTCATCGAATATCTCAACGACTTCGGCTACGAGACCAACAGCTCGCAAGCCATCGCGCAGTTCCGTGACCTCGACGTCGAGCGGCGCAAGCTGCTTGCCCGCCACATGGCTGAGATCGCCAAGGCCGATTCGCAACTTGCCGGGACCGAGATGCAGCTCTTGCGGCGCACGCTCGACCTGCTCGACATCAGCCCTGCCGATGTGGTGAGGGCCGAAGAGTAAGCCTCTCTAAACGGTCGGCTGTTCATCCCTGTTCCTGTAACCGGCGCGCTATTGCCCGGTGCAGGTCCGGAGCGGCGGTGACCAGCGCCTTGGCGGGTTCGGACTGCGGATGGTCGAGAACATCGCTTGTCCTGCCGCGCTCGACGATCTTGCCGTCATGCATGACCATCACCTGATCGGTGATGGCGCGGGCAACGGTCAGATCGTGGGTGATAAATAGATAGGCAACGCCGAGCTTTTGGTTCAGCTCGGCGAACAGGTCGAGAATTTGGGCGCGGATCGAGACATCCAACGCCGAGACCGGCTCGTCGGCGACGACCAGCTTGGGGCGGGTGATGATGGCGCGGGCGATCGACAGGCGCTGGCGCTGGCCACCCGAAAACTCGTGCGGATATTTGTCCATGTCGCGTGGACTAAGGCCGACCTCGTGCAAGGCCTTTGCCACCATCTCGCGCCGTTCCGCATTCGTCGGCTTCTTCCCCAGGACATGCAGTGGCTCGGCGACCAGTTTTTCGACCTTCTGGCGCGGATCGAAGGAGCCGTAAGGGTCCTGGAACACCACCTGCATGTCGCGGCGCGCCGGCTTGAGCTCAGCCTCGCTCTTGCCGGTAATGACCTGATCGCGAAACCGGATCGTTCCCGATGTCGGCCCGTCCAGCGCCAGGACCATGCGGGCAAGCGTGGACTTGCCGCAACCGGAACGCCCGACCAGCGCTACAGACTGCCCGGGATCAATCGAGAACGAGACATCGACGACGGCGCGGATCGGGGCCGCGCGCTTCAGCAGCGATTTGCGCCGTCCCGGATAGTCCCGCGTCAAGCTCTCTACCTGAAGAAGAGGCTTGGCCACCTGAAGAAGAGGGTTGGCAGCCTGGAGCTGGGGGTTGTCTTGGCCGACCTCGTGCGCCCTGGCACGCGCCGGCACATGCATCGAGGCCTGCGCCAGTTGTCGCGTGTAGGGATGAAGCTGTTCTGACAAAGTGCGCGCCGTGTCGCCGGCCTCCATCACTTCGCCGTGGCGCAGGATGGTGATGCGGTCCGCCATCTCGGTTACCACCGCGAGGTCGTGCGAGATCAAGAGCAGGCCCATGCGGTTCTCTGCGACCAGGTCGCGCAACAGGTCGAGGATCTGCGCCTGCAGCACGACGTCGAGCGCCGTCGTCGGCTCGTCGGCGATCAGCAGCTTGGGTTTCAGCGCGCAGGCAATGGCGATGACGACGCGCTGGCGCTGACCGCCGGAAAGCTCGTGCGGATAGCGCGACAGCGGGAACTTGGCTGAGGGCAGGCCGACCCGGTCGAGCATTTTTCGCGCGCGGTCCTCGGCGTCGGCGCGGCTTGCCCTGGTGTGCCAGCGGATGCCTTCGGCGACCTGCTCGCCAATGGTCTTGACCGGGTTGAGTGCCGTCATCGGCTCCTGGAAAACCATGCCGATATCGTCGCCGCGCAGCGCGCACATCTGGTCTTCGCTGGCCGCGAGGATGTCGATGCCGTCGAAGACGACGCGCCCGGTGGCGCGCGCCGCCCAGGGCAGAAGCCGCATCACCGTCAGCGCCGTTATCGACTTGCCCGAGCCGGATTCGCCGACCAACCCCATCACCTCGCTGGGCGCGACGGAGAGCTCGACATCCCTCAGGATCGGCGTGTCGCCGATGCTCAGCGACAATCTCTGGATTTCGAGCAGGCTCATCGCTGCCGCCGCGATTTAGGGTCAAGGATGTCGGCAATCCCATCGCCGAGCAGGTTCAGGCCAAGCACGGTGACGACGATCGCCATGCCTGGAAAGATCGCCATCCACGGCGCCGCGACCATGCGGGTCTGCGCGTCGAACAGCATCCGGCCCCAACTCGGCATCGGTGGCTGTGTGCCGAGCCCGACATAGGAAAGCCCGGCTTCGGCCAGGATGCCGAGCGCGAACTGAATGGTGCCTTGCACCAGGAGCAAAGTGACGATGTTGGGCAGCACATGCTCCAGCGTGATCAGCGTTTTGCCCTTGCCGGCGGCGCGCGCGGCGAGGATGAATTCGCGCGGCCATATCGCCAGCGTACCGGCCCGGGCGACGCGGGCGAAGACCGGGATGTTGAAGATGCCGATGGCAATGATGGCGTTGAGTGCGCCAGGCCCGAAGATGGCGGTGATCATGATCGCCGAAAGCAGGGCAGGGAAGGCGAAGACGAGATCGTTCAGCCGCATCACCGCTTCGTCGACGATGCCGCCGCGCGCCGCGGCGAAGGCGCCGAGCGGCACGCCTACGCCCATGCCGATGCCGACCGCTACCAGCGCCACGGCGATCGAATTGCGGGCGCCGACCATGATCATCGACAGGATGTCGCGACCGAAATGGTCGGTCCCGAACCAGTGCGCCGGCGAGGGTGCCTGGGTCTTGTCGGCGATGATCAGCCTGGTGACGTCAAAAGGCGTCCAGAAAAACGAGACGATGGCGACCGCTGCCACCACTATGGTGATGGCGAAGCCGGTGAGGAACGAGCGGTTGGTGAAGGCCTTGACGAGGATGTCGGCAAAATTTTCCTCTGGAATGTCGAAGCGCAGCGTCATTGGCGGCTTCTCAGGCGCGGATCGACGACCGCATAGGAGAGATCGACAAGCAGGTTGACCGCAATGACGGCGGCAACCAGCAGCATGACGACGCTTTCGACGACGATCAGGTCGCGCTGGGTGATCGCTTGGAATACCAGCCGGCCAAGGCCGGGCAGGTAAAAGACGTTCTCGATGATGATGGTGCCGGCGAGCAGGAAGGCAAACTGCAGGCCGAGAATGGTCAGCACCGGGATCATCGCGTTGCGCAGCGCGTGCCGCCACAGCACCGCGCGAAAGGGCAAGCCCTTGGCGCGGGCGGTGCGGATGTAGTCCTCGTTCAGCACTTCGATCAGCGCCGAGCGGGTGACGCGGGCGAGGATCGCCGCTTGCGGCAGAGCGAGCGCGATCGCCGGCAGGATCAGCGATTTCAGCGCCGGCCAGACGCCGGCGCTCCATCCCGGAAAGCCGCCTGATGGCACCAGCCGCAGCCAGACGGCGAAGAGGTAGATCAGCATCAGCGCGAACCAGAAGTTCGGCACGGCGACACCAAGCTGGGCGGCGCCCATCGCGATCGTGTCGCCAGCCCGTCCGTGCCTGCCGGCTGAAAACAGCCCGACCGGAATGGCAATGATGGTGGACAGCGCCAGCGCGATCAGGGCCAGCGGCAGCGAGACGACGACGCGCTCGCGGACCAGGTCGATGACCGGCACCGAATAGGTATAGGAGCGGCCGAAATCGAGGCTCAGCAAGCCGCCGGCCCAGTGCAGATAGCGCAGAGCGAGGGGCGCGTTGAGGCCCATCTGGTTGCGCAGCAACTCGACCTGGTCGGCGCTGGCGTTCAGGCCAAGCATCAGCCGCGCCGGGTCACCAGGAATGATCTCCAGTACGGCAAAGACAACCATCGAGGCCAGAACCAGCGTGATGAGCGCGATGGCAAGACGCTTGAGGAGATAGACGGTCATGGCGGAAGGACCGCAGGTCCGCTCAGCGCGGCAACTGGACGAAGGTCGCGTTCCCGCCAACCCCCCTCTGTCCTGCCGGACATCTCCCCCTCAAGTGGGGAGATTGCGCGCTCAGCCGCTTTCGCCAATTTTGAACGTGGTAAGAGAGGCGTGCCGCTGAAACTGCCAATCTCCCCCCTTGAGGGGGAGATGTCCGGCAGGACAGAGGGGGGTGCCATCGGCTGCAAGTTTCGCCTTTCCAGCAGTCCCTCACTCCGTCCACTTCACCTTGGTCAGGTCGTTGGCCTGGATCGGAGCGTTTTCCCAAAAACCTTCGAGCTTGGCGTCCCAGACGCCGGCTTTCGGCAGTTCGTAGAGGAAGCCGACTACGGCATCGTCGGCCAGTATCTTCTGCGCCTCGCCGAGCAGCGTCATGCGCTTGGCCTCATCGGAGGTGAGGCTCAGATCGGCGATGATCTTGTCGAAGGTCGGGTTGTCGTAGTTGAAGTAGTAATCCTTGCGCGAATAGATATCGATGTCGTTGGGCTCGGTGTGGGAGACGATGGTCAGGTCGTAGTCCTTCTTGGTGAAGACCTGGTCCAGCCACTGCGCCCATTCCACGGGCACGATCTGCAGATCGATGCCGACATCGCGAAGCTGCGACGCTATGATCTCGCCGCCAAGCCGCGCATAGGGAGGCGGCGGCAGTTTCAGCGTCGCCTTGAAGCCGTTCTCCAGGCCGGCTTCCTTCAAGAGTTCCTTGGCTTTCTCGACATTGTGCGGGTAGAGGCCGGTGAGGTCGACATAGGCCTTGTTGGCGGGCGACATGTGCGAGCCGATCGGCACACCCAAACCGGCCGAGGCGCCGTCGATAATCGCCTTGCGGTCGAGCGCAAACGAAATCGCCTGCCTGACCTGCAGTCTGTCGAAAGGCGGCTTCTTGTTGTTGATCGAGAGAATGGTTTCGCCCTCGGTCGCGCCGATCACCACCTTGAAGCGTGGGTCGTCCTTGGTCTGGGCCACACTGTCGGGATCGGGGAAGAAGGGAAAGGCGTGGATGTCGCCGGAAAGCAATGCCGGCACAGCGGCGGCGGCATCGGGAACGATGCGGAACTCTGCCTTGTCGAGGGACACCGGGGCGCCCCAGTAAGTGTCGGACTTGATCAGCGTGATCGACGAGCCCTTGGCCCAGTTTTGGAACCTGAACGGGCCGGTGCCGACAGGCTTTTCCTTGTTGGTGGCGGCTGTTTCCGGCGCGACGATGACCGCGTCGCCCCAGCCCATATTGTAGAGGAACGAACTTTGCGGGTTCTTCAGCGTGATCTTGATCGTCGCCGGATCGACCACCTCGACCGTATCGATGGCGGCGAACAGGCCCTTTTGTGCGTTGACGGAGTTGTCGGCACGGGCGCGGTCGAGCGAGAATTTCACGTCGTCGGCATTGAAGTCGGTGCCGTCATGGAATTTGACGCCGGTATGCAGCTTGAAGGTGTAGACCTTGCCGTCGTCGGAAATCATCCAGCTTTCGGCAAGAGCCGGCAGCACCTCGCCGTTCGGACCGATGCGGGTCAGCCCCTCGAACACATTGGCGTAAAGCACTTCGTCGATCGCGGCCGCAGCACCTGCGGTCGGATCGAGATGCGGAGGCTCGAGCGTAATGCCGATGACCAGATCGCGCGCGGCAAATGCCGATGTTCCGGCAGACAGCACCAGGGCCGCGGCGGTGAGAATGGTTTTCCACAATTTCATCGTGCAACTCCCGATATGCTCAAAAACATGCTCAAAACCCGGTGGATAGAAGCGTGATTTCGCCAAGGAGTAAATTGCGTTTAAAGCATGTCGCGCAAAAGTGCGCAGCGGTTTTGCGATAACGACATGCATAAAAACAACAATCTAAAGCGCGTCGCATGAGGCCGGTCAAACGCGACGCGCTTTGGTGTTTTCCGGCAACGCCGGCAGGAATGTTTTTTCGCCCATCACCGACTACTGAGCGCCCGCGCCCCTAAGCAGCACGTTGAGCCCGATCGCCATCACCTT
Source organism: Mesorhizobium sp. (assembly GCA_004020645.1). GTDB lineage: Bacteria > Pseudomonadota > Alphaproteobacteria > Rhizobiales > Rhizobiaceae > Mesorhizobium. Next base: position 72,716 of record SAQL01000004.1, on the reverse strand, counting down.
GGCCGATTCGACCATATCCGATATCCCCACCCATTCGTCGGGCCTGTGGGCGAGGTCGAGAATGCCCGGGCCATAGGCGATGCAGTCGTAAATGTGGCCGATGCGGGCAATGTGCTTCTGGTCGTAGGTGCCGGGCGAGATCACGTAGTCGGGCTCGCGGTCGAATATCTCCTTGATGCCTTGCGCCACCGCCTTGACCACCGGCGCATCGCGCTCGGTCATCAGCGGCAGCACTTCCATGAGATCGCGGATCTCGTAGTCGAATTTCTTGCGCTCGCGCTTCAGCCGGTCGAGGATATCGGTCACCTCGCTTTTGACCATGCCAAGATCCTCTTCGAGCAGAAAACGGCGGTCGATGGTCAGCCGGCAGGAATCGGGGACGTTGGGCGAGGGCAGGCCGGGCCGGAAATCCTCGGTCTGGCCGCCGTGGATCGAGTTGATGTTCATGGTCGAGCGCTTGGCCCCATCGGGCACGACCGGCATGCGCGTGACCTTGCGGTCGAGCGCCGGAAACAGCTCGTCCTCGAAAGCCTTTAGCACGGCACCCATATGGCGCACCGCGTTGTCACCGAGGAACGGCATCGAGCCGTGCGCGATCTCCCCCTTGGTCTCGATCTCCGCCCACCAGACGCCGCGATGACCAAGGCAGATGCGGTCCTTGTTCAACGGCTCGGGGATGATGACGTGATCGACCTTCGGCTTGGAGAAATAGCCGAGCTTGGCCAGATGGGCGACGCCGCCGAAGCCGCCGGACTCCTCGTCGACCGTGCCCGATATTTCGATGGCGCCGGGAAAGTCGGGGAAGACCTCCATGAAGGCCTCGGCGGCGATGATCGAGGAGGCCAAGCCGCCCTTCATGTCGCAGGCGCCGCGGCCATAGACCTTGCCATTCCTGACGATGCCGGCGAAGGGATCGAGGCTCCAGCCGTCGCCGGCTTCGACCACGTCGATATGCGAGTTGAAATGCACGCAGGCGCCGGGCGAGCGGCCATCGAAGCGGGCAACGACATTGACGCGCGGGTAGCGGTCGGTGTCGCCGGGCGTGCCTTCGGCGCGGATGAATTCGACTTCGAAACCGCGCTTCTTCAGCCGCGCCCCGACGTATTCGGCGCATGGCCGATAGTCGCCGGGTGGATTGATGGTCGGAAAGCGAATCAGGTCGGCGGTCAACGCGACCAGGTCGTCGACCCGATCATCGACCGCTTTCAGGAGCCGTTCATTCATTTCGTTCATTCGGCGAATTGAGCAGCCAACGATGCGTTTTGGCAAGCCTGTTGGCGGGTCGCGCCCTAGTTACATGGTTACGTGTTCGTTACGGCAACCCTTACGGGAAATCGTTCAAATTCGCTGCTTTGGATTGGTGAATTCGTCAGAGGTGTGTGGTTACCTCATTCACTTGCGATTAAAAGATGAAGAATTGCGTGAAGGCAGGCAAGGGCAGTCAAAGGGGTCTGATCGCATGAACAAAACCGTTCTCATGGCAGCGGCGCTGGTAACGATGCTGTTTGGTTCTTCGGTGGAGGGGTGGGCAGCCAAGCTGGTTGCAAGGATCGACGTATCATCGCAGACGATGATTGTAAGATACGGTCAGGCGGTTTACCGATGGCGCGTGTCCACGGCGCGCAAAGGATACATCACGCCGCGCGGCACCTACCGGCCGCAACGAACGGCACGGATGTGGTATTCGCGCAAATACGACATGTCGCCGATGCCTCATTCGGTATTCTACCGCGGCGGCTACGCCATCCACGGCACCGGCGCGGTAAAATCTCTCGGGCGCCCGGCGTCGCATGGCTGCGTGCGGCTGCACCCGGCCAATGCCGCCGCCTTCTATTCGATGGTGCGGCAAGCCGGCTTGCGCAACACGCGGATCGTGGTGACCAACTAGCTGTAGGTGATTGCAAGCTCGCGGTTCCTACAAGAAGTCAGAACGGGCGCTTCTTGTGAAGCGACGCCGGCATTCGGCTCTGAACCAATTCGTCGGTGAAAGTGGGAGCACTATTTACGTGGGCGGGCTTTGGGCAGAATATACCGGGTGGGAGGAAGCATTCGGAATCTCCTGAATAAATGCGCCCGAACGGCTTCCTACCGTTGGTTGCAAGGGAGGAAAATCATGAAACGTATTTTCTCGCTCGCGGCATGTACCGCGGCGTTATCGCTCGGCGTATCGAACGCCTACGCACAATCGGGCAGCGTCGATAAGGCGGTCGGCGGCTACAGCTTCGAAGAAGCCGCAAAGGAGGCCCCCGGTACCAAGGACTTCCATTCGGCCGATGGTCACCTCACATTCGCTATCGTGACACACACTGCCGGCAATGGCTTCTTCGATCCGGTCTACGTCGGCGCGACAGTCGCCGGCAACATGATCGGCGCCAAGGTTCTGCTGCTCGGCTCGGAATCGCCGACCGACGACCCTGCCCGCGAGATCGAAATCCTGAACCAGATCGTGCAGGATCCGACTATCGACGGGCTGATCATGACAACGCCCCAGGTCGGCGCCTATAACGACATCGTCAAGGCCGCCGAGGCGAAGGGCATACCGGTCGCTACGACCAATTCCTTTGACGGCACGCTCCTCAACCGCAGCGGCATCGGCCACACCGGCCAGGACGCCTCGGCTGCCGCAATCGCCGGCGAGGCGCTCGTCAAGTGCCTCGCGGACAAAGGTATCGAGAAGGGTTCGATCGTCCTGCCGTCGTCGACCGCAATGGGCAACATCGAGGTGAACAACCGCGTCACTTCGGCTTTCAACGCCATCGTCAAGGGCTTGAAGGATGCCGGCAAGCTTGATGCCTTCAAGGTCGACGCGGGTCCGGAGAACACCGGCATCGACACCAATCCGAATGACCCGGTGAACGGCATCGTGACGCTGTTCGAATCGCGCGGCGACGTCGTTGGTGCGTTCGCCGGCAACAACGTGTTCACGCCGGCGCTTGCCAAGGCAGTCGCTCAGACCGGACTGACCGGCAAGATCTGCGCCTACGGTTTCGACCTCGGCCCGGCCCAGCAGGATGCGATGAAGAGCGGCGATCTGACCGGCGCGCTCGGGCAACAGCCCTTCTTGCAGGGCTTCTGGCCGGTCATGCAGCTCTATCTGGAGATCGATCGCGGCATCGCGGCGTCCAATCTCGACACACGCGCCCAACTGGTGACGAAGGAGACCGTCGAGGACGTCGGCAAGCGGTTTGAGAACTGAGAGTCCGCTCGTCTGAAATCATTGCGGGAGGGCGCAAGCTCTCCCGCAATGCGGCAGCAGGGAAAATCGACCAGAAGAGACCATGGCGTTTACCGCGACCACACCGCTCGGCCGTGCGCCGTCCCAGATTGTCGGCGGCTGGGAGGTGGGGCTCGTTGCCTTGCTTTTGCTGCTCTATCTCGGCGGCGCTCTCGTCAATCCCGCGTTCTTCGGGTCAACAGGAGCGTTTCACTCGCTGCTCCGCGACACCTCGCGGGTTGCCATCATCGCGGTCGGAGTGACGTTCGTCATCGTCAACAAGGACCTCGATCTTTCGGTCGGTTCAACTTACGGCCTAGTCGCCGTCGTCTTCGCCAGGCTGTTCGCGCCGAACTTCCTTGACCTCGGCGTCGTCACGTCGGTGATCCTCTGCCTGCTGCTCGGCACGCTGATCGGGCTGATCAACGGCGTGCTCGTCACCATCCTGAAGGTGCCGGCGTTCATCGCCACGCTGACCGTCCTCTTCATCGGCCGCGGCTTCGTGCTGGCGCTCACTCACGGCCAGGCGATCTACTATCCTGCCAAGGCGACCGGCTATCCGCTTTTTTTTCAGCTCGGCGAGACCAACCTCCTCGGCTTCAACAACCAGATCGTGATCTTCGTCGTTGTCGCCGTGATCGGCGCCCATGTGCTCGCCAAGACGCGCTGGGGCTACGAGACCTTCGCGACCGGCGGCAACGAGCAGGCGGCGTCCTATGCCGGCATCCCGACCAACTGGGTGCGCATTCGAGCCTTCCTGATCGCCTCGCTCTGCGCGGCGCTAGCCGGCTTGATGTCAGCTGCCCAGGACAAGGGCGTGACACCCCTCTACGGCGTCAGCAGTGAGCTGACCGTCATTGCCGCCGTGATCATCGGCGGCGCCTCGATCCTCGGCGGCCGCGGGCGGGTCGCCGGATCCTGCCTTGGCGCCCTGCTGGTGGTGCTGCTCGACAAGGTGTTGCGCGAGGGCTGGCCCATCACGCGCACCATCAAGATCGGCGACGAGGAGATCACGGTCAACGCCGTTTTCTCGCTGCCGGTCGGCGCCGTTCCGGTGTTCCTCGGGCTGCTGCTCGTCGTCGCGGTGCTTATCGAACCCTATCTCATCCGCCGCCAGGTGGCAGGGCGCCTGTGGGCCTGGCTCCGCGGCCGACCGCCGCCACCGGCCTACGAGATCGGCGGCATCGCGATCGAGGGGGTGCAGACCAAGGGGGCGATGGCGACCGACACGGCGCTGTCGGCCACCGGGCTCGGCAAGTTCCTCGCCCGGCGCGACGCGCTCGCCATCATCCTGACCGCGCTCCTGTGGCTGACCGGCCTCGCGCTCCGGCCGGACTACTGGTGGAACCTGTCCAACAGCTTTGCGATCCTGCTCAACTATACCGAGCTTGCGCTGATCACCATCGGGCTCACCTACGTCATCGCCGCAGGCGATATCGACCTCTCCGTCGGGGCGGTGCTCGCCCTCGCTGGCAGCACTGCCGCCTATTTCCTCAAGGTCCTTGGCGCCGACCCCGTGACCGCCGTGGCGATGGGCCTGCTCGCGGGCATGTGCGCCGGCCTCGTCAACGCGATCGTCACCGTCGGCTTCAAGCTGCCGGCCTTCATCGCCACGCTCGGCATGTTCTACATCGCCCGCGGCCTCGCCGCCTGGTTCGTCGCCGGGCAGCAGCTCACCGGCTGGCCCGAGGGCTACAACCTGCTTGGCCGTAAGGTGAACGATATCCTGCTGCACTACCGCATCTCGCTGCCGGACGGGCTGCTGCGCTCGATTGCCGAGGTGGTGAGCGTCCAAACCATTTGGATGCTGTTCGTCGCCGTCATGGCCGGCGTCGTGCTTGCCTACATGCCTTTCGGGCAGAAGGTCTATGCGACCGGCGGCAACATTCGCGCAGCCGCCTATGCCGGGATCAACACCAACCGGGTGCGGTTCCTCGCGCTTGTGCTGGCGGCGCTCTGCGCGACAATGGCCGGGATCATCAACGTCGCCTACTTCCGCAGCTTCAACCCGGTGGCCGGCCAGTTCCGCGAGCTCGACGCCATCGCTTCGGTGATCATCGGCGGCGGTTCGATCTTCGGCGGCTACGGCACCGTGATCGGGGCGCTCGCCGGGGCGGCGGTGATCACCCTGATCCGGGCGCTGCTGCAGCTCAACGTCCAGGGCTTCACCATGCCGCAGCACTGGATCAACGTCTTCATCGGCGGCATCCTGATCGTGGCGGTGCTGATCGACATCTGGGTGCGCCAGGCCAACATCTTCGGCCGCCTGCGGGCGCGCCTCGCGCGGCGCACAAGAACGGCGGAGACCACCCATGCGTGACCCGACCACGCCTGCACCGATCGTAGAAATGCGGGGCATCGAAAAAGCCTTCGGTGCGGTGCAGGCGCTCCGCAACGTCGACCTCGTGCTCTATCCCGGCGAGATCCTGGGCCTCGTCGGCGACAACTCGGCAGGCAAATCGACGCTGATGAAGATCCTGACCGGCGCCTACCAGCGCGACGCCGGCGAGGTCTTCGTCGCCGGGCAGCCGGTGCACTTCAAGAGCCCGCACGAAAGCCGCGACGCCGGCATCGAGATGATCTACCAGGATTTCGCTCTTTGCGGGAATATGGATGTCGGTCAGAACATCTTTCTTGGCCGTTGGCCGCGCAGGGGCATTTTCGTCAATCGCCGGAAAATGTACGCCGAAGCCGACAGCGTGCTGAAGCGGCTCAAGGTCGACGTGAACTCCGTCTATCAAAAGGTCGAGAGCCTATCCGGCGGCCGCCAGCAATCTGTGGCGATTGCCCGCGCTATCTCCTTCCAGCCGCGCGTGGTGATCCTCGACGAGCCGACCGCCAATCTCTCGGTGATGGCGACCGAGCGGCTGCTCGAAACCATGCTGGAACTGAAAAAGCAGGGCGTTGCCCAGATCATCATCTCCCACCGCCTCATTGACATCTTCGCTGTGGGCGATCGCGTGATGGTGCTGAAACGCGGCGAGAACGTCGGCGATCGCTACGTCAAAAACACCGACGAGCATGAGGTCCTGGAGATCATCGTCTCCGGCACGCGAGAGCACGCACTTACGGCCGATGAGGCAATGCTTTGACCGATCAGGGTCACTTTTCTCCAGGCGTCGCAGAAATGCGGCTAAAACCACCCGCTCTAAGGCCATCGAGGTTGTGGCCCGAGATTGGTCGTTCACTCGAACAATGCCGGATGTCGGGTAAGGGTGGTTTTCTGCCTTCGGTGTCGTCGATCGGAACGCGCAGGCGGCGCCATTCGCCGACCTTCGTGCGTTTCCCCAAACCTGCGCTTCGCGCAACCGCCCGCATCGGAAAACCTTCACCTTCTCTGCCCTTCATTCGGAGAAGTACTACGGCAAGTCCTGACCCCAATTCGGACATTTAGGAATCGAGAAATCCGACGTCTGCGCCAAATGCGGGAGAGGCGGCCTTGATCATGCGCCCTGAACTACAATCTCCCAGTGGCATACGACCACCGCGGTTTTAAATTTGGTGGCGTGGCGGCAGGAACCTGCTAATTTGAGGCTCAGCGACAGGCGGACTGAACTCCACATGGAACGCCGACTTTCCGCAATCCTGGCGGCCGATGTGGTCGGCTACAGCCGCCTCATGGGAGCGAACGAAGTCGGTACGCTCGCTGCTCTGAAGGCGCACCGGGCTGAGTTGATCGACGCCAAGATCGCCGAGCATCAGGGGCGGCTCGTCAAGCTGACCGGCGACGGCCTCCTCGTCGAATTCCCGAGCGTGGTGAACGCAGTTGATTGCGCCACCAAGATCCAGATAGAAATGCGCGCACGCAACGTCGAGGTCCCCGAAGACCGGCGGATTGAATTCCGCATCGGCGTCAATCTCGGTGACGTCATCTTCGAGAACGACGATATCTATGGCGACGGCGTCAATGTCGCGGCCCGGATTCAGAGTGTCGCCAAGGCGGGCGGCGTCGCGGTGTCCGCCGTGGTGCGCGACAATGTCGGCAATCGGCTCGATCTTACCTTCGAGGATACTGGCGAGCAGGCACTGAAGAACATCGAGCGGCCGGTCCGCGTCTTCAACGTCTGCCTGGATACTCCTCCTCCGAATCCGAGCACCCCCGCAAAGACTAAGGTGGAGGCGGCCGCCACGGGGAAGCCTTCGATTGCCGTCTTGCCCTTCACCAACATGAGCGGCGACCCCGAGCAGGAGTATTTTTCAGACGGCATCACCGAAGACATTATCACGGACCTGTCGAAGATCTCCGGCCTGTTCGTGGTGAACCGTCACTCGGCGTTCACGTACAAGGGAAGGTCGGTGAAACTGCAGCAGGCGGCGCAAGAACTCGGCGTGAGGTTCATTCTGGAAGGTAGCGTGCGTAAGGCGGGCGAGCGCATACGCATATCTGGCCAACTCATCGACGCCGCGAGCGGCGGCCATTTGTGGGCCGACCGCTACGACCGCGACCTCACCGACATCTTCGCGATTCAGGACGAGATCACCCACACGATCATCGATCAGCTGAAGGTCAGGCTGCTGCCTAACGAAAAGAAAGCGATCGAACAGGTGCCGACGGAAAACGTCGAGGCCTACACCTACTATCTGAGGGGCCGCCAATTCCTCCACATGAGGACAAAATCGTTCCTGATGTTGGCGCGGCGGATGTTCGCCAAGGCGGTGGAGCTGGATCCGCTCTATGCACGCGCCTATGCCGGCATGGCGGACTGCGATTCGTTTCTCGTTTCCCGCCACGGCGTTGCGATCTCAGTCGACGATATCCTGGCGACCGCTGACAAGGCTCTAGCGATCGATGCAAATCTGGCGGAAGCGCATGCAACCCGTGGCGTCGTTTTGAGCCTCGGCGGCCGCCCCGCCGAGGCGGTTTCCGCCTTCGAGCAGGCGCTCGCGTTGGGTCCCAATAGCTATGAGCCGCACTATTTTTATGCCCGGTTTAGTGTCACTGTGGGCGACTTCGAGCGGGCCGCGAAGCTTTTCATTCGCGCGCTGGAGATTCAGCCCGACGACTACCGGTCGCCGCTCTTCTTGCAGAATGTCTTCAATTCCCTCGGGCGCCAGGAAGAGAGGGAAAGATACGCGCGGCTCGGACTAAAGAGGGCCGAGGACGCGCTCCGACTGCACCCGGAAAGTTCCGACCCCGCGCAGATGGGGGCCATCGCGTTGGCGGCGCTGGGTGAACGGGACCGCGCGAAGGAATGGATCGCGCGTGCCTTGGCAATCGATCCGGACGACAACAACACCCGGTACAATGCCGCCTGCGCCTATTCGCTGCTGGGCGAGTTCGACCGGGCCATCGCCCTGCTGGAGACTTGGATTCACCAAGTCGGAAGCGACGCAAAACAGTGGTTTAAGAACGATGCGGATCTCGACCCGATTCGGGAGCATCCACGTTATGCTACGCTTCTGAAGCTGATCGACTAGATCACTTCACCGGCGGCAAGCCCTCATACGGCGACAGGGGGTACGAGTAGCTGAATGTCGAGTCTTGGCGGCTGCATGCTCATTCCGGTAGCCGCCTCAAACGGCAAAGTTCCACCCGGGTCGGTCGTTCGGCGCTCACCTCGCGTTGCAGGCAACTATTTGGCGAGCCGCCCGGGTTGCGCCATGAGCAGCCGTTCCGATTGTTCGACGTAAAGGGCTGCAGACTGTTCAGTTTCTTGCCGTTATTCAGTCAGCACGTCGCCAAGGCATACGCCACCGGGAATGTGGTGGACATGTATCCTGAGGAACCTCATTGTTATTCCATACGACCACGGCGGTGACAGAGTGCTCCAGGAACTGTCAAGTTCATCGTCCGGTTATGGGAACTCGAAATGGGGATCATGCCTTCCGGGAATTGATCAGTTCGGAAGATAATCGTCGGAAGCTACGCAAGCGATTGAGCATGGAGGCCGATCAAACTCTGCCACCAAAGCTTTTCGCATTAGCGGTGGAGCTTCAGAAGCAGCTTGAGCGGCGAGAGCAGGAACTGGCCGACGAGAACCCCGAGCAGCCCTAAGTTGCCCTCATGGCGAACTGAACACCACTGAAGGGGCGCATTAGCGCCTTTTTAACATCTGTGCCAGCTCTCTGGGCCGCTGCCCGCCTCGGAGTTGTCGAGGCAATTCAAGCCTTAGCCAGAAGCACGAGCTGTCGTTGGCGGCCCCGCGTCGGCATCGCAACCAGAGGTAGGCAATCGCTCGGCGATCATGTGAGCCGAGGCTGGCAAGGTCGAACAAACCGCCGATGAGGTGTGTCCGACGTCGACTTCCAGGGATGTTGGAACTGGCATTCATCTAGGGAATTATAAAGCTCGCAAGGCTAAGCACGCTTGGCAAACAGACTCGTCAGAGCAATCGAAGCGTCAACCGTAAGAGTTGCAAAATCACTTATGCAATGTGCGGTTGCACTTTACCTGAACGCGTCAGATAAACAACACAGGGAGGCTATGATGATTAGGCTGCAGTCAGGTTTATTTATAATTCTACTACTAGGATTGGCGGGTTCACATGCGAAAGCGGAGGAGGTCTGGTCGCTTGACGGGTTCAAGGCCCCCGAGAGCGTACTCTTCGACGCTAAGCGGAATGTCTTCTACGTCTCCAACATTGCTGGCGACCTCGCCGGCAGGGATGGGGTCGGATACCTTTCGAAGGTGTCACCTGACGGAAAGTTGCAGGCAGCCGAGTGGGTGACCGGCTTTAACGCGCCCAAGGGATTGGTGATGCAGGGCGATACGCTTTTCGTTACCGACATCGATCGGCTTATGGCCGTCGACGTCGAGAGCGGTCAGATCACTGGAACGTGGCCTGCAGAAGGCGCTCAGTTCCTCAATGATCCCGCTGTCGACGAGGCGGGTCGTGTCTTTGCTTCCGACACGCTGGCGAACAGGATTTATGTTCTGGACAATCAAGCTCTCTCCGTCTGGCTCGAGAGCGAGGATCTCCTGCATCCGAACGGTCTGCGCGTCGAAGACGGTCGCCTCCTCGTCGCCGGCTGGGGTCGCGATATCCAGCCGGATTTTTCCTCCAAGACACCTGGCCACCTTATCGCGATTGACCTGAACACGAAGGCTATCTCTGACATCGGGTCCGGCGAGCCTGTTGGAAATCTAGATGGTCTAGAATCGGACGGAGCCGGGAATTGGCTGGTCACGGATTGGGTCGCAGGGGTGCTCTTTCGCATTCATCCGGATGGAAAAGTCGAGCAGCTGATGGACCTCAATCAAGGCAGCGCCGATCTGGAATTTCTGGAAGAAAAGAAGCTGGCAATCATCCCGATGATGATGGACGGCAAGCTGGTCGCAACTCGATTGGATTGAGCAACTTGAGAAGAGGCTCGCATTGTCCTCTCCCCAATTGGCCGAACAGGGCGGCGGTCGAGCGATCCGGCCGAAACAAAAAACCGGCCTCGGCGGGCGGGCGCAGATCAACATTGCGCTTAAATTCCTAGCATAACTGCCGTCACCTGTCAGGCCGAGACTACCCACGGTTGCAGGGCAATCGATTCCCGCTTGCGCTGCGTTTCATTATCCTGCCGCTTCAGGCGGCTTTGCCGCGCTGTCTCGCCTGGCGATGCTTTCCGCGCGGGCCGCTGATCTCCCATCTTTTGTGGAACCACATCCACTGGCCGGGATCCTCGCGCACCCAGCGCTCGACCACGTCGTTGAGCAGCTGGGTGGTGCCGTGGACGTCGACACTGCCGCCGGCGGTGCGCGGCAAGTTCAGTCTGTCCTCGATCTCGAGCCGGAAGCGGTTGCCCGGCAAGCGCACGCAGCGCGCCGGATAGACATCGCAGTCATAGTGGCGCGCCAGGGTGCCCAGAACCCGGTTGCTCTCGCATGGGCGGCCGAAGAATGTCGTTTCGAGCCCGCTCGAGAATTTCTGGTCGACGAGCACGCCGATATTGCCGCCTTTCTCCAGGATTGCCGCCAGCGCGAACGAAGCGCCGGTGGAGGAGGGCAGAAGCGACCCCATTGTCGAGCGGCGAGTCGAGAGGATGTAGTCGGCAAGATAGGGGTTGTTGGGCGGGCGAAACAGCGCCGTGATGTTCATGCCGAAAGTGGCTGCCGCGACCGGAAGCAGTTCGAAATTGCCGAGATGCCCGGTGAAGATGATATGCGGCTTCGGTTCCTCGGCGATATGCACGAAGTGCTCGACCCCCTTGACCTCGATGCGGCCCGGTTTCGTCGCGGCGGGATCGTAGTCGAACAGGGCGTCGAGAAAGATGTATTCCGCGGCGAGCCGAGCCATGTTGCCCCACATGTCGGACGCGATGGCCTGGATCTCGCGGTCGCTCTTTTCCGGATAGGCGTTGCGCAGATTGGCGATGGCGACGTTGTGGCGTCCCACCCACGGGCCAATGCGACGGGCGGCGCGGTCGGCGAAATTAAGCGCGCTGTCGACCGGCAGCAGACGCAGCAGCCAAATTATCGTCATCGCGGCGCGCGCAAGCAGCCAATAGTTGAACTGGCGCAGCCGCCTGCCGTGGCGGAACGCCAAGTCCCGGCGGAGCTTCCTGAAGGCGTTGCCGACCATTCCTAGCCCAAGACGTTTTCAGACAGCAACATCATGATCAGCCGATGCGCAGGATGATCTTGCCGAACACGTCACGGCCTTCCATGCGCTTCAGCGCGGCGTCGATGGCGTCGAAGCCGACTTCGGTGTCGATGACCGGAGAAACCAGCCCCGCCGCCATTTTCTGCATGGCGTCGGCCATGTTTTGCATGCGGCAGCCGAAGGAGCCGAGCAGTTTCAATTGCTGCTGGAACAATTGCATCAGATTGATCTGCGTCGACACGCCCGAGGTCGAGCCGCAGGTCACCAGGCGGCCACCGCGTTTCAGGCACAGCATCGAGGCGGCAAAGGTGTCGGCGCCGACATGCTCGAAGACGACGTCGACGCCCTTCTTCTTCGTCAGCTTGCGCACGACGCCTTCGAAACGGTCCTCGCGATAGTTAATGACATGGTCGGCGCCAAGCGCCTTCGCCTTGTCGACCTTATCGTTCGAGCCGACCGTGGTGATCACGGTGCAGCCCATTTTCTTCGCCAGCTGGATCGCGGCGGAGCCGATACCCGAGCCGCCGGCATGGATCAGGATGGTTTCGCCGGGCTGCAACCTGGCATTGTCGAACAGCATGTGTTCGACCGTACCGAAGGTGACGGGCGCGACGGCCGCCCCAATGTCCGTCACGCCGGGCGGGGCAGGGACCAGCAGGCGCGCCGGAAGGTTTATCTTCTCTTGCGCAAAGCCGTCGAGATGGAAGCCGTGTACGCCTGAGACATGCTCGCATAGGTTGTCGCGGCCTTCGCGGCAGGCGCAGCAAAGCCCGCAGGTGCGCGCGCCGTAGATCGACACAAGCTGCCCGGGCACAAGGCTGGAGACGCCGGGGCCGACCGCCTCGACCTCGCCTGAAGCTTCGGCGCCGACGACCAGCGGCAGCTTGCGCTTGGCGAAGGCCATGCCGCGCCAGCCCCAGACGTCGATATGATTGAGCGCCACGGCCTTGATGCGCAGCGTCACTTCGCCCAGCGCAGGCTGCGGCGGAAGCGGCAGGTCCACCGTTTCAAGGCGGCGGTCCTCGATAAGTTGCAATGCGCGCATGGAGACTGTCGGTTCTGTTGAGCGGGAAAAAAGCTCGCTTAGACTGGTTCCCGCGCCATGACAAGACAGGTGTTCTGGCCACCGAAGCCGAAGGAGTTCGACAGCACCGTGCCGACCTCGGCGTTGCGCTTCTTGTTCGGCACCACGTCGAGCACGATCGCCGGGTCGGGATTGTCGTAATTGATGGTCGGCGGGATGACGCTTTCGCGCATGGTCATCAGCGAAAACGCGGCCTCGACCGCGCCGGCGGCCGACAGGGTATGGCCAATCATCGACTTGTTCGACGAGATCGGCATCGAGCCGATCCGCTCGCCGAACACGGTCGACAGCGACAGATGCTCCATCTTGTCGTTTTCCGGCGTCGAGGTGCCGTGGGCGTTGACATAATCGATCTCGTCCTCGCCCAAGCCGGCATCGGCGAGGGCGGCGCGAACCGCCGCGATCGCCGGCGAGCCGTCCGGCTTCGAGCGGGTGCGGTGGAAGTCGTCGGCCTTCTCGCCGCAGCCGCGCAGGATGCCGAGGATGTTTGCACCACGGGCGAGTGCCGCCTCCAGCGATTCCAATACCAGCGCGCCAGAACCCTCAGCGAGGACAAAACCGTCGCGATCCTTGGAGAAGGGTTTTGACGCTTTTTCGGGGATGTCGTTGTGCGTGGAAAGCGCCGAAAGCAGCGAGAAACGGATCAGCGCCTCGGCGGTCGCCGAGCCGTCGGCGCCGAGCGACAGCGCCCTGTCGCATTCGCCGCGGCGGATCGCCTCGACGCCGAGCTGGATCGAGGTGGCGCCCGAGGCGCAGGCCGTCGACAGCGTGATCGGCAGGCCGCGTGTCCCAAAACGGTCGGCGAGCCGGTCGGCGATCGAACCGAACTGGGTGGTCTCGAAGACATCGAGTCCCTTCATGCCGCGCGCCACGCGAAGTAGCCGTTCGGCGCCGATGTCGTGCTTGTCGGAATTGTACAGCGAAAAGCGCTCGCTCCAGTCGAGTTCGACCGGCGGCGAGGCAAGGAAAAGCGGTCCGCCGAAATCGCCCGAATCAAGGCCGGCTTCGGCCACGGCTTCCTGCGCGGCGATCTCGGCGAGGTCGTAGGTCAGAAGGCTGGCGCCCTTGGAGCTCGACGGCAGGAAATCGACCATGCCGGAGATGCGGGTGTTCAGATGGTCAACCGGAAAGCGGGTGATCGGATGGATGCCGGACTTGCCCGCGGTGAGCGCCGCCCAATTGTCGGCCTTGCCGACGCCCAGCGAAGTCACCACGCCGATACCGGTGACGGCGACGATCGGCCTGCCCATGTGGTCGTTCAGATTGGCCATGACTTGTCCTGGACCTTTAATCGGCGGCGTTGACCAACGCCATGCCCTCGAATTGGTGATAGCCGATCGCCGTTGCAAGGACGGTCCTGGGAACGCCGTTGAACGGCTTCTCGGTGGCGGCGTCAAAAGCCGGGTAGGCGGCCTTGCGCTCGACAGCCAGTGCCGCCAGCGCCACGGCGAAGGGAAACTGCGCTTCCTTCATGTGGCCGGTCAGTGTCGAAAAGCCGCGTGCGGCAATCGCTGGATTGGCGTCGAGCGCCGATTTCTCGGCAGCAGTAGCGGCATGGGCACCCGAAGCGCCTGAAATCGTCAGCAACTCGCCGTTCGGCAATGCAGCCTGCCTAAGCAGCGCGGCAATTTCGCCATCGAGTTCGCCCTGCCGGCGTTTTGCACGTCCGGATATGACCGGGCCGAGTTCGGCATAGATCTTTCGCCCGCGGCTGATCGCATGTTCGCGCTGTTCCAGGACGAGGAACGCGCCGCCTGATCCAGTCACCACGCCGCCGCCTTCCAGGCCCTGTCTCTGCCAGACCGGCCTCCAGGGGCCGCGATGCAGGTAGCCGGCCAGTTCATAGCCAAGCAGCATGTCGGAATGCTCGGTCTGGAAGGCGCCGCCGACCAGGATATGCGTCGACTGGCCGGAGCGGATGCGCGCGGCGGCTGTCTCGACGGCAGCGACACCGGCACCTTCCTCGCCCATGAAGGTGCGCGACGAGCCGGTCACCTTGTGAACGATCGAGATGTTGCCGGCGAGCAGGTTGGAGAGCTGCGCCAGAAACAGCGTCGGCCGCAATTCGGTGGTCAGTTTCTCGTTGAGCAGCACGTCGCGGTCATTGCGGCTTTCGGACGCTGCGAGAATGTCGGCGTCGACCGTTTCGTCGCGCTCGCCGCCGCCGGCAGCCACCACCATGTCCATGGTCGTGCAGAGGTCGTCATTGCCCTTGATGCCGGCGTCGTCCAGCGCCATGCCGGCGGCGTAGGTGCCGAGCCTCTGCCATGTTTCCATCTGCCGCTGGTCGCCGCGCTTGGCGATCTGCAGGTTCCAGTCGATCTCCGGCAGCGGGTGGACGGTGTAGGGAGAGAAGCGCGATGCTTCGAGCACCGGTTCCAGGCCGGGCTGGACGAGCTTGCGCCAATGCGCATCCGGGCCTTCTCCCAGCGAAGAGACAAGGCCGATGCCTGATATGACGACGTGGTGGGGGCTCATGGGCGGCTGTTGTGGGTCAGGCGACTACAGCGCCGCGCATCCGCTTGGATGCGCAAAGGACGCTATAGTATTTTTGAAATTGCGCATGATCCTTTCCGAAAATCGATTTCGATTTTCGGGGCCATGCGGCAAGACGCGTCAAGATCGCGGGCTGAACCATTTCAGGCGTTCTTGGCCACGACCAGTGCGTCGATCTTGGCGCACAGGTTCTTCATGACGAAGTAATCGTCGGTCGAGGCCTTGCCGTCATTGACCTCTTGCGTCCACTTTTCCAGCGGCACCTTGATGCCGAAATCCTTGTCGATGGCAAAGACGATGTCGAGGAAGTCGAGGCTGTCGATGCCGAGATCGTCGATGGTGTGGCTTTCAGGGGTGATCGTGTCGATATCGATCTCACTGGTATCGGCGATGATCTTGGCGACTTTGTCGAACGTGGTGGACAAGGGCTTTTCCTTCGGTTGCGGGCGGAGTCTGTCCGCATGTGTTTGGGCGCTGTCTAATCGGTTTTTCCGGGCAGGAAAAGACCTGAACGCCGGGCGCAGATGGGATACCCACTTCGTAAACGCAAGAAGAGCCGCCAGTTGGCCCGGCGGCCCTTCCCATGATGTTGCTTCCGCTCAGCTGTCGCGGAGCTTGACCAGGTCGTTCAGCAGCCCGCCCGTTCCGTTGTGGACGGTCAGCCGCTCGACCTTGCCGGCGATGGTTTCCAGAGCTTCGAGCTCCTTCAGCCGCAGCATCACCGGGTTCTCGGCCATCACCTTGGCCGTGTTGAGCAGCGAACGCGTGGCGTTCGTCTCCTCGCGACGGCGGATGACGTTGGCCTCGGCCTGCTTCTCGGCCGACACCACCTGGTTGAGGATCTCGCGCATCTCGCCCGGCAGGATGACATCCTTGAGGGTGATATCGCTGACCTCGATCCCGATCTCGGCCATGTCGGCACGGACCTTCCCGGCGGCTTCCTCATCGACCGTCACCTTCTTTTCGAGGATCTGATCGAGCGTCAGCGCGCCAAGCGTCTTGCGGAAGGTGTATTGCAGGGCGCGGTAGAGGGCTTCGGAGAAGTCCCTCACAGCACTCACCGCCCGCACCGCATCGACGACACGGTATTCGGCGGCGATGTTGACGCGGATCGTGACACGATCCTTGGTCAGCACTTCCTGCCCGGCGACGTCGAGCGACTGGCGCTTGAGGTCGACGACCTTGATCTGCACCATGCGCCCGACGTTCCAGAAGCCGTGCACGCCCGCCGTCAACGTCCGCACGAGGGCGCCGTCGACGAACAGCAGTCCGGCCTGCCCGTCCACGACCGGATGGACGGACATCAGCTCCGCCTTTCGGGCCTGGCCGAGCCGGCGCATCACGGCCGGATCGATCGCGAGGTCGGCCGCGGTGTCGATCACCGTCACCTTCCACGGTCCGGCATCCGTCCACAGGACGAGCTTGCGGTCCGGCGCCAGAACGGCATGGAGGCCGCCGTCACGCTCGATGACTGCAACTTCCGTGCGCCCGGTGCGAACGACGGTGAAATGACGCGCGGCCACATCCGGGAGCTTGTCGAACAACGCCTTCTCGTACGCCGAAACGAATTCCGGGTTCTTCAGATCGTGCCGCGACACTTCAAGGCTCCGACGCCGGTTGGCGAGCCAATGCTCGCCCGGCACCAGAACAGCCTTGATCTCACCCTTGTAGAGCGTGATGGCACGTTCGTTTTCCCTTACGAGGACGCGCTCGCGCCCAAGAATCCTGTCGAGAATGGTCGTCATGGTCTTCACTCCTGTCGGGCATGGCCCCTTCCGAGGCGTCAAATCATGCGTCGATCGTCCTTTCGTTTCTCGTTTCACGTCGCTTGCTTCACTCCGGGCACGAATGATCCGGGGACCGGTGGCATCCGCCCGTGGCGGGCCTTCGGGAGCGGATCGCGAGGCACCGAAGCGGGCGCCGGAGGCCTTGACCTCCCTTGCCGGCATTGGTGCGCCTTGATCGTCACCGCGGGCCTGGCCGCGAGCCAATGGCGTCAGACTTTCGGGTCCGACCGGCGCCCAAGGGCGTGGGCCGTCCGTCAGGTCTTTCGCATTCCAGTCCCCGGACCGTTTCAGATAACACCACCTGAAGGTGCTGGCTTTCGAGGCCAATGGAGAAGGATTTGAACCTTCGACAGTCAGATTATCGATCTGATGCTCTAACCAACTGAGCTATCCGAAGTGCAGATGAAGGGAATTGAACCCCCGACCTCCGGACCCAAATCCGGCGCTCTTCCGCTGAGCTACATCCGCGATCCCAATCCCCGAAACGGCGCCGTACACAGGGCGGCAATGCCGGCTGCGCGGGCGGAGGCAAAAGCTCCAACCTTTGTACTCGCTTCGGTTTTCGTGACCGGGAGCGCGCCTATGGCCGCTGCGACTGGTTGTCGCAAGCGGCATAGTCGTGGCTGGACGCGGCTTCTTTCGGCAGTGGTATTTCTGCAACACCCGTGATCGCCAAGGGAAAGTGGTTGTTGGTACCAATGTATCATGGTAAAATGTGAAGATGACGATAGAACGCGTGCAGACCGGGGTGCGCCTGGAAAAACGATTGGTGAAGGTGCTCAAGGCCTTGGCCGAGCATCGCGACATGAGCCTGGGTGACCTCATCGAGGGCATCGTGCTGCATGCCTTCGAAGGCCAGACGCCGTTTTCCCCGACGACCCTGGAAACAATCGGCCAGTTGAAGCGCATCTACGGAATGGAGCTTGGCGCAGCGGACAGCCACCGTCTGGTGGAAATCGACGGGGAGAGGGATGACGAATCATCTTGAGCGCAGCCACAGCATCGTGCTTTCGGGGCCGATCGACCGCGTCTTTCCGCTGTTCACGCCGATTGGGGAGACCCTGTGGGTGGATGGCTGGGATCCGGAGTTTCTGCATCCACAAGACGGGGAGACGCGCCAGGGCATGGTCTTCCGGACCGCTCACGGTGATGAGACCACGCTCTGGGCCTGCACGGACTGGGAACCCGTGGTGCATCGTGTTCGCTATGTCCGGGTGACGTCGGATTCGCGTTTCGGATTTGTCGAGGTGGCCTGCCGCCCGACCGCTGACGGAGGCACGGAGGCGTCGATTGCCTACACGTTCACTGCCTTGAGCACGGCAGGAAGATCGTATCTGTCCGAGCTGACGGAGGACGCGTTCGCGCACATGATCGAGGGATGGAAGCTCCGTATCGACGCTTGGCTGGTGGCGGCGAAGATTTAGCCCTAGGCAACTTAAACTAACTGCGGTCTTGGGTGTGGTCTGCCGTCATCCGCATTGGTTGCTGGAACGGACCAGGTGCGCCAGAAGCGGATAATCCTTAACGTGGGAGAAGTAGAGAGACATCGACACGAGGTGCGAAAAAGCAACGCCAATACAGCTGATTAGTTATGACGTAGGTATTCTCGCAGATATGGTATTGGCCGTCTGGTGATTCCTGTACACGGTCCCGTGGGATGTTGAAATTATGCGGCAAGTAAGTGTAACCACCGTCTATCCTGGACCGCACCGAAGACCGAGGTATGGCGCGGCAATCAGAACCACCGCAACACTTGAATTTCGTCTGTGGGTCAATCCTGTCTTCATACCAATCATGGGCGTTAGCGGCCGTTGCGGAAGCGATACACATTGCCGTCAAGATTAATCTTCGCATGGCATTCCTCAAGCATTTGGCAGGCGCTGCTCATTCGAGCGTCCATTTATATTAGCGTTCCATTAAAAATGCCATTAGCCCTCTGACTGACTAACGCAGCTCCAGCAAGCGACGCTCGCAACTGAAAGCCGTCGCGAGTGGCGAAAATCTAGCGCTGGTACCCTAAGCGGAATACCGGGTTCGACTCCTTTTTCGCCATTCCTTCGGAGAAAATTGAAGGGCAAGCCGTGACCCAATGCGCTTCAGCCGCCTACAGCGCTGATTAAAAGGTGACTCGGCCGAGCACGCGCAGGCCGTCGCCTTGCGGCTCGACGATCACGGCTTCGCCTTCGCGCGGCGAGATGCCGGTGAGCGCCATGATGTTTTCCAGATGGGTGACCATGACCACATTGTCGGAGCCGGAATAGGCGCGGATCTCGTTCATGACCGCCTCGAGCTGGGCGGCTTTCTCGCTGGCGTCGGTCTTCAGCAGGTCAAGCGGGGCGAAGGGCTCGGGCTCTTCTCTGAAAGCGGTGCGGGCGGTGTCAAGGCTGCGGCAATAGCGGCTGGACAGCACGCGCTCGACCGGCGCCGCGCGGGCGTCGAAAAGCGCGCCGATCTTGCGCGCCTGCTGCTTGCCGCGCACCGAGAGATTGACCTGCGTCGCGCATTTCTCGATGTCGAAATTCGCCGGATCGGTGGTGCCAGTGACCATGGCATGGCGAAGCAGCACGACATGTCCGCCGTCGCGCAACAGCGCCCAGCCGGCTTCGGTCGCACGGGCCGACGCAGGAATGACGAGCAGCATTAGCGCCAGCATAAATCGAAGCATCAGACGTCCTTTGCGGTCACCGCAGGTTGCATATAGGGACGGCAAAGCCGGCTGAAAAACAAGGCACGACCGATCCCGGTTGTTGGCGAGGGCAGGCTGCTTCGCAAGGCGGGCGATTGCGCTGCAATCCTGGCTCGCCTATCAGGGGAAAAATGTCCCCACTCATCGAAACCGTCCTTTTTGTCTTCGGCCTTGTCGCGCTCGGCTATCTGGCCGGGCTCACCGGCTATCTGAAGGCCGAGGCGGGCGAGGCCATCGCCGAATTCGCCGTCGGGGTAGCGATGCCGCTGCTTCTGTTCCGCACCATGGTCAACGCCGATTTCCATGGCACCGCGCCCTGGTTGTTCTGGGGAGCTTATTTCGCGGCCGCCGCAGTGACGTGGGCCGCAGGCCACCTGGTCATCACGCGGGTGTTCGGGCGCGACGCACGTGCCGGGGTCGTCGGCGGCGTGTCGTCGGCTTTTTCCAATCTCGTCCTGCTCGGCATTCCGTTCGTCCTCGGCACATTCGGGCCAAGTGGATTCGAAGTGCTGTCGCTGCTGATTTCCGTGCATCTGCCGACGATGATCATGGCGTCGATCATCCTGTTTGAAATCTTTGGCCGTGGTGACGAGCATATGCATCCGCTGCGCATCATCCGGCGCTTCCTTCATAAGATGCTTTCCAATCCGCTGATCATCGGCATCCTGGCTGGGTGGGTGTGGCGTATCACCGGCCTGCCATTGCCGGCGCTGGCCGTCCGGCTGGTCGACGCTTTGGCCAACATCGCCGGACCGGTCGCGCTGTTTGCCATGGGGCTTGGCCTGTGCCGTTTCGGCATCTCCGGCAATGTGCGGCCGGCGCTGGCGCTGTCGGCGCTGAAGCTGATGCTGATGCCGGCCGTCGCGCTCGGCCTGGCCTGGCTGTTCGGCCTGCCGCCGCTGTCAGCGAAGGTCGCGGTCGTGGCCGCCGCGCTGCCATCCGGGGTCAATTCCTACCTGATCGCCACGCAGTTCAACACCGGCCAGGCACTGGCATCGAACCAGATGACCCTCGCCACCGCCTGTGCGGTCGTCACCACGGCTTTTTGGCTGACGGTGGTGGTCCACGTGTTTGGATAGGCATGTCGATATCTAGGTAATGCCGGCGAACGGCCTGGTACTTCCGGTACTCATTTACCCAAACGTTACGCTCCGTTCCGATTCTCGGAACGCACCCTTCTCGGCGCGGCCTGACCTGAACCTCAACACACCTTCAAGCAACATAGAAGCGCAACTTGGCCTCGCCTTGCGCTGGCCCAAACCCTATATGCCATCTTGCAATTGATTGCAGGGCTTGCCCTAGGTAAAGAGCAGTGGCTCCAGGCGTGCCGGCATCGATGCCAGTGCGCACGCCCACCAAAGAAATCCAGATAGCGGCCCGTCAGCGCGCCGAACGGAGGCTAGACCATGCTTCAGAAAACCAGCCATTTCATGCGCCAGGCCAATCTCATCAACGGCGAATGGGTGCAGGCCGATAGCGGCCAGACGGTCGACGTCAACAATCCGGCCACCGGCCTTAAGATCGGCACCGTGCCGAAGTCGGGCAAGGTCGAGACGCGCCGCGCCATCGAAGCCGCCGACGCCGCCTTCAAGACATGGCGCAAGACCACCGCGCTCGAGCGTTCGAAGCTGTTGCGCAAGCTGCATGACGCAATGATGGACAATCAGGATGTGCTGGCCGAACTGCTCACAATCGAGCAGGGCAAGTCGCTGTTCGAATCAAAGGGCGAGATCGGTTCGGCCGCGTCCTACATCCTGTGGTTCGCCGAAGAAGGCCGCCGCACCTATGGCGATGTCGTGCCGTCGCCCTGGGCGGACCGCCGCATCCTGGTGACCAAGGAGCCGGTTGGCGTCATCGCCGCCATCACGCCGTGGAATTTCCCGTCCTCGATGCTGGCCCGCAAGCTCGGCCCAGCACTCGCCGCCGGCTGCACCGCGGTGGTCAAGCCGGCCTCGCAGACGCCCTATTCCGGCCTTGCCTGGGGGGCGCTCGCCGAGGAGGTCGGCTTCCCCAAAGGCGTCATCAACATCCTGACCGGCGCCGCCGGCGAGATCGGCGACGAGATCTGCGCCAACCCGCTGGTCAAGAAGATCACCTTCACCGGCTCGACCGAGGTCGGCAAGATCCTGATCCAGAAGTCGTCCGTCACCGTCAAGAAAGTGTCGATGGAGCTCGGCGGCAACGCCCCGTTCCTCGTCTTCGACGACGCCGACATCGAGCGTGCCGTGGCCGGCGCGATCACCGCCAAATACCGCAATTCCGGCCAGACCTGCGTCTGCACCAACCGCTTCCTGGTTCAGGCCGGCGTTTACGACAAGTTCGTCGAGAAGCTCGCCGCCGCCAGCAACGAGCTGAAGGTCGGCTCCGGCCTCGATGACGGCGTGCAGCAGGGGCCGCTGATCGACGAGAAGGCAGTCGAGAAGGTCGAGGAACTGATCGCCGACGCCACCGCCAAGGGCGGCAAGGTCGTCGCCGGCGGCAAGCGCCATGCGCTGGGCGGTTCCTTCTTCCAGCCGACGGTGATCGCCGATGCGACGCCGAAGATGCGGTTCATGAAGGAAGAGATCTTTGGCCCGGTGGCGCCGGTGTTCAAGTTCGAGACCGAAGAGGAAGCCGTGGCGCTCGCCAACGACACCGAATTCGGCCTCGCCTGCTATTTCTACACCGGCGATCTCGGCCGCGCCTTCCGGGTCATGGAAGGGCTGAAATACGGCATGGTCGGCGTCAATGAAGGCCTCATCACCACGCCTGAGGCGCCGTTCGGCGGCGTCAAGGAATCGGGCCTCGGCAAGGAAGGCGGACATCAGGGCATCGAGGATTATCTCGACACCAAATATGTCTGCATCGGCGGCCTCGGCCTCTGATCGGGTAGGGCCTGTCGACTATCAACAGACCCAAGCCGGCCGAAGGCGGCCCGCCGGGATCGATCAACCAATTGGCGTTTCGGACATGGCGATGAAGGACGGCGAGGTTTTTGGCACGACGCAGGCGGGCGAGGCCATCCGCCGCTTTAGCATCCGCGGCGGCGGCCTCACCGCCAACATCATCGGGCTGGGCGCCATCATCCAGGATCTGCGCCTGGCCGGCCACGATGCGCCGCTTGTGCTCGGCTATAGCAGTCTCAAGCCCTATGAAACGGATACCGCCTTCTTCGGCGCCGTCGTCGGACGCTACGCCAACCGCATCCGCGACGGCCGTTTCACCATCGCCGGCCAGCGCTACCAGACCGAGCGCAACTTTCTCGACAAACACACGCTGCATGGCGGCTCGCAAGGTTTTTCGCACCGGCCATGGGAGGTTTCGCTGCATGGCAAGGATTTTGTCACGCTGACGCTGCATGATCCCGACGGCACGATGGGCTTTCCCGGCGCGCTCGACGTGACCTGCACCTACAGGCTGAAAATCCCCAGCACGCTCAGCGTCGAGATGACCGCCACCTGCGAGGAGCCGACGCTGTGCAACCTCACCCAGCATTCCTATTTCAACCTGGATGACGGCGGCGCCGGCGATATCCTCGACCACCGGATGATGCTGAACGCCGGCGCCTATCTGCCAGTCGATGGCGACTTGATTCCGACCGGCGTGGTGAAGCCGGTCGACGGCACGCCGTTCGATTTCCGCCAGGCACGGCCGCTGCGCATGGAGAGCGAGGGCAAGCAGCTCCCCTACGACCAGAATTTCTGCCTTGCCTCGACGCGCGGGCCGCTCAAGCTGGCATCATGGGCGCAAGGCGCGACTTCCGGCGTCGAGATGGAGCTCTGGACCACGGAACCGGGCGTCCAGCTCTATACCGGCCAGTATCTGGCGCCGCCTTCGCCGGGGCTCGAACGACGTCATTACAAGGCTTACTCGGGCTTCTGCCTGGAACCGCAGGTCTGGCCGGACGCACCGAACCGGCCGTATTTTCCGCAGGCCACACTATGGCCGGGCCAGATCTACCACCATGTGACGGAATACCGGTTCAGACTGCCTGGCGCCTGACGCAGGATACTGGTACCGGCTTTTGCTGTGCTTATCTTCGGCCCGGAAAGGATCATGCGCAAAGTTCAAAGAGCGTCCTTCGCGCTTCCATTGGACGCGCGACGCTCTCGGATCGGAACCCAATCACTGTCAGCGATCGAGTTCGGACCCTTCTCGGACATTTGAAGGCCGATAGCCGGGATAACGCAAGTTGACTCGAAGGCGACTTTCGTGGGTCCGGCCGGAAGGTCTGCAAACAGGACAATTTGGCTCTCAGCGCGAGTCGCGAACAGCCGCGATAGGCACCCGATTGTGAGGAGGTGCTTACCAAGCGATTGCTTTAGCCGGTCATCGACAATTTCATTCCCGCACGGGGCCGGATCGCGAAACGCCCCGGTCAACGCACGGCTGCTGGCGGCCACAGCTACATCCGCGCTCGCGGATATAGCTGCTCCCGCGACGAGATTGGCGCAAGCTTATTTTAGTTGGGGTGCATATATGCACGTTGCCACGGGCGAACGCGAGGCGTAATCTTCCAGCTATGCCGATAGCGGCCGGCCCTTATGAGCGGGGCCGCACGTGCCGCATGTGACGAGGGAGCCCAAGTCCCCCACCGCCTCTGCGGCCGGCTGATGTGGCTCACGTTCAAGGGAGTTGACGTCAATGAACAGGCGCGACGCGTTGGCCGTCCTAATCGGACTGTCTGCCGCTTTGTCTTTCGCTTTCGACACCTCTGCCCATGGCGAGGAAGACCGCCTCGCCATCAAGGGCTACGACCCTGTCGCCTATTTCACCGAGGCCAAGCCGATGATCGGCGATCCGCAGTACCAGTACGAATTGGATGGCGCCTTATACCGCTTCGCCTCGACGCGCCACCTCGATCTCTTCAAGGCCGACCCTGATCGATATCTGCCGCAGCACCAAAATTGGTGCACGGCGGCACTGTCGAGGGGTTATCGGGTGGTTGCCGATCCGAACAATTGGGTGATTCACGAAGGCCGCCTGTACGTTTTCGGAGGGCCGGCCGGTCCAGGGAAGTTTGCTGCCGATCCGGTGGCTATGGTGGGCAACGCAGACGCGAACTATCCGCGAGTGTCAGAGCTCCCTGAGTTGCCACGGCAATAGCGCCTCACAAGCCAGCGCGCCTGAGTCCTTCCTTTAGATACGCCGGATAGGCCGGATTTCTGAAGCGCGAGCCAAGAAAGTCTAAATCGAGCTGCGGCATACGTCGCCGTATCTCGGTAACGTAGAGGACCGCCTGCTCCTGGCGCCCAAGCTGTGCCGCTGCCGCTGCAGCCGGGACATTGAACATCGGGAAATTCGGAAACCGGGAGATTCCACGTTCGGCGACACGTAGGGCATCTTCGTGCCGGCGTGCGAGATAGTAGCTGATGGCGAGATCGAAATGGTATTGCGGCTGGAGCATCGGATCATATTTCAAAGCCAGTTCAAGCGACTCGATGGCGCCGGGAAGGTCTCCATCAACGGATTGTAGGGTTCCCCGCACCGCCAACGCATTGGCATCACTCGGATTGAGGTCGATCGCACGCTGCAGCGCGTTGCGCGCCTGATCGTATTCGGTGCGGATAAGCAGGATGCGACCAAGGGTGCGGTGCCCATCAGGCTCATCGGGAGCGAGCGCGATGGCGCGGCGGGCGAGTTCCTCGGCACGGGCAAGCTCGCGGTCGGGGAACTCCGTCCAGCCCAGAACCACCCGCGAGTAGATGGCTTCGCCTAGAAGAGCATGGGTGGTGGCATAATTCGGGTCCAGTTCGATCGCCTTGGTCATCAACTCTCGAACCTGTCGGTTGGCGGTCCGAGACGCGGCATGGCCGACAGCTCGGGCGCGCAACAAGAGGTCGAAGGCATTCTGGTCTGGTCTGGCTTCCTTGAAATGACGCTGCACCTCCACCTGAGTGATATTGGCCGCCAGCGTGCCAGCAATGTGCTGTGCGATGCTGTCCTGAAATTCGAATATGTCTGACAGATCGCCATCGTATCGATCAGACCACAACACGGTAGCGGCGTCCGCGTCAGTCAGCTGCGCGGAAATCCGCACGCGGTCCTTGGATGCTTTGATGCTGCCGTCAACCATGTATGCTGCGCCAAGTTCGGAGGCGATTTCGGCCTGCCGCGCCTGCCCACCCTTGTACCGCAAGACGGCATTGCGGCCGATCACCCGCAAGTTCTTGAAGCGGCCGAGGGCATTGATCACCTCCTCGGTGACGCCGTCGGCGAAGTACTCCTGCGCCTCGTCGCCGGTCTGGTTTGTAAATGGCAGCACGGCGACGATGGGAAGTGTAGGGCCGCTGTCTGGTTTGATTGTCGCCGAACTCGCGGCTTGCTG
Source organism: Mesorhizobium sp. (assembly GCA_004020645.1). GTDB lineage: Bacteria > Pseudomonadota > Alphaproteobacteria > Rhizobiales > Rhizobiaceae > Mesorhizobium. The sequence continues at coordinate 46,611 of SAQL01000004.1, read as the reverse complement.
TTCTGGGGCAGGGGCTCGGCCCAGACCGGACCAGGTGGCCAAGGCTGCGATGGCGATGAGGATCACGGCCAGACCGGCCATCGCCAGCCGGAGTCTGCTCGCCCTGCCGCCCCGAATACCGGAAACCCGTTTGATCCCTGTTGCTGATGAAGCCGGGTCGATCCGGTAGATCCTGACGGGGTTGGCGATGTTCTTCAGGTGCTGCTCGCCGGCGTCGAACGCCTCAATGTCGAGCTTGTCCCGCACCTGCCGGTAGGCATCGTCGGAGAGGCAGATGCCGCCCGGCTCCGAGATCTGTTCGAGACGCGCAGCGACGTTCACGCCATTGCCGAAGATATCGCCGTCTTCGATGATGACGTCGCCGATGTTGATGCCGACGCGCAGCTCGATGCGCCGTCCTTCCGGAACGGCCCTGTTTCGCTCGAGCATGGCGCGCTGCACGGCAACGGCGCAGGCCACCGCCTCAACGACAGAGGGAAACTCCAGCAGCAGACCGTCGCCGGTCGTCTTGATGATATGGCCCTTGTGCTCGGCGATGAGAGGGTCGATCAGCTCCTTGCGGTGCGCCTTGAGGGCGGCCAGCGTCTGCGTCTCGTCCTCGCCCATCAGGCGCGAGTAACCTACGACATCGGTCGCGACGATGGCGGCAAGGCGACGTTCTGCTGTGGAGCTTGGCACCTCGGCTCCCCGGTCGATCTGGATCTCTCGCCATTGTAGCCCATGACGCCGGAACCGTCGTGGCGAATCGCCGGTCTCTCGCCGTCGGTCGCACGCCGATCGGGGTTACCCGCATAGTGGATCAGAACCGAAAGTCGACCCCAAGCGAGCGGAGCGCAAGTCGTTGATTTGCAAAGGAGTGGGGTCATGATCGGCGCCGATGATGAGCCCACCGAACTGTGAATTTGCCCGCAAAGTCATGCGCTTGCTGCCGCCAATCGGTCCGGGGCCTCAACTTTCGGTGCTAATTCACAGTCCGCCTCGGGAAGGTCCGCAAGGAGATCAACGTAACGACGTTGTCGGATGCCACCGTGTAGGTCCGGAAATGGCGCTCTTTGCTCGTTTCCGCCGACCGTTTCAAGCGGCAAGGTTCTCGGCCATTGGCGGCAGCCAGCCTGATTGAGTTTGACCCTAATCTTTGAACGCTGCCCTCAAAGTTCAAAAGCGTCCTCTACGCTTTCATTGGACGCGCGACACTCTCGGATCGGAACCCAATCACTGTCAGCGATCGAGTTCGGACCCCTTCCCGGACATTTGAAGGCCGATAGCCGGGATGACGCGAGTTGGACCCGAAGCAGTATCCCTATCCTGCCGCTCCAAAGAGGGCATTCAAGGGAGGCAGTGACCGCGCCCCAATCTCGTTCGATCGGAAATGATACCTGACGCGAACTGACAATGTTGGCACCCTGCGCTGTGGCTGATCGCTCGGCTAGGGAGCAAGTTCCTTGTAAGAAAAGAATTGAAGAGCCAGAGCCTCGCTCGCTTGCTTGCGCTTGAAGACGGGCGTCTGTCGATATGAGTTGTGTTTGACACAGGGGCACTATGGCAATAGCGTGACGGACTGGTATAAAAGGTATGCCAAGTGATTGGGGTTCAGATCAAACAACGGAAGCTTTCGGACGAGGTTGCAGAGCACCTCGAGCGGATGATCCGCAAGGGAGAACTGGCCGAGGCCGACCGGCTCCCGTCGGAACGGGAACTCATGCGGCAGTTCGGGGTCGGGCGCCCTTCAATCCGTGAGGCGCTGCTGCATCTGAGCAAGATGGGCCTTGTCGAGGTGAGATCCGGCGAGCGTGCCCGGGTCACCCGCCCTACGCCCCAGTTCGTAATCGACGCCCTCTCAGGGCCGGCGCGGCACATGATTTCGGCCCCGGGCGGGGTTCACGACTTCCAGAGTGCGCGTTTGTTTTTCGAGGTCGGGCTTGCCCGCAACGCCGCTGTGAATGCCACGCCAGAGGACATTGAAAGCCTCAGGGAGGCGCTCGAAATGAACCGGCAGTCGATCGGCGACCTCACGCGCTTCGAACGCACGGACGTGGACTTCCACTACGTGCTGGCGGTGATCACCCGCAATCGAATCTTCACGGCTATCCATGCGGCGTTGGCCGAATGGCTGCTCGAACAGCGGCGGACGACTTTGGCCGAAGGTGAAGACCGCAAAGCATACGAGGCCCATCGCGAAATATTCGAGGCGATCGCCGCGCGCGATCCGGACCGGTCCGAAGCGGCGATGCGCAGGCATCTGGAATATGTGTCTAAGCGCTATCTGGAAATCGCGAGGCCCAAGTGATGACCGGCTACGTTGTCTGGGTCGATTTCCGCCTCAAGCCGGACGCCCGAGACAGCTTCCGAAAGCTCGTCGACGCCAATGCGAGCGCGTCGGTGCGGAACGAGGTCGGCTGCCGCCGCTTTGACGTGACGGAGGCGCGCGGCGAACCGGACCGGGTCGTGCTCTACGAGATTTACGATAGCGAGGCCGCTTTCGACGAACACTGCCGGACGGCTCATTTCGGTGAATTCAACACGCATAGCGCGCCGCTCGTCGACACCAAGTTGGTGACGATCTGCGACCTCGTTCTCGAGGCTACGACTTGAAGAAAGCATAGTCGGATTGCGCTCTTTGGGCGAAGGGGAGGAAGTGCATGTCAGAGGCAGGTCTTAAGGCGTTGGCCGCGCACCGGCGGGTCAAGCTCGGCACGCTCGTCGCCGAGTTCGCGACGCCGGGAATCGGCCACATTTTGAAGTCCGCCGGCTGCGACTTCGTCTTCTTTGATATGGAGCATTCGGGCTTCAGCTTGGAAACGGTGAAGAGCGCGATCCGCTATTTCGAGGCGGCCGACCTGCCGGTTATGGTGCGTGTGCCGTCGCAGGACTATCATTTCCTCGGCCGTGCCATGGACGTGGGCGCTGAAGGCCTGATCGCGCCGATGGTGAGTACGGTCGAACAGGCGCAGCACATCATTAATTCGATGAAATACCATCCTGCAGGCGCGCGCGGCGTAGCGCTGCAGATCGCGCATGACCGCTACCGTCCGGGTTCGGTCAAAGATAAATTCGAAGCTGCCAACCAGCGCTCGGTGTTCATCTGCCTGATCGAGACCGCCGACGGCGTCAAGAACATCGACGGCATCGCGGGACTGGACGGGGTCGATTGTCTGTGGGTCGGACATTTCGATCTGTCGGTCTCACTCGGCGTTCCCGGCGACTTCGCCCATCCCACCTTCACCGCGGCGATGGACAAGATCGTTGCCACCGCCAAGAAACACAACAAATCGCTTGGACGCCTGGTACCCAGCGTCCAGCAGGGTCACGACTTCTACGCGCAAGGCTTCGATTTCATCTGTTATTCGGGCGACGTCTGGGTCCTGCACGATGCGATGGCCGACGCGGTCTCGAAGATCCGGGCCGGGTGCGAGTGAGGCGGAGGAGAGATGGCCAACGCAACATTCAGGGTGGCGCTCTCCGGTGATTTCCGCAAGCCGGACGGCTCGCCGACCTATCCCGACTTCGACCTGGAGCCGCTGCGCAATGCGCCCGGCGTCGAGATGGCGTTCCTGGAATCGAACAATCCGCTGCGCGGCGATCAGCTTGAGGACTTCGATGCACTGATCCTGCTCACCCATCGCTTCGATGCGACCAGTGTCCCGAAGAGCGGCCGCCTGGCCGTTGTTGCCCGTTTCGGAGTCGGTTACGATACCGTCGACGTCGAGGCCTGCACCGCCGCCGGCATCGCCCTCGTCATCACGCCCGACGGCGTGCGACGGCCCGTCGCCGTATCCGTCATCACTTTCATGCTGGCACTGACCGGCAAACTGCTCACCAAGGACGCGCTGACCCGCAAGGGACCCGATGGATTCGACAAGCGTTCGGAGCATATGGGCGTCGGCCTCGTCGGGCGGACACTGGGATCGCTCGGCATTGGCAACATCGGCGCCGAGGTCTTTCGCATCGCCAAGCCCTTCGACATGAAATTCATCGCCCATGACCCATTCGCTGACAGCAAGTTCGCCGCCGAACTGGGCATCGAACTGGTCGGGCTGGAGGATCTGTTCCGCCGCGCCGATGTGCTGTCGGTGAGCTGTCCGCTAACGCCTCAGACGCACCACATCGTCAATGCCGAGCGGCTCGCCCTGATGAAGCGGACGGCTTACCTGATCAACACTGCGCGCGGCCCGATCGTCGACCAGAAGGCGCTGACGAAAGTGCTGCGGGAACGCCGCATCGCCGGCGCAGGGCTCGACGTGCTGGAGCAGGAACCGCCGGATGCCGACGACCCGATCCTCAAGCTCGACAACGTCATCCTGACGCCGCACGCGCTCTGCTGGACCGACCAGTGCTTTGCCGGCAACGGTGCTGCGGACGTCAAGGCGGTGATCGAGGTCCAGCACGGCCGCGAGCCGCGCGGCGTGGTCAATCGCGAGGTGCTTTCAAGCGAGGCATGGAAGAATCGGCTGGCTGGTTTCGCCGCCCGCTTCGGGACCTAGAAGTACGAAAATTCGGCGCGCCGCCGCGGCCTTCGCGGCGGCTTCACGGGAGGAATGCTCGACCGTCGCGCCTGCGGACGAGAAGGCAAACGAAAACGGGAGGACCAAGCACTATGAACGATCATGACAAACGTGACTTTCAGGCAGGCCTCGAAGCAGAGGTCGAAGCCTTCATGCGCGGCGAAACCACCCGCCGAACTTTCATAACCCGTTTCGGCCAGATGACCGGCATGCTGGCGGCGTCCGGACCGATCCTCGGCATGATGACGGATTGGGCGCTGGCGCAGCAGAAGCTCGAACTGGCAGACGCCGCTTCACCGCTCGGCCAGGCCCAGGCGGCAGCCATGAAGGCGTCGATGGAAGGACCGGCGGACGGTTCCGCCTTCCGCGCCGTCGAGGCGGCCAAGGCCCAATCGGGCGTCACGCTGAACATGACCTACGAGGCAGGCCTGCAGGCGCTCGACCCGCGCAATTTCAGTGGGCCGATGTGGGAGCAGCTTACGGGCATGAAGTCGAACGTGGTCGAACTGTCGAACCCAGACCAGTACTCCAAGGCGGTTGCCGAGCACATTGCCGGCTCAGGCGCCTACGATGTCCTTGACATCTCGCCGGCATGGACGCCGTCGCTCGCCGATGGCGGCGTCATTGCGCCGCTTGACGACTACATCGCCAAGTACATGAACCCGGCCGACCTTGAGGACTATCATCCTCTTTACAAGGCGCTGCCGACCTACAAGGGCAAGATCTGGGGCTTCTTCGATGACGGCGACATGTTCGCTCTCTACTACCGCAAGGACATCTTCGAGGATCCGAAGATGGTGGAGGCCTACCAGGCCAAGTTCAACGCCAAGCTGGCGCCGCCGAAGACCTGGGAGGAATATACCCAGATCGCCCAGTTCATCACCGACCAGATGGCGCCGAACGTTTATGGCGCAGGCCACTTCCGCAAAGCGGGCAGTCCCGGCAACCAGTTCGACTTTCTGCAGCAGTACCGCGCCAACGGTGGAAAACTGTTCGGCGACGACATGAAGGCTGGCTTGGTTTCGGATGCCGGCGTGAAGACGCTGCAGAACATGATTGCAGCCAATGCGGCGTCGATCCCCGGCAACAATGAACTCGACGCCGTCTCGCTGTGGGCGGCGTTCCTGACCGGCAAGGTAGCGATGATCTACTCCTGGCCGCCATCTGGCCGTATGGCTGCGAACTATTCGCAGTCGGCCACCGCAATCAACTTCATCCCGCAATCACAGATCGCCGGCAAGGTCGGCTACGCGGTCGTGCCCGGCAATCCTGAACATGCGACCGGCTACAACAAGGCGCTGTCGGCGGATTCGGCGAACCCCGAAGCGGCCTACCTGTTCATGCAATGGGCCTGCTCGCCGCCCGTCTCGCTTGCCCGCTGCATGCTGCCCTACGCGCTGCGCGATCCCTACCGCATCTCCCACTTCAAATCCGAGCTTTACGGCGCGCTGTTCCCGAGCGCCAAGGAGTATCTGAGCAATCTTAACAATTCGGCCAATGTCGGCCTCCTCGACCCGATCATGCCAGGCGCGCAAGACTATTTCCTGAGCATCGACCGCATGTGCACAGCTGTGTGGGCCGGTGCGGATCCGAAGGCGTCGTTAGAAACAGCGGCGGCCGAGTGGAATGAGACGACCGACCGCCTCGGCGTGGATTCGCAGAAGGCATTCTACACCGAGTTCCTCAAACTGCCGGGCGCTACTGCCGACAACACGGTGGAGAAGCTCGGCATGGCGGTCACCCTTTGAGCTCGGCCTGCGTCGGGGACGCCGGCCGGCATTCTTGACCAAAATCGGTGTTGCGGGCGCTTGGTCCGCAACACCTCGTCGCAACCGCCAGGCAGGTTTTGGGATGTAATCGATGCAGCATACCGCAACCATCAGTCGCATGAAGGCCGCTGGCGCCCCGCCACGACTGTCGGGCTTCGCACAATGGGCGGATCGCCATTTCAAATGGCTGCTGGTGGCGCCAGCAGTACTGCTGATCCTGGCGCTGTCGGTCTATCCGCTGCTGTTCTCGCTGGTCGTGTCTTTCATCAACTATGATTTCCAGGTGCCGGGCCACGCCTTTGTCGGATTGAAAAATTTCGAGCGCGTCGTGTTCGATCCCGTCGCGCGCTGGTCGCTGTTGCTGACAGCGTGGCTGTCGGGGATTAGCGTCGCTATCGAATTCGTCCTCGGCCTTCTGGTGGCGCTGACCATGGTTCGCAACTTTCCGGGCCGCGGCGTGATCATGTCGATCCTGATCGTGCCGCTGTTCATCAGCCCGGTCATCGTCGGCCAGGCCTGGACGCTGCTGCTGCAGCGGCCTTTCGGGCCGACCAACTACATTTTGACGCAACTTCTGGGGCAGGAGGTGACGATCGGCTGGATGACCGAATCGCCATGGCTCTATTTTTCGCTGATTATCGCCGACGTCTGGCAGTGGACACCGTTCATGTTCGTCATCCTGCTTGCCGGGCTTACCGCCATTCCCCCGAACCTTTACGAGGCGGCGGAACTCGACGGGGTCAATGCCTGGCAAGCGTTCTGGGCGATAACCCTGCCGCATCTTGCGCCAATGATGCTGCTGGCGCTGACCTTTCGGCTGCTAGATGCAATCCGCATGTTCGATACTATTTTCATCATGACCGGCGGCGGGCCAGGCACGCGGACCTACACCGCTTCCTACTATCTCTACACCGTCGGCTTCACCCAATTCCATCTGTCGCAGGCGACCGCCGGAAGCTGGTTGTTCCTGATCTTCGCCGCGCTCGTGGTAATGCTGCTGGTGCGACGGCTTTTGAAGACGGAGCCGGTCTGATGGCGGCCGTCGCGCCTGTCCGTCGCCCGAAACGCCGGTCGATACCGGTCGGCCGCATCCTGCTGCTCGGCTTCTTCCTGGTCTTCGTGTTGTGGCCGCTCTACTGGATGTTCAACACCTCGATCAAGCCGAGCGACGACTATCTCACCGTGCCGCCCGTCTGGTTCCCAACCGCACCCACCCTTGTCCACTATGAAGCTGCGCTGTTCGCCTATCGCGGCCTCGACGGGCTGATCAACAGCCTGATCATCTCGCTGTCGGCAACGGTGCTCTCGGCCCTGTTCGGCACGCTGATGGCCTACAGCCTGGCGCGCTACAACACCGGCGGCCAGCATCTGTCGTTCTGGGTGCTGTCGCAGCGCTTCCTGCCGCCCATCGGCATCGTGCTGCCGGTGTTCCTGATCTACCGCGGCGTTGGCCTCTACGACACGCATATCGGCCTGATCATCGCCTATACAGTGTTCACGCTGCCGGTGTCGGTGTGGATGATGTTCGCTTATTTCCGCGGCATGCCGAAATCGATGGAGGAGGCGGCCCTTGTCGACGGCTGCACGCGCTGGGAGGCGTTCTGGCGCGTCGCCGTGCCGCTCGCCGCGCCAGGCATCGTCGCGGCGGCGGTCTTCGCCTTCATCGCCTGTTGGACGGAGTTCTTCTTCGCGCTGATTCTGACCAGCCGCAGTGCTTTCACGCTGCCAACGGTGTTTCGCGCCTTCATCGGTTTCCAGGGCGCGCAATATGGCGAGGCGGCAGCCCTGGCCATCGTCTCCCTCGTGCCGTCGATCGCGCTGGGAGTACTTGCCCAACGACATCTCGTGCGCGGGCTCACGCTCGGCGCTGTTCGCGGATAGAAAGGGTCGGCATGGCCGAAGTCAGGATCACCGGCTTGCACAAGCGCTACGGCGCCTTTCATGCCGTGCGCGGCATAGACCTGGACATTCGCGACGGCGAGTTCACCGTGCTGGTCGGCCCGTCCGGCTGTGGCAAGAGTACGCTCTTGAGGACCATCGCAGGGCTGGAGGAGAGTTCGGAAGGCACGATCGAGATCGGCGGCGAAGTGGTCAATGATTTCCGACCGCGCGATCGTGACGTGGCGATGGTGTTCCAGGACTATGCGCTTTATCCGCACATGAACGTGGCGAAGAACATTGGCTTCGGCCTGAAGGCGCGAAAAATGCCGAAATCGGAGGTGGAGACGCGCGTCGCCGAGGCGGCGCGCATGCTTGGCATCACCCCGCTGCTCGGGCGCTTTCCGCGTCAATTGTCCGGCGGGCAGCGCCAGCGCGTCGCCATCGGCCGCGCCATCGTCCGTAACCCGCGCATTTTCCTGTTCGACGAGCCGCTGTCCAACCTCGACGCGCAGCTTCGCGACGAGATGCGCGGCGAAATCAAGCGCCTTCACCAGGCGATCGCCACCACGATGATCTACGTCACCCATGACCAGATCGAGGCGATGACGCTGGCTGATCGCATCGTGCTGATGCGCGACGGGGTGATCGAGCAGCAGGGCACGCCGCTCGACCTGTTCGAGCGCCCCGCCTCGACCTTCGTCGCTGGCTTTCTAGGTTCGCCGCGCATGAGCTTCCTGCCGGGCACGCTGAAGTTGGACGGCAGCGCTGCCGCCATCCGGCTCTCCGATACGCTGCTTCCGGTCGCACCCGGCCGAGGACTGAATGGCGCCACGGACGGACAGGCGGTGCTGCTTGGGCTGCGGCCAGAACATCTGACGCGCGCGCAAGCTGCGACACCTGCGCAGGGCACGTTTCGCTACGACGCAACGATCGACCTGCTGCAGCCGACCGGCTCGCGCAGCTATGCGACCTTCCGCCTGGCCGGCGCGCCGGTGATGGCGGAACTGCAGGCGCATGACGTCAGTCGTCCCGGCGAGAGGCTGCCGATTGACATCAACATGAACCGGGCCTCGATTTTCGACGCCAAGACCGAGAGAGCGATTTGACCACGACAGCATCTCGAGCAATCCGCTTGTGTGGGACCGAACAGGTCGATCCGCAGCTGCGGACACTGCGCGCGGGACCCTTGTCGGTCGAATTGGACAATGGGGCATTACGCTATGTCCGTGTCGGCGGGATCGAGGTTTTGCGCGGGATTTCATTTCTCGTACGGGACGAGAACTGGGGAACCGATACGCCCGTTCTCGATGACCTCCAGATCGATGAAAAGCCGGATGCGTTCAGCGTTGCCTACCGTGGAACAAGCGCCGGTGCGTCCGGTCGGCTGGTCTACCAGGCGCGGATCGCAGGCGGGAGCGACGGTGCGCTGTCGTTTGTGGTGGAGGCAGAGCCTGAAACTGACGTGTTGACCAACAGAACCGGCTTCGTCGTGCTGCATCCGATCGAGGGTTTGGCCGGCAAGCCGGTAAAGGTGCTGCACGAGGACGGTCGCGAAGAGCTCTCGCTTTTTCCGGACTACATCGATCCTAAATGTCCGTTCACCGATATTCGCGCGCTTTCGCACGAGATCGTGCCTGGAATCTGGGCTACATGCACCATGGAAGGTGACGCTTTTGAGATGGAGGATCAGCGGAATTGGTCCGACGCCTCCTACAAAACCTATGTCCGTCCGCTGCGTCGCCCGTGGCCCTACAGATTACCGAAAGGCGAGAAATTCACGCAGGTCGTCCGACTTCAGCTGCTGGGAACGCTCCCTGCCGGGACGTCTAAAAACCCCAATCCATCCATCAACCTGACGATCGGCGGGGCCATCGGCCGAGTGCCCCGCATTGGCATCGGCGTCGCTGCCGTCGAGGCGAAGCACGCGCTTGAAGTCCCCGAGCTCATTCGACGATTGGCTCCGCAATGGATGGTCTGCCGAGTCGATCTCCGGTTCGGGCACGGCCAGGATGAACTTGAAAGTTGCGCCGCCCTGGCACAGTTGACCGGTGCTGGCGTCGTACTTGAGATCATCACCAAGGGCACGCTCGATCCCTTCAGCGAATTGGCGCCGCTCGCGGATGCTGTCCAAAGACTCGGCCTCAATCTAGAAGCTGTCTCAGTCTTTCCGGCGCAGGACATGAAGTCGGTGCAGCCGGGAGCACCGTGGCGGGCGATGCCCACCTTCGAGCAAAACTACTCCGCCGCTCGCCGGGCTTTCCCCAGGGTGCCGCTGGGCGGCGGCATGGCGGCATACTTCACCGAGCTCAACCGCAAGCGTCCGCCAACCGGAGCGCTCGACTACGCAACCTTCACCACCTGTCCAAACGTGCACGCAGCAGATGATGTCTCCGTGATGGAGACGCTTCAGGCTATCCCCCATCTGATCCGCTCTACCCGTGCTTTCATGGGCGACCGCTTGCCCCTGCGTATAGGTCCCAGTCAGCTGGGCTGCCGCGAGAATCCTTACGGAAAGTCCACTGCGCCGAATGAAGCGAACGGTCGCGTCTGTCTGAGCCGCATCGATCCTCGGCAGCGCGGCCTGTTCAATGCGGCTTGGACAGTCGGCTATTTCGCGGCCTGCGCGCGCGAGCGAATCGAGGCCGTCGCATTCGGCGACTTCACCGGCCCATTCGGGTACATCTATAGGAAGGCCGATTTCGTGCAGCCGTGGTTTGACCAACAGGATGGCCGAATGGTGTATCCCGCTTTCCATGTCATGGCAGGCCTCTCAAAGCTCAACGGCGCCACCTTGCTGTCCGTAGGAACTTCCGGAGCTGACAGCATCGCGGCGATCGCGGCCGAAAAAGACGGGCGCACGACGCTGTGGCTCTCGAATCTCACTGCCAAAAAGCAATCAGTGCAGCTTTTGGATACGCCGATCAGCGCCCGCATTGCTCTTCTTGCTGCCGACCAATTCGAGCGGGCGGCAGCCGATCCGAACTTCATGGAAAGTTCCGGAGGACAGCTGGACGAATTCATCTCGCTTGACGCCTACGCCGTGGCGCGAGTCGATCTCCACCGTTCGTCTTCGACATAGCCCGGTGGACCGTAGATTGGAGGGGTTGATGACGGGACGTCAGCCTGCATCGTAGCGGAGAACAGAGCCACCGTGGGCTCTGGCGTTCAGGGTCGGATATCCCGTTATGGCGCTCTTTGCTGGTTCCCGCCGACGGGTTTAAGCAGCAAGGTTCTCGGCCATTGGCGGCAGCCAGCCTGATTGAGTTTAATCCCAATCTTCGAACGCTGCCCTCAAAGTTCAAAAAGCGTCCTTTGCGCTTCCATTGGACGCGCGACGCTCTCGGATCGGAACCCAATCACTGTCAGCGATCGAGTTCGGACCCTTCCCGGACATTTGAAGGCCGATAGCCGGGATGACGCAAGTTGGACCCGTAGGCGACATTGGCAGTCGCATGCGTAGTGTCCGGAATGGGGTCTGAGCTGAAGTTTGTCACGCGTTCGCGTGGCCGCACCGGCTGCTTCTGGTTGGGCGGCTGGAATTAGGTGCTTGCGCGTCATGAGATTCCTCGGGAAAAGGCCGCTCATTGGCGGCCGCCTGCCATTGTCCCATCATAGCGCGGCGGGTCTCCTTCCAGTCGGCGAGACAAGGGCGCGCCAGGGAGACCGCGCCCCGACAGCGCGTCAGACGAAGAAGAAATCGGAGGCATTGATCAGCGCGGAGTCGAAATTGGCGATCTCTACGGTTCCTTCCGCGAAGCTCAGCACGGTCGACTGTCCGTCCTGCGTGACGGCGACGTCCTCGAAGCTCTCGACGCCCGTATAGGTCGCGATCTCGATGCGATCGGCGCCGTTCTCGAAGCCCCGGATCAGGTCACTGCCGAACGGGATCAGGTCGAAGACAAAGACGTCCTCGGCGCCGGCCTCGCCAAAGAGGGTATCGTCGTCCGCGCCGCCGGACATCCGCGCGCCGTCGCCGCCGGCCCGGAGCCGGTCGTCGCCTTCACCGCCCTTGAGCTGGTCGAAGCCATCGCCGCCGCAGAGCCGGTCGTTACCCTCGCCACCCGCGAGTTCGTCATCGCCCGCATCGCCCTGGATTCTGTCGCGGCCGTCGTCGCCACCGATCTCGTCGTCGCCCTCGTCGCCGAACAGCCGGTCGTGCCCCTCCTCGCCGGAGATCTCGTCATCCCCGGCGCCGCCATATGCACGATCGTTGCCGTCGCCGGCCTCGATCTGGTCATCACCGCCGCTACCACGGATCACGTCGTTGCCGTTGAGCGCGATGAGCTGATCGTCCTCATCGGTTCCGATGAGCCGATCCGGGCCGTCCGTCCCGACCCGCCGGCTGATGCCGGTTGCTTCAACCAGGGCATTGACTGTCTCGCCGCTGAGCGGCGCATCGCTGACGGCAACGAAAGCATCGTCGAAATCGCCGTCGAAGTCCTCGGTGCTGGCCAGGCCATCCTCGAAGCTCACCACCTCGACCCCGGCGAGGCCGTCGTCGATATCGCTTGCAAGGACGTTCTCGCCGGCCACCGGGTTCAGGAAATTGAAGCCGTCGCGGTTGCCGACCGAGTGGAATGCCCGGATCGGCAGCAGGTTGCCGTCGGCATCGGTGACGACCGGCGCCACCCGGTCGTAGATGGTGGCCGGGCCAGGCGTGTAGGTCGTCGCGTCGTCGCCGTCGTAAACGTCGGCGACATCACCTGAGGTGAAGTCGCGGAAGAAGAGGCCGCCGTCTGCGTAATCCTCGAGCTCGAGGCCGAGTTCCTCGACATCCGGGATGAGGAACAGGCCGAGCGACTGCCCGGCCGCGACTGCCATCGTCGCCTGGGCGCCCGCCTTCACGTCCTCGGTGTCGGCGAAGAGGATGCGCGCCTCGCCAATTTCGCCCGTCGCGGTGTCGAAAGTATAGGCGCCGATCGCGCCGTTGGTGCTCGCGTCCTCGCTGATGAAGGTGATGGTCTTGGCAGTGCCGTCCCCCGCGAAGGCGAGCTCCGTCGGATCGACGGGGGCGGAGACGTCGACTTCGCGCCTGTTCGTGATCTCGATGACGAGTTCGGGCTCATCCTCCGAGAGCACCACCTCCTCCTCCAACACCAGGCCGACGCCGGGCGCGAAGTATTTGTAGGCGCCCACGCCGGGTTCCAGACCCGAAGTGTCGAGGATCTTGACGACACCGTCAAAAGAGCCGAAGTCGGTCTCGACGGTGAGGCCGGTCGCGATCACCTCGCCTTCATCCTCCGCCACGCCGGCGTAGAACTCCTGAAAATAGCTGTCGCCCGGCATCGGTGCTGCGCGCATGATCCAGCCCGGCGCGGCGCCGTCGACGCCCGCCTCCCATGATCCGCCGAAGTCGGTCCCGATGAACTCGCCCTCGTCGTTGTAGTTGTAGTTCGTCGCGATCTCGCCCAGATACCAGACATTGCCGTCATCGGCCTGCGCGTACCAGTCGAGCGTGTCCTCGACGAGAACGCCGTCCGCATAGGCCGTATCGCGGACGACGACGGTCTCGACGCCCTCGATGATCTTCGTCTCGAACGTGGCGAAGTGATCGTTGCGCTCCGTCTCCTCCTCGCCGGTCTCGGGATCGATAAGCGCCGCGCCGTAGCTGTTGATGGTGCCGCCGGGCAGCGGGAAAAACGCGTTGTCGATATTCGTGGAATTGCTGAAAGTGGCGGCGGCGAAGTCGGGAAGGAGAGCCATGGCGATACCTCTCTGGTTTCAGCGACCTGAACGTGGTCACGGTAGCCGTTCCGGCCGGCCAACACCGCTGCGGCACGCGCCGCTTCTCCGATAACGCTCTTCACGGACATTTCCGGAGAAGTCGTCGGATCGAGGTTCGCCGCGTCGATGCTCAAATAACAGTACCCTCTAATTTAGGCCTTTATTGGCCCGTCTCGTTCTGTCCGCCAGATGGCATGGTCCTCGGCAACCAGCGTGGGTTCGGGAACGCGATCGGGGGAGCGTTCGGTTGCTACGTCGCGGCATCGTCGACCAGCAGATTTTCGGCGGGTCGTCCCCGAGGGTGACTGAAATCGAGTTAGGAACGGTCGTTCCCTTCGATGCGAGCAAATAGCAACAATTGACCCCCTTTGCTCGTTTCCGCCGACCGGTTCAAACAGCAAGGTTCTCGGCCATTGGCGGCAGCCAGCCTGATTGAGCTTTGACCCTAATCTTCGAACGCTGCCCTCAACGCAATCGGCGGCCCATCGGAATAGCGCCACACTTGTTACTCCCACTGTTCGTTTTCCGGTGCCAAACTGTCTCATGCCCAACAACGAGCGATGAGCAGCGAATGAACCGCGCTACAGCCCGTGAGGCGCGGGAATTCGCCCAGATCAGGAGGTATCAAAGCCATGACTTCATCAGCCGAGAGCGGACGGAAAAGCGGACAACCTGCCATGCGCACACCACCGGTGGTGTCGCCTGAGGCGTGGGAGGCGGCCCGCGAGCAGCTGCTCGTGAAGGAAAAGGCTCAGACCCGCGCCCGTGACGCGCTGGCCGCCGAGCGCCGGCGGATGCCGTGGATGGCGGTGGAGAAGACGTATGCGTTCGAGGGGCCTGACGGAAAGGCCAGCCTGGTCGACCTGTTCGACGGTCGGCGTCAGCTGATCGTCTACCGCGCCTTTTTCGAGCCGGGAGTGTTCGGCTGGCCCGACCATGCCTGCCGCGGCTGCTCCCTGGTGGCCGACCAGGTCGCCCACGTCGCCCACCTGAACGCCCGTGACACCACTCTCGTCTTCGTCTCGCGTGCGCCGCAGACTGATATCGCGCGGCTGAAGGCGCGGATGGGCTGGGAGATGCCGTGGTTCACTCTCACCGACAGCTTCGATGCCGATTTCGGCGTGGACGAGTGGCACGGCCACAACGTGTTCATCCGCGACGGCGACCGCGTGTTCCGTACCTACTTCATCAACAACCGCGGCGACGAGCAGATGGGGAGCACCTGGAACTATCTCGACATCACCCCGCTGGGCCGGCAGGAGGTCTGGGAGGACTCGCCCGAGGGCTATCCCCAGACCCCGACCTACAAGTGGTGGAACTGGCACGACAGCTACGCCGCGGATCCAGCGGCCGACAAGAAGTGGGCCGAGGTGTCGGCCGCCGGAGAGGCGGCGTTCCGGGAGGCGAACACGAAGCAATGAGCCAGGCCTGTTCGGGTGGAGATCGACGGCGGCGACGGTCGGTCGGCTAAGACAAAGCCGCTGGACCATTGCTGAGGGAAGCGGCGGCGATCGCTTGCAGGAGCTCGGATCGCTCCGCTGCTGTTCATGCGGACTTAACGACCGAAAATGGGCGTTTGTAGGTGACCGGTCTCGCCCGGAAACTGGCGGCGGGAGCAGGGCGGCCGACGTGGAAGCCTTGGATTTTATCTATGTCAAATTCGCGTACAATGGCCATCTGCTCGTCGGTTTCGACCCCTTCGAGCAGGATTTTATGACCGCGATTTCGGACCAGGGCAATAATGTCTTGCAGCATCGCCTTGCCCCTCGGGGTGCCGCAGTCATGCAGAAACGAGCGGTCGATCTTCACCGTATCGAAATCGATTAGACGAAGCCATGAGAGGCCGGCGAAGCCCGTCCCGAAGTCATCGAGCCATATCCTGATCCCTAGCAGTTTTAGGTCGCTGATGCAGCGGAGAACGTCGGAGTGCATCTCCATCTCCAGCCCTTCAGTGATTTCGAGGGCCAGCCTGCTGCCGGCTACGCCAGTCTCGCTCAAAATGGCCGCAACAGAGGTTGCGAAGCCGGGCGTCTTGAGCTGAATCGGAGAGACGTTGACGCTGACGACACGGACGTGATCGTCCGCCAGAAGCTCAGTGCACACTGTTCTTATTGCCCAGCGCCCAAGCGCCAGGACCGCGCCAGTTCGTTCCGCGACGGGAATGAACAGGCTCGGCGGAACCGATGTACCGTCCAGCATTTTGAGGCGCATCAGAGCCTCAACGGCTTCAACTCGGCCCGACGTGACATTCTGGATAGGCTGATAGACGAGTGAAACGAGATCCTGGCCGATCGCGATCTTCAACAAAGCCGCAATATTCTCGCTCTCGTCGCTGCTCTGGGGATCGTTTGGATCGAACAGCCAGGTACAATTTCGACCGCCTGCTTTTGCCAGATAGAGTGCGCGATCGGCCTCGTGGATGATTTTTTCCAACTTGGCGCCAATCTGCGGCCTGGTGAATGCAGCGCCAACGCTCACCGTCACAACCGAGATACCGTCTCTGCGCTGCTCGTGGGGAAGCGCGAGGTTCTCCACCGTGCTTCGGATGGCTTCGGCAATATCTGCGACCTGTTCTCTTTTCTCCATGCGAGCCAGGACAATGAATTCCTCACCGCCGTAGCGGCCGATTGAGCCATTGTACTGCTTAATCATATCAGCAAGGGCATTGGCGACAAGAATCAGGCAGCGGTCGCCTTCTTGATGTCCGTAATAGTCATTGAACCTTTTGAAGAAGTCCACGTCGATGAGGATCGCCACAAAACTGCTGCCAGACCTTTGCCAGTCGCTCCAGTAGTCCCGCAGCTTCTCGTCAGTCGCCCGCCGATTCTCCAGACCCGTAAGCGGATCGGTTCTCGACAGATTCAACAGCGCCTGTCCGCGCTCGGTGGCTTCCTTGTGCTGGATTTTGGCTTCGAGGGCATTCAGGAAGACGTTGTAGCGTTCCTCGTTCAGCTTCCAATTTACATAAGACGTAAATGTGAAGCATGAAATGTAGAAAGCTCCAAATACCATTTTGTACATTAATGTCGATGGCACAAAGTAGTTTACGACATACAGTATTACCAAAATTATTGCAGACGTTACAATAGACAGGCTGAACTTAAACGTGAAGAAGAGATTGGCGCTCATCATGAAGATGGTGCCGAAGACCATATAATACGAGACGCTTTCCTTGTCCGCACCCATGACCGCTGGGCACAGCCACCCAACATAGCCAAAGATGATGGCTCCAGCGCAAGTCACGTCGATCCATTCCGTTCCGACTCCCTGGCGAAGTTGTGCTTCCAGGATCGAGAGTGCAGTCACTCCGACCGCGAAGCGTGCCGTGATCGTATAGAGTGCCACATCCGGAATCAGCAGCAGATCCGTTGCCGAAAACAGCAGATAGATGGCAACGGCGATCCAAAGCCCTGGCCTGGCGTCCATTCTTCGCTTCGCTTGGCCTTCCTCTCGGTAGAGGTTGCGGAGCTCGTCGGACCGCGGCTCGTAGCGCGGTTCGAACGGTTCCGCATGGGCTATATCGGCCAATGCGGATGACGCGCATTCGTTCGTCACCACAAACCCCATTTGAACGGGGCTTTGTATTCCGAACTCATTTCTAGCTTCTGCCCCCAACGCCGGCCGACTCCTCGGGCGCGACAGCGATTGCGGCGCCTCGCAAACAATATGCAGTCGCGCAAATAGGTTTTCGTTAACTCGTATCCGGAATCCGACCCGCAAGGCGTCCAAAGAACCAGCATGGTTGGCGGGAAATTAACGACATCGCTAAAATACTGGAGATGTGGCTTGGCAAAGATAAAATTTTACGCAATATCTAGCTAATATCTAGTTAATTGTAGCTATGGAGTTACGCAGTGGCAACCATCCTCGATGGCAAAAGTCTGATTACTGCCGAGATGATCGCCGCCAGTCTCCCTCGAGGAAAGCTCGACCCTCATAGCGAAGCGTTCGAAACTGCTCGCGTAGAGCTTGCGCTCATTCTCCACACGACACACCAGCAAATCGAGCAACGAAAGGATCCCGCGGAGATCATTCGCCGTCTGATGTCGTACCTCGAAGCAACCCGTTCCAAGGTCCATCCGGACGTTTGGCAAGCATTGATACCGGTGGTGCGGAACCACCCGGTCCTGGAGTACTTTCTTGAGGATCCGCTTACGCGGTGGTCCCATGACAAGCCCAGAGGGTATTCTGGCGACGCGCAGTTGCTCGACTACATCTATTGCGATCCGCACGTGGCCGAGAGCGTGGCAAACGCCTCGGAGATCGGCAAGGCGCTCTATAGCCATACCAAGGATGTACCGTCGTGCGTCGCGGCCCGGGAACGACGCGATCTTTTAACCCGATATGTCGATGAGATTGCGACCAGGAATGGACCAGAAGCCGAGGTCCTGGCGATTGCGGCCGGCCATTTAAGGGAGGCCAATCGCTCGACCGCCTTGCAGGAGGGCCGTCTCAAGCGCTGGGTTGCGCTCGATCAGGATCCTCAGAGCGTTGGATTGATCACGCGCGACTTCCAGGGCACCGCGGTAGAGGCCATCGACGGCTCGGTACGAACCATGCTCACGCGGGGCCACAAGCTCGGCAAGTTTGACTTCATCTACGCCTCCGGCCTTTACGACTACCTTGCGCACAACGTCGCCGTGAAGCTCACGAAAACTTGCTTGCAGATGTTGAAGCCGAACGGGACGTTCCTTTTCGCGAACTATGCAGAGGGCAACCCTGACGCCGGCTACCGGGAGACGTTCATGAACTGGGTGTTGCTGCTGCGGTCGGAGGTCGACATGTGGAACATCATCAATGCCAGCGTCGACCGCAACACCGTCGAGGCGCAGGTGTTCTTTGGCGAGAACCGCAACGTCCTGTACGGCGTCATCGAAAAGCGCGGATAGCGACCGTCTTGGGCTGCAAGCTTGTCAGCCGTTGGCGGCAGCCAGTCTGATTTTGCGTTTTGACCCTAATCTTCGAACGCCGCCCTTAACCTCTCGAATGGCGCCAGCGCGCCGCGCACCTGGACGACGGCTGCGGCGACGCGATGCGCGCGCAGCACCGCCGCGGTCGGGAGATGGCCGGCAAGCCGGGCGGCGAGATAGGCGCCATTGAAGGAATCGCCGGCGCCGGTCGTGTCGACGGGGGCGGCGACATGCACGGCCGGAACGGGTTGCGGGGTCCCGTTTGCGGCGATCAGCGCCGGCTCCTCGCCGTTCTTGACGACGACTTCGCCGACCAGCTTCCCCAGCCGTTCCGCGGTTGCTTGCGGCGCTGCGTCGCCGAACAGCATCTGCTCGTCGGGAAAGGTCGGCAGCGCGATGTCGGTGACTGCGAGGGCATCAAGGATCGCGGTCTGTGCTTCCTCGCGCCGGTGCCACAGCCGCGGCCGGTAGTTGGGATCGAAGGCGACAAGCGAACCGGCGGCGCGCGCCTTGGCCACCGCGGTCAGCAGCGTGTTGCGCGCGGCGTCATCCAGAATTGCCAAGGTGATTCCGGAAAAGTAAACAAGCGCCTGATTTTCAAGGCTTTTCGCCAAAGCAGCCGCGTCGGAGGCAAGCTGCCTTGCGGCCGCATCGCCGCGCCAGTAGGTGAAGGAGCGTTCGGCGCCGGTTAGTGTGATCGCATAGAGACCGGGCCGTGCGCCTGTTATGATCGGGCTGGCGCCGATGCCGATGCCGTTTTGCGCGAAGAAAGCAATCTGGTCGCGCGAGAACGGGTCGTCGCCGAAGGCCGACACATAGGTCGCGGGCCGGTCGCCGCTCAGCGCATGCAGCGCCCACAGCGTATTGAACGTGTCGCCGGCAAAACCCATACGCCAGTTCGGCCCCGCCTGGCCTGAAAGTTCGAGCATGCATTCACCGATCGAAGCGACGCCGTTTCCTGTCATGAATCTCTCTCCTGGTGCATGTCGCCCAAAGCTTGCGCAGCGGTTTTGGGATAACGACATGCACAAAGCCAAGACCCGGTGCTGTAGCTTTTTGCGAGCGGCAGCGCCATGCTTGGCCATGGTGGATTTTTGCGCCAGCGGCGTTTTCTCAGGCGGACGGCGGGACGCGAGCTGCGCAGCGAGACGTTATCTCCGGAAGAGGAAACGGTTTGGCATCGTTATGGCGTTATGTTCTGGCAGGTCTTGGTCTGGCTGCCTTGCTGGCCGGCATTCTCACCGCCGTCTATCTGACCGCGCCACAAGCGCCGCAACGTGCCGGTTTCGAGATTGCCCGCTCGAAGAAGACGACGAACGGGCTGTTTGTGGCCAGTTTCGAGCCGGAGCAGGGCGTTATCAGGCAAGGCGAGCTGCAATCCTGGCTGCTGATCCTGAGGACAGGTGCGGGAACCCCGGTGGAGGGCGCCGCGATCACGATTTCCGGGGGCATGCCGCAGCACAGGCACGGTCTGCCGACCAGCCCGCAGGCGACCGACTATCTGGGCGACGGGTGCTACCGCATCGACGGGGTGAAATTCACGATGAGCGGATTGTGGCAATTGCATTTCGCCATTTCCGCGGCGGCCGGATCCGACACGGTCGTCTTCAACGTGCTGCTGTGAGCTGGGGATGAACCGCCTTTCGCGTCTTCTCTCGCTGCTGGTGACGGCCGTGCTTGCCGGCTGCGGCCAGCCTGAGTTTTCAGATGCCGAAAAGAAGACAATCGCCTCGCTGGCTCTGTCGGCGCTGCCGCCGCTGAAAGCCGACACCACCAATCGCTTCGCCGATGTGCCGGCCGCCGCCGCCCTCGGCGCGACGCTGTTTTTCGACGTCGGGATGAGCGGCGACGGCAAGGTTTCCTGCTCGACCTGTCACAAGATCGACCGGCAGTTCCAGGACGACCTGCCGCAAGCGGTCGGCGCCGGACGCACCAACCGGCGCACCATGCCGCTGGCCGGCGTCGCGCATGATGCGTGGTTGTTCTGGGACGGGCGGCGCGACAGTCTTTGGGCGCAGGCGCTGGTGCCGCTGGAAAATCCGCTGGAGCAGGCCGGCAATCGCGCCGCCTACGCGCACTATATCAAGGCCCGATTCGGCGAGCGCTACGAGCGCATCTTCGGGCCGCTGCCCGACCTTTCAAACGTGCCGGCCAACGCCAGTCCGCTCGGCAGCGATGCCGAGAAGGCTGCCTGGAACGCCATGTCCGATGCACAGGCCGAGGGCGTCAACCGCGTCTTCGCCAATATCGGCAAGGCGATCGCCGCCTTCGAGCGATCGATTGCGCCGCCGCAGACGCGCTTCGACCGGTTCGCCGCCGCCCTGGCTACCGGTATACAGCTGCCGCAAGGCGATGATGCGATGTCGCCCGAGGAAATCCTCGGGCTAAAACTGTTCATCGGCAAGGCCAATTGTGTGACGTGCCATACCGGGCCGCGTTTCAGCGACGGCAGTTTTCATAACACCGGCGTGCCGCCGGTGGCAAATCTGCCGCCGGATCGCGGCCGCATGGATGCGGTGGCGCAGGTCGAGGCCGATCCGTTCAACTGCTTCGGCGCGTTTCGCGATGGCGACGCCAGCGCCTGCGGCGAGCTGCGCTTCATGGTCAAGGCCGGACCGGAACTCGTCCGCGCCTACAAGACGCCGTCGCTGCGCGGCGCCGCCACTCGTCCGCCCTACATGCATGCCGGGCAATTTTCCTCGCTCGACGAGGTGGTGGCGCATTATTCGAAAGCGCCGGCCAGTGTCGAGGGTGTATCCGAGGTCCACCCGCTGCAGCTTTCGAACCGCGAGCGCGCGGCGCTGGTGGCGTTTTTGAAGACGCTGGCGGAGTGAGCTTGAGAACCAAGGAATGCTGCGGCTAAAGCGCTCTGTAGCGATCCTTCGCGCCCCCCTCTGTCCTGCCGGACATCTCCCCCACGAGGGGGGAGATTGGCTGTCCCCTCGGCCTTCGCCAATTTTCAACATTCAAGAAAAGGGCACTGTCGCCGAAGCCGCCGATCTCCCCCCAAAGTGTCCCCAAAGTGGGGGAGATGTCCGGCAGGACAGAGGGGCGCGCTGTCCCGCCAGCATCGAAGGTTCGTCACCGCAACAGCGCGCCTACCGATCCTTCACCGTCTCCATCGCCACGAAGGTCGAGGTCTGGGCGACGTGGGGCAGGGCCGAGATGCGCTCGCCGAGCACCCGGCGGTAGGCGGCGATGTCGGTGGTGCGGACTTTCAGGAGATAATCGAAGCTCGACGCCATCATATGGCATTGCTCGATCTCCGGCACCGCCTGCACGGCGCGGTTGAAGGCGTCGAGCGCGGCCGAGCGGGTGTCGGACAATTTCACCTGGACGAAGGCGACATGGCCTTCGCCGATGCGCTCGCGATCGATGATCGCCTGGTAGCCGCGGATGATACCGTCCTTTTCCAGCCGCTTGACCCTTGCCTGCACCGGCGTCTTCGACAGGCCGACCTTTGCCGCGAGTTCCGACATGGAAAGCCGGCCGTCGCTGCCCAACGCCGACAGGATGTTCCTGTCGATGCGGTCCAATTGGTCTTCGTTCATCGATTCTGTGGTCAAGTTGGGTGAAAATCCGACCCATGATAGTTCAATCGACCTGCTGTGTCGATTTCTTTGGACCGACCGAAACCAAGCTTTGTGCTAGCTTGCGCCATTCGGTCCGGTGACCGCCGGGCCGCTCCCTGATGCTCGCTCTCTACAGGACCGTCATGCCAGCGCTCGATGCCATCCGCCAGCAGATCCGTGCCAATTATTTGCCTGACGAAGACGAGGCCGTGAAGCGGCTGGCCGAGGCGACAGAGCTTTCGGAGAAAGAGCGGAGGGCAATCTCGGCCCGCGCCGCCGATCTGGTGCGGGCTGTGCGCGGCTCGTCCGATCCGCGGTTGATGGAGGTCTTCCTATCCGCCTACGGCCTCTCCACCAAGGAGGGCGTGGCGCTGATGTGCCTGGCCGAAGCGCTGCTTCGGGTGCCCGACACCGAGACGATGGACGATCTCATCGCCGACAAGATCGCGCCGCATGACTGGTCGGCGCATTCGGGCGGCTCGAGCTCGATTTTCGTCAATGCGTCGACCTGGGCGCTGATGCTGACCGGTCGAGTGCTCGAGGAAGGCGAGGACGGCATCGAAGGCACGCTGCGCGCCATGGTGCGCCGGCTGGGCGAGCCGGTCATCCGCAGGGCGGTCGCCGCCGCCATGCGCGAAATGGGCGAGCAGTTCGTGCTCGGCCGCACGATTGCCGAGGCCGTCAAGCGCGGCCGGCCGATGACCCAGAAAGGCTATCTCTATTCCTTCGATATGCTGGGCGAAGCGGCTCGCACCGAGGCCGACGCCTTGCGCTATCTCAAGGCCTATGCCGACGCCATCTCCTCGCTCGATGCCGGCGCCAATGGTCCCGACATCCGCCAGAACCACGGCATCTCGGTCAAGCTCTCGGCGCTGCACCCGCGCTACGAAGTGACGCAGAAGGAAACCATGCTGCCTGTGATGGCCGAGCGGCTTTTGTCGCTGGCGCTGGCGGCGCGCCATTCGCGCATGGGCCTCAACGTCGACGCCGAGGAAGCCGACCGCCTCGACCTGTCGCTCGAAATCATCGAACGGGTGCTGGCCGAGCCGGAACTCGCCGGCTGGGACGGTTTTGGCGTCGTCGTCCAGGCTTATGGTCCGCGCGCCGCCTTCGTTATCGACTGGCTCTATGCGCTGGCGAAGAAGTACGACCGCACCATCATGGTGCGGCTGGTCAAGGGCGCCTATTGGGATACCGAGATCAAGCGGGCGCAGACGCTCGGGCTCGACGGCTATCCGGTCTTCACCCGCAAGGCCAACACCGACGTGTCCTACCTCGCCTGCGCGAAAAAGCTGCTGTCGATGACCGACCGCATCTATCCGCAATTCGCCACCCACAACGCCCACACCGTCGCCGCCATCCTGTCGATGGCCGGGGATCGCGATTCCTTCGAGTTCCAGCGCCTGCACGGCATGGGCGAGGCGCTGCATGAGACGGTGCGGCGCGCCGAGGGTACGCGCTGCCGCATCTATGCGCCGGTCGGCGCGCATTCCGACCTGCTTGCCTATCTGGTCCGCCGGCTTTTGGAGAACGGCGCCAACTCCTCCTTCGTCCACCAACTCACCGACGAGGAGGTCGAGCCGGAGGATATTGCTCGCGACCCGCTCGAGACTGTCGAGAAACAGGGTCCCGCCGCCAATCCGGCGATCCCCCGCCCGTCGGCGATCTTCGGCGCTGCCCGCCGCAACTCGAAGGGGTTCGACATCACCGATCCGGTGACGCTGGCCGCGATCGACAAGGCCAGGGCTGAATTCGCGGGGCCGGACCGCTGGCACGCCAAGCCGATCACCCGTGCCGCCGGCTACGGCAAGCAACGTCCGGTGGTCAATCCGGCAAAGCCCGACGAGGTGGTCGGCACGGTCAGCGAGGCCACCGCCAAGCAGGTCGCGACCGCCGTGCGCATCGCGGTGGAGGCACAGCCGGCATGGGCAAAACGCCCTGTCGCCGAGCGCGCCGCCATCCTCAATCGCGCCGCCGACCTCTATGAGGCCAATGCCATCGAGTTCTTCGCGCTCGCCGCCCGCGAGGCCGGCAAATCGCTGGCCGACGGCGTCGCCGAAGTGCGCGAAGCGGTCGACTTCCTGCGCTACTACGCTGCCGAAGCGGCCAATGCCGAGATCGGCACCGAAGCGCGCGGGGCGATCGCCTGCATCTCGCCGTGGAATTTTCCGCTCGCCATCTTCACCGGGCAGATCGCAGCAGCTCTCGTCACCGGCAATTCGGTCATCGCCAAGCCGGCCGAACAGACGCCGCTGATTGCCTTCCGCGCCGTCGAATTGCTGCGCGAGGCCGGTGTGCCGGAAGACGTCATCCAGCTTCTGCCCGGCGACGGTCCCTCGGTCGGTGGCCCGCTGACCGCCGACCCGCGCATTGCCGGCGTCTGCTTCACCGGTTCGACCGAGGTCGCCAAGCTGATCGAAAAGCAACTGGCCGAGACCGCCGCGCCCGACGCCATGCTGATCGCCGAGACCGGCGGGTTGAATGCCATGATCGTCGATTCCACCGCGCTTCCCGAGCAGGCGGTGCGCGACATTCTTGCCTCGGCCTTCCAGAGCGCCGGCCAGCGCTGCTCGGCACTGCGCGTGCTCTATGTGCAGAAGGACGTCGAGAAAAAAATGCTGGAGATGCTGAAGGGCGCGATGGAAGCGCTCAGCCTCGGCGATCCCTGGCGGATATCGACCGATGTCGGCCCGGTCATCGACGACGAGGCACAAAAATCGATCCGCGACTATTGCACCGACATGGGCCTGCAGGGCCGGCTGATCGCCAAACTCGAAGCGCCGAAAGATGGCCGCTTCGTCGCGCCGCATGTCTTTCGGGTTAAGGGCATCGAGGACATGCAGCGCGAGGTGTTCGGGCCGGTGCTGCATGTCGCCAGCTTCGACGCCGACGATATCGACGGGGTCATCGCCGCGATCAACCGCAAGGGTTATGGCCTGACCTTCGGCCTGCACACCCGCATCGAAGGCCGTGCCCAGCATTTCGTCGACGGCATCCATTCCGGCAACATCTATGTCAACCGCAACCAGATCGGCGCCGTCGTCGGCTCGCAGCCGTTCGGCGGCGAAGGGCTTTCCGGCACTGGGCCGAAGGCTGGCGGGCCGCACTATCTCAGGCGGTTCCGCAAGGGGCCGCAGGCGGGCACGCCTATTCTTGACGGCCGCAAGGTGACGGCGACCGAACTCGCCGACAATCTGCCGGACCCGGCGCTGGGCGGCTGGTCGACGCGGGCGGACCGGGTGGCGGTGCTGAGGAAGCATTTGCGCGGCAAGGGTGCTGCGGCCATCGGTGCCGCCGCCAGCATCGATTTCGGCCAGATCGATCTGCCCGGACCGACCGGCGAGGCCAACACGCTGTCGCTGTCGCCGCGGGGCCGCGTGCTCTGTCTGGGGCCGGACGCCGACACGCTGCTTGCCCAGACCATCCAGGCGCTGGCGGCCGGCAATGCGGTGCTGGCCGTCGCGCCCGGTGCGCCGGCGGCACTGTCGTCACTGACCGGCAAGGGCCTGCCGCTGGCGGCCATCGACGGCCGGCCCGACCCGGTCGAGGCACGCGCGCTGCGTGTCGATGTCGTCGCCTTTTCCGGCACGCCCGAGGCCGCGCGTATAGTGCGCAAGGTGATCGCCGACCGCGCCGGCCCGATCGTGCCGCTGGTCAGCGAAGTGCTCAACCCGGCTGCCTATGCGCATGAGCGCGCCGTCTGCGTCGACACCACGGCCGCGGGCGGCAACGCCAGCCTGCTGGCCGCGGCGTAGGATTCCGCCAGGCTTGTGCTTATCGCGGGCAGGAGATTGGCGAATGCCGAGGTGACAGCCAATCTCCCCCCCCTCGTGGGACACAAGGGGGAGATTGGCAGCTTTGCCGACGGCGCCTATTTCGTCAGAGCGCTGCGGCGATCGTTCGGCAAAGGCCCAAGGGAACCATGGGTCGCCTGAGACTACTCACGCGCCCTCGACGACCGAAAAGCCCTCGAACTGCGGATGGCCGAGATAGTGCACCTTGGTGGACCCGGCATTGCGGTGCGCGGCGCGGAAATTTTCGGACTTGGTCCAGGCGACAAAATCCTCATGGCTCGCCCAAACCGTGTGCGAGGCGAACAGCGTGTAGCCTTCGGCCTCGTTGACCGGACCGCGCAGCAGATGAAATTCCTTGAAACCTTTCATCTCCGAAAGGCTCGAGTCGCGGTTTTTCCAGACGTCCTCAAAGGCGTCCTCAGAGCCGTTTTGGACCTTGAAGCGGTTCATGGCGATGTACATTGGCTGTCCTTTCGGGATTGGCGAACTGTGACGGTAGATGGAAACGACGAGGCGAAGACCTCAAAACGGACCGATCCGCGCTTTAAACACCCAACTCGACCTGCCAGTTTCGCTTGGAATGGGAGGGAACGGTGCTTGCTTGCGCACCAGCGTCAAAGCGAACTGATCAAGCTCCGCAGAACCTGAGCTTTCGGCAAGTTGTATATCGCTGATGCTGCCGTCGGCCATGACAACGAAAACGACCCTGGCATTGTTGCGGGCGCTCGCTTGTATCGATTTCGAGACACGACGGTTGGCGCGGGCAAGCTTCTTCTGAACTTCACCGCTGTAGCGGGATTCTATCGCATTGCCTGCCGCTGCCTGCTTCTTGCCCGTGCTGGACGTCACCGCGTCGCGTTCCTCGCCATCCGCCGCGCCGCGGGCCTCGTTCGTTTCGCCGGTTCCGCCAAGACCTGGTGTCGCGCTCGGCCTTGGCGTCGGGATCGGCGGCTGTCCGATATCGGCAGGAGGCGCCTCGGTGCTTTGCGCCGGAGCAGCCGGCTCTGCCGGTGTTTCAATCTTCGGAGCCACGCTCTGCTCGTCGAGGCGCGGGGTGTCGGCCATCAGTATGTCTGGCGCGGCGGTGGGTTGTTTGACAATCTGCGGCAAGGGCGCGGGGGGCTGCTCGGCCATTTCCCTGATGGGCCGGTCCCCGGTGGGCCGGTCGGCAGGCGGCTCGGGCTTGACCTCAGGTTTGGCCGGCTGCGGGTCGGGCACCAAGGTAACGTTCATCGCACCCGGGGCTTGACCATCCAAGTCGCTGCCGACCACGTTGGCGCCGGTTTGATCGGTGCCTTCCATCTGGATTGCATCCTTGGAATCGAACGTGCCGCCAGGTGCGATGAGAAAAGCGGCCGCCACAACGACGTGAAACAGGCAGGAGGCGATGATCGCTGCCGTCCATTTGCGGCTCATGGCTGACGGTCGGACCGGCGCAAGCGGCTCGGTCGGCGCAATCGTCAGTTCGCCATTGGGGTCGGGGAGGGGGCTAATTTTCTGCATGGCTCGCGACGAGACCTGCCGCGACCGGCGCGGACTTGTCAAATCAAGATCATTTGCCCCCTAGTGGCAACAGGCCGGCCAGCGGGCCACACCACTATGTTTCGGGCTAGTGCGGGCTCCAGTCCCACTGTCTTCTCAGACCCCGAAGGCGATGCCGGTCTTGGTCTCGGTCTTCAGTCCACGCATGCAAGCGTCCGGCTGGATGCCGGTGCCGGCGCATTCGGTCGCGCTGTTGATCAGCACGCGGCTGACCTTGGCGCAGTCGGCGCCGGCAAGATCGAAACGCGTCACCTTGGTCTTGCCAGCCGGCAGGTCCTTGAAGTCGAGCACGGTCAGCCGGTCGACGACGCCGGCCTCGTTGAACAGCGCGATCTCGAACGCCGCCTTCGAGAGATCGGCGCCGAGCGTGTTGTTGACCACGAAGGTCAGACGGCAGCCCTTGTCGGAGGGTTGTGCGCCATTGAGTTCAAGCGTGAGAGCAGGGGCCGGCGCAGACTGTTGCGCCCACGCCGGACCCATCGCAAGCGGCATGGCCAGCACCGAGGTCAGCAGGCGAAGCGATGCCGTCAAGCTTGTCATTGTCGTCAGCCTCCAAATCGCATTGTCGCCGCCAGCTTGAGCGTGACGCCAGGCTCGTAAACTACACTCGTGGCCGATGCATTCAACGGGTTGGTGCATTTGACATCGAACAAATTGTCGGCGCGGAAGTCGACCTTGAGATTGTCGGTCGCCCGGTAGCTGGCGAAAACATTGACCAGCGTGTAGTCCTTGGCCACTGGGTTGCCTTTCGGCTTGCCATTGTACTGCACCTCGCCGCCGACGGTCAGCTTGTCCTCCAGAAAGCGGAAGCCGAGTTGCCCGGTGACCTGAGAAGAGGGGACGGTAACAAGATCCGCGCGCTCGCCGTCATAGGAGATGGTGTCGCCATCGATGATCGAGGCCGAAAGTCCGGCGAAACCCCAGCCGGCGTCATAGATGCCTTCCATTTCGAAGCCGCGGATCTTGGCTTTTGCAAAATTCTGGTACTGGAAGCAGATCGGGATGCCGGGGCCGAACGGGCAGCCGCTGGTCGGATCGAAGGCCGACAGGGTGACGCCGTCGATGTAGTCTTCGACGTCGTTGTTGAAGTAGGCCGCCTTGAAACGAAACGCGTCGCCGGCTTCGACGATGTCGTCGTGCTTGTAGTTGACACCGAATTCGACGGTCTTGCCGATTTCAGGCTTCAG
Source organism: Mesorhizobium sp. (assembly GCA_004020645.1). Lineage (GTDB taxonomy): Bacteria > Pseudomonadota > Alphaproteobacteria > Rhizobiales > Rhizobiaceae > Mesorhizobium. The sequence continues at coordinate 17,730 of SAQL01000004.1, read as the reverse complement.
ATCGGGATTGGGGAGAAACGGAAAGCTGACGCCTGCCGGATGATTGCCGCTGATGAGGGTTTCCGACAGCGACGGGGAGCGATATCCCTCCGCATAGGTGCCGTAGAGTTGCAGCCCCGAAAGGCTGACGGTTTCGAACGGCGAGACGCCGACGGTGATGCGCGGCGACAGCCGGTCGCCGGAGGTTTCGCCGACATCGCTTTCCAGCTTGTAGCTGTCGTAGCGCAGCCCGGCGATAATCTCGAGCCAGTCCCAGGTGAGCTTGTCCTGGATGTAAGCGCCGGAAACGTTTCGCTTGCCCGACGGGGTATAGAAACTGTCGCCGCCTGCGGCGCCACCCGTTTCGACGTCGTCGCCAACCCAGTCGCCACCATAGGTCAGCTCGTGCGCAATGGCGGCGGTCTCGAACCGCGAGGTGTTCCAAATATCGATGCCCGAAGTGCCGACATCGAAAGTCGACATCGAACCCGCCGGCAGGACGATGGGAAGACCGGTGACTGGATCAAACCGGTTTTGCGGAACGAGGCTTGTCATCTCCAGCTTGGTCTTGTTGTAGGAGGCGTTGACGTGGAGATCGAGCCAGCTCTTGTCCTCGTCGGTGATGTTGTAGCGCGCCGTGAAGGTATTCGCCTCCAGGTCGACGTCATTCACCGGCGTGCCGCCACTGACCTCGTTCCAGCCGTCGCTCGTGCCATTCCAGCCCAGCTTCAGTTCGCTGTTTTCACTGGGGCGGATGGTCGTCTTGAGAAGGCCGCTCAAAACGTCGAAGCCGGTGCCGTTCACCGTATCGCCGCCGCCATCCTTGTAGTCGTCATAGTCGCGGTAGACGATGTTGCCGAGGACATCCCAGTTTTCGTTGAAACGGTAGGCGCCGGCGGCGCTGGTGGTCCAGCCTTCGCCGTTGCTCTCGTAGCGCCCGGTCGCGGACGCCGCCCATGTCTCGCCGTCGCGAAGATAGTCTTCCGCGTCCTTGGTCTCGAACAGGACGACGCCGCCGATGGCGCCCGAGCCGTAGGTGTTGGCGACCGGGCCACGGATCACGTCGACGGATTTGACGAGCTCCGGGTCGATATAGAAGGTGGATTGCGTGCCGTGGTCGGAGCGCTGGAAATTTTGCCGCGCGCCGTCGATGATCACCGCAACGCGGCCGAAGTCCTGCAAGCCGCGGATGTTGATGCTGGAGCTGACGCGCCTTGCGTCTGCCTGGACCGCTACACCCGGCACACCCAACAGCATTTCGTTGGGCGTCGTCGCCATGCGGCGTTCCAATTGCTCCTGATCAACATGGCTGACGGAGGCCAGGGAATCGATCGCCGTCTCGCCGGTGCGGCTGATGACCAGGATCTGGTCGAGCAGCGTTGCGCCTGCGGGGGCCAGCGCAGCCTCTTCAGGCACCTGCGCTTGTTCGGTCTGCTGCTGGTCTGTTGCCGGCTGGGCTGCCTGTTGAGCATTGGCCGACTGAGCACTGGCCGACGGGGTGAGCAGCGCGATCGCCGCAGCACCCGCCAGCAGTACGGCCATGCCCTTTGCCATTGATCGATGCGCCGGACTTCGATGCGCCGGATCTCTATGCCCCGGAACTCTATGCCAAGGACCTGGGCTGCTATTCGCCAGCCCCAGCCGTCCCCAATTCGCCAACCCCATGCCCCAACTCCAAAGTCCAGGTTCGATGCTGGCTGGCTTGGCGCTTGCTGGCATTTTTCGCCGTGTCCGGCGTCTTAAATCTTGACTAACTTACTCCTGTATTGCACTGACTAATAAACATGATATTTCAAGTCAAGAAATGAATCGGCATTTCACGCAAGCGTCGAGCCAGCCGACCAAGCCCGGCCCAGGAAAGGGATCGAACCAGATGAACACGCACAATCCCAAAGACTTTCGGCCCAAAGACTTTCGGCCCAGTGACTTTCGTCCCAATGACTTTCGCGATCGCGTCCGCCGTTCCGACGACAATTCGGCTCGTTTCGATCGGATCCCGTTGACGGTGAGGACCCTGTCCAGCAACACGCTGTTCCAGGGCGAGCACGAGATCGGCATCGAGCATCACGGAGCGCTCTACCGGCTGAAGATCACCCGCCAGGGCAAGCTCATCCTCAACAAGTAGGTAATAAAAATATGGACCAGCGCGTAAAGCCCGCGCCGCACGAGATCCGGCGGGCGCGGGCAGACAATCCGAAAACGCGCGAGCGCGATCTCGCCGCCGAGCTTGGCATTTCGGAGGCCGAACTGGTTGCCGCGCATTGCGGCGACGGCGTCGTCCGTGTCGAGCCGCGCGTCAACGATCTTCTGACCGGCCTCGAAGCCGTCGGCGAGGTGATGGCGCTGACCCGCAACGAAAGCGCTGTGCACGAGAAGATCGGCGTTTACGACAAGGTGGTCACCGGCAACCACAATGCCATGGTGCTTGGCGAGAACATCGACCTGCGCATCTTCCCGAAAGTCTGGGAGCACGGCTTTGCCGTCGAAAAGCGCGACGGCGGCGATATCAGGCGCAGCCTGCAGTTCTTCGATGCGGCGGGCGAGGCGGTGCACAAGGTGCACCTGCGGCCCGCGTCCAATCTCTATGCCTATCAGAAGCTGGTGGCCGAACTCGTATCACCGAACCAGGAGTCGGCCGTCGCGATTTCAGAGGAGGGGGCGATTTCAGAAGGCGGGCTTGAAAACGAGGCCGAGGCTTCCGACGCTTCCGCTGATGTCGACGATCTGCGCGACCGCTGGAGCCGGCTGACCGACGTGCATCAGTTCTTCGGCATGCTGAAGACGCTGAAGCTCGACCGCCGCCAGGCGATGCGCATGGTTGGCCAGGACTACGCCTGGTTGCTCGACAGCGATGCCGTCAGCGCCATGTTCCATCATGCCGCCGAGGGCGAGATGCCGATCATGTGCTTTGTCGGCAATCGCGGCTGCATCCAGATCCACTCGGGCCCGATCAAGTCGATCAAGCCGATGGGGCCATGGATCAACGTGCTGGACGAGACCTTCCACCTGCATCTGCGAACCGACCACATCCAAGAGGTCTGGGCCGTGCGCAAACCGACCAAGGACGGCTATGTCACGTCTCTCGAAGCCTATGGCGCCGACGGCAAGATGATCATCCAGTTCTTCGGCAAGCGCCATGAAGGCGAAAGCGAGCGCGAAGACTGGCGGTTTCTGGCAGAGACCCTGCCGCGCATTCCTAGTCCGACCGCAGCCTGAGGACAACGACAATGGCTCCTTTGCTTAAACGGGCGGGTGCTTTCAGAATGCCGCTTGGGGCCGCGATCGGCCTTTCCCTGGCCTTTGCCGCATTGCTGCCGGCCCGCGCCACCGAAGGCACGGAGGTTTTTGCGGATCCGTCGAAGATAGCGGCGATCGGCGGTTCGATCACCGAGATCGTCTTCGCGCTCGGCGAGGAGGACCGGCTGGTCGCTCGCGATTCGACCAGCCGTTATCCCGAGGCGGCGCTCAAGCTGCCTGACGTCGGCTACATGCGCCAGCTGTCGCCGGAAGGTGTGCTGTCGGTCAATCCGTCGGGCATTCTGGCGCTGCACGGCAGCGGCCCGAAGGAAGCCGTCGACGTGCTGAAGACGAGCGTCCCGTTCATCGAGGTGCCCGAGCGTTACGACCGCCAAGGCATTCTCGAAAAGATCCACATCGTCGGCAAGGCGCTCGGCGCCGACGGCAAGGCCGATGCGCTGGCGGCCGAGATCGACGCCAAGCTGAAGGCCGCCGAAAAGCAGACCGCCTCGATCAAGGAGCGCAAGCGCGTCCTGTTCGTGCTGTCGATGCAGGGCGGCAAGATCCTCGCTTCCGGCAGTGACACTGCCGCCGACGGCATCATCAAGCTTTCGGGCGGTGTCAACGCGGTCGAGGGCTTCTCCGGCTACAAGCAATTGTCCGACGAGGCCGTTATCACCGCCAGGTCCGACGTGATCCTGATGATGAACAATGCCGGCCCTGCCGCATCGGATGATGAATTGTTCGCGAACCCGGCCATTTTGTCGACACCGGCGGGTGCCGCGCGCAAGGTGGTCCGCATGGATGGCGGTTATCTGCTCGGCTTCGGGCCGCGCACGGCCGACGTCATCCACGACCTTGCCGCCTCGCTTTATGGCGGGCAGGCCGCGGACTGAGCGGGCGCCCAATGGTGGATCAATCGATCGCTGGTGCGGGCACTATGGTGACAGCATCCGACGGCGACCGTTCGGGGCGCGCGCGTATCGCCATCCTGCTTTTGTGCCTGGGACTTGCCGTTGCCGTCCTGTTGTCGCTGACCTCAGGCGCATCCGATGCCTCGGCCGTCAGCGTCGCTGGCGATTGGCTGTTGGGTGCAGCACCCGGCAATGAGGCGCTGAGCGCGCGCGACCGCCTGATCGTCTACGACATCCGCCTGCCGCGCGTCATCCTCGGTGTGCTGATTGGCGCCGCACTTGCCGTCTCCGGCGCGGTGATGCAGGGGCTGTTCCGCAACCCGCTGGCAGACCCCGGCCTCATCGGCGTTTCGGCCGGAGCGAGCCTCGGCGCGGTGGCCGTCATCGTGCTTGGCGCAACGGTGCTGGCGCCGGTAATTTCGGTGCTGGGAACGCTCGCTCTGCCGCTGGCGGCGTTCTGCGGCGGGCTGGCGACGACATTGGTGCTCTATCAGGTCGCCACCAGGCACGGCCGAACCTCGGTCGCCACCATGCTGCTTGCCGGGATTGCGCTGGCGGCCCTTGCTATGGCGCTGACCGGTATCCTGATCTTCATGGCCGACGACCGGCAGTTGCGCGACCTGACCTTCTGGCAGCTCGGCTCGCTCGCCGGCGCGACCTGGCAGAAGATCGGTTCCGTCGGGCCTGTGATCGTGCTGGCGCTGGCGGCGATGCCGTTCCTGGCGCGCGGCCTCAACGCGCTGGCGCTGGGCGAAGCCACCGCCGGCCATCTCGGCATTCCGGTGCAGCGGCTGAAATACACTGCAATTGTCGGCGTTTCGGCGGCGGTCGGGGCGTCTGTTGCGGTCAGCGGCGGCATCGGCTTTGTCGGCATCGTCGTGCCGCATCTGCTGCGACTGGCTATCGGCCCGGACAATCGTTATTTGCTGCCGGCCTCGGCCCTGCTTGGCGCTTGCTTGCTGCTGTTGGCCGATGCCGTCGCCCGCACCATCGTGGCGCCGGCCGAGCTGCCGATCGGCATCGTCACCGCGATCGCCGGCGCTCCGTTCTTCCTCTGGATCCTGCTGCGCAAGCGTGGCGTCATCGACCTATGAGAGGGCTTTTCATGATCGAAGTGCTGGCATGATCGAAGCGCGGGATGTCTCGGTGGCGATCGGCGGCAAGGGCATCGTCGCCAATGTCGATTTCGACATGCAGCCCGGCGAAATCGCGGTCATCGTCGGCCCCAACGGTTCGGGCAAGACGACCTTCCTGAGGGCGCTATCCGGCGACCTACCCTATTCGGGTGCGGTCACCATCAACGGCCGTGACCTGTTGGTAATAAAGCCGGTCGAGGCAGCCATGCTGCGCGCCGTCCTGCCGCAGGCGACGACGCTGTCCTTTCCCTTCACGGTGCGCGAGATCGTCAGGCTCGGTCTGCTCGGCGGGCGCTCGGGCGCGCTGCCCGGCGAGGACGAGCGCCTGCCCGAACGGGCGCTGGCGCGGGTCGATCTCGACGACTTTGCCGGCCGCTTCTACCAGGAGCTTTCGGGCGGCGAACAGCAGCGCGTGCAGCTCGCCCGTGTGCTCTGCCAGGTCTGGGCGCCGGTCCTCGACGGCAAACCGCGCTATCTCTTCCTCGACGAGCCGGTTTCCAGCCTCGACATCAAGCACCAATTGATCATCATGAACATCGCCCGCGATTTCGCCAGAAGGGGCGGCGGCGTGGTGGCCGTCCTGCACGACCTCAATTTGACGGCGATGTATGCCGACCGGATCTTCGTCATGCACCGCGGCAGGCTTGCCGCCACCGGCTCACCGCAGGACGTGCTGAGCGACGATCTGATCGAAAAAGTATTCGATTGCCGGCTGAGGGTCGGCGTGCTGCCGGCTGGAGACATGCCGTTCGTGCTGCCGCAGTCGGTCTATTGATATTCAGGTGATGCCGGCCTGCAAATGGCGGTTTCCTGCGCTTCCGGTACTCACGTACCCAAACGTACGCTCCGTTCCGGTTCTCGGAACCCACCTGTTTGGTCGCTTCGCGCCCGTCTTCGACTCTGGCTCGGCCTGACCTGAATCTCAACAGACCTAGCCAAACCGCGATGCGACCCGGATCAGGCGGCCGGCGCCCTTTGCACCAGCATGTCGATGCCGAGCAGGTGGCGCACATTCGGGCGCGCCGCCACCATGTCGGCGATCGTATAGCGCTCGAGGACGGCGAAGAACGCATTGAGCGCCTCGCGCAGCGCCGAATTCAGTGAGCAACTGTCGACCAGCGGACATTCGGCGGCGTCATTCTCAAAGCATTCGGCCATGGCGAAGCTCTCTTCGGTCACGCGCACGACGTCGAACAGGGAGATCGATTCGGCCGGGCGGCCGAGCCTGACACCGCCGTTCCTGCCGCGCACCGTCTCGACCAGACCATGCTCGACCAAAGGCTGCAGGATCTTGAAAAGAAAAAGTTCGGACACCGAGTAGGCGGCCGCGATCTCCGGGATGCGGCTCAGCCGATCGGTATTCGCGGCGCAATACATCAGGATGCGCATGGCGTAGTTGGTCTGGCGTGTCAGCCGCATTTTGTCCTCACGAAGCAGTAGCTTGAGCCTAATATGGCCTATACCTTGGAATAATTCCAGACTGGCAGCGCATAATAGCTGAATAAACTCGTCAACTTTGCATGCGTGACCGCGGAAAGCGTGAGGCGGCAGCCAGTGGGCGGGCATTTGGCCGGAAGTGGTCGTAATAATAGACGCGAGACCGATCAGCAGCGATCTCATGTCACAATCGGCCCCGCCATGACCACCGTCCGATTCGATGCTGATACGATGCAAGCTTTCAGCACTCAGGCGCACCAAGTTCGTGGCTACCGCGGCGCTGGGCTCTGTGTCCTCATCTTGCCCTCGCCAAGTCGTTCGAGGGCCGTTTTGCCTGGCTGGGCTTCGTCGCCGCCCTCGCTGCAGAGACCGTGTTGCAGAGACCGTCTTGAATGTAAGGGGAGGGCGACAAATTGATGACAATTTTCGATATTCACGGGGAACCATCCCGGTGGCAAATCGTTGGACCATCCTTACGCGCTCCAGTCGCGTCACGACAAAGCTCCAGGGAGTAGGACCATGGCGTTGTTGAAGGGTGCTAATATCGTCACGGGTTTGGCGATTGGCATTGGAGCAGGCGTCATTGCCCCCATGCTTGCGCCTATCCTCAAGCCATTTGCCAAATCGGCCATCAAGGCTGGATTGGTGGCTTACGATCAAGCGCGGGTTGCCTTCGCCGAACTCAATGAGCGAACCGGCGACGTCATGGCCGAGGCTCGGGCTGAAGTGGAAGAAGCGCGTAAAGCTGCGGTTGAGCAACCGAAATCCGCTGACCAATCCTGACATCCACATGCGGCTGTCGAATTGAAGTCTTGGGGTTCGAGTCTTGGGAGGTTCGCGAGTCTTGGGAGGTTCGTTGATACCTGTAGGAAGAATGGGGGCACTAACAAGGAGCAAGTCCAATGGCGATACTCGAAGACGCATTTAAAGGCGGCAACATAGCAACGGGTTTGGCCTTCGGAGTGGGTGCGGCCTTCTTGGCGCCGCTTGCCATATCCGTGCTGCGTCCTGTTTCGAAAGCGGTCCTCAAGGCCGGTCTGGTTGCTTACGACCAAGGCCGAGTTGCCGTTGCTGAGATGAATAAATGACGTCCGACTTGGTTGCTGAAGCCAGAACAGAGATGGCTGAAGCGACCAGGGAAACGGACAATGGAGGCAGGAGCGAAACCGGCGCGCGTCGCGCCCGGAAGAGCGAAGCTGCAGAAAAGTCTCCCGGCAGCTAGGCATCATAGTCGTCTGAACGGGTCGTGGTTGGCGTGAGGGCTTTGCATCACGCCAGGTCATCCACTTGTTGCCTCAAAGGATTCCACCGCGGGCACAGTCGTTTTGCCCAGCGGGCCCTTGCGGTGGAGTTCGGTACAACAGTCAGCTAAAGGGTGCCGTGGGATGCACGCCGAGTCGGGGAATCCCGAGTCGTCCAATGGGCGCAGCGCCGTGCCCATTACCCGGATCCATACAGTCCCGGGTCGGGCCAGGCTGAAAATCGGCGGATTGCAAGGCTCAGGCTCAGTCAAAACTCTGCTGGAGCGGGGAGGCCACGCGGCGCCTGGCGTTTCCAGCATCACCGCCAGCGATTTGACCGGAAATGTCGTCGTCCAATTTGACGTAACGTCAGGCCTTGATCCCATCATCGATTATCTCGCCGCTTTATTGCGAGGTGAGATCATTGCACCAGGCGAGATGCCCGATGCCGGGCCGGAGTGGCATACGCTTTCGCCAAAACAATCGTGTTTCAAGCTGGAGGCTTCGGCAGACGCCGGCCTGCCAGGAGAAGAAGCTCTGCGGCGGTTGGCAAGCACCGGCCCCAACATCCTCGAAAACATTCAGCCTCGGTCGCGCGCGAGCATTCTTGCGGACCAATTTCAAAGCTTGCCGGTCGCGATGCTTCTTGGTGCCGCATCGGTCTCCATTCTGACCGGCGGCGCATTCGAAGCTGCCGTGATTCTCGCAGTTGTCGGCTTGAACGCTGTCATCGGCTACCAAACCGAAAGCCGTGCGGAACGGACGATCCAAAGTTTGGGAGGGAAGGGGCCCCAAACCGCCCAGATTATGCGCGAAGGCGTCATTGCCACTGTCCCAGTTCAGCAGATCGTTCCCGGGGACGTTCTTACGGTGCAACGGGGAGACGTTGTTCCGGCCGATGCGCGTCTGCTGAGTGAGGAGGCTTTGACAATTAGTGAAGCCCTGCTGACGGGCGAAAGCGCACCCATTCAGAAGACTGTCGGTGCTATCGAACGGGTGAACGTTCCTCTTGGGTCCCGTTCAAACATGATCTATCGCGGAACGATCGTGACTGGAGGCGGCGGGCGCGCGATCGTGGTGGCAACAGGTTCGCTCACGCAAGCGGGACGAATACAGCGGCTGGTCGGCGCAACCTTCGCCCCTGAAACGCCGCTCCAAAGGGAGCTCAAGAACCTCGGACAGCGGCTTGGCTGGCTGACATTGGGCACTTGCGCAGTCCTTTTCTCTCTAGGCTGGCTGCGCGGCATCGGTCTTCTCCAGATGGCCCGCTCGGCGATGTCTGTTGCCGTCGCAGCAGTCCCTGAAGGTCTGCCGATGGTGGCGACGACCACCTTTGCTCTTGGCATCGAGAAACTGCGTCGTGAAGGTGTTCTGATCCGCAAGCTGGATGCTGTCGAGACGCTTGCGGCAGCGAGGGTCGTTTGCTTCGACAAGACGGGAACGCTGACCCTCGGCCACATCGATGTCGATACGATCAGGATTGGCGACAATGCCTACTCGATCAATGAGGATTGGGGCGCGCAGAACGCGTTGCGCAATCTGCTGGAAGTGTGCTGCCTGTGCAACGATGCCGAGATTGTTCAGACGGAAGAAGGATTGCGTTTGAACGGCTCGCCTACCGACGGCTGCCTCGTCCAGGCCGCTCTCGACCGTGGCGTGGACGTTGCATCTCTGCGTAAGCGCTTTGCACGGATATCCGTGCAGCGCAGGAGCGAAACGTATCGCTTCATGGTGACGCAACATGCAATGGAAGGTGGGACGCTGACCGCCATGAAAGGGAGCCCGAAGGAGGTCCTGGCGCGTTGCCGCATCGAAATCTTGCCGGACGGCACCGAGCGAGAACTCACTCCGGAACGGCGCGCCGCCATCGGGAAAGTCAATCTCGAAATGGCATCTCAGGCTCTTCGCGTACTGGGTGTCGCGCGTGGACAGGCCACGGGTTCCAAGCCGAATGGGCATAATGGTCGAGATCTTGCCTGGCTCGGGCTTGTTGGGATGGCGGATCAGGTGCGTCCGGGTACCAGCGAACTGCTGAGCCAGCTGCACGAGGCCGGCATTCAGACGATTATGCTCACGGGTGATCAGAAGGCAACGGCGGCTGCCGTTAGCGAGCTTGTCGGGCTGAACGGTCGAGGCGAGGTGGAGATTGTCGATGGCGCGGACCTCGAAGGCATGTCTTCGGGCGAGCTTGCCCAGACCGCTCGGCGCGCGCATGCGTTCAGTCGGGTCAGCCCGGCGCAAAAGCTTCAAATCGTTCGCTCTCTTCAGGAAGCAGGTGTAACCGTCGCAATGGTTGGTGACGGAGTGAATGACGGCCCTGCGTTGAAGGCTGCAGACGTGGGCGTTGCGATTGGCCAGCAGCAGAGCATGAATGCCGCAAGGGAAGTCGCGGATGTCATCATCCACACCGGTGGTCTCGGCGGTCTCGCCACCGCCGTCGAAACAGGCCGCACGACCCACCGCAATATTCGCAAGACCATTCGCTACCTGGTCAGCACTAACCTCAGCGAGGTGCTGCTGGTTCTGGCGGGTACTTCGGTCGGCATCGGAGCACCGCTCTCGCCGATGCAGCTCCTCTGGATAAACCTGATCTCGGACGTGCTGCCCGGCATCGGACTGGCGATGGAGGCGCCTGAACCAGACATTCTTCGGCAGGCGCCGAAAGAAGACCACACGGCGATATTGCGGCGCGGGGAAATCGGGCGGCTTGCCGCTCAGTCTGCGATCATAAGCGGCGGAGCGATGGCGGTGAGCCTTCTCGGTGCCACGCGCTATGGATTGGATTCTCCAATCACGAGGACCATGACTTTCGAAAGCCTGGTGATGGCCCAGCTTCTTCATGCCATCACATCGCGTTCCGATAGGCACAGCATCTTTGATCGCAGCCCGCGACCGCCCAATCACGCGCTCTCGCTGATCATTGGTGGGTCGATGGCCGTTCAGGCCGGCTGCCTCTTAATACCGTTTTTCAGAAGGCTTCTCGGTATAGCGCCGATCACCGGAACAGACGCCATCATTACGCTCGCCGGTGGAACTCTTCCTTTCCTGGCAATGGAATGGATGAAATCGCGACGTGATACCGTCGACGGCGAGTTGGTCTGGACGCGCGCGAAGGAGCAGACGAACCTTCCGGCACAGGTGTAATTGCACCGCGGCCCTACGCTGCGATCGGCATAGGTTCTTCGGCTTGCCCATGCGCCACAGTCGACGATCGATGCGACTGAGGCCGCATCATGGTGCCGACAACTGCACGAAGCACCGGTTCAGCCAGGACCTCTGCCAGTTGGGCAGCAGGATGCCTCGCGAAGACGATAGGCAGAAACTTTGCCAGCAGGAACACCAAGTCCAGTTCGCGCCCGCTCATACCTTCAGTCCGACCATTCGCCACGACGAGCGGATGAAGAGTCGATTCGACCGTCAGATACGGAATGCCGCGGCAGGCAGCCAACGGATCGACACTGTTATCGTGCACGATCACCAGGCTCGCGGCCGTGGGATTGACGGTCACGCTGGATATGCCCTCCGCACCGAGAAGCTCTCGCTGCAGATTGGCGAAAAACGCGACCTGATAGCGCGCAGCGGGAATTTTGATCCGTAGACGGCCCGCTGTGCGGTGAACGACACGGGCGGTTTTTTGAACAGGCATCTCGATTCGCTCACTTTCATGCCACCAAGGCGGCCATTCGCGAGCGAGATAGGAGATTTTCACAAAAGCTTGATGACAGTCGCGGGCCTTGTTGGCGGCGCGATTTCTTAGGAAATCGCCCATGTCCCGAGATAGAGGAGGCATCCGACGAGCGCGCCTACGATGGTTCCATTCATGCGGATGTATTGGAGATCGCTCCCGACAACCAGTTCGAGGCGGTCCGATAGAGCTTTCGTGTCCCAGTTCCTGACGACGTCGCTGAAGAAGGAGCTGATCTCGCTGCGCCACGTGACGATGTAAAGCGCCAAGCGTTCCAGCGCAGAGTCGAGGTGTTTCTGCATTGCCTCATCGGTTGCAAGCGCCTGTCCGAACAGGGAAAGCCCATGTTGAAGGCTGGCGCGCGTCTTCGACGAGGGCGTTTGCAAATCCTGTAGGGCAAGCTCTGACAGCTCGGTCCAGATTGAACCGAGCCATGCCTGAATGCCGGGATGCTCGAGCAAACGGTTTTTGGCTGCATTTATCTGCTCCCGCTGCTCGGGAGACGTTTGCAGGGTGTGAATAAGGTCCAAAATTGCTTTCCGGAATTTCAGCCGCGCGTCACCTTCAGGCTCCTGCAGCTTGTGCAATACTTCGATCACACCTGAAATAAGCGCAGCAGCTATCCGACGGTCTATGGCTTTCGGAATCCACCAGCGACTGCGTTCCTGCACAAGTTTTTCGATCTGACCGCTGTTCTCCTGGAGTAATTTTTCGGCAACTTGGATGGCGCGGTCGAATACGACGTCGGCTTCTCCGCTGACCGTCAGCGCATGAAGAACGCGGCCGAGGACAGGCGTAAAGTCGGCTTGCCGAAGCTGCTCACCAAGCGTGCGATGGGCGAAATTCAGCAGGTCGGGGCTTCCCGCAGATCGGATCAGGTATGGTAGTGCGTCGACGATCGTATCTGCGATTGCATCGGCACTGGAAGGAAGAGCAATCCAGGTGGCGAAGCGGTGTCCGACACCAACACTGCGCAACTTGGCAAGGACAGTGTCCGCCGTGAGGAAATGCCGCTCGATGAAGCGCCCGAGGGTTGTGGCAATGCGATCCCTGCTGTTTGGGATGATAGCGGTATGCGGAATCGGGACACCTAAAGGGTGGCGAAACAGCGCCGTGACGGCAAACCAGTCCGCCAGCCCCCCGACCAGGCCAGCCTCGGCGCCTGACCGCAGCAGCAATGTGGCGAAGCCCGGATTATCGACCCAATGCGTGCCTACGACGATTGCTGCCATTGAGCCAAGGAGACCGTTAGCGAAGGCGCGGTTGCGACGCTGGCGCCGGATGGCGATTTTGTCATCCCCGGCGCTCGCGTCAGTGGCTTGTTCGGAGATTGAAAGGGGAGAGGACGAATCTGCCGGCATACCGAGACTCCTGTATAATCAGTGAGCAGAGTGCTCTGGTGCAAGACTCCTCGATATGCGAGGCTGAAGGCAATACAAAGGAGTGCGGCGAAAAGACCAGCTGGCATCGGGGCGCAAACAGGGTTCCAACGAGCAGGCGAGTCATGCTTCCCAAAGCGACAGTCGAACACACCATGTCGGGGCGCCTTCGGGTGAAAGTTTCCGATTTCCGCGGCGACGTCGCCTATTTCCGCTCGGCAATCGAGAAGCTCTCGAACTATCCGGAGATTGCCGGTTTGAGGGCGAACCCGATGACCGGAAGCTTTATCATCGAGCACAAGACGGATTTGCCCTCGATTCGCAAAATTGCGGCCGACGGCGAAGTGTTCGACCTGCAGGAAACATTTTCGCCGCCGCCTCGCCGAGAGCCGCCCGTTCCGAGCGGAGGCAAGGCGGACGACAGGAACCCCGCGTTGGAAGGGGGCAGAGCGACCGTAATCGGCCTGTTGGGTCTGGCCGCCTACCGGGCGACGCGAGGCCATGGATTGGGTCCCGCCACTGAAAACTTCTGGAATGCGTTCGGTGCGCTACAAATTCTCAAGAATCCTTTTATTGCGCTCGTCTTTGGCGGCCTTGGAATTCTGCAATTGACAAGGGGCCGATGGGCGGGATCGGCATCATCCCTCCTCTTCTATGCGTTCGTCGTCAGACAGCTGTCCGGCTCCAGCCCCGAAATGCAAGCGCCAGCCAATCGGACGAATCGAAATCCGAAGACCCTCTAGCTGAGGGTTTCGTCGTGGCGCTGTCTTCCTTCGTCGAAAGCCAAAAGAGCGGCGTGTCGAAATTCATCGCCGATCAGGTCAAGCGCTGGGACCTTGCCCAACTCACCAGGCTGATCGAGATGAACATCGGCAGGGACCTGCAATATATCCGCTTCAACGGCATGGTCATCGGCGGCCTTGCCGGCGTGGTGCTCCATACGGTGGAACGGCTGTTCCTCGTCGGCTGAGGCACGATGTGTTGCGCGGCCGAATGGACCGTGAGGCTCCAGTGCCCTATTGTTCTCTTCAGCTGCCGCATTCGCAGCAAAAGGGGAGACGCCACCATGGCAAAGCGACCGGAATCCGACACCTTCATGGACATTTTCGGCAGGTTCGGCCGCGACCTGAAGCTGCCGAACGTCGATGTCGAGGCGATCCTCAACCATCATCGCAAGAACCTCGAGGCACTGGAAAAATCAGCCAGGGCGAGTGCCGCCGGAGCGTCGTCGCTGCTCTCCAAACAGCGCGAGATGCTGCAGGACACACTGCACGAAATCGCCGATATGGCGCAGAGCTACCGGGCGCCGGGCGATCCTCGGGAGTTGATGGCCAAGCAAGCCGCGTTTGCCAGGAAATCCTTCGAGACTGCCTTGAAGAATGCCGGCGAGGTGGCCGAACTGACCAGGAAATCCGGCACCGAATCGGTCGAGATCCTGCGCGACCGCATCAAGGAGGCGATGGAGGAAATTCGCAGCGGCTACGATAAGAAGTAAGCTGTTCCCAAGCCAAAGCAGGCGGACTTTTCTCCCGTCTATCCGGCTCCTGAAAGCCGTATTGTTGATCCTTGGCGCTGGCGAGGCGCACAAGTGTCCTCTTGCGCGGATGAACCTGTTTCGGCGCTGGACACCGGCACCGACGCGATCTGGTCTGGGATACCGCAGCGGAAGGCGCGGAGCGAATTGACAGAGGCGGCCGGTTCGTGGTCCGGAGGCAGGGCAAGCGATCGGGAAAGCAGGAATGACGCAAACACGGCTGAGGACGCCGCCGACCTACGAGCAGCTCAGGACGATGACTGGGCAGGAACTTGGCGTGTCGGAGTGGACGACGGTCGACCAGAGCCGCATCGACCAGTTCGCCGAATGCACGGGCGACCGCCAATGGATCCATGTTGATCCAGAGCGGGCGAAGCGGCAGAGCCCGTTCCGCGCCACCATCGCGCATGGCTATCTAACGCTGTCGATCATCGGCGCGCTGGCGCTCGACATGGGCATCGTGCCCGAAAACACGCAAGCCGTCTTCAACTATGGCTTCGACAAGGTGCGGTTCCTGGCGCCGGTCAGGGCCGGCGCGCGCATCAGGCTGCGCATCACGCTGTTGTCCATGGAGGACAAAGGCCCCGGCCAGTATCTGATGAAGGCGGCCAACACCGTCGAGATCGAAGGTGAGAAGAAGCCGGCGCTGACCGCCGAAACGCTGGTTATGCTCTATGAGCGGCGGCGCAGGCGGGCAGGGGCGTGAGGGGCGAAGCGCCAAGGCCTGGCATTTCCGTGACAGCGAAAATCAACGCGACATCGCCTCTTCGAGCGTCCTGAAAATTCTCTCGTCTGCCGACTGCGCGACGTTGAAGCGCAGGAAACGGCTGGCAGTTTGGGACAGGCTGAACGCATTGCCGGGCGCCAGCACGACATTGGCCGACAAGGCGCGGCGGGCTGTTTCAGCAGCATCCACGCCTTCCGGCAGGCTGCACCACAAGAACATGCCGGCCGGCTGGTCGATCCACGGGATGATGCCGATCGCGCTCAGGCGGGTGCTTGTCTCAATCATGGCGCGTGAAAGCCGCGTGCGCAGCAAATCTACATGCTTGCGATAGCTGCCGTCCTTCAGCAGCGCCAGCACCAGTTCGGAGGCAAGCCTGCCGCTGCCGAAGGACGTGGCAATCTTGAGGTCAGTCAGCGCTTCCATCCAGTCGCGCGGAGCCGCGATGAAGCCGCAGCGCGCCGACGCTGAAAGCGTCTTGGAGAAGCTGCCGATATGGACGACGCGACCAAGACCGTCGAACGCCGCCAGCCTGGGCGCGTGCGTGTGTTCGAAGTCGGCAAAGATATCGTCTTCGATGATCGTCAGATCCGATTGGTCGGCGAGCTTGAGCAATCGATGGGCGACGACCGGCGACAGAATTGCACCCGTTGGATTGTGAAGCGCGGAATTGGTGATGTAGAGGCGCGGCCGGTGCTCGATCAGCGCCTGCGCGAACAACTCGATATCCGGTCCCGACGGCGTATAGGGAACGCCGACCACCTTGGCCCGGTGAGCGCGCAACAGGGCATGGAAGTTGAAATAGCAGGGATCGTCCACCAGCACCGTGTCGCCCGGCTCGAGCAGGAACCGGCAGAGGAGGTCGATGGCCTGGGTGCCCGATTCCGTCAGCATGATCTGGTCGGGAGATGCCTCTATGCCGTGCTCTGCCATGCGCCGTGCGAGCAGATGACGCAGCGGCGGCAGCCCGAGCGGAGTGCCGTAATCCGTCAGCGTGACATCATCGCCGCGTGCCATTGTCCGCAGGGCCCGGCGCAATCCAGCCTCCGGCATCCAGGAGGCAGGCAGCCAGCCGCAGCCCGGTTTGAGCACGCTGTCGCCGGCTTCCAGCGACTGGCGCGAAACCCAGAGCGGATCGACGGCACGGTCAAGCCTGGGGCCGATCTCGGCCAGCGACAAGGGAGCCAGCGGTCCGGCGGCGTAAAAACCCGAACCTGGACGCGAGCGGATGATGCCTTCTGCCGCAAGACGTTCATAGGCCTCGACCACGGTGGATTTGGAAACCTGCATGGTTTTCGCGAAAGCCCGGATCGAAGGCAGTCGGGTTCCCGGTGTCAGGCTGCGCGCGGCGATCCTGTGCCTGATCGTCGCCATGACGCTTTCGACAAGCGTCCCGCTGCCCTCACTTGCCATCGCCTGCTCGTCCATCCGTACTGCTCCACCTACCATGACAGTTTTATCGAACTGTACCTCATTGTCTCTGGTGGCGCCATATGTCCGGCCCGATAGAGGGCGAGAACATCAGGAGCGTGCGATGGACAAGGCGGCGGGTGGCTGGATCAACGGATTCGTAGGCGTCCTGATTTTCAGCGGATCGCTTCCGGCAACACGCGTGGCGGTGATGGATTTCGATCCGGCGTTCCTAACCGTCGCCCGTGCTGCCACGGCAGGCATTCTCGGCCTCGCACTCCTGCTCATTTTTCGCCAGAAGCGCCCAGAGCGGCGCGATCTGCTGTCGCTGGCTATCGTGGCGCTCGGCGTCGTGGTCGGCTTTCCGCTGCTGACCGCGCTGGCGCTCAAGCACATCACCTCGGCCCATTCCATCATCTTCATCGGCCTGCTGCCGCTGGCGACCGCGATCTTCGGCGTCATTCGCGGCGGCGATCGCCCCAAACCGGCTTTCTGGCTGTTTTCATGCCTCGGCAGCGCCCTTGTTGCCGGTTTTGCGGTGACGCAAGGTGTGACGGCCTCGCTGCTTGGCGACATGCTGATGCTGGCCGCAATTATCGTGTGCGGACTGGGATATGCGGAAGGCGCCATGCTGTCCCGCAAACTCGGCGGCTGGCAGGTGATCTCATGGGCGCTGGTGTTGTCGCTGCCGGTCATGCTGGCCCTGACGCTCATCACCATGCCACCGTCGCTGGAAAGCGTCGGCAAGGCCGCCTGGATCGGCCTGGCCTATGTCTCGCTGTTCAGCATGCTGATCGGTTTTGTGTTCTGGTATCGCGGGCTGGCGCAAGGCGGCATCGCCGCGGTCGGGCAACTGCAGCTCCTCCAGCCTTTCTTCGGCCTTGGGCTGGCGGCAACGCTGCTGCACGAGCCGGTCAGTCCCGCCATGATCGCCGTCACTGCTGCCGTCGTGCTTTGCGTGGTCGGTGCGAAGAAATATGCACGGTAGGCGCCGGCCCTTCTTCCTTCTCCCCTTGTGGGAGAAGGTGGATTGGCGCGCAGCGCCAAGACGGTT
>SAQL01000049.1 GCA_004020645.1 Mesorhizobium sp. | reverse complement strand
CTCCGCGGCGATGGTCAGCGCCAGATCCTCCAGCCGCACGAACAGCGCGGGGAAGCTCAATTCCAGGCGCGCCAGCGCAGCGCCCAAGCGAATTCCGCGAGGCGATTTGTGGCTCTCAACGCCTCACAGAAAGTTTAGCTGCTCAAATCGGAGTGCTCGTCTACCTGATCGAAACGGGTGCCAGTGCCCTCGAAAGGCTGGCTTCCCCGCGACCGTAAGTTGCCGCATTATAGTTGACGATCGTGTCGGTCCTGGCTGTATCCAGCAGCTGATTGCCAAGCTGTGTCGGTGTTGCGGACGTGAACTTGCTGCCAAGGATAGCGGCATAGCCTGCAACCACAGGTGCCGCGAGAGACGTTCCGTATAAGCCAGTCCTGTCACTCTCGACACCCACAGTCAGGAACTGGTTCTGCACCTCCGGGTTTGAGCCGGCATAATTCGAATATGCGGCCAGCCCTGCCTTGTTTTCGGGAGTGCCATTGTGCTCGAGCGCACCCACAAAGATCGTCGATTGCATCCCAATCAGGTCGGTAGCTAGGAAATCAATTCGCCCTTCGACGTCCGGGGTACCTACTGCTACGGAGTCGTTGCCGGCTGCCTTTGTGAAGACCGCAGCACCCGCCCGAGCCGCATCGACAATCGACTCCTCGAGCAGGTACGGCTCCTCGAGCGGGTAGCCGCTCAGTGGTTCCTCAATGGCATAGCTCAGATTAATGACGTTGAGCCCGTCCTCCAGCAAGAGCGAATCTGCTTCCGAATTGTCAAGCTCGATTATATTTGCGCCAGGCGCCACCATGCCGGCCATTTGAGCGACCCACTGCCCATGTAGCCGCCATCGGGGGCCATGGCCGAGGTCCCCAATCTGTTGCTCGTCACCTGTGAACCTGTCTACAACGGTCACCGATACCCCAGAACCAGTATAGCCCGATGCCCATGCTTCACCAATATCGGGATTCATCCAGCAAAAGGTGCCGTCGGCATTTTGTGGGCAGCCCGAGCTACTGGTTTCCGCGGCTGGAGTACCGGTCCTTCCTTTGCCGCTTACCTCGGTACCGAGATCACCAGCGAAACCGGGGGCCGCCAACAGGCACGCTAGAAGACCGGCAACGAAAACTACCGGAAACAATTGTGGTTTGTTCATAATAAACTTCCTGTTTGGATTGTTCTTCATCAACTAAATGTACCGCCTATGCCTTTCATCATCGCTAGAATTTAGCCCTGAACCGGAGATCGAGATTCAATCGGCTTGGATTCATGTTTGCCATGTACTTCAAAGTGTCCGCAGGCGGGAGTTGCGACGCGGCCAGACGGCAATTCACCGCCTGGAACCCGCCGACGGCGCCATAGTCAGCCGTGCAAGATCGTTCCGTCAGGTCCCCGCCCAAAATTGAACTGACGGTGAGGGTAAGTGCCGTGGACGGTGTCGGTCGCTTTTGCAGAATAAAGCCGAGTTTCACACCCGGCTGGATTCGCACCTTTTCGGCACGCTGGCCGGTGCTCGCGCCCCAGAGGAGACCGAAATCGTCCGACAGCTGCGTCAACATTTCAAATCGCATGTCGATCCAGCTGCTATGGTACCACTTGTCGAAAGACACTTGGGTGCCATCCGACAGCGCGTATCCGGCTTGTCCCAGTTGGTTGGCGGCGTCGGTTAGCTCCGAACCCTGATAAATGCCGACAAAGCTGGTCTCCTGTCCGTTCGCAGTCATCGCGCTGACGAAGAGTGCCGACACCAACAGCACTAAACCCGCAGCCAACTGTATGCGTATCTGCAACGCCCATTGTTGGAGCCGCCAGCAGATCATGTGCGATCGACAGGCGTACTGCAGTCCCTCGCCACATCTTCAAACCCTTCGCAGGCCCTAGCCGCAGACGCATGGCCGCCAGCAGAC
Organism: Mesorhizobium sp.; assembly: GCA_004020645.1. Classification (GTDB taxonomy): domain Bacteria; phylum Pseudomonadota; class Alphaproteobacteria; order Rhizobiales; family Rhizobiaceae; genus Mesorhizobium. The sequence goes on along the minus strand of SAQL01000049.1, from coordinate 28,110 downwards.
AACGTGTTCATTCGCAACAAATCCGTGATCTCCCGTCCTTCAATTTTGCCGAGCCATCTCTTCGCTCTTCCCTGGCAAGCAGTTCCCGCCCCTCTCAACGGCACATAGCGAAATTCATGCCAATCAAGATGACGGGGCCAACGAAGGGATTGTATATTTGCTTTCAGCGGCTTAGCTAAACGTCCAAGACGCCGGCTACACAAGGCTGTGTCGTTAGCCTTCAAAAGCTGACACAAACTGTCGGATATCGTACGCTGAGCGTGAACGCACTTACCACTTGCGCCCAGGAACCCTTCCTTCGAGTTCCCGGGAAATGGTGGATCGGTCGCCACGGCAATAGACGTGCTCGCGCCAATGTTTGAAAGCAGGGCGGTTCGATAACGACAGTCTTGGCGCAAATTTGCTACTGCGCCAGGGATTTCGTCCGAAATCCCAGCGGGCGATTAAACTGGGACATTCGCCGCTGCGCCGCTCGTTCTTCGGACAACCAACTGTTCTGCGCGAACGGCCGGTTTCAATATTCCCGTTCGTAGAAAACACCGCCCTTGGCTTCGCCGGCGTCGGTTGTCTCGCCACGCAGCTTGACGCCGCGCCCGACGTCGAGATCGACAGTTGCCTTGCCCGAGCCCGGCCTGTCGCCCTTCTGGATCGTCACATAGGTGCGGTCGTTGAGATACTTGCCCGCCGAGACGGCGGTGCCGCCCTCCTCGTCGGTGATCACCTCGAGATCGTCGATGCCGATCGCGCTGCGCAGGTTCTGCAGCAGCGAGGTCGAGCCGCCGATACCGGCCAGTTGCGCGGCGGCTTCGGCAAGCTGGGCGATCTGCAGCGGCGACAGGTTCGACATCGAGCGGCCGAAAATCAGTTGCGCCAGAACCTCGTCTTCCGGCAGCGCCGGCACCGACGAGAAGTTGAACTTCGGATTGGTCGCCTCGCCCGACACCACGATTGTGACGGTGGCGCTGCTCGTCGTCGATGTCGCTGTGAGATTGAGATAAGGCACCAGCGACCCCGAAAAGCCGACCGTGCCTTCGGTGAAGGTCAGCCGCTTGGCGAGGATCGTCAGCCGACCGCGCTGCAAGGTAAAGGTGCCGACCGCTTGCGGCGACGATGCCGGGCCGGTCAGCCGTAGCGAGCCGCCGAGCTCGGCGTCGACACCCCTGCCCTGGATGAAGATCTGGCTCGGCGCATTGACCGTGACGTCGAGGTTGAGGCCGCTGCCGCCGCCACCGCTGCTTGCAGCGGCCGGGCGCAACGCCTTGTCTTGTGCGCGCACGGCCGCCGGCGCATTCTTGTGCTTGACGTTGAGCTCGGCCAGCGAGCCGGGCAGCTTTTCGGGAACGGTGATGACGGTCTTGGCCAGGTTGATCGTACCCGAAATCACCGGCGCCGACGCGAGTGGCCCCTTGATGGTCAGGTCGCCACTGAGATTGGCGGTGACCACCCTGCCGTCGGTGTAGCGGCCGTCGACGAGCTTGACCGACAGGTCGGCCGGAAAACCTTGCGCCGGATTGATGCCGACGGTGCCGCTGGCCGACAGGCTGCCGCGCGTCGACAAATTGCCGGTCAGGCGGTTGATCCTGGCGACGCCACCGCCGATCGCCACATCGGCGGTGATATCGTTGATCGCAAGTCCCGAGCGTGCATCGATCAAGCGGGCGCCTGAGGTGCGGACCGTGCCTGTGATCACCGGCGACGTCGCCGGGCCGCGCACCTTCAAATTGACGTCGGCCGTGCCGCTCAAGGACAGGCCTTGCGCGGCGAGTGTCCTGGTGAGGAAGGCGAACGGCACCTTGCCGAAAAAGTTGAGATCAAGGGTGGGCGCGCCTGACGTCATCATCGTGCCGCCGCCCTTGAGGCCGAGACCGGCGGCATCGCTCATGTTGGCGTCGAAGGTCAGTCTGTTGCCCGCACACGTACCTGAGGATGAAACGCCCATGCCGCCGAAACCTGCACCACGGGTCTGCGACGTCTGAACACCTTGAGTGTCGATCTTGAAGGCAACGGCCGGATTGGCCGGCGCGCCCGTCACCTTCACAGTGCCCGAGATGGAATCGGCGGCATCAAGGCCCGGCGAAAAACTGTTGGCTATCGAGATCGGGACGCGGGCCAGCGTCGCGTTGAGGTCGAGCGCCTGCCCAGCCTTGGCCGTGACCGTCGCCGTGCCGCCGCCGAGGTTGAGCACCAGCCTGTCGAGGCTGGTCACTCCCTTGGCGATGGTGATGGTCGAGGCCTGGGCAATGGCCGCCTTGATGCCGCGCATGGTCGCCTCGCCGGAGGTGAGCTCGACCGTCGTCGTGCCATTGGCGATCCTGACCCGGCCGGCGGCCTTCAGCGGAATATCCTTGACGGAGGCGCCGCCGGAAAACCCGGTCCAGTCGCCGTCGCGCTTCAAATCGACACCGATGCCGCTGATCACGGTGGCGCCTGATGTGACCGTATCGGCCTTGATCGTGCCGGAGATCGCCGGCGCCTTGAGAAAGTTGGCGACCAGCGCGTTGACGGCGATCGTCTTCACCGCCAGTTCGCCGCGCGAAATTGCGGTGCTCGTCGCATCGATCGCGACCGTCGGCGCTCCGTCGTCATTCGCAAAGCGGATGGTGCCGCGCACGTCGCCGGCTACCGTTTGGCCGGCAAGTCTGGCCAGCGGAGCAATATCGGCGGCATCGAGGGTCAACGTGCCGAGCGGCAGCAGGTTGTCGTCGAGCCCGAGGTCGCCGGAGACCCTGTTGTCGGCTAACGAGACGGCAAGTCCATTTATGGAGCGCTTGCCATCGGTTGTTACCAGCGATGCCTTGAGGTCGAGCGGCTGGTCGTCGACCGAGCCGGTCAGCGAGACATCGGCGGCGGGACTGGCGATATCGGCCTTGCCGCTCGCGCTCAGCTTGATCTGCTTCACCGCATGGCCGGACGCCGTCAGGCTGTCGCTGTTGGCCGAAACCGAGAAATCCGGTGCGCTGCGCGCCCCGCTTGCGGTCAGCGCGAAACCGACGGCACCGCCGACCTTGGCGCCGACCAGCGGCGACAGCACCGACACATCGCCCAGTGTGCCTTTGATATCGGCGCGGACATCGGTGCCCTGCGCACTGGCGGTGCCGCTGGCGCTAAGCGTGCCTGAGGTGAGTTGCAATGCGTTGGCGGTGAACGCACCGTCCGGGTCGCGTGTGGCGGTTGCGGAAAACTGCACGCGCTGGCCGAGAACCGAGCTGATCTGCGACGGCAGCGCCGTCGAAGCCGCGTCGGCATTCATCTTGAGCGTCATCGACAGATCGGCCAGCGCTACTGTGGCTGTTACGGACGCATTGAGTGCGTCGCTGCGCAGCGTGCCTTCGTCGACGACGACCTGGTCCTTGCTGACCGAACCGGCGAGACCGGCGCAGACCCTGCCCGTTACCAGCGGCGCCAAAGTCGCAACGTCGGTGTTCAGGCCGGCCGCCGTCAGCTTGATGGTGACAGGCCCGCTACGGTTCTGGATGTCGAAACCATCAGAATGCACTTGCCCGATCAGATCGTCCACCCGCGTGCCGCCCGCCACCACCGAGACCAGCGACGCGCCGATATCCACCATCGGCGCCTTGCCGTCGCCGAAGGCGCGGGCCGTCGCATCCTTGATCGCCGCGGTTATCGGGTGCACCGTGCTGCCGAGGCTGAGCACGATTGGTGGACCCTTGGCGGCGAGTTCCACCGAAAGGTCGCTGGCGCCGTTGGGGTCGATGATGCCCGCGGCGGTGCCATGCACGGCATCGCTGTCGATGCTGGCGCGCTCGACCTCGACGCCGCCCGTCACGATCGCGGTTCCGGCGAGGTCGAAGCTGGTCTTGCCGGCAAACAAGGATTTCAGATTGTCGGGCAAGAAGCGCTGGAAGTCGCCATCGCCATTGGCCTCGACATAGTTGCCCTTGTCGGTGAGCTGGTGGCGACCGGTGAGCTGGGTGACGATCTGGCCGTCGACGACGAAGGTGCCGATGCCGCTCCAATTGGCGACCGGCCCGGTGCCGGTGACGACGATGTTGACCGGCGGCGCATCCGGCAATTTGAGCAGATTGGCGATGATGCCGCCGGCCGGCTCCGACGCCTTCAGATCGAGGTCGAGCTTGTTGTCGGCGGGCGCGAAATGGATGCTGGCGTCGAGCTTGCCTTGCTTGCCGTCGCGGCGGGTGATGTTGAGGCTGGTTGCGAGCGCCAATGGCGCCGCGTCGGCCTTGAACGATCCCTTGGCGGCGAGCTCGGCGATACCGCTGCCGGCCAGCGCCTGCCCGAGCGCGATTTCCGGCAGGTCGATCTGCTTGATGTCGAGCGACACCGGCAGGGTGGTGGCGCCACCTTGCCTCGGCTGGGTGCCGGCCACCGGCAGCCGCGCCAGCTCGATGCGATCGGCGCCGATGCGGCCGGCGCTGAAGTTTTTCGACAGAAGCGCCAGCGGCGACCAGTCGACGGCCACCTTGCGCGCCACCAGCCAGGCGCCCTGGCGATCCTCCAGCACCACATGATCGATAGTCAGCGCACCGGACCAGATGCCGTCGATGCCGCTGACCCTGACCTTCTGGTCATCGGTCGACGCCATGGTCGAGATGATGCCGGCGAGATTGTCGCGGCCGCGCTCGGTCTTGGTCAGCACGACGAGCGCACCGACCACCGCCGCCACCACGATGAGCAGCGTGAAAAGGACAATGCGAAGGATGCGCTTGAACATTGTCATCAGAACGCCTGGCCGATGCCGGCATAGATGCCGAAATCCGGGTCGTCGGGATCCGGGTTGAGCGGCACCGCTGCATCGATGCGCAACGGTCCGAACGGCGTAATATAGCGCAAGCCGACGCCGGCGCCGACCTTCATGCCGGAAAAATCCGGGAATTGATTGGTCGAGACGGTGCCGGCATCGACGAACGGCACGACGCCGATCGTGTCGGTGATGGCGATGCGCATCTCGAACGAGGTCTCGAAGAAGGACAGCCCGCCGATCGGCTCTCCGTCGGCGTCCTTCGGACCGATGCCCTGATAGGCATAACCGCGCACCGAGCCGCCGCCGCCGGAATAGAAGCGCCGGTCGGCCGGAACATCCTGAAGGCCGGCGCCGATGATCGAGCCGATGGCGACACGTTCGGCCAAGACGAACTTCGAGGCCGTGTCGAGCGACTGATAGGCCGATCCTTCGCCCCTAAGCTTGACGAAGGCGGCACCGTTCAAAATGTCGTAGCTCGGCTCGGCATAGGCCAGCGCCCTGAATCCGGTCGTCGGGTTTAGCCGGTTGTCGCGGTTGTCGTAGACATAGCGCAGCGGAATGCTGGCGATCAGAAAAGTGTGCTTGCCGAAGGAATCGGTGATCTTCGAATAGTCGAGCGCGACTTCCGCCGAAACCGTCTGCTGCCGGTCGAGGTCATACGACAGGCCGGTGTTGCCCTTGACCGAGAAACGGTCGTAGGCGTCGGGATGCTCCAGCACGGTGTTGGCGCCGGCGAAGAATTTCGACGCCGGCCCGACCACGCCCGGCTTTTCGAACATGACGCCGGCACTGTAATTGAGCTGGCTCAAGTCGTTGCTGCCGATGCCGCTGATCTTGCCATCGATGCGCAGCTTTTCGGCGGGGTCAAACAGATTGCGATGCTCCCAATTGCCTTTGAGGTCCAGGCCATCGGTGCTCGACAAGCTGCCGCCGAGATCCAAATGGCGCGGCTTGCGTTCGCTGACCTCGACACCGATCGGGATATTGCCCTCGGAGTCGAGCGCGTCGGCTTCCTTCACCGTCACGCTGTTGAAGACCTCGAGCCCGAGCAGCCGGTCGCGTGCATCGTCGATCTCATCGGGCGAATACTGGCGGCCGCGCTTCAGGCCGGTCATATGCTCGGTGAAGTCGCGGTCGACCTTTTCTGTGCCCTCGACAGTGGTGTCGCCATAGCCGGCGACCGGCCCGGCCGCGACGGTGAGCGTCACGTCGAGCGTCGAACCGGCGTGCTCGGCGACGATCTCGCGACCCGTCACCTTGGCCAGCGGCCTGCCTTCTTGCTTGAGTGCCCGCACGATCGCCGCCTCGGCTTTGAGCACGGCGCCCGAACTGGCGTCACCGCCGGCGATCAGGCCGAAGTCGGCACTTGCCAGCCCCGCCGCATCGCCCTCCAGCCTGATGTCGCCAAGCGTGAACTTCGGCCCGGCCGCAATGTTGATCACCACCGGAATCGGCTGCGGGCCAGAAAACTCGGCATCGGGCGGCAGATCGTCGAGCGGCTTGCCCTGAATAGTGATGGTGACGACGCCCTCGTAGAGCGCGTCCGCGTAAAACGCGGCGACAAGTTGCTCACGGTCGCTGCGCGCCTTGGCCAAAAGACCCAGCGAACCTGATACCGGGTGTTCCTCGTCGGCTTTCAGCGCCGAGGCGTTTTCGAGCTTCTCGGCGAGATCCTCGTCAGCGTCGGGCGCGTCTATCGTCACCGTGTAGCGCAGCGGGTCGACGATGTCGGCGTCCTCGTCGCTGGAAAGCTCCCACAGCTTGAGGCCGAACAGCTCGAACGCGGCTGCGGACCTTGATTGCGCGGCCAGCGCGGTCGAGCAGACCACGGCCAACAGCACGATTTGCAATAGCACGCCGCCTGATGCGCAGCCCACTGCCGTCTGCCTTCCATGCACCGGCATTAGGACAACCTAGGGCAATAGTGCTGCCAAGGCGGCAGGCTGATGCTGCGGCTGGGCAAGTCCCTTGGCAAGAGCATCTCGCCGCTGTAGCTCGGGCGCGGCCATTTGAGCGACAGACTGGACGAGATCATCGTGATGGTCGCGCCGCCGCTATCGACGATCATCAAGCATCTGGCAGTTTGTAGAAGGTCGCCAGCTTGAGCTGGTTGATCCCTCCCTCGATCGAACAAATCCTTGTTCGTATATCGGCAACGAGGTGAGCTGCCCTGTCGAAGGAGGACGGATCAAAAGCCGCCAGTTCCAGCCGGCCCCGAACAATTGAACATTCTGCCGGTTATGCAGTGTGGCGGCGAATTTCAAACCGCTAAAAACAACTTGCATTATGCACAACCTGATGTGTAGGATCGTATTCATCATCAGATGCTTAAGAGCAAAAGACGTGCCACTTGAACGATCGATTTTGATCTCAGCATTTCGGGCATACCTCGATGCGGATTGCGGGAGCGGGCACGGCTGCGATCCTGGCTGCGGGGTTGTGCCTTGCGTCGATTGGGAGGGGCGGTGCATAGGCGTTCTTTCGGCGGGCACTGGTTGCCTTCCGAACAAATTGGCGGATTGCCGACATTCGGCATGTCTGCTTCGAGCGAAGAAATAGATGCCAAATGCGAAGCGGCGGCATTGCCCAGGGGCGGAACCTTTCCCTGCGCGAAAGAGGCTCTGACGTCCGTTTTCCTAGTCTGTTGACGATTTCCCCCGAGAAGACCTATCCATCGCATCTCCGCTTGATCCGGCATGCGCGGCAAGCTTGGAACGAAACCAGATAGAGACCGTCGCTGCTTAGGCCCTCCGGGCTGCTGCGGATATTGGGCTGCGGACGTCGCGACGAACAGCGGCGCAAAGTGGCCTGGACTTTGCGCCGTGCTTTACTGCAGCACGGACAAAGTCAGTTACAGGACTTCCAGTTCACAATGTGCGTGTGAATGCTTCGCCTTCGCCGTTCCGCCTTCCGTGTTGTCCGTAAACTTCGAAGAGAGGCGTAATTATGAAATCAGCGATTGAGGCCGAACTCGACCAAGAACCTTATCCTGAGTTCCTCTAGAGCCGCTATTGAGACAGCGCTCCTCTGTATCCGGGAACGTGGCTGTCGCTCAGAGACATGTTGAAGCGACGTCCGACTGTAACGGCCCAAGCATCGAGCAAGGGACACCCGCAAGCCATCGACCAGAGGAGTTCAGGAATTCTCCCTTTCAACTTGAGTGGAGTGGTCTACCAGCCGTCTGGCCGAGGCCCTATAAGGAAGCCGCAGGTGCGGAGTACACACCGACGCCCTGCCGACATACACATCCGCCGCGTTTGAGAGGAATCCGGTATTGCCCCTGTGCCTGCCGATGATCCGGCACCTGAAATCCCCGGACCTGTTTGGCGCCATCGATCGCCTGCCGGCACTCGGCACGCCGGTTAGCAAGCTGACATTCGACGTCCTCAACCCGTCGAGCGGCGAAGTGCTGGCATCACTTCCCGACATGGGGGTGGCGGAGACACGCGCTGCGATCGACAGGGCCTATGTAGCGCAGCCTGGATGGGCGGCGCTGACCGCCCGAGAACGCAGCGACGTTCTGTGGCGATGGCATCAGCTGATCATGGACCACGCTGGGGATCTTGCCGCCATACTCACTGCAGAGATGGGCAAGCCGTTTGCCGAAGCCAAGTCGGAGGTTTCGCATGCGGCCGCATATCTGCAATGGTACGCCGAAGAAGCCAATCGCATCTATGGCGAGACGATCCCCGCACCGTCGACAGACCGTCGCATGATGGTGATCAAGCAGCCGATCGGCGTCGTCGGCACAATTACGCCATGGAATTTCCCAGCGTCGATGGTGGCGCGCAAGATCTCGCCGGCCCTGGCGGCGGGCTGCGCGATCGTGCTCAAACCTGCTGAACAGACGCCGCTAGTGGCAGGTGCAATGTTTGCCCTCGCGCACCAAGCTGGCTTTCCAGACGGCGTCGTCAACCTGATCTATGCGTCCGAAGGTGACGGCGTTGGACGCGAACTCTGCTCCAATCCCAAGGTGCGAAAGATCAGTTTTACAGGCTCGACTGAGGTTGGCCGGCTGCTCATGCGCCAGTGCTCGGACCAGATCAAAAAGGTCAGCCTCGAGCTCGGAGGCAATGCCCCTTTCATCGTCTTTGATGACGCCGATATCGACGCTGCGGTCGACGGCGCGATCCAGGCGAAGTTCCGCAACGCCGGCCAGACTTGCGTTTCAGCGAACCGTCTTTACGTCCAATCGAGCGTTCACGATGAGTTCGTCGAGAAGTTCGTGGAGAAAGTCCGGCACTTGTCGGTTGGCGACGGCTTCGCTGCCGGAGTGGACGTCGGACCGCTCATCGACATGCATGCTTTGGCCAAGATCGAGTCCCACATCGCAGATGCCGTTGCCAAAGGTGGGACAATTCGATGCGGAGCCGAACGTATCGGCAAGGATGGCACCTTCTTCGAACCCACAGTCCTCACTGAAATTTCCAGCATCATGGCGGTTGCGCAAGAGGAGACTTTCGGGCCGCTGGCGCCGATCATTCGCTTCGACGATGCGGATCAGGTTGTGCGTGAGGCCAACGACACGATCTACGGCCTCGCCGCTTATTTCTATGCCTCGAACCTGAAGCGTGTCTGGCGCGTGGCCGAGGCATTGGAATATGGCATGGTTGGCATCAACACGGGGCGTATGTCTTCGGAAGCGGCGCCCTTTGGCGGCATGAAGCAGTCCGGCATCGGGCGGGAGGGTTCCCGCCACGGGCTCGAAGACTACCTCGAAATGAAATATCTCTGCATGGGCGGCATCTGAAGAACCTGCTTGCGGCCTCCGAATAGAAGCCCTCGATTGGGAGCTGACGGGCGGCTCCGCAACCCGAGCGGGACGCCACATGGGCCCTTCAGGTGGAGACGGTCATTGCGGCGGTGATTGGTAAGCGCTGTTCTCAGGCCACGGCCCTGAGTTCGGGAGCCGGGAGGTAGGCCCAGGGCAGCAGGTCGTCGATCTGGCTGTTCGGGTGGCCATTGACGATCCTGGTGAGGACATCGGTGAGATAGCTGAGGGGCTCGACGCCGTTCAGTTTGCAGGTTTCGATCAGCGAGGCGACGACTGCCCAGTGTTCGGCGCCGCCATCGGAGCCTGCAAAGAGGGCGTTCTTCCGATGGATTGCCGAGCCGGAGACCGCAGCGTCCGAGAACGTATTATAACTTTCGCGTATGTAAAACACGCGAAAGTTGGAATCTCTTGAAAGTTGGAGGAGTCTGTGCTAACTATAGCGTATCTTAAATACGCGAAAGTTATAAGATGGCTCTTCACCTCGTCGGCGAAAACATTGATAAAACCCGGAGCCACTATCGGGCTGAAACGGGCAAGCTGGTCCAGCTAATGCGCGGCATCTACGTCGATGCCGGGGAGAACATTGAGGCCACGGTACTCAAGCACGCCGTCCGCATCGCCAAGTACCTATATCCCAACGCTTACCTCTCGGCGGCGAGCGCTGTCCTTCTCCGCCCGACCCGCGATGGCCGTCTGTTCCTGAGCGGACGGCGAATACAGCGCACTCGCTTGCGCTCGCTCGAAATCATTCAGAACGCAGCTCCCGACCACCCCTCAGTCGCTCAAGCGATTGTCGATGATGGCATGGGAGAATTCCGGATTGACGTCTCCTCGATGCGCCAGCGCTTCCTCGAAGGTTTCCGCCTGCGCAGCGAACATGCGGCATCCATCGACGAGACAGTGCGCGAGGCAATCGCGAACCGTCTCATAGAAGAATACGGCAGCGCCCAGGGCGCTGCCGACGCGACATGGGCGCTTGCCCGAGAAAACCAGTGGTATCGCGAAGGCGAGCACGCCGAGCGCTTCCTCCTCCGCCGTCCAGTGACCGCAGAGCCCGCGCGCAATGAAGCCGCGCTCGATCTGATCGTAGCGTGGCACGGCGCTCCGCTGGGCAAGCTCACACATGATGGTTTCGAGTGGCGCTGGAATCCAGACGATCAGAATGGCCCGGCGCTCATCCGCCAGACCGCGCCGGGCAAGCTCCCTCCTTTCATCCTCTCGCTGCTGCCTGAAGGCTGGCTTGAGTCAGTGTTGAACGACCGCGACGAGCGAGCGATGCTGCGCTCGGGCAAACGCTACATGTCGAACATCACCATCGTCGAGCGTGCGAGCGATCTCTCCGCCCTGCCGCCCGATATCCTACTAACCCGGCTCAATGGCTTCACTAGAAACTCAGTCTTCACTGGCCAGTATGTAGGGCCGGGCCGCGGCGATTTAGAGCAGAGCTTCGAGCGCAATCTGGCGGAGATTTTCGAGCGTACCGATACGCCACGTTTATCAGGCGTTCAGATCAAAGCGCCGATGTTCCTCGATGCCGACGGTACTCTCTCCCCCAGTACCGGCAAACCGTTCACCCATATCCTCAAGCCTGCCGGTACAGGTGGATTTGAAGCCCTGCCGGTTATCGAATGGCAGTCGCTCGCTTTGGGCCGCTCGGCCGGTTTCACGACGCCCGCGACAGCGCTAGTCCCCATGCCTGACGGGATGCCTCCGGCGCTGCTCGTCGAGCGGTTCGACATCAGAACGAGCCTCGAGGAAAAGCACCTTCTCGCGCTTGAGGACTTCTGCTCGGTACTGGGCGTGGCCACCGAAGCAAAATATGACGGCACGATGGAGCGCATCGCGCGGGCACTAAGGCCGCTATCGACCTCTCCCGAGGAGGACCTGCTGCTTGTCCTCAAGCGATCCTTGTTCGCCTGGCTGATCGCCGATGGAGACATGCACCTGAAGAACGTGGCACTGCTGAAAATCGCAGAGCCCGGCAGCACACAATTCAGCTCGGTCCGCATGGCTCCGCTCTACGACGCGGTCACGACTCGCGTGTTTCCACGCCTCGAAAGAGACCGGATGGCGCTCAAGCTGAACGGCAAGGATGATCGTCTGCGCCGCGCCGACTTCAAGGCTTTTGCGAGCACCGCGGGTCTGAAGGCAGCGGTTGCCGACATGGCGATTGATGACTTGGTTGCCGTCGTCTCACGCGCGCTCGATCACCTCCAGTTGCCGCCGCCTTTGTCTGACGGCTCTCAGGGCGCGAAGATGGCTGAGCAAATGCGCGCGATTGTTCGCGAACGTATTGAAGGGTTCTCGTAAATGATTACACCGACGCCAGGGTCCGCTCTTTAATCGAGACTCTCGGCCATGGACAGGAGAGTGATTACGGTTACCGCGCGGGAATGTCACGGTCGACCTTTGTCCAATGGCATCGGCGGTGGACGATCCGGCGATCGCCGTTTGATCGACTGCGATAGCGGCGAATTTATTCACGCAAAGAGCTGGATTCGGCGGCTGGCAAGAACCTTCGCACCTGATTTATCTATCTTGGCGATTGCTGGATCGATGAGCGGATCGGCCCCTTTCCTATACTCGCCAGCGCGTACCAACAGTTCCACCTCCTGGTTGACCAGCATGCGCGAGAAGCTCGCATGCGGCAGTCTACATGCTTCGAATTGAAGAAAATGCGGCGCCGCCGCGCCGAAGATGCACTGCATCTGGGGCACGAGATTGCCCCTCCGCCCAAGCGCCATCAGCCAGGCGCCATCAGCCAGGCGCCCTCGCGGTCCTGCACCACGAATGGTCGACTCTGAACGCTCCCGAGCAGATGCCGCCCCGATGCCGCTGACCGTGATCTTGCGCTCGTCGCTCGAAGCCAGACGCGAAAATAATGCCGGCGAGGTTGTCTTGTCCACGCTCGTTCCTGCTTAGCACAACGAGCGCCTCAATAGGCCGGGCGACCTCGATGGGCAGAGCGTAGAGGGACAATGCGAAGATGCGCATCAATATCTTCATCGCTCAGAACCCCTGTCCGAAGCGGACATAGATGCCATACTTGCGATCGCCGGGGTCGCGGTGGAGTGGTATGGCGGCGTCGATGCGCAGCGGCCCGACGGGCGTGACATAGCGCAGGCCGACACCGGCGCCGACCTTGACGTCGGAGAAGTTGGGAACCGACATATTCGATACCGTGCCGGCATCGACGAAGGTCACGATGCCAACCTGTCCGTAACGGCGATGCGCATCTCGAACGAAGTTTCGAAGAAGGACAGGCCGCCCGTCGGCTTGCCGGTGTCGTCCTTCGGGCCTATGCCTTGAGAGTTGTAGCCGCGCACCGAACTACCAGCCGCGGGATAGAAGCGCCGGTTGGCCGGCACATTCTGAAGCCCGGTGCCGAGGGTAGGACCAACCGCGACCCTTTTAGCCAGAACGAACTTCGAGGCTGGATCCAGCGATTGAAAGGCCGATCCCTCGCCCTTCAGTTTGAGGAAGGCCTCGCCGCTCAAAGTGTCGTAGGAGGGCTCGGCATAAGCCAGCACCCGGGATCCGCTGGTCGGGTTCCGCCAGTCGCATCTGTCTTCGTAGACATATTGGAGCGGAGTGTCAGTTACAGGACTTCCAGTTCACAATGTGCGTGTGAATGGTCCGGCCGACCGCCAACCAGATCCGCACTTGGCTCGGGACCGGGATCATGAAACAAGCAAATAGCCGAGCTGCGCGGGCGTGATCACCACCGTGCCATCGGCCGATGGCCAGATGAACCGGCCACGCTCGAGCTTCTTCGTGAACAGGCAGGCACCCTGGCCGTCATGCCAGATCACCTTGATCAAGCCACCCTGCCGCCCGCGGAAACAGAACAGGTGACCGGTGTGCGGATCGCGCTTCAATGTCTCCTGCACCATTAGCGACAGGCCGGGGAAGCCCTTGCGCATATCCGTATAGCCAGTGGCGAGCCAGACCTTCACACCGTTCGGGACCGGGATCATCGCCGCTCCAGCACATCCAGGATCCGGCCGAGCGCCTCGCTATCGATATCACTCTCGACCCGCAGGCGGCGGGCGCCGCCAAGCTCGATCGTCACCATGCTGCTCTTCTTGCGCGGTCTGGAGATCGGCGGTGGCTGCGCTGGCGATTGCGGCGCTGGCAGCGCCTCGACGACTTCCACGGCAACGAGTTGCGGCACGGACGGCGCGGAGATCTGGCAGAGTTCCTTGCGCCACCGGAAAAGCTGGCTCACATGAATGCCAGCCGATCGCGCGGTCTCGGAAACACTAGCCCCAGGCTCAAACGTCGCCGCGACCAGCCGCTCCTTCTCCTCCCGAAGACCAGCGCCGGCGCCGCTCGACCGACGTGATCACTTCAATCTGATGCTTCGTCACAGGGCTACTCCTAGTGCTTGCACTAGGACTTGCAGCCTTCAGCCTACCTCAGCAAGACGGCCGTGACCGCGGGGATACAGCCGTCCGTGAGCTGATCGACGAACTTTCAACGGCCGGTGAGGGACACGAAGCGCCCGGTACCATTACGGTGCTTCCACGTCATACGATCACCGTCAAGATGACAGTCGGGAAATCGCTACCACCTGATGTCGCACAGGCACAGATCGACTGAGCCGAGACGGGCCCGCGACCTGCCCTCGCACCCAGACGGAACTGTCGCTCTGAACCGTCATATTCGTGGCGATTGCGCCACATCGAAGCTCTTAGCCTGCTTTTGGCCCGAACCGGATCGCGGCATTGCCGCCGATGCATCATGGCCCATCTTGTCGGCTTGGCGACGACAAGCCTGACCGCCTTCGATCGCAAAAGCCACTAATCATCATTGTCGCCGCAGATCTGACTGCCGTTTCGCTCTTCTGAGCCATGGTCCAATAGATGATGCAAGTGGATGCCCTTCCACAAAATCCCAGAAACGCGTTAGGTCCGTTTCGCCCCCCAGCACCCGGCGAGCGAAATCACCGACAATGTCTTCCCAAGCTGGGTCACGCTGGGGAGAGCCAAGCGACCCATCGTCGTGAAAAATCGGCTTGTTTCGCATGCTAACGGCCCGCAGCCGCACGTCTTTAGAGAGGGCTTTCGCCGATGTAACAACAAGCTCTGACTTCACACCATCTGTCGGAGGAGAGAACTCATCTTTGTCGCTAGCACGATAGGAGTCGCCATCCCCAATCCGTTCCATTCTCCGGAAATCAGAAAGACCGCCCTCTGGTCGCGAAACATTCATCATCGCCTCCAAGAACTCCACGCCGAGGGTGGGCGGAAAATACACGTTCTTATGGGCATTCAACCACTGAAGCTCATTCAAAGCAGTGACCTCGTCAGCTCGAGAAATGGAGATGACATTGATCCGAGAGTCGGTTGTATAGACATTGCCGTCATGCATCATCAACGCGAAGCGAGGTGATATCGGCAGAAGCATCTGGAGCCCAGAACGTGCGAGTCCGATGGCGCGTTGCGGGTGATGTATTCTGGCGAACCAGTTCGTCGTCACAACCGGATTGTCGGCAATGACGAACGGGACATCGGTGTCATTGGCGAGCAGAAATCGCTTAAGGTCGAGCATCAGCGGGCTTAGCGCTAATGCGTGCCCTACGTTGCGATTGGACGCATCGTTGACCTTAATTCTGGATCTGCGAAGATCATACTCGTCGACACGATTGTACATAAACAGCTTGATCAGCTTTTCCATCATGCCGTTCAATTCTTCTTCGGCGCGCAAGGTTCTGGCTTTCTGAAGTGCGACCATCTGGACGAGATGCCAGCCATCTCGCTCGTCGATTGCTCGCGTGCCGATCATTTTGCGGACCAAGCTCGAAAAGTACCCCTCGACTTGCCCCAACGCCTTCTCGATCGCAGTGTTCTTCCCGTAGAAATAATCCTGGTAGCATTGCTCCTTTAGAGATGCCCCGCGCACAACTTTGGCGGCTGCGATGTTCACCAGATTGATCTGCCGAGGCTTGGGATGTCGGTTCGGATCAGAAGCAAAGTGGCGCAAAGTTGACTTTGGCACGTAGTGTTGGCGTTTGTTGTCAGCCACTCATTTTCTCCGACGCGGGGTTGGGAACAAGCAACTTAATCAAGCTGGCTTTACGCGCCATTCAGCTGCAGGATATCGGCTGGCGTGCTGGCGAGGTTTCTGTCCGGCGCACCAAGGGCAAGCGGGATCGGGTGGCGCCGCTGTTCGAGGAGACCGGCGCCGCGCTCGCCGACTACGTCCTGCGCGCGCGACCGAAGGTGGATAGTCCGTATCTGTTCCTGTCCTTCACGCCGCCCGTGGCAGCATTCAAATGCGCGTCGCCTGTTTCGAGGATCTTGCGGAAGCGGTTGCGACATGGCGGGGTTGAACTCGGCGGGTCGCAGGTGCGCATCTCCTGCGCCACTGTCTTGCCACCCAGTTCGTCAAGCAGCGAAGGCCGATCAACGAGGTCGCCGATCTTCTCGGGCCCAGAGCATCAATACAACGGCGCTGTACGTAAAGGTCGCGACCTCGCAGATCGCCGAGGTCGCACTCCCCTTTCCGGGAGGCGTCGCATGACCGCGTTCGCCCGATTCCTCGGCGAGAAGGCCGAGCGGTACATCGAGTTGCGCCACTCCCTCGGCTACGCCTTCAGCAAGCAAGCCGGCACGTTGCGGGCTTTCGTCCGCTACGTTGAGCGCGCTCAGCTCGATGCTCCCGCCACTCGAACGATGGCGCTGGATTTCGCCTTGTCGTTCGGCGGCGCCGCCAACAGCCGCGTCACTCGCCACGGCGTGCTCCGCCGGTTTTACGAGTATCTCGCCGTCTATGACGTCCGAACGAAGGCCTTGGAGCGCAGAGCTTTCCCCAGATCTAGAGCGATTACGCCTCCGCGTATTCTCACCGACGCTGAGTTGGCGTCGCTCATCGACGCATGCGCCCGCATTTCGCCAAGCACCCCTCTCAGAGGGCGGACGATGGCGACGCTGATCGGATTGTTGGCGAGCTCGGGGCTGCGATCGGGCGAAGTGGTCAGGCTTGATCGTTCCGACGTCGATCTAGCCAACGGGGTGCTCCTCGTTCGGAAGACGAAGTTCCGCAAGGACCGTCTCGTTCCAGTTCACACGACAACCCCCGTGAGTATCATCCCGCCCCTCCATGTCTATTCTACCAGAGCTTGCGGCACCCATACTCTCCATGAGCCGTTAATTGTCTCTCGTGGAAGCTCAACAAGCAGGTCCGAATCGCGGCTATTAATAGAATAGCCAATCTCTAATTTATCATCCGTAAGTGAACGCTGATTCACAACCAAATGTTCGGCGCCGGATGTTGTGTCCACAGAACCACAACCTCGCTGGGGTGTGTCGCTGGCCCTATCTGTCTAACCCGAACTTTCATAGATTGACCTCCTCATCAGGTTGAACCCAAGGTGAGCTAGCGCGGCTGATTTGCCCATCCATCCCACCTGTTTTCAACACCTTTCCTTGCTCCAAGCTCGCGACGGAACAAGTAAGAACAAATCGCCAGTCGTTAACCGACTCGTCGAATCACGTTTTGTTCTAGTCTCAAGGAACGCTGGTTAACAGATCCTTTCCAGGCAGGGATGACATCAAATCTGGATCACCGATAGGCAGACTGAATGGCAACCGGTCGCCTGATTGAGAGGCAGCTCCTGTGATCGCGCTCGCCCGATGCCCTAAGTCTCTCGGGCACCTCTTAAATGGTCATCCCCCCAATCTCTCAGACGGACATTGCTATTTCATGTGCTTAACGCCGTACACCTGAACGGCATGCCCGGCAGGAGACTGAGCTCGCTGCCGGGCCGGGTACGCCTTGGGAGGTGGCGTAAGTCAGCGGCTCTCGTGGCGGTGCGACCACTCAGTCCGCGCGTTTTTCTGAATAGCGTGCATGTGGCGTGCCAAGCCAAAAGCGTTCAAGAACACCCGAGAGTCAGCTTCCTCTGTGTTGCGTACTCGACATTGTCGGCTATCGGACAATGCCTAACGTGCCTGTTGGCATCGACCGACGCTTGAACCAGAGCGCACCGCCGTTCGCTGCCATGTCGACTGGGCGAACAAGTGGTGACCGGTTTAGCTCCGAACTGTTCGCCTGCTGACGCGCAGGGCGGACCTGTCACTTTTCAAGTGAAGAAATCTCTGTACCCTCCGTTCATGAGCGCACGACCACGAGAGACGGCGCGGCGAATGCGGTCGCGCAGATGATCGCGAGGATCCCTCCAGTCGGCATGGACGCGCCGGTGACCAATCAGCGCTTCGGCGAGCTCGCGATGTGACGCGCCGGCAAGCGAGCCGTCGAGCGCACGAAGAACGAAGGTTAGACGGGGACCGCGTTTTTCCGGCGGAAACAAACGGGCGGGCGGGTGTTGGCCCAGACTTAGAGCATTGAGGCACTCGAGCGCCCTCAGGCGGTGCTTCGAAAGCGTCCCTGGCCAGATCGCCTCGGTATGGAGGCAGGTAGGGTGCAAGATATCGCCGCCAGAGACGGCGAGCTGGAGCGTAACCAAGTTCATTCTGAGCCTCACTGCCTGAGTTCTGCACGGTGTCACCGATCGCGCCGGAGGTGATCCGGCGATTACGGGGTGCGCTCGTTGTCGGATTCTCGACGATGTCGGATATCTGACACGACGCTGTCAGGGCGACCGCATTGTTCTAACAATTTTCTCAGTAGGCACGACAGATGCTGTCCAATGCGCAAAAGCACTGCAACGCCGCCCCACTGAGAAGAAACCCGCCTGATGATTACGATTTTCGAACACGCAGTGACCGCAAACACTGAGCCTTCCCGAGCAGACGGAAGCCATTGCGCTTTGATTCCTCTGGTTGTCCGGACATGAGCGAATTCGATTTCCGTCCAACACTGAGCGCACCTGACGATGACCCCGATCTTTGGCTTGAAGATGTTGAAGGCGAACGGGCACTTGCGTGGACCGCCAGCCAGTCGGCAAAGACCCTGACGCCCTTCGGTGGAGCGCAGTTCGAGCGCGACCGGGCGGCGCTGACAGCGATTTTCGACTGTCGTGACAAGATTCCCACCATCAGGCGCCGTGGTCAGTACCTCTACAATTTCTGGCAAGATGCCGGAAATGACGCTGAATGATGTTTCATGACGTTTGCACCAAAAGCTCTGCGCATCGCCGCCGCTTCTGCACTTTCGGCGAGTATCTCAAAAAAACAGTGGTAACGGCGCGATGCTCACTGGAGCGTCGGTGGAAAGTGAGAGGAAGCAGTCAATGCTGGGGAAGCATGTCGGTCGAGTTGGCGCAATGACGTCGAATTCAACGGCAACGTCGGGCTCTCAGCCATCACCTCGGACCTCGCCTATGGCTTGGGCTTGACCGGCAAGGCGCGAAGATAACTTAATGGACCAGCCGGTCTGGGCAGAGCATCCAGAGTTGCCCCGGTATCCCAACCCCAGGCACCCGAGTTTATACGATCCTTACCTTCCGGTGAACGCCGGTGATGCCTTCTTCGCCGAGGGCCGGGGATCATCAACGCTATGGACAAGATTTCCGCCCATGGTACGCACGTGGGGGGCATCGCCGGAGCCAATATGGACGGCGCTGGGGTGATGGGCGTGGCATTTCGCCGCGAGCAATTACGGCCCCATGCCAGAGGATGGCTTGGTAACGGGCAATGACGGCGCGGTCTATAGCGCGGCAGGTGATGATCGGCGCTGGCGTCGACGTCTTACGCTCTTACTACGCGGAGGCCCGTTCGCAGTTCCGAGCGATCGAGGCGATATGCAGACGCCGGCGAGCGGCGCCTATGGGGCGTCATCAGGGCGGCGCGCACCGGTATCGTTGTCGAATTTCTCGGCTGGCAACAAAAGCAGCCAGACGCACGCTGGGCTTGCCAGCTTCGTGCCCGACATCGAAAAATACTGACTCACCACTATCGGAGCTGTCGAACGATTTACTCGCCTCGCAGCGTCTAGCGACGCCATCAACGCGGCCTTAAGAAGTACCGTCATCAAGCCATATCACGCATGGCAGTGGATGCCGGCCAGCACGAACATTATGACGCCGGCGGTTTGGCGATCAACGCCAACGCACGCTGGAGGTCATCGGCAACCAGCCTGGCAAGCTCATCTAAGCGCGCCAACCCGGGTGCTCTGGATCGCGTGGCGGGATCACTCCAAGTCAGATCCAAGCGGCAGTCGGGATTGCTCAGCACATCTGCGGCATCAAATGAACGGTGCCGCTCCCCGTCCTCACGAGTGGGATCGGAGTACAGTGCTACGAATTCCCGTAGATCCTCGCTCTGTAGTGGTTTCGTGCGGAGAGAGAACCGCTTTTCGGAACGGAGATCGTAGATCCACAGACTTCGAGTAGATACCACTCCCGTCTTCTTCGGTTTGTCAAAGAAGATGACGTTCGACTTCACGCCCGCAGCATAGAACAATCCGGGCGGCAGTCTCAAAACCGTATGAACACGGCAGGTCTCAACCAATCGGCGACGCACAGAGGCTGCAGCACCACTCTCGAACAAAACATTGTCCGGGACGACGACCGCAGCCCGTCCGCCCGGCTTCAGAAGCGCTACGATGTGCTGCATGAAGTTAAGTTGCTTATTCGCGCTCTGAACCCAGAAATCGGATCGCACGATCGTCAGGCTGTCCTCCGGACGTGTCGAATTCCCCTGGGCATAGGTCACGCTGCCTTTGACCCCAAACGGGGGATTCGTAAGCACAACGTCAACCTGTCGAGCTGGTGGTGCCTTGAGGCTGTCCTCGCACGCGATCGGCAGCTCATCGTCGGCGTTACCTCCGACGCCGTGCAGCAGAAGGTTCATGGTCGCGAGACGCGCGACTTCCTCGACTAGCTCCACACCGCGAATGGACTTTGTGGCCAATGCCTTCTTCTGTGCTGCAGTCATTTTCGGATGGCTCTTCCGCAGGTGATCATGAGCCGCCAAAAGGAAACCGGCCGTTCCGCAGGCCGGGTCGCATACCACTTCGCCCAGCTGCGGGTTCACACATTGAACGATCGCTTCAATGAGTGGGCGTGGGGTGAAGTACTGCCCCGCCCCACTCTTGGTATCGCGCGCGTTTTTCTCGAGCAAGCCTTCATAGGCGTCGCCCTTTAGATCGTCGGAAAGCCCTGTCCACTCCGTCTGACCAATGAGATCGACGATCAGTAGGCGCAGCTTTGCCGGATCTCTGATCTTATTTTTTGCATTGCGGAAGATCAGCCCCAGCATACCACCGTGCTCACCAAGCGCGGCCAAGATACGCCCGTAATTCGCATGCATCTCCAACGTGTCGAGGCGCACCAAGGATCGCCAGGAATGGTCCTCCGGGATACCGCCCCCAGCTTGTTCGTCAGCCATCTTCAGGAACAACAGGTAGGTCAGTTGCTCTACATAGTCTGGGTACGAAAGACCGTCGTCTCGCAAGACGTTGCAATACTGCCAGAGCTTTCGGACCAAGCTCTGAGCGTTTGATGCTCGGTTAGTTGTATCCGTCATTTCAAAGCCTTAGAACCACGTCGTTTATCCACCAAACATTCCTGAACGACTCGACATAAACCTTGGCCGCGGCGGAGTACTCGGCGCGCGGATCCATGTATGCCTTAAGGTCGCGAATGGCGTCCTTGAACGCGTCATTGGCCATCGGCCAACCTTCGAAACTAACAGGCGCCTCCCGGCGGCCACGCTCCACCGCCCGCTCCACAAGATTGTAGAGTGTCAGGCGTCCCTCGACGAACTTCGGCCAATTCAGGTGCAGGCCAAGCCGGCTCGCTTCGACCTTGGCTACAGCGACAGCGTTTCCCCTAAAATCCGGCGACACGTCGATCTCGCCATTCGGCCTGAACGTCAACACGATAGGGTCGCCTGGTTCTGTGGGATCGAGAAGCGCGGGATGCTCTAGGGTCAGATCGTCACAGGGGGTCCGAGCGCGAACGCCGGTCGCCAGGAGAGGAAAATGAGTGGACTTTCCACCGGCTACTCGGGCTCCCGGAGCAATGCGGGGCCGGTTGGCACGCTGGCAGCTCAGCCGCATGTTTTTCCAATCGAACGCCAGCCAGTAATACCCTGGGTGAGCTCGGTCCTCCCGCACTTTTGCCTTTGGGCGGAAGTGATCAATGTCATTGTCGGCGCCGGGGCTCCTGCACTCCGTGTACCAGCACTTGTCGAATGACGCCTCTTCGAACGCCTGCCGCAGGGCCGTCCAACGTTGTTGATTCGCATCAATAATGAGCGCGCGTCGCTTCGCGTTTGGCTCCGCAAGGGCAGCATCCTGCGCGACCTGTAAGTCGGCTAGAAGGTTCCGGATTTTCGGGAGGATGGCTTCAAGATCGATGAACCGCATAGCTGTCAGGACGCACCCACTTCCCGGCGCAGTTCTTCTACGATCCGAGCTGCTAACTTACCGCGATCTTCGCGCTGCTTAGGTGTCAACTCCACGGCCTCGCGCCAGGATGGATCTTCCTGCGCTGTCCATGCTTTCAGAAACTCCTGATAAAGGGGGTCACGGATTGTGAAATCGAACCCACGGCCGCGGAGATCATCCCTTATCCGACCGAGTTCCGCCGCTTCGTCAGGCGTCAGTTCTTCCTTCATGCCGAGAACGCGCTGACGGTCCAAGTCAGTCTGTGTCTTGACGTCGAGAGTTGTCTTGAGGCGAAAGAGATCACTGGTCAGGATCGCTGCGACACCCATGCCCCGTGGATCCTGGTCAGGCGGTTCCGCGATAGCGCGGCCTTTCTCGTCACGTCTGAAGATTCGCACCTGAGCCCGTTCAAGCCCGGCAAACACGAGCGGGTCATGCGAAGACATCACGATATGACAGCTATCGCGTCCCCGAATGAACCGGTCGAGGAATGTCAGGTACTGTGTGCTCCAGGCTGGATTGAGATGCGTGTCCGGTTCGTCAAGCAGGAACAGGGCTTCATCCCGCGCCGTGAATTTTAGCAAGCCGAGAACCAGGAGCAATTGCTGCTCGCCCTCGCTTAGATCGCGATAAGTGACATTTCCACCCCCAGCCCCGGCGCTCATCCTGACGCGCGTGCGGACCTCGGCCAACACCTTCGACAGGTGCATACTCTCCAGCGCTGTGAAGAAGGCATACTGATTACCATACGACCGATATACATCGGCGAGCGACTCCGCACTGGACAGGAAAAGATAGAGACTCTTGACGATAGGGTTCTTCGTCAGGTCGATCGGAATGCGCCGCGTCATGCGCAGCGGAAGCATGGCCTGATGATATAGCCGACTGAGAAACTCCTGCACTTCACCGACGGCGTTCCAGAACCGCGCATCCCCACCTTTTCGCTTCCATGGTGGCTCCTTCAGCGCAAAGAGCACACTATCTAACCCTTGGATTTGAAGATGCTCGCGAAGGAAATCTCGATCTTCCCTGGACGCCTCGCTGGCCTCCATGAAGAACGCAATGAGGGCGAACTGTCCGTGCAGCGTTTGGGCATAGAAGAGGCGCCGCAACGCGTTGGGATCGCTGATCGTCCTCCCGCGCTGTTCCGGTGATTTTATGATCCAGCTATAAAATCGCTCCCGGTGCTTCTCGAAGATCGTGGCGAGCCGATCGCTGGGTCCCGAGTAGTAGCCAAACACGAACGCAGGGCGATGACGGGGACGACCCTCGCGATCCTCAGCCATGAAGGTCTTGCGAGGAAGATCGCTATACTCGGTTTCCTTCGTTCGCTTGATCCGAAACGCCGGAAACTCGTCTGCCTTCCCCTGGACTTCGATGTGGTTCCCGCGGCACTCGTACTTCAGATCGTAGTCAAACGGCGCTTCGACATCGAGATCAAGATTGCGGAAGATCAGCGCCAATGCTTCAATCAGATTAGATTTCCCGGCTCCGTTCTGACCGACAAGCACCGTGTAAGGTGATCCCTCGTCGAAATCGACAGAGAGATCTCGTAGGTTCTTGAACGC
The DNA here is from genome assembly GCA_004020645.1 of Mesorhizobium sp. Classification (GTDB taxonomy): domain Bacteria; phylum Pseudomonadota; class Alphaproteobacteria; order Rhizobiales; family Rhizobiaceae; genus Mesorhizobium. The sequence goes on along the minus strand of SAQL01000049.1, from coordinate 4,748 downwards.
GCCGATCCTGACCGCTTCAAGCCGCATCAGCGACCTCAAGCTCCGCGTTCTCTGCGGCGTCTCCCGTCAAGCGAATTGTGCCGCCGAGCGCGTTACGCAGAGCGAGATAGAAGAGCTCGACGTGTTCGGGCAGATCGCGGTTGTATCCGGCTTGCGCAAACAGCTCAGGCAGCGGCAAAGACCCGCCGTTTTCCTTCAACACCGCCGCTAGGTCAGGCGTTGGTTCGGCTTGCCGCGTCGGGCGAGGCCGTCTCTTTGGCATGGTATCACCTCTCAGGCTTGATAACGTCGCCTGAGTCTTCCGCGGCGGCCCCAGCCGCTGGAGAAGCTCGCTCGACGGCTCGTCATGTGGATCTTGCGGTGTTAACTCGCCCGCCACCGCCGCTGCCAGTAGTTCCAGCTCAAATTCTGGCAGGCGTGCAAGAGAGGCCTGTACGGCCCGTGTCTGGCCGGCTATCGCATCCAGGCGGCGGCGGGCCTCAGCGACAATACGCTGTTGCTCGTCACGAGGCGGGATCGGAAACGGAAGCGCTCGAAACCGCTCCAGCCCCAAATGAGCGATGTTTGTCGACCAGCGCGCAATCTCGCGAAACACCCCCGAATGCATGTAATGGCGGAAAACCAGCAGCGCGTATTCCGGCTCAATCCCGTCTCCCGCGCGAAAGCGGATCAGGGTATTTTGAAAACAAGCCCCCGGAACCTCTCCACGGTAGATCGCCGGACGACCAACCAGTTCCGGGCTCTGCCCCTCATTGAGAAGTACATCGCCGTCCTGCAGTTCGTAGATTGCGACTTCTTCAGGCTCGAAGTTCATGCGCAGGATGTCGGAGGTGTCGATCCGGTCTTCGTAGACATTCGCCACCCGGAGGTAGGGACGCATATTGCGCCCCCGCTCATGCTTGGGTGCCCGCTGGCGCCCAAGCCTAACTTCTCCGACGTGATCAACGCGACGCCGCAGCCATCCCTCTGGCACCGTGGCGCCTAAACCTGGGACGTCTAAGTTCAGTGTTTCCTCGAACAGATTGATCTGCCCTGACCGGGATGACCCGCGCGCGCGGTCTGGCTCGGGCGTTTGCGGCGATCGCGGCGCCAACTCGCCAGCCACTGCCGTCGCCATAATTTCGCGCACCTGCTCATTCAAATGGTGAAGCGCGGATCTAAGGCGAGCCTCCGCCTCCCGGATCTCGGCCAAGCGTATATCAGCGATCTCAGTTATCCGCGTCTGCTCAGCCAGCGGAGGCAATGGATAAGGGAGTTCGGCAAGGCGCGAACCGCCCAAATGCTGAATACCGACACCTCGCGCTGCGCCTGCGAAAACCCCAGCTGCCGCGTAATGCCGGAACACGACGAGTGCATACTCGGAGGTCGTCAGATGCGGCCGGAACCGGATTACGGTATTCTGGAAGCAACAGAGATCGAATTCGCCACGCCAGATCGCCGATCGCCCGACTTGGGAAGCGCTGCCCGACGCCTCCGTCAATAAGACGTCACCAACCTTCAGGCCAAATACTTCACGCTCCGCCGGCGTAAAGTTCATTTCCAGAAGGTCTGTAAGATTCATTCCGGCGGGCGTTATATTGGCGGCGCGCACATATTTGGTCATATGCGCACCCGAGTCCTGCTCGGGCGAACGTTGTCGGCCTAGCCGTACCTCGCCCGCCTGATCCACGCGCACCAAAGCCCAGCCGGGCGGCAGCGCACGTTCAGAGTCGGTAGGCGGTTGGTCCATTCGCTTCTTCACCCTTGCGCCGGCTAGGCTGTCAGGGGAACCGGACGGAACGGGAAATCGTCTCGGCGCGGAACCCCTTGCTGCGTCCGGCTCTAAGCCGTACAATAGACGCGTGACAAGGATGAAGGCAATGGCAGCCGGACAGGTATCCGCGAAAAGGCGCACATTAGCGCGCAAAGAAAGGCTCGAGGCGCGGATCTCAGCCGATCAGAAGGATCTTTTCCAACGCGCCGCCGAACTCCAGGGCCGAACGCTCACTGACTTTGTCATCGCCAGTGTCCATGAGGCCGCAGTCCGCACCCTCGAAGACATGCGGGCCGTCAAGCTGACCGTGAAGGAAAGCCGGGCCTTCGCCGAGGCCCTGCTCAACCCGCGTGATCCTGGTCCGCGCCTGAGGGCGGGCGCACAACGGTATATTGCGACGGCGAGTGCCGTCGAGCCGACACGTTCTTGAGCTTGCGTGTCGAACCGCTTGATGACCGCCACGACCGCACCGCCTTTGAGTGCGGCGTCGAGCCGCTTGATCGCTATCTGCGTTTGCAGGCCATCCAAGACGGCCGGCGACGCATCGCCTCCAGCTTCGTCTTAGTGGGTTGGGGGACGACGCCGCTCGCCTACTACACCCTCGCAGCCGGTTCGATCGCATTAGCCGCCCTGCCTAACAGCTTGAGCAAAAGGTTGCCTCGTTATCCCTTGCTGTCCGCCACGTTGCTCGGCCGCCTGGCCGTGGACCAGCGGCATAGCGGCCATGGGTTCGGCGAACAAATGCTCATGGACGCCTTCGCGCGAGCTCTCCGCAGCGAAATCGCAACGTATGCGATCGTCGTCGATGCCACGGACGAACAGACGGCGACCTTCTATCGGCTCCATAATTTCCTACCCTTGACGGCATCGGGGGACCGACTTTTCCTACCTATGGCTGAGATCGCCCGACTATTTGCATGACACAGCCGCGAAGCGTTCAGACCACTTTGCTCCCCGTCACGCGCATGCCGAACTGCCATCAGCCCAAAACAAATTTTGCCAAGCGCTCGATTTCGAGCATGTCTAGTCCCGCCCCCTCCGCTTCCGTTGTCTCGATCAGGACACGCTCTGCGCCGTTTGCTGCCGCCTTCAGCGAGATAGGCCTTTCGCTTTGACGCCCACCGCTGCGCATAGGCCGGATCGGACAGCAACCCAAGATGCTCCCAGTAATAGGTAACCCCACGGGCATCGTCCTCAACGGAAAAATCCGGCCATCGCATCTTCCCGTTCAGGACGAGCGGCTGCTCGTAGACGTATTGGACCCTCATCGCGTAAAGCTTCTCTGCGATCGCGAGTTCGGCTTAGAGCGGACGAGCTCGTTCCGGCTTATTCGATGCAACAAGTGCTTATCCAGAAACTTGGGCCCAGCGGCGGTCAGCACCTCGACGGGGCAGGATGGGAAGACAAGCTGCCGGTGGTCGATGAGATCGAGCAGGAATATCGCCGGTGGAGCGACCGAGAGCCCTTGTCTTACAGGAGGCGGATCACGCCGCGCTTCAGGAACTCGCCGAGAATTTGCCGGCCATCTGGCACTCAGAAACCACCCAGCCAGAAGACCGCAGACGCCGGCTGGTCCGGTGACAAGAAGACCGTGATGCTTTCTGATCCATTCGCAGCCGGCAAGCGCCATGTACAGATTGCGGTCGAGGCCGCGTGCGGCGCGGAAGTCGGCATTCTCGATCTGCGCGTCATGGCGAAGCTTGGCAGCCCTGGCGCGAGCCTCGAAACGCTTCTGGCGGCGCATGGTCGCCTCGCGTTCGAGCAGCATGGCAAGCCATTCGCCGTGCTCGAGGCCGCGCACTTCTGACTGTGCGTCGAGTTCGTGGAAAGCGGTTGCCATGCCGTAAAGGCCGAGCTCTCGCAGCATATTGATGGTGGGATTGATCAGCATGGGGTGGATCTCCTCAATGAAAGTAATCAGGGCCACGCAGATTGGCGTGATCAACGATGGCGGTTGGTTCGGTGGAATGGCGTGCGGTTTTGTGGTTGGCGATGAGCGAAGCAATGTTCTTGCAGTTCAGCCCACCGATCTCGACGGCGCGGGCTGACACGGCTTCAGCCCGATTGCGCTCGATGTCGCGAAACAGGCGCAGGATCCCCAGACATGTTCGAAAGCCCTGCTCGGGATGCGGACGGCTGGCGAGAATTGCGATGACCAGGCCTTCAGTCTGTGGCCCGATCGACGTGGCCCAACGCCGAAAGCGCTCCGGCGTCCATTCGGCATAGCGCCGGTGGGAACTGGGCATGTGATCCGGATCGGTTTCATGGCGAGGACCTCCATAGCGGCGCTGATGCACCGCGACGCGCTTGCCGCGGTGGAAGATCTCGATGGTGCGCGCGCCGTTGCTCTCAGATCGACCTGCTGACAAATAGGCTGTGGGGCACGGAATAAAAGAAGGTGTTCAACTCGACGTGATAATCCGTCGAGACGCGGGCCAAACGCCATTCGGCCAGCCCCGCCATCAGCCGGGTCGGCAGCGGCGGCATGCCGGGACCGTCCGAATAGACCGCGCCGAAACGCTCCTCCAGCACCGGCTAGTCGATCGCCTGCGCCAGGCGCACCAACTCGTGCTTTCATGTTGATTGATCTGATCGAGCCTGGAGCGGAAAAGGTCCTGCTCTCCCGTCTCGCGCTTCTCGCGTGGCCTGGACACTGCGTCCCCCCTCGATTCGCCGCCGCCGACCGAGTGAATCACGCTCCGCAGCACAAGGGAATCGCAAAATCGAATTGCAAGAAAACAGGGCCCAAACACCCAAATCCTGCAATTCCAAAGCCGTCGGCCGCCTTAATCAGGATGCCAGATCAACGGCTTGCGGATAGTTCACGGCCAACGAAGTCATGAGGGTCAGTTCACTGGTGCGTTTTACCTGCAGATGATTGGCGCAATCAGAATGGCGAAGGGTCACAGGCGTGCGCCGCTTTGCCTGTCGAAGATGTGAACACGGCGCGGATCGATCCTCAGTCTAACTTCTTCACCAGGTCGGACTGTCAGTC
>SAQL01000048.1 GCA_004020645.1 Mesorhizobium sp. | reverse complement strand
CAACTACTTCAAAGCCGCAGGATATGAACCGGATTAAACAGGACGTGCTCTAGGCTTTCCGCAGGGACGAGGCGACGCCCGAACAATTCTGCAAAACCTTCTTAGTTGGACACAATGTCGGAGGCCCAAACCAAAGAATGGGGGCCGGGCCATGCTGATAAGCGGAGTGATCTGCCGCTGAGATCAGTGCCGCTTTCCGGACTTCACCCCACGATCGCGTCGATGGTTTCGCACGGCTTGAGCGTGCGCGAAGATCTGCGGCTATGTGAGGAGCATTGGGGTGCCGCCGGAGTTGATCTCCTCACCGGCGCCATCCCTTAAGGGCCGAATGGCCGAACCGACCGCTCGATGCCGTCTAATAATCGTCTTCTCGACGCCACCCAGAATTAGAGGCGAAGGTTTCGTGCGTAAGAAGGGTGACCGGATCCGATCTCGTCAACGTGAACGATTCCCCACAAACCTTTTGTCCGCAGCCGGACAAGAATATCGGAAACCCAACGAAACGGTCGGCGGGCCAGGTGTCGGTATGTACGAGCAGTGCAACTCACACCGGTGCGCCAGCCGGCACGCAACTTGCGTGGTCATGGCCGACGGTCTCAGTTCCGTCGCTTAGCCTCGTGGTGACTCATCAGTCTCGCTTCTACACGTGAACGGCAGGTCTTTTGTGGTCCAGAGCACGACTTGGGTACCCGTTCGTTTGGTTCGCGACTGCCAATCTGATTGGAGTGTTAAATGCCCCGCTGCCATTATGATATCCTGTCCCTCAACGTCCTAACTGCCCTCGAGGTATTCGAGGCATCGGCACGCAACCGTTCGCTTGAACTTGCAGCGTCCGAGCTGAACGTGACATCGGGAGAGATCACTCGGCAGATCAAAATCATTGAGGACGAGCTTGGTGTTCCGCTGCTTTTGAGCCTTGGAACCGACGTAGTGCTTACCAGCGTTGGCAAAGATTTATACACCGAGCTGGCAGGCATCGTTTCCAAGGCGTCCGATGTCATCACGACCATTAAACGCGGCCGTCGTTCACGGACGTCACGATCGCCTCCACCGATGCGTTCGCGCCGATCTGGCTGATACCGCGTATGCCGTGCTTTGAGATAGCACCACGTATTCCAGTAAGTATGTGATTTCCGAAAGTTCGCACAACTACCGCCGCCCTGAGATTGAGCTGCGCATCCGGTATGGCTTCGGCTCCTGGCCCAAAGAGAGACTTATTGTTTTGGCGTCATTTACCCGGTCTGCGGTCCCGCCTTCGCCTAAGCAACACAGGCGACGCAAGCAAGACCAGCCGAGCGTCACCAGGCGATCGCGCAGCCCAGGAATCGCCCGAGGCCGCGAGCACGCAATGGTGCGCCGTCGCCGACCAGATCCGACCGAATGTGCCGAAGCTGACGACAATCATGGAAGACGCTGAGCCCTACGTGCTTGCGTACATGACTTTCCCCAAGGAGCACCGCCCCAAGCTGCACCCAACCGCCCGATCGAGCGCCTTCAACGGCGAGATCAACCGGCGCACTGACGTCGTCGGCATCCTCCCAAATAATGAAGCCATCATCGGCCTGGTTGGCACGATCCTGCTCGATAACAGAACGATTAATGGGCCGTGCAACGCGCCAGTAAATGACGCTGGAAACCATCAGCCGGATGAGCGATGATCCTCTCATCAGCCTGCCAGCCGTGGCACGCTGCTCAGCCCGACCCCATGCCGGAGAGCGCGGCGACCAAGCCGTCACCACTCCCTGGGACGATCCTGAAAACAGTGATCCCTACGAAACCCAGCCCTCAAACAGGCTTCTGTCTGGGGCAGTGGGGCAAGTGCCTCTGCGCATGCAAGAGGATTCCTGCGTAGATGCCTACGAGGCGGACCGGAGAAGTCCATGGTCACCACCTCGCCGATGACAGCGGCGATTGGGAGCCGCCGCCGAAACTCTTTTCCAGCGTTACTGGCTCCACCATGAATCCTCTTGGCGCAACCAGCCCAATGCGAGACCTCATCTGCGATGAGATCCCTGCGCATGGCACAAAGCGCACAGACCACGGATGCACTCCGGCAGCGCTGGCAGGATCACTTCCGTTGCGTTCGAACACCTAGGGCATACGAAATCATCGTATAGCCGTCAGTATTGCTCTACCAATATGAATATTGCCGATCAATTACACAAATCTGCAACACTAGTTATCGTAAATTTTGCGACAGGTACACTTGTAGCATAAATTCCACCAGCTATTTTATACCGAGAACGGGCCGGCGGTTTTGAAATTCCTTTACAATTCTCGGAGACACTTTGATGCAAGATCGCGTGAATATCTTGATTATTGGCCACGGCGTGCTTGGCAAGGCGGTCCTTGATTTTCTCAGTCAAAGCGGCAGACCCTACGATCTGCATGTTGGAGCAAAAGATGTGGAGCGGGCCTCCTTAAGGGTCAACCTAGCGAAGCACACGGCCTTAAACCTCGGCCACTACCAGCCCACAATTGAGGTTGTGCCCATGGATCTCATTAATGTAGAGGCTACAGCGGAACAGCTCGCTGCTCTACGTCCTGACATCATTTTCAATGCCACGACATTGCATTCATGGTGGGTAATAACCCAACTGCCGCCCAATGCTTATCAGCAGATCGATCGAGCACGCGGTGGCGTATGGACGCCAATGCATCTAGTCCTCGTGCGACGGCTCATGAGAGCTGTGCGAGAGGCCGGACTTGAGACTGCGGTCGTGAACGCATCCTATCCTGATGTCACAAATGCCGCGCTTGCCGCCGAGGGTCTCTCGCCGCTGATTGGCATCGGTAACGTCGCGAATGCCGTACCGGGCATCAGGTTGGCGGCAGCGCATCTTCTGGGTTGCGAAGTGAAAGCAATCGATATCCGGTTCTTTGCCCAACACTACCTCAGTTATCGTATGCCGAGGACCGGGTCTACGGACGGTGCGCCCTACCATCTCGCCATATATCGGGACGGCCAGAGAATTAGGCCTGAGGAAATGAGCCACGACAAAATCTTTGCGAACGTTGCCGGACGTTTTCGGCCGGCTGGAGGCCTTGACGGGGAATCGGTGACTGCATCGTCGGCGACAGCTGTTATTCGTGCGTTGGCTGATCGCGTAGAACGTGTCGTGCATGCGCCGGGTCCATTGGGTCTAGTGGGCGGTTATCCCGTCAGGATTGCTCCGACAGGCATCTCGATCGACCTGCCTGAAGGCCTTTCATTGGACAATGCGGTGGAGATCAACAGGGGATGCCAGAAATATGACGGTATCGAAGCCGTGCAAAGCGACGGCACGGTTCGCTTCACGGCGGAGGCTGCAGAAGTAATGCGCGAGCTGCTCTCCTATGACTGCGACGCATTGGCGCTGGATGAGTGCGAATACCGCGCGGAGGAACTGGCAGCAAAATATGCTGAATATCGTCGTCGCTTCCAATAGTTGGTATCCCAAGCACCGCCTGCCAACAAAGACACGTCGGCCGCGCAGCGGTCAAGCCATCCCCGGCATCTCAGATTGACCCGCAAGGATACTGACTCGCGCCACCTCGCAACGCTTCCTGCACCGAGCTAGTCTCCTGCCGGGCTCCCCTGCTGATTAAATTGCCAGGCGTCCGGCAATGGAAGGGATGTTACAGTGTGTTCCTGAAGTATTTCATAAGTGCTGCAAAGCGTAGGTATAATAAATATCTGCATCCAGAATTGCTACGTTCTGTAATGTAAATTCACAAAAATCGACTTCTAGCTCCCGGGTGGCGCTGCTACAGTCACTTTAGAGAACGCCAGATCTACTTTTTCTGCTGCCCCATCTCGCCGTGTCGGTGGCCTATCGTGGAGAGCGTCGATGCAGGACCGAAAGGCAGGTCAGAAATTGCTGACCAATCCGGCCGGGGAGGTGGACATACGTTTTCCGATAGATACATCTGCGTAATTACCTTGTGTCCAAATGCCTTCGCAGGGCCAAACCATGCCGCATAGTTGCGCGAATAAGTTTTTGGTTCAGCTGTGGCCATTGAGTGCCTTGAATGCACTGCCGTACCCATTTCCATTGCACGGAGGAACGATTTATGAATACGCTGGATAAGGAGACAGCACCGGAGCACGCTGCACGAGAGCGCATGAAGGAATCCCATGCCCTCCATGGCGACGCTGTTCGCTTGGCCCACCTATATCGCGGATGGGCGAGTGCCTTCGATCTGGACCAGGCCCGAGTCGGGTACTGTGGGCCGACGATCGTGGCGGAACTAGCAGGCGCCGTGCAGACGGCCTATTTGGCCGGGCAGCGAAATGCCATCACGATCCTGGACGCCGGCTGCGGAACAGGGCTCGTCGGCGTGGAATTGGAACGCCTCGGCTTCCGGTTGATTGATGGGTTCGATCTCTCCGACGAGATGGCCGAAAAGGCCCGGCAAACCGGTGTCTACCGACATGCCCGAGGCGATGTCGACCTTAACGGGCGGCTCTCCGACTACTCCAGCGCGAGCTATGACCTAACCGTCTGCTGCGGTGTCCTCACGCTCGGGCACGTCCGACCGGATGGTTTGCGCGAGCTGGCTCGCGTCACCCGCCCGAACGGCTTTGTCATTGCTAGCACCCGCAAGAGCTATGCGGAGACGACATCCTTTGAAGACCATGTACAGCGTCTACAGGATGAGGGAGTCCTTATACCAGCTCAGTGTCTAAGGAACGGCAGATACGTCGCCGAGGAGGACGCGCACTATTGGGTCTTCAAGGTGCCCGAGAAGACTAGTGCACCAGAGGAACCAACGCTATGACGACATTACCGCAAATCTTGCTGACGGAACTGGCAGGCCGATGCGACGCATCACGCTCATCCCGGACGGCTCGTGCGGTTCACGCGTCAGCGACGCTGACCCTATGTCTCTCATGGCCGCAAACATCCTTGAACCGCCGAAGGCCGTTAACACTGAGGCCGCGTAGCCGCAATTCTCGTCCATACTGTTAGCAGCCAATCGCGCAGTCCGCTGGTTCATCAGCGACCTCTTGCTCCGGACTTATGAGAGGACCAGGAAAGTGCATGAACAATTCCGGAATCAGGGCCTGTGCTCTGCCATCCCAGGCGGCATCCTTTACCTTCAAATTGGAGCAACGTTTGGATCATGCAGTTAAACGGTGATCAGAGACTGGAGGCTTATCGGCGGATGCTTCGCATCCGTCGATTCGAGGAAGAGGGTATGCGCCAGTTCAAAGGTGACAAGATCCCTGGTTGGTTCCACTCGAGCGTGGGTCAGGAAGCCGCTGTGGTAGGGGCATGTCTCGCCCTTCGGGATGATGACGCTATGACCGGAACGCATCGTTCGCATGGCCATCCGATCGGGAAGGGTGCGAACTTGGAGGAGCTCATGGCCGAGCTGATGGGAAAGGCGGGCGGCATTTGCAAGGGGCGCGGCGGTTCAATGCACGTTGCCGACAATTCGGTCGGGATCATCAGCGAGTCGGGTATCGTCGGAGGGGGCATTCCTCTTGCCACAGGGTGTGCGTTCAGCGCCAAGGTGCGCGGCGTCGATCAGGTTACCCTTTGCTTCTTCGGCGATGGGGCGGTGAACCAGGGCACCTTCCATGAGAGTCTCAACATGGCGTCGCTGTGGAAGCTTCCGGTTATCTATTATTGCGAGAACAATGGCTATGCAATGACCACCTCGGTGGGGCAAAGCCACGGGCAGCCGGACATCGGGCTGCGGGCAGCCGGCTACGGCATGCCAGGGGTAACGGTTGACGGGCAGAGTGTGGGCGCCGTTTATGAAGTTGCGTCAGAGGCCGTCACCCGAGCACGCGCGGGAGAGGGCCCTACTCTGATAGTAGCCAACACCTATCGGTTCGATGAGCATGATTTCGGCTCGGTGAGTCCGGGGGAGCCTTATCGATCGGTTGAAGAAGTCGAGGCTCAAAAACGCGACCGCGATCCTATCTTGCTGTATCGCACTGTGCTTCTCGATGACGGCATAAATGAAAAAAGATTGAGAGCGATCGAGAACGAAGCCGACCAAGCCGTGAAGCAGGCAGTAAAATTTGCTTTGGCCAGCCCCATGCCTCGGCCCGAAACCTTACCCGATTTCATGTTCAACTCACCCCCGGCAGGCCTTCACAGCTTCGTGGCTCGGCTGGAGAGGAATTAATCCAGATGGAAACTGATGCCCAGAAATTTCAAGCGACGCCTGGCTCCCATATTCAGATGACTTATTTTGAAGCGCTCATGCAGGCGCATATGGAGGAAATGGATCGCGATGAGCGCGTCGTCTTAATAGGAGAGGAGCTCTCGGTTCATGGCTGCGCCAAACTTATTGAGCGGTTTGGCAAAAACCGGATTTGGAACACGCCGATTTCAGAAGGCAGTTTCACCGGCCTCGGAATCGGGGCTGCCATCAACGGATTGCGGCCGATCGTAGACCTGTCAGGTGCCAGCTTCGTCTATCTCGCCTCGGATCAGATCATCAACCAGGCCTCGAAATTGCGGTATATGACTGGAGGCCAGATCGACATTCCGATCGTGTTTCGTTGCTGTATGTCCTCGCTGGGGTCCTACGCAGCGCAGCATTCCGACCGGCCTTATCCGTTCTTCATGAATGTGCCTGGCCTCAAGATCATCAGCCCGACCAGCGCGGCCGACATTAAGGGGCTGATGAAATCGGCCATTCGCGACGGCGATCCAGTAATGGTCTTCGAAGACACACGCCTGTGGCCGATCAAGGGCAATGTGCCTACAGATCCAGACTATCTAATCCCGATTGGCAAAGCGGATGTGAAGCACGAAGGAGAAGATGTAACCCTTATCGCTGTTGCCGGTGTCATTGGGCCGACGATGGAGGCTGCCATGGCGCTCGCCGAGGAAGGCATTTCGGTCGAAGTGATCGATCCACGTACGTTGAAGCCGCTCGATCATGAGGCCATCAAAACGTCAGTCGCCAAGACCGGACGGCTTTTGATCGCTGAGAACGCGCACCGCGTCTGCAATGTCGGAAGTGAAATCGCCGCAGTGATGGCGGAGGAGGCCTTCGATCTGTTGAAGCGCCCGATCCTGCGGTTGAGCGCTCCAGATATTCACGTACCCTTCAGTCCGGCCCTTGAGAAGGATTTTTTCCCGACGAAGGATCACATCATCGCCGCCGTACGGCGGCTGCTCTGACATTCTCAAAGGCTCCAGCAGGATGGAAATTTAAATGACGGCCGACGTCATCCTACTTTCTGCTTTTGTGACGATCCCGCTAATCGCACGTGCTGCCGAACCGAAGGGAAACGGCCTACGGAGCGGGCGGCGCGTCGAACTCGCGCTGGTACATAGGAACCCACTATGACTCCTGGTTATCCGGGACGCCATTAATACTCATTTGAAGTGCAGTCAGCCACTGCCTAAGCTCAGTGCCGCGGGACTTTCTGCGTGACTGGTTAGTAGCATTGCCGGCACGAGGTGCGAGGCGCTCTATGACGAATTCCAAATTGGGTTCACCAGGTCCGGATAGGTTCGTACTCCGTGACAATTGGAGTAACTTGCGGCAGTTTCGACCAATGCCGGATATCGACTTTCAAAGGCTCGATGGATACCGGAAGGCCCGGCTAAAAGCCGCAATGCGCGAATCCGGTGTCGCACTGTGTGTCCTGGTGAGTCCAGTCACCATTCGTTATGCGGTGGACTACAATACTTTTCCCTTGTTTCAGTCGCATATCCCCAGCACCTATCTCTTTTTGCCCCTCGATGGGCCAGTCACCCTTCACCAGGCCAATAGCTACGGATCCTCCGCAGACAGCGTGAGGCCGGGTAGGCCGATTTCGTTTTTCGATGGCGGCAACGAACTCGCGGAAGCCGCGAGACTCCTCGCCGACGACATCGTTCGGTTCCTGAGCGAAATCGGCACCACCAATCGCAAAGTGGCGGTGGAGTATGTCAACCCGAGCATAACCCAAGCGCTGCTGCAGCGCGGACTGGATGTCATTGACGCCGTTAACATAGTGGAAGGGGCGCGGGTTATCAAATCGGACGACGAGATATCCTGCATCCGCTGGGCGTGCGCCGTAGCCGAGCATGGCATTGCACGGATGCAGGAGAGCGTGGGGCCAGGTGTAACCGAAGTGCAGCTTTGGGGGCTTCTCAACTATACCAACCTCGCAAACCAGGGCGGCTGGCATGAGGGACGAATGCTAGCTTCAGGGCCGCGAATTAATCCATGGCTGCAGGAAGCTACCCAACGAGTCATCGAGCCGGGAGACCTGATAGGATTTGACACCGATATGGTGGGGCCATTTGGGTATTTCTGCGATGTTTCACGGACATTCTACTACGGGAAGAATCCGCCTAGTGCGCGCCAGCGGCTACTGTACCGCTTGGCGTACGACGAATTGCAGACAAACATGAAGATCATACGTCCAGGCCTCAGCATGAAGGATCTACAAGCGGCAGCCTGGCCGGTGCCCGAAGAATTTCAGGAGCAAGCTTATAGTTGCGTTATACATGGAGTTGGTATGTGCGACGAATATCCGCAAGTAAGGCCATTATTTCGTGGTCCGGTAGCATACGACGCGACACTCGAAGCAGGTATGGTCGTATGCGTTGAAAGCTATATTGGCGCCGTCGGCGAAAGAGATGGGGTAAAGCTGGAAGAGCAGCTGCTTGTGACCTCCGACGGGTATGAATTGCTATCGACCTTCCCGTTTGAAGGGCGTCTTTTAGACTAGTTCAGTGAAATACTCCCCGGACGTTCATCAAGCGAGATAATTCAACGAGGCTAGGGCTGTCCTATGATGTATGAACTGCGGCATTACGTACCGACCAAGGGAATGAAGGACAAGATGAGAGAGCGGTTTGCTCGCGATAGCTTGCCGCTTTTCAAGAAAACGGGAATTAAACTGATCGACTTCTGGGAAACCGTAGAGACTGGCGAAATTTGGTATGTGGTGGAGTGGCCCGACGAGAAGGCCGCGAGTGTTGGTTGGCAAGAGTTTGTGCAAACGCCGGAATGGAAAGAGATCGCGGCTCGCACCGAGCAGGACGGTCCGCTGTCGACGAGCCGAGCGATCGTGTTGAAGCGGCCGCCTTTCGTCAAGGCCGAGTGGCTTACACCGATCAATCTGATAGACGATCGGTAGTGCACAGGTTCACGCCCCGTGTTCTGCCAGGTCGATAACTTTCGGAGCGCCGGAACCGTAATTGCCGTTAATTGTAGCTGAAGGTCGTAGACAAGGCTTTATAGCTGAGTTTTTGAGTCTGGCGCGCGAGCTGGATCACTAAGCAGCCCCCCGGAGATGCCCGCCAAGCCTCATCACTTTTACTGGGGAATCGATATGATTGCGTACTCCAAGAAGGTGGTTGTAATTACCGGCGCGACGTCGGGGATAGGGGAGGCCGTCGTAGAGGGCTTCGCCGCGACAGGGGCTTCACTCGTATTAGTTGGCCGCGATCGGGAGCGGGGCCAACGAGCCTTGGAGTCGGTTCAGAAACTCAATTGTCAGGCCGAATTGATGCTCGGCGATGTGACTGACTCGGCCTTCGCCAACCAAGTGATTCAATCTACCGTAGAAAGCTTCGGAAAAATCAGCGTCTTGATCAATAGCGCAGGTATTATACGGCGTGGAAGCGCCGTCGAAACCTCGGATGATGATTGGCGTCAGACTTTCGAGGCTAATGTGAACGGTGTGTTCTACTTCAGCCGCGCTGCCGTGAAGGCTATGAGGACGACTGGCGGCGGAAGCATCGTCAACATTGCCTCCAATGTCGGGCTGGTTGGTTGTTCCGGCCTGGTCGCCTATTGCGCGTCGAAGGGCGCCGTCGTCTTGCTGACGCGAGCGATGGCCCTTGACCACGCCAAAGAGCAAATCAGCATCAATGCCGTCTGCCCTGGCGCAGTGGATACGCCCATGCTTGTGTCGGCCCATAGCAAGCCGGTTACCGCCGACGAGGTTCTTCAGAGGAATGTTGGTTCAATACCCCAGGGCCGCGTGGCTACGCCGAAAGAAATCGCAAGTCTGACGCTGTACCTCGCGAGCGAGGAAGCCAGACACATCACAGGGGTTGCTCTTCCAATAGATGGCGGCTTCACGGCAGGATAGGAGGAATTCTTGGGTAATCGGCTATCAGGCAAAGTTGCCATCGTCACCGGGGGCAATCGAGGCATAGGGCGTGCAATTGCTCAGAGGCTCGCTGATGAAGACGCCATGGTTGTCGTCGGCGATTTGCGTGACGATCGCGCCGCCGAGTCCGGCAGCGTCGAGAGGCTCACGTTTATGTCTCTTGACGTTACAAAGGAGGCCTCCATTCGCGTATTCGTTGACGAGGTCCTGCAGAAGTTTGGCAGGATCGATGTACTGGTCAATAATGCCGGTATGGTCATTCATAAATCCATCGACGAACAGACTGCCGAGGATTGGGACAGGCTTATGGCGGTCAATCTTCGTGGTCCTTTTTTAATGGCCAAGTATGTGGCCCCCGAAATGAGACGTATCGGCTTGGGCACGATCGTGAACATTGGGTCGGTCGAGAGCTTTATGGTCAACCCCTGGCATACTGCCTACGCGGCCACGAAGGCCGGCGTGCATGGTCTTACGCTGGGACTGGCAGTTGACCTTGGGCCGGATGGCATACGTTGCAATACCGTTTGCCCCGGTTGGATCGATACCGAGCTGAATCGAGCGTACGTAGAGATGCACCCGGACCGAAGCCTCATCGAGCGGGAATTGAGACAACTTCACCCAGTAGGAAGGATAGGCGCTCCAAAGGAGATAGCTAATGCGGTCCTTTGGTTAGCTAGTGAGGAATCCAGTTTCGTTAGCGGTGAAATGATCTCCGTCGACGGCGCGCGAACCAAAAAAATATCCCTGCCCGCCATCTTGGATGAGGAGTATCGGGCCAAGCTGTCGGAGCTGCAATCATAATGCTGCGTTGGCGACTTCGGACGTGTTGCCGAGGCGCGGGTCGATCAGCCCAAGGATGGGCTGCTTCGCGTCGCTTCGGGCGAAAGCGTGCGCGATTTCGTCGACGAGGCCGCGGCGATCGCCGCGGCGGAGAAAGACGTGCGCGCCATCGCCGCCGGGCGGGCGGAGGACGCCGGCACCGACAGCGCCGAAATCGAAATCGCCAGCGAATTCCGCGTTTCGACCGTCGAAGGCCAGCGCATGTTCATCGAGGCACATGTGGTGGCGATCGTCTCGGCTGGCCAAGGATTGCAGTTTAGGCATTCAGGGCGGCGTCTACGAACTGTCTCCGCACAACGCGCCGAAACTGTTCGGTATGTTATGTGGTTGCACCCACTCGTCGGGTGGATCGGGGGAGCGCTGCCCCTTCTCGGCTGGGCACGTCCAATAAAAGCTAGGCGAACTGGATCGCAGCGATCCTGCGGTTTCGTGTTGTCTAGCCGAGGCCGGGTCCGACCCATGCCGGCGTCGTTGCACGACACTGCTGCGGCGAGAGGCCGTTGAAAGTTCTGAAGCACTTTGCGAAGTGTGAAGGCGACAAAAATCCGCAGGCCATTGCGATATCGATAATAGGCATGCTTGTACCTTCAATCAGGCACTTGGCATGAGCGACACGGATCCGGAGGTAGTGGCGTACCGGCGGCATGTGCACGTGTGCTGCAAACAAGCGTTCCAGTTGGCGGCGTGACACGCCGGCCCGTTGCGCAACCTCGCTCATGGTCAGCGGGTACTCAATATTTTCTTCCATGAGCCTCATAGCCATCAACAGCTTATCGCTTACACCCGCAAAGGCGAGACCCGATGGCCCAGTCTGGCGATTGGAACCTGAGCGCTGACCGTCGACGGTCGCGTAGCGGCAAACCTCCTGTGCGGTAAACCCGCCGACATGGCTGGCGATCAGATCGACCGCTAAGTCGAAGGCTGCTAGTTCCCCCGCGCACGTCGAGAACTGCCCATCCTTGACAAAGAGGGCGTCGCGGATCTGCGGCTGGGTGAAAACTTCCGAGAAGGCGGCCAGCCGCGACCAGTGAATTGTGCAGCGTGTGCCTGCCAGCAGACCGGTCTGCGCGAGCAGCCATGTCGCTGTTCCAACCGCTGAAATTGGAATCCCGCGGCGCGCGATCGTGCGCAAGAAATTATTGAATTGTGGCGTCAGCCGCCGGCCCACCGGCTCGCCCGCGATGACTGCGAGATGATGTGGCCCCCGGTTGCCTAAACAGGTATTCAGTTCGTCTATCGTTACATCAACGGCGACTGAAAGGCCACTCGCGCCCTCGACAGCTCGTGCGTCGGTTCCGGCGATCCGCCACCGGAACAGAGTCAGCTTGGATACCGTATTGGCGATGCGGAACGGTTCGATGAAGGCGTGAAGCGCCAAGTGTGAAAACCCTGGCAATACCAGAACTACCAGCTCAATTGGTCGACCGCCCTTTGCCGGATCGTCCGACGTGGTCAACGACTTCATGGCATTGATATTGGGAGGTGCGTTCATCAGGATTCGTCCGTACCTTTCGCAAGGGGCTGACCGAGCTGTTGTCGAACCCGGAAAAGCCTGGGGCGATTTCGGCTAATTGCTGGGCGAGCGGTCGTGGCGAAGCAGACAGACAGATTTATCCGTCCTGTAGAGCTTGGTCGACACGATCTAGGCGAGAGTGCCGTCCAGTTTCCGACTTCGACGCTGGCTGTGTGGACGCCGCTCCTGCCCACAGCCGTTGGTACTTTCCTGCCGCCTAAAGTACAGCCTCACCGATTGCGAGTTCCCGACGTTTCATAAAGTCAAGAAGCTCTTCGTCGATCGCTTCGTCGAGCAGCGGTAGTTGATATTCCCTCAAGGCCCGTTCAGCTGCATCGCGTCCCCGCGTGTCGGCATCCTTGGCGCCAGCAAAGTTCCATTGCTCATAGCTATCGTGGTTCATCAAATCGGGCACGAAGAACGCCTTTTCGAAATTCTTCAGGGTATGTTCGGTTCCGAGATAATGGCTCCCTGGTTCACTTTGCCGGATCGCGTCGAGCGTTTCATCCAGCTCGCTCTTCACCAGGCCCTGACCAAGCTTATGAAACATTACCATCTGCTCAGCATCGAGCATGAACTTGCTATAGCTCTGGGTCAGAGCTGCTTCGAGGTACCCGGTTGATGAAAGGACGAAGTTCGCCCCGGCCATAAGCACCCCGTACATATTACGAGCTGCTTCATAGCCTGCTTGGGCATCGACGAGCTTTGAGCTTGTACACATACCACTGCAGCGCCAAGGAAGTTTGTAGTGCCTGGCGAGTTGACCGACGAGCATGTTCATGTGGTCAATCTCTGGCGTTCCCGCCATTGGCGCGCCGCTTTTCATTGAAACGGTCGCCAACCACTGCCCATAAATAGCGGGCGCGCCAGGCCGAACCAGCTGCGCGAAGGCAATGCCAGCGAGTGCTTCGGCATTAAGCTGCGCGACTGCTGCCAATGTACTCGCCGGGGTGCTGGCGCCAGCGAGAACAAATGGGGTGAACAGGATTGCCTGATTGCTCGCGGCGTAAACCTTAACCGCGTCGAGCATCGTCGAGTCCCACACCAGTGGCGAATTGCAGTTGGCAATCGACACCATGACTGTGTTGTTGTGAACAAATTCGTCACCGAAGACAATCTTAGCCATAGCGACCGTGTCTTCCGCCCTCTCGCGCGAGGTCACCGCTCCCATGAACGGCTTGTCGGAGTACCGTATCAGACTGTAGTTCATGTGCAGGTGGCGCTTCGGGACCGCAATGTCCATAGGCTCGCAAAGAACGCCGCCCGTCATATGCATCGCCGGGGCCTGGTAGGCGAGCTTCGCAAAATTCACGAAATCCGCGACTGTCGCGTTCCGCCGCTTCCCCTCCAGGTCAAGTACGTTCGGCGAACCGTAAGCTGGCGTAAAGATTGTCTTTCGGCCGCCGATAGTGACTGTCCTGGAGGGGTTTCGAGCATGAATCGTGATGTACTCTGGAGCCTTCGCCACCAGGTCCATCAGCAGGTTCCTGCCGATTCTAACCCGCTGATCGGTTACGTCAGCGCCGGCTGACCGCCAAAGCGCAATCGCCTCGTCATCGCGAAATTCGATACCAATTTCTTCAAGAACTTGCATGGAGTAATCGTGCAGCCGAAGCAATTCGTCGGCACTCAGCAAATCCATATATGGCAGGCCACGATCCATGGGTGGCATGAACGTTACCGACCTATCAGATCGCATCTTCTGCCGAGCGTCTCGGCCTCCTGATCTTGCTGACATGCTCTTATAGTCCCTGATTGAAGTTAGAACATAGGACAAAACTATCCCAGTAACTAACAACAAAAAGTCATGCAGCTTATGAAGTCAGGTTATGCGCGATTCTGTTACCTATAGCCTATCATGTATTCCGCGCAAGAGAGAGGAGGCCGTGATAATACCTACGTCAACTCCTGTTCCATCCACAACGACTAGGGGCCTATTGTCGTGTCGATTTGACAAGTCGAGTAGTTCTTTAATGGCAACATCCAGCTTGACTCGTGGGGCGTCTGCCAGGGCGACTCTGCCACCGACGCTCGCATATTCGCGGAGGGGCAATATTATCGACTCGGCTTTCAAGAGCTTCAATCGGCTGCTTCCCTGGACAAATTTCTCAACATACGGATCTTTGGGATTCCCGAGAATGTCGTCCGCCGAACCGATCTGAAGCATCTTTCCATCTTTCATGACACCGATTTGGTGTCCCAGTCGAACCGCTTCATCCAAGTCGTGGGTGATGAAAAGCGTGGTTTTACCCAACTTCGTCGAAAGCTCTTTAAACTGGTCCTGCAACTCTCGTCGGATGAGCGGATCAAGCGCCGAAAATGGCTCATCCATCAACAAAATGGCGGGATCAGCCGCTAGGGCTCGGGCAAGCCCAATCCTTTGCTTCATTCCTCCAGAAAGCTCATCCGGATAACGGTCTCCCCAGCCCGCCAGTTGCACCAACTCCAGGTTTTCCTCCGCAATCTCATGGCGTTGCCGGGCGCTGACTTTTCGTAGCTCCAAACCTAAAGCCACATTGTCGCGGACCGTTCGGTGAGGGAGAAGCGCCACATTCTGAAAAACCATCCCCATTGATCGGGCGCGGAGTTGGCGCATCTCATTTTCAGACTTCAGATTGATGTCTTCGCCGCCAACAATGATCTGGCCGGCGCTGGGTTTGATCAAACGATTTACGTGCCGGACCAGCGTTGACTTTCCGCTTCCGGACAGTCCCATGACACAGAAGATCTCGCCGGCTTGAACCTTAAAGGAAACGCCGGCGACGGCTACCACGCAGCCGTGTTTCTCGAGGAGTGTGACCTTCGAAAGATCATCGCGTTGGATACTCGCAAGGTCGAACTTCGAACTCGTCCCGAACACTTTCCAAACATCCTTGAATTCAATGGCATGCGCTTTCAAAAGGTAAGCTCCACAGTTGAGAGGTGTCACCCGGTAGCGCAAAGCCTACCGGGCGAGATGCCATCCGCAGTCCAGTGTTACTTAGCTGCCTGTTTTGCCTGGGCTATCCAGTCATTCCACTGATCGAGGTGGGCCTTTTTCCAGGCCGCAGCATGACCGAGGATGGCATCGTTGGACTTTTCACCTTCATGAACAAGAAGATTCTCGTCGTCGATATCCTGGATCGGGATCTGGACCAGCTCGAACCACTTATTTGCGGCAGGGTTTTTCTCTAGGAAGGCGGTGTTGGCAAACACGTGGTGAGTGTTCACGGGAAATCCCAGGTTTCCAATGCGTGGAACCGTCGTGTTCGCGCCAGCCTGTTCGTCGGGCAACGCCGTAAACGGGACGGACAGCCACACAACATTTTGGCCGCGGCGAAGAATTGCGTTTATCCACGTTGGCGTCCAGCCGTAGTACAAGATTGGTTTGCCGGACTGAATTCGCTGGATAGCGTCAGCAATCAGTGCGAAGTACTCACCCTGCTTATGCGTTACGGCATCCCGAAGACCGTATGCATCAAGGTGATGCTCAATGATGCGTTCGCATCCCCAGCCAGGATCACAGCCATACAGGTCTGCTTTACCGTCACCATCCACATCGAACAGTTTGGCTATCTTCGGATCCTTCAACTGATCGATGGTCTTTATGCCATACTTGTCGGCTGTGGCCTTGTCTATGGAGTATCCTTGGATCGAGTCCTTTGCGAGCGTCCCGACCCGATGAGCCTTGGCATCGCCGCCAGCCTTCTCAGCAAACGCTATATGCAAGGGGTACCAGTGCGGCGTGTAGTAATCCCCGTCACCGCTTGCCACAGCTAGATGGGCAAGGGGTATTTGGGCTTGAGAAAATTCGTTAACAGTATAGCCGAGATCCTCAAGGCCTAGCTTGACGACGTAAGCCTCGAATAATTCTTCCGCAATGCCATTGTACAAGGGCCTAACGGTGACGCCTTTCCCCGGAAGGTCCTCCGCAGCTACGTATCCAGAAGACGTGGTCAAAGTGCCAAGCACTGTCACAGCGGCAGCAAACCGCCGAAAACGCCCTTCTATCTTAAACCGATCGCTCATAGTCGCTCCCATTCTTGCTAGCTAGACGTTCGTTGCCGACCACTTTCCAATTCTCCACGCCCCGCCGGAGAGGCTTGGAAGGTCTTGACGACACCGGTGAAGAGCGCGGCTGGACCCTGATTGTGCCAGGCAATATCGGCGTAGCGTCTGCGCTGAGACATCGCGGATTGGGTCAGGCGATCTAGAATGATTGCGAGAATGACAATGCCGATTCCGCCGGTTGCAGCCAGCCCGATGTCGAGGCGACCGATGCCGCGCAAAACCATTTGGCCAAGTCCTCCGACGGCGATCATCGAGGCAACAACAACCATTGACAGTGACATCATCAACGTCTGATTGACACCTGCCACTATGCTCGGAAGCGCCAGCGGCAGCTGAGCCTTGAACAGCAGCTGGCCGTTGGACGCTCCAAAGGCACGCATAGCCTCGACGACTTCTGGAGAAACCTGCTGAATGCCTAGTGTTGTCAGCCTGATAACTGGCGGAAGTGCAAAAACGATCGTTACAATCACGCCAGGCACGTTGCCGATACCAAACAACATGACCACGGGAACAAGATAGACGAACGATGGAATCGTCTGCATTGTGTCGAGGATTGGCCGGCAGATTGCAGCCGCCCGGTCACTTCGAGCGGCAATTACGCCCAGCGGTATACCAACAATCGTGCAGACAAGAACGGCGGTGAAAACGAGAGACAGTGTCGTCATCGTTTCCCCCCAAATGCCAAGAAGGCCGATAATCACCAACAGGCCCGCGACTTGAACTGCCAACCGCCACCCGGCGATCTGCCAAGCTATCAATCCGAAGCAAAGAATCGTAATGACCGGTGGAATGCCATTGAGTGCGCCATCAAATGCCCTCAGGATCTGGTCAATTGGCCACTTCAAGCTCTGAAACAATGGGCGGTATTCTTGTACAATCCACCCCAACCCAATATCAACCCACTCACCAAACGGTATGTGCCAGGTTTTGAAAGGATCTAGAACGTCTCCGGGCTTCACTAGACTTCCTTTCAGTCAGGACCTATTCGAGCGATGACTACGGAGCGCTGCGGTACGGTGCTAGTCCAGTCCGGCTGTGTGTCATAGGACAGCTGCCGCCGCATTGTCATAGGTCAGCTGCCGCCGCATACATCACCTCAAGAATTCTGCTTACGGAATCAGACTCTCCGTCTGACTAGGCCTTCAGTACGGCTTGGGAGGCTGTCGCGTCGGATTGGTCCAGAAACGCTAGCGGCGGGGCGGCTGCAAAACAACCGTACAAAAAGTCATGTACCGCAGGACTAAATGTTATCAGGCGGATGTCAGGTCTGGATGGCCAGCTAATATCTCGGGTGCAACTGGTGCTGCCTTGTGTTTTCCCCAGCCGACGCTGGCGGGACCGGATTAAGGTCTGCGACCTGGGTGATCAGCCAATTGCGGAAGATCTGGACGTCATCTCGCCCAATTGCGGTATCCGGAATGACCAAATGATGTTTTCGGCCGGTCTGATAGCTTTCACTCAGAGGCCTTATCAAGGTGCCTTCATTGAGGCAATCGCTTACCAAATGACGGAAGCCCAGCCCGATGCCGTAGCCCTTGATCACTGACTGGATCATCGTTGGATAACTAGTGAACGTGATGGCGCGTTTGAAGTCGGACGACACGCCGAACTGTCCAAGCCAGTGGGCCCAATTGAAGGGTGACCAAGGGTAGGCGGACCAATGCTGATCGTCCATATCCAAGAGGACCTCGTTTATCAGGTCCTCCGGAGTGAGAATACGCGGGGAGTGGGTCTGATATGATTTACTGCAAACCGGGAAGACTTCCTCGCCGAAGAGCTCGGTGGCTGTGAACCCCGGGCGCGCCAGATACCCCATTACCACGGACACATCAAAACCGTCCGTCGCCGGCGCCGGGCTGCGTTCGAGGGAGACCAAGTGCAGGTCGACCTCTGAGTTGTTCACAACGAAATCTCCAATCCGATGGCTCATAAACAGCGTTGCGAACGACATCGGCATGCCGACGGTCAGCCGTCGGGCTTTCTGCCCTCTCTTCACGCTGTCAAAGGCCGCTGCAATATGCGCCAGACTGAGGGTCGCAGCTTCAAATAACTCCTCGCCGGCGGGAGATAATGACACCTTCTGGTTTCCGCGGTTGAAAAGCTGGGTGTCGAGGTGGTCCTCCAGCGTCAAGATATGGCGGCTCACGGCCGCTTGAGTGACCGAAAGCTCATTGGCAGCCTTGGTGAAACTCAAATGCCGAGCGGCAGCTTCAAATGCGCGTAGCGCGCTTAACGGAAGCCGTCGATAATTTGACATGAGTTACCGTTACTCCAGCCCTGAGAAGAAGTAAAATCCGTTTGCGCACCCGGATTTGGCCGAACGCGCCCTGTAGTCGGAAAAATCGGCTTGGTGAGCGACCAGGGCAAAGCGTAGGTGTGCGGCGCGGCAGGCTATTGTCATTGCCCATCATCGTAGATAGCCGATCAAAAAAGTTTGTCTCCGATATGTCTATTCGGGGAGTCGACCCTGTGACTCTTGCTGATCTAATCCTCAGTTAGGCCATTATAACTAGGTTATCAGGACTCGGTGCTAACACCCCTGGCACCCGCCGCAACGCGTAATCGCCGTAATGAGCGTCACGCACGTGGCCGGGAAGACGTCCGTCCATCACCGAGCTTATTCAACCGTGTCAGCTCCGAGTAGGCACGTATGCTGCAAAGCTCAACGTTCGACACTTGCCGAAGTAAACTCCGAACGCCTCCACATAGTAGGTGATTGACCGTAAGCCCTCCGGAAGACCCTCGCGAAGTGAGAGGCGTTCTCGAAACCGGCCCCAATAGCGACCTCGATCAAAGGAGCGTCGCTTTTCCTGAGAACTTGCTTTGCGCGCTCCAGCCGCACGCGCCGGTAGACAAGCGCAGGAGAGCTGTTCACCTCCTTGAAAAACAGCCGTTCAAGTTGTCGCCGGGAAATCCCCAACGCTGAGGCCAGCCTGGAAACCGACAGTGTGTTCTCTATGTTCTGCTCCATCAGGATCAGCGCAGCGCGGAGCCTCGGGTCGTGCGTTTCTATCGTCAACGGCCGACGCGGTTGGACCCACTCTGCGTTCCGAACTTTGTCGATCTGCAGCACTTCGAGCGCGTTCCGCTCGGCCGCGTTTCCAATGTGCCGTCGCACCAATTCTGCCGCCAGATCGGCAGTGCTGCTGCCGCCCGCGCATGATCCCCGCGTGGCATCCAAGTTATAGATTCTGTCCGCCCGAACCTGTAAATCAGGAAATCGCTCCTTGAAGTCGACGTAGTGAAGCCAACTGACGCAGGT
Organism: Mesorhizobium sp.; assembly: GCA_004020645.1. Classification (GTDB taxonomy): domain Bacteria; phylum Pseudomonadota; class Alphaproteobacteria; order Rhizobiales; family Rhizobiaceae; genus Mesorhizobium. Next base: position 10,716 of record SAQL01000048.1, on the reverse strand, counting down.
TTCGTGCGCGGCCATAAGACCTGCCTCAGCCAAAATGAACGTCCCGGTGCAGATTCCGATCAATCGCCCTCCTTTGAACGCGGCATCCCGAAGATACCTCAGGGTTTCGTTGTCGACGGCCTGGCCGTCGGTCAATCGTCCCCCTACGACGACAATGTAGTCAAACTCCATCGGGTCAAGGAATAAAGACGTCGGCGATACCTGGACGCCGCAGCTCGACGTGACGAGATGCCGGGTGTTTGACAGCACCTCCCAGTCCGCATTGATCCGACCTGACCTGTCGGCTTCATCGCTGGCGAGTCTGAGTGTGTCAATAAACATGGCGAAGGCGGTCAACGTGAAGGAGCGGGCCAGGATGAACCCGACCTTGAGCCGAACGGATCTTGCCTGTCTGCGCCGTGGTAATGAATGAAGCACCGTTCTTGCCTCCACCCGTTGGAACACCCTGCGCGCTGCCGTCCACTAAGTCGCCGCAGGGGGCAATTCGTTTATCTATCTTGACTCATGCTGTTTGTCTACAATATGTCTTCCTTTGAATTAAGGAGCCGCTATGATCCTGAATGATCCCGCTGCCTCGACGGACCGAAAGGGCATTCTTGCTGAAACACTGGTGCATCGTATCTTGACGATGCAGCTCGAGCCGGGGGCGGTTCTCGACGAAGTCGCTCTCAGTGAGGAATTCGGCTTGTCCCGCCCGCCTGTCCGCGAACTCATGAGGCAGATGGCGGGCGAGGGCTATGTCGATCTTGAGACTAATCGCGCTGCGCGCGTGTCCATCATGTCCTATCAGACGCTTCGGGATTTCCTGATCGTCGCCCCGATGATCTACGTCGGAACGACGAAGCTTGCGGCTCTCAACCATAACGCTCGGGACCTCGAAGTCCTTAAGCAGACTCAGCAGAAGTTCCGGCAGGCGATTGCCGACGGTCACGTCGAGAACAGGGTGATCTTCAATCACCAGTTTCATCTGAACATCGGGAAGATGGCGCACAACCAGTATCTCCTCCCCAGTCTCAAGAAGCTTCTCATCGACCACGCCCGGATCGGGAAGATCTTTTACCGCCAAAACGGCGATTCGCGGATACAGAAGGGCCAGGAAACCGCTGCTCGGCAACACGATCAGATGATCGAGGCCATCGAAGCCCGTGATGCAGAGCGGGCGGGCGACCTAGTGCGCGCCCATCTCGAAGTTTTCCGAAGCGATGTGGCGCTCTACGCCGTGCCCAGCGGCATGCAAGGCGAACTCGAAGGATAATCATTGTCGGTGTCACTAGGACACGAAGGAGAACAGAAATGCTCAATAAAATCGACTACAAGACGCAGGCGACTGCGCTCAAACTGCCCAGCAAGATGATCGTGGACGGGGTCCAGATGGCCGCCCTGTCGGGCAAAACCTTTGCAACCCTCAATCCGGCGACGGGCGAGGTTTTGGCGGAGCTTCCGGCGGCTTCTGCAGCCGATGTCGACCGGGCCGTCGCGGCTGCCCGGCTGGCGTTTGAGGACGGCCGGTGGTCGAAGCTTGCCCCGGCGAATAGGAAAAAGGTGCTTCTCAAGCTGGCGTCCGTCATCGAGGAAAACGCGCTTGAGCTGGCGCTGATGGAGAGCTTGGACAGCGGTAAAACCATCAGCGACTGCATCAACATTGACGTACCCGAGGCTATCAACAGCCTCAAGTGGCATGCCGAAGCCGTCGACAAGATATACGATCAGGTTTCACCTGCGAACGACGCTTCTCTCGGCCTCATTGTGCGCGAGCCGATCGGCGTCGTCGGCCTCGTGCTTCCGTGGAACTTCCCTCTTCTCATGCTCGCGTGGAAGATTGGCCCTGCTCTTGCCGCGGGGTGCACGATCGTCGTCAAGCCCGCTGAAGAGACTTCGCTCACCACATTGCGGGTCGCAGAGCTCGCCCTCGATGCCGGGCTGCCAGCTGGCGTATTCAATGTGCTGACCGGTGACGGTCCCGATGTTGGCGAGCCGATCGGCCGCCATCCCGACGTCGACGCAGTTTCGTTCACGGGCTCCACCGACACCGGCCGCCGCTTCCTGAAGTACTCCTCGGAAAGCAATTTGAAGGAAGTGGTTCTTGAAATGGGTGGCAAGAACCCTTGCATCGTGATGGACGATGTTCCCGATCTTGACGCCGTGGCCTCCCACATTGGCAACGGCGCGTTCTGGAACATGGGGCAGAACTGCTCGGCCATCTCGCGAGTTTTCGTCCACAAGGACGTGAAGGGCCGCCTCCTCGAAAAGCTGACGGAAGTGGCCAAGACCTGGACCGTGGGCGACCCACTTGATCCAGAGACCCGCATCGGTCCGCTGATCTCTGCCGCGCATTTCGAGAAGGTTAGCGCCTATCTGGAAGGCGATGGCAAGGTGGTGACAGGCGGAAAGGTCTTCAACGGGACCACGATCGAGCCCACGATCATCGAATTCGACTATCACGACAGCAAGCACGTGCGGGAGGAGATTTTCGGCCCGATTGTTTCCGTGATTGGGGTGAACTCTCTCGCCGAAGCGGTCTCACTCGCCAACGAGACCGAATATGGCCTGGCGGCCTCCGTTTTCACCGCCGACGGTACACGGGCGCTTCGCGCCGCACGAGCCATCAAGGCGGGGACCGTCACTGTGAACTGCTACGGGGAGGGGGACGCCGCCACCCCATTTGGCGGTTACAAGCAATCGGGTTTCGGTGGCCGGGACAAGTCTCTCCACGCGCATGATCAATATTGCCAGACCAAGACACTTTGGATCGATTTGAGTAACTCAAACGAGGGTTTCTGAAATGTCATCGTTTGCGTTCTCCGGTCTTAATCTCGCGATCACGGCGCCGTTCGACTCGGACGGGCGTATCGATTTCGTGCGCTTCGAGGAACTCATCGAGCGGTATCTGGCGGCGGGTGTCGACGGTCTTGTGTTCAGCTCCGGCACGGGCATGCATGTTTACCTGACGCCGGATGAATCGAAGTCCCTCATAAAACGCGGGGCGCGCATCGTCGCCGGGCGGGCCAAGGTGATTGCCCAGGCCTCGGCATTGCTCACGGCCGACGTCGTCGGAAGAACGCAGTTCGCGAAGGATTCTGGCGCGGATGGTGTGATGGTCCTCCCGCCCTTCTTCGAAGGCCCGTCGGACGACAAAAGCGTCTTCGACTTTTACGCCGAAGTTGCCAAGGTCGGATTGCCTATCATTGGCTACAATGTGCCCCAGGCCGTCGGTGTACGCATAACACCGGACTTGCTCCGCAGACTCTGCGAATTGCCCGAATTTCGCGCAGTCAAGGACAGCAGTGGAGACTTGATCGGGCAGGTCAGGCTAATCCGCACGGGCCTGGATATTATCAACGGGGCCGATCCGCTCGTCCCGTTCTCCCTTTTCGCGGGTTGCTCCGGTCTGATCTGGGGCGGCGCGAACATTGCGCCACGCACCTGCGTGACGATCGTCAAGGCCGCTCGGGAAAAGCGTTGGGACGATGTGCAGTCGCTCTGGGGGCAACTGGAGCCAATTATGTCCCTTCTTTGGGACGGCGACTATGTCCCAAGCGTGTATGCGGCCGCGGAACTCACTGGATATGGGTGCGGTAACGCGAGAAAGCCGTTCCGTCCCCTTTCGACGGACCGCATCGCGGCGCTTCGGACGGCGCTGGGCGCGCTAGTCGAACAAGAAGCGGTATGATGACCAGCAAGACTTTTCGTGCGCGTCGCCTGCCCGCCCATGGCGTGGAGTCCGGCTGGGCGGCATTGCTCCCTCCGAGGACGCCAACGCCCGAACTGGATCGGACCATCACTGTCGATGTCGTCATCATCGGCGCGGGTTTCGCCGGGTTGGCGGCCGCTACGAGATTGGCCCATCTCCGCCCAGGACTTTCCGTCGCCGTTATCGATGCCGACGTGGTCGGGAACGGGGCCAGTGGCCGTAACTCCGGATTTATCATTGATTTGCCCCACGACATTTCGTCGGGCAATTTCGGGGTGGACGCTGTTACCAAAAGCCACAATGAGATAGTGGTAGCACGGACGGCCATTCAACATTACGCCCGACTGGCGGAGGAAAATGGCTGGGACAAGTACGTGTTCGATCGTAGTGGCAAATACAGCGTGGCCATGACCGATGCCGGCACGGAGCATCTCGCGACGTACTCGTCCAAGCTCAATTCATTGAGTGAACCGCACCAGCTTCTCGGTGCCGAGGAGATCGAGGAAGTCACGGGCACGCGATCCTTCAAGTCCGGGCTCTTCACTCCCGGCGCGGTCATGGTGCAGCCTACTGCGCTGGTGAGGGCCATTGCGGATTTGTTTCGGGAACCCGTCAGGCTGTTTGAGCGGACGCCCGCCCTGTCCATCGAAACATCGTCGAGCGGCTGCACGGTAAAGACACCCAAAGGCGAGTTGAGGGCCGGCCGGGTGATCCTGGCAACAAACGGCCACGCAGAGAGCTTCGGGTTCGGGACCGGTCAACTTCTTCACCTCTTCACCTACGCCTCGCTGACCGAACCGTTCGATCCCTCTACGCTTGCCGGATCGCGGAAATGGGGAGCGACACCGGCCGCGCCGATGGGCACGACCGTCCGACGCATCAACGAGGCCGACGGCGACCGAATCCTCATCCGCTCGCGCTACACCTATAACCCTAAGATCGAAGTTGGCGCGGGCTCGATCAAGTGTGCGAGCGACCTCCATGACCGCAAGTTCGCCGACCGCTTTCCCGATCATCGTCACTTGAAGATGCAGTATCGTTGGGCTGGCGCAATGGCGCTTACTTGGAATTCGGTGCCACTGTTTGGCCAAGTGGATGACTGCATCTTCGCAGCATGCGCGTGCAACGGCATAGGGGGGACTAAAGCCACGGCCGCGGGCATCGCCACGGCCGAACTCGTAGCGGGGCATCGATCCCAGCTCGGCGAAATATTCCGCTCATTTGAGAAGCCTCAGGCATTGCCGCCGCAGCCGTTTACCGACGTGGGTGCACGGTTGAACCTCGCATACAGACAATGGCGCGCGGGACGCGAATAGGGCTCCTCTGCAGGCTGACTTCGCTTCGCGTGGGCCGTATCTCAACGGGAAGAACAGCCGGCGTGCTGTAAGAGATCGGAACGGAGACAAGAACATGGCTATTCTGCTCATTGCCGAACACGACAACGCAACGCTTTCCGACCAGACCGCCAAGGTGCTTTCGGCGGCACTGCAGATCGGTTCGGATGTCCATGCGCTGGTCGCCGGCAAGGGCGCCAAGGGAGCTGCTGATGCCGCCGCCAGGCTCAATGGCGTCAGCAAGGTGCTACTCGCCGAAGCCGACGAACTCACCGTACGCCTTGCCGAACCACTGGCAGCGCTAGTCATCAGCATAGCGGGCGCCTATGACACCATCATTGCGCCGGCGACCGCGTCGGGCAAGAATGTCGCGCCGCGCCCGGCCGCACTGCTCGATGACGCGGAGGTCTCCGACGTCATCTCGCCCGACACCTTCAAGCGGCCGATCTATGCCGGAACTGCCATCCAGACGGTGCAGTCTCGACCCACGCCAGAAGGTGATCACCGTGCGCACCGCTTCGCATCCAAGCGCCTCCCAAGGCAATGCGGCTGCCGTCGAGAATATCTCGGCGGCAGCCAACCCGTGGCTTTCCATTTTCATCCAAAAGAAGCTCTCCGAAACTGAACCCTGCCGGCAGAAGCTCCGAAGGTCGTGTCGGCATCAACAAGGGCGAGGAGGTCCAATCTTCAAGGTCGTTGGCTACGGCCTCGTCGGCGACCTTTTCGTTATCCTGCGGAAGATTTCCTCGCGACTGGCCGCGATGTCGAAAGCCGGGTCCTTGCACGGGCCGTCAAGCTACATCTGGAGAGGCGGATCATGCTCAACGGGAACAAAACGATCGTATTCTCAGCTTAACTGAGAACGCCGCGATGTGACTTTACCTTCCACCAAAGCCAAAATGGAGAATGAACATGGCACGGCCACCAACCCCCGGCAATCCAGGCCACACCCCGCCTGGACCGCCCGACTGGATCCCAGGCCCGCCGGGTGGCGTTCCGGGTCGTCCCCCCGGCGTTCCTCCTGGCCCCAAGGACCCACCTCAGCCGCCGGATCGGCCAGTAGGATGACCTGGATAGGCTATGGCGATCTGAAAGCAGGTATGCTCCCCCACTGGGAGCGTACCTGTGTAGGACGACTGGATTTCGAACTTCGTGACCTCGCATTCTTCGCCCGAGACTCGCTGCTAATCGACGAAGATCAACTGAAAAACGGGGTGCTCTGCCTCCAGTTCGAATGGCCGCTTGCATCCGGGGAAGTCTGCCAGCTTCGCGCAGTTTTCCCCGACAGCTATCCCTTCGTCCGCCCGCAAGTCTTCCTTCGAGGAAATCCGGAAACCTTTCCGCACAAGCATTGCTCACCGACTGACGGTAACCTTTGTTTGTTGGGTCGTGACACGGGACTGTGGTCCGTCGAGTGGACGTTGGCGAAACTTCTTGAGAAACAGCTCAGCAACGCTCTGAACGGCACGGGCGTGGAGGATCCGCAGGGCGAACCGATGGAAGTCTGGTGGAACGGCATTGCCCCAGCATTCCCTGGCTATGTCGATGGGAGCTACATGTTGATCGACTCCGACTGGAACGTAGCAGATCAAACAGAGGGAACGCTAAGGGTGTCCTACACCCTGCAGAAGATGGGCAACAGAATCAGGTTCCAGGGTGCGGTTGAGGAAATTAAAGCCAAAGACGGAACCGTTCTATTTACTCGGACATATCCTCTCCCCCACGGACTTGAGTCGAAGAAGGTCACAGGCACATTTCCGTGGAGGCGCGCAGGTCGTTTCGCGCCGCCACCGCGCGAGGGTTGGCGTGATCGAAAGGTGCAGGACCAGATTGCCTTCGGAGGGCGTGCGGTCACTTATGGCTCGCCCCCCATTTCAATGTCCGTCACCGTCCAGTCGACGGAACTCAGCCACGGTAGGCACGGCGACACATGGCTATTTCCACTGCGTTACGGACCGGCAAAGTCGTTCCGGCCTATGAAGCAGGGGCAGAGAGGTACCAGCCCCTCGATGATCATCGTGCCTACGCTCCGAGCCGGGCCCACCGACATCGGCGCCCGAGTTCCGTCGGTGGGCATCTTGAAGGACAAGGTGATTGCCATCTTCGGAATGGGAGCTATTGGTGCCCCAGTTGCCATCGAGCTTTCCCGCAACGGCTGTTCTCATCTGACCGTCATCGACCATGACATCGTCGAGCCAGGAAACTCCATCCGGTGGCCACTTGGTGCGACGGCCTGGGGAATGCGAAAGACCACTGCCGTCAAGCAGCATGTGGAGTCCGAATACCCGGGGGTCGAAGTCGAGGCGATCCATCACCACGTGGGGATAGCCACAGCGGCCGACGGGAACGGAGGAGGAGGAGACCATTCAGTTCTACCGCCGATCTTTGCGAAGGCCAACATCGTCATCGACGCAACGGCCTCTTCCGGGATCTCACGTTTGCTGGCCGATCACTGCAAGTCCGCAGGCAAGCCGATGATCTCACTTTTCGGAACGCTATCATTGAAGGGAGGCGTCGTTGCGGCCTACCACCCGAAATCGGGCTGTCCAACCTGCCGCGAATTCTCCTATGCTAAAGGTTTGATCGATAAAGCTCCTGGGTCAGGAGAAACGTCCGGCCTGAATCAGCCGGCTGGATGCGCGGAGCTGACCTTCACTGGGGCTTTGTTCGACCTCCATGAATTATCTTTAGAGGCTGTCCGGTTGACTGTGGACATTCTTTCCCAGCCAAAAGACTTCAAGGAGTCCTTGGTTCACACCCTCACATTACATGACGGGGTCAGGCGGGTGCCGCCGTCTTGGCGGGTCGATCGCTTGCCTCCGATGAAGGAATGCGGATGCAACCAGTAGTCTGGCTGCCTCAAGCGATCGTGCAGGACATGCAAACCGATGCCGACCTCTGGTATGATCGGGAAACGGGTGGGACCTTCATGGGATACTGGGCCGAAAACGATGCTGCCGTCGTAACAGCAATGATTCCGGCCGGGCCCCAAGCATCTCACGAACGAAGCAGCTTTGTCCCTGATCAAAGCTGGCAACAGGCGGAAATCGCAAGGCACTACGAACGTTCCGGGAGGTTGGACACATATCTCGGGGACTGGCACACCCACCCGGATGCCGTTTCGAACCGCCTGAGCTGGACGGATCGAGCATGCCTGAAGTCGATCATCAAGACACCGGCAGCGCGTAATCAGAAGCCCCTCATGGTGCTCATGTGCGGCAAACCAAACGAATGGTTTCTGCATCCATGGCTCTGCCAATTGCGGACCAGATTATTTCTCTTTGAAGTGTCAGACGAGAAAGAGGGGACCATTTTAATCTACGCGGGTCGCGGTTCTGAGAGGGGCGAGGAATAGCGAAAATCAAATTCTGACTGTCTTAATCCGACAGCAGAATGAGGGTAAAATGAATCTCACGCACTACAATCTGCGGCAGTGTCGACGTGGCCAGATTATCGGGATCAGACTCACATCGGGCGCGATCGCCCGATTGCTCGAGAAATTTGAGCAGCTACCGGCACGGGCAACAACATCAATCCATTGCAGAACAATCCGCAGTCCGGTGCGGCACGCCACGGCAGCGCACCTCCTCGCCCGCAGGGTAGATATTAATTCAATCACGTTGCGGAAAGGAAGTCATCCGCCGGCATTGCGCTACTTGCAAATTGCGTCTTTGTTCGAGCGGACACAAGGTCGGCGCGACGTTGTGCCGACTCAAGGCGTTGGTCTGCTTTATGACGTGCTGCATTCCCGGCGAGTTAGGCCGCTAGTCTACCCGCTGTCTGCCCGGCGTACGCGCCGTTGCAGCGCTTCGCTGCCTGTGCGGGGGTGAGTTAAGGTAGGGCCCAGATACGTGCGAGCTGTCTTCGAGAGATTTTTGGAACGGCTTTCAGAGAGCATCGATGAGGCTGATCTCCGCAGCGCTATGGCCGATGTCGCCTCTGGATTCGATCTGCTCGCTTTTGCCTACCTCTCGCTGCCACCCCGTCCTAATGGCAAGCCCACGCTGATCTCAAATTATCCGGCGCCTTGGACAGCACACTATCTCGCGAAGCGGTATCAGAGTGTCGACCCCGTAATTCTACGTGCACGCGCTGGCGGATGCACATTTCAATGGGCATCCGATCTGAGCGGTGCGGAAGAGGCTTCAGGGGCTCAGGTGTTCGAAGAAGCGGCGCAGTTTGGCATCTGCTGCGGCGTGACATTTCCGATTATCGATGGCCGAGGCAATTTCGCGGCGATGACCTTTGCCGGTGAAAAGCCTGTTCCTGCATTTTTCCGCGCGGCAGAGCGCTATGAAGAAGGTCTGTCGTATATCGCGACTTGTTTTCATGTGTTCGTTCGCCGCAAACTGACCACCAATCGAATGATCGACGGTGTCTTGCTGACGCCGCGCGAATACGAGTGCCTCAAGTGGGCTGCACAAGGCAAGTCCGATTGGGAGATCGGCTGCATCCTGGGGATCACGCAGCGCACGGCCGCCTTTCATCTGGGCAACGCTCGCCGGAAGCTTGGGGTGACGACTACCAGGCGGGCAATTGCGCGCCTCGCGCGTTCGGTTCACTGACAAGTTAGCTTCACCTGTGCAATTGCACAGGCTGCCTGGCGCGAAAGGTCGCCTCCAATGGCCGGGAATTTCCCCCGAGGAGGCCTCGCACGAAATCATTCCCTGTCGGCGTTCGAGTGCCTCAATCTTTTATGTTTACCGCGAGTTGCTTGCCGCCTTTTTCCGCCGGAAAAAACGCGGCCTCAGAGTGAACTGCGTTCTTCGGGCTCTCGACGGATCGCTCGCCGGGAGCGTCACATCGGTCGCTGAAGTGCTGATGGGGGGACAGGCCGCGTACACGCCGACTGGACGGATCCTCTCGATCACCTCCGCGACATCCGCCACGCCATCTCTCGCGGCCGTGCGCTCATGGGGCTATCGTGAGTTCCTTGCCTGAAAAGTGACAGTCCGTGCCGCGCGTCAGCCGGCGAACAGTTCCTTGTAGCCGGTCGTCACTATCCAGTTCGCCCGGTCGATATGGCTGCGCACAGCCTTGCGGGCGCGCAACGGTTCAAGAGCCGGGTCGATGCCGAGAATGAGATCTGCCATCTCCTCTATGCTGGCATTGTCGGCGCAGGCGTCGAGGATCCTCAGATAAATCTTGAAATGCTGCCGGTCATAGCTCGTGAGGCTCTCCGACCAGGGGACCTCATCGCGCAGTGTTGAGCTTTCAGTCCCATCTGTTCCCGTTGGTCGATTCATGTCTGCCGCGAACCTCGCATGTTGATCGCTGGATTCAAGACAGCATATCCCAAAATGGGATAATCCGGAACCGGGATTAGTCGCTGAGCCGGTCTGTACCTGACCGGTTCGCCTACATGCCCAAATCTCTTCGATCTCCCCGCCACCAGCGGTTTCTGGCCCAGCTGATATCGCTGCGCAAGGCCAAAGGCCTGACTCAGGCGCAGGTGGCTGAGAAACTTGGTCGGCCGCAATCCTTCGTGGCCAAGTATGAGGGCGGAGAGCGGCGTCTCGATGTCATTGAGTTTCTCGACGTAACTGCGGTGCTTGACGCTGACCCGTGCGAGATTCTGTTGAGCCTGCGGTAATATCGCCGGCGCGCCTCGCGGCGCGCACCGGCTGCTCGTGGATTGTCAAGCGAAGTGAGGATTTGACCCCTTGGGCGAAACGAAGAACTGACCCCCTC
>SAQL01000047.1 GCA_004020645.1 Mesorhizobium sp. | reverse complement strand
CGGTCAAGCCGCACAAGAAGTTCGTCGCCGAAGCCTACATCCTGACCAAGGACGAAGGTGGCCGTCACACGCCGTTCTTCACCAACTACCGGCCGCAGTTCTATTTCCGCACGACCGACGTGACCGGCATCGTGTCGCTGCCGGAAGGCACCGAGATGGTGATGCCGGGCGACAACATCACCGTCGATGTCGAGCTGATCGTGCCGATCGCCATGGAAGAGAAGCTGCGCTTCGCCATCCGTGAAGGCGGCCGCACCGTCGGTGCCGGCATCGTCGTCACCATCAAAGAGTAATTTGGACTTAAACCGATCTGTCGCGGGCGCTGCCCGCGCCGCGCCAGAACAAGGAAGTGACGCATGAACGGACAGAATATCCGCATCCGCCTGAAGGCGTTCGATCACCGGGTGCTTGACGCCTCGACGCGGGAAATCGTGTCGACGGCCAAGCGCACCGGCGCCAACGTCCGCGGCCCCATTCCGCTGCCGACGCGGATCGAAAAGTTCACGGTCAACCGGTCGCCTCACGTCGACAAGAAGAGCCGCGAGCAGTTCGAGATGCGCACGCACAAGCGTCTGCTCGACATCGTCGATCCGACCCCGCAGACGGTCGACGCTTTGATGAAGCTCGATCTTGCCGCCGGTGTCGACGTCGAGATCAAGCTCTAAGGAACCAGAGGGGCGGGGCGACCCGGAACTCTGAAGGAACAAGAGGCGTGGAGGGGCGACAGCCCCGACAGGGAACTCTAAAGGAATTGAACCGATGCGTTCAGGTGTGATTGCAAAGAAGGTGGGAATGACCCGCATCTACAACGATGCCGGGGAACATGTTCCCGTCACTGTTCTCCAGATGGAGAACTGCCAGGTCGTGGCGCAGCGCACGCAGGAGAAGAACGGCTATACCGCCGTCCAGCTCGGCGTTGGCCTTGCCAAGGTGAAGAACACGTCGAAGGCGATGCGCGGCCATTTCGCGACCGCTTCCGTCGAGCCGAAGGCCAAGGTTGCCGAATTCCGTGTCTCCGCCGACAACATGATCGATGTCGGCGCCGAGATCACCGTCGATCATTTCGTCGCCGGCCAGAAGGTCGATGTGACGGGAACCACGATCGGCAAGGGTTTCCAGGGCGTTATCAAACGGCACCACATGGGCGGTGGCCGCGCCACCCACGGCAACTCGGTCTCGCACCGTACCCACGGCTCGACCGGCCAGCGCCAGGACCCCGGCAAGGTGTTCAAGGGCAAGCATATGGCCGGCCACATGGGTGACACCCGCGTCACCACGCAGAATGTCGAGGTCGTCTCGACCGACGCCGATCGCGGTCTGATCCTGATCCGCGGCGCGGTTCCCGGTTCGAAGGGCGCCTGGATCCTGGTCCGTGACGCGGCCAAAGTTGCGCTGCCAGCCAATGCGCCGAAGCCCGCCGCAATCCGCGTCATTGCAACCAGTGATGGCGCCAAGAACGATGCCCCGGCCACAGTAGATGCCCCGGCCACAGAGGGAGCGGAATAATGGACCTCAAGATCACAACGCTTGGCGGCAAGGACGCCGGCAAGGTGAAACTCTCCGAGGAGATTTTCGGCCTTGATCCGCGCGAGGACATCCTGCAGCGCGTCGTGCGCTGGCAGCTTGCCAAGAAGCAGCAGGGCACGCACAAGACCAAGGGTCGCGCCGAGATCGCCCGCACCGGCGCCAAGATGTACAAGCAGAAGGGTACGGGCCGCGCCCGTCACCATTCGGCACGCGCTCCGCAGTTCCGCGGCGGCGGCAAGGCCCACGGCCCGGTCGTCCGCAGCCACGAGCACGACCTGCCGAAGAAGGTGCGTGCGCTGGGCCTCAAGCATGCTCTCTCGGCCAAGGCCAAGAGCGCGTCGCTCATCATCATCGACGAGCTGATGCTGACTGAGGCCAAGACCAAGGCGCTGATCGCGAATTTCGCGACGCTGGGCCTGTCCAACGCCCTGCTGATCGGCGGCGCCGAGCTCGACAAGAACTTCAAGCTGGCGGCGACGAACATCCCGAACATCGACGTGCTGCCCATCCAGGGCATCAACGTCTACGACATTCTGCGCCGCGGCACGCTGGTCCTTTCGAAGGCCGCCGTCGAGGCTCTCGAGGAGCGCTTCAAATGACCGACCTTCGTCACTACGACGTGATCGTCTCGCCGGCGATCACCGAAAAGTCGACCATGGCTTCCGAGCAGAACCAGGTCGTCTTCAACGTCGCCAAGAAGGCGTCGAAGCCGGAAATCAAGGCTGCCGTCGAAGCGCTGTTCGGCGTCAAGGTGATGGCCGTGAACACGCTTGTCCGCAAGGGCAAGATCAAGCGCTTCCGCGGCACGATCGGCCGCCAGAGCGACGTCAAGAAGGCGATCGTGACGCTGGCTGACGGCCAGTCGATCGACGTCGCGACGGGTCTCTGAGCTAGACCGCGAGGACAACAAACATGGCACTGAAAAAATTCAACCCGATAACGCCGAGCACCCGCCAGCTGGTCATCGTCGATCGCTCGGGCCTCTATAAGGGCAAGCCCGTCAAGGGCTTGACCGAAGGCCTGACCAAGTCTGGCGGCCGCAACAATTACGGCCGCATCACGGCCCGCTTCATCGGCGGCGGTCACAAGCGTACGTACCGCATCATCGACTTCAAGCGCCGCAAGTTCGATATTGTCGGCACGGTCGAGCGTATCGAATACGACCCGAACCGCAGCGCCTTCATCGCGCTGATCAAGTATGACGACGGTGAGCTGTCCTACATCATCGCCCCGCAGCGCCTTGCTGCCGGCGACAAGATCGTGGCCGGCGAAGCGGTCGACGTGAAGCCGGGCAATGCGATGCCGCTGGCCTCGATGCCGGTCGGCACGATCGTCCACAACATCGAGCTGAAGCCGGGCAAGGGCGCCCAGGTTGCGCGTTCGGCTGGCGGTTATGCCCAGCTCGTCGGCCGTGACCAGGGCATGGCGATCCTGCGCCTGAATTCGGGAGAGCAGCGTGTCGTCCACGGCTCGTGCATGGCCACTGTCGGCGCCGTGTCCAACCCGGACCACGGCAACATCAATGACGGCAAGGCAGGCCGCACGGTCTGGCGGGGAAAACGACCGCACAATCGCGGCGTGACCATGAACCCGGTCGACCATCCGCATGGCGGCGGCGAAGGCCGCACCTCGGGTGGCCGCCATCCGGTTTCGCCTTGGGGCAAGCCGACCAAGGGCAAGAAGACGCGGTCCAACAAGGCGACCGACAAGTTCATCCTGCGCTCGCGCCATCAGCGCAAGAGCTAAGAAGAGGTAACGCCAAGTGACTCGTTCGATTTGGAAAGGCCCCTTCATCGACGGCTACCTTCTCAAGAAGGTGGACAAGGTTCGTGAAGGTGGTCGCAATGAGGTGATCAAGATGTGGAGCCGTCGCTCCACCATCCTGCCGCAGTTCGTCGGCTTCACCTTCGGTGTCTACAACGGCCAGAAGCACGTTCCCGTTTCGGTGAACGAGGACATGGTCGGCCACAAGTTCGGTGAATTCGCTCCGACCCGGACCTATTACGGTCATGGCGCGGATAAGAAGGCGAAGAGGAAATAATCATGGGCAAGGCCAAAGCTCCGCGCAGGCTTGCTGATAACGAAGCGCGCGCCGTGTTGCGCACGATCCGTATCAGCCCGCAAAAGCTGAACCTGGTTGCCGCGCTGATCCGCGGCAAGAAGGTCGCGACAGCGCTTTCCGATCTCGAATTCTCGGCCAAGCGGATTTCCGGCACGGTCAAGAAGACGCTGGAATCGGCGATCGCCAACGCGGAAAACAACCACGACCTCGACGTCGATGCGCTGATCGTGGCGGAAGCCTATGTCGGCAAGTCGATCGTCATGAAGCGGTTCCATGCCCGTGGCCGTGGCCGCGCCAGCCGTATCGAGAAGCCGTTCTCGCACCTCACGATCGTCGTTCGTGAAGTCGAAGAAAAAGTGGAGGCCGCATAATGGGTCAGAAAATCAATCCGATCGGTCTGCGTCTTGGTATCAACCGCACCTGGGATTCGCGCTGGTTCGCCAACACCGGCGAGTACGGCCAGCTGCTGCATGAGGACATCAAGATCCGCAAGTATCTTGAGAAGGAGCTCAAGCAGGCTGCGATTTCGAAGGTCGTGATCGAGCGTCCGCACAAGAAGTGCCGCGTCACCATCCACGCGGCGCGTCCGGGCCTGATCATCGGCAAGAAGGGCGCCGACATCGAGAAGCTTCGCAAGAAGCTGATGGAGATGACGAAGTCCGAGACGCATTTGAACATCGTCGAAGTGCGTAAGCCCGAGATCGACGCGACGCTGGTCGCCCAGTCGATCGCCCAGCAGCTCGAGCGCCGCATCGCGTTCCGCCGCGCCATGAAGCGCGCCGTGCAGTCTGCGATGCGCCTCGGTGCGGAGGGCATCCGCATCAACTGCGCCGGCCGTCTTGGCGGCGCCGAGATCGCGCGCATGGAATGGTACCGCGAAGGTCGCGTGCCGCTGCATACGCTGCGCGCCGACGTCGACTACGGCACGGCCGAAGCACACACCGCCTACGGCATCTGCGGCGTCAAGGTCTGGGTGTTCAAGGGCGAAATCCTCGAGCACGACCCGATGGCTTCGGAACGCCGCGCCACCGAGGGCGATCATGCGCATGGCGGTGGTGGTGAGCGCGAACGCGGTCGCCGTCGCGAAAACGCCTGAGACAGTTGAGAATTTGGAGTTAGAACGATGCTGCAGCCAAAGCGCACAAAGTTCCGCAAGCAGTTCAAGGGCCGTATCCATGGCGCCGCCAAGGGTGGCACCAATCTGGATTTCGGCGGTTTCGGGCTGAAGGCGCTTGAGCCGAACCGCGTCACTGCGCGCGAGATCGAGGCGGCCCGCCGCGCGATCACCCGCGAAATGAAGCGCGCCGGCCGCGTCTGGATCCGTATCTTCCCGGACGTGCCGGTGACGTCGAAGCCGACCGAAGTCCGCATGGGCAAGGGCAAGGGCGCGGTCGATTACTGGGCGGCGCGCGTCAAGCCCGGCCGCATCATGTTCGAGATCGACGGCGTCAATGAGGAAACCGCCCGTGAGGCGCTGCGTCTCGGCGCGGCCAAGCTCTCGGTCAGGACGCGCTTCGTACAGCGCATCGCAGAATAAGGACGGGCTGATCATGAAAGCCGAAGACATCCGGACCAAGACCCAGGACCAGCTGACCGACGACCTGGCCAGCCTGAAGAAGGAGCAGTTCAACCTGCGCTTCCAGAAGGCCACCGGCCAGCTCGAGAAGACCGCGCGCGTGAGGCAGGTCCGCAAGGACATTGCGCGTATCAAGACCATCGCTGCGGAAAAGTCCGCGGCTAAGAAGGCTTAAGGACGAAAACCATGCCAAAGCGCATCCTGCAGGGCACCGTCGTCAGCGACAAAAACGAGAAGACGGTTGTCGTCAAGGTCGAACGGCGCTTCACGCATCCCGTGATGAAGAAGACCGTGCGCATGACTAAGAAATACAAGGCGCACGACGAGAACAACGCCCACAAGGTCGGCGATCAGGTGTTCATCCAGGAATCGAAGCCGATTTCCAAGGACAAGCGCTGGACCGTCGTGTCTTCGGACCAGGCCTGACCAGGGCGAACGAAACGAATTTTGGACAGACCGGGGAAGGGTGAAGAACCCGTCCCGTTAGAAGAGAAGAAGGCGGCCAGTCATGATTCAGATGCAAACAAACCTCGACGTCGCGGATAATTCCGGCGCCCGTCGTGTCATGTGCATCAAGGTGCTGGGCGGCTCGAAGCGGAAATACGCTTCCGTGGGCGACATCATCGTGGTGTCGATCAAGGAAGCCATCCCGCGCGGCCGCGTCAAGAAGGGCGATGTGATGAAGGCGGTCGTGGTTCGCACGGCCAAGGACATCCGCCGCCCGGACGGCAGCGTGATCCGTTTCGACAAGAACGCAGCCGTTCTCGTCGACAACAAGAAAGAGCCGATCGGCACGCGTATCTTCGGACCGGTTCCGCGCGAACTCCGCGCCAAGAACCACATGAAGATCATCTCGCTCGCGCCTGAAGTGCTGTAAGGAGCCGGACCAATGCAGAAGATTAGAAAAGGCGACAAGGTCGTCGTGCTGGCCGGCAAGGACAAGGGCCGTTCGGGCGAAGTCCTCTCGGTACAGCCGAAGGAAGACACCGCGCTGGTGCGCGGCGTCAACATGATCCGTCGTCACCAGAAGCAGTCCCAGTCCCAAGAGGGCGGGATCATCACCAAGGAAGCGCCGATCCAGCTGTCGAACATCGCGCTGGCCGACCCCAAGGATGGCAAGCCGACCCGCGTCGGTTTCATCTTCCAGAAGGACGGCAAGAAGGTGCGCGTCGCCAAGCGCTCGGGAGAAGTCATCAATGGCTAAGGCTCAAACCAAGCAGGCGACTGCCCAGAACACGCCGCGCCTCAAGCAGGTCTACAACGAGACCATCCGCAAGGCGCTGCAGGAGCAGTTCGGCTACGAGAACGAGATGCAGGTTCCGCGCATCGACAAGATCGTGCTGAACATGGGCGTCGGCGAAGCGACCGGCGATTCGAAGAAGCCTTCGATCGCGGCGGAAGATCTTGCGCTGATCGCCGGCCAGAAGGCCGTCGTCACGCACGCCCGCAATTCGATCGCCGGCTTCAAGGTCCGCGAAAAGATGCCGATCGGCGCCAAGGTCACGCTGCGCAAGGAACGTATGTACGAGTTCCTCGACCGCCTCGTGAACATCGCGCTGCCGCGCGTCCGCGACTTCCGCGGGCTCAATCCGAAGAGCTTCGATGGCCGTGGCAACTATGCCATGGGCATCAAGGAACACATCGTGTTCCCGGAGATCAACTACGACAAGGTTGATCAGATCTGGGGCATGGACGTCATCGTTTGTACGACTGCGAAGACGGACGACGAAGCCAGGGCATTGCTCAAGGCCTTCAACTTCCCCTTCCGCCAGTAACGGCAGCGAGAAAAGGAAAAATCTGAAATGGCAAAGACCAGCTCAGTCGAGAAGAACAACAGGCGCCGCAAGCTTGTGGACCAGTACGCTGCCAAGCGTAAGGCCCTCAAGGCGATCATCATGGATCAGTCCAAGCCGATGGAAGAGCGCTTCCGCGCTCAGCTGAAGCTTGCGGCACTGCCGCGCAACTCGGCCAAGATCCGCATCCGCAACCGCTGCGAAGTCACCGGACGCCCGCGTGCCTACTATCGCAAGCTCAAAGTATCGCGCATCGCGCTTCGTGATCTCGGCAACAACGGCCAGATCCCGGGCCTGGTCAAGTCGAGCTGGTAAGGAGGACATAACATGTCATTGAGCGATCCTCTCGGCGATATGCTGACCCGCATCCGCAACGCCTATGGCCGCAAGAAGTCGAGCGTTTCGACGCCGGCCTCGCGCCTGCGTACCCGCGTCCTCGACGTGCTGAAGGCGGAAGGCTATATCCGCGACTACAGCCAGACCGACTTCGACAACGGCAAGTCCGAAATCGAGATCGAGCTGAAGTATTTCGACGGTGCGCCGGTCGTGCGCGAAATCGCCCGCGTCTCGAAGCCGGGCCGTCGCGTTTACGTTTCGGCGAAGTCGATCCCGCACGTCGCCAACGGCCTCGGCATCGCCATCCTTTCGACACCGAAGGGCGTGATGGCCGACCACGAAGCGCGTGAACAGAATGTCGGCGGGGAAATCCTTTGCCAGATCTTCTGATCTGGAGCGCGATCCCGAACCGAACCACGCACTGAAAAGTGGAACCCGGCTTTCGGACAAGATCACGCTCGAAACAGAGACCTGAAACAAGAGAAGTGACGAGGACAACAAAATGTCTCGTATTGGAAAGAAACCCGTTTCGCTGCCGCAGGGCGTGACCGCGACCGTCGACGGCCAGACCGTCACGGCGAAGGGCCCCAAGGGTGAGCTGAAGTTTGTGGTGAACGACGAAGTGCTGGTCAAGATGGAAGGCAGCGAGATCGCTGTCCAGCCACGCGACCAGACCAAGACCGCCCGTTCCAAATGGGGCATGTCGCGCACGCAGATCGTCAACATCCTGCAGGGCGTCAAGGACGGTTTCGAAAAGAAGCTTGAGATCACCGGCGTCGGCTATCGCGCCGCCATGCAGGGCAAGAACCTGCAGCTGGCGCTCGGCTTCAGCCATGAGGTCGTCTACGAAACGCCGCAGGACATCACGATCACCGTGCCGAAGCCGACGGAAATCACCGTGACCGGCATCGACAAGCAGAAGGTCGGTCAGGTTGCTGCCGAGATCCGCGAATATCGCGGTCCCGAGCCGTACAAGGGCAAGGGCGTCCGTTACGCTGGCGAGAAGATCGTCCGCAAGGAAGGCAAGAAGAAGTAATTTCAACGCCGCGGGGAGCGGTCGCGGGAGGCTTGTCCTACCGCATAGGGTTGCCCCCGTTTTTTGAAGGCAAGGAACTGATATCATGGGCTCGAAAGAATCCACACAACGCCGCGCTCAGCGCGTCCGCCGCCAGATCAAGAAGGTCGCGGGCGAGCGTCCGCGTCTGTCGGTCCACCGCACGTCGAAGAACATCTACGTCCAGGTGATCGACGACGCCAAGGGCCACACCATCGTTGCCGCCTCGACGCTGGAGAAGGATCTCAAGGGTTCGCTCAAGACCGGTGCAGACACTGCCGCCGCTGTGGCAGTCGGCAAGCTGATCGCCGAGCGCGCTTCGAAGGCCGGTGTCAAGGAAGTCGTCTTCGACCGCGGACCCTACATCTATCACGGCCGCGTCAAGGCGCTGGCCGAGGCCGCCCGTGAAGGTGGCTTGAGCTTCTAAAGCATGATCCCGAACCGGAGGTCAGTGCAGCAAAAAGTTGCAGACTTTTCGGATAAGATCATGCGAAGGGAAAATGAGTTTCGCCCCCGGCAACCCACAGAGATGCCGGATATCATCATCAACCGTGCTTCCGGAAAAAAACAAGGAACAGGATATGGCACAGGAACGTAGGGATGGCGGCCGCGGCCGTGATCGCGAAGAGCGCGACGACGGCATGGTGGACAAGCTCGTCCACATCAACCGCGTCGCCAAGGTCGTCAAGGGCGGCCGGCGCTTCGGCTTTGCTGCACTCGTCGTCGTCGGCGACCAGAAGGGCCGCGTCGGCTTCGGTCATGGCAAGGCGCGCGAAGTGCCTGAGGCGATCCGCAAGGCGACCGAATCGGCCAAGCGCGACATGATCTTCGTGCCGCTGCGCTCGGGCCGTACGCTGCACCACGACGTCGAGGGACGCTGGGGTGCCGGACGCGTTCTGCTGCGCGCTGCCAAGCAGGGTACCGGCATCATCGCCGGCGGCCCGATGCGCGCCGTCTTCGAGACGCTCGGCATGCATGACGTGGTCGCCAAGTCGATGGGTTCGTCGAACCCGTACAACATGGTTCGCGCCACCTTCGACGCGCTGAAGAGCCAGATGCATCCCAAGGATGTGGCTGCTGCGCGCGGCATCAAGTATTCGACCCTTCAGGCCCGCCGCGGCACCGCCGTTGCGGCCGAAGAATAGTCGACGCTGACCAGGGATTTTGACCATGGCCAAGAAAGCAACCAAGACCATCACCGTCGAGCAGATCGGTTCGCCGATCCGCCGGCCGAAGGAGCAGCGCGCGACGCTGGTCGGCCTCGGCCTCAACAAGATGCACAAGCAGCGCACGCTGGAGGACACCCCCTCCGTGCGCGGCATGATCGCTGCCGTCCAGCATCTCGTCCGCGTCGTGGACGAGGGCTGAACCAGAGCGCAGGAGAACTCAGATGAAACTCAACGATCTGCGTGACAAGGACGGCGCGACGCATTCCAAGAAGCGTCTCGGCCGCGGCATCGGTTCCGGCTCGGGCAAGACCGCCGGTCGCGGCGTCAAGGGCCAGAAGGCGCGCTCCGGCGTCGCCGTCAACGGCTTCGAGGGTGGCCAGATGCCGCTCTACCGGCGTCTGCCGAAGCGTGGCTTCAACAACATCTTCGCCAAGAGCTTTGCCGTCGTGTCGCTCGCCCGAATCCAGGCCGCGCTCGACGCCAAGAAGCTTGACGCCAAGATGACCGTGACGGCCGAAGCGCTGGTCGCGGCCGGGGTCATCCGCCGCGTCAAGGACGGCGTGCGCATCCTCTCGGACGGCGACCTCAAGTCGAAGCTCGCCTTCGACGTGGCCGGCGCCTCCAAGGCTGCCATCGAGAAGATCGAAAAGGCCGGCGGTTCGGTGAAGCTGCCGGAAAAGGCAGCCGCCGAGTAACGGCGATTTGAAGCGCGATCGGCAAGAGTGGGACACGTTTCGCTTTCGATTTGCGCTTTGATCCGATCAATATGGCGGCCGCATCAACGCGGCCGCTTGCATGTTTGCAGTCCGGAGCTTATCTCGTGAGCTTCGGTGACACGCGCCGCCTGAGTTGCGGGCCATCGAGCGTGACCAAGCGGAGAATCAGGCATGGCTTCGGCTGCTGAACAACTAGCCTCGAATCTGAATTTCTCGGCCTTCGCCAAGGCGGAGGATCTGAAGAAGCGCATCTGGTTCACCATCGGCGCGCTGCTCGTCTACCGCCTCGGCACCTATATCCCGCTGCCCGGCATCAATCCCGACGCTTTCGCCCAGGCCTTCTCGTCGCAGAGCAAGGGCGTGCTTGGCATGTTCAACATGTTCGCCGGCGGCGCCGTGGAGCGCATGGCGATCTTTGCCCTCGGCATCATGCCCTATATCTCTGCTTCCATCATCATGCAGCTGATGACCTCCGTCATCCCGTCTCTGGAGGCGCTGAAGAAGGAAGGCGAGCAGGGCCGCAAGGTTATCAACCAGTACACGCGCTACGGCACCGTGCTTTTGGCGCTGGTCCAGGCCTATGGCATTGCGGTCGGACTGGAAGGCGGCAGCGGCATCGTCAGCGACCCCGGCATGTTCTTCCGCATCTCGACCGTCATCACGCTGGTCGGCGGCACCATGTTCCTGATGTGGCTCGGCGAGCAGATCACTGCCCGCGGCATCGGCAACGGCATTTCGCTGATCATATTTTCCGGTATCGTCGCCGGCCTGCCGCAAGCCATCTCCGGTACGCTGGAACTTGGCCGCACCGGCGCGCTGTCGACCGGCCTGATCCTGGCGATCATCGTTCTCGCCGTCGTCGTTATCGCGCTGATCGTGTTCTTCGAACGCGCCCAGCGGCGCTTGCTGATCCAGTATCCAAAGCGCCAGGTCGGCAACCGCATGTTCCAGGGCGACACCTCGCACCTGCCGCTCAAGCTCAACACGGCCGGCGTCATCCCGCCGATCTTCGCGTCTTCGCTGCTGTTGCTGCCGGCGACGGTCGCCGGCTTCTCGCAGACGACCGACATGCCAGCCTGGGCCAGCACCGTCCTGGCGGCACTCGGCCATGGCCAGCCGCTCTACATGGCGTTCTATGCGGCGATGATCGTGTTTTTCGCCTTCTTCTATACGGCGATCGTCTTCAACCCGAAGGACACCGCCGACCAGCTCAAGAAGCATTCGGGTTTCATTCCGGGCTACCGTCCGGGCGAGCGCACCGCCGATTACATCGACTATGTTCTCACCCGCATCACCGTCGTCGGCGCCATTTATCTGGTGCTGGTGTGTCTGCTGCCCGAGTTCCTGATTTCAGCGACTGGCGTACCATTCTACCTCGGTGGCACATCGCTTCTGATCGTGGTCAGTGTAACGCTCGATACGGTGGCGCAGATTCAGGGTCACCTGATCGCGCACCAGTATGAGGGCCTGATCAAGAAGTCGAAGCTGCGCGGGGGGAAGAAAGCCAGATGAGGTTGATATTGCTTGGGCCGCCAGGGGCGGGCAAGGGGACGCAAGCACAAAGACTGGTAGAAAAATACGGCATACCCCAACTCTCCACGGGGGATATGCTGCGCGCTGCTGTCCAGGCCGGCACCGAAGTCGGCAAGCGCGCCAAGGCGGTGATGGATGCTGGCGAACTGGTTTCCGACGCCATCGTCAACGCCATCGTGGCCGAGCGCATCGATCAGGCCGATTGCGCCGGGGGATTCATCCTTGACGGATATCCGCGAACCTTGGTGCAGGCGGACGCGGTTGAATCGATGCTCTCGGATCGCGGCCTCACTCTCGACGCCGTCATTGAGCTTGTCGTTGACGACAAGGCGCTGGTTGGTCGAATCGGCAAGCGCGCCGAAGAGGCCAAGGCCGCGGGTCTGCCGGTACGCAAGGACGACAATCCAGCGGTGTTCGAAGAGCGCCTGAAGGAGTACTACAAGAAAACGTCGCCGCTGATCGGCTACTACTATGCCAAGGGCAAGCTGAGAGGTGTCGACGGCATGGCCGACATCGATGCGGTGACGCGACAGATCGAAATGGTGCTCACGGCGACGACCCAGCAGGTTGGCCAGGCGGCCAGCTAGAGAATTGAACGATTACGCTTGACTGGAGCGGTTCGCTGGGGTATGGCGGCCCGTCTTCCTATCAGGCATGAGGCTTGCTTGCCCGCAAGGGCAAGGCAGCCGCTTTGAACTGGAAACTCCCGCATGGGCCGGCCTCCACCGGACGCGGGGCAACTTTGATAGCGCCGGCTTGTCCGGCCCACATGGAGAAGAGAAGAACATGGCTCGTATAGCCGGCGTCAACATTCCGACCAACAAGCGCGTTGTCATTGCGCTTCAGTACATTCACGGCATTGGCAAGAACTTCGCCCAGGAGATCGTCGACAAGGTCGGCATCCCGGCCGAGCGCCGCGTCAACCAGCTGACCGACGCGGAAGTGCTGCAGATCCGCGAGACGATCGACCGCGACTATCAGGTCGAGGGCGATCTGCGCCGCGAAGTGTCGATGAACATCAAGCGGCTCATGGACCTCGGCTGCTATCGCGGCCTGCGTCATCGCCGCTCGCTGCCGGTTCGCGGCCAGCGCACGCATACCAATGCGCGCACCCGCAAGGGCCCGGCCAAGTCGATCGCCGGCAAGAAGAAGTAATTTAGGGCAGTACGGGAGTAGGGCAGTAAGGCAATAGGATCGGCAGACATACTGCCCTACTGCCGTATTCCCCTACTGCCTTCTCCCTGGTGGAGCCGCTGGCATTACGGCGGTGTAGAGATCAACTGAAAGGACCATCATGGCCAAGGAAGCCACACGTGTTCGCCGTCGCGAACGCAAGAATATCTCGTCGGGCGTTGCCCACGTCAACTCGACCTTCAACAACACGATGATCACCATCACCGACGCGCAGGGTAATTCGATTGCCTGGTCGTCGGCGGGAGCCCAGGGCTTCAAGGGGTCTCGCAAGTCGACCCCGTTTGCTGCCCAGATGGCTGCCGAGGACGTTGCCAAGAAGGCCCAGGAACACGGCATGCGCATGCTCGAGGTCGAGGTCTGCGGACCCGGCTCCGGTCGTGAATCGGCTCTGCGTGCTCTACAGGCAGCCGGTTTCACCATCACCTCGATTCGTGATGTGACGCCGATCCCCCACAATGGCTGCCGCCCGCGCAAGAAGCGCCGCGTCTAAAGAATTACCGAACGCCGCGCGAACGCCAGTAGCGTTCCTCCACGGCATTCCAGGTCGCCCGCCACGATTGGATGGTGGCGGGTCAACGGAAGGAAAGCATCATGATCCAGAAAAATTGGCAGGAACTGATCAAGCCGAACAAGATCGAGTTTTCGTCGAAGAAGAAGACGCTGACCACGCTGGTCGCCGAGCCGCTCGAGCGCGGCTTTGGTCTCACCCTCGGCAATGCGCTGCGTCGCGTGCTTCTGTCTTCACTGCGTGGCGCGGCTGTGACCGCCGTGCAGATCGATGGCGTTCTGCATGAATTCTCGTCCATCGCTGGCGTGCGCGAGGACGTGACCGACATCGTCTTGAACATCAAGGAGATCGCCATCCGCATGGAAGGTGACGGCCCCAAGCGCATGGTCGTGCGCAAGCAGGGACCGGGCGCCGTTCTCGCCGGCGACATCCAGACGGTCGGCGACGTCGAGATCCTCAATCCCGACCACGTCATCTGCACGCTGGACGAGGGCGCTGAAATCCGCATGGAGTTCACCGTCGATACCGGCAAGGGCTACGTGCCGGCCGACCGCAATCGCGCTGAAGACGCGCCGATCGGCCTCATCCCGGTCGATAGCCTCTACTCACCGGTCAAGAAGGTTTCCTACAAGGTCGAGAACACCCGCGAGGGCCAGGTCCTCGACTATGACAAGCTGACCATGACGATCGACACCGACGGTTCGATCTCGGGCGAGGACGCGGTGGCTTTCGCCGCTCGCATCCTGCAGGACCAGCTTGGCCTGTTCGTCAATTTCGACGAGCCGCAGAAGGAAGTCGCCGCCGAGCAGGTGACCGAGCTTGCCTTCAACCCGGCGCTGCTCAAGAAGGTCGACGAGCTGGAGCTTTCGGTGCGTTCGGCCAACTGCCTGAAGAACGACAACATCGTCTATATCGGCGACCTGATCCAGAAGACCGAAGCCGAGATGCTGCGCACCCCGAACTTCGGCCGCAAGTCGCTGAACGAGATCAAGGAAGTCCTGGCGGCGATGGGCCTGCACCTCGGCATGGAAGTGCCGGATTGGCCGCCGGAAAACATCGAAGACCTCGCCAAGCGTTACGAAGATCAATACTGACCGGTGAATGGTGAAATGGTGAATGGTCGCCGGTCGGCGACTTCGGAGAGGTAGAGCCCTTCCATTCACCATTCACTATTGACCATTCACAAAACGAAACAGCCGGGCCAACCGCCCACAACACCAGGAGAAGAGCCATGCGCCACGGATTTAAAGGCCGCCGGTTCGCCCGCAGCATAAGCCATCGCAAGTCGATGTTTGCCAACCTTGCCGTATCGCTCATCGAGCATGAGCAGATCCTCACCACCTTGCCGAAGGCGAAGGATCTGCGTCCGATCGTCGAGAAGCTGGTGACGCTTGGCAAGCGCGGCGATCTGCATGCCCGCCGCCAGGTGATTGCCCAGATCGGCAATGAAGGCGTCGTCAAGCGCCTGTTCGACACGATCGCGCCGCGCTACGCCACCCGCAACGGCGGCTATCTGCGCATCATGAAGGCGGGCTTCCGCCACGGCGACAATGCCGCGATGGCGGTCATCGAGTTCGTCGATCGCGACACCTCGGCCAAGGGCGCCGGCGACCGGGCCCGCGTCGAGGCAGAAGGCAGCGAAGAGGAAGCCGCAGCCGCATAAGCTTCGGTTTTCCTGAAAGAGTTCAAAAGGGCCTGCGGGCCCTTTTGTGCATTCTGGAAGCGGTAGGGAGCATTGTGGGGATTGCCTTGACTTAAGCCCATGTCTTTTCCTCGAGATTAATTCGATTACATCGACTTAGCCTTTCATTTTGCACAATCGTCGGGACAATGGCGCCCGACCCGGAGGATTCGGAATGCGCGTAAAACGGATGTCCCTTGTTCTACTCTGCGCCTTGATGGCGCTGGCAGTCGTGCCGGCGGCCAGGCAGGCGCTGGCTCAGGACACCAAGCCCGATCCCGGTCTGTCCGATGTGCTGACCGACATGCTGCGCGGCGCCGAAGGCGAAAATGCCACCTCCGGTCCAGACAAACGCGTGCCGTTTGGCCGCGAGGAGGTGCAACTGTCCTTTGCACCGCTGGTCAAGCAGACGGCGCCGGCCGTGGTCAATGTCTATGCCTCGCAAACGGCCAAGTTGAGGTCGCCCTTCGACGGCGATCCTTTCTTCGAAGAGTTCTTCGGCCGTTCGCAGCCGCGTGCGCAGTCCTCGCTCGGCTCCGGCGTGCTGGTCGATCCGACAGGTATAGTGGTCACCAATTTCCACCTCATCAAGGACGCCGATCAGGTCAAGGTCGCCACCGCGGACGGGCGCGAATTCGACAGCAAGGTGCTGCTCAAGGACGAGACGCTTGACCTCGCCGTGCTCAAGATCTCCGCCGACAAGCCATTTCCGGTCGTCGCCATCGGCGATTCCGACGCGCTCGAGGTTGGCGACCTGTTGTTGGCCATCGGCAATCCCTTCGGTGTCGGCCAGACCACCACCAGCGGCATCGTTTCGGCGCTTGCCCGCAGCCACATCGGCGTTTCCGATTCCAGTTTCTTCATCCAGACCGACGCCGCGATCAACCCCGGCAATTCCGGCGGGGCTCTGATCAACATGGGTGGCCAACTGGTCGGCATCAACACGGCGATCTACAGCCGCAGCGGCGGCTCGATCGGCATCGGCTTTGCTATTCCCTCCAACATGGTTCGCGCGTTTGCCGATGCGGCCAAGGCCGGGCGCGGCTTCTTCGAGCGGCCCTATATCGGCGCCGAATTCGAGCGCGTGACGCCGCAGATCGCCGAATCGCTCGGTCTGGAGACCCCGACCGGGGCGCTGGTTTCGTCCGTCGAAGAAGCAGGGCCGGCGGCCACGGCGGGGCTCAAGCCCGGCGATGTCGTGCTGTCGCTCAACGGCACGCCGGTCGAGAGTATCGAGGCGCTGGATTATCGGATGGCGACGCTGTCGATCGGCACCAATGCCAGCTTCGGCGTCCTCAGCAAAGGCCAGCAAGCGACGATGGAAATCGCGCTGGAGCGCGCGCCGGAAGGTGCAAAACTCGCGGAAGTGACACTGCGCGGTCGCAGCCCGTTTTCCGGTGCCAAGGTTGCGGAACTGTCGCCTCGGCTCGCCCAGCGGCTCGGCATGCGCACCGATGTCAAGGGTGTTACGGTGGTCGACATCAATCGCGGTTCGCCCGCAGCCGATTTCGGCTTCCAGCCGGGCGACATCGTTCGCGAGGTCAATGGCTTGACCATCGATACCGCCGCGACCCTGGAACAGGCAGCCATGGAAGAGACGCGCTGGTGGCGCTTTACCGTCGAGCGTGGCGGGCAGATACTGCGCCAGGTGTTGCGTTACTGAGCTCGAGCGTCGATCCTTCGGACGAGATCGCGCTCCAACGAAACGAAGTGCATGGCCGATCTGTTCAGTGTCGATGAACCGGAAAAGGCGCCGCCCGGCAGGCCGCTGGCCGACCGGCTGCGCCCGAAGAACCTCGGCGAGGTCGTCGGCCAGGAGCATCTGACCGGGCCCGACGGCGCACTGACGCGGCTGATCGGCTCCGGCTCGCTCGGCTCGATGATCTTCTGGGGGCCGCCCGGGACGGGCAAGACCACGGTCGCGCGGTTGCTTGCCGGTGAAACCAGCCTTGCCTTCCAACAGATATCGGCGGTGTTTTCCGGTGTCGCCGACCTGAAGAAAGTGTTCGAGGCGGCGAAGCTGCGCCGCTCCAATGGCCGTCAGACGCTGCTCTTCGTCGACGAGATCCATCGCTTCAACCGCGCCCAGCAGGACAGTTTTCTGCCTGTCATGGAAGACGGCACCGTCGTGCTGGTTGGCGCCACCACCGAGAACCCGTCCTTCGAGCTGAACGCGGCGCTTCTGTCCCGCGCGCGCGTGCTGGTCTTCCATTCGCTCGGCGAGGACAGCATCGCAAGACTGCTGGCGCGTGCCGAGGAGACCGAGGGCAGGGCGCTGCCGCTCGACGACGAGGCGAGGGCGATGCTCATCCGCATGAGCGATGGCGATGGCCGCGCGGCGCTGACGCTGGCCGAAGAGGTCTGGCGCGCCGCCAAGTCAGGCGAGGTGTTCGGCGCCGAGGGCCTGCAGCGCATTGTCCAGCGCCGCGCGCCGATCTACGACAAGGGCCAGGACGGCCATTACAATCTGATCTCGGCGCTGCACAAATCGGTGCGCGGCTCCGATCCGGACGCCGCCCTCTATTATCTCGCCCGCATGTTCGACGCCGGCGAAGATCCGCTCTATCTCGGCCGCCGCCTGGTGCGCATGGCGATGGAGGATATCGGGCTGGCCGACCCGCAGGCGCTGGTCATCGCCAATGCCGCCAAGGATGCCTACGACTACCTGGGCTCGCCAGAGGGCGAGCTCGCCTTCGCCGAGGCCACCGTCTATCTCGCCAGCGCGCCCAAATCCAACGCCGTCTACACCGCCTTCAAGGCCGCCACTCAGGCGGCGAAGGAGTTCGGCTCGCTGCTGCCGCCCAAACACATCCTCAACGCGCCAACCAAGCTGATGAAGGAAGAAGATTACGGCGCCGGCTACCGTTACGACCACGACGAGCCGGACGCTTTTTCCGGACAGGATTATTTCCCGGAAAAGATGGGCCGCCGCACATTCTATGATCCGCCCGAGCGCGGTTTCGAACGCGATATCAGGAAACGGCTCGACTACTGGGCGAAGCTGCGCGGCGAGCGGCAAAAGTAGGCTCGCGCAATTTTCCCGCTCTCGCGGCAGGGATTGACCGGGAGTGCCCTGTAAGGGCAGTAAACGGCGATGATTAATCTCCTCCTCGTTGCCGCGGGCGGCGCTATTGGTGCTGGGCTGCGCCACGTCGCCAATTTCGTCGCGCTGCGTCTTGTCGGCCCGAGTTTTCCCTGGGGCACGATGGCGATCAACATTGTCGGCTCCTTTGCCATGGGTCTGTTCATCACGACCCTGGCGCGGCGCTACGGCGGATCGAACGAGCTTCGGCTGTTCGTCGCCACCGGCATCCTCGGCGGCTTCACCACCTTCTCCGCCTTTTCGCTCGATTTCGCGACGCTGTGGGAGCGTGGCGCCACGCTGCCGGCGTTCGGATATGCCGTTGCCAGCCTCATCGGCGCGATCATTGCGCTGTTTCTGGGTCTTTGGCTCGCAAGAAGCCTGCCTTAATGCTATTGCCCCCGCTTACATCGCCGCGTGTCCCTTAGGACGCGCAAAGGACGCTGTAGCATTTTGATTTTGCGCATGACCCTTTCCGAGAATCGATTTCAGGTCATGCGATAGAAACGGGTAAAACGAGACAATGGCAGGCGTTGAACAGATCACGGTGGAGGCTGGCGAGGCGGGCATGCGGCTCGATCGTTGGTTCAAGACCCATTTTCCGGGTCTTGGCTTCGGCCATCTGCAAAAGCTGCTGCGCTCCGGCCAGATCCGTGTCGATGGTGGCAGGGTGAAGGCTGATACCCGCGTCGAGCCGGGCCAGACGGTTCGCATCCCACCGCTCGAAGTGGACAAGAAGGGCGAGAGCCCGCTCACCGGTCACTCGATCCGCAACCAGGGCGACGCTGACGTTCTGGCCAAGATGCTGATCCATGAAGATCCGAAAGTCTTCGTCTTCAACAAGCCTGCAGGCCTCGCCGTTCAGGGCGGTTCGGGCGTCACCCGCAATGTCGACGACATGCTGGAAGCCTGGCGCAACCAGAAGGGCGAGAAACCGCGTCTGGTGCACCGGCTCGACCGCGACACGTCAGGCGTGCTGGTCGTTGCCCGCACCAGGCTCGCCGCCATGAAGCTTGCCGAGGCGTTCCGGGCGCGTGAGACCAAGAAGACCTACTGGGCGCTGGTCAAGGGCGTGCCGCCGAAGCGCGAGGACAAGATCTCGACCTGGCTGATCAAGGAGCCGACACCCGACGGCGACCGCGTTCGCGTCGCCAAGCATGGCGAAAAGGGTGCCGACCACGCGGTGTCCTATTACCGGATCGTCGAACAGGCGGCGCAGACCCTGTCCTGGCTGGAAATGGAACCCTATACCGGCCGTACCCACCAGCTTCGCGTCCACGCCGCTCACATCGGCTGCCCGATCATCGGCGACCCCAAATATTTCGAGGCCGACACCAATTGGGATTTTCCCGGCGGCATGCAGAACCGCTTGCACCTGCACGCGCGCCGCATCGTCATCCCGCATCCCGACAAGGGTCTTATCGACGTCACCGCACCGATGCCGCCGCATATGCGCCAGAGCTGGAACCTGATCGGCTTCGACGAGGCCAGCGCGGAGGACTAGGTCCAGTGAGTATCGCCACCGATACACTCGACCGCCGCGACAGGGTCGACATAGCGGCCGCCGCCATCATGGTCGGACTGACCTTTTCCTGGGGGCTGAACTACGTCGCCGCCAAAATCTCCTATGCCGGCTACGATCCCGTTTTCCTGTCGATCGCACGGTCGGTCATTGGCGGGCTGTGCGTTCTCGCTTGGTGCCGCTGGCGCGGTATTGTGCTTTTTACCCGCGACGGAACGCTTGTCGCCGGCATCCTGGCAGGCGCGCTTTTTGGTCTCGAGTTCCTGTTTCTCTATGTCGGGCTCGAACAGACGACCGTCGCGCGCAACACCTTGCTGGTCAACACCATGCCGTTCTGGGTGCTGGTCGGCGGGCATTTCCTGCTGGGCGAACGCATCACCGTGCGCCGGCTCGTCGGACTTCTGCTCGCATTCGCTGGCCTGGTCGCAGTGTTCTCCGACCAGTTGAGCGCCGACAATGGCGCGACATTGACCGGTGACCTGCTCAGTCTCGGCGCCGGCATACTCTGGGCCTTGACCTACATCGTCATCAAGCGCACGAAATTGGCGGAAACGAGCGCCGAGAAATTGCTGCTTTATCAACTGGCCGGCGCTGCCGTGGTAGGCGCCTTGGTGCTGCCTTTCGCCGGGCCGCCTGTCCGCGACTTCGCCGCTTTGCCGACCTTGGCTCTGCTTTTCCAGGCTGTCTACATCGTCGCCTTCACCTATGTGCTGTGGTTCTGGCTGCTGCGGCGCTATCCGGCATCGGGCCTGTCGAGCTTCACCTTCCTGTCGCCGGTGTTCGGCGTGCTGTGCGGCGCCATCTTCTTGAACGAGCCGCTGACCATTCGTATTTTCCTGGCACTCGGCCTCATCGCAGCCGGCCTGATCATCGTGAATCGGCCGGCCCGAAAACAGATCCCCGGATGAAAGGCTCCGGCATGCGCGATATTCTCAACGACCTCGAAGCGGGAAAGCAGCTCTCCGATCCGGATCCGGTACGCCGTGCCCAGATCCAGATGAAGACGCACCTGCCGAAACGCTTCTACAAAGCCGTCTCAGTCGCACCGGCCGAAAATGGTTTTGCCGTTCATCTCGATGGCAAGCCGGTTCGCACGCCGGGCAAGGCGCTGCTGGTCTTGCCGACCGAAAAAGCCGCCGCTCTGGTCGCCGACGAGTTCGCTGCGCAAGGCGAGACGATCGACCCGGTGACGATGCCGGTCATGCGTCTGGTCAACACGGCCATCGACGGAGTCGCCAGCGATCCGCAGGCGGTTTTGGAAGACATCCTGCGCTTCGCCTCGTCCGACCTGCTCTGCTATCGCGCCGACGCCCCGCAAGGGCTGGTCGACCGGCAGAACGAATATTGGGATCCCATTATCGACTGGGCGCGGAGCGCGCTCGGCGCCCGGTTTCACCTCGCCGAAGGGGTGATCCATGTCGAGCAGCGGCGCGAGAGCATCGCGGTGCTCGGTGTTCATCTTGCCCAGCGTGCCGACCCGCTACGACTGGCCGCCATCCACGTCATGACGTCGCTGACGGGATCGGCGCTGCTGGCGCTGGCCGTCGAGTTCGGCGAGATCGACGGCGAAGCAGCCTGGACTGCCGGCCATGTCGACGAGGACTGGCAAGCCGAGCACTGGGGCCATGACGCGGAGGCTGTCGCCCGCCGTGCCCACCGCAAACGCGATTTCATGGCGGCGGTCGGCCTTGTCGAGGCGCTCAAGGGCTGACGGCAATTGCCGCCCCCATAGACCAACTTGCTCAAGTTGGGCGCACAAAATGCGCTCTAACACCTTGAATCTATGCATCATGCTTTCCGAAGATCGATTCCGATTTTCGGGCCGATGCATTGGACCAAAGTCATAATCCCAAAGGCGGGCTGCCTCTGGGCGGCGCTTTCTGTCATTTCTCGCGGCGATTGCTGCCCGAGTTCGTGTCTAGGCACGACACCGCGCAGCATCAAGCACAGCGAGATGTCACGGGAGGACGAATCCATGGTAATGGCAGCGACCGCCGGCAGAGCAAGCCGCGGCATGACGCGGGAAGAGAAGAAAGTCATCTTCGCTTCCTCACTCGGCACCGTTTTCGAATGGTATGATTTTTATCTCTACGGCACTTTGGCGGCCGCGATCGGCGCTGCGTTCTTCACGCAGTATCCTGAAACAACGCGCAACATCTTCACGCTGCTGGCTTTCGCCGCAGGCTTCCTCGTGCGCCCGTTCGGTGCGCTGGTGTTCGGCCGCATCGGCGATCTCGTCGGCCGCAAATACACCTTTCTCGTCACCATCCTGATCATGGGCCTGTCGACCTTCCTGGTCGGCATACTTCCTGGCGCAGCCAGTTGGGGCATCGCGGCGCCGATCATCCTGGTCGCGCTGCGCATGCTGCAAGGCCTGGCGCTCGGTGGCGAGTATGGCGGTGCGGCGACCTACGTCGCCGAGCACGCACCCGACGACCGTCGTGGCTTCTACACGTCGTGGATCCAGACGACAGCCACGCTCGGCCTGTTCCTGTCGCTGATCGTCATCCTGACCGTGCAGAATTCGCTGAGCAAGGAAGACTTCGCGGAGTGGGGCTGGCGCATTCCGTTCCTGGTCTCAGCGATCCTGCTGGGCATTTCGGTCTGGATTCGCCTGTCGCTCGCCGAATCGCCGACATTCCAGCGGATGAAGGACGAAGGTAAGGGTTCCAAGGCGCCGCTGACGGAAGCGTTCGGCCAATGGAAAAATGCCAAGATCGCCATTCTGGCGCTTCTCGGCCTTACTGCCGGCCAGGCCGTGGTCTGGTACAACGGCCAATTCTACGCGCTGTTCTTCCTGCAGAACGTGCTCAAGGTCGACGGCCAATCAGTCAACATCATGATCGCCATCGCGCTGGCGCTCGGCACGATCTTCTTCGTCGTGTTCGGCTGGCTCTCTGACAAGATTGGCCGCAAGCCGATCATCATGGCGGGCCTGGCGCTGGCGATCGTCACCACCTTCCCGCTGTTCAAGGCGCTGACCTGGGCAGCCAACCCGGCGCTCGCCACCGCGCAGCAAAACACCCGTGCCACGATTACCGCTGCGCCTGGCGACTGCAAGTTCCAGTTCAATCCGACCGGAACGCGCAAGCCTCTCACGTCGTGTGACATCGCGACGGACTTCCTTGCCAAGAGCTCCGTGCCCTATGACATTGTCACCACAGCGGCACCGGGGACCGCGGCCAGTGTTAAGATCGGCAACGCAACGGTGGGGTCCTATGATGCCGTGGCAGCCGCAGACAAGGCAACTTCAAGCGACGCCGCGTTCAAGAAGGCAATCAACATTGCGTTGCAGGATGGCGGCTATCCGCTGAAGCGTGCTGCGGCCAAGGTCGCCGACCAGAAGCTTGACGCCTTCGTCGCGGCCAATCCGGAACTGAAGCTCGACGCCGCCGCCATCCGCGCCGGCGACAAGACGACGGTTGCGGCCGACCAGGCGATCAAGGACAAGCTGCTGACGGCCGATGAGGCCGCGGCGGGAGCGCCCGAGATCACCGTCTACAACGTCCCGGGGGCAGGCGCCTTTGCAATGTTTGCCGACCCTGAACAGGTCAGCTGGGCAAAGGTCATCGGTATCCTGTTCGTCCTGGTCCTTTACGTGACCATGGTCTACGGACCGATCGCCGCGATTTTGGTCGAGATGTTCCCGACACGCATCCGCTATACCGGCATGTCGTTGCCCTATCACATCGGCAATGGCTGGTTCGGCGGCCTGCTGCCGGCGACGGTGTTCGCGCTCAGCGCCTACAAGGGCGATATCTATTACGGCCTCTGGTATCCGGTGGTGATCGCGGCGATGTCGCTGATTATCGGTATGATCTTCGTCAGGGATACGCTGGGAACGAACTTGCACGCCAAGACCTGATCCTGGCCTGACAGCAAAATGCAAAGCCCGGCGCGAGCGATCGCGCCGGGCTTTTCAATTCGTCAAAAGCGAATGCGGAAGGAAGGGCTTAGCTCTTCCGGTCCTGTTTAGCTTCCTCGATGGCCGCTTCGTGATACCAGCCGCTTCCGAAATCCGTACGGTTGCGCAATGAAGCAAGTTCTGCCGCGAACTTAGCCTTTCCGCTTAAATTTGAGGCAGAAGCACGCGCTGCCACCGGGAACATCAGGATTTTGGCCGACTGACGGGTAGGAGTGATTTCCATTGTCGGTCTCCCTTCTTCTGCAGAGCCTTGCCGATTCAATCTTTCCCCAAGATAGGTTCTGCAATCGAGTTAGGCAACATGATTACGAAAAGATCAGTAGTTGCCTATTATTTGTGCGAAACATGCTTGTGATTGATCCAGACGCATTGCGGTAACGGCACAACGAATTTGTCGGGATGCAACGTCAATTCTGCCGCATCCTTTGCCGGCGAGAATGGCACACGAATTGCTTTTTAATAATCCGGCAGGTCGGCTGCAGGGTGGCTGGCATGCCGGCGCCGTCCAAGGTTCGGTGATCAAAGCAACGAGAGGCTAGAATGACGAAATACAAGCTCGAGTACATTTGGCTCGATGGATACACCCCGGTTCCCAACCTTCGTGGAAAGACGCAGATCAAGGAATATTCCGAGTACCCGACGCTCGACCAGCTTCCGCTGTGGGGCTTCGACGGTTCTTCGACCATGCAGGCTGAAGGCCACTCGTCCGACTGCGTGCTGAAGCCGGTCGCCATCTATCCGGATCCCGCGCGCACAAACGGCGTGCTCGTCATGTGCGAAGTCATGATGCCGGACGGCGTGACGCCGCATGCATCCAACAAGCGCGCCACCATCCTCGACGACGAGGGCGCCTGGTTCGGCTTCGAGCAGGAATATTTCTTCTACAAGGACGGCCGCCCGCTCGGCTTCCCCGAGAGCGGCTACCCCGCGCCGCAAGGCCCGTACTACACCGGCGTCGGCTACAGCAACGTCGGCAGCGTCGCCAGGCAGATCGTCGAGGAGCATCTCGACCTCTGCCTCGCCGCCGGCATCAACCATGAAGGCATCAACGCCGAGGTGGCCAAGGGCCAGTGGGAATTCCAGATTTTTGGCAAGGGCTCCAAGAAGGCCGCCGACCAGATGTGGATGGCCCGCTACCTGATGCAGCGCCTCACCGAGAAATACGGCATCGACATCGAATACCACTGCAAGCCGCTCGGCGACACCGACTGGAACGGTTCCGGCATGCACGCCAACTTCTCGACCGCGCATATGCGCGAAGTCGGCGGCAAGGACTATTTTGAGGCGCTGATGGCCGCCTTCGACAAGAACCTGATGGATCACATCGCCGTCTACGGGCCGGATAACGACAAGCGTTTGACCGGCAAGCATGAGACCGCGCCGTGGAACAGGTTCAGCTATGGCATCGCCGACCGCGGCGCATCGATCCGCGTGCCGCATTCCTTCATCAACAATGGCTACAAGGGCTATCTCGAGGATCGCCGCCCGAACTCGCAGGGCGACCCCTACCAGATCGCCTCGCAGATCCTGAAGACGATCGCCTCCGTCCCGACCAGCGCCCAGGTTTCGGCCGCCGCTTGAGCATCGCTCACGGCGCAGACGTCTGTGTCTGCGCCGTGTCTCGCTCTAGTCGCGTCGGCCTTTTGCCAATGGCGACAACACCAACTGCTCGATTGAGTGTTCTCCATCCCAAACAAAAACCCCGCCGGATCGCTCCGGCGGGGTTTTTGTTTGTCCCTAAGCCGATCCGCTCAGACCGAATAATACATGTCGTATTCGACCGGATGCGGGGTCATTTCGAAGCGCATCACTTCGGCCATCTTGAGCTCGATATAGCTGTCGATCTGGTCGTCGTCGAACACGCCGCCGGCCTTCAGGAAGCCGCGATCCTTGTCGAGGCTCTGGAGAGCTTCGCGCAGCGAGCCGCAGACGGTCGGGATTTTCTTCAGTTCCTTCGGCGGCAGGTCGTAGAGATCCTTGTCCATCGGCTGTCCCGGATGGATCTTGTTCTTGATGCCGTCGAGGCCGGCCATCAGCATGGCGGCAAAGGCGAGGTAGGGGTTCGCGCCCGGATCGGGGAAGCGGACCTCGACGCGCTTGGACTTCGGCGACGAGCCGAATGGAATGCGGCAGGAGGCAGAGCGGTTACGGGCCGAATAGGCGAGCAGCACCGGCGCTTCATAGCCCGGCACCAGGCGCTTGTAGGAATTGGTCAGCGGGTTGGTGAAGGCGTTGATCGCCTTGGCGTGCTTGATGACGCCGCCGATGTAAAACAGGCAGCTCTCCGAAAGGCCGGCATATTCATTGCCGGCGAAGGTCGGCTTGCCCTCCTTCCAGATCGACTGGTGGACGTGCATGCCCGAGCCGTTGTCGCCGAAGACCGGCTTCGGCATGAAGGTGGCCGTCTTGCCGTAGGCGTTAGCAACCTGATGCACGACATACTTATAGATAAGCATCTTGTCGGCGTTGCGGACCAGCGTGTCGAACTTGATGCCGAGTTCGTGCTGGGCAGCGGCCACTTCGTGGTGATGCTTTTCGACGCGTACGCCCATTTCAGCGAGCACGGTCAGCATTTCAGAGCGCATGTCCTGCGCCGAGTCGATCGGTGGCACCGGGAAATAGCCGCCCTTGATGCGCGGACGATGACCGAGATTGCCGGTCTCGTAGTCGGTGTCGTCGTTGGACGGCAATTCGGTGGAGTCGAGCTTGAAGCCGGTGTTGTACGGATCGGCCTTGTACTTGACGTCGTCGAACACGAAGAACTCGGCTTCCGGGCCGACGAAGATCTGATCGCCGATGCCTTCCGCCTTCATATAGGCTTCAGCCTTCTTGGCGGTGCCGCGCGGGTCGCGGTTGTAGGATTCTCCGGAGATCGGATCGAGGATATCGCACAGGATGACCATGGTCGACTGCGCGAAGAACGGGTCCATATGCACCGTCTCGGTGTCGGGCATCAGCACCATGTCGGACTCGTTGATCGCCTTCCAGCCGGCGATGGAGGACCCATCGAACATGACGCCGTCGGCAAACATGTCTTCCTCGACCTCAACGACATCCATCGTCACGTGCTGCAGCTTGCCCTTCGGATCTGTGAAGCGCAGGTCAACGAATTTCACGTCGTTGTCCTTGATCTGCTTCATGATGTCTTTGGCTGTCGTCATGTCATGTTTCCCTGTCTGATGACGTTTCGAGGAAATGATCTGAAATCAGAAAGCTCAGACCGCGTCCATCCCTGTTTCGCCGGTGCGGATGCGCACGACTTCCTCGATGTTGGAGACGAAGATCTTGCCGTCGCCGATGCGGCCGGTCTGGGCCGCCTTGCGAATGGCTTCGATCGCGCCTTCGACCGCCTCGTCGCCGAGCACGACCTCGATTTTCACCTTGGGCAGAAAATCCACGACATATTCAGCGCCGCGATAGAGTTCGGTATGGCCCTTCTGGCGGCCAAAACCCTTGGCCTCCGTAACGGTGATGCCTTGCAGCCCGGCCTCCTGAAGCGCTTCCTTCACTTCGTCTAGCTTGAACGGCTTGATGATCGCTTCGATCTTTTTCATGTAAAAAGTGGCCTCCACTGCCAAAAAGACGGGTTGTGAGCCCCGCTTGCGCCTCCTTCAAGCACGAATTGTGCCAATTTGAGGAGATTCGAAGCGGTATCACGCGATTTCGATGCCATGCCGCGTTGGGGGGTAAATTCGCGTCATTCGCTGCGTTGGATGCGTCATCGATACCGGGAACCTACACATTGTCGGTGCTTCCGTCCGCACAATAATTGGGCAGATAGAGCATTTTGCAGGCAAACGTGCTTCGGCGAAGCCATTGTCGCCAACGATGTGCTTATAGATCGTGCCATTTCATCACCGTTTGCTTCGAACCGAAAACTGGACAATGTTTTGACCACAAGGATTGGGCTTGAGCCAATGCGGATCGGCATCCATGAGCAATGAAATTTTGTCTCCGGCCGAAATGGCTGAGGCCGACCGGTTGACGATCTCCGCCGGACCACGCGACGGCATCGGCCTGATGCGCAATGCAGGTGCCGCGGTCGCTGCAGTGGTGCTCGCCCATTTTCCGGCTGCCAGGCGCGTCCACGTGCTGTGCGGGCCCGGCAACAATGGCGGCGATGGATATGTCGTCGCCCGCATTCTTAGGGATAGCGCCGTCGACGTCTTGCTGTGGGCATCCGGCTCGCCCAAAGCCGGCAGCGACGCTGCGCTCGCTGCTTCGGAGTGCCCGGTCAGGCCTCGGCCGCTATCGGAATTTGCTGCCGAGACAGGTGAGATCCTGGTCGATGCGCTTTATGGGGCAGGGCTGTCAAAGCCGCTATCCGGCGATGCCGCCAGGGTGGTCGAGGTTGCGACAGAACTGAACCTGCCCGTCGTTGCGGTCGATCTGCCCTCAGGCGTGTCAGGCGAGAGCGGCCAGATTCTCGGCCAGGCATTCCGCGCCCGGTTCACGGTGACGTTCGCGCGAAAAAAGCCCGGCCATCTGCTGTTGCCTGGGCGCGAGATGTGCGGCGAGCTGGTGCTTGCCGACATCGGCATCGGCGATAGGATCATTGCGCAGCTTGAACCGCGGACCTTCGAGAACACCCCGCCGCTTTGGTTAGAAAGTTTCCCGATTCCAGCCGTCGACACGCATAAATACAGGCGCGGCCATGTCGGCGTCTTTTCCGGCGGGCCGTCGGCGACGGGTGCGGCACGGCTATCGGCGCTTGCCGCGGCCAGAAGCGGGGCAGGGGCGGTGACCGTGCTGTCGCCGGCGAACGCCGTGCAGGTGAATGCCGCGCATCTGACTTCGATCATGCTGAAAAAGGCCGACAGCATCGCGGACGTACAGGAATTCATCGACGGCCGCCGGCCGTCGGCTTTCGTCCTCGGACCCGGATTTGGCGTCGGCGAAAAAACCCGCGATTTTGCCCTCGGCGTGCTGGCCGCCGGACAACGGCAAGACGGCAGGGTCGACGGGGTGGTGCTCGATGCCGATGGCATCACCGCGTTTCGCGATACCCCGAACGTTCTGTTCGAAGCCGCCCATCGTCTGGACGCGCCAGCGCTGGTGCTGACGCCGCATCAGGGTGAATTCGCCAGGCTGTTTGCGGACATCGCCGGAGACAAGAATTTTTCCAAGCTGGCCAAGGCGCGCTCTGCCGCCAAGCGCGCCGGCGCCATCGTCGTCTACAAGGGCGCTGACACGGTGATCGCGGCGCCCGATGGCAGGGCGGCGATCAACGGCAACGGCGCGCCATGGCTGGCCACAGCCGGTTCGGGCGACGTGCTGTCGGGGGTCATTGCCGGCTTCCTGGCGCAAGGCATGCCGGCTTTCGAAGCCGCCTGCGCGGCAGTCTGGATTCATGCTGAGGCCGGCAGCCGTTTCGGGCCTGGGCTGATCGCTGAAGACTTGCCGCTGGCGCTGGTGCCGCTGCTGCGCGAGCTTGCCGAAAATCGCAACGGGATGACCGCTGAATGAACCGTCGGCTCGCCTTGATCGCTGTGATTTTCGCCAACCTTTTCCTAGCCAACCTCGCGCGTGCCGAAGGTCCGGTGATGATCGTCGACGATCCGGCCTTGCTCGCCGCCCTCGACGCCAAGGGTTTTGGCTTCGCCGGCATTTTTGGCGTCGACGGCAAGGGCGACCTGAAGACGCTCTATGACAAGGCGCCGGCCTATCACCGGATCGTCGAAACGGTTGCCGGCGATGTCGCCGCGCTGCGGGCCGAGATGAAGGCTGGCGGGCGGCCGCTCTACGAAGTTGCCGACGGCAATGTCGGCCGCATCATGGACATGCGCTGGCTGAAGACCGACGCCGCCCGTTTCCGGCTGGTCGGTGTCGTCAACCGGCTCGATCGGCGTGATTTCGCCGATATACGAGGCGACGGGCGCTGCGGCGAGGTGCGTTTCATCTATCGCCTTGCCTACAGCTTCAAGAAAAACGGCAAGGTTCTGGCCTCGCGCCTGCCGTTCAACTTCAATGCCATCTACAGCGCCGCGCCGGACGCCGACGGCGGCTGCGTCGGCGTTGCCGGGCGCTGGACGCCGCAGCTCGATGAGACCGTCGACATCGGCTGGCTCATCGGCGGGCCGCTGGAGAAGGCCGGGCTGAGCTTCAAGCAGCTCGAGCTCAACGCCCAGGTGGTGCGCTTTCCCTCCGGCCAGGAGACCGAATTCGGCGGGCAGGCCGCCTATCTCATGCGGATTTTCGGTATCGATGGAGAGACGGTCAGCGAAAAGCCGCTGGAAAACACGCCGGATGTGGCGCTGCTATCGGAAAACGCCGCTCTGAAAGCAAAACTTGCCGACTATATCGGCGCCAATCTCGCGGCGGTCGATCTCGGTGTCCACGAAATCCCGGATGAATTCCTGGCGAAGAAAGTCATCTCGTGGTCGACTTTTGGCAGCGTAAGGCAGGCCAATCACCCGTTCACGCCGCTGTTCCAGCCCGCGGAATTTTCTGGGCTCGACTATTCCGCGCTGAAGTTGGTGCGCACGC
The DNA here is from genome assembly GCA_004020645.1 of Mesorhizobium sp. Lineage (GTDB taxonomy): Bacteria > Pseudomonadota > Alphaproteobacteria > Rhizobiales > Rhizobiaceae > Mesorhizobium. Next base: position 2,912 of record SAQL01000047.1, on the reverse strand, counting down.
CGGAAGCGCTGGTCGAGCGGCTGGATAATGGCGCCTGCCAGGGTTGCCATCAGGCGGGTTCGACCGCCGGCTTCCATTTCATCGGCCTCGACGACAAGACCACATCGCCGCTGAACCGCATCGAAGTCGGCATCTCGCCGCATCTCCACGCCGAGATGCCGCGGCGCGAGGCGTGGCTGCGCGCGACCGTCGAGGGCAAGGAGCCGAACCGCCTCCGCCCGCTGTCCTTCGCGCCCCCGGCCGCATGGCAGGACACCGGCGAAGTCGCCTATGTGCCGGCCGAGGTGGCGATGCCGTGTCTGATGCCGGAGGACGCAAAGCACTTCGCTGCGGGCTGGCAACGCGGCGGCGGCACCGTCTGCACGGTGCTGGCGACTGCATCGGGCGTGCGGACGAGACTGGCGCAATGCCTGTTGCCCAAGGACAGCGAAAAGATGTTCTCCGGCCATCCATGTCTGACCGGCTTGATCGCCAGCAACGTCACGAAGCCTTTCAATGACCGCTACAGCATTACAGGCCAGCTCGCGGCCTTCGCCACCGACATTTCGCGCGCACCGCCTATACCTGCCGGCCGCCGAAGATCGGTGTGCCGGCCGGCATCGCCTATCGCGGATGCAATGACAAAGACCGTGCCTTTGCCGGCTTCAAGCCGGGCAAGACGATGCCGAACGAGATCTGCGGGCTCGTCGGCGGGAAAAAATTCGACATTTGCGTGGCGACCAACAATTTCGACCAGTGCCTCGACGGCGCGCCGTTAATCGCGGCAACAGGCCGGCCTGCTGGCCGATCATTTCTGCCGCGAGGATCATATGTGCCAGTCGCTGCCGCCCGATACGCCTGGTAGCGGCAAGGTGGAAGGTATCGGCTTCTGCTCGCCGACCTATTTTATCTTCCAGATGCGCATCGACAATCATGCCACGCCGTGGTCGGGCGCCGTCCGCGCGACGAAGGGCGCGGGGTTCGGCTCGGCGGAAGCGGAGTGAGCTTTTGCCGTGGTTGCTTTCGCGACATCAGCGCATCACAACGGAATGTTGTCGTGCTTCTTCCAGGGGTTCTGCATGTCCTTGTTGCGCAGCATGCGCAGCGCACGCGCAATGCGGCGGCGGGTCGAATGCGGCATGATCACCTCATCGACATAGCCGCGCTCGGCGGCGACGAAGGGCGACAGGAAGCGATCCTCGTAAGCCTTTGTGTGCGCTGCGATCTTCTCCGCATCGCCGATGTCCTTGCGATAGATGATCTCGACCGCCCCCCTAGCGCCCATCACCGCGATCTGCGCCGTCGGCCAGGCATAGTTCATGTCGCCGCGCAGATGCTTTGACGCCATCACGTCATAAGCGCCGCCATAGGCCTTTCGGGTGATGACGGTGATCTTCGGGACCGTCGCTTCGGCATAGGCGAACAAAAGTTTGGCGCCGTGCTTGATCAGCCCGCCATATTCCTGCGCGGTACCCGGCAGGAAGCCTGGAACGTCGACGAAGGTGACGATCGGAATCGAAAAACAGTCGCAGAAGCGCACGAACCGCGCCGCCTTGCGGCTGGCGTCAGAATCGAGCACGCCAGCCAGCACCATCGGCTGGTTGGCGACGAAGCCGACCGTGCGGCCCTCGACACGCCCGAAGCCGGTAACGATGTTTTTCGCAAAATCCTGCTGGATCTCGAAGAAGTCACCCTCATCGGCAACTTTAAGGATCAACTCCTTGATGTCGTAGGGTTTATTGGCATTGTCGGGGATCAGTCGGTCGAGCGACAGATCGTGATCGGTCACCGACTGGTAACATTCGATCTCGGGGATCTCAGCCGTATTGGAGGCAGGCAGCAGATCGACCAGCCGGCGCATCTGCAGCAACGCCTCGACGTCATTGTCGTAGGCGCCATCGGCGATCGAGGACTTGGTCGTGTGGACGGAGGCGCCGCCGAGGCTCTCGGCGGTGACCGTCTCGTTGGTTACGGTCTTCACCACGTCCGGGCCGGTGACGAACATGTATGAGGTGTCGCGAACCATGAAGATGAAGTCGGTCATTGCCGGCGAATAGACGTCACCGCCGGCGCAAGGACCCATGACCAGTGAAATCTGCGGGATGACGCCGGAGGCGAGCACATTGCGCTGGAAGATCTCGGCATAGCCGCCTAGTGCTGCCACGCCTTCCTGGATGCGGGCGCCGCCGGCGTCGTAGAGGCCGATGATCGGCGCGCGGTTGCGCAGCGCCATCTCCTGCACCTTGACCACCTTTTCGGCGTGGGCCTCGGACAGCGAGCCGCCGAACACGGTAAAGTCCTTGGCGAAGACATAGACCGGGCGGCCATTGACGGTGCCCCAGCCGGTGACGACGCCGTCGCCGGCGATCTTGGTCTTCTCCATGCCGAAATCGGTCGAGCGATGCTCGACATACATGTCGAACTCCTCGAACGAGCCCTCGTCGAGAAAGACGTCGATGCGTTCGCGCGCGGTGAGCTTGCCCTTTTTGTGCTGAGCATCGATACGGGCCTGGCCGCCGCCCATGCGCGCCATATCGCGGCGGCGCTCGAGTTCCTTCAGCACGTCCTTCATCGGTCGATCCCCAAATGGAAAGCTGATTTGTGGTAATCATGGCGGCAGTCGAGCGCAAGCGCCGCTTTTCGGCCTGCTTTGTTTTCGCAACGTTGGCCGTGCTTTCACCGCCGGTCTCGATGCGCTGGCGGGCACCCGTAGCTGGCCGTCTGTCACGGTGCGGCTTGCCAACCGCCCCCCGCTTCGCTTGCTGGGGCAGCGCCCGCGGACACGCCAACGTCACCGCTGAATGCCATGCCATTTTTGCAGAACTTGACGCACACAACTTGGCAGATCGCAAACGTTGGAGATTAGCCGAAGCATCCCCCACTTCGTCATCCTAGGGCGAAGCAAGGAGCGAAGCGACGCGGCGCAGACCCTA
>SAQL01000046.1 GCA_004020645.1 Mesorhizobium sp. | reverse complement strand
TCAAGGTGGTGTTCGGTTCGATCTTCGAGCGCTTTCCCGCGCTGCGCCTGGCCGTGGCGCCCGAAGAACTGAAGTTGCGCAAGGAGATCATCACTGGCGGGTTCGAGGAGTTCCCGGTGCTCTGGTGATGCGCGGACGCCGCCGGGAATCGCGATCATTCTCCGCAATTTGCCGGCGCGCCTGGCGACAGGCTCTCTATGACAACGCGTAGCAGCGTCGTCGAAGATTCGTCTGAGGTTCCATCTCGGAAGCGTATCGATCCTCGAAACAATCCCGGTCAAAGATTTACCGAAGGCTCGGATCAATACCGGGGGCTGGCAGCGCCGTCTCCGCCAATTAGCGCTAGGTTCACTCCGGTCGAGAGTCCAGCCCGATGGATTCAGCGCGGAGAAAGCGTGCAGGTGAACGGAATCTCCATCGATGCGGGCATGTTCTACCTTGGCGGTACCTTCATCGGATCGAGTTCGGGCCGCGGCGACAATTGCCTGGTGGATCCGTCGTGCACTGTCGCGCCGTGTGGCAGCGACCTGGTGGGCGACCTCCTGCCATATTGGCCCTCTATTCGAACCTCCCTCAGATTGCCGGGCGGACCTATCTCGACTGGCTTGCGCGTGCGGAAGGAACGACCCGAGGCTCGGCATTGGTATGTCTTCCTGTTTTTCTAAGGCCTTGAGCGTCGCCTGTTCGTGGATGCCGCCACAGACGAGACGCCTGCATTGATCGCGGAGGTCAGGCGCCTCCTTTCCTCCACAGCGAAAATCATTCGTTCAAGAACTACGCGTCGAAATTCCTTGACGTGGCGGAACTCGTCAAAGACCCGAAAACCTCTCGCCCGGCACTCTCGCCCGATCTAAGGAACGGATACGAAATGCCGTTGTCCGTCAGGCTCCATCTAGGACGCAAACTCAGCTCCGCAGCTTCTTTCGACGGCACTGACGCACTCCTCTGGGTGTTGTCGCTTCCGGACACTTACCCCGATCAATAGTATGCGATGTATCGGTACAATCGCCCAACGCCGACTTGGTAGCAGCGGCTGAAGTGTGAAACAGACGAAACACGGGAGAGGGGGCGCACATGCGTGGGCCGCGAAGCGCTTGAGAAGACAGATACTTCACTGAATAATCTGGCGAACAGCGCGCCGAGCGTCGCATTGGTCAGCGGGGCCGTAGTGAAAAAAGGCGAATGCTGTCGTCTTTTTTTGATGTGTGTTCGGAGGCAATTCAGTCTTTGTGAAATTACTGCATTGTGCCGAAGACCAGTCACCAATATGTTCAGAATTGCTCTTCAGGGGAGGGGATGATGGCGGAGTTAAAGTACGGCGGATCTGCGCTTGGGCGAATACACGCCAAGAGCAACGGTCGGAAGGTCGAGGCATACTGGCTGGGTTTTCTTGAGGGTGTCCTGGCCAGCGAATCCATTGAGAGCCTGGAGGTCGCCTCGATCCGAGCCGAGGCCGAGCAGTTCCTCCAGCTTTTTGGCGACACCGACGCCGCTGATCTCATCCAGGACCTCGACACCGCATATGGGGACTACCACAGGGAGATTTTCGAGATCATCTCCGGAATCGTTGACTATCGCTTGAGGCCGTTCTCCGAAAGCAGCTCAAATGACTGCTGCAACAGGTTCTTCGGCTTTTGTGCCGGGATCGCCTGCGACAATCGCCTGAAGATCAAGGAAGTCGAAAAGCTGATCGACCGCATCGACCGGAATCCTCAGCTGCTCGAGGACGCCAGGATTGCGGCTTTGAAGGGCGTAGCTGTTAAGGCGATATCGGACGGGCATCTATCGATGGAGGAAGAAGAAGACATCGCCGAATGGATAGTTCGATTGGTCGGCGATAGCTGCACAGACACAGGATTGCCAACGTACGGGAACACGCCATCGATAGACGGCGTCCTGAGAGATGCGAGCATGTTGGTGTTCGAGAACTCGGGATTTGTGGTGACGGGTGCCTTCAGTCTGGGGCCTCGAAAAATTATCGAAGGATGGATCGTGGAGCGGGGAGGGCTTGTCTCCAAGAGCATTTCCCGCAGCACCGACTACCTGATCGTAGCCGCCATCGCCTCGCGCGATTGGCTCCACAGTCATCAGGGAACTAAGATTATCGAAGCCCGGAAGCTTCGCGAGAGTGGCGGCCGCATACATTTCGTGGAAGAGCTTACTTTCCGCAAGGCGCTGGGCTTTTAGAACGGATGCAGTTCTGGACAAAGTTTGGAGCGGCCTTAACTTGCCACGGACATTCGCCCCAATGTCCTTGAAAGAGCCAAGACGAAAGTCGACAGCCAGTCAGCCTCGGCGAAGGCTGCTTTTGACTCCTAGCTTAAGGTCCTCAACGGTCACAATCCTGCTGCTCGTTTCCTCTATCGGAACCAGTAGGTTGCACTAGAAGCGGTCATTCTTGAGCAGATTTTCTACCGTCGCCTTGTGGCCGGTCACCATTACGACTTGCTCGATTGTGAAGTCCGCCTCGGCCGCATGGCCGGAGCGATCGCAAAGCGAATTATCGACGGGATGATCTGATAGCTGTGCCCTTGAAATAGCGCACGAGGGCCTCGATTCCTCGTCTGTAGGTCGCCAATCACATTCGTTGCCTCTACTGACCAGACCGAGGCCGGAAGAGGGCAACGCGACCAAGTTCCACCGGCTCACGTCGTTCGGTGGCCTCGCCATCGGCCAGGTAAGGGAATTGAGAAGCAGCAGAGATGTGCAGACCTTTTTGTGCAAACTAACGAAAGATCATCATACGTCCTAATGCATCTTCAGGTGCAACCTCCTTCTCCCCTTTGACATGTGGTCAACTCACACGTTCCGCACTGCATGGAGTCGAACGCCTACCTAGATGTTACAAATAGACATGCATGAAAGGGCACAACGTACTTATGTGCTGTTTCTATGGCGCCCCAGAGATTATTCGCCGTCATCGGACAGCGCCGAGGCGCAGGCCAACGCCCATAATGGTGGGCTCGGCCGAAAGCAGCTTCTTCGCCGCCGCCCTGACCTGGTCGAGCGTCACCTGCTCGATGAGGGCCGGGCGGCGCTGGATGTAGTCTATGCCGAGCTTCTCGAGCTGTAACTCGACAAGCGTGGCGGAAACCGACCTGGAGGAACCCAGATGGTCGATAGCATAGGAGCCGCTCAGATACTTCTTACTCGCTTCGAGCTCGGCCGCTGTTGGCCCTGTGTCCGCCAACTCCTTGATTACTTGTCTTATCAGGTCAAGCGACTCGGTCGCCCTGTCCGCGCGCGTCGACGTGGTCACGACTAGCGTGTTGGAATGCTGGTACCTTTCCAACTTAGAGGAGACACCGTAGGCAAGGCCGCGCTTTTCGCGGACTTCCTGGAATAGACGTGAGGTCATGGGCGAGCCTCCGAGTATATTGTTTATAAGCTGCGCGGCAAAGAATTCCGGATCGCTGCGTCCGATGCCGGGAAAAGCCAGCTGGAGCGAAGTCTGGGGCAGGTTGTATGCGACCAAGATCCACTGGCCGAGCTTCGGGGTGACATCAGGTACGGGCGCGAGCGCCTGCTTCTGAGGCAAATCACCGAACAACTGGTCTAGCCTTGCACTCAGTTCCTTGGCATCAATGTCGCCGACGACCGCCACGTGTAGCCCGTCGCGGGCGAAAGCGGACTTGTGGAAGGCGCTTAGATCGGCGGCCGTTATGCGGGCGAGGCTTTGCTTGGTACCCTCGTCTGGCCTGGAATACGGATGCGTGCCGTAGAGTCTGCGCCGCCAGGCAAGCTCAGCGATTGCGTGAGGTTCCCGCTCGTTGGCGATGATTCCGGAGAGAAGCTGGGCGCGGACGCGCTCGACCGGCTCCTGATCGAAGCGGGGCCTGTTCAACGCGAGCCTGATGAGATCGAAAGCGGCGTCCTGGTGCTCGGAAAGCATGCGCATCGAGCCATGGGTGCCGTCACGTCGCGCGTCGAAGCTCATCTCGGCGCCGGCATCGTCGAGCTGCACCTGAAAGGCGTCGCTGTCGTAATGGCCGGCGCCCTCGTCGAGCAAGCCGGTCATCAAATTGACAAGCCCCTCCTTGCCGGCCGGGTCCTGGGTGGTGCCGCCGTCGAAGACCAAATCCATGGTGACGATCGGCCGCGTATGGTCTTCAACCAACCAGGCGGTGATCCCCTTTTCAGATTTCACCTCCTGGATGTTCATCGCAGCACGGGCGGTGAGAGCCGGCCAAATCAGGAAGAAAATGGACACGAGAAGGATGGCTAGCCAGGTGGTGAGGCGCGCGGCCCTCCCTCCTTCAGCCGGAGAGGCCAATGCTTGTGCAATGTTGCGGATTTGGTTTGCCATCAGATCAATTCTCTGTCTTGGGCAAGAGATAGCCGGTGGTTGAATGGTCGGACGCGAGATAGCGGGCGGCTACGGCCTTGACCTGATCTGTGGAGACCTTGCGGATGCGGTCCGGCCATTGCTGGACGTCCTGAACGTTGCCGCCGGTGGCAAGCGTCGCGCCGTAGATGTTGGCGATGAACTCCTGCTCGTCCTGGGCGAAGATTGCCGAGCGGACATAGCGGTCTTTCGCCTTGTCCAGCTCGTCGCGAGTGACGCCATCCCTGGCGATGCGGGCAACTTCGGCATCCGCCGCCGCTTCGAGATCGGCGAGCTTGGCCGCACCACGCGGCGAGCCGTAGATGATGAAGCTGGTGGCATCCAGCATGACGCCCTCGAAATAGGCGCCGACCTCGGCGGCAATGCCCTGTTTCACCACCAACTGCTGGTACAGCCGGCTGCGGGTGCCACCGCCGAGGATTTCGGCTAGCAGGTCGAGCGCCTCGGCCTCGCCGGGTGAGGCCGTACGATAGGACGGCACCACCCATTGCGTGGAAAAGCGCGGCACTGAAATGCGCTCGTTGGTCAGCGTCAATGTGCGCCTGGTGTTCTGCACCGGCTCGACCGGGCGGATGCGGGCTAGACCAGGAGCCGCCGGCACCGTTCCATACGTCTTCTCGGCCAGCGCCTTGACCGTCTCAGGCTCGACATCGCCGGCCACCACCAGCACGGCGTTGTTGGGCGTGTAATATTCGTCATAGAAGGCCTTGGCGTCGGGCCAGTCCAGCTTCTCCATCTCCTGCATCCAGCCGATGACAGGTATTCGGTAGGGCTGGTTCTGCCAGAGCGTGGCGTCGATCTCCTCCCTCAGCAGCGCCTCCGGATCGTTGTCGACACCGGAGCGGCGCTCCTCCAGAATCACATCGCGCTCGGTCTGGATATCATCATCGGTGATGCTGAGGTTGAACATGCGGTCGGCCTCGAAGCTCATCATCTGCTCTAACGCGGAAGGCGCCACCGTCTGGTAGTAGGCAGTATAGTCATAGGAGGTGAAGGCGTTGTGCGAGCCGCCGATCTCGACCACCGCGCGGTCCAACTGGCCGGCTGCATGGTTGATCGTCGCCGCCTTGAACATCAGATGCTCGACGAAATGCGCGATGCCGGATTTACCCGGCGGCTCGTCGGCGCTGCCGATCTTGTACCACACCATATGGGTGACGATCGGCGCGCGGTGATCGGGGATGACGACAACCTCCATGCCGTTGTCGAGCAGGAAAGCCGTCGCCTTGATGTCATCGGTAGCCGCCAGAACCGGAGCGGTGCTCACGAAGGCCAGCGCGGTCGCAAAAAGTGTCCCGCGCAGCCAGCCAGACTGAAGATGTGCTGATGGCTTCTGTTGTCGTGACCGGCCGATGGGCAAAGTTTGAGGCAAAGTGAGTTGTCCCTTATGTTGAGGCTGTTGCGTGCTCGTCGCACTTAGTGGGAGAGAGTGGGGCGGTGGGCAGCCCCGAGCCAGATGAGCCATCAGCATGTTGCGAGGCCTGACTCGAGCATCATCTTTTAAGTGAATCAACGTGAGGGGCATTGTTTGGTTGGTGGTCATGGGATGGCTTCTCCTTAGTCTGTGAGGCGTTTGCGGGACCGCGCACGAACCGTGCCAAACGAGAAACTCGTTTCGGCAATGGAGTAATCAGACTCTGCTATGTTGCGGATCCGACATTGTCGGACATCGAACGCCGGCTTATGGGGAAGCGCGCGCCGCTTAACACGATATCTTCCCCGTCACTTGGGGCATGGCGGTGCTCGCCAGCAGGATGAGCAGATTCACGACAGAAGATCGCTGGCGGCGTGGCTAGCGCTAGGCCCGCGCCCGTCGGCAGCGTCGCCGCGCATTGATCTTCTGCTGCAGCCCGACCGGGTTGCTGCGGCCAAATCCGGACCGCAGCAACCTACATAGGCCTAGTACTTAGCTTGCTGGTCGTCTTGTTTGTTTGATTCGAGTGGTCCTTTTTCCCACATCGTGCACTCCACAGATTCAGGGAAAATCTCACATTCCCATCCGCTTCTGTAAGTGTCGGCCGGAGCCGGAGCGGTGGTCACCAGGGCCAGCGCGATCGCAGCAAGCGTCGTTCGCAGCCACTCAGACCGAAATTTCGTCGACGGCTTCGGGAGGCCCGGGGCGGCCACATTTTTTGGTGATGGAGTCATCGTATCTTTCTCTCGTTTCATTACGTGTTTGCGCATGATCCGGTGTCGTTTGCCATTGGCGATCGGCACGTCGGACGGTATTGACAAGGTCTCCTAGTTCATAAGAATCTCCTGTCGGTTTGCTCCCCCAACAACAATCGTTCTGGCAGAGCCAGCTGACAGTAGCCTGAAAGCTACCAACGATTTGCGCGACGTGGATCCTGCGGGGCCTAAGTTTTGTTAACCACGGTATATTTTCCCATCGACAACATCAGCGACTCGGATTCGAATGCTGATAATGAAAATGAAAAAAACCGTCTAGGCGAATAGGATAGACCACTTTCTCGTTACCGAAAAAGGCCGTTGAACACGCATTATATTATCCTATAACTGGCTCGCATGTCGAATGCGGTCGAAAGTCGACGTCATGACTGATGGCGAAGCGCCTTGGCCTTCAAAAAGGCCGCGGGATACTTGTCCCGTGCCAGTGAATCGGGATGTGGGTGCCGCGGCGAAAGCTGACTTCCTCTGGCGCGGGCCGCCGCAGGTTTGGTCACCAGCCATTCCGACATTCTCGTCGTCGACCGGCAGCGTACAAACCTTCCTTACGCCCAAGTTGGTCGCTGCAGCAAACCAGTGTCATCGAGGGATGCGAATGACCGCCTCAAAACCATCCTCGCGACCACGGGCAGGCGAAGCAAAGTCAAGAGTGCCACCTATCCGCTTGATAACCATATCAGCGATGTGTAGGCCAAGGCCTGAGCCCGCCGCTGGAGTGGCACCACGCCTAAATCGCTTTGTTATCGCTTCAAGATCTCGGAGGGGCACCACCGGTCCCGCGTTTGCAACGGCAATGGTTCCATCAGTTCGGACGGAAACTCTTGCCGGAGTATCGGGCAGTCCATGCGTGAGCGCATTCTCGATCAGGTTACGAAGGAGGATGGCAAACGCATCTACGTCTACTTTACGCATCAAAGTGGGGCAGCTGTCCACATCAAGGATTAGGCGTCCGGCATATTGCGGCTTTTTCCCAAGGTCATCGATTTCTAGCCGAACCATTTCGATAAGATCGATCGCGTGGTCTGCGATGCCGATCCCCGATTCGGCCCGCGCGAGTTGAAGCAGTTTTTCGACAAGGTGGCCAAGACTCGACAGCGATTTCTCGATACCGCGCGCACGCGTTCTCGCCGGGCCCTGCGGAATTTCGACCACTAACCTCTGCATCTGAGCGAGCGAGCCTGCGATCGGCGTGCGCAGTTCATGTGCACTATTTGTGGCGAACTCGCGTTCGGCATCGAGGGTCGTCTGCAGACGTTCGAGAAGCCGATCGACGGAGGCCGCGATGGGGGCCAATTCTGCCGGCAGGCCGCTGGATCCCATCAGTGAGAGATTGCCGCCGTCGCGCAATCCGATCTCCTGTCGCAGTACTTCGATGGGCGCCAGCGACCGCCGGATCACGAACCATAAGAGGGCTATACTAAAGGGCAGGATCACGACCACCGAAACTAAGACGAAATTGAAGACGTGCAATCGGCCGCTATTGACTGTCTGGCGGCGAACATGGAGTGGTTCGGCCACCTGAAGAAAGTTGCCAGGTTGGACCTCCAGTGTATAGACGCGGTCAGTAACGGTTTGCGAAAAGCCTTTACGCAGTGGAGCATCAGGGAACGGCTTCACGTCTCCCAAAATCAAGATCACTTTCCCGCGTTTCCAAAGCTTGTACCGGTAGGTCCAAAATTTTTCGAAATTGGGTGCACTTTGAAGCGTGTTACGAATGGAATCGTCGTCCCATTTCCCTTTCAGCACTTCAATCATCGTTGGCTCCATCTTCTTGGCAGCTAGCTCCAGGAACTCGTCGGAGAGTTCGTTGCTAACTTTGCTCAGGCTGAACCAAGCACTGGCGACGACGGAAAACCAGGCCAGAAGCATTGCGCCGCCTAGCCACAGTATCAGCCTGCGGGTTATGCTGTGCGGGTTCGTCATGTGACTACGAACCTGTACCCGAAGCCACGCACTGTCGCTATTCGGTCCGCGCCGATCTTCTTGCGGATCCGGCTAACATACACCTCCACGGTATTGCTCTCAATTTCCGAACCTAAGGAAAAGAGTACGTCCTCGATCTTCGCCTTCGAAACTACCGTCCGGGGCCGGCACAGAAGGCAGTTGAGAACTGTCCATTCGCGTGCAGTCAGGTAGACCGTCTGCCCATCGCGGACGACCCGCCGCTCGGCCGAGTGTATGGACAGCGTCCCGACAGAATACATCGGCTCCGGGAACTGCCCATGACTACGCGCCACGGCGTGAATGCGCGCGGAAAGTTCGCCGAGATCGAACGGCTTGACCAAATAGTCGGCGGCACCTGCGTTGAGCCCCTTGATACGGTCCGAGACCTGATCGCGAGCTGTCACAATGATGACCGGTGTCGATTCAAGCCTCCTCCTCATCTCCCGCACGTAGTCTATGCCGTTGCCGTCTGGCAGGTGAATGTCGAGCAGAACAAGCTCGTAGGAGACCACACTTGCGTAGCCCCGCGCTTCGGACAGGTCCTTGGCCCAATCGACCGCGTGGCCATCAGCCATCGTATTTTCGCGTACAGCACTGCCAAGGTCCTTGTCGTCTTCGACGAGCAGTATGTGCATCAGAGGTGCCGAGCTCCAGTTCGAGGGCAGGATCCTTACCTTACTGACAGAACCTGACACTACGCTGAACCCCCCGTGGCACAAATGTCTGGAAGCTTTCAGGCTGCTGTCAGCTACGGGTGTCAGAAGGGCCGTCATTGGAACAAACGATTAGAAGGCCATTATGAACGCCATCCTGATCTCGGCACATTTTCTTAACGCAACCACCGTCGTCGCTGCACTGGCCGGCGGCAAATCCGACGTTGGGATCGCCGAATGGCGGCCCCGCCAAACGGTACTGATCAAGCTTGAATCGGCCCGAAGGCAGATACAGTCGCTTTAGACGGAAGACGGCTCGTCCGATGCCGTTGAGTCGCTGCGGACCTCATCATCGAAAATTCCGCCTTTTACATGTGCCCGCAATGCCAAGGATCCACTGTCATATCCTCAGTACATGATTCTCAAGCCTGAACGCGCCATCTCGGCCCATCCATTGGGAGCACCGAAGGTGATTGCTTTGCTGACCTAGACAGCACTCGTGGCTATGACCGTCTGGTTACAAGTGACGCCTTTCGAGCATCCAAAGGGTCGAGGAGGCCCGTGACCGCCTGCTGATCTTATGCCGACTCAAATCGAGTTGATATCGGCGGCGCCCTCGGAAGCTTCAGTACAGCCAGAACGTCGTTCGAAGCCATGCCACTCAGATGTATGCGTGCGCCTCTCATGCGTCGCTTGACAGGAAACCGTTCCCAGAATGCGGCCAAAGCAAAAGTCCAAAATTCGCAATTGCATTGGAAGGAGGGTTGTTCCGGCGAGCCTTCTCTTCGGTCCAATCGCGTTAGCGCTGGGCCTGCTGCTGCTAATTGCCTCCAAAGACAATGAATGCTCGCCCGGTGCTTCACTATCATCTTCACAGCCGCCGTGTGCCCGCGTTCGCAATCACGCTTCCGCGTCGGTCGCCACTTCGCAGCAGAAAAAGCTCTTGCCGGAGCCAATCTCTGTTCGGGTCGGTCAATGAGAGTCAATGCCGCTTCCGCGGCAAGCCATGGCAAAAACAATGTCTTCTGAGAGGAGCTGAGCGTTGCTGAAGGGTAAAAAAAGGATGCTCGTCTGGGGCTTAGGGATCGTCCCGGTGGCGTTTGCTATCGCTTCCGCGACCGGAGCTTTCGAACACAAAACGCGCGATCATGTCCTCACGCAACGCGTGATACTCGGTTCGGTCGAGGAGAGTGTCCTTGCGAACGGTGTTCTGGCACCTCTCCGTGAGGTTAGGGTTGGCGCCCAAACGTCGGGCCAATTGAAGGCACTGCATGTAAAGCTCGGTCAAGCGGTCAAGTTTGGAGACTTGATCGCCGAAATTGACCCTACGAAAGAGCAGCACAAACTACTCACCGCCCAAGCCAACCTCGTCAGTGCCAACGCGAGCCGCAAGGAAGCCGGAATACGACTGAAAGAGGCCGAATTGGAGTTCCTGAGACAGAAGACCCTGAGCCGGAACAAGGCAGGATCGGCGGCCGAACTGGAGAAAGCGCAAGCGATGTTTTTTGCGCAAGAGGCGTCAGTCGAGCAACTTGAAGCGCAGATCGATGAGAAGACGCTCGCGGTTGAGGAGGCTCGTGCAACCCTCGACCTTACGAAGCTAAGCGCGCCCATGGACGGCGTCGTTGTTGCTGTGCTGGCTCAAGAGGGTCAAACGTTGAACTCAAGCCAGGCCGTGCCGGCGATTGTGGTTCTTGCACAGCTCGACGTCATGCGGGTGAGCGTGCAGATATCGGAGATCGATATAGCGCGTGTAAAGCCAGGCCAGAACCTCCGCTTCACAATCCTGGGGGGCACTCGAGACCCTATTTCAGGCGTATTGGAAGAGATAGAGCCCGCGCCTCCATCGATTGCCGATGATAGCATGCCGAGCTCCAGAAAAATCGAAGCGGCGGCAGTCTACTACAACGGCCTCTTTTCCACACCGAACCCGGAAGGGCGGCTTCGGCCAAAGATGAACGCCTTGGTTACGGTTATTTCCGGCCAGGCCGAGAACGTACCACTCGTAGCATGGTCGGCTCTGACGGAGCCTGATGCGCATGGTCGCTACCGCGTGCAGCTTCGCACGCCAACCGGCGAACTCGCCGAGCGCCTGGTGACAATAGGTTTGACCGACAAAATCAAGGCGCAGGTACTCGATGGCCTCTCCGTCGGTGATGAAGTTGTCATCCCTGCCGTGGGAACGGGAACCAATGTTGGCCCGTGGTGATGAAATGACTGCACTCCTTGAAATCGAGAACGTCTCGCGGGTTTTCGCTGCCGGAGACGAGACCATTATGGCGCTGGCCGGCGTCAGCCTTTCTATCGCTGGTGGCGAACTGGTGGCGATCGTTGGCGCAAGCGGTTCGGGCAAAACGACGCTAATGAACATCCTGGGTTGCTTGGACCAGCCGAGTTCTGGTGACTATCGCGTCGCCGGCCGCAGCGTTGCCGGCCTGACCGCGGACCATCTTGCCGCGTTGAGACGGGAACATTTCGGCTTCATCTTCCAACACTATCAGCTTCTTGGAACGCTGAGCGCGGCCGACAACGTGGCGATGCCCGCTGTCTATGCCGGCCTCGACGCCGGCTCACGCCGGGAAAGGTCGAGATCTCTTCTGCGCAGGCTGGGTCTCGGTGATCGTCTCGACCATCGTCCGAACCAGCTGTCCGGCGGCCAGCAACAGAGGGTTTCGATTGCCCGCGCATTGATGAATGGCGGCCGCATCATACTTGCCGACGAGCCGACAGGGGCGCTAGACAGGAAGAGCGGCGAAACCGTCCTCGATACGTTGAAGGAACTTCACACCGACGGTCATACCATCATCATCGTGACTCACGACATGGAGATCGCAAGTCACGCTGACCGCATCATCGAAATCCGAGAAGGAGTGATCCTTTCCGACCGCCGGACGCGGGATCAGAAGACTAATGCGCCGCCGGCGTTCCAAGACAGCAGGCCCGTCGGTTCGCTCTCGGGGTTCAGGCGCCGCCTGGTGCAAGCCTTTCCGATGGCGATACGATCCATGGCTGCCGATCGCGTGCGTACCTTCCTCACAATGCTCAGCATCATTATCGGCATTGCGGCAGTTGTGGCGACCGTCGGTTTCGGCGAGGGCGCCCGTCAGAAAATTCTGCGCGATTTGGGAGGATTTGGAGCCAGCACCCTGCAGATCTCTCCGGGGCGCCATTTTGGTGACAAGGGTGCTTCGAGCATCAAGACCCTGGTCGTCTCGGATGCCGATGCGCTCGCCCACCACTCCTACGTCGATAGCGTGACCCCGGAAGTCCGAACATCCGCACAAATTGGTTTTGGGCCCATCTCCGTCGCGGCGACAGTCACCGGCGTCGGCCAGGATTATTTTAAGGTCAAAGCTCTCAAGTTGCTGAAGGGCTCATTCTTTTCAGCCGGAGCTATCTCTGAGCGCAGCCAGGAAGCGGTGATCAATGACAGGATGGCCGCAACTCTCTTCCCTAACGACGAATCGCCGCTCGGAAACATCGTCCTGATCGGGCGTGTTCCCGTCATTATTATTGGCGTCTTTGCGCCCCCACCGGCGTTTCGGTTTGACAGCCGGCTGGAGGTCTTACTTCCTTATACGGCCGTGAAAGGCAGACTTGAGGGTGCCGATTCAAGTCTTGACGTCCTGACGGTTCGGGTCGCCGATTCTGTCGACACGGCTGTCGCCGAGCGCGCCGTCGTCGGCCTGATAACTCGTCGGCATGGCACAAAGGACTTCATTGTTGACAACCTAGATCAGTGGCTTAAGTCGGTCGAAGGCACATCTCAGACAATATGGCAACTGACCTCCTTCGTGGCTGCGATCTCGCTGCTTGTCGGAGGCATTGGTGTCATGAACATGATGCTGATCTCCGCTACGGAACGGACCCGCGAGATCGGCTTGCGCATGGCCGTTGGAGCGCGCCGGATCGACATCATGCTTCAGTTCCTGATTGAGGCCGTCACAATATGCACCGCCGGTTCAATTCTCGGGGTGGCACTCGCGCTCGGCATCGCAACCGTATTGGGCGGGCCGGACAGCGAGTTTGCGATGATTATCTCCGCCAACGCTATTGTCGTTGCCTGCGCAGTAGCGCTCTGGATCGGCCTGATCTTTGGCTTCCTTCCTGCCCGTAATGCATCTCGCCTGAATCCCGTAGATGCGCTGTCAAGAGACTGAAAAATGACGCTCGTCCGATGGATCTTACCCTTGTCCTTTGTTGCTCGCGGGTTGCACCAGCCTGTCGAGCACATATCCTGGCCCGAACTCCCCGCGGCGGCCCGCTGGCCAACCGCTGCGGAAGCAAGTGCTATCCACGCCACGGCAGACCACTGCTGGCTGACGTTCGAGCTTTTTATCAACGAAAACTACGAGGTCCTCGTCATGGCTGCTGGCGCTAACAAGCCTCTCATTGGCGGTCTGCATCCGCCTCATCTTTCTTCGCCGGCCGCAACGCCTTGCGCCTAGGTCCGGTTAGACGCGCGCTCAAGAGATTGAAAATGAAGCCCATCAGACTGATCGTACCCGGCTGCCTTGTCTTGCTCGCCGGTTGCAGCCTATCGAGCACATATCTTCGCCCCGAACTTCCAGCCGGGCCCCACTGGTCGACCGCTGCGGCTGGAGGCGCTGCACAGGCCAGCAACGACCACTGGTGGCTGGCGTTCGGAGACGCCAATCTCGACAAGCTTGTCAGCGACGTCATCGGCCGAAATAATGAAGTCCTCATCGCGGCTGCTAACGCTTATCCTGCCCGACTTCAGGCAGATATCGCTGCGCACGCCTTACTCCCCAAGCTGGACGGCCAGGTCGGCGGGAGCACCAGCCAATCTCTCAACGACAAGGTCGCCTCGTCGTCGTGGTCGGCTTCCACCAGTGTATCTTATGAGATTGATCTGTGGGGCAAGCTTGCGGCAAAGAGGGACAAGGCGGATTTTGAGGCTTCCGCGACAGCGGAAGATTACGAAAACGCGCGCCTCCTAGCTATCGCCGGAACCGTCGACGCGTATTTCACGATCGCGCACGCCAATCAGTCGCTCGCGTCGGCGGAAACCAGCCTTGACCATGCCAAGCAGACTCGGGCGCTTGTGCGCGCCCAGGTTGCGGCCGGTGCAGTTTCATACCTAGACCTCAAGCAGGCCGAGCAAAAGGTCGAGGAGCTGGCGGCGGCGGTTTCGACGCGCAAACAGGAGCGCCTTGTACTGCGGAACGCCCTCGTTGGGCTCTTGAATGGCGCATCTAACCCTGTTCCAGAGCCGCAGCGCCTGCCGAGCAAGAAGCTGCCCCCGATCCAGGCTGGGCTGCCGGCCGACCTTCTCGCACGTCGCCCAGACTTGCGAGCCGCCGAGGCAAGGCTCCGTGCCATGCTGAAGAACGTTGATGAAACTCGGGCTAGTTTCTATCCGGCGATTTCACTCACCGGCACACTCGGCACCGGCGGCGAGCAATTGCTCGCGTTCATCTCCAATCCCGTTGCTAGGTTAGGTGCAAACGCTGCCTTGTCCTTCCTCAATTTCAAGGACATGAAGCTGCAGGTTGCGGTTTCGAGGGCACAGTATGAAAAAGAGGTCCTCAGATTCCGCGCTACTTTGCTCACGGCCTTCTCCGAAGTTGCCAATTCACTCGGTGCACGGGCCGACTATGCCGAACGGGTGCAACGCCTTCACAATGTCCTAGCGGCCGCGCAGGAAATTGAGCAGCTGCACGAGACCCGTTACCGGTCGGGTGCTATCCGCCTCACTACTTGGCTCGAGGCGCAGGAGGGCCGCCGCGCAGCTGAGACAGCGCTTGCCGATGCCCGTCTCGCCCAGCTGCTCAACGAATCGAAGCTGTACCGCATTCTGGGCGGCAGCGCTGCCAGATCCGGACCGGATGGCCGGAGCACCAAGAAGTAGCCAAGGTCAAAGGCGGGCTAGCTGAACGGCGTAGCGTCGAGCTGGCAGATCCCTCCCGAGATGCCTTGCGGCGTCTTAAAGGAACTATCCAAAGATGAACCGCAGTTCAGCAAAATTCTGCGCCAAATATTGAAGCCTATGGAGTCGCAAAAGTTGCTGGCTACGCGTGGGCGTGAATCCGCTTGTGACACTGCAACGCCTCAGCTAAGGATGCCCACCGAAGCTTGGAATCAAACATCCAGTTGAGGCGGAACTGTCGCCACGTCGATTTACGGACCACCCTCGGCAGAACTCCTTGCACGGGTCACTTAGGGTTACTCAAGGCAGCCGCACGCCCGTCGACGCGCTCTGCTCGTCGCAGGGCCCGGATTGTCTTTCCTTCGGGAAGGTCCAATTCATCTGCCTGAATACGGCCGGCGGCTGCGTGTCGCCTCTACACATTTGCTACCCAACAGCAGCTTGATCCTGCTCAATCTCACGCGCACCAACCGGCACGCCGGATTGTGGAATCTCTCTCGGGCAGCTCCTATCACAAACACCAAGGTCCTCAGATCAAGTAGGAAGTGGCCGATCGACTCGGCGATTGCTTCTGATTTCGGAGACCTGATGGTCCGACGATCAGCGGCCGTGGCGTTAGCGCGCGCCGCCCGTGGTTGCTGGGTCGTCAGCGCATCCTTGCCCACATAGGTAGATGGCAGGTCCCATGATACGATTCGAAAACCAGTGGTAGACGGGGTTCTGCAGAAGCGTTGCAGGCATCGCTTGTCTCTTTAGGCGTTACGAGCGCCAGCGCGGGAGATGCTTCCTGCGATAGGGGGCGGTCATGAGGACCTTGCGAGCCGCTTTGCGATTTGAACCGGGCTTTTCAATTTTCGCTTTTGCTGCCCCTAAAATCTCGGATATGAAACGGACTGGCTTATGGCCTGCCCACATTGCAATCGTTACAAAGGAATACGACTATGGCGACCGGAACGGTAAAGTGGTTCAACAGCACCAAGGGATTTGGATTTATCCAGCCTGACAATGGCGGTCAGGATGTTTTCGTCCACATTTCCGCTGTGGAACGCGCGGGACTCTCGACCCTCACTGACGGCCAGAAGATCAACTATGAGATCGAACAGGACCGCCGCACTGGCAAGTCGTCTGCCAGCAACCTCAGCAAAGTTGGCTGAATTTCTCCTGCGCCCGGGCAAGGGCGGAATGACCGGCACGTAACGAAAGCAAGGCGGGGATGGTCCCCGCCTTTTCACGTTCTATGCCGATGCAGCCGCGGTCCAGACGAATCTATTAGAATAGATGAATCAAGCTGCGACCTTCTTGCGGGTCCGCTTTACAGCAGCCGGCGCTGACGTTTCCGGCTCTTTGGGTCTGCGGCCGAGCCCCATAGTCTTGGCCAATGCCGCGCGTGCCGCAGCATAATTCGGTGCGACCATGGGATAATCCGCGGGCAGCCCCCATTTGGCGCGATATTCGTCCGGGGTCATACCATGGTGGGTCGACAGATGGCGCCTTAGTGATTTGAATTTCTTCCCGTCCTCAAGGGAGATGATGTAGTCCGGTGTCACCGACTTCCTGATCGGGACAGCAGGCTTCAAAGCCTGCAGCTCTTTCTGGGAGACACTTCCTTCTCGACATGATTATTTCGATGGTCGTCCAGCATCGAGATCATCGAGTCGTATCACGCGATCGCGAACGCTGATCTGCCTGGTAATGGCTGTCCCGCAACTGGTTGCTGATTGACTTTCATTTCCGATCTCGTCCATTTGAATTCGGAACAGGAGGAGCCGAAGACGCACAAAGCTTAACTTCGATAACATGAGCCGTGCATTCGACGCGCCAGAAAACCTTCGGCCGCATGAAACACGTTGGCGTTGCTGTGGCATTGTGGCGACGAGCCGTGGAACCTTGAGCACCAAATTGCGTGGCGCGGGCCCCACCTGTTGGAATCCGCTGTCGGAGCGGTGGACACCCCAAATACGGCTTCTGCCGCTCGATTCCATATCGAACCTGGCCGCAGGCCCTATCCTCTCGATCCGCTGATCTAGCGCAAGGCGTCCGCCAACCTAATGTGGAGAATGGTTTCCGTGCACACCGCAAGGAAACCATTTATGAAAGTTCTGTTCATTGCGATGGCGGTTGCGTTGCCGGCAGCCACCGCGTTTGCTGCGCAACTGATCCCCGACCTCAAAGAAGCAGCACTGGCCACCTTCAAGCCCTTGCCATCCACACCGACGGTCGCCAACCCGATCACACCGGAGAAGATCGCCCTCGGCAAGGCGCTGTTCTTTGATACACGACTGTCGTCGTCAGGCGTCTTCTCGTGCAACTCGTGCCACAACTTGGCGACCGGCGGCGACGACAATCATGAAACTTCAATCGGCCATGCTTGGCAGAAGGGGCGGCGTAACGCGCCGACCGTGTTTAACTCTGTCTTCAACAAAGCGCAGTTCTGGGATGGTCGCGCCAAAGACCTGAGGGCTCAGGCCAAAGGACCGATACAAGCCGGTGACGAAATGGCCAACACACCGGACCAAGTTGTCGAAACGCTCAAGTCGATGCCGCAATATGTCGATTGGTTCAATGCAGCTTTCCCTGGTGAGGTCGATCGCGTCACCTTCGACAACTTAGCCAAGGCGATCGAAGCCTTTGAGACCACACTGGTCACGCCCGCCCCCTTCGACGCTTTCCTCAATGGCGACGCCGCCGCCATGAGTTCTGAACAGAAACAGGGCCTGAAGCTTTTCATGGACAAGGGCTGCTCATCTTGCCATGCCGGTACCAACCTTGGCGGGGAAGGCTACTACCCATTCGGCCTTGTTGAGAAGCCTAGCGTCGACGTTCTGCCGGAGAACGACAAAGGCCGACTTGCCGTCACCGATGCAGCCGAGGATTCCTATGTTTTCCGCGTTGCGCCGCTGCGCAACGTGGCACTCACCGCGCCATATTTCCATTCTGGCAAGGTTTGGGATCTGAGGCGGGCCGTCACCATCATGGCGGCCACCCAGCTCGGCGAAGAACTGACGGACGAACAAATCGACCTGCTCGTTGCATTCCTTGGCTCGCTGACCGGAGAGGTTCCTAAGATAACCTACCCCATCTTACCCGCCGAAACGGCGACAACACCTCGACCTCAATCGCAAATCTTGGGTAAATGAACGGCGGAGTTGGCACGGAAGTCTATCGTTGGAAGAGGCGATCGCGCTGCATGAGAACACAAGTGCCTAGCCTGATCCCAATTAAAGACGGCTTCCGTCGCCAGCTCTTGGGCAACAGTTAAGTTTCTGGAGTGAGTCGGACCGGGAAATGTGCAAGCGGCTTTTCTTCCACTGCTCGACAGCAGCTTCTGCGAGCTGAGGCTTTCTCTCGTGTCAGGTGTTCATGCGCGGCAGCGCCTGAATCCGCCGATCACTGTGCGGCCCAGACGAGCCCGAGTGTTGAACGACGCTTCGCCTGAACCAGGTGCGCGGCGCTCGCTGGCCGGCATGCAGCCGTCCCGAACACATGCCGAGCGGATTGGTTCTTGCTCGCAACGCAACCACCGAACGAGGCCCCGCGGGCCCACCCTTGATCAGCAGGCCTGCGCATCCGCCGAAAGCAAGCCAGGCCTGCCCGACTACGTGGTCCTTCATCCAGTGCCGGCTCCGCGCCGACAGGGAGCGCAGCTCGCTCCAAGCTCATAAGCTGCACAGCACCAGTCAGACCGCTGCCGCGTGGTCGTCGCCCTGCGCGAACCTTCGCCCGTCATCATTTAGCGAATGCGTCGAGATTGCCCGCGCCCGCTTGGTTGCCGACGCAAGCCGCTCACGGAGGCGAGCCATTGAGATGCGTTAGGAGCCCTTTACGCTGCGACCCGCATCAACCACTTGAGAGCCACAGCGACGGCCAGGGCCCGCAGAGGGAATTGACGATCGCTGACGAGCAGCCAAAGCGCGGGCTGGTTTCATCGGCGAATGGTGCCGTGACCGCCAGTTGCCGCCTTTCGAATACAAGGTCGAGTTTGAGGCCTATTGGGACGACCAGCTCGCCTTCGGTGGCGAGAGAGCTAGGTCGCCGACCGGGGCGAGAGGCAAATTATCTCCACAAGTGGCAACGTTCTTCTCAGTGGCTCCAACGCCGATTGCATCCAATCCAATGATCCGGGCAATCAGCGCATCCTAGCTTCTGCCGCGGCTCAATCGTCTTCCGCACGAGCCGATCTCATCCCGAGCCGAAAGCCGGCTTCGCGTTCGGTGATGTCAGATGTCCGACAATGTCGGACACGCAACACAGCTGAGTCCGCTTAATCACTGCCCCCAAACGGTTTCCTGATTTGGCACGGTGCATGCGCGGTCATGAAACCGCGCACGGACAACGAGAAGCCATGATCACCTAACCAAAAAAATACTGCCCGGTTCTCCTGGACGGGCACCCAATGTCGAGCAGGCGCATGAACCGCCTGCCATCCGATGCCGTCTCAGGTCGCGCTTGCCATTGGCGGGGTCCGGGGAGCTTCAATCACATCGAACATCGTTTGAGCCATGATCACTGGGCTAAAGCGTGCCCCTGAAGCGCACGTCGCCTGACAGGAAGCGGTCTGAAATGCGGCCAAAGCAAACGTCCAAATTCGCAAATGCACACTCGGGTGCGTTGTTCGGGTCGGTCTTCTCTTCGGCCCCATCGCAATAGCCGTGAGCCTGACGCTGCTAGTACCTGCCTCGGAGAGGGACAATGATGGTCGCCTGGTATCTCACCGTCATCTTCATCTCCGCGTGTCCCTGTTCGCGATCCCTGGAGCAGGGATTTTCTAGCTGGCGACGTCGATTTGCTGACTGAATTTTTAGGGTAAACTCAAGAGGCAGCCTTGGCCTATGGTGAAATCATGTGCGCTACCCTGCGCCAGGGGCGGGGATTGTCGGCGCCCGATGGCATGATCGCCGCAATTGCACGTATAAACGGCGGCCGTGTCGCTACCCGGAATCCGACAGATTTCGAGATGACGGGACTAGAGCTGGCTCGCCGTGGAAACCATAAACGGCCCAGAAAGTAGCGGTGAGGGCGTTAGTCGCGCTTGCAACCGTCCGCTTCCGAGCCCGAATCGATGTGCCGCATGCCAGCGATTTGTTTGAACAAGGCCATCGCTACCGCGCATCCACCGCGTAGCGATCTGCGCCACTTCGTCAGAACGGCCAACCGCCCGAGCTGCTGGTAGAGCCGGCTGCGCCAAGGATTCCGGCCAGGAGAATGAGCGGCTCGGCCTCGCCGGAGGTGCGGCCGTGTGATAGGATGGCGCCATCCAATCCGTGGAAGAGCCGATCGCCGAAACGCGCGTGTCGGTCAGCGTCACGTTGCGATGTTCTGCTCTGGCTCGACCGGGTTCGGTCATGGCAGGCTGGTGATGTTCAACGTCACCTATTCCCTGGGGAACGCCACTATCACCAAGACTGAAAGTAAGATCGCCAGCGCCGCATCAAAGATATTCTGCTATCGTACCCGGATGGGCTGCACGAAGTGATGCGTGCGGCAGTATCAGGCGCACCGCACCTCATCTAACGGCTCTGCATTCGAATCGCTGAGGACTATCGGAAAGATGGTGGCGATGGAGTGCTGCTCGATGACGCCGAGGCATTTGATGCTCATCGAGCAATGTCGGGAAATCAGGAGCAAGGCAACACCGCGCTTGGTTAGGCGACGAGCTCAGAACCGCCATAGCGACCTGAACGAAGGGCCCGGAGCTTCCGATGAAAAGCGAATCCGCCGCTATCAGCACAGTATCCGAGCAATCCGGGTTGCACCGTACCGTCATGCGCCTAAATGGACACGCTTGATCTCGCCGAAATTGAACTCTGGTTAGCTGAAAGCGCCTAAAAGGTCGATCGCCTGAACGGCGCGATCACGGGCCGAAAGCCGCCACTAAAGGGGCATGCGCGTGCGACATTTCAATTTACCTGCGCTCCCCAACCAGCCGTTGGAAATATTTAGATGGACCAGCCCCGCCTGCTCAGCCTCGCGGCGCAAATTCTGCCTCGGCCTTGGCCCGATCTGCTGGATGACGAGCCCGGCCGCCAGCGAGCCGAGATCGCCGCAATGCTTCAGGCTGCGCCCTTGCGTGTAACCGTAGAGGAAGCCGGCGGCATAGAGGTCTCCGGCGCCGGTGGTGTCGACCAGCTCCCGGATTTTGGTCGCCTCGACGGTGACGGTCTCGTCGCCGCGCACGATGACCGAGCCCATTTCCGAGCGGGTAACCGCGGCGATCTTGCAGTCCTTGCGGATCTGGCCCAGCGCCTCGTCGAAGGAGGCGGTCTGGTAGAGCGCCTTGATCTCATGGCTGTTGGCAAAGACGATGTCGACGGTGCCTGAGCGCATCAGGTCCTGAAACTCGTCGCGATAACGGTCGACGCAGAACGAATCCGACAATGTCATCGACACTTCGCGCCCGGCTGCATGGGCGAGCTTCGCCGTCTGCCGGAACGCTTCCTTGGCGCGCGGCGGGTCCCACAGATAGCCCTCGAAATAGGTGACCGCGGCGCCCGACGCCTTGTCGGCCTCGACATCCTCCGGGCCGAGTTCGACGCAAGCGCCGAGATAGGTGTTCATCGAGCGCTCG
Organism: Mesorhizobium sp.; assembly: GCA_004020645.1. Lineage (GTDB taxonomy): Bacteria > Pseudomonadota > Alphaproteobacteria > Rhizobiales > Rhizobiaceae > Mesorhizobium. The sequence continues at coordinate 12,882 of SAQL01000046.1, read as the reverse complement.
CCGTCCGGCGTGACGAAGATCATCGAGCGCGCCGTCGGCGGTTCGCCGTTGAGCGGCCTGGTGTCGAAGGCGACGCCCTGGGCATGCATGTCATGCGCGTAGATTTCGCCAAGCGTGTCGTTCGAGACCTTGCCGAAGAAGGCGGCGCGACCGCCGAAGCTGGCGACGCCCGCCGCCGTGTTGCCGGCGCTGCCGCCGGAGGTTTCGATGGCCGGGCCCATGCGGCTGTAGAGCAGCTCGGCGCGCCTTGTGTCGATCAGGTTCATCGCGCCCTTGATGATGCCGTTGGTTTCGAGGAATTCCTCCTCGCACTGGGCGATGATGTCGACAATGGCATTGCCGATGCAAAGCACGTCATAATCCGGCATCAATATCTCCGCCAACGAGTCACCGGCTTTCTGCTATGCCGGCCGCGGCCGGGTTTTTTTGGCAAGCGTGGAATGGGCTGCCGTATGCGCTTGACCCAACATCGGCGCATCAAGCAGCTGCCGGTCCTGCCTCACGCAGCAGGTCGTTAGCTCTGTCCGTCCTTTCCCAGGTGAACTCCGGCTCTTCCCGGCCGAAGTGTCCGTATGTCGCGGTCTTGCGGTATATCGGGCGTAAGAGATCAAGCATTTTGATGATGCCTTTTGGTCGGAGATCGAAAAGCTCAAGAACTGCGCGCTCGATCCTTTTTTCGTCGATCTTTGCGGTTCCGAATGTATTGACGAGGATAGAGACCGGCGCGGCCACACCGATCGCATAAGCAAGCTGAACCTCGCAGACCTCCGCAAGTCCGCTGGCAACGACATTTTTTGCGACGTACCGCGCCGCATAGGCGGCCGACCGATCAACCTTGGACGGGTCCTTGCCCGAAAAGGCACCCCCGCCGTGACGCCCCGTCCCGCCGTAGGAATCGACGATGATCTTCCGTCCAGTGAGGCCGCAGTCGCCGGCAGGCCCACCGAGCACGAACCGGCCTGTCGGATTGACCAGGAACCTTATCCCCGTCGTATCCAAGTCGTAGGGCAAGACCGGCCTTATGATCTCCTCAATGACGCCTTCGCGGACTGTGGCTTGTGAGACCTCCTCGTCATGCTGCGTCGACAGGACTATGGTATCAAGCGCTACCGGGCGCAAACCCTCATAACGAACGGACACTTGAGATTTAACGTCCGGGCGAAGCCAGCCAAGGCGTCCGGTTTGGCGCACCTCTGCCTGTTTTTTTGTCAATTCGTGAGCGAGTTGGATTGGCAACGGCATCAATGTTCCGGTCTCATTGCACGCGTACCCGAACATGAGGCCCTGATCCCCCGCTCCCTGCTCGAGATCCTGCCCTCGTCCCTCGTCGACGCCCTGGCTGATGTCGGGCGACTGCTCGGATAAGGCCAGGATCACGGCGCAACGCCGGCCGTCAAAGCCGATCGCATCGTTATCATATCCAATGTCCAAAATGATATCGCGGGCAACCTGGCTGTAGTCGATCTGCGCGTGACTGGTGATCTCGCCAGCCACAACGACCATCCCCGTCTTCACCAACACTTCACAGGCGACGCGAGCCTTAGGATCCTTACGAAGGATCGCATCGAGGACGCCATCTGAGATATTGTCGGCCATCTTGTCGGGATGTCCCGCGCCGACGGATTCGGAAGAGAACACGAATTGTCTGGTCATGGAATGTCCTCGTTTCAAACGTTGGATTAGATGTGACAGTTGATCTGTCCGTCTTACCTGTCGGAGATGCCAGGTACGTCGAACGCAGCACAGAAGTCGGCAACGTCTCTGCGCACGCGGGCATGCACGTCCGAATCATCGGGCTGGCCGCAAACCAGGTCGATGAAGGCGGCGATCTGCAGCATTTCCGCCTCGCGCATGCCCACAGACGTCACTGCTGGCGTCCCTAACCGAATGCCGCTGGTGAGCGCGGGATGGCGCCGGTCGCCCGGCACCATATTGAAATTCGTAATGATACCTGCTTGCGACAAGCGCTCGGCATAGGCTTTCCCGGACAGCGGCCGGTCCCGAAGATCAAGGATCAGCATGTGATTGTCAGTGCCCCCGGTGACGAGTTCGTAACCTCGCTCCAGAAGCGCCTGGGCCAGAGCCTTCGCATTGTCGACGATCTGCTGACCGTACACACGGAAGGACGGGGTCCCTGCTTCGTGCAGAGCGACAGCTAGCGCGGCAATCGTATTCATGTGCGGTCCGCCCTGGAGGAGAGGGAACACGGCACGGTCTATGCGTTTGGCCAGATTGTGTTTGCTCTTGGAATGATAGAGCGCCTGATAGCGGTCTTCATTCCTTGACAATATGAAGCCACCGCGGGGGCCGCGGATCGATTTGTGAGAGGTGCTGGTGACCACATCGCAATGGCCAACAGGATTCGGATGCACTCCTGCGACAACCAGGCCGCTGATGTGGGCGATGTCAGCCACCAGATAGGAGTTCACCTCCGAAGCAATCTCGGCCATTGCCTCATAGTCAAAGATACGCGGATAAGCAGTTCCGCCGACCCAAATGAGCTTCGGTCGTTCCCGCTTGGCCGTCTCGCGCAAGCGGTCATGGTCAATCTGCTGCGTCTTTTCGTGCAGCCCGTACGGAACTCGCTGATAGTCAGTGCCCGAGAAGTTGACGACCCAACCGTGAGTCAGATGCCCGCCGCCGGGGAGGGTCAAGCCCATCATCTTGTCTCCCGGACACAACAGCGCTCGACAGACAGCCTGATTGGCCGGCGAGCCGGAATAAGGCTGCACGTTGGCGTGCTCACTGCCAAATAGCGCTTTCAGGCGCTCGATCGCGAGGGTCTCAAGCTCATCGACGATCTCGTTTCCGGCGTAGTAGCGCGCGCCGGGATATCCCTCGGCATACTTGTTGGTGAAAATAGACCCGGTCGCTTCCAATACCGCCGAGGACGCGAAGTTCTCGGAGGCGATAAGTTTGAGGGTCGTCCGCTCCTGGCGCTCCTGTCTTAATAGCAGCTCGTGAACGCGAGAATCTACGGCGGCCAGGTGAGGCCACCCGCAAGTGTCAGGCTCCGCGATGGCGCCGCCAGTCGAATTGTTCATATCAGCTTCGCGCTCCATGCGGACTAAGTTTCAGGACAAGCAGGCGGTCACCTTGGACCGCGCGCCCTGTATCGCCTCCAGGCGCAGAAGGTCTTGTCTGTGATGGCCATCGCCGTGGGGCAGGAGATCAACCAACAATTGAACCAAGCCGCCGTCAGAGCCTCCTGCTTCGAGGTGGTACGAAGGCCAGGGGCGCTGTTCGTTGCCGAGAAGAAAGCCGGCTCTGGCGAGCTGTCGGACATGTCCGATAACGTGCTCGCGGGGCAGAGCCAGAACTTCTGCCAGCTCGCAGACGGTTAGGTCCGCATGCGCGCAAAGTCCCAGGATCCGAAGCCGATCAAGATGAGCCGCCGCCCTTAGGCTCCTGACCAGTTTTATGATCGGTTGGGCGGTCGTCCTATTGATTCCGTCCACTTCGCGTCCTCCAGACCTTCAGAGGAAATTTTCTTGTCCGACAGGAGCAATACGCTCGACCGGCAGGCAACTCGTTTCCCGGCCAACATGGGTGCTCTTGCCGGCATTGCATTAAACCCGCTGCAGTTTTGGCTCGGTACACGGCGCCACGGTCTCGACCCACTTGCGTCAGATGAAACATAACCATTCCCAGCGGTTTGGAGTGCTAAGAGTCTACGATTTTCTTTGAAGGATCTGTTGCAAGCAGGCCATCGGCTAAGATGGGCGGCTGGTCCGATGAGGATACAATACAGGCCCACTATTGACCCCATTGTCGTGATCGTTTCAGCATTCAGCTTTTGGTCGACCTTCGAGGAGCATCTCGTTGCGGCCGCCGCCCAGAACGCAGCATGCCTGTGAGGACCTGGGTCCGACGCGACAGGGGGCGATGGTGCCACGGCGTCTGCCTGAACAGCCAAGTGTGGCGTTCATCCGCGTCGCTCAGGTAGGCTAAGGCAACCGGCAAGATGATCGCGCCACTCAGTGGCTGCCAGTGTGAGTCCTTCCTGAGGATCTGGTCGATGTCGCGCGAGTCGAGCCGCACCTGCTGGTCACAATGGTGTGTGTCGCCCGTCGATCTGCGGAATCAATTGCGAGTGTTCCCTATCTTCCACCCGACCGCAGTGATCGGTCAGTCCCACAGCCAATGTTCGCGTTTTCGTGGCCGAACTGAAGAGCTCTGGCCAAAGCCAGCTGCACTACGCCGTTTCCGAAACGTCTAGTCACATTTGGCGAAGTGCTTGTTGGAATTGGTGAATCCGTGACACATTATCGCCACCGTTTAGCCGCGGCGTTGTCCCAATCTTCCACGAGATAGCCGGCGTTGCCCTGAGACGGTTCGGTCCGGCACCGGCTCAAACCAGCCCCCCGCTCAAGGGTCAGTGCCGGATCGAACCACCCTGCATCTCTTCTGAAAGAAATCAGGTGCGACGCCAGCTCGCAATGGGGCGAGCCGCTCACGCTGATGCTCAAGCTGGTCAGGTTCGACTCGAGCCCTGGTAAAGCTGGATGGTACCAATCGGCACCGGCGCATTTCGCACGCCAATCCAGAACCTTGTGGATGTTGCCGCGGTCGACAGGTCCAACACAGCGCTGGCGCTCCAGTGGCCGTCCAGAGCATTTTTCCCCTTCCGTCATCAGAGGTGACGACCGAGCTCCCGATAGGCGTTGATCTTGACCAGGAAATTACAGCCGAGGATCACCCGCTCGCTCTCAGGATGATAGATGCTGGGGAATGATGCTCGTCCGCGCGCGGCCTCGTCGCGCACCAATTCGGGTGCGGCGAATAAGGAAGCACCGCGCCGAACGGCTCCGTCGTGCTGCAGCTTGCCGTTCAATCTTCAAGGCCGAGGTTCTCGCGGAGGGCGACGAACTCCATTTCGGGCGTACTGATACCGCCGCATCGTTACCGAGGTGATAGCAAAGCAAAGTGCCCGTGGATGGAAGAGATCGTCTCGGGTGTCCTGCAATCGAGGTCGGTCCGCGTGAGACGACGGCAGAGAGAGGTTGCAGGGAGGGAGGTCGCCTGATGCATCACCCCCCAGGTGGCACCTGGACAACTTCCATGCCTCCCAGAAAACTTGGTGTTTGCCAAAAGTTCCGACCGGTATCGATCCCAGGCAGGTCGCACAATGTGCTTCGGAGTCGCTTGGGAAACAGGACGCCTATATCTCATCCTGCAGAAGAAACTCAATGGCGCGAAGCTTGCGATCGGGGTCGACCGGCTCGACTATACCAACGATATCGACGCGCCGATCAAAATCTTCGGGTTACGCGTGCAGTGCGGCGTCAGGCCTAGAAATTAGATCGTTTCCTGCCGCGCTTGCCCACGCATCGCAGCGCGACCGACCAACTTGGTCTTGGTCCGCACCAAGGTGAGGCTGAGCTCCCAAAGGGCCTCTGCGACGCGGAGCGATGACGTCGATATAGCGCGTCAGCCGGGCCTTGCCCCGTGACGGTGGCGGGACCTCAGCCCAGGCCTAGGATGAAGCGCCGATTGGGTGAACGGATAGGCCGCGCGTTCAACGGATAGAGTGAGGTAAATCGCTCCATGTCTGCTGGGTCGACGTCAACCGGTTCCATTGCAACCATCCACTCGACGTTTTCGGTGCATGGCGGCGTCGTCAATGATCCTTCATATGTCCAGTAGGCAAGCGAAGCCGGCAAAAACTCGTTGGGGTCGACCTCGTCGACCGCTGTCTCCTCGCCTGAGGTTGCGGGAAATGCTGCGGCAAGGCTGGCAAAGCTGGCATTTGTCGCGCCCGGCGTCAGAAACACGCCCAGCACACCCACAGTATCGCTGTCGGCGTCTTTATGGACGAAATGCGCTTCCATCGGAAAACTCCTGCCCGCGACGTGGTGTTCGCTCGGCGCATGGAAATGGAACTGTAGCAGGTCGTAGACACGATCCCCGCGGGTGAGCGTGCTGCCTTGCGGCAGGTTGACTTGAATGGTGTGGCCGTTGTTCACCATCCTGCCGCCGCCCTTGTGCCAACCTATGGCGATTTGGGGAATATCCGCCTTGATGGCGCCCTTGACATCGATCGGCGATTGCTGCGTGCCCGCCGAGCAGACGAAATTCCTTTCATCCAGATCGCCCCAGTGTTCGGGTCCTGCCGGGCCGGCATATCCCCAATGGGTACTGGCCGCCCGCGCGGCTTCAGCGCTAATGGCACACCCGCCGAGTGCAACGAACCCTTTGATCAGATTACGACGATGCATATTGCTTCGCTCCTGGATTTGAACCGAGCTTTTGATTGAGGTTGTTATGGTGGGAGCTGCAGTCGCAACTACGATGTGGCAACATCGTCGCAATTGCGCCGAACAGCTCGGTATGCGACCAGCGCGTCGCTCAGGGCTTCACGTCACCGGATACAGGACATCGTCGCCGGGACCGCCATCACCAATATGCGGTTTGTCGCGGCCATTGTCGCCCGCTAGATGGCCCAGCTATCTGCGGCGAATACGTGATCGTTGCCTCCACGACCACCGTTTGCCCTGGCAATCCAAACCATACGACCTCTCTTCAGAAGATGGTCTCGGCACCCGGGCCTCCCATGCAACTACTCCGATGTTGCCCACCGCGCCAAGTTACGCCTTCATATTCAACATCGCACAACTAGAGAAATCGAATGCTTCGATAAATAGCATCGACGATATGGATGCATTCACGCCCATGCGCGGCGCTGCTGACGACGCCCCTGTGCTCGGATCGGTGGAGTGACTCTGAGTGCATGTGGGTACATCCGCTCGACAGCTTATCGCCCATCCGGCGTGCGTAGGCCGATCCACTTGTCTTTGACATCGTTGTAGTGTTGTTCCGGCCTGTATTTTATCACCTGCAGGTTGAGACGCTCGGCCGACAGGTGACCGATTGCCTGTAGGATCCCATAACTCGCCACCACGACGTCATGTTTGGCTTTGGCTTGATTGATCATCCCGGTGATGACTGCGCCTGGGCATTGAGAACGTCGAGCGTGGTGCGCTGGCCGACATCGCGCTCCTCGACGACGCCATTCAAGGCAAGCTGCGCAGCGGCAATCACCTGACTGAGCGACTCTTTATTCTGTCGTACAAGCGCCGAAGCGCGGCCACCCGAATAGATCGGTATGGTCAATTTCGCGCCGATGCTAGCTGAATTGGTCGTACCGTCCTGTTGGCTGGCAATAGGCGAGGTGTTGCTATAGGCGCTCGAGACGCCGGCGGAAGCGGATAGTTGCGGCAGCAGCGCACGTTCGGCCGATTTCACCGAAAACGCTGCCGCGTCGATCAGATGCTCCGAGGCGAGAATGGTGGGGTGCTCGCGTGATGCAGTCACGAGTGCCGCATCGAGACTCGCCGGCAAAAGCTTCGACAGCGGCGAAGCGGCCCTGAGCCTCCCCGGCTCGTGGCCGACTAACTGACGATAAGTCGCCGCGCTTACCAGGACCTGCTCACGGGCGGCGGCCAATTGCTCCACGGCAGAGGCGCGCAAAGCGTCGGCCTGAGCGACAGTACGCGTGACTTCGCCGATCTTGAAGCGTAACGCGCAGCTCGCGCCTGCTCGGTCAGGAACCGCGCGTTTTGATGCGTCGGCACCGATACCTGCCGGTCGCGAACGACATCCATATAGGCCTGGGCTGCTTTGAACAGGATGTTCTCTTCAGTGTCGCCCAGGCTTTCTACCGAAGCTCTTACCTGCGATTCGGCGGCCGCGACATTGTTCCTCGTCTGAAAACCGTCGAACAGCGTCTGCTTGATCTGCACGCCATATTCGCCGGTCGTCATGCGCTTGTTTTTACTTCTTCCCGTTTACATGGCTGCTGGACTGATCGATGGTCGCGAAACCCTCGATCGTCGGGCGCCACCCTGATTTTGCGATTGCCACGCTCTCGTCGGTGACGCGAACATTGGCGCGGGCCGACAGAGAAGAATCGTTCTCATATGCCTTCGATAGGGCTCCCAAAATGCTCTCGCCCGAAGCGTTCGAGGAGAGCGGTACAGTCGCTATAATCAAGAATGCCAGTCCGGCCAGTCTCTTACTTGGTCGCAAATTCTTTCTCCAATTATGAACGCTGGACAATCGCGGGCGCAGGGGTGCACGGCCCCCGCGTTGAACGCACCCAGAATGCCCGGGTCGCAACTAAGACGCTGTTGGAGGCGCCACCTGCGTGCGTATCTGCGCCTGCAACGCTGTGGTACCGCGGTCAGCTTTCGCGAAGGCTGATAAATTGAACAATAGATTGTTTGGATCTGGATCATCCAAATCATGGATACATTCCGCACATCCCCGGAGCTGCCGTTGGACGAGACATTCGCACCAAAGGGCGGCCGATTGCGACACCTGCGACTGTTGTCCGAGATCGCCTCTCCGACCTCCTGCCCGACTGACTCACTGGAGCGGAGCTCGATTCATCAATAAGGGAGTACCCCTGCGGCGATTGCGCGGGTAGGTGCGTAGCCGCGCGATGGCCGCACTCACAACCACCTCACCCAGTTTATGCTTCGTGCCGCGGCCGTGTGCGCGCGTTCACTTTCAGAGCGTCGAACGCAACGAGGAGATTGAGGCCCCAAATTTGGCTTAGTCGATAGAGTGGACGGGCAACAGCCAATGTCGGACAGTGATTATTGAGGTGTTCTGATATCCCGGCTTTGCGACGATCGCCCAGGTCGGCTTGCAACGCCGGCGCACGAAGGCAAACTTGTCAATCTCGGACGAGATCGACCTCGCTCGACGGAACGTGGTCACTCACACGCTGCTTTGTGTTGGATTGCTGCCGTGGTGCTTGCACTAGGACTTGCAGGTTTCCGTCAACCACCAAGACGCAGATTTCGTTCGGTCAAAATGAGCTCTGGAAACGGAGTATGCCAGCCAGGCTGTTCTTTTTGCCGGCGCCAGTCCAATTCACCCCGGCAGGGTCGGCCGTGCCGAGGCCGAAGTTGCCGTAATGGTAATAGTCGACTTCGGCTGTGACTGTGAAACCTGGAACGACCATATAGGCGATGTTTGCAGCCACACCAGAGTTCCTGAGCTGATCACCCGATACCTGAAGGTTGAACGAGGTTTTCTCGTCGAACTCGTAAGTGGCGCCGGCCCAGAAAGCCCAGTTGCCGCCCCAAGTTTTGTAGAAGCCGCGACCATGACCGGCGACTGCGTTGGTTGGGTCATCGTTGAGATTGCCAATGGAGCCGTAGCCGAACATTCCGAATAGCGACAGGTCATCTGTGACTTGGACGTCAACGCGGACCTTGCCGGCCAACGCTTCGTAGTTGCTGTCACGAGCGATCACGCCGGTGATCGCGCCCCACCCCTGCGTCTGTTTCACGCCGACGACGACGTGTGGAACATGGCTGTCGATAGTACCGACTGCACCCGATCCTTGTTCGAGGGAAACCACTGCCGAAAAGCCATTACTGGCATCGAAGTAGTACTGAGCCACGTTGGCATCGAAGTCGCCGTACGGAACGAGTATGTTATCGAGGACGTTACCAGCGTAGCCTATAAACGTATCGAACGCCGGCCCGTCCTTACCAATTCGGAGGCCACCAAGCTGCATCCAGGCGGAACCCAACGTGACGCCGCTGTTGAAGGCATTGTTCTTCTGAGGACTCTCCGGACCCGAATAAGCGTTGCGGTTGCCGAAGTTGATGCGAGTTTCGGTATAGGTCCTCAACGCGCCGAGCTCGGTCTCTTGGCCGGTCCAAGTTTTGAACGTGAAACGCCCGTTCTTTCGCCACGTCCCCTGAGCCTCGCCAGTTCTCAGATCGGAGGTTCTTGCCCCGTCATACGATCGGACATCGCCGAGGCCGATGTCGTAACGGATGTAGCCGCCGATGCGCAGGCAGGTCTCGGTGTCGGGGATATAAGAGTATCCCGAACCGTAGGCGTCGCAGATCTTGACGTATTCGGTCGGGTCCGGCGCGGAGACTTCGTCAGCTGCGCAAGCGACCGAAACGGAGATCAGGGCCGCAGCTGAGCCGAGAAAAAGGCTCCTTACATTCATTCTGGATCTCCAATCAAAGATTAAATGCGGAGAGCGTCAAAGGGCGAGCCGTTGGCCATCCCGCGAGCAAAAAAAGATGTGCATCCGTCGGTCTTCAATGCAGAGCAGCAAGCGACGTGCCATCCTGAAGACGTAACTCCGTGCTGACACTTGGATGGCCGGCGCAACTTCGTCGCGCTCCCTTCTTTTTGATTTGGGGGGCAGGCTGCGCGCGAAAGCAGACGTAGGGCACGGTTCGTCTGTTCGATCTGTGACACTTTTGTTGGATTCCGACAGCATTTGTTCGCCGTGAAGCCTCTGGGTCGAAACATCATGCCCCCCGCCGGTTGGTAGGTCAGGCGGGAGCCCCGTTGCGCGGTGCCGAGCGTGGCGCGTTCCGTTTTGCGGCGGCACATGCGAATTCTCGCCTTGTGCGACTCACCTCGCTCTGCGCCGAGCGCGATCTGGCGTCGATCATGCGCCTCGCGGCTCAGCTGCTTTCAGCGACCGGTCAGCAGGCTCTTAGGACCGCGGCGGACCTGCTGATTACGTCGACCACTTCCCTGATAGACAGCGCGCGAGAGCCAAATGGTCTTGGCGGGCAATCGAAAAAAAGAGCTCGCCAGATGCTGGGAATCGCTACCCGAGGCGCGCTACCAGTCGGAGAGCAAGGCAAAGTGGTCCCGGTCATCTCGCAGCATATGGCGATACCGCGCTACGGCGTCTCGTCGAGAAAGGGGCAGACTGAAGGGGAAGCGGTGGTAAATCGCCGTGTCAGGAATGACATTAACCCATACAAGTTCGCGGCGAAAAGCCGGACGGACTGACATAGCTCAAGGACAGAAGGAGAGGGCAGCGACAAGGATGTTGGTCCGCGGCATGGAACGATAGCTCTTGCAGACCTCGATCCTGACAAAATATCGCGAGGCCCGACTGCCTTGGTACACCATCTATACGACTGTGCCGGACTTCTCCACGACAGTCGGTGCGGAGGATTATGAGGAATGGCTGAGGGGCCTGCCTGCCGGCGATTCGGTGTCGCTCTATGTCCACATTCCGTTCTGCCGATCGATGTGCTGGTATTGCGGCTTCCCTACCACAATCACCCGCCGGGATGGGCCGGTTCTTAACTGTCTGACGGTGCTGCGTGAGGAGATTCGTTTGGTCTCTGAGCAAGCGCCGCAGGCGCTGCCCGTGAGCGACGTCCATTTCGGCGGCGGAACACCGACCCTCATCGGGCCAGCGGAGTTCTTGGACTTGATGGTACTCCTGCGCCGCCGCTTCGCGTTCAGCAAAGCGACCGCCGTCGCAGTCGAGATCGACCCACGCGCGTTCACGGCCGAGATGGCCGAAACCTTAGGAGTAGCGGGCGTGAACCGGGCAAGCCTTGGCGTGCAGAGCTTTGACCCCAAAGTTCAAAAAGCGATCAACCGGGTCCAGAGTGAGGCGCAGACTGCGGCCGCCGTCGAAAATCTCCGCGGGCATGGAATCAGCCGTATCAATTTCGACCTCATCTTCGGTCTCCCTAAACAGACTGTGCAGTCCTGCGTCCAGACCGCGATGGCGGCGGTCGCCATGCGCCCCAACCGGGTCGCGGTGTTCGGCTACGCGCACATTCCTTCCGTGATAAGAATCAGTGCCTGATCGAGGAGGCAGCTCTACCGGATAGCGATGCCCGTGCCGAACAGGCTGCGGCCGTGGCCGAGACGCTGATAGCCGCCGGTTACCGAGAGATCGGGCTCGACCATTTCGCATTGCCGGACGACGAACTTGCCCTGGCGCAGAAAGCCGGTCGCCTGCGCCGCAACTCGCTGGGTTATTCGGCCGATACGTGCAAAACTCTGATCGGTTTCGGCGCTTCTGCTATCGGCCGCATCGGCGGGGGTTACGTCCAGAACGAGGTCACACGGGATCGTTATACCCGGCACATCGCGGCGGGCCGTCCGGCGACGTCAAAGGGCTATCGTCTCACCGACGAAGATCGCGTGCGAGCCGCAATCATCGAGCGGCTGATGTGCGATTTGGAGGCCGACGTGCCGGCCATCTGTGCCGCCCACCAATTTGATCCGCTCCGTTTTGTCGATTCCGCTGAACGCTTGGCGATGCTGGCCAAGGATGGGATTGTGGACATCGAAGATGGTTTCATCCGCGTGCGGCAGGAACATCGCTTTGTGGTTCGTGCTGTTGCTGCCGCATTCGATGCTTTTCTTGCGAATCGCTGAGCGAAGGCCAAAGGGAACCCGATGGAATTACCACCCGCCAGGGTGGAAAGCTGGCCGGCCTTCAGAACAACGGCAGCGGGGCCGCCCCTGGCCGTCTACGGCGTTTTGGTTCTTAGTGGGTTAAGGCCTGGTTCTGGGCACGACCTTTTCGTCGCAGCTTGGGCACATTGTGAACCATGTGCTCTCTTCGTCATGGCGTCACCTCGGAGGACGAGAAAACATTGTTGAGGGACGGGTACGAGCTGCCTCAGTCGTTCGTTCAATCGAAAGCACTGTCTGCGGAGGCAGCTCTCCTTCATGCAGTGCCAGGAGATGCTGGCCGACTTCCTTATCCGCTGCCGTGAGCCGATGATTTAGACGAAGAAAATCCATCCAGGTTGGGGTGCGGAATGTCTCCGTCCAAAGTGACGGCGTTTGAAGATTTCGCTGGAGCGTCCAGTTTCGTGCACCTGCACGGCTCTGAACGTGCCGCCTGGCGCGCATGTAGCCCAGAAAGCTCGATATTCTCCTCCGATATTGAATACTCGACCTTGGCCACGATAGGGCCACTTCTGGGCTTCAGATCGAGTGCCACGTCCCGGGGATGAAAATCCGAACTTTCCTGATCCGTTTCTTCCCACGGACGGACCGGCAACAGTATTCCCGCAGCTGCAACCAGCAACAGAGCGCCCGCGGCGCCCTCCAATGCTGAGGTCAAGGAAT
>SAQL01000045.1 GCA_004020645.1 Mesorhizobium sp. | reverse complement strand
AGCGAAAGCGTCCAAGCGCAGGCCTTAAGAAATTTGACGGGGTTGCTGAAGACCTAATGTGTTGAGGTGGAACGGCCCGACAGCCAGCCGGCCGCCGGGCCTGACCGCCGGGGCGTCTTGGGGCCGGTCGCCGTCCTCAGCCACGAGATGGGACGGGCCTAGACTCGATTCCTTGCGCAAGCGAGTGATTGCAGCGGCCGGCAACACAGTGGGTTAAGCCGGGGATCAAAGCCCGCGTGAAGCATCTCAGGGGTGAGGAGGGCCTTCGGCACGCCTCACCGCAGGATTTTTGGGACGCCGATTAGAAGGGCGGCCTCAACGCTATAGAACATCAGTCGCACAATTGCACTCGGTCTTACAGTGGCCGCAACGCCACTGATCGCTTGGGCGACCCCAGCCGCCGCACAGACTTACGGCCCCGATGAGGGCAAGGAGGTCGGCCCCGGTGTCAGAGTTGTAGCGCTTGGTGAGCGAGCTTCGGTCATACCAGCTTATAAAACGGTCATGCTACGCGATGTTGTAATCCAACCCGGGGCGAAGACACCGGACAACGTGATGAAGAATGACATGCTCTGCCACCTGACCGAGGGAGAACTTTCCGTCGTTCAGAACGAGAAAAAGTTCACCGTCAAGAAGGGCGATGTTTGGACCTGCGCCAAAGCAGATACGACCGAAGGCACCCAGAACACGAGCAGTGCGGTCGCGATCATGCGGGTCATCCATTTGATGCCCGCATGAGGTAAGCGATGGGTGGAAGTGCGGCTATGGCCGCCCTAACGAGAAGCCCGGGCTGGTATCCGTCGTGTTAGAGAAAGTCCAGCCGCGCGGCATGTTGCTAATCCCCGGGGTGTTCAAACTGCAAACCACCGTTTGCAGTGTGCTCACAGGCGAATGAGAAGCAACTTCTAAGTGGTTGATTATGCAATTCTTCCGGTCACCGGCGAGCGTAGCATGGCGCACCAGCCGGTTTCCTCCGTCAGACGCACTCGCGACTAGGCGACCGGGATGAGAAGCCATCACAAGCGTTCTACGACGTAAATTGACCCAAGGCGGTCATTCCCGAACCGTCCGCCCAAGGTCTGAATCGACTATCAGGGCGGACGTTCAACGCCCTATTGTCGAAGGTCTCTTTGCAAGAAGAGACTGTGCCAGCGCGTCGCGACCGGTAGGCTGACAGATGGGCTAGTCTGGCGGAGCTGCGGCAGCGTAAAGGATAGTCGTTTGAGGCTGAGTGAGCTTTACCCTCGCTACGCGCGCCAATCGGGAGTATAGTTGCGTATCGCTGGCTGGGACCTCACGGGGCCGGCGACTGAGAGCGCAAGACTCCCGCATCAGACTGGGCGCGCTCCAACCTGCAGCTGTTCGGCGCGCCCACGAGACTATCTGCCTCTGCCGGAACCTCTTTTTGCTCGGTTCCGACCGGAATTGTCGTTTGCAGTTCGGGAGAGGGAGCGATCCCATGCAGATCATTCAAAATCGCCGCACGTTCCTGGCCGGCTTGACGGCGGCCGGCGGAGCGCAACTCTTCAACATTCGTCCATCCAAAGCTGCGGGGGAGCCTCCGCCGGAAACGACTTCCGTCCGTCTGGGGCGGTGGATCGATGGCTCCTATTGCTGGGCGTCGCTCTATCTCGCGGGCGAGTTGATGCGCGCCGACGGATTGACCGATGTCCGCTACGTGCAAGGCGACACCAACGTCGACAACACCGAGTGGCTTACCGCCGGCGTCACGGATTTCGATTTCAACATGCCGTCGATGCACATCCGGAGCATCGAATCAGGGGCAAGTATCAAAATCCTGACCGGCGTGCACACAGGCTGCTGGGAACTGCGGGGCAATGACAGCGTCAACGGCATTGCCGAACTAAAGGGCAAACGGGTCGGGATTTGGGCGTTCAACGACCACCCGCATGTCTTTCTCAGCTTGATGATCAACTATGTTGGGCTTGATCCCGTTCACGAGATCGAATGGGTGTTGGGCATCTCTCCGATGCAGGATTTCATCGAAGGCAAGGTCGACGCCTTCCTCGCCGGCATCACCGAGTTGCCCGGCCTGCGCGCGAAGAAGATCGGCCACACGATCATCAGCAACGCCGTCGACCGGCCCTGGTCACAATATTACTGCTGCATGGTCGCCGGCAGGACTGATTACGTGGACAAGTACCCTGCTGCGACCAAGCGCATATTGCGCGCCATCCTGAAGTCCATCGATTTCTGCGCGTCGGATCCGGCATCGGCTGCGCGCGAACTCGTCGATCGAGGCTTTCTGCCCAGCTATGACCTCGCTCTGATAACGCTGAAAGAGGCCCAGCACGACAGGTGGCGAAGTTACGATTCCGAGGATTCGGTCCGCTTCTATGCGCTGCGAATGCAGGAGACGGGCATGATCAAGTCGAGCCCGCAACAGATTATCGCCCAGGGAACAGACTGGCGCTTCCTCGACGAGTTGAAGCACGAGCTGAAACTGTGAGCGTGTGGCCGGCACGCAGTGCCGTATCCACGGAAGGGAGCGTCCAAATGCAGGTCATCCAGAACCGCCGCCGCTTCTTAGCCGGTATGAGTGCAATCGGCGCCGTTGGACTTGCCGGCGGTCGCAATTCATCCGCCGAGAATGCCCTGCTCGATACGACCACCGTCCGCTTCACCCATACCCCCGCCACCTGCAACGCACCTCTCTACCTCGCCGAGGAACTGTTGCGCGCCGACGGCTTTACCGACCTCACCTATGTGGACGTGGATGCGGGCGTCAATACGCCGATGAAAATGACAAAACGGCGAAGCGGATTTCGGGTTTGAGTTCGCCAGTGCGTTCGTCATCGCAATCGATGCCGGCACAGCAACTCGCTCCAACAACAGCGTCCAACTGAAGGGGCGGCCGAGTGCGTTCAGTGATTCAGTCCGACATCAGATTTGACCCGCGGATGACTCGACTGCCCGTTGGCCGAAGCTAACGATGGAGATATCCATGCAGAAGGTCCAAAGCAGACGCCGCTTCTTGGCCAATATGGCGGCGGCAGGAGTCGCCGGAGTTGTCGGCACCCGAAATTCACGTGCCGAAGAGGGCGGTCTCGAAACGACCACGGTCCGGCTCGCAAAACTCCCTGCCATCTGCATGGCGCCACAGTACGCCGCCAAGGAGTTGCTGCACGCAGAGGGCTTTACCGAAGTTCGCTATGTTGCAGTTGAGCTAGGTGACGCAACGACGAAGAGTATTGCAGCAGGCGAGGTGGATTTTAGCCTGAACTACGCGGGAAATCTCATCGTGCCGACGGATCTTGGAATACCGATCACGGTGGTTGCCGGCGTGCACACGGGATGCTTCGAGCTCTTCGGGAGCGAAGGGATCCACCGCATCACAGACCTGAAGGGCAGGACCGTAGGCGTGCCAAGTATAGGATCAGGGCCTCACCTGTTCTTGGCAAGTATGGCCACTTATGTCGGGCTTGACCCTGTGAGGGACATCAACTGGGTTGCCAGTCCATCCATCAAGCCAAAGGAGCTCTTTGTTGAGGGCAAAATCGATGCATTCCTTGGCCTTCCACCCGATCCGCAGGAGTTGCGCGACCGCAAAATCGGTCACGTCATCGTCAATAGCGCTGTGGACCGCCCATGGTCGCAGTACTTCTGCTGCTTGTTGGCTGGCAATGCGGAGTTCGTACGGAATAATCCGGCTGCCACCAAGCGCGTCGTGCGCGCCATTCTCAAGGCGGCAGACCTTTGCGTCGCAGAGCCGCAGCGCGTCGCGCAACAGATCGTCGATAACGGGTTCACCGCCAACTATGACTATGCCCTGCAGACGATGAATGAAGTGCCTTATGGCAAGTGGCGCGAATACGAGCCCGAGGACACCGTACGGTTTTACGCCTTGCGCCTGCATGAGGCCGGCATGATCAAGTCGAGTCCCCACCAGATCATCGCCAACGGAACGGACTGGCGCTTCCTCAACGAGCTGAAACGCGAGTTGAAAATGTAAGGGCGTGGCCCGCATGCAGTGCCGTTTTCCAAGGGAAGGAGAGCCCCATGCAAATCATCCAGAACCGCCGCCGTTTCCTAGCCGGCGCCGCGTCAGCCGGCGCCGCGGGCCTTATCGGCACCGCGACACAAGCCTGGGCTGAGCCGCTGCCGGAGACCACCTCGGTCCGCCTGCCGCGGTACATCGGCGGCGCCTATTGCTGGGCGGGCCTGTACCTCGCCGGAGAGATGCTGCGCGGCGAGGGGTTCACCGATGTCCGCTATGTGCAAGGTGACAAGAAGGTTGATCATTCGGCGTGGATCGCAAACGGCGAGACGGATTTCAGTGTGAACTACGTGCCGATTCATCTGGCGTCGATCGATGCAGGAGTGCCGATCAGGGTACTAAGCGGACTGCACTCCGGGTGCCTCGAACTGATCGCCAATGACAGCGTCAAAGGCATCTCGGATCTGCGGGGAAAGCGGGTTGGGGTCTTTACGCTTGATTCGCCGCAATACGTGTTGGTTTCTCTGATGGCCGCCTATGTTGGGCTCGATCCCGTCAACGACATCGAATGGGTCATCGAAGAGCACAATTTTGCGGAAGGCTTCGTCGAAGGAAAGTACGATGCAGTGCTCGGCCAACCGCCCCGCACGCAAGAACTTCGCTCCAGGAAAGTAGGCCACACGATCCTCAACTCGACCACCGACCCGCCGTGGTCGCAGCATTTCTGCTGCATGATCTCCGCCACTGCGGACTATGTGAACAAATACCCAGTGGCGACCAAGCATATCCTGCGGGCCATATTCAAGAGCGCCGACCTCTGCGCGTCGGACCCGCCATTGGTCGCGCGGCAGATGGTCGATCGAGGTTTCGTCCCTAGCTATGAATACGCACTGCAAACGCTGAACGACATCCGGTACGACAGATGGCGGGATTTCGATGCCGAAGCCTCGATGCGCTTCTACGCGCTGCGGATGCATGAGACAGGTATGATCAAGTCAACTCCGCAGGCGATCATCGCCGAGGGCACTGACTGGCGGTTCGTCGACGAGCTGAAGCGCGAGTTGAAGACGTGAGCGGGTGGCCGGCACGCATTCTGCTATTGGCGCTGCTTGTTCCCTGGCCAGCGCACGCGCACGACGCGCCGCACGACCAGCGCCTGCCGAGGATCGGACCGGCCCCCGATTTTACGCTGACGTCGCAGGATGGAGCGCCCGTGTCGCTCCACGACTTTCGCGGCAAGGTGGTCGCCGTCACTTTCATCTATACTTATTGTCCCGACCTCTGCCCGATGCTGACCGCCAACATGGCGCACGTGCAGGACAAGCTAGGTTCTGCGTTCGGGCCCAGTGTTGCCTTCGTTTCGATCACCGTCGATCCGGAGCACGATACGCCCGAAGTGCTGAAGCAATATGCACAGGACTTCGGCGCTGATCTGGACGGTTGGGCGTTTCTCACCGGCGATCCGACGATCATCCGTGAGGTCGGACGCAAGTACGGCATCTTCGCGAGGAAGGTGGCGAAAGGAGACGTCGATCACACATTCCTGACGTCGCTCATAGACCCAACTGGCACCTTGCGCGTACAGTATCTCGGCGTCCGGTTCGACTTGGAGGAGTTCCGGGGTGATCTTCTCAGCCTCTTGGACGAATCCAAATAACATCACAAACCGGCTGGTGGGCTGGGTTGCGCGGCTGCCGGCGCGCGTGCAGACCAAGCTGCTGATCGCGTTTCTGTCGATCGTTGGCCTGCTGATCGTGCTCGGGGCCGTCGGGTTGCAGGTGTTGAGCGGGGTCAACGATCAAACAAATGAGTTGATCAAGCTGCAGCGCCGGATCGCAGCCTACCGCCAGGTTCAGCACGACACGACGAACCAACTCTACAGCATCTCTACCGCGCTCTTGCTTCAGGACGACCGGATGCTGGATGCAGCGCTGCGCCAGCTCAGCCAGTTTGGCTACGACCTCGACCGCATGGAGTTCGTGGCCGAAAGTGAGGCGGCAGTGCTCGGCCAGGTCCGGCAAGAGTACGACCGGTTTACGGCGGGGGTGACGCATGTCGTGGAGCTCATCCGCGCCGGCCGCACGGACGAGGCGCGCAAGGTTCAGCAAGCTGAGATCATGCCATTGGCCGACCGCCTCGAACGGCTGACGAACCAGTTGGTCAACATCGCCGAAGCCGACATGGTGACCGCCATCGAAACGACCAAGGGGGCGTACGGCACCTCCCGGCTGATCGTGGTCTCCTTTGCGGTGGGTAGCATTCTGCTGGCGCTGGCGCTTGGCTACATCATCTCCTGGTCGTTGATCGAGCCGGTCAAGAAGATCGAGACGCGTCTGCGCCAGATAGCAGCCGGCGACTTTGCGCAGCAGGTTGCCGTCGTCAATCGGGACGAGCTCGGAGTGCTTGCCGGCAATGTCAACCAGACGTCCGAGCAGCTGGGGCGGCTATATCAAGAGGTGCAGGCGCGCACGGCCGAGCTTGCGCGATCGGTCGGCGAACTGGAGGCGCTCGGGGAAGTCAGCAAGGCGGTCAATTCGACGCTCGATCTCGACACGGTGCTACAGACGATCGTGGCGAAGGCGGTTCAACTCTCGGACACGGATGCGGGCACTATCTATGTGTTCAGCAGCACCAGACAACAATTCCGCTCACGCGCGACTTATGGGATGGGCGATGAGCTCATTGCCGCGATTTCCGACCAGGCCATCGGGCTGAACGATCCCGGGATTGGCGACGCCGCACGGCGCCGTGCGCCTGTCCAGGTACCCGATCTCAGCGAAGGAACGCCCTCTCCCGCTCAGAAGATCGTCCTCGACGCCGGATATCGCGGCGTCCTGGTGGTTCCGCTGCTCAGGCCGAACAAGATCGTCGGCGCGCTCGTCGTCAGGCGACGCAACCCAGGTGAATTCGACCAGCAAATCGTCCATCTGATGGAAACCTTTGCAGCCCAATCGGTGCTCGCCATTCAAAACGCGAAGCTGTTCCGCGAGATCGAAGAAAAAGGCCGGGAGCTAGAGGCGGCCAGCCGCCATAAGTCTCAGTTCCTCGCAAATATGAGCCACGAGCTAAGGACGCCGCTCAATTCGGTCCTGGGGTTCACCGAACTGTTGGTCGACGGGATTTATGGCGAGCTCCCGGACAAAGCAAAGACGACCGTGGAGCGCGTGCAAGCAAACGGCCGTCATCTCTTGGGGCTCATCAACGACGTGCTCGATCTTTCAAAGATCGAAGCGGGTCAGCTCACGCTGGCGCTCGAGGATTATTCCGTTGGGCAAATTGTTCGATCGGCCGTTACAGCTGTGGAGCCGCTGGCGCGTTCAAAAGGGCTTTCGCTCGCTGCGACCGTCGCCGAAAACCTTCCGCTGGGCCGCGGGGACGAACGCCGCCTGACCCAGGTCCTGCTCAATCTTGCCGGCAATGCCGTCAAGTTCACCGAGAGGGGCGCGATCGACATTCTTGCCGATGCGGTGGACGGGCACTTCGAGATCATCGTGCGCGACACGGGCCCCGGCATTGCACCCACAGACCAGGTGCTCATCTTCGATGAATTCCAACAGGTCGACAACAGCAGCACCAGGCAGAAGGGTGGCACGGGTCTCGGCCTGGCGATCTCGAAGCGTATCGTCGAAATGCACGGTGGAACCATAGGCGTCGAGTCCGTGCCCGGTTCAGGCTCGACATTCCGCATGAAGATACCGATCCGGGTGGGAGAGGATGTGAAGGCAGCATGAGCAAGCGAATCCTGATGGTGGAAGACACCGAGGACAACCGCCAAATCGTGCGCGATCTCATCGCCACCACCGAATACGAACTGATCGAGGCCGCGGACGGTGCCGCCGGCGTCGCTGCCGCCGCCGCTGAGAAGCCGGACCTGATCCTGATGGACATTCAGCTTCCGGTGATGGACGGGTATGACGCTGCCCGCCGCATAAAGGCTGACCCGGCGCTCCGGCACATTCCGATAATCGCCGTCACCTCCTACGCATTGTCGGGCGATGAGGCGAAAGCCCTTGCTGCCGGGTGCGATGGCTACATTGCCAAGCCATTCAGTCCGCGCCAGCTGCTTGCCAAGATCCGGGAGTTGCTTTCCTAGAGGAGACAGGGCCTTGCACGATCCGCCTCGCATTCTCGCCGTCGACGACACGCCGGAAAATCTCGAAATCCTGCGCATGCGCCTCGAGGCGAATGGCTACGAAGTGGTGACTGCAGCGGACGGCGAAGAGGGGCTTGCCATGGTGCGCAGCCTCAAGCCGGACCTGATCCTCCTCGACATCATGATGCCGAAGCTCGACGGGATAAGCGTCGTGCGGACGCTTAAGGCAGACGTTTCGCTGCGATCGATCCCGGTTATCCTTGTCACCGCAAAAGCCGATACACGAGATGTGGTCGAGGGATTGGATGCCGGCGGCGATGACTATCTAACCAAGCCGTTCGAGCACAGGGCACTGGTGGCGCGCGTGCGCTCGATGCTGCGCCAGAAGGCGCTATACGATACCGTGGAGAGCCAGACGCGGCTCCTCGAGGATCAGGCAGCGCAATTGGCTGCATGGAATCGCTCTCTTGAACAAACAGTGGCGGAGCAGGTTACGGAGATCGAGCGAATGGGCCGGCTCCGACGGTTTCTTCCCGCGCAGGTCGCCGACCTTGTCGTTGCGGCAGGCAATGGAGACGCGCTTCTTCAAAGCCACCGTCGCGAGGTGACCGTCGTTTTCTGCGACTTGCGCGGCTTTACAGCCTTCGCCGAGACTGCCGAGCCCGAGGAGGTAATGATGGTCCTTGGCGAGTACCATTCCTGTCTCGGCGAACAAATCGTCCGTCACGAGGGGACTTTGGAGCGGTTCGTTGGCGACGGTATCGTTGTTGTTTTCAATGATCCGCTGCCCTGTGCCGATCACACCGAGAGAGCTGTCTCAATGGCTGCGGCAATGCGTGACGCAATTGACGAGCATTCAGAGCGATGGCGCAAACGGGACTACTTGCTTGGCTTCGGAATCGGTATCGCCCGGGGCCACGCCACCATAGGGCGGATCGGTTTCGATCAGCGCGCGGACTATGCGGTGATCGGCACTGTGTCGAACCATGCGGCTCGATTGTGCGAGGAGGCCAAGTCTCGCCAGATTCTCGTCAGCCAACGGGTTCTTGGTGCCGTTGAATCATTGGTCGAATCCGTTCCAGTTGGCGAACTGACACTGAAGGGGTTTCGCCGCCCTATGCTGGCTTACGAAGTTGTCCGCTGGCTTGGCCGGTCCAGTTGAACGCAGCCCAATGAGTGATCGCGGGCGGACCAAGCCGTCGGCATGAATGACCGCAACGGTGGAAAGCGGTCGTTCGTCGGCAGCAAGCGAACGGCAGCAATTGGCGCTAAGCCGACCTTCGAACGGCACGATTGAACACGCGTCCTGCTGCCGTCATCTCTGGGCGCTTAGCGCGTCGCTCGGCGTGGTGACGACAGGGCATCAAGCCGCTCCTGCAGATGCCCATTGAGCACGATCATCTCCTTGAGCGCCTTCACCGCATCGCCCTTGTGCTGGGCAATGAACTTGTCGGCGATGGCCCGAAGGACGGCCTCCTGGCGGCTGTCCAGCGTCACGATGTGGTCCATGGCGATGCCTCCGATCGTTTCTGTTCAAATTGAACAAAACGGGAACAAAAGTGCCAAGTGTGAATTGACTCCGCGAGGAATGCCTTCCTATTTGTCGGTAGGTGGGGCGGTTGCTCACAAAATGGGGAGAGCCGCGATGGGCAGACGAAAAAGCCGGTTTGACAGGCTGTCGACGAGGTATGCGGAGGCGATCATCAGGGACGCTCTGAGCCTGCGCAAGACGGTGCTTTCGTCGCAGCTGCATCTGAAGGCGCATAGCGAGCTGTTTTGGCAGCTTTGCGGGCTTGTCGAAAAATTGCATGAGGTGATGGCCAGCGTAGCGGAGAAGGAGCCCGATTTCCGGATCCCGGATCTTGGCCTGCTTCCGCTTCCCGAGGATTATTTGACTCGGAAATGAGCCATGGCCGGGCCGATGGACAGCGTTGGACGTGCCGCGAAGGCCAACATGCTGCTGATCGTCGAGTGCGGCCACTGCTACCATGTCGGACGCTTCCGGGCCAACGACGTGGCCAAGGTGGTGGGCTGGAACAAGCCGCTGGAGACCATCCGGTTCAGGTGCAAACGGTGCAGCCGCAAGGACACCACCGTGCGCACCCAGTTCATCGACCAGGACCATCCGCCGAAGGGCTACATCTGGGTGCTGCAGAAGTTCAAGCTTTAGAACAGCGAACCCTGTACCGGCGCCTGTGGCGCCTGCGGCGGAAACTTGATCTGCGTCGCCGGCTTCTCGACGATCACCAGCGCGTCGTCTGGTGCCGTGCGCTGCAGGTGCCTGGCCTCCGACCACGGCGCGGTCAGCCAGGTCTCGGTTTCCGCCTGCGTGGTCAGGATGACGGGCATAGCCTTCTCGTGGATCGGCGCGATGAGGGCGTTCGGTCTGGTGGTCAGGAAGCCGTAGAGCTCGAACTCGCCGGGGCCGTCCTTGACCTTGCGCACGCCTTGCCAGCGCGTCCACAGGCCGGCGAAGAAGAACAGCGGCCGCTCCTCGTTCAGCGCGAACCAATAATTCCTCTGGATACCGGTATCCGGGTCCTTGTCGCCGGGCGTCGGACTCGGCTCGGCAAAACTGGTGAGCGGCACCACGCAGCGGTTCTCGACGCCGAGATATTGCTGCCAGTGGCCGTATTGCGGGTTACGGATGTTGGTGGTGCCGTAGTCCGCCTTGCCCTTTACCCGCTCGATCGGCGTCGGCATGCCCCACAGCAGGTTGGCCAGCTCGCGCGTCCCGTCCGGCGCGTTGCGCACCACCGGGCCGGGCTGGTTGGGGTAGATGTCGATTGAGGGTTCGAGATTGCCGAGGACATCGCGCAAGGCGCGGGTCCACTGGCGGATCGCTTCCTGGCTGGTGGTGATGTTGTAGAGGTTGCACATGTCGAGCCCTCGGGGATGTTCAGGCATCTTGTTGGAAAGGGCAGGCAATTTCCAGCGCTGTCCGCTCGGCTGCTGACATGCTACCCCAGCCACCGCCGCGGCGCCGCGATCACCGCCGCCACCCCGGCGATCGACCGCGCCGGAAGGTTACTACCGTGCGCAGCGGCGAACCACGGGCTCCGTTTACGCAACGGACGCCGATTGCGCGCGTTCTACTCATTAGGAGGAGCATGGCGATGTGACGGCTGGTCTCATGCGCCCACAATCGGAGGCAAACCATGATGTCTAAGTTCAAAGAAGCCCTTGAGCGCGGGAAGGAAGCCCGTGAGCAAGGAGGGAAGGTCCGCAATGAGAAGGCCGAGGTGGTGGACTTCGGCGCGCAAGCCAGGGCCTGGCTAAACGACGTCGTGGTTGCATCGTTGGAAGCGGCCAAGGCTGAGGTGGCGGGCGAGGTGACTGTCGAGATGGACACCGCGCCACGCCGCCAAGCCAAAGCGTCAACACCATCCATTCGGTTCAAAGTCTACAGCAAGCGAGGCATGGAGAAGGAGGCAGTCGGAAGGACGTTCACGGTCAACGTTCAGCTGAGTGGGCAAGTGTCAGTCTCTTCGCCCGGGATGGTGGCGAGAGAAGTGGGAAACATAGGGGATAGGACTGACGAGCGGTTCTCTACCTTGCTAGCGGAACTGATCGAGGACGCAGCGAAGGGCACTTAGCCAGCAAGGTGTCGAGGAAGGGCAGGAATTCCAGCGCTGTCCGCTCGGCTGCTGACATGGTCGAGCCTGTCAGTAAATGGCTTCCTAATGTCGCGAACACCCCCTCCGTTAACCTTTCGTTAACCATGGCTGGCTAGCGTTTACCTATCAGTAAGGAATCGCTGTCCGTGACCTTCGCCGCCCCCGTCGAGACCAAATCCATTCGTTTTCGCGCCCGCTCGTTTGTCGCCTTCACGCTCACCCCGGAGGCGCCGCTTTCGGAGTGGCTGGAGAGCCTCGATCGCTGGATCGGCAATTCTCCCGGCTATTTCGCCGGCCGGCCGGTGGTGCTCAACCTCAACACGTTGAAACCTGAGGTCGGCCAGATCGAAGCGCTGGTCGCCGAGCTTGGCCTGCGCGGCATCCGCATCTATGCCATCGAACTCGACGGCAGCACGGCGCTCGATGCCAATCTGCCGCCGGTGCTGATTGGTGCCAAGGAGGCCACCGCCGGGCTGCTCATGCAGGCCGACAGCAAGGGCAGGCCGCAAGAGACGGGCAGGGCGGAAGAAGGCAAGGTGGAACAGGGCAAGCCAGAAGACAGGCAGCCGGAAGCGCCCGCCACGCTGATGGTCAAGACACCGATCCGCTCGGGCCAGTCGGTCTTTCATGCGCATGGCGACGTTATCGTGCTGGGCTCCGTCGCCTCCGGGTCCGAGATCGTCGCCGCCGGCTCCATCCATGTCTACGGCACGCTGCGCGGGCGGGCGTCGGCCGGCGTGCTCGGCCATTCGGCGGCGCGCATCTTCTGCCGCAAAAACGAGGCCGAGCTGCTGTCGGTCGACGGCTGGTATTGCACCGCCGAGGAGATGGAGCCGTCCTTGCGTGGAAAAGCCGTCCAGGCGTTTCTCGAAAAGGACACACTGCGCATCGCGCCGTTCAGCTAACGCACGGCGGTTTTGGGATATCGAAATGAAACAATAACTTAAGCGCATTGCATAAATCAGACGCTTAACAATACCAACAACAATAATGGAGGCATAGATGG
The DNA here is from genome assembly GCA_004020645.1 of Mesorhizobium sp. Classification (GTDB taxonomy): domain Bacteria; phylum Pseudomonadota; class Alphaproteobacteria; order Rhizobiales; family Rhizobiaceae; genus Mesorhizobium. The sequence continues at coordinate 23,265 of SAQL01000045.1, read as the reverse complement.
GCAAGGTAGTGGTGGTCACCTCCGGCAAGGGGGGCGTCGGCAAGACGACCTCGACGGCCGCCCTTGGCGCCGCGGTCGCAAGAACCGGCAAGAAGGTGGCCCTGGTCGACTTCGATGTGGGTTTGAGGAATCTCGATCTGATCATGGGCGCCGAGCGGCGGGTGGTGTTCGACCTGGTCAACGTCATCCAGGGAACGGCCAAACTCTCGCAGGCGCTGATCCGCGACAAGCGGGTCGAGACGCTGTTCCTGCTGCCGGCCTCGCAGACGCGCGACAAGGATGCGCTGACCGAGGAGGGCGTCGGCGAGGTGATCGAAAAGCTAAGCTCGGTGTTCGACTACGTCTTCTGCGACAGTCCGGCCGGCATCGAGCGCGGCGCGCAGCTCGCCATGCGCTTTGCCGACGAGGCGGTCATCGTCACCAACCCGGAAGTCAGCTCGGTGCGCGATTCCGATCGCATCATCGGCCTGCTCGACGCCAGGACCGTCAAGGCCGAGCGGGGCGAGCAGATCGCCAAGCACGTGCTGGTGACGCGGTATGATGCCGCCCGCGCGGCGCGCGGCGAAATGCTCTCGATCGACGACGTTCTGGAGATCCTGTCTACGCCGCTGCTGGGGATCATTCCCGAGAGCCAGGACGTGCTCAAGGCCTCCAACCTCGGTTCGCCGGTGACGCTCAGCGATCCCACCAATTCCGCCGCCCGCGCCTATATCGAGGCGGCCAAACGGCTCGAGGGCGAGGAACTGCCGGTCGTCGTGCCGTTCGAGCGCAAGGGCTTTCTCGACCGGCTTTTTGGAAGGAGGGCAGCATGAGCCTGTTAGACCTCTTCAAGCGGCGCGGCAGCGCGCCGGTCGCGCGCGAGCGGCTGCAGGTGCTGCTCGCCTATGAGCGCCGCAACCGCAGCCAGCCCGATCTCGTCTCGGTGCTGCGCGAGGAGATCATGGCCGTCATCGCCAGGCATGTGCAGATCGACCAGGATTATCTGCAGGTCTCGATGGATCGCGGCGAGACGATGTCGACGCTGGAAATCGACATCCAGATCCCCAACAAGAGCGCAAGGCCGCTGGCGATGTCGGCCTGAATTCGCAAGTCTCGGGCCCGCTGCGATCCTTCGCGCCCCCCTCTGTCCTGCCGGACATCTCCCCCACTTGGGGGGAGATCGGCCGTCACGCCGGGTTTCGCCAATCTGCAACGGCGCAAGAGAGCGCGGAGCGCCGAAGCTGCTGATCTCCCCCCAAGTGGGGGAGATGGCCGGCAGGCCAGAGGGGGGCGCTGTCCCGCCTGCGTATCCAAGAATATCGCCTGAGCTGCAGCCGCTGTCAGAATCTTTGCTCGTCCCACCCAACCACCACTCTACCCCAGCCACCACAAAACCCCGCTCAGCACCGCCACCACCCCGGCGATCGACAGCCCGAGCATGACGTACGATCCCTTGATGACGTCGCGGATCACCTTCTTGACGCTTGAGCGGTCATTGAGGTTCGGGAACGGCTCCTGCGGTTCCGCCACGCCGAGAAAGCGGCACAGCGGCCCCCAGCCTTCGGTCACCGTGAACACCAGGAGCTTTTCCGGCGGAACGGCTGCCTTCACCTCCTCGGTGTAGGCGTTGTAGCGTGCGATCGCCCGCTCGCGGTCGTCCATCACGCCGGCCAGCACGCGGCCCCAGATCAGCTTGCGCGACATGTCGCCGAATTTTCGGCCGAACGGCGTCAGCCACTCCAAAATCTTGAACTGCCAGAGATTCTCGGTGAAGTAGATCGTATCGATCGTGCTGTCGTACCAGCCTTCGGCGCCGCGTGGGTGGAGCGTCAGCAGCACCTTGGCGTCAGGGTATTCGGCCAGCAGCTCCCGCCACACGCAGCAGCCGGGATTGTCGACCGTCGCCGTGTAGTTGGCAAACACCCGGTCCCAGTCGTGCGGCGTGCCGGGCTTGCTGTTCGCTACCTTGCGCCAGAAGTCGAGGTGGCCCTTGTTGGCCTTGTTGAGGATCACTTCCTGCATGTGATAGCAGGCAAGGCCGAGCCTGTTCAGCGCGGTAAAGGTCGACCATGTGCCCGTGCGTCCGAAGCCCGCGCCAATTACCTTGAGCGCCATGTAATCCCCCATTCTCCCTGGACTGATCTTCTTGTTTTATCGCAGTCCGTAGCGCCTACGTTGCGCCCGGAGCGCCCGGCACGCAACAAATTTTCGTGCCTTCCCTCACCAGATCAGCTCTTTTGAATGGAACAGCATCAGCCAGGAAGCCTCTCAACCATAGGATGCATTAAGCATACACACACTTCTGATCCATTGCTACTTGCGCAACCATTGAAAGGGTGAAAACGTTGGTGTGGGGTAAATGGGCAAGGGTGGTCGTCGCGGCTGTAGAAGCTCCGGGACGGCTTTGAAAAACAATGAATTTTCCACAGTTCCTGGTGGGGATGGCCACCGCGTCACTCGTCGTGGCGCTCTCGACTTTTTTGGCAACGGGTTCGATCTGGAAGGCGCTGGGCTGGACGGTTCTTACCTTGATCGTTTCGCAGGTTGGATATTTTGTGTTCGTCATCCGGCAGATCTATGGAACCGGGCGAAAGACTCACAGGTAATCCGCGACCCGCGAGTACTGGACCATTGAGACGGTTTGCGGTTTCGAGATCCAGGTCAGGCCAGCACCAATATCAACATGCCTAGACCATAATGATTATCAGATAGACAGCTTGGTCTAAGCAGTTTGAAAGCGGACATGTTCGGTTCTGGGAATGTGCATTGGACGTTCCGTTACTTTAGTCAACCAATATATACTTCCGGATACATATACCTGGGATTGGGCAGCGCGGAAGCCTGCCTGCGGCTTGTGCAATCCTGAACTCCCAAGTGCTTCCTGCCTCTATCGATGCTGCTCGGTTGAGCCTAAGGTTTGTTGAGATTCAGGCTGACCGTAGGGGCGAGCACTGGATCGCTGCACTTCTCGGTCACCGTAACGGCATGGATCCTGGGGTCTGCGCTCCGCTTCGCGTTCGCTTCGCCCTAGGATGACGAAGGGGAGTGTTGCTTCAGCCAATCCTAGAGGTTTGCGCTTGGCATCGACCGCCACCGCTACGCGGCGACGCAATTGCCAATTTTCACCATCCGCGATTGGCCTCAAGCCACCATGCCTTCGTCATCCTAGGGCGGAGCAGGAGCGAAGCGACGTAGCGGAGACCCTAGGATCCATGCCGTTACAGTGGTCGAGGAACGCAGCGTTGAACAGCAGCGCAGCAAGTGGCCCGGACGCCGGAACCCGCCGGCGCCACGCGTCATCCGCTCTGCTCACTCCGCCGCCAGCTTGTCCTGCGTTTTGGTGTCGAAATCGCTGGCGTCGTGGCGCTCGTGCAGCTGCATCGCAGGCTCGCCAAAGATGCGGTTGACCATGCGGCCGCGCTGCACCGCCGGCCGCGCGTCGATCGCGTCGGCCCAGCGCTGCACGTGTCTATACTCCGTGACCGACAGGAACTCGCCGGCGTCGTTGTACATGCGGCCCTTGGCCAGCCCGCCATACCAGGGCCACACGGCGATATCGGCAATCGTGTAGGCGTCGCCGCCGAGATATTCGCTTTCAGCCAGGCGCCGGTCGAGCACGTCCATCTGGCGCTTGGTCTCCATGGCGAAGCGGTCGATGGCATATTCGATCTTTTCCGGCGCATAGGTATAGAAATGGCCGAAGCCGCCGCCGAGATAGGGCGCCGAGCCCATCTGCCAGAACAGCCACGACAGGGTTTCCGCGCGCGCCGGCTGCTCGGTCGGCAGGAATTCGCCGAATTTTTCGGCCAGGTGCACCAGGATCGAGCCGGATTCGAAGACGCGGATCGGCTTTGGCCCGCTGCGGTCCATCAGCGCCGGGATCTTGGAGTTGGGGTTAACCTCGACGAAGCCGCTGCCGAACTGGTCGCCGTCGTTGATCCTGATCAGCCAGGCGTCATATTCGGCGCCTTTGTGGCCGAGCGCCAAGAGTTCCTCCAGCATGATCGTCACCTTGACGCCGTTCGGTGTCCCCTGCGAGTAAAGCTGCAGCGGATGCTTGCCGACCGGCAACTCCCTGTCATGCGTCGGGCCCGCGATCGGCCGGTTGATGCTGGCGAAGGCGCCGCCATTTTCCTTGTTCCAGGTCCATACTTTCGGCGGTGTGTATTGGTTCATCTCGGGAGGAGCCTTGTCTTGGGGGCTTGGGAGGGAGGTTGGATAGGGCGGGGTTCTATACACGTAGATACAGATAGTGCGGGGTGCGGAAAGTTCAACTTGTGTTGAACTATCGTCGATGTCGGCGCGGCGCGCCCCTCCTCCTCCTGGGGGACCCCTGGGGGAGAAGGGACTCCCCACCTTTTGCAAGGCTGATTTTCACCCAGCTACCACTCTCGTCCACGCCGGCCTTGAGGTCGGGGGTGCGGCGCAGCACTGCGCTGCAGCCCTGCCTCGCGGCGAGCAGCGGGTGTGCAAGCGGAGTGGGCGCCTTCGCGGGGAACCGGCTGCAGGGCGCAAAGCGACCGAAGCCGGGCGGAAGGCGCTCCGAAGCGCGCCGAGGGCGGAGCCCTAAGCCCATCAATACTTCAGCTCAAAGGACAGCCTTGCATCTTTCCCGGACCTTCACCAACAGTCGACCATCGCGAAGTTGTGGACCCATAGCTGCCGTTGAACCGCCGTCGCGGAACGTCTTGATTGGGGTGGATCGCTGCTGTCTACCTCTCTCACACGAGCGAGGGGGTTGCCCCGGCTTGCAGACATTCGCTTGGCATCAGAGATTCGGCGATCTGCTTGCCGCCGCGGCATCACGATGTTGAACGTTTGGCAGCAATCAGGTCATCCGACATCACCATTCGCTCGCCAGTTCTGATAACTGCGGGGTCATAGCTCTTGCGGGCGAAGACCTCTCTCACAAAGGGCGCAAAGAACTCCAGGGGTCTGGTCGGGTAGTCCGGATCGAAGCTCGCCTGGTCCCACTTTTCGCAGAATTCCGCGCAGTCATCAAAATAGGCATTGTCCTTGAACGCGTCCCGCTTGTGTGGATTCGCGCCGACATGCTCGCCATAATAGACCAACTGGAAGTCGCCGTGCTTCTCCACCACCCAGGCACATTGCTCGCGCACGAACGGACACAGGATGGCGGCAGCGTATTCGTCGTGATTGTGCGGAGCATAGATGTCGCCGATGTCGTGCAGTAGCGCCGACACCACCCAATCGATATCGGCCCCGGCATTCCAGGCGCGCGTGGCGGCCTGCAGCGAATGGCCGAGCCGCGTGACCTTGTAGCCTGACAGCGATTTATCGAGATCGACCATGGCAGCGAGCAGCCGGTCGGACGTGCCGGCGGCATACTCAATTTCATGTTCGGTCAGGAAGGCATAATCCTCGCGGTCGCCATCCTTCATCTGGGTGAACTTCACGGTTTCCATTGTCGAATCTCCAAATCTGCGACTTGTGGCGGTCAGCGGCCCATTTCGAGATAGATGTCTTCCCCGTCGACATGGACGGGGAAGATACGTGCCTTGAGCTTCTCGTCGACCAGGCATTTGCCAGATCGGATGTCGAACTCCCATCCATGCCAGGCGCAGCGAATGAGCTCGCCGGCCCGTTCGTAGATGAACTCCGCCCTGTCGGTGTGCCGCGTGGTTCCGCACACCGGTCCCTCGCAAAGCTGGCCTGCCCGGTGCGGACAGATGTTGAGCAGAGCGGCATAGCCGTCATCGAGCTGGAATATGCCGACGCTGATGCGGCCGATGGTAACGATCCTTGGCTTGCCGACCGCAACCTCGGCGACCTTGCAGGCAAAGGTTCGTGCGGTGGCGGTTGCCGTGGCGGTCATCAGGCGACCCTCGCGGTGGCGGCCGGAGCGTCTATGCGCTTGTAGACTTCAAGCGCATTCAGACCCATCACCTTGTCGCGCCAGGCCGGCGGGATGTGGAGATTGGTCGGCGCGTCGAAATCCCAATGCGGATAATCCGACGCGAAGAGCAGCGTATTCTGGCCATCCATATGTTCAAGCGTCTCCCAAAGATGCTTGACATTCTGCGGTTGCTCGAGCGGTTGTGTGCTGAACCGGACGTTTCGGCGACAATATTCCGACGGCAGCATCTTCAGCCATGGGGTCTCCTTGCGAAGCGCCTTGAAGTTGGCGTCCAATCTCCACATCAACGACGGCACCCACGAAACGCCGCATTCAATGACGATGAAGTAGAGGTCGGGATACTTTTCGAATACACCATTGGAAATCATGCTCACTACGTGGGTCATGGCGGGCTGGCTAAGAAGCGCATGCGTCTCCCAATAGTAGGCCGTCGGTCCGCTCGCGACGGCGTTGTGGTTCACGCCGCCTTGGCCGCCAAAATGAATCGCAAAGGGTAGCCCAACCTCCGCACAGGCCTCGAAGATCGGGTGGTAGAACGGATCGCCATAGGGACGCTGCGAGCCGTGGCTTGCCAGCACCTGGACGATGTCCTTGTGGCCACCGAGGCGCCGTATCTCAGCTGCAGCACCATGCGGGTCCGTCGGCGAGATGATGATCGAACCTTTGAGGCGCCTGTCCTTCGGCAGCCACCAGTCGATCATGTAGTCGTTGTAAGCCTTCACCAGCGCGTTTGCGTAGTGATAGTTGGCCAATGTCGAGGCTTCCAGCGGCTCATCCGCGGTAAGGATTGCGACGTCGATATCGTAGAAATCGAGGTGCTTCTCCTTCATGATTAGGTAGTTGTCCTCCTCGGATTCCGGTTTGATGTCGTGCCGAGAGAATCCCTCCGGATGCAACCATGGCCGATGCCCATGAGGGAAACTCCCCGTTGGCCCCGGCTTTTCGCCACGGACAAGGAAATCGCGCCAGTAGGGCTCAAGATAGGGAAGAAGAACTTCAGCACTCGACCAGTAATTGTGTACGTCCGTATCGACGATCAACATTGATGTGTCACCTGCCTGGAAGGGTATCGTGAAAAGACCTAACAAGCATGCGCTTTGGAGATAGGTCCGACAACACAGGCGGAGGCAGAAGTTAATCGGAGATTCCGATTAGCCATTGGGAGCCGGGGCTAAAAAGCGATACCCGTTGGGAGGATTTCTAGTTCTGCTGGATGGCTGAGATGCAAATAGAACTGCTCGATACGTTCATTGATCTAATCGAGACCCGAAACTTCAACAGGACGGCAGAGCGCTTGGGCGTCACGCAGTCGACCGTTTCGAGCCGGATTCGTTCGCTCGAAACGCTGCTGGAAAAGCAGCTCTTCATCCGCAACAAAAGCGGCACTGAACCGACCGTCGCGGGCATAAGGTTCGAGGAGCACGCGCGTGCAGTTAAGCTACGGTGGCTTGACGCCCGCCGCGAAATCCAGTCCGTAGGCAAATTCGACCGCCTCATTCGCATCGGCATCCAGCACGAACTCTACGAACGTGTGCTGGAAGCGTGGCTGGAGTGGGTGCGAGCGACGATGCCAAAGTTGGCCATCTATGTCGAGATCGACTATTCCAACCAGATGATTCTGGACCTGACTACAGGGAGTCTCGACCTGGCCGTGCTTTACTCGCCGCAGCATCTGCCGGACATGCACTATGAGCAGATTGCCGAGGAGAGTTTTCTGATGGTCAGCACGCGCCGAGTTGCGCTCAGTGAGATCACGCCATCGGACTATATCCGCGCCAATTATTCCGCCTACTTCAATCGTGCCCACAAGCAGATGTTGCCGGAATTGGAAAATAGCCCGGTATCGACCGGAAATGGCGGAGCCGTTGCTTACCTACTGCGGAGCAGGGGTGGGACAGCGTTCGTTACCGAAACCGTTGCCACCAAATTGCGGCAGGAGGGGGTGGTTCAGACTGTTGCAGATGCGCCGAAGATCTCTCATCCGATCTATTCTGCCGTGCATGTGAGGCACCACCATTCCCATACGCACATTCGCCTTCTGAAGGCGCTTAAACTGATGGCGGCCTAGCAGAATTGATTACAAGTCGACTGCGACGTGGCCCCGTGGCCTGCTGCAGCAAGCAAGAATAAAGCCGTCCTTACAATCCACCTCGGACAATCCGCCCATATCACTCATATCGACTTCGCCTCGCGTCAGCTTCACCTTGCACGTCCCGCACAAACCCATCTGGCACGCAGTCTCGATGTGAATCCCTGCCGTCTCGGCGCAGTTCAGGATGGTCGTATCCTCGTCTGCTTCCACATGAAAGCCGGAGCGCTCGAAGGAAACAACCGCCTTCTCGCCGGCAGATATCTTACTCGTGGTAGCTGGCCGGGGGCCAAAAGCTTCTTCGAAAATCCGGTCGGCCGGAATCCCAAGCTCAAGCAAATGACCACGCATCACCGCCATGAAACCTGTCGGACCGCAAACAAAAGCGGTCCGATCCGACGCATCCGGAACAAGCAGCGCCAGCTGCGATTTGTTGAGCCGACCCGGACGATTCGAATCAAGGTCAGATGGTCGGCTGAAAACCGTTTCGACCCGCAGCTTGGGCATGCTTCGCGACAGCATCGCCAGTTCCTGTCCGAAGAGGACGTCGCTCGCGGTTCGCGAGCATTGAATCAAGCAGAGGTCCAATTCCTCACCGAGGTCGTGCAGCGTCCTCACCATCGACATGAGCGGGGTAATCCCGCTCCCGGCACATAGGAACAGCGCCTTTTCAACGGTGCGTCCGTGGAGCGTAAATTCTCCCTTGGCCTCGCTGATCTCGACCCCACAGCCTTCATGGAAGTGGTCATGCAGAATTCGCGTTGCCTTACCATCCGTCGCCGCTTTGATCGTCAAGGAGATACGCTCGGGACGGGTCGGCGGTGACGCAATGGTGAAGATCCGCGAAAAAATCTGGCCGTCCCATGAAAAGCGGATCGTGACGAACTGACCCGGCACGAAATTAAATGTCTGACCGTCAATCCGCTCGAAAACCAGAGTGAAAACGTCATGGGTTTCCTGGACTCGGCCGGTGCAGATGGAAAGATGCGACGTGCCAGAGACAGATCTGTCGCTTGCGAGATTTTGTGCAACGCTCATTGGCTCGTCTCCCAGTAAAGACGCAGGTGCAGCGTTGGTAACAAATTTGGCGCGACGAATGAGCTTCTTGTTAATCGGCAAAGACGTTCAGTCGAGGCGATCCAGAGGCTAGGATGAAGCTGACCCGAATCTATGTGGATTTGTGTGTGGGGGGCATTCAGACGACAAAGGCACAGGCTGCTGAATGTCCGAGACGCGAACAGAATTTGTGATAGGACGCCCTCCGACAGAGGTACGCACCGGATCCGAGACGCGACTTTCGCGGCATCACCCGCAATGGTCCGCTACTGGCGCAGCCTGCTTGTTGCGGCGAAGGATACGCACGGCAGGAAATCATCGAAATCCGTCGTATCGGCACTTTCAATTTCGCTACGCTGGTCACCGCTTAGGCCCCGTGCCGTCATCGAGACGCTACGCGATTTGGGAGCTTCGCGCCTCGACGACGACATTCAATCATCGCCTTCTCCTGCTCAGACGGGCGGCTACGACTCTCGCCGGCCCTGTTCTGGCGCTCGAAGGCGCAACTCCCCACGGGGCGTCGGTCGCAGCCAATCCATCGGGGCACTCGTCCCCTCTTGGCGCTCGAAGCGCTGGATCACCAGGTGGCTCCCGACGAATCGGCCCGCGGTGTCATCATAGACGTCCCGCAGGGAGCATCATGATTGGAACAGGATCACCGATGCCCTTGCGCCTCGTCACGTGCGCCATACCTATAGGGATAGCGGGCCTTTGCCGGCCCACGCATCGCTTACCGGGATTGAGAGCATGACCATCGATACGATTTTGCGGTCCATCGTGGCGGTGCGCGCCTCGATCCCGGACGATGCCTTCACCGCCAATGCGCTGGGCACGAGCCGGGAAGGCAGCGGCGTGGTCATTCGCGATAACGGGCTGGTGCTCACCATCGGCTATCTCATCACCGAGGCGGAAGAGGTCTGGCTGACCGACCACAATGGGCGCGTGGTTCCCGCGCACGCGCTCGCCTACGACCAGGAATCGGGCTTCGGCCTGGTGCAGGCGCTGGCGCCGCTCGGCCTGCCTGCGGTGGCCTTTGGCGACGCGGCCAGGGCGATGGCCGGCGACCCGGTGGTGCTCGCCGACGGCATCGGCCAGGCGGTCAGCGCGCATATCGTCACCAAGCAGGAATTCGCCGGCTATTGGGAGTATCTCCTGGACGAGGCGATCTTCACCGCGCCCGCTCATCCGTCATGGGGAGGTGCGGCCCTCATCGGGCAGGACGGCAGGCTGCTCGGCATCGGTTCGCTGCGCCTGCAGATGAGCCGCGCCGGCGAGATCGCCGATATCAACATGGTGGTGCCGATCGACCTTCTGCCGCCCATTCTCGACGATCTCCTGACACGCGGCCAGGTTGCCAAGCCACCGCGCCCATGGCTCGGCGCCTTCTCCGCCGAAAGCAATGGCGAGGTTGTGGTGATGAGCGTCGCCGAAGGCAGCCCGGCCGCCGAAGCCGGCCTGCGCCAGGGCGACATCATCTCGGATGTCCGCGACGGCGAAGTCGACGGGCTCGCCGATTTCTACCGCAAGTTGTGGCAGAACCCGGCCGGCGCCGAGATCCCGTTGCGGGTTGTGCGCGACGGCCGCGAAACCTGGCTGCGCGTCAAGTCGGCCGACCGCAACAGCTTTCTCAAAAAACCGCAGCTGCAGTAGGCATGCGACCGGTCAGATCCTCTTGATGCGGGACGCTGCTCTCATTCGCCGCAGGCGCTGAAGCCTGTTCCGGGGTTCCACTCAGAAAAGGCAAAGACCTTGCCTTCCACCGCCACGGTCTTCTGCTTTGTGGTGCCATCGGGCTGCATCCTGCTGCTTTTGCCTTTGCCGGTCAAAACATTGTAATCGCAGTCGCTTGCGACATTGTCTTCAAGATAATCATGATAGTCGTAGGCAAAGCCGGCGACGATGAAGGCGCCGTCGCGGTAAGCGAGCGTCAGCGTCTGGTTGGTCCGCTTGCTGCCGACCGGCATTGCCGGCAGATACAGTTTGATCGAGCCGTTGGGCAGTGCGGTCAGCTCCGGCTCGGTGTCGGAAGCCTCGTAGCCCGGCCTGTCGTAACCGTTCCACTCCCTGTAGATCTGCTCACGCACGATGCCGGCAGGTTTGAGAAAATTGGCCTCGCGGTCCCTGAGGAAGAAGTACATGTCCATCGGGTCGCTGGGCTTGGTCTCGACGATCATCACAAGGTCGGTGCCGCCGTCGCCATTCCAGTCGCCGGTCAGCCCGGTGATGATCTTCTGGGTTTCGATCGGTTCCGCCAGGGCCACGGTTGGCGCCAGAAGGGCAAGACCGAACAGCATCGATCGCATGCAACATATCCCTAAGTTGAAGCCCGCCGAGCCACCATGGCCGGATCTGCCAGGGAGATTCCTATAATACGACGGGAAGAACCGCTATGGGCTGGGGCGGGGACGGCGACGCTGCCAATCTCCCCCCTCGTGGGGGAGATGCCCGGCAGGGCAGAGGGGGCGCGACGGATCGCCAGCGTCTCGTTTCCTCATGACCAACCGAGAATTAACATGGGGCAGTTGCAAAGAGTTGAAGGTCGGCGGGACAGCGCCCCCCTCTGTCCTGCCGGACATCTCCCCCACAAGGGGGGAGATCGGCAGCTTCGCTGTCCCGCCAGCCTTGCAACGGGGGCTCCGTTGCTGCTTCATCAGATGAAGGCGGGGCAGCAAGGAGGAAACCGATGACGACCGCAAAAAGTCGGGCCCGCTGATGGCGCCGGTTAAGGTCGATCCCGCCAAGGTGCGCGAATTCGGGGATGCCGAAAGCTTCTACACCTGGCTCGGCCAGCACCACGACACCGAGACAGAAGTCTGGATCAAAATCCACAAGGTCGGTTCGGGGCTGCAGTCGATCACGCCCAAGGAGGCCATCGACGTCGTGCTGTGCTGGGGCTGGATCGATGCCGTGCGCAAGGGGCTCGACGACAAGAGCTATCTGCAGCGCTACACGCCGCGCGGCAGGAAGAGCATCTGGAGCCAGATCAACGTCGACAACGTCGCCCGGCTTATCGAGGAGGGCCGGATGACCGAGCATGGGCTCGAACAGGTCGAGGCGGCGAAGGCCGACGGCCGCTGGGCGCGCGCCTATGGAAGCGGCAAGGACATGAAAATCCCCGACGATCTCCAGGCGGCAATCGATGCCGAGCCCAAGGCCAAGGCGATGCTGGCAACGCTCAGCGCGCAAAACCGTTTCGCGCTCGCCTTCCGCATCCACAACATGAAGACCGAAGCCGGGCGCAAGAAGAAGATCGCAGCGTTCGTCGAGATGCTGAAGCGCGGCGAGACGATCTACCCGCAAGGGAAGAAATGAGGGTTCTTGGCTGGCGCCGTCGCGGCTGTGGCTGCGATGGCGGATCGCTGCCGTCCGCACGCTCAAGGTCCAATGATAACGCGGCACCGTTGCCTGCCGCTGGCCTTGAAGCCACGTCCGGCTCCTCCATTTAGTTCGCAATAGCGCAACTTTCCGAGGAAGCGCCAGGAGTTGCTGGCCTCCGACAAACCAGAGTGGCCGCCCGTTCGTCTTCGGCGGGCAGCCTTAACAATCGAGCGTCTTCCTCGTTCTCAGACGAAGGGAGAACAAAATGGCAAAGGTCGTTTGCGTCCTCTATGACGATCCGGTTGACGGTTACCCGTCAAATTATGCCCGGGATGGGCTGCCGAAGCTCGACCGCTATCCCGGCGGCCAGACGCTTCCCACACCGAAGGCCATCGACTTTGAACCGGGGGTTCTGCTCGGCAGCGTGTCGGGCGAGCTCGGCCTGCGGCCATATCTGGAAAGCGCCGGGCACAGCCTGGTCGTGACCTCGGACAAGGACGGTCCCGACAGCGTTTTCGAACGCGAGCTCGCTGACGCCGAAATCGTCATCTCGCAGCCGTTCTGGCCGGCCTATCTGACCAAGGAACGGATCGCCAAGGCAAACCAACTGAAGCTTGCGATCACCGCCGGCATCGGGTCCGACCATGTCGATCTGCAGGCCGCGATGGACCGCGGCATCACCGTCGCCGAGGTCACCTACTGCAACTCGATCAGCGTGTCCGAGCATGTGGTGATGATGATCCTGGCGCTGGTGCGAAACTACATCCCCTCCTACGAGTGGGTCATCAAGGGCGGCTGGAATATCGCCGACTGTGTCGCGCGCTCCTACGACGTCGAGGGGATGCAGATCGGAACCGTCGGCGCCGGCCGGATCGGCAGCGCGGTGCTGCGCCGGCTGCGGCCGTTCGACGTCAAGCTGCACTACACCGACCGCCACCGGCTGCCCGAGGCGGTCGAGAAGGACCTTGGCGTCACCTTCCACCCAGACGCCGCGTCCATGGTCGGCATTTGCGACGTGGTGACGATCAATGCCCCGCTGCACCCGGAGACGGAGAACCTGTTCGACGAGGCGATGATCGCCAGGATGAAACGCGGCGCCTATCTGGTGAACACGGCGCGCGGCAAGATCTGCAATCGCGACGCCGTCGCCCGTGCGCTGGAGAGCGGCCAGCTCGCAGGCTATGCCGGCGATGTCTGGTTCCCGCAGCCGGCCCCCAAGGACCATCCGTGGCGATCAATGCCACATCACGGCATGACGCCGCATATTTCGGGATCATCGCTCTCCGCCCAGGCACGCTATGCCGCCGGCACGCGCGAAATCCTGGAGTGCTGGTTCGAAGGCCGGCCGATCCGCGAGGACTACCTGATCGTCGATGGCGGCAAGCTGGCCGGCGCCGGCGCACATTCCTATAGCGCGGGCGACGCCACAAGCGGTTCGGAAGAGGCGGCGCGCTTCAGGGCCAAGGCGTGATCCGACAAGGCCTGAGCCAGGCGGGATCAGGTCTGCCGCAGGTCGAACGCGGCAGTTCGCGGGGGCTATAGGCGATGGGGCGGATGACTTCCGCATCCTCGTTGCAGCGACCGCCCGGAGGCGACGTGCCTTTCGACGTAGCAGGAACCGCCCGCCGTGATGCCCTCCTGGCCTTCGCCCGTTCCTTGCGCAGTAACGATTTCTTCTTTGCTTTGCTGCACAATGGCCGCGACGGGCAGGCGAAGTCCAGGGCATGGCTGACAAGAAGAATCGCAACGGAGAGTTCTGGGAGCTGGCGCTCGAACGCGCGCATCTTGGCGTCTGGGACTGGGATCTCAGGAGCGGCGACTGTTTCTACTCGGCGATGTGGTCGCAAATGCTCGGCTATGGCGAGGGTGAGCTCGTCGAGGCGAGCGATCTCTGGCTGCGGCTGACGCATCCCGACGATCGCGAGCGGGCGGTGGCCAGCGGCGAACGCCACATTGTCGGCCTGACCGATTCGATCGAGACCGAGCTCAGGCTGCAGCACAAATCCGGTCACTGGGTATGGGTTCTCGATCGCGGCGGAGTGGTCGAACGCGATGTCGAGGGCCGGCCGGTCCGGCTGATGGGCGTCCAGACCGACATCACCAAGCAGAAGCAAGCGGAAGCAGAGCTCGAACAGGTCAATGTCCGGTTTCGCCTGGCATTGGCCGCCAGCGGCACCGGTATCTGGCATCACGATCTTGCCGCAGGCAAAAGCTACTGGGACGAGCGCACGCGGGAAATCTTCGGGCTTGTCGCCGAAACCGACGAGGTGTCGCAAGACCTCTGGCACAGCTATCTGCATCCGGACGACAGGGCCGACGCCGAGCGGGCCCACCTGGCGCCGCTGCAAACCCAAAAGGTCGTCGCCGTGCAATACCGCATCATCAAGCGGGACGGCGACATCAGACATGTCGAATCGCTGATACGGTTCATCGCCGACGCCCAGTCGTCGGGCCAGATCCTGGGCACGGTGCGCGACGTCACCGAGGCGAAGCAACGCGATCAGGAACTTGCCCATGCGGCCCGCCATGACGGCCTGACCGGCCTTTTGAACCGCGCCGCATTCGACCGGCTGCTGGCCCAGCATATCGCAACGGCGCGCCCGCTCGCGGTGTTCTACGTCGATCTCGACTACTTCAAGGCCTTGAACGACTTCGCCGGCCATGCCACCGGCGACCTTGCACTTAAGCGCGTCGCCGAGCGCATTCTGGGCTGTCTGCCGCCGCCGGCGCATGCCGCGCGCCTCGGCGGCGACGAGTTCGCGCTGCTGGTGCCTGATTGCGACGCAGCGCAAGCCGAGCGTCTCGCCGGCGCCGTTCTCGCGGCGGTTCGCGATGCCGATCTCGGCTCGACGGTGGCGTCGCGCAAGCTTGCGGCCAGCATCGGCATCGCCTTTGTCGCCGATGAGAATACTGCGGTGGCCGACGCGCTCGCCTGCGCCGACGACGCCTGCTATGCGGCCAAGGCCGCCGGGCGCAATCGCTTCGCGGTGTTCTCCCCTGAGACAACATCCGGGGGCCTCAATGCGGCGCGGCTGGCGGCCGACACCGTCGATGCCATGGAAGATGGAAGGCTGAAACTGTTCGGCCAGGAAATCCATCGCCTCGGACAACCCTGGCAAGAGAACCGCCATGTCGAGGTCCTGGCGCGGCTCGCCGGGCGCAACGGGCAGCTGATCCCGCCGGGCGAGTTCATCCCGGCGGCGGAGCGGTTCGGCATTGCCTCGCGGCTCGATCGCTGGATCATCAGGACGGCGCTCTCGCTTCATGGTCCGGCGCTGAAGGCAGGGGCGCTCACGCTCGGCTTCAACCTGTCGGCACAGACGCTGAGCGATCCGCAGCTTTGGGATTTCGTCGACGCCGTCATCGATGAGACCGGGGCGCCGCATTCCGGCATCGGCTTCGAGATCACGGAAACCGCCGCTGTCACCAATTTCACTGCTGCCGAAGAGTTCGTCCGCAAGGCGCGCGAGCGGCGCTGCCGCGTCAGCCTCGATGATTTCGGGGCGGGCATGAGCTCGTTCGAATATCTCCGGCGCTTTCCCGTCGACACGATCAAGATCGACGGTTCCTTCATCGAGCATATTGCGAAGAGCCGTTTCGACCGCGAGATCGTCTCAGCCATATCGGGAATAGCCAGAAGCCTCGGCTGCTCCGTGGTGGCGGAGAAGATCGAAGAGCAGGATGCGCTCGACATCCTCAGGGATATGGGGGTTGCCTTCGGCCAGGGATTTCTGCTGCACCAGCCGGAGCCGCTGCAAGCGATCGTTACGCGGGCGAGCGGGCGAGCGGCTCTGCCAGCTGCACGGCGAGCGTAGCGTTCACTGGCCGAAGGCAAGGCTGCAGGATCCTCTGTTCAGGCCTGAGGGCATGCTTTTGGGCGACATGATTAACGACCGCGAGAAAGTCCGGAAACGGTTCCGGCGCCCACACCGCGCGAGTTGGTCAGGGCTTTCCCGGCGGGCGATACCGGACCGACTTCGCCTTACCGAGGGCTTGCATCGTTTCTTCGACGCTTAGGAGGACGGTGGTCTCGTACGAGCTGAGCGCTCCTCCCGCACCAATGGCAAGCGCGACAGATGCCATCGAAACGTTGTCTGGCGCCTCCCACAGATTCCAGCCATCGTGCTCTCCGAAGGCGTACCAGAACCCGTGCAGCTTTCCGCCAACCGACTCGATGTAGGTGCGGGCTGCCTCGCGTCTATCCTCGGGGTTTTCGATCAGGCGCGCCCAGGTCTCGGGCGTATAGCTGAATCGTGAGAGATACATGGGCATGGTTCGCCTCCAGGCCGATCCCTGCGGCTCGGCGTCGAGGGATCGAGGGGGGACTGGCGCCGAGCCTAACCGGCTTGGGTAGTTCACCGGCTGACGAAATATGCGCTCAAGCTAATGCAAGAGCAACATCCATGAATCGGCGCTCCGAGGTCGATTTGCCGGAAACCGAGCGCCATGCTTTCCGCCCAATGCACTTGTCGGGCTAATTCTTCCGCCTGCTGCTGGACGGCGTCGTCGTGCTCACCCAGCCTTGCGATTCGCGCATAATCTTCAGCGCTTCATCCGGCGCCAGGCCGCACCTTCCCCAAAACGGGAACAAGAGGCGATTTCCCAAAACGGGAAATTTCGCGCATCCGGCAGAAACCGGCCGGAAACACGCGGCATGGTAAGCCGCGGTCCGGGTCGACGCCGCCGGATGCGGATCAGGCGTTGCGGCTCGCCATATGTGCATCGAGCTTCCTTCTCGAAGGCCCGTACCGCTTGATGATGGTCGCGGCCTCGCTCGGCGGTATGCCGTATTTTTTCGCAAAAGCCGCAACGTCGTAAGGCTCCTCGCCGGAGGCCGGTTTGCGGTCCTGCTTGGTCTTGGATTTGTCGTCGGCCATGTCGTCCTCCGTCACGTCAGGTGGTTATAGGGCTCCTCGGTCGACCCGACCACCTTGCCAGTGAAAAGGACGGCACACCGGTCCGATCGGTTGCCCGGCGCGGGCGATGCTGGTTCCCGCTCATGGACTCGAACCACGATTCACGCCTTCAAAGGGCGCTGTCCTACCATTAGACGAAGCGGGAATAGAGGAAGTGGACGCTGTCTAACACTTTCTCATCCGCGCATGAAGCCGCTTCATGCCGTCATCTGCTTGAGCATGTGAGACACTGACTTTTCAGCAGGGCCTTGTAGAGATAGGGGTAATCGCCGTGACTAAAACCGACCTCTGCGACGTCTACCGAGACTACGTTGCCTGCCTGAATAAGCAGGACTGGGGGAAGCTGGGACAGTTCGTCGATGATGAGGTGATCCACAACGGCCGGCGGCTCGGCTTGTCAGGTTATCGCGAAATGCTGGAGACAGACTTTTCTCAAATCCCGGACCTTTATTTCAACGTCCGGATGCTGATTTCCGATCCGCCTTATATAGCGAGCCGGCTTGATTTCGATTGTACCCCGAAAGGAACATTCCTCGGCCTCCCTGTGAGCGGGAGGAGAGTTTCCTTTGCCGAGAATGTTATCTATGAAGTTCGGGACAAAAAGATTGTACAAGTATGGTCTGTTATAGATAAGGCGGCTATCGAAGCTCAGCTTTAGGACGAGGGATTTTCGTGTAACTCGTCTCGAAGCAGTCTTCACCGTGCTGGCTTAATAGTCCCTGAGCCTAGACTCGTGTTATCGCCAACAGCCACGCCAGAAGTTCCAGCAACAATAGAAACAGAGCAAGCTGTAGCGACATGCGCAGGCGCTGAATGATCCGCCAGTTGCTGGCCATGTCGGTCTTGATCCGGAGCGCTAGCGCGCGGTGCATCACATCCATGGTTCCGGAAGGGCGCGGCGGGCTGGGAGTGGTTTTCTCCCACCGATGAAGTGCTCGGCCATGAGGTGTCGTTCCACGTTCCGATATGAACCACGATATGGACAATGGCAGCTGCCTGTCTACCGCCTGTCAAGGACCCGGCCTTGACGCCTGAAAACGCTGCCCCAGATTACGCGGCGGAGTTTCAGATATGCGATACGACTGGCAGGGGCGCAAATTCCTGGAACGGCATTTCGGCATTGTTATTGCAATTGGCCTGGTTGCAGGGCTGTCGGCCCTGGCCGCGCTGGGATACACGCCTTAAGCCTCTGACTTAGCACCCAAATCCCTAAAGCGCGTCGCGTTCGACCGACCTCACGCGACGCGCTTTAGGTTGTTGTTTTATGCATGTCGTTGTCGCAAAACCGCTGCACACTTTTGCGCGACATGCATTAATGTAAGCGAAAAGTAACGGTGCCACGCAACCAGACCGGCGCCACGTGCATTTCAATGCATGACGATGTTTCGCCCCGATCTCCCTGCAAAATGCTGCGCTTATTGCGGCGGGCGCGACCATGACTACGAGAACTGCCCGAAGTGGAAAGCTGACGCCGAACAGCAGAAGGAGCAGCGCGTCGATCCAGCCCCAAGCCCGGCATGGCGGATAGACAAGCCCGACAAAACCGCAGCCTGAACCACCCCGCCGATCGGCTCCAACGAACCCCAGCCGCTGTCGGCCCGTTATCGCTTCTGCGTATGCCCAACCGCATTGGCGAAAGAAATGTCACCCTTGATCTCGCGCATGGCCATCGAGGTGATCGTCCGGCGCACGCCGGGCAGGCGGCTGAGCTCGACGCGCAGCATCCTGTCCAGCGCCATCATGTCGACCGTCACGATCTGCAGGAGATAGTCGGCTTCGCCTGTCGTGGCGTGGCAGCGCCGGATCAGCGGGTGCGCCTGGACTGCGGCCTCGAAGGCTTCGGAAAGCTCGAAATCGATCGACACCTGGATGAAGGCTTCGATGCCGAAGCCGAGTTTTGCCGGGTCGATCCGTGTCGAGTAGCCGCGGATGATGCCGGCGTCCTCCAGCGCCTTGACCCGCTTCCAGCACGGCGTCTTGCTTAAGCCGACCTCGTCGGCGAGCACCGCGAAGGAGGTACGCGCGTCGCGTTCCAGCGCTGCGACGATCTTCCGGTCGAGAGCATCCAGCATCAAACGTTCTCCAGGACGGCGCCATGGTTGGAATTTCGTCCTTCAATTCTCGCTATTTGAATAACAGAATGGAACAATATTCAAGCCAAGAGCGCTTATTCTCCAGGCTCGGACCGAATAGATGCCCTGAACCGACGGGCCGGGCAAAGGAGCAGCTGCCATGCACAAGCCGGATTATTATGCCCGCATCGAAGCGCCCGAGATGCGCGACTACGGCGTCTACCTCCAATGCGACAAGCTTCTCGCCTGCCAGAAGCCGCTGGCCGAGATGGTGAATGCCGACGAGCTGCAGTTCCAGATTGTCCATCAGGTCGAGGAGCTGTGGATGAAGCTCATCACCTACACGCTGGTCGATGTCCTAGACTTCCTCGAACAGCAGAACACGCATCGCATCGTCACGCTGATGGGGCGCGTGCATCGGCTGTTGCGCATGATGACGGCGCAGCTTGACCTGCTCGAAACCATGTCGCCCAAGGAATACCAGGAGATTCGCCTGCAGCTCGGCAATGGCAGCGGCCAGGAATCGCCAGGCTTCAAGCTTTTGCTGCGCATGCCGCCGGACCTGTGGCGCGCCTTCCAGGCGTCCTATCTCGATGGTCGCGGGCTCTCGGTCGAGGATGTCTACGATATCAGGTATGATCACGGCGACAGCTATGTCGTCGCCGAGGCGCTGATCGAATTCGACGAGCTGTTCCAGAAATTCCGCGCCAATCATCTCTACCTCATCCACCGTTCGATCGGGCTGGGCTCGAAATCGCTTAAGGGCCGGCCGGTCGAACTGCTGCAGGCCGGCGCCCTTCATCGCTTCTTCCCGGAGCTGTGGGACATACGCTGCGACATGACCGACCGCTGGGGCAGCCAGTATGGGACGGTGCGGGATTCGATCAGCCACCCGGAGGCGAAGTAGGGTAAGGCCCGCGATCCCTTCTCCCCTTGTGGGAGAAGGTGGATCGGCGCGCAGCGCCGAGCCGGGTGAATGCGGCGATGCCAAGCTGGAGCACCCCTCATCCGACCGCTTCGCGGCCACCTTCTCCCACAAGGGGAGAAGGGAAGCACAGCGCGAACCTCCTGGAAGCTTGCGCCCTTTTGAGTCAAAGCTATTTGAATCCTGATGTCGGGTTTGCGGCTGGTGTATCGTCCTTGGGGCGAAACCCGTCGCAACCCCGGAGGACATCATGTCGCTGGAATCCGCTCAATCCCCGGTTCAACCGCCGTGGCAAACCGCGGCAATCCTCATTGGCCGCCTGATCTTCGCGGCCGTCTTCCTGATGGCGGTGACTTTCAAGTTCATCGACATGGGCGCCACCGCGGGCTACATCGCCGCCGCCGGATTTCCGTTCCCGTTGTTTCTGGCCTGGTGCGCGGCCCTGCTCGAGGTCGCCCTCGTGCTGTGCTTCCTGACCGGCGCTTTTTTCACACCGGCCGCGCTCGTTGCCGCCGTCTATGTCATCTTCCTCGCCTTTGCCTTCCACGGCCCGTCGCACTGGGCCGGCAACCAGGCCGAGTTCGGCTTCTTCGTCGATCATTTTACTTTCCTGGCCGGGCTGCTGTTTGCCGCCGTGCATGGTCCGGGCCGCGTGCTGACCTGGAAGCCAGTATCGGGCAGCTGATCGCACTTCGGCTGGCAAGCGGCGTTCCGACACGGGACGGGGAGGCGATCGCGATGTCACATCTGGTCGTTGTAGGGTTCCTTCATCCGGCCGACCATGCGCGCCAGTTTCGAGAACGACGGCATGTCCGCCTCCGGCTGGCACTGATTGGCCAGTTCCAGCAGCCGGATCGGGAAGTTGACGGCATCGCGGCTCGACGCCGACATGCCTTCGGAGCGCTCCTCGCTGGTCTCGCTGGCTTCGGCCTTGCGCAAGGCGATGTCTATCTCCTCGACCGACAGCACGCCCTTGCGGACAAGTACCTGATTGATCGCTGCGACGGCCATCAGCAGGCCTTCAAGTTGCAGGTTGGCGACATTCATGGCTTTGCTCCCATTGGCAAAATTGCAAACGCGCGAACGCCGGTTCCGATCCGGACAGCTGCAGCATATCGCGGCGGGCGGCCGAATTTTAGGCCGGCCCACGAGATTTCGCTTGCTTTGTGACGGCAGCTATGCTAGGAATATATTCATGGTGCTGATTTGCGCCAACGACCCGCCCGCCGAGGCGGGTTTTTGTTTTCGGACCATCTTCGCTTGCTTGGATTGAATGTCGGCGGGACAGCGCCCCCCTCTGTCCTGCCGGACATCTCCCCCACTTGGGGGGAGATCGGATGTTACCTCGGCTTTCGCCAATCACCAGCATCGCAGGAATAGGTACGGCGCTCGAACTGCCAATCTCCCCCCAAGTGGGGGAGATGTCCGGCAGGACAGAGGGGGGCGCGAAGGAACGCGGCCTGGCGATCGTCAGGTTTAAGTCAGCGTCTTTCACCACAAAGTTTCGCCATCCATTGTCTCACCATCCATTCCGTAGCGCGGCGATGTCGTGTGCCTGCCAGGTTTACCCCTCATGTCCAAGCGTTACGCCACCATCATCACCGACGATGACGGCCGCGAGGTCGTCAGTGCCATCGGCGAATTCGAAGGCGCGCCCGATGCGCGCCACGGCCGGTTCGAGCCGGTCGCCGCCGGTGTGCAGATCGGCATGGTTCGGGGCGTCGACGCGGCCGGCGGCTTTGGGTTTCCGCCAGCGGGCGTCAGCGACGGTGCGGTGAGCATCGCCAGGGCGGCGCTCAAAACCGCGTCAGGCGCCGGCAAGTCCGGCAGCGCGGCTGGGGCAAAGGGCGATGCGGCAAACCGGCCGCGGAAGCCAACCCCTGCAAAGCCCGGCAAGCGGGCGCGAAGGAAATCCAAGCGCCCGGCCAAGAAGACAGCGAAGCCGGCGGCGGGATGATGGGGTAGGGCATGGCCGAGGATTCTTTTAGCGACGAACCGCCTGATGTGACGGAACGGCCCTCCGGCCGGCCGAGGCGGGCGAAGAAAACGCTGGCCGATGGTTTTCTGGAAGCCATCCGCGCCGATTTCCGGGCGCATGGCGCCGGCGTCATCGCCGAGGTCCGTACCGAAAAGCCCGACCAGTATCTGAAGATCGTGCTGTCGGTGCTGCCCAAGGATTTGCACGTCAACATCAACAGTCTGGATGGATTGAGCGATGACGAAATCAGGCAGCGCATCCGCGGCCTCGAAGCCGTCCTCCGGCCATTTCTCGGGAAACCGGGCCTCGGGAAACCGGGTCTCGGGAAACACGGCCTCGGGAAACCGGGTCTCGACGGCGAAGACCGAGTATCTGAGCCTGCTCAGGGAATTGGACCGCAGGCGGCGCACTAACCAGCTTGCCGCCTATCGGCCCTATCTCAGGCAGGCCGAGTTCCATGCGGCGGGAGCGACCAACCGCGAGCGGCTGTTCATGGCCGGCAACCAGCTCGGCAAGACCAGGGCCGGCGGCGCGGAATGGGCAATGCATCTCACCGGCCGCTATCCCGAGTGGTGGCAAGGCAAGGTTTTCGACACGTCCGTGCGGCTATGGGCGGCCGGCGTCACCGCCGAGGGCACGCGCGACAACCCGCAGCGCATCCTGATCGGCCCGCCGCAGCAGCCGGCGGCGTGGGGCACCGGCATGATCCTGGCCGACGCTATTCTCAGCACCATCATGGGGCGCGGCGCGCCGCATGGGCTGGACAGCGTCGTGGTGCGCCATGGCGGCGGCGGCGATGTCCAGGCCGATGAATCGGTGCTGTCGTTCAAGAGCTATGAGAAGGGTCGCGAGAAATGGCAGGGCGAGACGCTGCACGGCGTCTGGTTCGACGAAGAACCGCCGCTCGACATCTATTCCGAAGGCCTGACTCGCACCAACGCGACCGGCGGCATCACCATCGTTACCTTCACGCCGCTGCTCGGCATGTCGGAAGTGGTGCTGTTGTTTTTGTCGGCGGAGCAGGTGGAGGGGATGGGGAGGTGAGGGGGTTTTG
>SAQL01000044.1 GCA_004020645.1 Mesorhizobium sp. | reverse complement strand
TGTGCCTGGTGAACGACTGATCGCCCGCCGTGCCGAAAGGTGCGGCGGGCTTTTTGACTTCCGTATGGAACTCGGGGAGGGCTACCGCACCTTCTCCTGTGAACCAAGGGGCGAGATCGGTGTCGCCTCCCGATCAGCCTGCGTAGGCGTTGACTAATTTTTTCCGTTCCGGAAATGCTAGCGCTTGCCCGTCGCAACCGAAAGTAGTAAATTGATATGATTAATTCTAAAAGTTGAGTAGATGTGACAGGTTACTGGGTGCCATGGGCGAGAGCGGTGAGGAATACCCCCCTGAATGGATTGCAGGCCATCTGTCCGATGATCCGGTAATTGCCGAAGACATCTCAGCCAGAATTTTGAACATGAAGAACGTTGGGCTCCCGTCCCGTGGGATGCGTGGGATGAAGAGAAGCCAGAGGAAAGAAGCGTCGATCGAGGGCGGAGGTGAGGTTTTGGAGGCTCCGTCGAGTCGCGCGATCACCGTCATCTTTCCAGACGCAACACCCATCATGCTATTGGCTGTCTTGGCGCTTTCCGTGCTGTTGCTCCTGGGCTTGGCAGGGTCCGGGCTATTAGATGAGGCGGTTGCGTCAAGGCTTTGATGGAAAGCGAGTTCGAACTCGCTTGGCGTCGAGCGCGGAGAGGCAAGCCCGCGTTTGCGCTTTGGGCGAGCCGGGCACCCGGAAATATGTCGGCATGCCTTCGTCAGCGTCAATCGCGAGATGCGCGAGCGGCTTTGGAAGCGCGTCCTGGAGCATGCCGGCGAGGCAGACAAGACATGAAGAAGCGGCCGGCAACGCAGTGGGTGAAACCGGGCATGAAAGCCTGCGTGAAGCACTTGCGCTGCGAGGACGATCTTCGGCACGCCTTGCCTTCCCAAAACTTTGGGAAGACCAGGTGCGACGTGACTGTTTTCGCTCGTTAAAAATTGAGTATGGGCTCTGATCCTGACAGGATTATGAATTATCCGGGCGCCGTTGTCGGGATGTCAGCGCACACCGTGCTCCTGCCCATCAAAGGAGGAGGACATGGGAAAGCCTCTGGCGCTCATCTTTGAGGACGAGCCGATGATCGTCATCGATATCGAGGCGTCGCTCAGAGAGGCTGGTTTTGCGGTGGCCTCAGAGCCAAGTTGCAACCGTGCACGACAAATTTTGGCCCTTGTCGAGCCGGACGTCGTCATCCTGGACGTGCTCTTGCAGGACTGCATCAGCTCTTCGGTTGCTGAAGAACTCGTGGCCCGTAATATCCCTTTTGTAATCTACAGTGCCACGGACATCGAGGGCCGCGGTGAGGCCTTCAAGGCCGGTACTTTTGTCGCGAAACCTGCAGACGAATCCGTGCTTGTAGCTTTGGCGGATTCCATGGCTAGGGCATCCACGGCTGCGAGAACGCTTCGAGAAAGCTCGAGAGACGGGTAAGTGCTCTAAAATCCGCTGTCAGAAACTCAAACCGCGCGACCGGCTATACCGAAGGCATAAACAGGCGACGAACCGTGCTGTGCCTCCGGCATGAGGCTCCACATCAGGCATGTCCGTCCGTGACTAGGAAGAGCTGTGCCACGCCTCTGCTGGGCTCCAGCGACGAGGACGCCTTAGTCGCGCTCGCACGGACCACCCGCCAAATCGAGGAATGGCGGGTGGTCCTTTATCAGCGCAGGAAGGGACTTAGCTGCGCAGATCTCAGTTTCGTTCTTCGCTCCAATTCGTCACAAGCCCGTCTGTCCCTAGCTAACGACCATTCCAATCGCCAGGAACGCGATGGAGACAGCCAAGACCGGAGCGAGCAACCAACGGCCTGGTTGACGCTATTTTCCATGCGCGCCTCCCGCGAACTCACAGCGAGCAACTCCTACGAGCAGCCGCAGTTCCCTGTGGCGCGATGTCCGGCCCATTGCGCGAAAACAGGTGAGACTTAGGTCCTGCCTCGGATCAGACCGAAGCCCCGCCGATGGAACATTTGCAGTTGCTTGAGGTTTGATGAGCCTGGCGCGAAGACGATGCCGTTCAGCGCAAAGGAGCTCACATAAAGGAGGCACTTATGGGAATGCGTCTTTCCACTGCAGCGGCGGGGTTTCTGCTGCTGGCAGGTATCGGCGCCGCTGCCGCTCAGGACGTAGTAGTCATCGAGCCTGAACAGGAGACCGTCATCAGGGAATATGTGAAGAAGCAGCCGCTCGCATCGGTGAAAATCCCTGGGGTAGAGCTCAATATCGGCTCAACCCTGCCCGATACGGTCGAGCTTCATGAAGTTCCCGAAACCAAATACAGTTACGTGGTGGTCGACAACCGGACTGTTGTCGTTGATCCAGGCACACGCAAGATCATCAAAATCATCGAGTGACCTAAGCGACTGGGAGGACAGCCCGCCGTGCCGAAAGGTGCGGCGGGAAGCTAGCAAGGGAGGAATGATCGTCATGTCGAACCGTGAGATTGGAGCGTCTCAGGCGCTGCAAATGCGCGTGGCCGACCTCAATGAGAGGATGCGCGGCGCCCGGATTACCGAAAGTGAACTGAAGACCTTTCAAAAGGTCGCAGCCGTCATGGAGGACGGCAAGGGCAGAATCGATGCCGACGATTTGATTGCCGCATCCTTCGTCGTCGAGCCGCTGGACTAGCCAAGCCGCCTACAAGCTCTCCAGAATGCGAGGCGCTGCAATGTCGCTCTCTCCCAGCCTATTCTCTGTTGGCCTGACCTTCCAATGCCCGCAATGCGACTTCGCCGTCATCAAGAAAGGCAGCTGGTTTCAGGTCGTTTCCCATTACAAGTGTGAGGGATGCGGACGCGAGATTCGGATTACCTATCGCGACAAGATTGCCATCTTCCAGAAGCATGCGCACTTGGCCACGACCTCGCCGGGGGCGCGGTAGATGCGGCAGATGGACAGACCCCTTCACCGGAAGTGAGCTCGAATTGCCGGGCGCGAGCGTCATGGTGACCTAGATAAACCAGGTCGCTACCAGCCCTAAAGAGGCGGAAAAGATTGCGATCGTAGTAGCCCATCCAAGAGCGTTGGTTGTGCGGCTGTTGACCTTGTCTCCCATGATCCGCGGGTTGTTCGTCATTAGCATCATAAGAAGAAGCAGTGGTGGCGTGGAAAAGCCTTGCACGATGCCGGACCAGACGAGCGCCTTCATCGGGTTGAAACCCAGGAAATTCAGGCCGACAGCAATCAGCGTGAAGACGCCGGTCGCGATATAGAACTTTGGCGCCTCACGCGGCTTGGCATGAAGACTGTGCTTCCATCCAACTGCCTGCGCCAGATCGTATGCCGCACCGGTCGTCATGACCGGAACGGCAAGGAACCCGACCCCGATCACGCCGGCAGCGAACAGCACGCCAGCGGCTGCACCAGCGAGCGGCTTGAGAGCTTCGGCTGCTTGAGCGGCGGTCTCTACGTCGTGCTCGCCGGCTTCATACAGCGTAGACCCTGTCGACAGGATGATGAAGTACATGATGAGATTGGAAAAGATCATGCCGATCAGGATATCGCGGCGGGAGCGGCGCAGTTCACCGTCCGTGGCACCCTTGCGCTCCTTCAGCGTCGTTCTCCCCTCGGCAATCTCTTCCTCCACCTCCTCATTCGACTGCCAGGTGTAGAGGTACGCTGAAAGGGTGGTGCCGATGATGGCTACTAGGATGGACAGGAACTCGCGGCTGAACTCGATCTTCGGAACAAGGGTGCCCCACAGCACGGCGGCCGCATCCGGCTTCGCCATGATGGCTGAGCCGACATAGGCAAGCAGGGCCAGTGCGAGCCAGCGGAAGATGTTTCGTATGAGCGTGTAAGAGCCCCAAAGCTGGAGAGCAAAGATCACGGCTGCGACTACGATCACAATGAGTGGGATCGGAACAGGAAGGAAGATGTTGATGGATGCAGCCATGCCGCCGAGATCGGCGGCTGCTTCGATCGTGTTGCCGATCAGCACGCCCACAAGAACAGCCCAGAGCAGCCACCGTGGGTAGAAGTCCTTGATCGCATGAAAGAGGCCGCGGCCCGAAATCTGTCCGAGCTTCGACGAGAGATACACGACAGTGTACATCATCGGCAGCGTTACAGGAGCGGTCCAAAGCAGGTCCGGGCCAAAGCGCGCGCCGGCACTCGCATATGTACCGATGGCCGAGCAGTCGTCGTCAGCAGCGCCGGTGATAAGGCCGAGTCCAAGTGCTCGCCCTATGCCGTCCTTTTTGTCTTCCTGTGGTGAAGTGGCGTTAGGATCGCGCTGCGTCATTGCGGCCACGCCGCGCTAAGAGCGTAATGCACGACCGAACGTCGCAGCACGGGAGTGGTTCTCATTCCGGCAAACCTCCGCCGGTTCAACTCCGCAATCGGCTGCTTGTTCCAGCGTCAGCCGGGTGTTCAGCTCGCTCGCTTTGCCATGCCGAAGGCGCGTTCTTCGCTTTGCTGGTCGGCCGGCCCAAAGGTGGGGACAGTCTCCATCCTCGCCATGATCGAGCCACGATTTCAATGAGCGTGGGATGTTCATCGTCGTCGCCGGCGCCGAGAAGACGCTGCTCAGCCCCGACATCGTCGCCTCGGCAAAAAACCTCGGGCTGGACGACGTCTGGCGGCTGTCCGGCTTCACCGCGGTGCTGTCCAACATCATGAGCAATGTTCCGGCCGTGCTGGCGCTGCGGCCGTTCATACCAGGCCTGGACGACCCCGAGCGCGCCTGGCTGGTCGTCGCCATGAGCTCGACGCTGGCCGGCAATTTCACGCTGCTCGGTTCAGTCGCGAATCTGATCGTCGCCGAGTACGCACGGGTGTCCGGCACCCCACTGTCGTTCGCCGCCTTCTTCAAGGTCGGCCTGCCGCTGACGCTGGTCACGCTGCTTGCCGGGACGGCGTGGCTGGCGCTTGGGTTTTAGGCCGCCGGCGGGGCGGCAAACCCGGAGTGGGCCTCCAAACTCAGTGGAAAGCATTTTGCGACCAACCAGTGAACCGCTGTCATAATGTTTTGCAGGGTGGCAACAACTTGCGCCAAGCATATAGACCAAAGCTAAGGTTACGACTAGGCTGCTTAAACCGTTGGGTAACTAAGAAAAACCAACAAAACCGGGGAAATTAATCGCGGAATGAAAGCGTTGGACAAAGACAGCTATTTCAAGCCGAGGTGACAAGGGGGAGATAAAATGGACGACATTGTCGAACCAGTCAGCCCCGTGAATCACAGGCTTACAAAGTACCTGAAGCAGGCTCGTGATAGGTTGATCCAGACCGGTACCCGCAACCGGCTGATACACACGGCCCGCTTCCCCAAACGCGGCAAGAGCATCGATATCATTACGAGCGCTCGGACGATGTCTTCCGTATTCTTGTCACTGATAGTAAAGCGCATGCGCTTCGATCACGAAAGCGCCGGTTGAGTCCGTCGCGATCGCCTTAGATCGTTGCGGTAGAGCTAGATGACTGGCTCTGCCGATCCTATCAGCTCCCAGGCTTTGCCAACTCCAAGCGCCTGGCGGGCGAAGTAACGGTACGGAGTACGAGACCAGTCCTTAACCGATGAACTTCTGTTGTCGAGGATAAGGTCACCCTTCGAGGTCCTCACGGTCAGCACCGTATGACCTTCCCAACCGCTTCGGGCGACCGTCAAAAGGAGCGCCGATGCAGGCCAACCCAGCTTCATCAACTCCGCCTTTTTCAGAATGGCAAAATCTTCGCAGTCGCCATACCTGCTTGGCACCCTCCAGTCATCGTCTGTCCCGTTTGTGGCCATGTCGGAACTTTCGGTTATGCGCCGGTTAACCGAACTGTTTACGCTAGCAAGCTCGGCACTGCGCGAATTCGTCAACTCGACCAGCTTCTGACTACCGCTCGTGCTACAGAGCCTCTTTTCACGAGCGCAGAAGTCATGGAAGGCCGGGGGTGCAAATGCATGGCCAATCATCTGCATCTGCGTTCCGGTGCTGAGCACGGTCTTCCCCCCGGTTGACATGGCAGAAATCGAACCACTGGTCGTGCTACAGCCGGTGCTTGCCAGTACGCATGCGAGAAGAGCGGTTGTTGAAATTTTCATCGGGAACCCCATTCGTGGGCATTCCCTATCGCCGGCCAGGGCGGCGAAAATGCGGTCGAACACGCCGAGCCGGCTCCAGCGGATGAAGCGGCTGTAGAGCGTCTTGTGCGGGCCATAGCCGGCAGGCGCGTCCTTCCACTGCAAAACCGTTGCGGATCACATAGACGATGCCGCTCACAACCTTCCGGTCGTCGAAGGGCGGAACGAACCGCGGGAAATGCGGCGCTAGGTGAAAGAATAAAAAATTCAATAGTCATATTTACTTATAGTCCATAATTAATTTGGATTAGTGCAAAGGCAATTGTATACATCTTTAGATGTAATCTACCCTTATTAGGGGAACATATGATTTTGATGCTACGTTACATAGCATCTGTTAATAATTTCGGAGAGTTCCGATGCGAACCGCGAAACAAATACTTACTCGCAGCACAATGCTTACCTCTGTGGCGCTTGTGTGTTCGATGCCGACCATGCCTGCTTCTGCCCAGAGCAGCATCAGGCCCGTACTTACCGCCGAACAGTGCGTCCCGCTGACTGAGCAGAACTACGCAATATGCTGCGTTGCTCTAAACCGGGACGAACTGCTTACTAGGGCGGAGCTAGACCAGTGCCCGCCCATTACGACCGGCCAGGTCGGCACTGACGATGCCGGCACCGACGACAGCGGCACCGACGACAGCGGCACCGACGACGGCGGCACCGACGATGGCGGCACCGACGATGGCGGCACTGACGATGGCGGCACCGACGATGGCGGCACCGACGACGGCGGCACCGACGATGGCGGCACCGACAACGGCGGCACCGACGATGGCGGCACCGACGACGACGGCACCGACGATGGCGGCACCGACGATGGCGGCACCGATGACGGTTCGTCCGACGACGCCGCTGGAAATCCCGGCAACGAAAAGAGCGTCGGAGCCGCCGGCGAGGGCCCAGGCCCTCACTCACCCAGTGATTTTGGTCCAACCGGAAGCTTCGGCAAAGGCGACGCGAACGGCAACGCCGGGGGGCAAGGGAGAAGGGGAGACGCGCCGGGCCACAACTGAGGTGCTCCGGGAATAGCGGAAACGCTCCGGCACAAGCCAGGCAGCCAGTGGACGTTCAAGCCAAGGTGCGGCTGGCGAAGTCGGCCCGGGATTGCGTTCCCGGACGGCAGCATGGGGCGAACGGCGGCTTGCGGCGTGCAGTGAAGCGAGGCCAGCTTGCCGTCGAGACGATTGGCAAACGCTATTACACCACGCTCGAGAACATCAAAGAGATACGCCGGCTGAGCCGGGAGGGCGCATGACGAAAGCAATCCGCTTCCATGTAGATCCGCGCGACGTGCCGCCAAATAAAAGGCGGTGGTGGTCTGCATCGGTCTGGCGATAGCCTTCTTCGCCGGCGTTCCGGTCGCCAAGGCCGCACTGATCGGCGGCGCCATTCTTCTCGTGACCCGCGCCATCAAGCCGGCGCGCATTTACCGCGAGATCGACGGGCCGCTGTTGTTCATGTTCGCCGGCCTGTTCATCGTCGTCGCCGGCGCCGAGAAGACGCTGCTCAGCCCCGACATCGTCGCCTCGGCAAAAAACCTCGGGCTGGACGACGTCTGGCGGCTGTCCGGCTTCACCGCGGTGCTGTCCAACATCATGAGCAATGTTCCGGCCGTGCTGGCGCTGCGGCCGTTCATACCAGGCCTGGACGACCCCGAGCGCGCCTGGCTGGTCGTCGCCATGAGCTCGACGCTGGCCGGCAATTTCACGCTGCTCGGTTCAGTCGCGAATCTGATCGTCGCCGAGTATGCACGGGTGTCCGGCACCCCACTGTCGTTCGCCGCCTTCTTCAAGGTCGGCCTGCCGCTGACGCTGGTCACGCTGCTTGCCGGGACGGCGTGGCTGGCGCTTGGGTTTTAGACGGGCAGCGGGGCGGCAGACTAGGCGGTTTCAAGTGCAAGCCTGATCGGACTATTTGGCGTGGGTGGGCCAGAACGCCCAGATCAGCAAAGCTGCCAAAGCCAGCCAGAGCGCCACGACAAGAAACATTCCCGTCCTGCTTTGCGGGTGAGTTTCGAGCGCGGCAGCCTGCGCGCGAAACTCGTCCATCAGCGGCGGCGGAACAAGCCTTATGGCCAGGATTACGCCGAGCGGTACGATGATCAGGTCGTCGAGATAACCGAGCACCGGAATGAAATCCGGGATCAGGTCGATTGGGGAAAGCGCATAGGCGGCCACCATCCCCGCAACAAACTTTGCAAACCAGGGCACGCGAGGATCGCGTCCGGCGAACCACAGGGCGACGACATCAAGCTTGATGCCGCGGGCCCGGCTCTTTGCCGCTTCCAGCCATGCTTTCATAGGGTTACTTTAGCACAGATTGTCGTCCGTCTGCATTCGAGCGGTCGCTGGTCGTAGAAAGACTGGACCAGACCGTCCGTGGCGCGTTCCAAAGGATGCGCGGCGCTCTAACGCTCCGACGATTCGGTGCCGCTCGCCGGCTTCGCGCCCGAAACATAGGCGTCGAGAAAGTCCTGCGAGGCGACATCGTCGGCGAGGCTCCTCAGCTTTTCGGCCGCGGCTGCCCCCAAAATCGCCTCGACGCGCCGGTTGGCCTCGACCCACACGACATATGCCTGCTGGTATCGCGCCTTGCCGAGCGGCGTCAGCACAGCATGCTTGGTTCGCCGATCGTGGGTATCGTGGCGGACCTCGACCAGACCGTCGCGCACAAGCGGCCGCAGGGCATGCGTCAGCGCTGAGATCTGGATCGCCAGGCGGCCGGCGAGGACCTGCAGCGTCGGCCCATCCTCGCCGTAAGCGGCCGCGAGCCCGTCGATCTGGCCGAGCAGAAGGGTCTGCGTTGATGTCAGCCCGGTTGGGACCAGTGCCGCGTCATACAACTGGCCAAGCCGGCGCGCCGCACGGCGCAGCGACGAATTGATGCAGACGAAATCGCTCGGCATGCCGGGCGCTTCTGCATCTGGCTCGTCCCGACCTTCTAGCGATGCGAACGATTCGACTGTTTTTTTCATCCTTACAAAATAGTTGAGGGCTGAAGCATTGCAAAGGGGCACAGATTTGGCTAGTTGGTTGAGCGCTCAACATTTGAGCGCTCAACATTCAGGAGATAACCATGTCGAACTCCGCTTCCAAGCCGATCGCCGTCGTCACCGGCGCATCCGCCGGCATCGGCGCCGTCTATGCCGACCGCCTCGCTGCCCGCGGTTATGATCTTGTGCTCGTGGCGCGCCGCGCCGAACGCCTGAAAACCGTCTCGGCAAAGCTGTCGCGGGCCTATGGCGCCAAGGTCGAGGTGATCGGCGCCGACCTGACCAAGGAGGAGGGCCTGGCGCGTGTCGAGAAGGTGCTCGCCACCAACCCCGCCATCACCTTGCTTGTGAACAACGCCGGCAACGGCACGCTCGGATCGACGATAAATACGTCCGACGAGAATGCCGCGTCGACCATCGCGCTCAACATCACGGCGCTGACGCGCCTGACCCGGGCGGCGCTGCCGGCATTCCTGTCGCGCAACGCCGGGGCGATAATCAACATAGCCTCGGTCATGGCGCTGCACTCGCTGCCGATCACCTCCCTCTACAGCGGCACCAAGGGTTATGTGGTGAACTTCAGCCGTGGCCTGCAGGAGGAGCTTGCCGGAACCGGCGTCAGGCTGCAGCTCGTTCTTCCTGCGGCGACCGCCACCGAATTCTACGAGTTCGCCGGCATGCCGCTTTCAGCGTTCGACCCGGCGGTGGTGATGACCGCGGAAGACATGGTCGATGCGGCCCTGGCTGGGTTCGATCAGGGTGAAGCCATCACGCTGCCGTCGGTCCACGACCGCGGGCTGTGGGAAACCTATGACGCCGCCCGCGCGACCTTGTTCGCCGCGACGCAGACGGGCGAGCCGGCGCCTCGCTACCAGGCGGCTTGAAGCCGCCGCGCCGCCCTGCGCGCGCAGGGCGGTCTCTGCTGGTTTGGCTAGGGCGACGTCACCGTCAGACGGCCTTTCATGTTGGGGTGGAAGCGGCAGAAATAGTCGAACGCTTCCGCCTTCTGAAGGACCATGCTCGCCGATGTCTTCGGCGGGATCATCACCTCCCAGCCGCCTTTGACGGTCGCCGTGTGGGCGAACACGTCCTTGTTGATCCACTCGATCGTGTCGCCGACCTTCGCTTCGAAAGTGGCTGGCGAGAACACCAGCTTCTCGATCGTCACCTCAATCGTTTCGGCCTCGGCGGGTGCTGCAGCAATAGTTAGCGCCATTGCAATCCACAGATGCCGTTTCGACGCCGTCGGTGCTGTTCTCATTTCAGCATGCCGGCGACGTGTTCGGCATGCTGTTCATGGCCCTGGAATAGCTTCAGGCCGGTCTCCAGCAGGCTCTTCAGTTCGGCATTTTCGGCCGAGGGAATCAGCAGGGTTTCGAGTGCGCCGTTGACCTGCTTGTGATAGGCGACCTCATTGTCGACATAGGCCTTGTCGAACGCGGCGCCGTCGAGCTTGGCGAGCTTCGCCCGTTCCTCGTCCGCCGCCTTGGTCAGCGCCTTGCTGGTGGCGTTGTCCTCTGGCGTCACGTTGAGCTTCTTGACCAGGTCAAGCGCTTGTTTGTTTACGGCTTCATGGTCTCGCACCATGTCTTTGGCGAAATCGAGAATCTCCTTGTTCTTCGATTTCTTCAGCGCTTGCATGGCCGCCTCGACGTCAAGCACGCCGGCTGTGTAGGCGATGTGGGCGATCTGCGGGTCGCTCGGCTTGTCGGAGGCTTGCGCCAACGTCGCTGCGCTGAGCAGGAAAAGCGCTGCCAGTGCGGTGGTCGATCGAATAAACATGACGTTCTCCTTGGCCGGATGCGGTTGGCTCCGGGCATTTTCAGTTGACGATGATTGGATGCCGGTTGGGGGCAAACGTTCCCGGGAATTCGGGAAAAATCAGCCGGTAAAGCCAAGCCGCTGCATCACCGCGGCGGTCAGCCGTTCACACCGGCGGCCGGCGAAGGGGAAGGCATCGAGCAGCACCGGGCCGATCTGATCGGCCAGCGCCTTGCGGACGAGGGCGCGGGCGCGGTGCAGCCGGGTCTTGACGGTTTCGGGCCGCACATCAAGCAATTCGGCGGTCTCGTCCATGCTGAGACCCTCGATCACCCGCGCCACGAATACTGTCCGGTAGACATCGGGAAGGCGATCGGTCGCCCGTTCGACAAGCTCGAGGATCTGCCGTTGCGCCATCATCCGCTCCGGATCGTCCCTGGGATTGAGGGGGAACTTGATGATTTCGGCTTGTAGATTTTGCGGCATCGCTACCGTTCGCCGCCTTTTGCGCAAACGCCCAAGCGCCTCGTTGATGACGATGCGTGACAGCCATGTGGCGAGAGAGGATTCGCCGCGAAAATCCCCGAGCTGGGCAAAGGCCCTGACATAGGCCTCCTGCACGATGTCTTCAGCCTCGCTGTCGTTGCGGACGACGCTGCGGGCGATACGATAGAGTCGCTGGTTGTGCATTTTGATAATCGTGTGGAAGGCTCCGCCCTCGCGCGCCAGCGCACGGCCGACAAGCTGCATCTCGCCAGATGCGGCGGGCAGGACGGTCGCAGACATGACCGGTTTCCTCATCGCGAGCCAATCTCCGGACCGGAGGCAATTCCTCCGATCGAAACATTGGACGGCCTAACCGGCAAAAGGTTCCCGAACATTTTTCCCGGCGGCTGGCACCGACTACGCTACCGCGTCCACCAGCAGCTTGTCTGCAGCTTGCGCGCGCGCCGTTGCGGCCAGCAGATCGGCCTGCGTGATTGGGGCCGAGGATGCGCCTGTCGGAAGACCCCTGCCGTCGCTCAAGCACCCGCCGCCGCAGTGAGGCCGCGCGCCAGATCGGCCTTCAAATCCTCGACATCCTCGAGCCCGATCTGCAGGCGGATGAGCGGGCCGTCGTAAGGACCCTTGGCGACGACGCGGTCGCCAAGGAAGACCGGCACGGCGAGGCTCTCATAGCCGCCCCAGGAATAGCCGAGGCCGAATATCCTGAGCGCGTCGAGGAAGGCATGCTGCTGTTTCTGGCCGCCGCCCTTGAGCACGATTGAAAAGATGCCGCTCGAGCCGCAGAAGTCGCGCTTCCAGAGATCGTGATCGGGGTGGCTGGCAAGCGCTGGATGCAGCACGCGCGCCACGCCCGGCTCGCCCTCCAGCCAGCCGGCGATGGCCAGTGCGCTGCGCTGATGGCGGTCCAGCCGTACGCCCATTGTGCGCAGGCCGCGCAGCACCTGATAGACATCGTCCGGCCCGGCGCAGCAGCCCATCGTGTAGAAGGTCTCGCAAAGCTGTTTCCAGCAGGCCTTGTTGGCCGATGCGGTGCCGAGCAGCACGTCGGAATGGCCGGCCGGGTATTTCGTCGCCGCATGGATCGAGATGTCGACACCATGGTCGAGCGGGCGGAAGTAGAGCGGCGTCGCCCAGGTGTTGTCCATCATGACGATCGCACCTGCCGCGTGTGCGGCATTGGCGATGGCCGGTATGTCCTGCACCTCGAAAGTGTTGGAGGCCGGCGATTCGGTGAACACGACCCTGGTGTTGGGCTTGATCAGCGCCGCTATACCGGCGCCGGCATGCGGATCGTAGTACTCGACCTCGACGCCCAGCCGTTTCAGCATCGTGTCGGCGAAATTGCGGGTCGGGTGATAGACGGAATCGACGATCAGGACATGGTCGCCCGCCGACAGGAAGGCGAGCAGCGGCAGCGACACCGCTGCCAGCCCAGACGGCACCACGATTGTGCCGGCCGAGCCTTCCAGCCCGTCGATGGCGCTGGCAAGCGCGTCGGTGGTCGGTGTGCCGCGCGTGCCGTAGGTGTACTTCTGACTGCGTGCCGCCATCGTCGCCGCGTTGGGATAGAGCACGGTCGAGGCATGCACGACCGGCGGATTGACGAAGCCGAAATAGTCGTGCGGATTGTTGCCCGAATGGGCAAGCCGCGTGTTGATGCCCATTTCGTTGCCGTCTTTTGTCATTGCGCTTCGCCTCTGATGAAGCGCTAGCCATAGTGCGGCGGCATTGGCCGCGCAACCGCTCGCCATCCGCCAGCCGGCGGACTTTGGATATGCCAATTCATCCGTGACAAGTCAGTCATGCGCGGCAAATCCGAGGGACGGGTTTGCCGGCGCAACCCCGATTTGCGTTGACCGGGCTTTGCCGGCTTTGTTCGCACTGCTGGCTAATTTCCAGGCGCGTTTGTCTGCAATACAGGCATTTGCGGCAATTGGTTTTCAAACTCTTTCGGTTTCGGTCATTTTCCTTGACCTCACTGAAATAATCGCCTTCGATGCAGTTCGTGAATGGGAGGCAGCGCGTCGGTTGCGATGCGGGGTTCCGGGAATGGGCCGGAACGGGAAGCTGCGTTCACACGGAAAAAAGTCAGGTTCGCCTGAAAAAAACAGAAAAGGGTCTGTGGGTTATGAAACACATTGCAATCGGCATTCTGGGCGCCGCCGCGCTTGGGTTGGTGGCTTCGGCCGCGTCGGCGGCCACGCTCGACGACGTCAAGGCCAAGGGCTTCATCCAATGCGGCGTCTCGACCGGTCTGGCCGGCTTCTCGGCGCCGGATGACAAGGGCGACTGGCAAGGCATCGATGCGGATTTCTGCCGCGCTGTCGCGGCCGCCGTGTTCGGCGACGGCACCAGGGTCAAGTTCACGCCGCTCAGCGCCAAAGAACGCTTCACCGCGCTGCAGTCGGGCGAAGTCGACATCCTGTCGCGCAACACCACCTGGACCATCAACCGCGATACGGCGCTTGGGCTGAACTTCGTCGGTGTCACCTACTATGACGGCCAGGGCTTCATGATCAACGCCAAGAAGCTGCCGGGCGTGAATTCCGCGCTGCAGCTTTCGGGCGCGGCGGTCTGCGTGCAGAGCGGCACCACGACCGAGCTCAACCTCGCCGACTACTTCAAGTCGAACAAGATGGAGTACAACCCGGTCGTCTTCGAAAAGCTGGAAGAGGTCAACGCCGCCTATGACGCCGGCCGTTGCGACGTCTACACCACCGACCAGTCGGGCCTCTATGGCATCCGGCTGACGCTGGGCTCGCCCGCCGACCACGTCGTGCTGCCCGAGATCATCTCCAAGGAACCGCTCGGACCGGCGGTCCGGCAAGGCGACGACCAGTGGTACCACATCGTCAAGTGGACCTACTTCGCGCTGTTGCAGGCAGAGGAACTCGGCATCACCAAGGCCAATGTCGAGGAGATGAAGACCTCGGACAATCCCGAGATCAAGCGCGTGCTCGGCCAGGAGGCCGATACCAAGATCGGCACCGATCTCGGTGTCTCCAACGACTGGGTCGTCAACATCGTCAAGGCAGTTGGCAATTACGGCGAAATGTTCGAACGCAATGTCGGTTCGGGCAGCCCGCTGAAGATCGCGCGCGGCATCAACGCGTTGTGGACCAAGGGCGGCCTACAATACGCTCCGCCGATCCGCTGATCGAAATGTGATCCGGAAGGCAGCTTTCCTGCCTTCCGGTTTCTCTTTCCAGGGGATGGTCGAATGGCATCGCAGGAAATTCTTCGCGAGGAGCCAAGCCGCGGCTCCTTCATCAATGATCCGAAGATCCGCGGCATATTCTTCCAGGCGGTGGTCGTCATCGTGCTGGTGGCGTTGGTCTGGTGGATCGCCCAAAACGTCATTGCCAATCTGACGCGCCTGCGCATCGCTTCCGGTTTCGGCTTCCTCAACAGCCGCGCCGGCTTCGACATCAGTGAGAGCGCGATCGCTTATTCGTCGGATTCGACCTATGGCCGCGCCATTCTGGTCGGCTTTCTCAACACAGTGATTGTTGCCGTCGCCGGCATCATCACCGCGACCCTCATCGGCTTTATCATCGGCATCGGCCGGCTTTCGCACAACTGGCTGATCAGGAAGATCTGCACGGTCTATGTAGAGGTCTTCCGCAATATCCCGCCTCTGCTGGTCATCTTCTTCTGGTACTCCGGCGTGCTTGCCGTGCTGCCGCCGCCGCGCGAGAGCATCAATTTGCCGTTCAGTTCCTTTCTCAACCAACGCGGCTTTTATTTTCCGCGCGCCGTGTGGGGCGACGGCTCCTGGCTGATCCTGGTTGCTCTGCTTCTCGGCATCGCCATGGCGTGGTTCGTCGCCCGCAAGGCGCGTCAGCGGCAGATGGCGACCGGCCAGCAATTCCCGGTGTTCTGGACATCGACGGCTTTGATCATCGGCTTGCCGTTGCTGGCCTACGCGCTGAGCGGTTTCCCGCTGAGCTTCGATTATCCAAAGCAATCGACGTTCAACCTGACTGGCGGCT
The DNA here is from genome assembly GCA_004020645.1 of Mesorhizobium sp. Classification (GTDB taxonomy): domain Bacteria; phylum Pseudomonadota; class Alphaproteobacteria; order Rhizobiales; family Rhizobiaceae; genus Mesorhizobium. The sequence goes on along the minus strand of SAQL01000044.1, from coordinate 21,547 downwards.
TCCAGGTCAGGCCGGAGTTCCTGTCGCTCTACCTGGCGCTGTCATGCTATACCGCGGCCTTCATCGCCGAGATCGTGCGCGCCGGCATCAGGGGCGTCAACAAAGGCCAGACCGAGGCGGCCGCTGCGCTCGGGCTGCGGGCGGGACCGATCCTGCGGCTTGTCGTCATTCCGCAAGCCATGCGCATCGTCATTCCGCCGTTGACCAGCCAATATCTCAACCTGACCAAGAACTCTTCGCTGGCCATCGCCATCGGCTATCCGGACTTGACTGCAATCGCCGGAACGGTGCTGAACCAGACCGGCCAGGCGGTCGAGGGTGTGGTGATCATGATGGCCGTCTATCTCGCGCTCAGCTTGCTGACCTCGGCGATCATGAACGTGGTCAACGCCAGAATGGCACTGGTGGAGAGGTAGGATCATGCAGGAACACGATCTTTCGTTCGTTCGCGTCGAAATGGCGCTGGCACAGTCGGCGCCGCCAAGCGAGCGCGGCCTGGGCGCCTGGATACGCAAAAACCTGATCGCGTCGACCGGTGACACGATCCTGACCATCATCGGCATCGTCCTGGTCGCGATGATCCTGCCGCAAGTGATCAACTGGGCCTTCATCAGTGCCCAGTGGACCGGCACGGACCGCACGGTCTGCGCCACCGTGGCGCAAGGCGGCATCCAGCCGGACGGCTGGTCCGGCGCCTGCTGGGCCTTCGTCAACGCCAAGTTCGGCCAGTTCATGTTCGGCCGTTATCCGATCGATGAGCGCTGGCGGCCGATCCTGGTCGCCATCCTGTTCGTGGCACTTCTGGTGCCGCTGCTCATCCCGAAGGTGCCGCGCAAGGGGCTGAACGCCATTTTGCTCTTTGGGGCGCTGCCGGTCGTTGCCTTCATCCTGCTGGTCGGAGGCACGTTCGGCCTGCCACTTGTCGAAACCTCGCTGTGGGGCGGGCTGCTGGTGACGCTCAGCCTATCCTTCGTCGGCATTGCCGTGTCGCTGCCGGTCGGTATCGTGCTGGCGCTCGGCCGGCGCTCGAATATGCCGATCGTCAAGATGCTGTGCATCATCTTCATCGAGACGGTGCGCGGCATTCCGCTGATCACCGTGCTGTTCTTTGCCAGCGTCATGTTGCCGCTGTTCCTGCCGGCCGGCGTCAGCTTCGACAAGTTTCTCAGGGCACTAATCGGCGTGTCGCTGTTTGCCGCTGCCTACATGGCCGAAGTGATACGCGGCGGCCTGCAGGCGATCCCCAAGGGCCAATATGAAGGCGCCGATTCGCTCGGCCTCGGCTACTGGCAGAAGATGGGCCTGATCGTGATGCCGCAGGCGCTAAAGCTGGTCATTCCCGGCATCGTCAACACCTTCATTGGCATGTTCAAGGACACCAGCCTGGTCATCGTCATCTCGATGTTCGACCTGCTCGGCGTCGTCAAACAGAATTTCTCCGACGCCAACTGGGCGACGGCGCAGACGGCCAGGTCCGGCCTGGTGTTCGCCGCCTTCGTTTTCTGGCTATTTTGCTTCGGTATGTCGCGTTATTCGATGTTCACGGAACGCCGGCTCGACACCAGCTACAAACGCTAAGAACAAAAAAGGGAACCTGCCATGGCCACAGAAAATGCAGTCAGCGCGGAAGAGATCAAGGTCAATGCCGCCAAGATGCAGGTTTCCACCACCGATGTCGCCATCGACATCATCGCCATGCACAAATGGTACGGCGAATTCCATGTGCTGAAAGACATCAACCTTAAGGTGATGCGCGGCGAGCGGATCGTCATTTGCGGCCCTTCGGGCTCCGGCAAATCGACGATGATTCGCTGCATCAACCGGCTGGAAGAGCACCAGAAGGGCAAGATCATCGTCGACGGCAAGGAATTGACCAACGATCTCAAGAAGATCGACGAGGTGCGCCGCGAGGTCGGCATGGTGTTCCAGCACTTCAACCTGTTCCCGCATCTGACCATCCTGGAAAACTGCACACTGGCGCCGATCTGGGTGCGCAAGACGCCGAAGAAGCAGGCCGAGGAAATCGCCATGCACTTCCTCACGCGCGTCAAGATCCCGGAACAGGCCAACAAATATCCCGGCCAGCTTTCCGGCGGCCAGCAGCAGCGCGTCGCCATCGCCCGCTCGTTATGCATGAACCCGCGTATCATGCTGTTCGATGAGCCGACCTCGGCGCTCGATCCGGAAATGATCAAGGAAGTGCTGGAGACGATGGTTGGCCTCGCCGAAGAGGGCATGACCATGCTCTGCGTCACCCACGAGATGGGCTTTGCCCGCAAGGTCGCCAACCGGGTGATCTTCATGGACCAGGGCCAGATCGTCGAGCAGAATACGCCGGCCGAGTTCTTTGACAATCCGCGCCACGAGCGCACAAAACTGTTCCTGTCGCAGATCCTGCACTGATCGCCCTCTGCAAATCAGAAGAGCCCGGCCGAAATCCGGCCGGGCTCTTTTGCGTCTGAGCTGTCAGCAGGCGATCACGCCTCGATTGCAAGGCCGTCGCTCATGAAAAAGGCCGTCCTTCATGAAAAAGCTTGGGCGCTTTCTCGCCAGTCTGGTGGTGGCAATCGTGCTTGCCGTGATGCTGGGCACAGTCATTCCACGGCCGCTTTTGCCGGCGGCCGCCGCCGACCCCGTCGCCACCAGGCACATCCTGGTGCTGAAAAATCCGATCCACACCGATATCGCCATCCCGGTCGACGACGATGTGCGCAAGCGCTTCCATTTCCTGGTCGATAGCGGCATCCCGGCCGACATGGCTGAAGTCCGCTATATCGTCTTCGGCTGGGGAGGCCGCGCCTTCTATCTGGAGACGCCGACCTGGTCGGAACTGAAGGCGGTGCCGGTGATGAAGGCGCTGACCGTTGACGCTTCGGTGATGCATGTCGATGTCGCCGGCAACATTGTCGAGCCGCATCCCGACGTCGCCGGCTTCGACATCAGCGAAGAGCGCTTTGCAGCACTGCTCGACTTTATCGCGGCGAGTTTCCAGCAAGGGCCGAATGGTCCGATCCTGATCGAGAATGCCGCCTATTCCAGGTTCGACCGCTTCTACGAAGCCAACGGCCATTTCAATGCGCTGGTCGGCTGCAACACCTGGACAGCGGCGGCTCTGCGTATCGCCGGCCTGCGGACAGGCTGGTGGAATCCGCTGCCGGCCTCGCTCGACCTGTCGATGCGGATTTATAATTAAGAGTTCAGGGATCAGTCGGCTTGGCATTGGCGAGTGGGGTAGAAATCGACCGCGCGCCAACCGGTCGAGCTTTCATCGCCGATCGCCAACTTCCGGCGGCCGCCAGCCATAGAGCCAGTCGAGATCGGCCGCGAGCTTTTCCGGCGAGCGCAGCTTCAGGAACAGGTTGCGCGCGACGGCCACCGGCCCCGCTGCATGCCAAGCGAAGCGGTTGACGGCACCGCGGCGGGTGACCTTGGCGATGCGCGGGCGCCGCACCTTTTCCCAGGCGGCAAGCGCGCTCCCGGGATCGGCAGGCGAGGCGGCGACAAAGCCGGCGAGGGTTGCGGCATCCTCGATCGCCATCGCCGCGCCCTGCGCTGCAAACGGCGTCATCGCATGCGCCGCGTCGCCGATCAGGGCGATGCCGGCGGGCGTCGTCCATGGCTGTCCTTGGTCGACCGTATGGATAGGCCATGCGGTCCACGGGCCGGCATCCTCGGCAAGCCGGGCCAGTGCTGCCGCCGTGCCGCGCATGGCGCCGGCGAGGATATTGGGGTCGGCGCGGCCCGACCAGCCCTCGGCGATGATCTCGCCCCTGGTGAAGGCGGCCAGGTTGAACGCCGTGCCGTTACTGACCGGATAGGCGACGAGGTGGAAGCCGGGATGCAGGAAGGTTGTCACGCAATTGGCGGCGCCGACCGCCGCAACGGCTTCCCCCGCGACGCTGTCTGCACTGATCGTAGCGCGCCAGGCAAGCTCCCCCGAAAACCGGCTTTTGGCCCGAAGCCTGCCAAAAGCGCGGATCGCCGACCAGACGCCGTCGGCGCCGATCAGCAGAAAGCCGTCGGCTTCGACCGTCTTGCCTGCAATCTCGACTGTTGCCGTGGTATGGCGCGGTCCTGCAGCGACTCCGCTGACGCGCGCGCCGGTGGCGAGGCTGATGTCCGGCTGCTCGGCAAGGCGCGCCATCAGCGCGTCTTGCAGATCGGCCCGATGAGCGACGAGATAGGGCGCCTGCCAGCGCCTTTCGGCTGCTTCGCCAAGCGGCACCCGCGCCAGCTCGCGCAGCGTGGCCGCCTCTTTGAGAACGACCGCCTCCGGCCGCACCGCCGCCGGCAACAGCCGGTCGAGCACGCCGAGCTGGCGAAGGATGCGCGTTGCGTTGGGTGAGAGCTGGATACCGGCGCCGGCCGCTTCGAGGCGCGGCGCCTGTTCGAACAGCCGCACCAGATAGCCGCGCTCGGAAAACGCCAGCGCTGCAGTCAGTCCGGCGACGCCGGCTCCGGCGATAACGACCTGCCGGGACCGGGCGTCGTCCATGGCGTGCGCGTCAGGCGGCCTGCTCGATATAGAGGCATCCCGCAGGCTGCGTTTCCGTCGCCTTCAGCTTTGGCGAATAGCGATAAAGCGTCGAGCAATAGGGGCAGACCTTTTCATTGTCGTCGCCCATGTCGAGAAACACATGCGGATGGTCGAAAGGTGGGTTGGCGCCGGTGCACATGAATTCCTTGACGCCGATGTCGATCGCCGCATAGCCCGCATCGTTCTGGAAATGGGGAATGGAACCGCCTGCCATCGTCGTCTCCTACATTTGCCGCATGACCCGGATCATGCGCAAAATCAAAATTCCACCGCGTGCTTTGCGCGTCCAAAGGACGCGCCGCGCTGTACCTGGATTGCATCTGGATCATAAGCAGTCTCTTTGCAAGATCGATGAAATCAAACTGTCGTAAAAGCCTGTCACAGGATAAGCTAAGCCGGTTAAGGCATGGTCCGAAAACCGAATTCGGTTTCGCTGGGGATCATGCGTTAGCTTAAGTGGTGGGAGCGTCCTTTGCGCGTCCAAAGGACGCGCCACGCTGTGGCCAGCGGGTGCGAAACGAGCAAGAACCATGAACGAACTAAAGCCGGTGCAGAGCGAATTCACCACTGTCGAGGTGGCGACCCCCGAGGGCGGCAACCCGGACCGCTTCGTCAACCGCGAATTTTCCTGGCTGCAATTCAACCGCCGCGTCCTCGAGGAATCGCTGAACGCCAATCACCCCTTGCTCGAGCGTGTCCGCTTCCTGTCGATTTCGGCCGCCAATCTCGACGAGTTCTTCATGGTCCGCGTCGCCGGTCTCGCCGGCCAGGTTCGCGAAGGCATCAAGCTGAAGAGCCCGGACGGCCGCACCCCCGAACAACAGCTGGAACAGTTGCTGCGCGAGGTCGAGCGCCTGCAGGAGGACCAGCAAAAGAGCCTTTCCGCGCTGATGCTGCTGCTCGACAAGGAAGGCATCGAGAGCATCAGCCGCGATGCGCTGACCAAGGACGAGAAGACCTGGCTCGAGGATCATTTCCAGGAGCAGGTGTTTCCGGTGCTCACACCGCTTTCGATCGACCCGGCGCATCCGTTCCCGTTCATTCCCAATCTCGGCTTCTCCATGGCCCTGCAACTGCGCCATCGCAGGAATGGCGAAGAGATGAGCGCCCTGTTGCGTCTGCCGGTGGCGCTGAAGCGCTTCATCCGCTTGCCTGACCGCAAGCGTCATGTCCGCTTCATTCCGCTGGAAGAGGCGGTCGGTCTCTATATCGGCAAGCTGTTCCCCGGCTATGAGGTCAAGGGCTCCGGCACGTTCCGCATCATCCGCGACAGTGACATCGAGGTCGAGGAGGAGTCCGAGGATCTCGTTCGCCTGTTCGAGACGGCGCTGAAGCGCCGCCGCCGCGGCTCGGTCATCCGCATCGAATTCGATAAGCTGATGCCGGCCGAACTGCGCGAGTTCGTCGCCGGCGAGCTTGCCGTCTCGTCGAGCCGCATCAGCGTGCTCACCGGTCCGCTGGCGCTCAGCCAGATTTCCGAGATTGTCGCCATCGCCCGCGACGATCTCAAATTCACGCCCTATAATCCGCGCTTTCCCGAGCGCATCCGCGAGCATGGCGGTGACTGTTTCGCCGCCATCCGCGAGAAGGACATCATCGTTCATCACCCCTACGAATCCTTCGACGTGGTGGTGCAGTTCCTGCGCCAGGCGATGGCCGACCCGGAAGTGGTGGCGATCAAGCAGACGCTCTATCGCACCTCGAACGACAGCCCGATCGTGCGCGCTTTGGTCGACGCGGCGGAGGCCGGCAAGTCGGTGACGGCGCTGGTCGAGCTCAAGGCGCGTTTCGACGAGGAAGCCAACATCCGCTGGGCGCGCGACCTCGAGCGCGCCGGCGTTCAGGTCGTATTCGGCTTCCTCGAACTGAAGACCCATGCGAAAATGTCGCTGGTGGTGCGGCGCGAGGACGGCAAGCTGCGCAATTACGTGCATCTCGGCACCGGCAACTACCACCCGGTCACCGCGCGCATCTACACCGACCTGTCCTTCTTCACCACCGCTCCGACGATCGCCCGCGATGTCGCCCAGCTGTTCAATTTCATCACCGGCTACGCCGAGCCGACCGAGGAGATGCGGCTGGCCATCTCGCCGTTCACGCTGCGCAACCGCATCCTCAAGCACATTTCGGACGAGATTGCTCATGCGCTGGAGGGCAGGCCGGCCCGCATCTGGATGAAGATGAATTCGCTGGTCGACCCGATCATCATCGACGCGCTCTATGACGCCAGCCGCGCCGGCGTCGAGATCGATCTCGTCGTGCGCGGCATCTGCTGCCTGAGGCCCCAGGTGCCGGGCCTGTCGGAGAACATAAGGGTCAAGTCGATCGTCGGCCGCTTCCTCGAACACAGCCGCATCTACTGTTTCGGCAACGGCCATGGACTGCCGTCGGACGGGGCGGTCGTCTACATCTCATCGGCCGATTTGATGCCGCGCAACCTCGACCGCCGCGTCGAAACCATGGTGCCGATCACCAATCCAACGGTGCATGAACAAGTCCTCGGCCAGATCATGCTGGGCAACATCATGGACAACCAGCAAAGTTTCGACGTATTGGCTGACGGAACCTCCCGGCGCGCCACGCTCGAGGAGGGCGAGGAACCGTTCAACGCGCAGGAATATTTCATGACCAATCCGAGCCTTTCCGGACGCGGCGATGCGCTGAAATCGCATGCGCCCAAACGCATCGCGCAGTTCAAGCGCCGCAAGAAAAACGGCGCAGCGACCGGCTGATGATTTCAACGTCCCAGGGCCGGCTTCAGGACCGCCGACCGCTGTCCATCATCGACATCGGGTCGAACTCGATCCGTCTTGTCGTCTATGAGGGGCTGGCGCGCTCGCCGACCACGCTGTTCAACGAAAAGATGCTGGCCGGCCTCGGTCGCGGTATCGTTTCGACCGGAAGGCTCGATCCCGAGGCGGTGACCCGCTCGATGGAGGAATTCCGCCGTTTTCGCGCGCTGTCCGAGCAGGCTGGCGCCGAGCGTATGTATGTGCTGGCGACCGCCGCCGCCCGCGAGGCGGTCAACGGCCCCGATTTCATCCACCGCGCCGAAGATGTGCTCAAGACCGAGGTCCAGGTGCTGAGCGGGCGCCAGGAAGCGCATTATTCCGCGCTTGGTGTCATTTCCGGCTTCCACCCGGCCAACGGCATCGCCGGCGACCTCGGCGGCGGCAGCCTCGAGCTGGTCGACGTCGACGGCGAGGCAATCGGTGACGGCATCACGCTGCCGCTGGGCGGCCTGCGCCTGCAGGACATGGCGAAGAACTCACTGGCCCAGGCGGGAAAGTTAGCGCGCGACGAGCTCGCGAAGGCAAGGCTCCTGAAAGGCGGGCAGGGCAGGCCGTTCTATGCGGTCGGCGGCACCTGGCGAAACCTCGCCCGGCTATACATGGAAATGACCAGCTATCCGCTGAGCGTCATGCACCATTACGAGATCGGCATCGACAGCGCTGCGAACTTCCTCAAGCAGGTCGCCAAGGGCGAGATCGAGAAGATAAGGGGTATCGAGGGCGTCTCAAAGAACCGCCGCTCGCTGCTGCCTTATGGCGCCATCGTCCTGCAGGAGATCATGGCGGCGATGCAGCCGTCCAAGATCATCGTCTCGGCGCTGGGCGTGCGCGAGGGCTTTCTCTATTCGCTGCTCGACAAAGCCGAGCAGAATTCAGATCCGCTGATCTCGGCCTCGGAGGAACTCGCCCGGCTGCGTTCGCGCTCGGTCACCCACGCGCATGAGCTTGTCGAGTGGACGGGCAAGACATTCGCCGCCTTCGGCATCGAGGAGACCGTTGACGAGGCGCGCTACCGCCAGGCCGCCTGCCTGCTTGCCGACATCGGCTGGCGCGCGCATCCCGAATATCGCGGCAAGCAATCGCTCAACATCATTGCCCATGCCTCCTTCATCGGCGTCGATCATCCCGGCCGCGCCTTCCTGGCGCTGGCCAACGCCTACCGTCATGAGGGCATATTCAACGAATCGATCGCGCCGGAAATCAAGGCACTGGCGACGCCACGCTATATCGAGCGCGCCCGCGTCCTGGCCGCCGTGATGCGCGTCGTCTACCTGCTGACGGCGGCGATGCCGGGGGTCATGCCGCGGTTGAAATGGGAGAGTCGCGGCAACGGCGTCCTGGCGCTGGTGCTGCCGGCGTCCGTGGCCGACCTTTACGGCGAGCGGCCGGCCGGCCGGCTGGCACAGCTGGCAAGGGTCACCAACCGCCGGCTGGTGCTGGCGGTCGAGGGCGGGTCTAACATGCCAGCCAAGTAATCTGGCTCAGTCAAACGGCTTGTGTCGATCACGTCGTCTCAGGCTGATCCGAAGCAGCCGTCCATCGAACGAATAGGCGCCTGCGCCAGCCATCGCCAGCGCCAGAAACCCACCTGATAGGGCGATGTCCTTCATCAGCATCTGTGAGTGCATGAAGGTCAGCGTCGGATCGTCGCCGCCCTGGCCATAATGGCCGATGAAGCCTGCCGCGATGCAGAAGGCGGCAAGCAGGAGTGCCACGATCGGTATCTTGAGGCCGACGAGGATGAGCAATCCGGCGATCAGCTCGAACAGGCCCGTTGCCCAGGCTACGAGCGTCGGCAGCGGCAGGCCGAGGCCGGCAAAATAGCCCGATGTGCCGGCAATGTCGGTAAGCACGTGGAAGCCGGATGGAACGAATAACGCGGCGAGAAGCAGTCGGGAAAACAGAAGCAGCGCATTGCGGAGCATTGGTCACCTCCGATGTCGGCCAGGCCGGGTGGCCTGTTCCTCCCCGACGCCTCGATCTTAGCAGAAATTCGAGCCAGGCCACTCGGTTCGGCCAATCGAAATTCTGGTAGATCGACAACGAAAGAGGGGCGCGGAAAATTCCGCGCCCCTTGCTGCAAATCGTTCCTGTGCCGCTTCAGCCGCGCTTGGCGTCGACCGAATAGGCGCCGGCGCCCGAGGAAGCCAGCACGAGGAAGCCGCCGGCAATCGCCAGGTTCTTCATGAAGCTGATCATCTGCATCTGATCGGCCCAGCCGGTGTGGGCGACCAGCCCCGTGGCGACGGTGAAGACCGCCAGCACCCAGGCGGTGATCCGGGTCTGAAAGCCGATGAGGATGGCGAGACCGCCGAGCAGCTCGATCAGGCCGACGACTACAGCCGTTACGGTCGGCATCGGCAGGCCCATGCTGCCGAAGTAACCGGCGGTGCCGGCGATCGCAGTGAGCTTGCCGAAACCGGAAAGCACGAAGATGACTGAAAGCAGGACGCGGCCAAGCAGGATGGTGCCCGAGGCGTTGGAAGCGGCGTTGGAAACAGTGCCGGAACCGGCAACGGATGTGTTGGTGGACATGGTGGGCTCTCTCCGGAAGGGTTGTGGTGTCCCCCCAGATAGATCAGGTCGACTGTTCACCAAAGATGCGGATTTGGTTACAGATCGTTCACAGCAGTAACGTTTTTGCGATCAGCGCAAGATCATCCCGGATGCGTCATGTCCTCCGGGCGTACCAGGCGGTCGTAGTCGGCTTCGCTGACCAGCCCGGTGGCCAGCGCTTCCTCGCGCAAGGTCGTACCGTTCTTGTGAGCGGTCTTGGCGATCTTGGCGGCATTGTCGTAGCCGATGGTCGGCGCCAGGGCCGTCACCAGCATCAGCGAACGGTCGAGGGCAGCCTTGATGTTGTCTTCCCGTGCTTCGATGCCGACGACGCAATTGTCGGTGAAGGAGATGGCGGCGTCAGCGAGCAGCTGCACCGACTGCAGGAAATTATAGGCCATCAGCGGATTGTAGACGTTGAGCTCGAAATGGCCCTGGCTGCCGGCGAAGGTTACAGCCGCATTATTGCCGAACACCTGGATGCAGACCTGCGTCAGCGCCTCGCACTGGGTGGGGTTGACCTTGCCCGGCATGATCGATGAACCCGGCTCGTTTTCCGGCAGCGACAGTTCACCAAGGCCGGAGCGCGGGCCGGAGCCGAGCAGACGAATGTCATTGGCAATCTTGAACAGGGCGCCCGCGCAGGCGTTGATGGCGCCATGCGAGAACACCATGGAATCATGGGCCGCCAGCGCCTCGAACTTGTTCGGCGCGGTGACGAAGCCGATGCCGGTGATCGCGGCGATGCGCGCCGCCACCTTCTCTGCAAAACCGACCGGCGCGTTGAGACCGGTGCCGACGGCGGTGCCGCCTTGCGCCAGTTCTTGCAGGCCGGGCAGCGTCATCTCGATGCGTTTGATCGAGGAGGCGACCTGCGCGGCATAGCCTGAGAATTCCTGGCCAAGGGTGAGGGGCGTCGCGTCCTGCGTGTGGGTGCGGCCGATCTTGACAATGTGCGCGAAAGCTTTGGTCTTGGCCTCCAGCGCGGCGTGCAAATGCCTGAGCGCCGGCAACAGGTCGTGCACGATGCGCTCGGCGCATGCGATGTGCATGGCCGTCGGATAGGTGTCGTTCGACGACTGGCTCATATTGACATGGTCGTTGGGGTGCACCGGTTTCTTCGACCCCATGACGCCGCCCAGCAGCTCGATCGCCCGGTTGGAGATCACCTCGTTGGCGTTCATGTTGGATTGCGTGCCCGAGCCGGTCTGCCAGACGACCAGGGGGAAATGATCGTTCAGCTTGCCGTCGATGACTTCCTGAGAGGCTTCGATGATCGCCTTGCCGATGGCCGGGTCGAGCCGCTTCAGCTCCATATTGGTTTCTGCCGCCGCCCGCTTGACGATGCCGAGCGCGCGAACGATCGACGCCGGCTGCTTTTCCCAGCCGATTTTGAAATTGCCCAACGAACGCTGCGCCTGCGCGCCCCAATAACGGTCGGCGGCGACCTCGATGGGACCGAACGTGTCGGTTTCGGTTCTGGTCTCTGGCGCGCTCACATGTCTCTCCGATCTGTCGAATTCGGCACCGGCGTATCGCGTTGCACAAATGGCATCAAGCGGAGATTGCGGGCGGCAAGCATGCAAATCGGTTGAAGGAACGTCTCTTCCTTCTCCCCTTGTGGGGCCAGAAGGGCGGGCGAGGCCCGTGACTCGCCCCGGGCGGTGGATCGGCGCGTGGCGCCGAGCCGGATGAGGGGGTGTTGGACGGAGCGCCGTCGGTGCCAAGCTGGGATACCCCTCATCCGACCGAGCGGAGCCTGTCCTCGGGCTTGCCGGAGGCAAGGCCCGTGGGCTCGGCCACCTTCTCCCAAAAGGGGAGAAGGAAGAGGCTCCTCTCTCACCGACCAAGCAGCGATCGTGAGGTTGGAGATAGGCGCAGCGTTTCCGTCGGTCGGGCCAGGTCCGACTGCAATGCCTGCCAGGCCGGCGCAGCGGCAAGCGCGGCTTCAACGCCATCATGGGCGTCCGCGCTGTCGAAGGCGGCGACGCTGATGAAGACGTTTTCGCCTGATCGCACCGGCAGGCGGGGAAAGCTGTTTTCGGCATGCTCGGTGACGAAAGCGGCAAGTGGCGGCGCGCCAAGTGCCGCCAGCGTGGGCACGGCATCGGTTTCGAAGCGGCTGGCGAATTCGGTTTCGGCGACGCCGGGCCGCAGATGATGAATCCTGATGACAACAATATCCGACAAGCGATTGTCTCTGCTTGGCTTTTCGTGACCCGGCAAGGCCGCCCGTTGCGAGTTCGATAGATCGAAGCCGGCGCCCGGCCATGCCGGTTTCAGCAACAGCACATCGTCGGAGGAAATCATCGTGGCGTTGGCAGCATCGCGCCAGGCGGCCCATACCGGCCCATCATAAAAAGCGGTCAGTGCATCCTTCCGCGCGACCATGCCGTCGAAGCCGCGCAGCCAGACGAACATGTCAGGCCGGTCGAGATCACGGAACTGGCCGATGATGGTCATGTCACCTGCTTCCTGCCCTTCGATCAGGTGACCGTCGAAGATGCCGATCAGCGTCTCCCGCCGGCCGGGTTTCAGCGTGTACTGCCTGAGTTCGACGACCGGCGAGGCATTGAGGCGGGATTTCGACGGGGCATTCAGGGGCAGGCTCATTGCGCAATCTCCAAAACAGGGTATTCATCCTGTTTAAAACAGACCGGTTGTCCTGTTTTGTCAATCTGCTATCGTGTGGATATGTCAGCAGAGATGACCGCTCGCCCAAAGGTGCGGCCCGGCAAACGCACCAACGACCCGGAAGGGCTGCGCAAACGCGTGATCGATGTCGCCGAAGCCTCGTTTCAGGCGCGCGGCTACCACGCTTCCAGCCTCGGCGACTTGATGGCGGCGGCGGGCGTCACCGGCGGCGCACTGCATCATCATTTCCCGACCAAGAAAGCGCTGGCGCTGGCGGTGATCGAGGAGCGGGTGGCGGCGGCCGTCGAAGCAACATGGATCGCGCCGGTGCAGGCGGCAGGCTCGGCGCGCGAGGGGGTGCGCAGCGTGTTCGAGGCCGTGGCGGCGGAACTGGAGCAACAGGGTTTCGTGCGCGGCTGCCCGCTCAACAACCTGGCGCATGAATTGTCGCTCGCCGATCCGGATCTTCGCGCTGCCCTTGCCGGCATTTTTTCGGCATGGCGCCAGGCGATCGCCGACAAGGTCAGGGCCGACCAGCAAGCAGGCAGGGAGCAGGACACCGATCCGCAGCGCTTCGCCGCGCTTGCGGTCGCGACCTATTCCGGCGCCATGTCGATGGCCAAGACAGCGCAGGATTCAGGCGTGCTGCGCGATTGCCTGAACGCGCTGGAGCAGGAAGCTTCCCCAGCTTCGTCATCCAAGGGCGAAGCAGTTGCGAAGCGACGTCGCAGGGTGCTGCGGCAGTACAAAGCCTTTTGATGCCGGAGCGCCAGTCGCCCTCTGCCCTGCGGGACTTAATTCGGCAGCGGTTTGATGACCTCGTAGCCGACCACGCTTTCGGCGTTGGTGCCCTCGTCATAGCGCCTGGCCAGAACGGCCTGCAGGTCGGGCGCGTACAGCGCGGTGAATTCATCCTGCGTCTTGCCGGCCTCGTTCTTGATCGTCTGCGTGACGGCGAGCACGTTGTATTTGCAGGCGCCCAGGCTGAATGTCTCCTTGCCCTTGACGTTGATCTCGAGCGTCTCGGTGCCCTTCGGCTGCTTGTTTGCTGCGAGACGGACGAACAGGGTCTTGCTTTTCGCCCCGGCCTTGAGCGGAAACAGCTTTCTGAGATCGGAAAACGGGATCAGGGCAAGCTGACCGGTGTCGCTGTCGCGAAACACCTCGATAAGACCGCCGAACAGGAACTGCGTCTGCGGCGATTGGGACTGGTATTCGTTGGCAACCGACACCATTCCACCCGCCGCCGGTCGAAACTCGCTTTGGATTCCGGGCCTTTCGAGAATGAAGCCGGTCTTGGCAGCCTTGGCGTCGATGCACTCGGCACCATGCGCGGCGCTCGCCACGATGGTGAATATCGTGCCGATGGATATAGTTTTCATAGCGTCCTCGTCTGCCCGCACAAGTTGAGTCCTGACACTGAAAGCAATGCCAGACCTGCGGCGCCGTGTCGACATACCCGTTCGCGGCAACTGGACGAAGAGGCGCTGGCTGTGCTGAATTTCGCGCCATGAATCGCATCTCGGCAGGATCACTCTCCCGGCGCAGCTTCCTGGCGCAGGCGGCGGGGTTTGCTGCGGCCGGCGCGCTTGCGCGACCGGCGCTCGGACAGACCGGGCAGCGCATTCCGCCTGTCGACGCCACCTTCCTGTTCGTCGCCGATGTCCATGCCTGCCGCATGGCCAGCGGGCTGAGTCCCAATTGTCAGCAGGAAGGCAAGACCGATGCCGCCTTGCTGCGCAGCGTCGCCGCGTTGAACGGCATTGGCGAGAAGGACTGGCCGGCCGAAATCAACGGCATCGCCACAGGCTTGCGCTCGGCCGGCAGCCGCATCGGCACGCCGCTCGGCCTCGTCGTCGGCGGCGACATGACCGATGACGGCGGCGGCCAGGTCACCCAGCCCAGCGAAGGCACGCAGCTGCTCCAGTTCAGCCAGCGTTACCAGCAGGGCGTCGGCCCCGATCGCGTGCATGTGCCGGTCTATGTCGGGCTCGGCAACCATGATCTCGACCAGAACGGCCCGCCGAACCACGTCGACTGGTACCGCCGCGAAATGCGCGATTATGTCGAGGTCAACCATCGTGCCGGCGTGTTCTTCAAGCCGCCGGTGCCGGTAACCGACTATGATGTCGACACCGACTGCTACTCATGGGACTGGGGCGGCCTGCATCTCGTCCAGACGCATCGTTTTGCCGGAGACACCGGCCACGGCGCGGTCTCCGGCCTGCCATGGCTGAAGCAGGATTTGGCGGCGCACGCGGCGGACGGCCGCCCCGTCATCCTGTTCCAGCACTATGGCTGGGATGTTTTTTCGATCGAAAGGTGGGATGCCGCCAAAGGAACCTTCGACGATGACGGCACCGGTGCGCCGCACTGGTGGAGCGAGGCGGACCGGCAGGCGCTGCTGGCGGCGCTGAAGGGCTACAACGTCATCGGCATCTTCCATGGCCACCAGCACGAGACACCGATGATCTACCGCACCGATGGGCTCGACTTGTTTAAGCCGAAGGCCGCCTATATGGGCGGCTTCGCGCTGGCGCGGGTGACCAGCGACAGCATGGACGTGGTGATTGGCGAAGCCACCGGAGACCATGGCGAGGTCGCCTTCACCAACGCATTCTCCAAGCGTCTTAGTTTCTAACCGGCGCCCGAGCCGTCTTTCCTTCAACCGAAGGAAGGTCTGTCGAAGGAACGTCTGGAGATCTCGTTCGAGAAGGCTCTGTGCCCACCGAGCCCGGCTGTCACATCACCAATCCTGCGGCGAAAAGGCGGCCTCAATCAGCGGCGCGCCTCAACGAAATCGTCATGTCGAACAGGAACGCTAAACACCAGCTGCAGTTGACAGGAAGAGAGGATCGGCATAATAGGTAACCAAATGGATACGTATTATGCCGCAGGCTGACCACCATGACCGTTCCGTTTTCCGGGCCATCGCCGACCCGACCCGACGCGCCATCCTCGACCGCTTGCGCCTGGGGCCGGCGCCCGTCAACGAACTTGCCTCGGCCTTTTTGCAGAGCCGGCCGGCGATCTCCAAGCATCTGCGGGTCCTGCGTGAGCTGCGCGTCGTCTCCGAGCAGAAGATCGGCCGCGAGCGGCTCTACCGGCTGGAACCAGCCGAGCTCAAGGACGTGGCCGACTGGATCATGCCCTATCGCGATTTCTGGCAGGCGAGCCTCGGCAATCTGAAATCCTATCTGGAGAGCGAATGATGACCAGCAACGACAGACCGCGCGCGATCGCAGACGTTTCGTCGGGCACCATCCTTGCCACCGTGACGATCGCAGTGCCGCCGGAGCGCGTGTTTCGCGCGCTGACTGCTGAAGACCAGGTCCCGCTTTGGTGGGGTTCGGACGAACAATACCGGACGACCAGACATATCGCGGACGTGCGGCCGGGCGGCGCTTGGCGTTCGGAAGGCAAGGGCGCCGACGGCGAGGAATTCCATGTCGAGGGTGAATATCTGGAGATCGACCCGCCGCAAAGGCTGGTGATGACGTGGAAGGCGCCGTGGGACGGCGACAATGTAACTACCGTCGCATACATGCTCGAAGCGGTCGAGGCGGGAACCCGGCTGACGCTGCGCCACGAAGGTTTTGGCGCGCGCAAGGAGTCGTGCCGCGCCCACGGCTCCGGCTGGGAGCACGTGCTCGGCTGGCTGGGCGATTTCCTGGCCAGCGGGGCAGATGGCAAGCCACAGGCCGTGTTCCACTGCAGGCTCATACCGCCACGGCCCGATTTCGCCTTCACGATGACCGCTGCGGAAGAGGCGCTGATGAAGCAGCATTCCGACTATCTGCACGGGAAACTCGCCGAGGGCAGGGTGCTTTTGTTCGGACCGGTCGCCGATCCAGCCGGGCCCTGGGGCCTCGGCATCGTGCGCGCCGAAGACGAACAGGGCGCCAGGGCACTGACCGAAGCTGATCCGACCGTACGCGCGGGGCTTGGATTCCGCTACGAGATCCTGCCGTTGATCACCGCGGTGATGTGAGCGCGATGTGTCCGGCGCATGAAAAGAACGCCCCTCGCGCGTTTTATTGCACGGGAGGCGTCCTTTGTGTCAGCCTTTCCTGAGATTGCTCTCATGAACTGCTGACGAAACCCAAAATGCACGGATGCCAAAATGGTTCCCGGCATCGTGCAATTTTTTTTAAGGACTGTATCTGCCCGGTTCAGCGCCAGATCCGCCTCCTCACGGCGACAGAAAACCGGACAACTGGTGTGCTACCTAACCCGGACAACTCCTGCGCTGCCGACACGGCGAAAGCAAAAAATTGACACCGCGCCAAAAGAAGTCTAAAAGCAATTCGTCGATATTTGTTTGACCGACTTTTGTTATCCGCGTGTCCAGGCGCGCCTTTGACGAACTTCCCCCATCAAAATCGAGACAAACGCTGTTGTGCATTCGCATGACGGCGAACGAATATTTGCCACGGAAAGGGTTCGTTATGAGCACAGGCACAGTTAAATGGTTCAACGCCACCAAGGGTTTTGGTTTTATTCAGCCTGACGACGGCTCGGCCGACGTTTTTGTCCACATCTCGGCCGTAGAGCGCGCCGGAATGCGCGACATCGTCGAGGGCCAGAAGCTCGGCTACGAGATGGTCCGCGACAACAAGTCGGGCAAAATGTCCGCCGATCAGTTGAAGGCGGCCTAAAACGGAATTCAGCCTCGCCGGTGACCACGGATGTACTGGCACTGGCGAACGGCAGATTCCAGCGCATAACCCGGGAAACATCAGTTTCCAGAAAAGATCATGCGCAGATGAGAAAGTGTCAGCGCGTTCAACTGGACGCGCGGCGCTTCAGCAGGAGGTCAGGCAATGCCTGGCCTTTTGCGTTTGGGGCGCTTCAAAAGTTCGAAAAGAGCACCGCTCGTTCGCTTGAACGTGTTAAGGGTGCTGCAGCAATTTGTGTCCGAATGCCGTATTGCTTTGTGCGTGGTCCTGGTCGAAAGACCGGTCTCGCACGGCATTAGGCTCCGAACCGGGAGAAAGACCTTGACCGCCACTTCAAAGAAATCCCGTGACCAGGCCGAGTCCGTCTTCAGCAAGGCCCAGACCCAGTCCATGTCGCTCAACCGCATCATTTCCGAGCAGGATGCCGTCAGCCAGGCCCGGGAAGCCAAGACCGCGCGGCTGCGCGAGCTGCGCCTGGAAAAGGAAGCCGACGATATGGCTGCGGCGGCCGCACTCGCCGCCGCGCCGAAGCGCGTGGGCAAACGCTGATGGCCACCAAGCGCGTCCCGCAAAAGACGATCGCCGCCGATTCGACCATCGCCGATGTCGTAGGAGAGCTCGACAAGCCGGTCGAATATGTCCGCCGCGTGCTCGAAAAGCTCGAGCGCTGCAGGCGCGCCCATGGCGATGCCCAGGTCAGGCTCGGCGTGCGTGGCCGCTCCGAATGCCCGAACTATCTGATCGAGTATGTCCGCGAAAATGCCAAGACCCATGAGCGCGTCACCCATCAGGATGCCGCCTATAGCGGCAGCACGCATCGCGAACTGGCGCCCCGGCACATCGAGGAGGCCAGGAACTGGTCACCCGAGGAAATGAACATCACGGCGGTCTCGGCGCTGATCGGCCGCCTTCGCAGCCCGAATGCGCCATCATCGCGTTTCTCCGGCGAGGATTGATATGGCCATAAAATTTTCTGCCAAGGACCAGCCGGCGGCATCCGCTGCCGTCGCAAAGCCGGCCAAGCCGGCCGCCGCGCCGAAAGCCGATGCCTCCGCCGAGGCAGCGACCGATCTGTTCAAGTCGCCGGCGGAAGTGGCGTCGCGCAAGACCAGGAAGAAGAAATAGCGTCCTTGCCGCGAAACGCTGACCTGAATCCCGTTGCGTCAGGGCTGCTTGCCTTGGCGAGCGCCGGAAATTTTTCGTCTCTGGAGGAGAGCGTCACTCCCGTCTTCGACTGCCAGAGCTGCGGCGCCTGCTGTTCCTATTCGGCCGAATGGCCGCGCTTCTCCACCGAAGACGACGCGCAGCTCGACCTGATCCCGCAGAAGTATGTGGCCGCCGACGAATCCGGCATGCGCTGCGACGGCGTGCGCTGCTCGGCGCTTGCCGGCGAGGTCGGCAAGTCGACCATTTGCGGCATTTACGAGGTCAGACCGAACGTCTGCCGCGCCTGCATGCCCGGTGGCGACGATTGCCTGATGGCGCGCAAGGCACATGGGCTGCCGACGTTG
The DNA here is from genome assembly GCA_004020645.1 of Mesorhizobium sp. Classification (GTDB taxonomy): domain Bacteria; phylum Pseudomonadota; class Alphaproteobacteria; order Rhizobiales; family Rhizobiaceae; genus Mesorhizobium. The sequence goes on along the minus strand of SAQL01000044.1, from coordinate 2,838 downwards.
TAGCGGGCGAGGAACCGCCAATCGTCACGGCTTGTGCGCACTGATCTTGCTGGCTAACCTGCCGGCCGGCAGATCACCGGAGGACGCATCGTGAGCATCGAATTCTTGTTGACGTCGTTGATTGTCGTGGCTTCGCCCGGCACCGGCGTTCTCTACACGCTGAGCGCCGGGCTTTCGCGTGGCGCGCGCGCCAGCATCATCGCTGCTTTCGGCTGTACGCTCGGCATCATTCCGCATATGGCGGCTGCCATCACCGGTCTGGCGGCGCTGCTGCACACCAGCGCACTCGCCTTCGAGACGCTGAAATATCTGGGCGTCGCCTACCTGCTCTACATGGCGTGGAACACGCTGAAGCAGAGCGGCGGCTTGAACGTCGGGCAGGATGTCGCGCCGCGCTCGGCCGGCAAGGTGATCACCTCCGGCATCCTCATCAACATCCTCAACCCGAAGCTGTCGATCTTCTTCTTCGCCTTCCTGCCGCAATTCGTCAGCACCACCGAACCGCATGCGCTGTCGAAGATGCTGGAGCTCAGCACCGTCTTCATGCTTTTGACCTTCGTCGTGTTTGCCGGCTACGGCATCTTCGCCGCCTCGATCCGCAGCCATGTCGTGTCGCGGCCGATAGTGCTGACCTGGATGCGTCGCACCTTCGCCGGCGCCTTCGTCGCACTCGGCGCAAAACTGGCGCTGACTGACCGGTAGCGCCTGTTGGCGCTACGCCTTGACGCATCCCATCGCCTCGACGATCAGCCCGTCCGCTACGCGGATCAGATTGACGCCGCGCAGGGCGTTGCCATCGGCCATCCAGTAGCGCCAGACGGGACAATCGGACTCGGCCGGAGATAGAGTGCGGTCGCGCGCAAGCGAGGTGCCCTATCCCTTCACGTATCCCAGACCTTCGACGATCTTTCCGTCCCGAACGCGCATGATGTTAACTCCTCGAACCCGGTCCGCTTCGCGGTCGCTCCAGCGAAGCTGCCAACGGATGATCCCGCGGTCGCCCATCGCAGAGATTTCCTCAGCTTTGAAGACAAGGTTGGCGGACGATGCCACTCCCTTCCAGAAATTGAGGCAAGCCTCACGCCCTTCGTATCGCGCTCCATCCGGAGCCGGCGTCGTATTTTCGAGAACGCAGCCCTCTCCGATCAGATCATTGAGGTCTTCGGGGCGATGCGTCTCAAATGCGCCATTGAAGCGTTCCATGATTTCGCGGGTAACTTTGCTTTCAGTGGTCATTTTTTTTCTCCTCATTCCTTTCATGTGCATGATCATCCTCCTATGGAGACCGATCGCCACCGCCTGCATTACTGTGAGCCGCTAGGGTGCGAACTGCGTCGCCTGCGACTTGGGTTGCGTGAGAATGGCTCCTCGGCTTTGTCACTGCGGTAGAGGACGTTCCCGACGCTGTCCTGTTTCGTCTCGTTTCTCCTGATTTCATTTATCCGCGACAGCCGCGGCGATGAGCTCGGCCTTGAGCCTGATATCAGCGACGCCTGCCAAAGCCCGGGAAACGAGGCATGTTGCTTTCGCCGATTGGGCAAGGCGCTGGAATTCCTCGGGCGCCAGGCCTGGGATTTCGGCTTCCGTTTCAAGGTCGACGCGGGTGAGCGTCGGTCCGGCCGCGCTCATGCCGAGATGCACTTTGGCGACGGTGCGGATGCGTACGGGGACATGACCGCCGCTGCCCAGTATGGCGCTCAGCGCCATCGAAAAGCAGCCGGCATGCGCCGCTGCGATCAGTTCCTCGGGATTCGTGCCGGGACCGTTCTCGAAGCGCGACGGGAAGGAATAGGCGCCTTCGAAGACGCCGCTGCCGAGCCGCAGCCGGCCAGAACCTTCTTTTAACGACCCTTGCCATTGGGCCTCTGCTTCACGGATGGTCATTTATCGTTCTCCTCTTCGATGAAATGGCGTCTAATATATAGACTGATCTACATATTATGTAAACCGATTGTCATATTCGAGGCAAGGCCTATAATGCTCACTCCTGACAGAGGTTGACATGGCGAACGATACCCGCACCCGCATGATCGAGGCGACGGCGCTGCTGCTGAGACAGCGCGGCTATCACGGCACCTCGCTCAACGACATCTTGAGCGCCTCCGGTGCACCAAGAGGATCGCTCTACTTTCATTTTCCGGGCGGCAAGGACCAGCTGGTCATCGAGGTGACGCGCGACAGCGTCGAAAAGGTCACGCAATGGATGGGTGAGGCCCTTGCCGCCGAGCAGGACCCGGCGGTAGCTGTCCACCACATCTACCAGGCGGTCGCGCGCATGCTGGAGGACAACCAGTTCACGCTTGGCTGTCCGGTCGCTCCCGTGGTGCTGGACTCTCCGGCCGACATGCCGGAGCTGGCCGAACTGTGCCGGTCGGCGTTCGAGCAATGGATAGGCCTGCTGCAGGCGGCCTTCGTCAGGGCAGGGGTGCCCGAGCGCCGCGCCCGTGCCCTGGCGCTGCTTGTCGAATCATCGCTGGAAGGGCTGATGGTCATCGCCCGCGCCACCCGCGACCGCGCCCCGGTACTGGCGGTGGCCGATGAAGTCGCCGCGCTGATTGAGGGTGCCTTGCCTGCCAAAGGGGAGCTGACACGGCGCATTGACGCCGCCGTCTGAGCCGGGCAGCCCGCCAAATAAATCAAACAAAAAGGGCGCCTTTCGGCGCCCTTTCCGTGAATGCGAGGCAATGCTGGATTAGAAATCCATGCCGCCCATGCCGCCCATGCCGCCGCCGCCCATGCCGCCAGGCATGCCGCCGCCAGCCGACTCCTTCTTCGGAGCCTCGGCGATCATGGCTTCGGTGGTGACCAGCAGGCCGGCGACCGAGGCCGCATCCTGGA
>SAQL01000043.1 GCA_004020645.1 Mesorhizobium sp. | reverse complement strand
CCAAGGTCATGCGCATCGGCCTGGCCGAATTCTCCGCCATCAAATACGGAGCCACTATACGGGGAGAGGGGGCCGGCAGGCAGGTGAGGGGCAGCGCAACGCTGAATGGCAAGGACGAAATTCGGACCTGAAGTGACTGCACCGGAACTGACTCTGAAGCGACTTTCCCTTTCGCGGGTCATGCGCTAGTCAACGAAAGAACGACGGAACGCCACTGGAACCGGGACGGACGAGAGCATGCCAGGCGACGACGACACAGCGCTGCAGTTTCCGGTCCTGATCGGCGACATCGGCGGCACCAATGCGCGCTTTTCGATCGTGCTCGACGCGAACTCGGAACCAACCGAACCGCAGATCATCCAGACCGCCAATTTCAATACGATCGACGACGCGATCCAGGCGGCGGTGCTCGACCGCTCGTCGGTCCGGCCCAACTCCGCCGTGCTGGCGGTGGCCGGCCCGGTAGACAGCGACGAGATCCCGCTCACCAACTGCCCGTGGATCGTCAAGCCGCGAAAGATGTTTGCCAGCCTCGGCCTCAGCGACGTCGTGGTGCTCAATGACTTCGAGGCGCAGGCGCTGGCCGTCGTGGCGCTCGGCGAAGAGCATATGGAAAAGATCGGCGGCGATGCCCCGGAGCTTAATGCCGGACGGGTGGTGCTCGGTCCCGGAACCGGGCTTGGCGTTGCCGGCCTGGTCCACGCGCTGAAGCACTGGATACCGGTGCCCGGCGAGGGGGGGCACATGGACATCGGGCCGCGCTCGCCGCGCGATTTTCAGGTCTTTCCGCATATCGAGAAGCTCGAGGGCAGAATCTCCGGCGAACAGATCCTGTCCGGACGCGGCCTGGTCAATGCCTACCGGGCGGTGGCCAAGGCGGACGGCAAGCCGGCACCCTTCACCACGCCGGCGGAGATCACAGCGGCGGCACTGGCGAAGTCGGATCCGGTGGCCGAGGAAGCGCTGTCGATGTTCGTCACCTGCCTCGGGCGCACCGCCGGTGACCTCGCGCTGGTGTTCATGAGCCGCGGCGGCGTCTTCCTGACCGGCGGTATCGCGCAGAAAATCCTGCCGGCGCTGAAGACGGGCAATTTCCGCGCCGCCTTCGAGGACAAGGCGCCGCACAGCGAGCTGATGCGCGCCATGCCCGTCTATGTGATCACCCATCCGCTGGCAGCGCTTTCCGGCCTTGCCGCCTATGCCAGAAACCCGTCGCTGTTCGGCGTCCAGACCTCGGGGCGGCGCTGGCGGGCCTAGATGACGACCGAAGCCGCGGCGAAGTTTTGCCGGCCTGTGCCATAGGCAAGCCGCCGCCGGGGCGCTAAGAGGATTGCCGAATTGGCCCGGCCGCAGAGCCGAACCGACATCACGGAACGATCCCAACTTGAATCAGTCGCCAAACCACCAAGCCAAAGCCCGGCCCGGCGAGATCGTGGCGGTGATCCGCCGCGTCATCGCCGAGAATAGCCGCGACTACCGCTGGTATTATGTTCTGGCCGTTCTGTGCCTGGTGACGGTGGCGGCCACGACTGCCTTCACCGCCTGGATCATGAAGGATGTCGTCGACCAGATCTTCTATGAGCAGCGCGGCGATCTCATCGCGCTGATCTGTCTATCGATCCTGGGCGCCTTCATGCTGCGCGGGTTGGCCACCTACGGCCAGGCGGTGACGCTGGCCAGGATCGGCAACAATCTGGTGGCCCGATACCAACGCCGCATCTTCGCTCACCTGATGACGCTCGGCATCGGTTTCTTCAACGACACGCGCTCGGGACGGCTGGCCGCCCAGATCAACGAGAACGTCAACGGCATCCGCGACCTGCTGTCGATGACGCTGACATCCGTGGCACGCGACGCCGTATCGCTCATCGCGCTGATCGGCGTCATGATCTGGCAGGATCCGATGCTCTCCTTGATGTCGCTGCTGATCGGGCCGCCGCTGATCTACACCGTCGTCTACCTCACCCGCAGAATAAGGCACGCCACGCGCGAAGCCGTGCAGATAAACTCGCGGCTGATCGGCGCCATGCAGGAAGCTACGCAAGGCATCGCCATCGTCAAGGCGTTTACGCTGGAGGACGAGCTGTCGCGCCGCGTCAGCGGCCTTGTCGACGGTGCCGAGCAACGGGCAAACCGCATCGCCCGCGTCTCGGAACGGTTGACGCCGATCTCCGAAATGCTGGCCGGCTTCGCCGTCGCCGGCGTCATCGCCTATTCAGGCTATCGGGCGGCCGTCGGCGGCCAGCCGCCTGGCGCCGTCTTTGCCTTCATCACAGCACTGCTGCTCGCCTATGATCCGGCCAGGCGGCTGGCGCGCATGCAGGTCGGCATGGAACGGACGCTGGTCAATGCGCGCATGATCTACGAGTTGCTCGACCTCGAGCCGCAGCAAGGCGACGCGGCCGGAGCGGTCGAAGCGAAGATCACCAGGGGCGAGGTGCGTTTCAACAATGTGTCGTTCGGCTATGTCGCCGACGCTCCGGTGCTGCAGGATCTCAGCTTCGTCGCTGCCGCCGGCAAGATGACCGCCATCGTCGGCGCCTCGGGCGCCGGCAAATCGACGCTGGTGGCGCTGCTGCAGCGCTTCCACGATGTCGAGGCGGGCAGCATCGAGGTCGACGGCCAGGACATTGTAGAGATGACCAGGCAGTCGCTGCGCAGCTCCATCGCTTATGTCTCGCAACAGCCCTATCTGTTCGAAGGCACCATTCGCGACAACATCCGCTACGGGCGGCTGAGCGCCAGCGACGCCGAGATCGAACTGGCCGCGCAACAGGCCGAGGCCGATGGCTTCATCCGCCAGCAGCCGCAAGGCTATGACACCCCTGTCGGTGAAGGCGGCGTGACGCTGTCGGGCGGCCAGCGCCAGCGCGTGTCGATCGCCCGCGCCATCGTGCGGCAAGCGCCGATCCTGCTGCTCGACGAGGCGACCTCCGCGCTCGACAACGAGGCGGAAGCGCGCGTCCAGCAGGCGCTGACCCAGGTTATGAAAGGGCGCACGACCATCGTCATCGCGCACCGGCTGTCGACGGTGGTCAATGCCGATCACATCATCGTGCTGGAACAAGGCCGGCTGGTCGAACAAGGTACGCATGCCTCGCTGATGGCCGACCCGCACAGCGTCTATGCCCGGTTCCACCGGGTGCAGGGCAACAAGGGGCTGGGGCTTGTCGACGACGGCAAGCCATTCCAAACTCCGGTGCGGCGCGCGAAAAAAGCGATTGGGAGAAACCTATGAGCGGTACGGCCACAAACGACCTTCCCGTCAATGAAATGGGCCTGGTGGTGGTCGGCGCGGCCGGCCGCATGGGCCAGGCGCTGATCCGCGCCATCCACACCCTACCGGGGGCACGCGTCGCCGGCGCGATCGAGCGGCCCGGCTCGCCACATCTCGGCAAGGACGCCGGCGAGCTAGCCGGCATCGGCACTATCGGCGTGGCGATCGGCGACGACCCGCTGCCGGCCTTCGCCAAGGCCGACGGCGTGCTCGATTTCACAAGGCCGGCGGCAACTGTCGAATTCGCCGGCTATGCGGCGCAGGCGCGCATCGCCCATGTCATCGGCACCACCGGCTGCTCGGCGGACGACAATGCCAAGATCGCCGCGGCGGCGCGCCATGCTACGATCGTGAAGTCGGGCAATATGAGCCTCGGCGTCAATCTGCTGGCGGTGCTGGTGGAGCAGGCGGCGCGCGCGCTCGATGCCGACGATTTCGACATCGAGATCCTGGAAATGCATCACCGACACAAGGTCGACGCGCCCTCGGGAACGGCGCTGCTGCTCGGTGAAGCCGCCGCAACTGGGCGCGGCATCGATCTTGACGGGAACAGCGTGCGGTCGCGTGACGGCCACACCGGCGTGCGCAAGGCGGGCTCGATCGGCTTCGCCACGCTGCGCGGCGGCTCGGTGGTCGGCGACCATTCCGTGGTGCTGGCCGGCACCGGCGAGCGCATCACGCTCGCCCATCATGCCGAGGACCGGGCGATCTTCGCCCGCGGTGCCGTCAAGGCCGCACTGTGGGCACGCGGCAGGAAGCCGGGACTGTATTCGATGCGGGACGTGCTCGGACTCGCCTGAGACGATCTGATCCACAAACTGAAGGAGTAAAAATGTCGGGAACTCTCGTGCTCGTGCGCCATGGCCAGAGCGAATGGAATCTGAAGAATCTTTTCACCGGCTGGCGCGATGTCGACCTGACCGAATTGGGCCACGCTGAGGCCAAGCAGGCGGGCGCCAAGCTGAAGGCGCGCGGCATGAAGTTCGACATTGCCTTCACGTCGTCGCTGATCAGGGCGCAGAAGACCTGCCAGCATATTCTCGACGCCGTCGGCCAGAGCGATCTCGAGACGATCCGCGACCAGGCGCTGAACGAGCGCGATTATGGCGACCTCTCCGGCCTCAACAAGGACGACGCGCGCCAGAAATGGGGCGAGGAGCAGGTGCATGTCTGGCGCCGCTCCTACGACGTGCCGCCGCCCGGCGGCGAAAGCCTTAAGGACACCGGCGCGCGCGTCTGGCCCTATTATCTGCACGACCTGCAGCCGCATGTGCTGCGCGGCGGCACTGTGCTGGTGGCGGCGCACGGCAATTCGCTGCGCGCGCTGATCATGGCGCTGGACGGCAAGTCGGGGGAGGAGATCGTCAGACTGGAGCTCGGCACCGGCGTGCCGGTCATCTACAAGCTCAACCCCGATTCGTCTGTCGCGTCGAAGGAAGTGCTGGAAGACTGAGCCGGCGAGCAGGTTTCAAAAAAGCGCGTTGACACTCACCGTTTGCCCGCCTAAAGAGCCCGCACCAGCCCAGATGGCGGAATTGGTAGACGCGCACGGTTCAGGTCCGTGTTCCGCAAGGAGTGGAGGTTCGAGTCCTCTTCTGGGCACCATCATCTTGTAAGTACCTGATTTCATTCAGGTTCTGATTCGCTTTTCCAGTTCGGCCCAGTTGTAACAGTGACTGTTATAGTCAGGGCTCGAATCGGATGGCGAAACTGCCCGAACGGATGACGACGCGCAGCGGCACTTTTTACTGCCGAATTTGGGTTCCCACGGACATTGCCCCTATATACGGGCGACAACTCGTGGTCCGGTCCTTGCGCACAAAAGATCTCAAAACCGCCAAGTCGCGTCTCGCTCGCAAGAGCGTCGAACTGGAAAACCAGTTCGACGAGATTCGTGCCGATCAGATCGCCGGTGACAATCTTGCTGCGCCGGACTCCCGAATGATCCGTGCCGGCTTCCGCGACATCGCCCGTGAACACGCCATCGCGGCGAACGATGATGAGTTCTCCCGCCGTGCGGGGCTCTTCAGCACACGGTGATGGTCGTGCAGCACCATCCCGCGCACAAAACGATCGCGGACTCCTTCCTGCAACTGCCGCAATCCCGAAAGTCCTGCGGAACCGTTGCGGAGGCCTTCACCTCGATACCGACGACCGGACCGCGTCGATCCTCGATCACGACGCCGACCTCGTCCTGATCCTTGGTCCCGTAGTGTGAGAAAGACACCGTCGCTCTGACCACGATGCGAGCTTCAGGAATTCCGACACCACGAAGCTCTCGAGCAAAGCACCGAACCGCGATCGGTCCTACGTCCTTCATCTACGGCCGGTCACAAGATTGTCAACAATCGTTAAAAGTTTTGTTGACAGGTGATTGATTTGAGCCTTCACTCACAAAAGTCCGCGTATCGGTCGAGTTCTGTCGCAACAATGCGCGGCCTCCAAGGGGAAGAACAATGATCAACAGACGTTCAATAATCACATTCGCCGCGCTCGGCGCCGTCTCCGCGCTGGCAATCATGGCCGGCGGCACAATCACGGTGCACGCCGCCAACAAGGAACTCAAGATCGGCTTTGTCGGCGTGACGAGTGGCGCGGCCGCTGCGTGGGGCACATCCAACGTCCGCTCGATGCAGACTCGCGCCGCCTGGATCAACGAAACCGGCGGTGTGAAGATTGGTGACGAGACCTATGACATCAAAATCGTCACCTTCGACGACCAGAAGGACCCGAAGCGGGCGATCGCCGGCATGGAGAAGATGGCCCAGGAGGGCATCCACTATGTCGTCGGTCCGAATGTCGACGACGGCGCGGCGGCGGTGCGTCCCGTGGCAGAATCCAAGGGCATCATCTATTTTCCCTACGCATTCCCGAAGGAACTCTACACCCCGCCGGCGTCCAACGCCGTGCTCGGCATGATCGCCAACTACCAGTCGGCTCCGGCGATCTACAAATATCTCATGGAAAAAAGGGGCGTGAAAAAAGTTGCCTTTGTCGCCGCCAACGAATCCGATCCGCTGAGCCAGCGGGATGGCGGTGTTGCCGCGGCAAAGGCGCTCGGGCTCGAGGTTGTGGCTGCCACGGATGTCTACCAAAACGATACCCGCGATTTCACGCCGGTACTGACGCCGATCGTTTTGCAAAAACCGGACCTGCTGGTGCTTTCGGGTGTCGCGCCCGGCAATGCGCCGCTGCTGATCCGCGCCGCGCGCGAGCTCGGCTACGAAGGTCTGATCTCCACCGAAACGGCGCAGGATGCCAAGGTGCTGGAAGAGGGCGCGGGCGAGTTGGCCAACGGCTTCATCTCAGTCGGCGGCGCATCGACGCCCGAAATCGCGTCCGACACGATGAAGGAGTTCGTCGACCGCTATACGAAAATGTTCGGCGAATACAATGACGAGTCCAACACCAAGGTCTACGCGCTCGAATACATCATCGAGACGCTGAAGGCGAACCCGGCCGCGATCGACAATGTCGAGGAGTTCAAGAAGACGATCGACATTTTCTCGGCGCCCAATCCCTATCTGAAGGGCGATGCCAAGCTGACCTATGTCGGAATGACGTCGTTTGGCCAGAAGCGCCAGCTTTCGGTCCCGATGGTGGTCACGGAATACCGCGACGGCAAGTTCGAGACGCTCTTCGTCGCTCAAGTCGATTGACGCAACTGCACTGAAGCGGATTGCCGCAGAGGCTCGTGCATTCGCCTTGAGCCTCTGAATGGCCGGGAACCATCCTGATGGAACAAGTCATCGCCAACGGGCTTTATCTTGGCGCGCAATACGCCTTGATCGCGCTCGGTCTGACCCTGATCTTCGCGCTGATGAACGTGCTTAACTTTGCCCATGGGCAGATGTACGTTCTCGGCGGCTTCGTCACCTACACCGTCTATGGCCAGCTCGGCATGCCTTTCGTCGTCGCGCTCGTCGCGTCCGGGATCACGCTGCTGGTCATTGGAGCGCTGGTCGAGAAATTCCTTTTCAGAACGGTGATTAGGCGAAGCGTGCGGGAGGAAAGTACGATGCTTCTCGCGGCGGCGGTCGCATTCTTCCTCGACGCCGTGATCCTCCTCCTGTTCGGTGAAAAGCAGCGCGGCGTGCCGAAGATCGTCAACGGCGTCTTCGTCTCCGACAGCCTCATAATGCCTTACGACCGGCTGCTGGTCGGCGCACTCGCCATACTGTTCATCGCCTCCTTCGTGCTTTTCATGCAGTACAGCAAGCCCGGACGCGCCATGCGGGCGCTGGCGCAGGACCGGGTCGCGGCGCAGCTGATGGGCGTCGAGGTCGACCGCTATTCGATGATCGGCTTTGCGCTCGGCGCCATGCTTGCCGGCATAGTCGGCGGGCTGCTGGTCGCCATCACCGGCGTCAATTCGGGCATCGGCGGGCCGATCTCGATCAAGGCGTTCTTGATGGTGATGATCGGCGGGGCCGGCGTGGTCAGCGGAGCGATCGCCGGCGGCTTCATCCTCGGCATGATGGAATCGGTCGGCCTGACGGTGCTACGCCAATATGGCGACGTCACTTATCTCGTCATCTTCGCCGCGCTGATGGTGTTCCTGAGCATCCGCCCGAACGGGCTCATGGGCAAGCCGTGGGGATGATGGACATGAAGCGTACACGCAACATCCTCGCCGTCGCCGTCTTCCTGCTGGTCGTACTCGTCGGCGTGCCCTGGCTGATCGAGGCGACCGGTCGGCTCGACCTCTACTACACGCTGACCTCGGTCGCGCTGCTCAGCATCGCCAGCGCCGGGGTGTGGGTGACTTTCTACATCGGCCGCATCAATATCGGCCAGGGCGCCTTCGCGCTTATGGGCGGCTATGTTTCGGCCATTCTTGTCGTCCAGTACGGTGTGTCGTTCTGGCTGACACTGCCGCTGGCTGGGCTATTCTGCGCCGCTGCAAGCGTGCTGATCGGACTGCCCATCCTCAGGCTTCGCGGCGTCTATTTCGCCATGGTCACGCTGGTTTTGACCGAAGTGGCGCGGCTGCTCGCGCTGGCACTGCCGATCACCAACGGAGCCAAGGGTATGGTCAGCATTCCGCTCCCCGGCGGCATCTCGATCTTCGGGCTGACCATCCTTCCAGATTTCGCGACGCTCGCCAATCCGCGTCCCGCCTTCTATCTGGTGTCGGTTGTGCTAATGGTGCTGTGCTTTGCGGCGCTCTACCGCCTAGTCCATTCGCGCATCGGCAAACTCTGCCAGTCGTTGCAGCAGAACGAGGAACTGGCCTCCTCGATCGGCGTCAACATCGCGTATCTGCGCGTTATCGCCTACGCCATCTCCTCATTCCTCGGCGGTCTCGGCGGTGCGATGTTCGTCGCCATCTCGCAGTCGATCTATCCGTCGAGCTTCACAGTCACCGACTCGGTGAACTTCATGCTGAACTGCTTCCTCGGCGGGCTCGGCCACGTCTTCGGGCCGATGATCGGCACCTTCGTGCTCTATTTCGGCTGGGATTTCCTGTTCGAGACCGGCGAGTTCCAGTTGCTGATCTTCTCTTCGGTGCTGATCGCGCTGATGCTGTTCCTTCCCAACGGCCTGCTCAGCCTCAGGCTGTTCGGCAAGAAGCAGGGCTAGGACCATGACTGAGCTTCTCCAGATCAAGGCAGTGACCAAACGCTTCGGCGGGCTGGTCGCGGTCAACAATGTTTCCTTCGCGGTCCGCGAACGCGAAATCCTCTCCGTCATCGGCCCCAACGGCGCCGGCAAGTCGACGCTGTTCAAGCTGATTTCCTCTTTCCTCAATCCGACCTCGGGCGAAGTGCTGTTCCGGGGAGAGCGGATTTCAGGCCTGGCGCCGCATATCGTCGCCCGGAAGGGCGTGGTGCGCACGTTCCAGGAGACGACGATCTTCAAGGGCATGACGGTGCGCGACAATGTCATCATCGCGCATCACCTGCGTTCCAATGCCAGCCTTGCCGGCTTCTATCTCGGCACGACTGCAGCGCGGCGCGACGAGGATGAATTCGGCCGCTCGGCCGACGAGATCATCGACTTCCTCGATCTCGGCGCGCAACGGCATGAGATCGCGAGCACGCTGCCGCACGGCCATCTGCGCGCGCTCGGGATTGCCATCGGGCTCGCCACCAACCCGACCGTGCTTCTGCTCGACGAGCCCTTCGCCGGCATGAACCATGACGAAACCGTGCGCGCGGTGGAGATGGTGCGCGGCGTGCGGAAGCGCGGCGTGACTGTCCTGCTGGTCGAGCACGATATGCCCGCCGTCATGAACATTTCCGACCGCATCGTCGTCCTGAACTTCGGTGTGAAAATCGCCGAGGGAACGCCGAAGGAAATCCAGGAGAACGAAAAGGTCATCGAGGCCTATCTCGGCGCTGAAGATGAGACGATCGGATTTTAGCCATGAGCGAACTGCTGAAAGTCTCCGACGTCGAACTCTACTACGACCATGTCTATGCACTGAAGGGCGTGTCGCTCAACGTCAACGAGGGCGAGACCGTCGCGCTGATCGGCGCGAACGGCGCGGGCAAATCCTCGATCCTGCGCGCCATCACCGGCCTGAAGATAGTCCGCAGCGGCGAGATTCATTTCCGGGGGCACCGCATCGACGGAACGCGCCCGGACGAGCTGGTCAGGATGGGCATCGCCATGGTGCCGGAGGGTCGGCGCGTCTTTTCCTACATGACGGTGCGCGACAATCTGATGATGGGCGCCTTCACCCGCACCGACAAGTCCGAAATCGCCAGGACGCTGGACATGGTGCTCGGGCGCTTTCCGCGCCTGAAGGAACGCTATTCCCAGACGGCGGGCACGATGAGCGGCGGCGAACAGCAGATGCTGGTGATCGGGCGGGCGCTGATGGCCAAACCGAAGCTTCTGCTGCTCGATGAACCCTCGCTCGGCGTCGCGCCGAAGCTCGTCCAGGACATCGCCCGCTCCATCGTGGCGATCAATCGCGACGAAAAGGTCAGCGTTCTCTTGGTCGAGCAGAATTCGCGCATGGCGCTGCGCATCTCGCAGCGCGCCTACGCACTGACGACCGGAAAGATCGCGCTGGCCGGACATTCGGCTGAGCTGCTTGGCGACGACCGGGTCAAGAAACTCTATCTCGGCGGCGAAATATGAAAGCGCAAATGGACATACTCGTCGTCAATCCCAACACCACCGCGTCCATGACCGAAAAGATCGGCGAGGCGGCGCGCGGCGCGGCTTCGGCTGGCACCAGGATCATCGCCGTCAATCCGAAGGACGGGCCGCCGAGCGTCGAAGGCTATTTCGACGAGGTCTTCGCTATCCCGGGAATGATCGGCGAGATCCAGAGACATCCGGCGGCGAGCGCCTGCGTCATCGCCTGCTTCGACGACACCGGCCTCGACGCAGTACGCTGCGTCGGCGAGATGCCGGTGGTCGGCATCGGCGAAGCGGCGTTTCACATGGCGAGCCTGATTGCCGGCAAGTTCAGCGTGGTGACGACGCTGTCGCGTTCGGTGCCGGCGATCGAGCACAATCTGGTGCGCTACGGCCTCGCCAGCCGCTGCGCCAGGGTGCGGGCAAGCGACGTTCCCGTTCTGGAGCTCGAAGTGCCCGGCTCCAACGCCCGCCATCGAATTTCGGAGGAGATCGAACGCGCCATCTGCGACGACCGGGCCGAAGCGATTGTGCTGGGATGCGCCGGAATGGCCGACCTCGCCGCCGCGCTCAGCCGCGAACATGGCCTTCCCGTGCTCGACGGCGTCGCCTGCGCGGTAAAACTCTGCGAGAGCCTCGTCGGCCTTGGCCTGTCGACCTCGAAGCGCGGCGGCTACCAGGTTCCACTCGAAAAATCCTTCACCGGAATCTTTGCGCCCTTTTCGCCCTCCGGCCGTGTATCCTGATGCGTGCAAAATTGTTGACATTCCCACACAGGATGTTCGATGTCCGGCCGGAAACGCGGTGTTCGCGCCGCTATGCGATCCGGCCGCCGGGACAATGAGACGATGGACCTGCTTGGACCAAAGACACGGGATGGCGACAAGCCGACGATGCGCTGGTTTCCGGTCTATGCCGGCCTGCGCGACGCCATCGTCAGCCACCGCCTCGCACCGGGCACAAAGCTGCCCGAGGACGAACTCGCCTCGATCTATTCGGTGAGCCGCGCGGTGATACGCGCGGCGCTGCAGGCGCTGTCGCATGACCGCTTGGCTCGGCTCGAGCCGAATCGCGGCGCGTTCGTCGCCCAGCCGACCAAGCAGGAAGCGCGCGAGGTGTTCGAAGCGCGGGCGCTGATCGAGCCCAAGGTCGCGGCGCTTGCCGCCGAAGTGGCTAAGCCGGCCGAGATCGCGCAACTGCGGCTTCATCTCGAAAAAGAGCACGAGGCCCTGCATGCCGGCCGCGACAGCGACGCCATAATGCTGTCGGCAAAATTCCATGTCGGCATCGCCGAAATCGCCGGCCATTCGATCCTGACCGGCTTCGTCAAAGACCTATTGTCGCGGTCGTCGCTGATCATCGCGCTCTACTGGCGCCGCCGCGACACCACCTGCGAAAGCCACGCCCATCACGCCCTCGTCGATGCCATCGAAAAGCACGACGCAAAAAACGCGTCCGACCTGATGCGAAGTCATCTCATCGACCTTCTGTCGGGCCTTGATCTGTCGCTTGGCGAGAAGAAGCCCGAGAGCCTGTCCGACATCTTGCGCTGATCTCCGCTGTCAAACTCTTCGCCGGAGTTCGCCCATGTCCGCACCATGCTGGGCGTGATCGAAGCAATGCATAGCATGCATCGGTCCATGAGGACTGCTTCTTCGTTCCTGCCGTCATGACAGTAGCGCTCGTTGAGTCCGCGGCGCTGCCCTCCAGCTGCACCTACTCCTGCTGGGCCATAGAGTCCCTCCCGCACAATGGTCGGGCAACGCGCCCGATCAGAGCTTGACGCAGCGCAGTCGCAGCAAGGATTGGGCAAGCTGCCGGTTTTGCTATGGCCTTTAGATACGACTTGATGCGATCGGTCGATGGCCCTCGCGAGAGGCCAGTTCCACACTGCATCTTATGCGACTTTGACCCTATATGATCAGCGATCTTGCCCCAGGACATCCATTCCGAAACGGCACAACGCGCCACTTGCGGACGCTGGGCCGCGATGCACCGAACGACCTGATCGGGCCGGAATCGGACTGGCAGCTTTGATGCTCGGATCGTCAGAAGCGGACCTTCAGACCGGCGCGGGCATCGACGTGATTTGACCGAAAGGCGCCCTACTTCAAATGGACGACTGCTTTTGCAACGCATCTGCACCGATCACGGAAAGCGGCCCACCCAACGATAGGACTGACGCCCGCGCCGTTCACGATATTGACGAGGCGCCGGACATTCGGCGCGAGAGCCTGGAGGTGATATGCCTCGCTGGATAACGAATCGATTCGCTATGGATGGGCCCGTGACGACGCGCCGAACCCGAACCGGGTCGTCCTTCGCCACCTCGACGTCGGCGATCTGCGCTATGTGGAGTTGCAAACGCGATCTGTGGTGAATTCGCGCCTGCAAGATCCACATGCCTGTCCGGCGAGGTCGCGATCTATACCCTTGGGATAGGGTAACCTCTGCTTGATACTCATAGACCGAGATCGACGGGCTGACGTATCGTGCGAAAATGTCTGAGTATCCGCATCGATGCCGAGCGCCGCAAAAAGATCTTGACGGCATCGGTGGGATGGTGGGTTGGACAAGAGCGTGGAATGCCTCGTTGGCCAAGAATTGACTGCGGTGGCCTTCCTGCAGTCCCTAGTGAAGTACTAGGCCAACGGGAAATCCTTTATGCAGATTTACGTGTACCGGACCGAACGATCCTACAAGCGCAGCTTCGGGCTGCGCATGCTGGGACTCGCTCTCGGTTTGCTGGTCTGGATTGCGCCGGTCTACGCGCAAGAGGTGCTGCGCATACCCTACGTGGCCGATATCGGCACTTTCGATCCGGACAACGGGTTTGAGACCGGCGCGATAAGCGCAATCAACAACGTCTATGAAGGGCTCGTCGAATACGAGCCGGGTTCGACCAGGATTGTCGGTTTGCTCGCTAGGAACTGGGAAATTTCCGATGACGGGCTGACCTACACGTTCCATCTGGCTGGGGGAGTGAAGTTCTACGACGGCACGCCGTTCAATGCGGCGGCGGTCATAAATTCCTTCGAACGCCGCCGCGATCGTGGACTGAACCTGAGCTACTTGCTGGCGAACGTGAAAGACATGAGGGCGCCTAACGATTCCACGGTCGTGCTCACGCTGGGCCATCCTCAGCCTTCTTTCCTCGACGCCCTTGCGAGTCCCTGGGGACCGAAGGTCATTAGCCCGAAAGCGCTTGCCGAGCATGACAATGGCAATTTCGCGACGACTTGGCTCAATGAGCATGCGGCGGGAACGGGTCCGTTTAAACTGGCCGAATTCAAGCGCGGCCAGCGCTATGTGCTCGAACGCAACGACAACTATTGGGGCGACAAACCGTTCTTCCGGCAGATCCAGATTTCGGTCGTGCCCGATATCAGCCAGCAGATACTTCAATTGCGGGCGGGTGCGATCGATGCCGTGCCGATCAACTATCCGTTCGCGCAACTCACCAGCCTGCCGGAGGGTCTGGAGATCACTGCGGCCCCGAGCATGATACCGTACCATCTCTTCGTTAAGCCGAACTCGCCGCTCGATGACGCGGAGGTCCGCAAGTCCGTTTTGACAGCGATCAACCCGGCGCTGTGGGTCAAGGACGCATTTGGAGAGTTCGCAAGCCTGTCGAAATCGGTTTATCCGAACGTGATGCTCGACCCAGTGAATCCGATCCGGTTCCCGACCGACTTCGAGGCAGCGAAAGCCGCGATCGCCAAACACGGCGCGGTCAATTTGGTCATTGGCCTCCATAGCGCGGCTCCGAGCTACAGCCGCATCGCCGACCTGATGATCGCGCAACTAGCCTTGATCGGCGTAAAGGCAACGGCTTACGTGCTGCCCTCCGGCGCTGCCTACACCTTGACGGACGACCCAAACCCTCCCGATTTACTGCTCACGATCGCAGGCCCGGACGCCGCTCATCCGGAGAGCCAGGCAAAGGTGTTCTTCACAAAAGACGGTTCCCTCAACTTTTTTGGGCGGGTGCTGCCGCAAGCCGATGCCGTCGTGGACCAGGCCGGGCAGTTGACCGACGTCAAAGATCGCGACGCTCTCTACGAGAGAGCGGGGCAAATGTATTTCGATGCCGGCATCGTCATTCCGCTTGTCGATGTCAATGATGTGGTTGTCCACGCCAAGGGTCTGAAGGATCTTGGACTCCGCCCCGTGAACCCACCCGGCAACATCGACTTCGCCACCGTCCGCTGGGGGCGCTGAATTCCGGAACCAGGTCAGGCTCGTCACGCACATGGCTAAGCTTTCGCACCGCATGTCCGAACCCGTGACCGAGTCGCTCCTCACCGTCAAAGACCTCTCAGTCATTCTCAGCCGCGAAGGCCGTCCTTCCCGCGTCCTTGATGGCATCAGTTTCGACATATTTCCGACCGAGATCATCGCGCTGGTCGGGGAAAGCGGTTCCGGCAAGACGAGCATCGGGCTGACGCTTCAGGGGCTCTTGCCGCGCGAATACCTTCCGCAGATTGCAGGCTCGATCCGATTAGCGGGCATCGAGCTTGTCGGTGCGGGAAGGCGCACCTGGCGGTCGGCCCGCCGCCACCTCGTCCGCGCCATCTCGCAGGACCCGATGGGCGCGCTCAACCCCACGATGACGATCCGCCGCCAGATGAGAGAATCCAATGGGGGGGCCGAGAGATCGATCGAAGACTGGCTCAACCGAACCGGCCTGCCTGACCCGGACCGCATCGCCGATGCGCTTCCGCATCGCCTGTCGGGGGGGCAGCGTCAGCGCGTATTAATTGCCATGGCGATGATGGCAAGACCGAAGCTGCTCATCGCCGATGAGCCGACCACCGCGCTCGACGTCACCATGCAGGCTCAGATCCTCGACCTATTGCGAGATCTCGCCCGCGATCAGCAGACGGCAATTCTGTTCGTTACGCACGATCTGAGTGTCGCAGCCTCACTGGCCGACCGCATCCTGGTTCTCTACGCCGGACGCATCGTTGAAATGGGCCACATACAGGACGTGGCCCGCAATGCCGCGCACCCCTATTCTGCCGGCCTGCTCGCCGCTCGATTCGATCTGGACTCTGATCGACGGCGCCCGCTTCCCACGCTCCCGTCGGAGCGTACGCCCTCCGTAGATGTTGGGAAAGCCTGCGCCTACGCGACACGCTGCCCGATCGCCCAGCCAGATTGCAGGGCAATCCGCCCACCGCTGGAGCCTGCTTCCGTCCACGATGGCGCAGTCGCCTGCCTTCATCACGAACAGACTCCACTTCACTCAGCGCAGCGCTCTGATGGGAAACCATGGCCGGCCCAGGCGATCCAGGAGACCGTCGCCTTGAGGCTATCCAACGTCGGAAAAACATACCCGACGGGCACCCGATCGTTTTGGGGACGGCGTCAACCGCAGCCCGTTCTTAGGTCGGTGAACCTTTCGATCAAGCTTGGCGAGTGCGTGGCCCTGGTGGGGGAGAGCGGCGCCGGCAAGTCTACCCTTCTGAGGATTGCAGCCGGGCTCGTGGCATCCGATAGCGGCACTGTTACACGCTTCGACAAGCTTCCTCCGCAAGTGGTGTTTCAAGATCCTGTGGCGGCACTGACGCCGTGGCTCACGATCGGCGAGCAGATCGGCGAGCGCCTGCGGGCCATTTCGCTGGACAGCGACTACGGCCGCCGTCGCGTCGGAGAGGCAATAAAGCTGGTCGGCCTCGATCCGGTCCTGATGGACGCGCTGCCGGCCGAGATGTCGGTCGGGCAGTGCCAGCGCGCCGTTTTGGCTCGCGCGATAATCGTCCCCCCAAAGCTTCTGCTCTGCGATGAGCCGATCAGCGCCATGGATGTGTCGCTGGCGGCCACCACCTTGAACCTTCTTAGCGACCTTCGGCGGCGGCTCGAAATGGCGATGCTGTTCGTGACCCACGATCTGGCGGCCGCCAGGATCATCGCCGACCGTATCGCGGTGCTGAAAGACGGCGAGTTGGTTGAGATTGCCGATCCAGATGCCATCATTGCCGCACCACAGTCCGCCTACACGCGGTCTCTCATCGCGGCGATGCCGAGCCTGCAGGCGGGAGGCGGAAGATGACCGGCAGGCCAAGTCCGGACACGCTGCCTGCGCGGCCTCGGTTCAGTTGGCGCGATTTCTTCCGGCGTGCCGGTTGGCTTGAAAGCGTCGGCATTGTCGGCGTGCCTGTCGTCACCGTTGTGGCCGTGCTGGCGCCATGGATCACGCCGTTCGACCCACAACTACGCGTCGCCGGGGCCTACCTGCCGCCTTCGGCAGGGCATTGGTTCGGCACCGACGAGATCGGCCGCGACCTGTTCTCGCGGGTCATTCTCGGCGTTCAATATACGTGGCTGCCAGGGCTTGCCGTTATCGGCTTCAGTCTTACTTTGGGCTCCCTGGTCGGACTGATTTCGGGCCTCGCGGGCGGCAAGGTCGATCTGGTCATCGAGCGGATCGTCGATTTGTTCTTAGTCCTTCCATCAACGGTCATCGCGCTTGCTGTCGTGGCTTCGCTTGGTCCCGGGCTCGTCAACACGATGATCGCGATCGCCATTTTCTGGTGGCCCTGGTACGCGCGCATATCCCGTGATGAAATTCGTCGCCTCAAGGCCCGTCCTCATGTCGAGGCGGCGCGTATCGCCGGGGTCCGCGGTTCGCGCTTGCTGTTGCGTTACTTGTTGCCGGGAGTGGTCCCGGCCTTGCTCGTCGGGGCGTCACTGGATGTCGCGAACATCATCATGACGCTGTCGCTCATGTCGTTCCTTGGCCTTGGACTGCCTGCACCGGCGCCTGAACTCGGCGCGATGACGTCGCGGACCCTCGACAGTCTCACCTTCCATTGGTGGCTGCCGATCCTGCCGGCCGCAATCATCTTTCTCCTCTGCCTCCTCGCCAACCTTGCGGGCGACGGCATTCGCGCCGCGCTCAGGGGAGCGTAGATGCTGGCATATCTCACCAAAAGCATCCTCGGCGCCATCGTCGTTCTCCTGGTGATGAGCTTCATCGTTTTCGGTCTCCAAAGCATTATCCCCGCCGATCCAGCGCGAGCCATTGCCGGGCCGAATGCTCCGCGGGAAACGGTCGAAGCGATGCGCGAGCAGCTCGGACTGAACGACCCGGCTGTCGTTCAGTACGGGCGTTTTCTATTGCGCCTCGCGCATGCGGATCTCGGGACGTCGGTAAGGACCCGGCAGCCGGTGTCTGACGACATCCAGCAATATCTTCCCGCTACGCTTGAACTCGGACTGGCGGCGATCGCTTTGGGAGTGGCGCTCGCCGGCGTCATGGCGGCACTTCAGTTCCTGATTCCGGGATCGGGCGGCATTAGGCTCATTATGGTGGGGGTAGGCTCGACGCCGATCTTTCTGTCCGCCTTACTTCTCGCCTACTTTTTCTGGTTCCGACTCGACTGGCTTCCCGGAGCAGGTCGGCTTGTCTACCGCGACTTCGCAGGCCCTACGGGACTCAACGTCATCGACGGAATACTGGTCGGCCGGCCCGAAGTCAGCGTCGACGCGCTGCTGCACATGATCTTGCCGGCGCTTGCACTGGCGTTGCCTATCGGCATTGCGGTCGGGCGAAGCCTGAACGGTGCGCTTCACGAGGTGATGAGGCAGACATACATCCGGACCGCGCGTGGCAAGGGTCTCAGCGAGGCAAAGGTGCTGTTGCGCCACGGTTTGCGCAATGCCGCCACAGCCCCACTCTCAATGCTCAGCCTGCAGGTCCGCCTTCTCTTCGGCAATTTGCTTGTTGTCGAGCGCGTTTTCGGGTGGCCTGGTCTGGGTCTTTACACGGTCCAGGCTTTTGCCAGCGCCGATCTCCCGGCAGTGCTGGGCGTCGCCATCGTATTCGGAATCTTGTACATCCTGGCCAACACGCTCATCGAAATCGTGCAGTCGATGGCCGATTCTCGGATTAAGCTCTGAAAAGCGCGCTCACTCAGACGCCTACTGTCGCGCCGGTGGATGTTTTAGTCGAGTCGGCAGCGCAGATGGGGAGGCTGAATGTTATGGACGCTCCCCCTGTCTCGACATTTTCCGCCCAAAGCCGTCCGCGGTGTGCCTCGACAATCGAGTGGCAGATTGCCAGGCCCATTCCCATTCCATCCGGCTTGGTTGTGTAGAACGCATCGAAAATCCGTTCGGGATTGCCAAGTCCGCGGCCGCTGTCTCGCACTTCGACCTCGACTGTTCCGTCATTCTGACGCCGCGACACAATCCGCAGACTTCGCGCGTTGATGTTGACATCCTGCATCGCTTCGATGCCGTTGCGGACGATGTTCAGGACGACTTGCTCCATCTGAACGTTATCGGCAGCGGTCGCAGGAAGGCCGGGATCGAGTTGAAGGTCCAGCTTGACGCTGCTCGATGCGAGCCTGTCACCCAGGAGATCACACACTTCGCGGATCACCGCGTTCAGATCTATCGGGTGCGGTTCGGCTTCGGTCTTGCTGAACAGCGCACGGATGCGGGTGATCACCTGTGCCGCCGCGTCGGCGTTTCTGATGATTTTTTTGGCGACACGGCTGGCGTGACTGTAGTTTGGCGGATCGGCGTTCAGCCATCTCTGGAAGGCGCCGGTGTTGGCCACGACCGCCTGGAGCGGCTGGTTGAGTTCATGCGCAATCGACACCGACAGTTCGGATAGGCTGGCGGCGCGCAAGGCGCGCGCGAGCCGTTCGTCCGCCAGACGCAAGGATTCTTGGGCGCGGACCTCGTCGTCGATGTCGAAGTTGACGCCGTACCAGCGAAGGATAGTGCCGTCTTCGTCGCGGAGCGGTTCGAACCGCGAATCAATCCAGCGATATTCGCCATCCTTCCGGCACAGCCGACCTTTGTGCTGGAGTGGTTCTCCACGGGCAAAGGACTTCTCGAACACAGCCTTGACGGCCGCCCGGTCATCGGGATGGAACAACTCCACATGCGAGGCGAATTGGCGCGTGCCTCGCGGTTGCGCCTTAGCCGAGTCGATGCCCGCCCAGTCGACGAACCGTTTGTTGAAGTAGTACGGTAATCCCGCCGGCGTCATCAGCCAGATCATTGTGGGAACTGTGTCGACCAGCAGGCG
Source organism: Mesorhizobium sp. (assembly GCA_004020645.1). GTDB lineage: Bacteria > Pseudomonadota > Alphaproteobacteria > Rhizobiales > Rhizobiaceae > Mesorhizobium. The sequence continues at coordinate 23,480 of SAQL01000043.1, read as the reverse complement.
CAGCTCACGCTCACGCTCGCGCAACGCAGATTCGGCCTTCTTCTGATCGTCGATATCCGCCGTGTGGCCGTACCAGCCGGTTATCCTCCCGTACTCATTGCGCGAAGCAATGCCGGTGTCGCGAAACCATCGATACGTTCCGTCGAACCGACGCATACGGTGCTCGTCGATCACAGGCTCGCCCGTCTGCAAGCTGTGACGCCATCGCGCCATGCTCGCCTCGACATCGTCCGAATGGACAAACTGTGTCCAATGATAATCATCGCCATCCATGATCCGACGCATCTCATCGGCTGTCACACCTACATACTCGAGCGCCGCGGGACTGACCAAGCGAAGGCGGCCATCCGCAGAGGCCGACCATCCGATGCCCGGAATATCGGCAACGCCGGGTCCGGTATCATGGTAGACCCGGTCATAGAAGCTCATGGTCCTGAAGATCTTTATCACGAACCATAGGGCTAACGCCGCGACGACAAATACCGCCAACCGGACCGCGCCGCCTGTGGCCCCTAATTCCAGCGAAAACAGGATCATGCATGAAAGCAGACCGGCCGCGGCGACGGCCGCCAAACCGGCCTCCCAGCCGATGCAGATGCATATGACTGCAACGGCGACCAGCAGAACGTATGGCTCATAGACGAATAATGCCAGCAAGACGCACGCAGCGCCAATCGCCAATGCGACGACGCGGCGTTGTTTCGTTGACGTCAGCTCCATTTCGACCTCTCGAGACCGCCTCTGCGTCCCACTCCCTGTCGCGGTCGATGTCCGAGTCAGTTACGGAGCGCCAATGCCTGATTGTAAGCCGCTCAGCGGCTGTCGACTGGAAGCGACTGCCACACATTGAAGAGATGGGAGATGGACCTTGCGTTCATCTTCTTCATCATGTTGCTCCGATGGAGCTTTACGGTGATCTCGCTGATGCCGAGATCCGATGCAATCTGCTTGTTTATCGCACCGGAGACCACGAGCCTCAGCACTTCCCGCTCGCGGGGCGTAAGGATCTCATAAAGTGCCACGTTCTTTCGCGATACGGTCGATGCTGCTCTTCGCGCGACGTCGTTGGCGATAGCGGTGGACACTGCGTCAAGGAACGTCTGGTCGCGCACCGGCTTGGTTAGGAAATCCACCGCCCCCGCCTTCATCGCCTGGACGCCCATCGCGATGTCGCCATGGCCGGTCAAGAATACGATCGGCGTTAGTATGCCTTTGGTTGCCAGGACATGCTGAAGATCGAGGCCGCTCAGACCCGGCATTCGCACATCGAGAACGAGGCAGCCTGGGCGGTCCGGCAGTTTTGCGTCCAGTAGTTCCTGGCCCGAAGAAAACGACATGGTGTCGATGCCGACCGAATTCAGCAACTCCTCCAACGCGTCGCGGACCGTTGCGTCATCGTCGACCAAAATTGTTATGGGGCTGTCTGCGATTCCTGAAGTTGCCACGCCCATGACTCTGGCCTCGGGGAGATATGCTGAACACGAATTGACCGCGTTCACGCAGTCAGTATCAACCGCGCTTCTGTCACACGTCAATCAGGACCTGCGCCTCACGCGAGGCGGCCGGAGCTTGCTCTGCGCCAGCTATGCCCGCCAATTCGTAGTGTCTACGTCAGGTCTTGCGTACCCGTATCGCGGCGGGCAACGCAACACTACAAAGGGTGATCGGACCTAGCGATTTGAATGGCTGACCCAGACCTCGGTATAGGTGCGTGGACCGTCGGTTCCTGCCCTATGTCATTCACCTTCGGAGCAGGACATCGCCGTCGCGGTGATCGGCTGCTGCGCCCTCAAGCGGGTCCCATGGTCCTGCGACTAGCCATGAAAGCCGCATCGGCACTCCATTCCTTGCACTCGGCGCCTGCCTGGTCGTGCAGTCCCGTGGCCTGGAGTTTTCGTGGATTCCGGGCGTCAGGCGCGCGCCGAGCCACGATCACAGCGGATAGAACTGCGGTCCGCCGACGTCACCGCAGCGGGCGATCTCTACCGTGGTATTGCTCGCCCTCATCCTTGGATCAATCGACTACAGCCGCGCCTTTCACATAGCCTTCTCGATGTGGTCCATCACCGACACCGTGTCGGGCAAAAATGAGGAGCATGCTGTCCCGCATGATGCGTCGGGCTGACGGGGAATATCGTGCTGCCAGCGTTGCGCACGGCTGATGGAAATCAGGCTCTTTGCCGAAAGCGAATCGTTCGACCGAAGCATCGGAGACCCGCGGCCGTCGGATATGCGAACTACTCCGCCAAGCACGGGAGATCCAATTTGCGTCCTTTGAAAGTATCGGTGCTCGTTGGGCTGGCAGCACTGGTCGCGACATTGGTTTGGTTCCCGGGTTGCGACACTCGGATCGCCACCACGGACATACCCCTTGACGCGGCGGAAGCAGAGAAGGCTTCGATCGCCGGCTATGGCGAGATCAGGATATATCGCGACGCTCGGATCGCCGCAGGAGATGTGCGCGACTGGACACCGGCAACCGAGCCGGATGGCCTCGATGTCCTCATGATCTCTGGCGGCGGTGCGGCAGGCGCCTTTGGCGTCGGCGTGCTTTCGGCGTGGAGCGAGACCGGGACCCGCCCGCAATTTGATGTAGTCACCGGCGTAAGCACTGGCGCCCTGATCGCGCCATTCGCGTTCCTCGGATCGGCTCATGACGGCACGCTGGTGCATCTCTTTACAAGCGGCGTCGCCGACGATCTTGTCGCAACCAAATTTCCCGTGGGCTTGATCGGATCGAGCTTGCTGAGATCCACGCCAATGAGGCGGATGGTCGAGGAGTTCATCACACAAGCGGTCCTGCAGCAGGTTGCAGCCGAGCATCGCAAAGGCCGCCGCCTCCTGATCCTCACGACGAATCTCGACACCCAGCGGGCCGTCGTGTGGAACATGGGCGCCATCGCCAACAGCGGCCGATTGGACGCGCTGAAGCTGTTTCAGGACGTTATGATCGCTTCGGCGAGCATTCCTGGCGTTTATCCGGCGGTCATGATCGAAGTTGAGTCAGGAGGGCGACGCTTCCAGGAAATGCATTCCGATGGAGGGTCGACGTCGCAAGTCTTGATACTTCCGCAGGCAGTTCTGGCAAGCACAAGCCCTCTCGTGCCGGGGAAACACCAGAGTGTCGATTTTCATGTGATCGTAAACAACGCGCTCATACCGGAATTCGCCACCACGCGGAATCGAACGTTGTCCGTGATCGCGCGGGCATATTCCATCCTCCTCAAGTCACAGACACAGAGCGAACTGGCTATCCTCTACAATTATGCAAAACTGACCGGGGCACGTTTCCACCTTGCGACCATTGACGCTCAAGTCCCCTATTCGATGCTCGATCCTTACAACGCCAGCTATATGCAAGCTGTCTATGACCTCGGATACGCCGGGTTGGCGGCTGGCACCCTTTGGAAGGACAGCCCTGTATTCGCCGACAGGCGCCTGTGATCGGCATCCTCAACGTCAGGCTCTGCTCGGCAGGAGCATGTCCGACAGTAAGAAGGCGGGTTTCCTGCGCCCAGCAACGCTGTGACCCCAAGCGCTTCGATATTCTCCGCGAGCACCGCGCTCAGTTGCACTAGACCTTAGCATCGCCCGACAGATGCCTGCGTAGAATAGGCTGCTGCGCGGGACCGCGTCATTCTCCTCGCATCGGCCGCCCCCGACATCGATGGCGTGGTGCGGAGCCGGACTGGAGAAGGAGACGAAGATGACAAATGAAGTACCGAGCAAGGGGTTGGAGTGGACCAACCTCGTTCTGGGCGCAGGTCTGGCCTGCGCTGCCTTCGCGTTCACCGAGATGCCCGCCGCGGCTTGGAACGCGGGGATCGTCGGCGCGCTGATTGCCTGCTGCTCCGCCGTGGCGCTCTACCGCTACGGAGCATGGACGGAGTGGTCCAATCTCGGCTTTGGGTGCTGGGGCGTAGCCGCTCCGTTCCTGCTCGGCTTCGGATCGGCGCAGGCGGCGATGTGGACGCACGTCTTGGTTGGGCTTTGCGTAGCGACGATCGCCATCATCCAGCTTTCGAGCGGCCGCAAGGCGCAGATGCTTTCCAGGTCCGACGTCAGATAATTTCATGGAAGGCCAGGCACCAGGGGACGGCGCCGAACTGTTTCCGCGACCGTCCCCTGGGATGCTTCGGCGAGTTGCGCGTGAAAACCCGCGCCGCAGGCCCGAACCGGCAAGAGAACAGATCATGGACCCCGTGAATTCCGAACCAACACTGGAAGGGATGCTGGACGATCCTATCGTCCAGCATCTAATGCGGCGCGACAACGTCTGCGCCGACGATGTGAGGCGAATCGTTCATGAGGCCCGTGAGGCATATCGGCGTCGAGGCCTGCTGGTCGAACGAGGCACGCCGCTCGACTTTTCGCCAAACGACCCGATGCTGACGGCAACGATTGTCCTTCTACTTCCGGCTGCGTCGAACGCCGTTCAGGAAGATTTCCACAGCAGAAGCAACCGCCTCCCGCGCTTCTTCGTCCGACGGCCGGGGCCGGAGCCCGAGAACGACTTGCAGATGCAGGTTGTCGCGGGTCATGCCTACAAAGTGCCCGGCCAGACGCAAGCAATCGTCCGCCTGGATTTCGCCCCGTTCCCTGGCGGCTTCGAGGACCTCGGCGAGCCGGACCGCGGTCCGTCCTGGCCCCTGTTCGTAGAACGACTTCACGAGATCGGGGAAGCGGTTGGCCTCGGTAACGGCAATTCGGTAGATTCCGATCAAAGTGGGAGACATGTAGGCGTCCATGGAATGCCGGCCGAACGCCGTCAGTGTCGCCCGCAGATCGTGGCCTTCTATTTCCTCGATCACCAAGGGCGACAGCAGATTGTCTGCGCTTTCCTTGACGATAGCGGAGAACAGGCCCTCCTTGTTGCCGAACTCATTGTAAATGTTGCGTTTCGATCCGCCGGCGCGTTCGATGATCGCGTCGATGCTCGTCGCGGCGTAGCCTTGTTCGAAAAAGACCTCGGCAGCCGCTTGAAGAAGAGCCTCCCGGCGGCCGTTGCGCCGTGTGGTCCTTGCAGCAGCCATTCATCCACTCCAGTCCATCCCTTGACTGGTAACAACCATTACCATAAACGTCAATGGTAACGCCTATTACCGGAGGCCCTCATGCCGCATAGCAGGAAAAAGACGATCGGCCTGCTGCTGTGCCTCTCAGCCGTGGTCGCCCTTGGCGCAGGATGGGCTTGGGCCCGTTCGGATGACACGTCGACCGACAACGCGTACGTCCGCGGGGATGTGACAGGGCTTGCGCCGAAGATCGCGGGCTACGTCACCACAGTAGAGGTTCTGGACAACCAGGCCGTCCGGGCGGGTGACGTCCTGTTCCGCATCGACGACCGCGACTACCGCGCGCGGCTCGCGCAGGCTGTGGCCAATGTCGAAGCCGCTCAGGCGCGCCTTGGCAATGTCGACGCCGAAGTCCAGCTTCAGCATGCCCTCATCAGGCAGGCCGAAGCCCAGACGCGTTCGGCCGAGGCCGAACTGAACCTCGCGACCAAGGCGTCAGGCCGCCGCCGCGAACTTATTCGTACCCACGCCGTAAGCCAGGCCGAGGTCGACGAAAGCGATGCCGCGCGGTCGAGGGCCGAAGCGGCCGTGGCGGCGGCATCGGCAGCACTGGAGGCACAGCGGCAGCGCATCGCCGTGCTCGACGCCCAGCGCGAAGCCGCCGTTGCCGCGGTAGCGCAGGCCCGGGCCGCGGAGGAACTCGCTCAAATCGACCTCGACAACGCCGTGGTTCGCGCGCCGGTAGACGGCGTCGTCGGCAACCGCCAGGTTCGCATCGGCCGGCTTGTGGCGCCGGGTGCCTCTCTGCTCGATATTGTTCCGGTCAATGATCTGTGGGTCGTGGCGAACTTCAAGGAAACCCAGATTAAACATATCCAGCCCGGTCAACACGTCCGCGTCACCATCGATGGCTACCCAAACGAGACGTTTGAAGGGATGGTGGACAGCTTTGCGCCCGGCAGTGGGTCTGCCTTCAGTTTGCTCCCCGCAGACAATGCGACAGGAAACTTCGTTCGCGTCGTTCAGCGCGTTCCGGTCAAGATCCGATTTATCGGCAATCCGCTGCCCGGTCGCCTCGTGCCCGGCCTGTCCGCGCGTGTCGAGATTGATCGCGGTAGAGACTCATGACCGCAGTGGTCATCGCCATCCCGGACCGCAACCGACCAGCAACAGGAGCCCTTCTCGTCGCGGGCATAATACTCGCCACTCTGACAGAGGCGATCGCCAGCACAGTCCTGTCGCTCGGGCGTGGCGATATCATCGGCGACACCTATGCAACTCCCGATGAGTTCGCCTGGCTCGATGTGGGATATACCGCTCCGAAGCTGATCGGGTTCATGGCCGCCGCCTGGCTGATGAACCGCGTCAGTCCACGCTGTCTGATCGTCAGCTCGACCATAGCCATGGGCGCAGCCTGCGCCCTTGCCGCCATCACAACGCAACTGGATCTGCTGGTTGTGCTCCGCGTAATGCAAGGCTTCTCCGGAGGCGTCCTGCTCGTCGCGGGTCAGACGATCATTTTTCTCGCTTATCCGCGACGCCACCAGCCGATCCTTCAGGCCCTGTTCGCAATCGGTTCGGTCGTTGCCCCCGCGACAATCGCCCCAGCCTTTGAGGGCTGGTTGCTCGACAGCCAGTCGTGGATGTGGATCTTCTTCAGCGTCGTCCCGGTGGCGCTGGCGGCCGCCGGATTCTTGCTGCTCGCGGACTGCCCGGCGCCCGTCAAAGCCGGACCCCGCCCGTTCGACTGGCTTGGCTTCTCGCTCCTCTCGACCGCACTGTTCTGCTTCACATACGTGCTCGGCCAAGGCAGCCGATGGGACTGGTTCGAAGAACGTCACATCGTCTGCCTAACGGTGGTCGGCGCGGCCACTCTGCTGGCATTTCTCGGCCAACAAATGATCGCCAAAGGTCAGGGCCTGCTGGACTTCACCCCGTTCCGGTCGGACGATTTTTCCTTCGCCTTCATCGTCAGTTTCGTCGCCGGCGCCGCCTTGTTCGGGAGCGCGTTCCTGATCCCGTCGTTCGCCGTGTCCGTCCTTGCGTTCACGCCAACCGACGCCGGCCTGCTCCTGTTGCCGAGCGGCGCACTTTTCATCGGCGCGCTCCTCATCGCTGCTTTCCTCATGCAGGTCCGCCGCATTCCTCCGATCGCCACGGTGCCCTTCGGAATCCTGATGATCATGGTTGCGATGTGGATGCTGTCCGGTTCGACCATCGAAAGCGGCGCGGACGACATGATGCCAGCCATTCTGTTGCGTGGCCTCGGCCTCGGCTTCCTGTTCCTGTCGATCACTCTCATCGCTTTCGGCAAGCTCAACCACCAAAACCTCGCATCCGGCGTAGGCCTCTTCAATACGGGTCGCCAGCTCGGCGGCCTCATGGGTGTCGCCTGGCTGCAGACATTGATCGAGAATAACGTCGCCGCGAATGTCGCGATGCTCGGCGCCAACGTCACCGCGGGCATTCCCGCGGTCAGCGAGCGCCTGGCAACGACGACAGCCATGCTCGCGGCAAAAGGAATGGATCCCGTGGCAGCTGGCCGGGCAGCGACGAGCCTGCTGGGCAGAGCGGTCGCCGGTCAGTCCACAGTGATCGCCTTCGACACCGCGTTCAACGCAGTCGCGCTGCTGTTCGTGGTTGCCGCGCCCGTGATGGTCACGATCAAGATCGGCCTCGCCCGATACATGAGAAAGCGCACGGAACAGTCGTCCTTGGCGCTGAGGGCGGTTCCGATGCCGATCGCGCCGACGCCCGACATGACCCCGAGCTTGCCGCCTTCAACCTTGGCCTCGAACGCCCTTGTCGAAGGGAGTCAGAGGCAAATGGAAGACGCACAGTTGCCAGCGTGACAAACGCCCCCTGGAAAGATTCTCGCCAGCCAGCCATGTCGTGGATGCCCGCGGTGCGGTGTGATCGATTGGCAGCCATGACATGGGCAAGGGCCCGAGGCCGATGAGCTGGCATTGGAATTTGGAAATTTGGCCGGCGTGATGGAATGAAACGCGAGACGGCCGAGCTAGCTCGCAGGGCGAGTGTCCGGACAAGTCCTGGGTGAGTTCTCGGATTGTCGTGAAATGAGCGTGGGAATGGCGCACTGGCCGGCAGTGGCGGCAAACGCGGCGGAAGCCGGCCGCAGCGATTCGGCGATACGCATGGTTGTCGATAGCGCGTCCCCGGCGGGTTATTGCGCACCGGCAGGGATCAGCGGCGACACGGCGACAGCCGCGCCGCCGGTCTGTAGCGGGCTAATTGAGCCCCGCCTTGTCCAGGCCATACATTGCATCGGCGGAACCCGGCACGGTCTTGAAGCCGACGTTGAGGCGGTTCCACGAGTTGATCAGCATGACAGCGAAGCTAAGATCGGAGATCTCCTTTTCCGACAGCTGCGTGCGGACGCGCTCATAGATCTCATCGGAAACGCCCTGGTCCGGCAGCTTGGTCAGGACTTCCGTCCATGCGAGTGCGGCGCGCTCGCGTGGGGCGAACAGGGTCGAATCCCTCCAGGCGGCCATGTGGTAGAGGCGCAGTTCGCGCTCGCCGTGCATCTTTGCCTGCTTGACGTGCATATCGAGGCAGAAGGAGCAGCCGTTGAGCTGCGAAGCACGAATATTGACAAGATTGAGGATGGACTCCTCGATCGAGCTTGCACGGAGAGCCGTGGCAACCCCGGTGAACTTCTTCACGAGTTCCGGAGATTGCTCGGCCCAGTTAACACGGGGCCCATGCTTGGTCCCGGCCTGCGCCGTCGGTTTGGTGGCGATATTCATGAATGTCTCCTTCAAGGCGGTTTATCGCCTGCAAATCATGCCGGGACGCGCCGGGCCGAGCCATCATGCGAGAGGCCATGTCGCCACTCGGCTGGTCTAGGCAGTATCATCCTGAGGGCTAGGCCAGGTACGCTTCGGCCACGCCTCATGGATTTCCATGAGGTGCAGCCGGGGGGGCGCCGAATTAGAGTGGGCCATGAGTTCGCCGGCCGAGATCATGAGTTCGCCAGCCCAGATATCGCGGAGACGTGCTACACGCAGCGTTGACAATCCCCAGCCCTTCTTTGCCCGGCAGGAGAAACCGATGATGTCCGTCTGGTCGCGCCCGCAATTCCTTCATCTGGGGCTCTTTTTTTCGGCATATGTCTTGGGCTGCGGGTTCGCCCAGGCGCTCGCAATCGTCCCCGGAATAACGGTTTCCATTTGGCCTCCGGGCGGCGTTTTCATCGCGACGCTCATCCTCACCTCTCCTTACAGTTGGCCGTGGTGGATACTGGCGGGTTGCCTGGCGGAGATGTTCGCGCAGTTCGTGTGGTTCCACAGTCCGCTGCCTGTGGGCTTTCTAATCTATATCGGCAACGCCCTTGGCGCGGCTGTCGGCGCAACGCTTGTGAACCGGGCATGCGGGCGTCCGGTTCGGCTTGAAACTTTACAGGAAGTCCTCGCATTCGTCGTACTAGGCGCTGGAGTTGCGCCGCTCGTCAGCGCGACGGTCGGAAGCGCGACGCTTGCGTGGTTTGGCGTGGAATCGCAAACCTTCACGGCGGTATGGCCGCTGTTTTGGATTGGAGACGCCACCGGAATCCTGCTCGTAGCGCCACCGGCACTGGTCGTGATCCAGTATTGGCGCAGCAAAACCCAACTCTCTCCCGCGCAGCCGGTAGAAGCCAGCGTCCTGGGTCTGATCTTCCTGGGGGTCGCCGCGCTTTCCTTGAGCGACGTCTACCTGCCCACCCCCTACATCATCATGCCGCCCCTTCTTTGGGCCGCGGCGCGCTTCGAGTTCAGAGGCGCCGCCGTCGCCTTGACGCTCCTTGCCCTGATCACGATGACACTTACGATATCTGGAGATAGCCAGTTTGTCGGCGCTCCCGAGTTCCAGAGACAAAGGCAGGTCATGCTGCAGCTTTTCCTGGCAATCTCGGCATTTTCGGCGCTCATCGTGGCGGCCATATCTCGGCAGCGTCAGCTGGCGCTGGTCACATCGCGCGACCGGGAGCGGGAGCTTTCGCAGCTTGTCGATATGGTTCCAAGCCACGTCTGGCGTCTCGCGCCCGACGGCGAGCCGATTTTCTTCAACAAGCGCATGGTCGATTTTCTCGGCCTGGACGTGGCGGATACGATCAAGCCGGGCATGAGCCGCATGACAGCGATGATAGAGGCCGGCGTCCATCCGGACGACAGAGCAGCGTTCTCGGACACGCTCCGCCATTGTCTCGCCACCGGCGAGGTCCTTGCGATGCGGTATCGCTTGCGCCGTCAAGACGGGGTCTACCGCTGGATGTCGAGCCGCGCCGAGCCGATGAGGGACCAGGACGGGCGCATCGTCCAGTGGTACGGGCTCTGTCACGACATAGACGATCAGATGCATGCCGAAGAGGCGCTGCGGCGGAGCGAGCGGCAGCTTCAGGAGACGATCGATGCCGTACCAGTCCGGATCTGGAGCGCAAAGCCTACGGGCGGACCGGTTTACTTCAACAAGCGCTACCAGGACCATTTCCGCTCCGTCATCGCGGATTTCGAAGCTCTCGGAGAGCCGCGCATCGAGCAACTGCTGCAGGAGCTGATCCATCCCGAAGATGCTCCCGAGGTACAGAACACCCTACGGAATTGCTTCGAAACCGGTGGCATGTCCACGATGCGATTTCGTTGGCGCGAACAGCACGGCGCGTACCGCTGGGCGGAGTGCAGGGTAGAGCCTCGGCGTAACGAAGACGGTGAGGTCGCGGAATGGTACGGCGTTTCGCTCGACATCGATGATGAGGTGCGTGCGCAAGAAGCCTTGCGCGACAGGGAGCGCGAGCTCTCGCAGCTCGTAAATATGGTTCCCGTCCATATCAGGCGTCTGACGCCGAAAGGCGAGCCGACCTTCTTCAACAAGCGCTTGCTCGACTTCTTCGGCTTGAACGACCTGGCCCAACTGGACAAGCCGGACATGAGCCGACTGGCGGCAGCCATAACGACCCTCGTCCATCCGGAAGATGCCGCACGTTTGCTGGAGACCGTCCGCCACTCCTTCGCCACCGGGGAGCCCTACTCCATGAAGTACCGCATGCGTCACGCGGATGGCGCGTATCGCTGGGTGGACGGCCGCGGGGAACCGGTGCGGGACCAAAGCGGCGCCATCATGCAATGGTATGCCATTTCCATTGACATCGACGATGAGATGCGCGCGCAGGAAGCGCTGCGCGACCGGGAACGTCAGCTTCAACAGCTCATCGACACCGTGCCCGTGCAGATCTGGTGCGTCACTCCTGGCGGGGACCCTGCATATATCAACAAAACGATGATGGACTATATCGGCCTGAAGCTGGATGATTTTGATGCCGACGGAGGCCTGCCCAGTGCGATCCGGACCATCGTCCATCCAGAAGACAGGGCCCCTTTGCTGCAGGCCTTGACCCATTCCTTCAGCACGGGCGAACCGTTCGAGCTGAAGTTTCGCAACCGCCGGTGGGATGGTTCATACCGCTGGACGGAGGGGCGTGCTGAACCACTCCGTGACGAGAGCGGCCGCATCATCCGGTGGTTCGGCGCCAATGTCGATATCGATGATTTCGTGACTTCTCAGGAAGCGCTGCAAGAGCGGGAGCGCTTCCTCTGGCAACTCGTTGAAACGCTGCCGGCGATGATCGATTGCGCGGCCCCGGATGGCGAGCCGGTCTATCGTAGCCAGCAGCTCCGCGAGTTCCTGGGGTATGAGCTTGAGCGATTGGACGGCACCGGAAAGTCCCGGCTGGCCGGCACGCTTGACGCCGGTGTGCATCCCGATGACTTGGCGGGCGTCAAGGGAGGATATGCTCATTCGTTGTCCACCGGCGAGCCCTATGCGCGCAGGCACCGCCTGCGGCGGTTCGACGGCGAGTATCGCTGGGTCGAGACACGCGCAGCGCCGATGCGCAATACCGAAGGGACTATCGTGCAGTGGAATGTCATCTGCCTCGATGTTGAAAATGAGGTTCGGGCGGAGGAAGAGCTGCGGCTGGCGCAAGAGAGCCTTGCACGAGCGAGTCAGGCCGCGAGCCTTGCTGAGCTCTCTGCTTCCATCGCGCACGAAGTAAACCAGCCGCTGGCGGCCGTGGTGGCGAACTCGCATGCCTGCCAGCGATGGCTTATGGCTGAGCCGCCAAATCTCGAGCGTGCGCAGAAGACAGTGGAGCGCATTATTCGTGACGCAAATGCGGCCGCCGACGTCGTGAGTCGCATCCGCGCTTTGTTCAAACAATCCGGCGAGGCAAGGAGTTCTACGGCGCTCAGTGGCGTTATCGTCGAGGCGCGCAACCTCATGGCCGAGGAAGCGGCGCGGCGACGCGTCCGCATGGATATCGACGTCGAAAGCGACCTGCCGCTCGTCGCGCTGGACCGCATACACATCCAGCAGGTTCTGGTGAACCTCATTCGCAACGGCATGGATGCCATGGACGCCATCACGGGCGACCGGGTTCTTGAGGTCCGTGTGCGCCGCATAGGCGATGTGGTTCAGACGGAGATCAGCGATCGTGGCGCGGGGATCGAGTTTCCCGACAACATATTCGAACCGTTCTTCACGACGAAGGGGAACGGAATGGGCATGGGGCTCGCGATCTGCCGATCGATCGTCGAATCGCACGGCGGACGCCTGTGGGCGGAGAACAACGAACCACAGGGGGCGACGTTCGTCTTCACCTTGCCGATTGAAGTGAAAGCGGCGCCATGACCACAGATGACCATATCGTCTTCATCGTGGACGACGATGCGCGCCTGCGGGAGGCGCTGAGCGAGCTGCTGGATTCGCACGACATCCGCGCCGCTGCGTTCGGATCGGCCAGCGAATACATCGGTGCAAACAAGCCGGACATCCCGGCATGCCTCATCCTCGACGTCGAGCTGCCCGACATCAACGGCCTGGATCTGCAGAGGCAGATATCAAAGGGAGATCATCCGCCGATCGTTTTCATAACAGGGCACGGCGACATCCCGTCCTCCGTCCAGGCGATCAAGCATGGCGCCGTGGACTTTCTCACCAAGCCTTTCAGTGATGCGGATCTCATGGCTGCAATCCAGGCGGCGCTCGCCGAAGATCGGGAAAGGAGGTCCGCGCGTGCTGAACTGGTGGCGCTGGAGCAACGCTATCTCGACCTGACGCCGCGCGAACGCGAGGTGCTGCCGCTCGTGGTGAGCGGCCTTCTCAACAAACAGGCAGCCGCTGAACTCGGAATCAGCGAGGTCACGCTGCAGATCCATAGAAGGAACGTGATGCAGAAAATGGCGGCGTCATCGCTCGCCGATCTCGTGCGTATCGCGCAGCGACTGGAGATACCGATCACCCACTCGCGCCGAGCGGGAGGGAACCGGGCGTGACCAAGGGAAGACCTGTCGTGGCCGTTGTCGATGACGATCCAAGGCTACTCGAGTCGCTGGAGGATCTGCTGGAGTCCGCCGGCTATGCGGCCCGCAGCTTCTCGTCAGCGCGATCATTGCTCGTCAGCGGGCTGTCCGGCCTTGACGTGCTCATCACCGACATCGGGATGCCCGGCATGGACGGCTTCGAACTTTGTGATCTGGTGAAGAAGGTGCGTCCGGACCTGCCGGTGTTCCTGATCACCGGGCGCCACGAGATTGCTGATGCGGACAGAGTCCAGGGCGTCAGCGGGTGCTTCCGTAAGCCCTTCGATGCGAAGGTCATGCTGGCAGCCATCGGCAATGTATTGGGCAAATCGAAAAATGGAGATGAACATGAGGGTTGAGCAGCCACCGCACTTACGGAGATGGGCGCCGATGTCATCGCAGCGCAGTCGCGAAGCGGAACAGCCCCTCGTTATCATTGTGGATGACGATGCGTCTGTTCAGGAGGCGCTGTCCGAATTGATACTTTCCGCCGGGTTCCAGCATGTCTGTTTCAGCTCGACGCGCGAATTGCTCGATGCCGACGTACTGGATAGCGCCGGTTGTCTGATCCTCGATGTGCGCATGCCGGGAGCGAGCGGTCTCGATCTGCAGCGGCATCTGGCCCAAAGCGGCAACCCCAAGCCAGTCATTTTCCTGACCGGGCATGGCGACATTCCGATGACCGTCCAGGCGATGAAGGCCGGGGCTGTGGATTTTCTCACCAAGCCGGTGCGGGACCAAACGCTGCTTGACGCTGTTATTGCGGGCATTGCGATGGATGCCGCGCGGCGGGCGGAAGCTGCGGTCGTCAAGCGCAATGTCGAACGCTTTGAGACGCTGACGCCACGCGAGCGCGAGGTTTTGCATCAGGTGGCGCGCGGGCGCCTCAACAAGCAGATCGCCTTCGACCTCGGCATTAGTGAGGTGACGGTAAAGCTGCACCGCGGCAACGTCATGCGCAAGATGGAGGCCGCTTCCATCGGTGAGTTGATCCGGGCATGGGAAACTCTGCCCGCGCCGATGCGCGTGGCCGGCGGGGCGAGGACTGTGGCATGAGCCGATCCCCGCGTCGTCCGACGGGGTTTAGCACGCCTGACGAACGGCGCGCCGCCAGCGAAGGGCGAAACGGCCGGGAGAGACCGAACCGGCCGGCACGGACGAAAAAGATCTCGTTAGAGGTGTTCAGTCAGCCGCTCACGTGAGGCCAAGGCCGCCGTCGACGGCGTTCACCTGGCTGATCACCCCTGGCACCGCGGCCCTGCCGATGCCGGAACTTTCGCCGGTTATGATGACGGCATTGTCATCCAGTGTTGACATGGTCCCGCTGCTGGCCAGCTTCCGGCAAATTGTCGGATTGATGGATGTTCCGCGGGCGCTCCGGAACGAACACCGCGATCAGATCGCTCGCTGGGAAGGTCAGCTCCAACGCCTCGCCGAGTTGCACATCCTGGTGCTGGACCTCTGATGCCGGCGCTCGGTCAGCCACCAAGCCGCTCCCATTGGCGTCCAATCGATCGGAACCGCCGAAGGCTGCGAAGAGGGGGGCATCGCCTCGTCAGGCGGCGGTGGAGGCTTCGCGGTCATTTGCCGAGATCAGCCCCTCATGCCGCATGGCCTCTTGCACGGCCGGACGGTTCGCCATGCGCTGACGCAGTGCGACCAGCTGCGCGGGAACGGAGACGTCGAAGCGCTCGGCCCATAGCAGCATCACGAAAAGGTAAAAGTCGGCCACGCTGGGCGTTGCGCCAAACAGGTAGTTGCCCGCAAGGCTCTCCGAAAGTATGTCCAGCAGCTTCGAGATCGTCGCTCTTGCCTGTGCCTTTTTGGGTTTCGCTGCTTGCATGCCACATCGGCTTGAAGCTGCGGTGCACCTCGGTCGAGATGAAAACCAGCGCTTCTAGCACGCGCGTGCGGCCAAGGTTTCCTGGAATACCGAGCGTTGGATACTCCGTGGCGAGCCAATCGAGGACGGCGATGTTCTCTGTGAGGATTTCTCCGCTGTCCAGCACCAGCGCCGGAACGTAGCCCTTTCGCGTTACAGCGTTGAAATCGGCCCCCGATGCCGTCCGCTTGGTCTTCAGGTTGACGCTCTCCCGCTCGAATGGCGCGCCAGCCTCGAGTAGGGCGATGTGATCGGCAAGACTGCAGGCAAGCGGACTGTAGTATAGTTTCATGTTCATTGTCCTTCTGGGGAGGATATTCCTGGAGGAGTAGCGGTATCGCTGCAGGCAAAGCGGCTAGCGGTAGCCGACGCCGGTGACATAATTGAAGAGCATCCGCTCCTGCATTTCTTCCTGCTCAAACAACACTTTCATCGCGTCTCGTATGTCCAGTATGCCGAGAGGCCTGGCGCCGATGTCGATGACCGGAATGTTCTGCAAGCTTCGCGCCGCCATGGTCTGCCATACGTCGTGGACATCGTCCTGCGGACTGCAGGCGACAATGGATCTGTTCATCAGGTCGGACACTGGCGGTGTCTTGGACGCCGGGCCGGTGAGATGGCGCACGAGATCGGATTTGCTGAGCACACCCTCCGCGCCTCCGCCTGCATTGCATACCACAACGAGGCCGATGCCAGGCCTGGACAGGGAAAGGGCGGCCGCTTGCACCGTTGCATCCAAGTCGATCACGGCCAGGCGCGACGACGTGAAGGCATGCAGTTTGCCGATGAGCATGGCGCCTTCCTTGGTTGCGTGCCGTGCCGCCGAGCGCTTCAAACGCTCCGGCGGCGCGGCGCTTTCCTGTTCAAACAGGGCGATAGATTCCGACCTTATTCTTCGTAGGGGAGCACAAGTTCGGTCTCGCCGGTGTCGACGATAAAGACGGCCAGCAGCCGGGCGGGGTCAGTCGCGCTGGCATTCTGGCTGACGCGGTGACGATCGCCGGGATATTCGGACCAGCTCTCGCCGGCGCGATAGGTGACCACCGGGCCATCATTGACCTGACTCTTGATCGCCCCTTCGAGAACCGTGGCGTAGATGAAAGCAGATTTGGGATGGAGATGCGCGGGCGAGTTGCCGCCTGGCTCATAGTCGACAAGCACACCTCTCATGCTCTTGCCGGGCACGTTCGGAAGCGGCTGATCATAAACGAGCTTCACGTTTTTGAAGGCGCCAGCCGTATTGTCGGCCAGCGCGGCGGTGGCGATGAACGCCGCGAGAGCGGCGGTGCTGTAGAGTATACTCCGGATCATTTGTCTGGCTCCAGTTTGCGGTTGAGATTGGGGTGATCGCCGGCCGGAGGGGAGGACGGCCGGCGATCGGGCTATCGCCTCAGGACACGGCGCGAGCCTAGGACCTGATGAAGGTGAGCAAGTCGGCGTTCACCACATCGGCATGCGTGGTACACATCCCGTGTGGAAAGCCCTCATAGATCTTGAGCGTGCCGTTCTTGAGAAGCTTTGCGGATAACGGCGCGGAATCGGCAATGGGCACGATCTGATCGTCCGTGCCGTGCATGACGAGTGTCGGCACGTCGATGATCTTGAGGTCGTCGGTGAAATCGGTTTCCGAAAACGCCTTGATGCCGTCGTAGTGCGCCTTGGCGCTGCCCATCATGCCCTGCCGCCACCAGTTCTGGATGATGCCCGGGTTCGCTTTCGCGCCCGGCCGATTGAAGCTGTAGAAGGGGCCCGATGGGAAATCGATGTAGAACTGCGCGCGGTTGTCGGCGAGCGACTTGCGCAGCCCGTCGAACACTTCGATCGGAAGGCCGCCAGGATTGGCCGGCGTCTTGACCATGATTGGCGGCACCGCGCCGATGAGGACGAGCTTCGCGGTGCGCCCGTTGCCGTGGCGGGCGACGTAATGAGCGGCTTCGCCGCCGCCGGTCGAGTGGCCGATATGGATTGCGCCCCTCAGGCCGAGATGCTCGACCACCGCCGCCGCGTCGGCAGCATAGTGATCCATATCGTGACCGTCGCTCACCTGCGCGGAACGGCCGTGCCCGCGCCGGTCATGGGCTATGGTGCGATATCCATGCCCGACGAAGAAAAGCATCTGCGTGTCCCAGTCGTCGGCGCTGAGCGGCCAGCCGTGGTGGAAGACGATCGGTTGGGCATCCTTCGGACCCCAGTCCTTGTAGTAGATCTCGGTGCCATTCTTGGTGGTGATAGTGCTCATATCTTTCGATCCTTCTTGAGAGAGGGATGAGTTCGATTCCTGGCCGGCTGTCCCTTGCCCGAGCGCATATTTGGGCAGGCCGGTTGCAATGCCGGCGGCCGCTGCGCCGAGGAGGAGGGCTCGGCGACTTGCCTGAGGCGCAAAAGGCAGCTTGTGGTCCATCGTCGTTTCCCTTGCGGGTGATGCCGCCGTTACGCCGCAACACCGCTTCGCCGAGACGGGGCGTGGTCGAACCAGTCTTCGAACGGCGTCGAACCGATGCGGGCGCCCGCGCCCGGGACAAGCGAGCGGTCGTCTAGCTCGGTCCCGAAATAGAGCGCATGAGGATCACCGATCACCTTCCTGGGATCGTTGGCGAGCTGCAGAAAACGCAAGACCAGTTCGTTCATGCGGAAGGGCTCGGGGCCGCCGATCTCCATCACGCCGTTAATCGGCTGGGAGAGCGCCACGTCAGCCATCACCTCTGCAACATCCTCTGCGGCGATGGGCTGGAAGTAGGCCGACGATACCGAGACCGTGTCGCCGACGGTTGCCGACTGCACAATGCCGCCAAGGAACTCGAAGAACTGGGTCGAGTGAACGATCGTGTAGGGAATTCCCGACTCCCTGATCAGCTTCTCCTGAGCCATCTTGGCGCGCAGGTAGCCGCTGCGGGGCAGGCGCTCCGCCCCGACTACCGAGAGCGCAATGTGATGCTTCACGCCGGCGGCCTTCTCCGCCGCGAGCAGGTTCTTTCCGGCTGTTTCGAAGAACTCGAGAACGGCCTTGTCCTCGAACGACGGCGAATTGGCGAGGTCGATGACAACCTCCGCCCCGGCAAGAGCCTTATCCAATCCTTCACCGGTGAAGGTGTTGACGCCGCCACTTGGCGACGCCGCCAACACGTCGTGGCCCTTCACGCTCAGCCTTGCGACGGTCTTGGAGCCGATAAGTCCGGTGCCACCGATGATTACGATTTTCATGTCATTCTCCTGTTCTGACTTCGAAAAGATCTACTTGGAACAACGCCGGCGGCTCTAACCGTGCCGGCCCTGAATTCCTCGATGAGAGCGACGCGCGTCCGCGACTCGCTCGACCGCCAGCGCAAGGGCTTGGCTCAAGCGACACTGTCTTCGCAGCCTTCCCTCGCTTGGCCCCAACCCAGAACCTCCGAGGCGCTGCCGAAGTAGCCGAAGCCAAAGATGTCGGCTGTGCCATAGGTGGCGCAGGACGGAGGCGGTGTTCTCGAGGGATTCCCGAAGAGGTCTGCCAGCGTGGCCGGGATCATGAGGTGCCGCTGTTGTGAGGGCACGACGTTGCGGCGACGCCGCCACGACGTCGTGCCCCTGTTGACGCAACCTCTCGACGGTCGCTAACCGGATGTACCGAGTGCCGCCAATGACCACGATTTTCATGTCGATGTCTCCTGGGGGCTTGCACTTGTTGAATGCAGCCGGCGCGAGGCGGCCGGTTTCGTCACTGCGCCGATGCGGCTTCCTCTATGAGCAAGGCGATCGCTTCTGGACGCGAGACCATCAGCGCGTGCGACCCGCCCTCGACGACGATGGTCTTCACCGAATGCGCGCGCTCGGCCATGAACTTCATGACCGCCGGCGGGATATTCCGATCCGCCGAGCCGTAGATCGCGTAGGATGGAATTGTCTTCCAAGAAGGCGCGCCGGAGGGTTCTGCCAGGGCGGCGTCAGCCACCGGGCGTTGTGTCGCCGCCATCAGGCTGGCCTGCGCCGCCGGCACATCGGCCGCGAACTGCACGTGAAACTTTTCCGGCTGGATGTAGAGGTCCTGTCCTCCATCCGGCCGCGCCACCGGCAGGAGCGCCTCGCCAAGCGTGCTGCCTGGGAACTTCCCCGAAAGCGTGAGACTGGACTCGCCTTTGTCCGGGGCGAACCCGGCCACATAGACCAGCGCTTTCACATTGTTCTTCCCGTTAGCTGCCTCGGTGATGACTGGCCCGCCGTAAGAATGGCCTACCAGGACGACCGGTCCGCCGATGGATCCGATGACGGCCGATACGGCGGCCGCATCGCTTGCAACGCCGCGAAGTGGGTTGGCCGCAGCGATGGTCCGGAAACCGTCCCGGTTGAGCTCGCTGATGACGCCGTTCCAGCTCGACGATTCAGCAAAGGCCCCGTGCACCAGCACGATCGTCGGTTTTGCCTGATGGTCCGCGGCCTGCGCCGTCGCGCTGTCCGACACGCAACATGCGTAAACAAGGGCCAGAGCTCTGATGATCTTGTGCACGTGTCTTCTCCTGTGCGGCGGGTCGTCCGATACCGAGAAGAATGCGCCCACTTGGCGCGCGAAAATATTCGACGGACGGCTCGGTCAGGCGATCCGAAAGTCTAGGATGATGCACCCGGGGGAGTGGCAGCTGTAGCCGGTGGTCGGCGCACGGGTAGGTTCCCGGCATCGATCGAACGCATCGCCGGCCGCGCCGACGTTCCCAGACAGCGCGTCCAAGGCGGCACGGAGTGCGCGGCCGACTGGCTTCGGCTGTCAGTGTCTCCCTTCACCGGTCTCAATAAGCGCCATGGCGATCAATCCGGCGAAAACTGCAGCGAGACATATACCGCCGTATGGCTCGCCCTCGTCCTCCATCCAATCGACCCGAAAATGCTCCTCAATATAGTGTCCTCACACGACCGGATTGACAGGGGTCGATCGAACAAAAGAGGGCATGAAAATGTCAGGCGCGGAAACAAGATCAGGCGCTGCCGACAATCATGTCTTTGACCGGACTACTGATGTTCCCCTGTCCGACCCGCCGGCAGAGCAGTCGACGGCCGGCATTGTTCATGATCTGGGCAATCTTATTCAGGTTTGCTTCATCTGCCCTCTGCAGACAGACCCGGCAAAGTCGAGGATCTAAAATGAACGCGAAGGTCACGGAAAATCCGCAACAACATCGTTTCGAGCTGCCTATTGCGGACGGAGCAATCGCTGCGGCCTCCTATCGTCTCGAGAACGGACGGGTTGTTCTGATCCACACCGAGGTTCCTTCAGAGTTTTCCGGACAGGGGATCGCATCGCAGTTGGCGCATGGCACGTTTGAGCTGCTCCGAAAGACCGGTCGCAAGGCGATCCCGAAATGTCCGTTCATGGGCCAGTTCCTCGTCAAGAACCCGCAATATTCAGACGTTCTCGCCGGATGATCGTGAGCGGAGTTGGTGCTTCGGCAAAGATCGGGTGAGCCGCCATGGTTCACGCACAGGAACCGGTTTACGAAGATGCTATCGGCATCCTGCGTCGGGGAATGATGTGTACTCCCTACATGGAGTTCATTTTCCCCAGGCTGGCCTCCAGCGGAAGCGAGGCCGCGCTTGAGGCTTACGCGATCAAGATCGCTCGACGAGGCGAACGCCTATATCTCCTCGCCGCTGCTGGGCGGTCGTTAGCGCGAATGCGTAACCACGCTGCAGAGGCTTATCAACTGCAGCGCCAGCACCGTCTTCGGCGATATCGACGCCGGCAAACTGCACGCGTCGCTGACGCTGTTTTCGGAAGCCAGTTACGACGAGTTCCTGCTCGAGACCATGTTCGACCTCTGGTTCGACGGTCTGCTCGACGATGACACCATGACCAGGATTCGCTCGATGCAGCGGCAAGTCGCTTAGCTGGCCAAGAACAGAGTTTCCGCCGTCAAGAACCGCGCCTGCGGTCGCATGCTGCCAGGCAGATCAGGGCAAGCGATTTGCCCTGGTCAATCCTCCGGCAGAGGAGTGAATTCCTCCCCCGGCACTTCCGGGAAACGGCGTTCACGCCAATCGGTCTTGGCCTGCTCGATGCGCTCGGTTGAGGAGGATACGAAGTTCCAATAGACGTGCCGCGGTTCGGAAAAGGGCTCGCCTCCCAACAGCATCAGTCGTGTTGAATGAAAGGCTGGCGCCTTGAGCACGATCTCGGCGCCTGGTTCCAGCAATATCAGTTCGGCTTCACGGAACGAGCCCGGCCGGCCGACGATCTCGACCTCGCCGGCGACGACATAGACCGCCCGCTCACGATGTCCGGGCTTGACCTGATATCGTGCGCCGCTGGTCAGCACGATTTCGGCGAACACCGTGTCGGAGAAGGTTCTTACCGGCGAGACCAAACCGTCCGATGCTCCGGCGATCAAGGTGAATTCGACGCCTCTGGCACATGTCCTCGGTATCTCCGGCTCACTGTAATGGGCAAAATCGGCGGCGGCTTCCTCATGCCTGCAAGGAAGGGCAACCCAGGCCTGAATGCCGAAAAAATTGCTTCCGGACGCTCGAGCCTCCGGCGGCGTCCGCTCGGAATGGACGATCCCCGAACCGGCCGTCATCCAGCTGACTTCACCGGGGCGGAGCGCCTGCACCTTACCGAGACTGTCCCGGTGGACGATCTCCCCATCGACCAGGTAGGTCATGGCCGCCAAGCCGATATGGGGATGCGGTCCCACGTCCACACCCTGGCCGGTATTGAACACGGCTGGCCCCATCTGGTCGAAAAGGACAAAGGGGCCGACCATTCGCCCATGCCTGGAGGGCAATACGCGCCGTACCTTGAAACCGCTCACAGGTTCACTGGACACCGGCACATCGATATCTGTGACGCCGGTTTGTCGGATGCTCATGGCTACCTCCCTTCTTGTAGGCCCGGTCTGCCGGCGCTCGAAACGCGCCGGAACGGTGCTGGGTGAAAGATCGTCTGCATGGCTTTGAGCAGCGCGAATTTCGACTCCGTGTGCTCTTGTCCGGTGCGGCTACCGCCGAGGGACATCCTGGCTGAGAGGACCGCCGCAAGATCTTCAGCCATTTCGGGCCGGTCGAGCAGCAGGGGCGCGAAGCTTTGCTGGTCAATCTCGTAGACCACGACGTGGCTCGTTGCGCGCAAGGTCGAGGTCTCGCCAATGCCCGCGAGCAGACCCGTCTCTCCGAAAAAATGGCCGGGAGCGAGGTGGCCGATCTCCTGCGGATGGGCGTCATCTTCGCCGCGCTCTCGGACAATGATGCCCGTCCGAACAATCATCAGGGAGGGCAGCATCTCTCCCTGTCGTGCTATGATGTCGCCCTTGCGATAGGTGCGCACCGTAACCGTTGCCGCGAGGGCTTCTTTTTCGTTGTCCGTCAACGCCGAGAATACTGGTATGGCATTTATAAGCTTGATGGGCGTGACTTCTGGGAGATTTGCCGTCTCTTCGTTCGGCAAGTCATTCATGAGAATCGAAGAGGAGGGTGGCGTTGCCAGCCGCAAACCCGCGGACTTGGAATGACGGTAGACAAGATCGAAGATTTCGTTCGTCGCTGGAATACGCTGGCCAACATTTGCGACCCGAAAAAACAAATCGACCTCGATCGCCGTCGCATCCAGAGCTTTGATGGCGACCACTGGCGGCGGCTCCCTCAGTATTGTGTTGCTGCTTTGTAAGGCCGCGTTCATGACGTCCGCGACGATCGCCGGCATCTTGGTCGGCGCCAATCTTATCGTGACGGACAGCCCATGGCTCTCCTCAGGGCTGCTGACATTGGTCAGCCCTAGCTTCGCGAGGAAGCTGTTCGGCAGCGCCACCACGTTGTGCGCCAAAGTGAGCAGGTGGGTCGATCGCCAGTTGGTCTCCACGACGCGGCCTTCGGTGCCGTCGCTCAGGACGATCCAGTCCCCAAGCACATAAGGTCGGCCGAGGGTGAGCGCGATGCCCGAAAAGACGTCGCTCAGCGTATTCTGGAGCGCCAGTCCGAGTACGATGGCAAAGACGCCCGAGGTGGCGATCAGCGTTCCGACCGGCGCACCGAAGACGAACGCCAGGATGGACAGCAGCATCCCAACATAGATGGCGCCGACGACGAGGTCCTGCAGAAGGCGCGCCTCGCGCGGCTTTCGCTCGAACACGAGATAGATGCGGACAAACCCGATCAGCGCCCAGGCGAGGTGAACCCACCACAGCAACTTGGCCGAACCGACGAGGATTGCGCTAGAGCGGGATGAATTTAGGTTGGCGCATAGCCGGCCTCGATGAAGTAATTTCT
>SAQL01000042.1 GCA_004020645.1 Mesorhizobium sp. | reverse complement strand
TGGGGGAGATGTCCGGCAGGACAGAGGGGGGCGCTGTCCCTCCGCGATCAAAGGTCCTGCACCGCAGCAGCGCTCCGAGGTAACGGAATGGATCCTAGGTTCTGCGCCGCGTCGCTTCGCTCCTTGCTTCGACCTAGGATGACGAAGGCACGGGGGGCTTACGGCTAATCGCAGACGTTGGAGATTGGCGGTTGCAGGCCGGTCGTCAGCGACCGTCAGTCAAAGAGCCAAATCCTCTGTGCTGAGGAACTAAATGGCGGTCTTGATCACAGCCAGCCAGGCGTAACCGCGATAAAGCGTTCTAAACCGAAGGGTAGCGCCGACTCTTGCAGATTCTGATTGCAGGACGTCCCGCAGGGCCTCACGCGGTTCGACGTGGAATTTTCTCAGCCAACCGCGCAGCAGCGTGCGGAACCAGCGGGGCAGGGCCTCCTGCTGGCCGAAATCGACGACGTGCAGCGAGCCGCCGGGCGACAGGGCCGCAAGTGCCGCGGATACGGTCTTCTCCCAGCCGGGGATCATCGACAGCGAATACGAGACAAAAATGCGGTCGAAATTTTCGATAGCAAACAGGGCCTTCGCGTCGAAATCGGTGGCGTCGCCGCGCGCCAGCTTGGCGCGGCCGGACAGGCCTTCGCGGGCAATGGCAGCAGTGGCCGTTTCCAGCATTTCGGCCGAAATATCGAGGCCGAAGAAGCGGGCGTCGGGATAGCGGCGGGCGGCGAGGACGATGTTGCGGCCGGTGCCGCAGCCGAGTTCGAGCACGGTGCCGCCTGCGGGCACATCAAGCCCTGCGATCAGCCGGTCGCGGCCGAGCAGGTAATATTTGCGGGTCAGGTCGTAGATGTGGCGCTGCCAGCGGTAGACGCCGTCCATCAGCTCGGCGTGCCTGGCCGGCGGTTCGGCGTGCCTGGCCGGCGGTTCGGCGTGCCTGGCCGGCGGTTTGCCGTGCCTGGCCGGTAGTTCGGTCGTGCTCATGCGGCCTGCTTCACATAGAGATGGAAGCCGCCATAGATGGCCGACCGATCGCGGGCCGAGAATTCGCGCGACGCCTCGTCCGCATAGCTCCACTGGTCGAGCAGCGAATTCGAGACCCGGCCGGGCAACAGGCTGGGTTCGGCCGCGGTGCGGAAGATAACGCGGGCACCAGTCGACGCGGTGCGGGTGATTTCGGCCCACAGCGCATTGAGCTGATCGTCGGTCATCCAGTCCTGTGCGTCGAGCAGGACGAAGCGGTCGACCGAACCGGCATCCTTGCCGGCGAGGAATTCGATCAGATTGGCATGGTGGATGGCGACGCGGTCGACATTGTTGCGGATCGTCTTGTAGTTGCGCTTTTCGAGATAGGCGGGCAGCGCCGCCTCGCCGGGATTGGGATAGCGGCGGGCAAAAGCCTGCCAGGCGAAATAGTTGTTCTGTAGCGGAAAATCGCAGGCGAGCTTTTCCAGCCGGGCCTTCAGCACGCTGGCCATGGTGCCGTCGCCCGAGGTGATCAGCGAATCGTACTGTGCCGGCGGGATGCCGAGGCCGAACAGCGAGGCTTTTCGCGATGTTGCCCATTTCAGCAGCGGTTTTTCGAAGACCGGCGCCAGTTCCTCGTCGAAGAAGCGTCGCTGGTCGGCGAGGCTTTTGGCTTCCATGATGCCGGCCGGATCGACGCCGAAGAATTTGGCGGTGCGGTGACCCATCGCGATGAACAGGCCGAGCAGGCCCGTCTGGTAGAAATTGCGGTCGAAGACGGCGATGCGGCGACGGAGGCGCCAATTGCGACGCTCCCAGTAATGGCGGCTGACCGGGTCGAGATGCGGTGCGATGAAGCGGTCGTAGGCTTGCGAATTGTGACGGGTTTCGGCAGCGCCGAAGAAACGGAACAGGTCGCCCTGCGAGGGCAAATGGCGCACCGCCTCGAGCTTCATGCGATTCAGCGCGATGTGGGCGGCGTTGAGATCGACGGCGTCGATCCTTTCGGGCGACCGGGTGAGATAGGCGAGAATGTTGCAGCCGCCCGAGGCGATGGTGACGACGCGGTGGCCCTGGCCAAGCTGCATCGCGTCCATGTCGACGTCAGGGTCTTCCCAGATCTGCGGATAGACGAGGCCGGAAAACAGCAAGGCGAAGAGCCGTTCGGAGAGGCCGGCCTTGGAAAGGGGGCGGTTCTGGTAGACGGCCTTGCCAACTTTCTTGCCGCGGCGAAAAACCAGTTCTCCGGAAATGTCGGTCATTGCAAGGCGATTCCCCATTTGCTTTGCCGCAAGCGGGTAGCGCAGGTGGATGACAGGCCGGTGACAGCCTGTTGAGGCGAGTTCAGGGCTTGCCAATTCCGCCCGGCGTCGGCGTCGTCACAATGACGGCTTCACCGGCCTCCAGCACCGTCTGGTCGCAAGCCTTCAGGACTTCGATGCGGCCATCCTTGCGGCGGACCTTGGTCGAGCCGGCCTCGCCATCGCCGCCGCCGTCCAGGCCTTGCGGCGGGCGGTTGCGGTGCGAGGACAGGATGGCGCATTCCATCCTCTCGAGGAATCGGATGGTGCGCTCGGTGCCGTCGCCGGCACTCCATTTGCCTTTGCCGCCGGAGCCCTCGCGGATGTGGAAATCCTCGAGCAGGACGGGAAAGCGCAGTTCCAGCACTTCCGGGTCGGTCAGGCGCGAATTGGTCATGTGGGTGTGGACCCCGGAGGTGCCGGCAAAGCCGCGGCCGGAGTTCATCCGGCCTGCCGGCGAGCCGGAGCAGATCGTCTCGTAATACTGATACTGCTTGTTGCCGAAGGTGAGGTTGTTCATCGTGCCCTGCGCGTTGGCCATCGCACCCATGGCGCCGAACAGCGCGTTGGTAACATGCTGGGAGGTCTCGACATTGCCGGCGACGACGGCGGCCGGATAGGCGGGCTTCAGCATGCAACCCTCGGGAATAATGATGTTGATGGGTCTCAGACAGCCGGCATTCATCGGGATCATGTCCTCGACCATGACGCGGAAGACATAGAGCACGGCTGCGCGGGCGACCGGCTCGGGGGCGTTGAAATTGTTCTTCATGACCGGCGAGGTGCCGCTGAAGTCGACGGTCGCCTCACGTTTTTTCCGGTCGACCGAGATCTTCACCTTGATGACTTGGCCGGTGTCGGTCGGATACTCGTATACGGAACTGTCGGGCAGCCGCTCCAGCACACGGCGCACGCTTTCGGCCGCATTGTCCTGGACGTGACCCATGTAGGCCTCAACGACATCGAGGCCGAAATGCGCGACCATCTTGCGCAGTTCGGCGACGCCCTTTTCGTTAGCGGCAATCTGCGCCTTGAGGTCTGCGATGTTCTGGTGCGGATTGCGTGCCGGGTAGGGGTGGTCGGTGAGCAGTGTCTCCAGTTCCTTCTCGCGGAACCGGCCGCGATCGACGATGCGGAAATTGTCGAACAGCACGCCTTCCTCGTCGACCGTGGTGGCGAGCGGCGTCATCGAGCCGGGCGCGGTGCCACCGATGTCGGCATGATGACCGCGCGAGGCAACGTAGAAGAGGATCTCCTCCCCCCTTGAGGGGGAGGTGCCGCCGAAGGCGGCGGAGGGGGTCTCCTCAGAAGGCACCGCCGGGACGTCGAGCACTGCCGCAGCGACCCCACCCGGCCGCGGAGCCTGTCCTCGGGCTTGCCGGAGGCAAGACCCGTGGGCGGCCACCCTCCCCTCGACGGGGAGGGAAAACACCGGCGTCACCACGGTGATATCAGGCAGATGCGTGCCGCCATTATAAGGCGCATTCAGTGCAAAGACGTCGCCGGGATGGATGTCGCCGGAGTTCAGCCGGATGATGGTTTCCACCGAACGGTCCATGGAGCCGAGATGCACCGGCATGTGCGGCGCGTTGGCGACCAGCGCGCCATTGCGGTCGAAGACGGCGCAGGAGAAATCCAGCCGTTCCTTGATGTTGACGGAATAGGCGGTGTTCTGCAGCGTGACGCCCATCTGTTCGGCGATCGACATGAACAGATTGTTGAACACCTCCAGCATGACCGGATCGGCCTCGGTGCCGAGCGCCGCCTGCCGGCGCTTTTTCTCGATGCGGCGCAAGAGCACATGGTTCTTGGCGGTGATCCCGGCCTGCCAGCCCGGCTCGACGACGATGGTCTGGTTCGGTTCGATGACCAGGGCAGGGCCGGCAACCTTATACCCCGGTTTGAGTACCTCGCGGCGGAAGATGCCGGCGTCTCGCCAGGTGCCGTCGGCGAAGATTTTCCGACTCTGCGAAGGGCTTGCGGCGATGTCCTCAATGACCGAATCACTTTCGTCGCGGCGGGTGCCGCCGGTGTCGATGCCTTCGACGCCGACCGATTCCACGATCATCGGCTTGTCGTCATAGACGAAGCCGAACTGCGCCTTGTGGGCCATTTCGAAATCGCCTTTGGCGCGTGCGATAGAGCCGTGCTCGAAATTCACCGGCAGCGCGGTGTCGGTGCCGTCATAGCGGATCTGCAGCACCGGTTTCGAGGCGACAGCGTCCTCGGCGATGCCTTGTGCGGCGAGCTCGTCGATGACGGCTTTGCGCAATGTCGCGATAAGGTCGTCGATCGCCGGCCTGGAGTCTTCCGCCAGCGGTTTCAGCAGCGCCTGCTGGCGTGACGAAAAAATCGAGGACAACCCAATGCCATAAGCCGACAGCAGGCCGGAGAAGGGATGGATCAGCACCGCTTCCATGCCGAGTGCGTCGGCAACGAGGCAGGCGTGCTGGCCACCGGCGCCACCAAAACAGTTCAGGAGATATTCGGTGACGTCGTAGCCGCGCTGCACGGAAATCTTCTTGATCGCGTTGGCCATGTTTTCCACGGCGATGGTGACAAACCCTTCGGCCACCGCCTCCGGTGAGCGGCCGTCGCCGATTTCGGCGGCGAGTGCCGCGAATTTCTCGCGCACGGTTTGCACGTCGAGCGGCTGGTTTTGGCCGGGTCCAAAAATGGCCGGGAACAAGTCGGGCTGCAGTTTGCCCAGCATGACGTTGGCGTCGGTGACGGCCAGCGGGCCGCCGCGCCGGTACGCGGCCGGGCCGGGATTGGCGCCGGCCGAATCCGGCCCGGCGCGGAAGCGGCCGGCCTCGTAATGCAGGATCGAGCCGCCGCCGGCGGCGACGGTGTGGATGCGCATCATCGGCGCGCGGATGCGCACGCCGGCAACCTCGGTGTCGAAGGCGCGCTCATAGTCGCCGTCATAGTGGGCGACGTCGGTCGATGTGCCGCCCATGTCGAAGCCGATGACCTTGCCGAAACCGGCGAGCTTCGCCGTCTCGACCATACCGACGACGCCGCCGGCCGGGCCGGACAGCAGCGCGTCCTTGCCCTGGAACATGTCGGCGGCGGTGAGGCCGCCCGACGACATCATGAACATGAGGCGAGGGGATTCCCTCCCCCTGGAGGGGAGGGTGGCGGCGAAGCCGCCGGGTGGGGTCGGCTCGACTGGGTTCGACGCTCTGGCGGTGCCTTCTGAGATGACCCCCTCTGGCTGCTGCGCAGCCATCTCCCCCTCGAGGGGGGAGAAAACGCCCAGCTCTTCCGCCACCCTCTGCACATAGCGCGACAGAATCGGCGACAGATAGGCGTCGACCACGGTGGTGTCGCCGCGGCCGACCAGCTTGATGAGCGGTGAGACCTCGTGGCTGACCGAGACTTGGCGAAACCCGAGTTTTCTGCAGACTCTTGCAACCGCCTTTTCGTGATCGGGATAATTCCAGGCATGCATGAACACGATCGCCACCGCGTCGATGCCGTCGGCCTTGGCTTGTTCGATCGCCGGCCGGCAGGCGGCAAAGTCGAGCAGCCGTTCGACGCAGCCGTCGGCGCGCACGCGCTCATCGACCTCGATGACGCGCTCGTAGAGCTGTTCGGGAAGAACGATCTCCTTGGCGAAGATGTCGGGCCGCGCCTGATAGGCGATCCTCAGCGCGTCGCGAAATCCCCTGGTGATGAGCAGCAGCACACGGTCGCCCTTGCGCTCCAGAAGCGCGTTGGTGGCAACGGTGGTGCCCATCTTGATGTCGCCGATCAATCCGGATGGGATCGGCGCGCCGGATTTTAATCCGAGCAGATCGCGAATGCCCTGGATGGCGGCGTCGGCATAGGCTTCGGGATTTTCGGAGAGCAGCTTGCGCGGGTGCAGCCCGCCTTGCGGGTCCCGGCCGATGACATCGGTGAAGGTGCCGCCGCGGTCGATCCAGAAATCCCATTTGGCGGTCACGGCAGCTCTCCCGGGCATTTTGTTGATTCAAATGTGCTAATTCGCCATGGTTTGGTGTTAATTCGCCATGACTTCGCCGGCAACGCAAAAGCAGATGATGTTACATACGGAAACGCAACGTTATGAAACCCATGGGGCACTTGGTGCATTCTGCCCTCGATCGTCACCGGTAGCGGGGGCGTGATCAGAGGAGAGATGTCATGAAGAAACTCATTCTTGCGTCGGTTTCGGCGCTTGCCCTGCTTGGCGTTGCGGCTTGCAGCGACAGCGGCACGGGTGGGGACGCCACCACCACGCAGAGCACCAATCCGCCGGCGAACGAACAGCCGATGCAGCCGGCTCCTGACGCGACGAAGCCGGCCGAGCCGGCTCCGGCACAGCCTGCGCCGGCGCAGTAGTTCTCATGTGATGGTCAGAAGGCCGGCATGACGCCGGCCTTCTGACTTCAGGACACGCGTCTTGCGGCCATCGCCGCAAGCCCAGTTTCGCCTGTCACTTTTTGGCCCAGCAGAAGGGGCCGAAATAGCAAGGTGACAAGGTTTGCAGTTTCGCGCGCTATGGCAGCTGCTGCCTGCTAGTTTCCATGATCGACAGTTGCACCAGCTGCTCAGGCGGCCGCGAAATCGGCTGGGCCGGCCCTGCGGCATTGTCTTCGCTTGATAGCGGTGGCCGGTTAGCCCTAATAGATGCTCATGTCGATTTGGGATCGCCTCGGCGACTTCATCACCCGCATTTCGTCCTCAACCTCGTCGGGTGTCGCCGACGTCGTCGAGGCCGTGCGCACGGTTTTCTCCGGCGACCCCGATCTGCGCCGGCGCGTCGCCTTCTCGGTGGCGATGATCGCGCTGTCGGCCAAGATGGCCAAGGCCGACGGCATCGTCACGCAGGACGAGGTGCGTGCCTTCCAGCAGATATTCGAAGTGCCGAAGGACCAAACGCGCAATGTGGCGCGGCTCTATGATCTGGCCAAGCGCGACATCGCCGGCTTCGAGACCTATGCCGCGCGGATGGCGCAGCTTTGCGGCTCCGGCCATTCGAACTGCGCGATGCTGGAGGACATTCTCGACGGGCTGTTCCATATCGCCAAGGCTGACGGGCTGGTCCACGAGCGGGAAGGCCAGTTCCTGCATCGTATCGCCGAGATATTCCGGATCGAGGAGGCGCATTACCAGAGCATTCTGGCCCGGCACGTCGACCTGGGTGCGGCCGATCCCTACGTCGTGCTTGGCATCGAGCGGGGAAAAACGTTCGAGGAGGTCAGGAAGCGTTATCGCAAGCTGGTTTCGGACAACCATCCCGACCGCCTGATCGCACGCGGCCTGCCGCAGGAATTCATCAAGATCGCAACGAGCAGGATAGCGGCAATCAATGCGGCCTATGAGATGATCGAACGAGGCCTGCGGCACGCATGAGCGGCTTCCCGCCCGACGAGCCGAGCGCCGAGGTAAGGGTATCGCCGAATTTCGGTCCACGACGCGAGAAGCCCGACATGATCGTGCTGCACTACACCGGCATGGAGACCGGCGCCGGCGCCGAAGCCTGGCTGTGCGATCCGGTCAGCGAGGTTTCGTCGCATTATCTCGTCCACGAGGACGGCTGCATCGTCCAGATGGTCAGGGAAAGCGACCGTGCCTGGCATGCCGGCAAGAGTTCGTGGTTCGGACGCACCGACATCAACTCCTGTTCGGTCGGCATCGAGATCGTCAATCCGGGGCATTTGCTGGGCTATCGGAATTTTCCGAAACGGCAGATCGATGCCGTCATCGGCCTGTGCAAGGGGATTGTCCAGCGCCATTCCATTCCAGCCCAACGGGTGCTCGCCCACTCCGACGTGGCGCCGGGACGCAAGATCGACCCGGGCGAGAAATTCCCTTGGAAGGCCCTGTTCGAGGCCGGTGTCGGCCATCTCGTCGAAGCGGCACCTGTCAGGCGTGGCGCGGTGCTGAAGGCCGGCGATGCGGATGCCGAGGTCGAGGCGCTGCAATCGATGCTGGCGCTCTACGGTTATGGAGTGGAGATCTCAGGCACTTTCGACCGGCAGACCGAAATCGTGGTCGAAGCTTTTCAACGGCACTTCCGTCAACGCAAAGTGGATGGCGTGGCCGATGGGTCGACAATCCGCACACTGGAAAGGCTGCTTGCTTCCGTAAGCGCAGTTTCGTCCAAGTAGTCTTTTCCTATCCGTTAAGTTACAGCCTGTAACTCAAAGTGACTTGCCCCGCCTTTTTTGCCGCCAATTCGGTCGTCAAAGGCGGTCCGTGCAAGTTGTCGGATCTACAGCCCCCCGGATGTTCCGACGTTGATTAGCGTAGCTGCGTGAAGTTCTTCGCGCGGTCCAAACAGAACAGGATCACATGCAGAAATTGACCGTTGTAACGGCAGCTGTTGCTGCCGGCGTAATGACTTTTGCCATCGGTGCGGCGAATGGCGCGCCAATGAGCCAGCGAGCCGACCAGGGTTTCATTACCGCGTCCGACAAGACCGCCACGCCGAAAGCCGGCCAAGGTGCCGGGGAAAAAAGGACAGCCTCCGCAAAGGCGGAAAAAGCTGCTGCGGTAAAGGTGAAAAAGCCAGCATCCGCAAAGGCGGAAAAAGCTGGGGTAAAAGGGAAAAAGCCAGTCTCTGCAAAGAAGGCAGTCTCCAAGCTGCATGTGAAGCGCAACAGGACCCGCATCGACCAGGCGACGACGGCGTCGATCGGCCGGAAAAGCAGGGCGGCGGCGCCGAAGGCGGCGGCGGCCGGCAGCGGCCAGTATTCGACGATCATCGAGCGTCATGCCGCTAGCAATGGTGTGCCGGTGTCGCTCGCCAAGGCCGTCATCATGATCGAGAGCAGTTTCCAGCCGAACCAGGTCGGCAGCGCCGGTGAGATCGGCCTGATGCAGATCAAGCCGTCGACGGCGCGGATGATGGGTTACAGCGGCTCGATCAAAGGTCTCTACGATCCCGAGACCAACATCAAATACGGCATGAAATACCTCGCCATGGCGCGGAATCTCGGCGACGGCACGACCTGCGGCACGATCCTGAAGTACAATGCTGGCCATGGCGCCAAGCGTATGAACCCGATATCCGCGGCCTATTGCGGCAAGGTCAAGGTGCAGCTGGCCGCGCTTGGAGCGCCGGCGTAATAAGCCGGAACCTGCTTTTTTGTTTGCGTTTTCGGACGCGAATCCGTTTATACGCCTTGCCAGCTGGCCGGGCGGCCGCACCCGCGAAGCCGAAAGGCTGCGGGTGAGGAAAGTCCGGGCTCCATGGAGACACGGTGCCGGTTAATGGCCGGCGGGGGCGACCCTAGGGAAAGTGCCACAGAAAGCAAACCGCCACGATCCGTCGTGGTAAGGGTGAAAGGGTGGGGTAAGAGCCCACCGCGCGACTGGCAACAGGAGCGGCACGGTAAACCCCACCGGGAGCAAGACCGAATAGGGGCGGTGCGAGGGGAAACCCTCGAGGGCTGTTTCCGGCTCACCGTCCGGGTAGGTTGCGTGAGGTGCATGGCAACATGCGCCCAAGATGAATGGCCGCCACGTTCTCGCGCCGCAAGGGGCGAGGGCCATACAGAACCCGGCTTACAGGCCAGCTGGCAATTTCTTCCAGAATCTACAAGGAAATTCCCTGATATCAGCAGGTTGCGTCTTCGGGCGCGCCTGCTGGTTAAGGCGATTCATTGACTGAATCAGCTTTCACTGGGCAGCGCATGGAGCAAGAGTCTCTTGAAACTGGTACGATTAAATCGTACCGTAAGCCGGGCAATATCAAGGAGCGCATCATGGGCCAGGTCGACAAACGCAGCATCACGCTTTCGCCGGAACTGGCGGCGGCGGTCGACGATGTGGTCGCCGCAGGCGAATACGCGTCGGCAAGCGAGGTGATCCGCGACGCACTCAGGCAATGGAAGGACCGCCGCGACTTGCATGGCTACACGGTCGAGGAGTTGCGCAAGCTGGTGCAGGAGGGCATCGACAGCGGACCGGGGCGATTTGCGTCGATCGACGAAATCAAGGCCGAAGCGCGCAGACGATTGAAATCCGATGACGCGGCATGAATTTGCTGCCCATCATCCGAACTGCAAATGCAGAAGAGGATTTGATCGCGATCTGGCTTCATATCGCGCGAGATGACGAGGCTGCTGCGGACCGGCTGCTCGACCGGATCGAAGCCCGCTGGCAGCAACTGGCGACCTATCCCTTCTCAGGCGCGCCGCGCGAAGACATTGCGGCCGGCATCCGCCAGCTGGTCGTCGGCGAACCTTGTACCGTGTCGGCGAGGATGCAGTCGAGATCCTGCGCATGCTGCATGGCCGGCGCAATATCGAAGCCGACGATCTGGCTTCGTGATCAATCCGTTCAGCCGCCGATGCCGTCCAGCGATGTTTCGATTGCCTGCCAAAGCTCTTCCACCGGCTCGCAGCCGACCGACAGGCGAACGAAACCGGGCGGCACTGCATCACCCCAGCGGGCGCGCCGTTCGGCCGAAGAGTGGACGCCGCCGAAGGAGGTCGCCGGCTGGATCAGGGCGCAGGCGCCGATGAACGCTTCGGCCTTGGCTTCACTCCCCAGGTCGAGACCGATAAGGAAGCCGAAACGCTCCATTTGGGTGGTCGCCAGATTGTGCGAAGGATCATCCTCCAGTCCAGGAAAGCGGACGGATTTCACGCTCCGATGTTTTGTCAGGCGTCGGGCGATCAGTGCGGCCGACGTGCACATGCGGTCGAAGCGGACTTCCAGCGTCTCGAGGCCTCGATGGACCAGCCAGGCTTCGAATGGTCCGGGGATGGAGCCCGACAGTTTGCGCCAGTCGCGGATGGCGGTGATGATCCCGGCGTCACGGCTGGCGACATGGCCGAACAGCGCGTCGGAATGGCCATTGGGCGCCTTGGTGTCAGCAGCAACGACGATATCGGCGCCGAGATCGAGCGGGCGCTGACCGTAAGGCGTCATCGTGGTGTTGTCGGCGACGACCAGCGCGCCGGCCTCGTGCGCAAGGCGCGCCACGCCGGTCATGTCGCAAATGTCCAGCCCGGGATTGGATGGGGTCTCGACGAACACCAGCCGGTAGCCCGAAAAACTGCCGTCCAGAAAGGACTTGGTCGGTCTTGTGTCAAACGAGACACCTAAAGGCTTGAGGAAGCGCTCGGCAAGCAGGCGCGGCGTGTAGTAACCATCGGACGGCAACAGTATGCGATCGCCTGCCTTGAGCAGCGCGAAGAAGACCGCCGAGATCGCGGCCATGCCCGACGGAAACGCTACACACGGCGCGTCCTCAAGGTGGCCGAGCATGTCTTCCACCGCGTCCCATGTCGGGTTGTCGTACCGGCCGTACTGGCTGACGCCGGCCGGGTTGCCGGGCAGATGGAAAGTTGTCGTCACTATCAGCGGTAGTGAGACCGGGTCGCCCTTGGCGAGCTTGACGCCACGCAAATGGGCAAGGGTGGCGGCGTGCGACTTCGCTGTTTCGGACATCGGTTTTCGAACCCTGACTTTGAGGAGAAGAATGCGCAGACGCTATGCCGGGTCACACCGGCAGGCAAGCGCCGAACCGTGCCGGCAAACCGCTCTAAACGCTTCGTTAGCCTTAATGGAGCATAAAGACGGGAGTGCCGTCAAAGCTGCTCTCATCGGTTGTGGCGCGCGCGTTTGTGAAGCCTATTCCCGTTGACGCCCATAGCGCCCCATGATATCCCATTTCCATATTCAAGCCTTCGTTCCGCGTCAGGGTGAAGCGTACGCCAATCGGGCAGCCGCGGCGGCTGAGCGTTTGCTTGTTTTCGCCTGGAACGAAGGGAGTTTTGGGCAGGGACCGCGCCGGGGCGGCGCGAAGATGCAGAGGGGTGCGGCGGCGCAAGCGGCCGTAACGCGTAATGGACCGGTTTCTGTCAAGCGCGGTGAACAGGATCGATGCGAAGGGACGGGTGTCCGTTCCAGCGCATTTCCGTGCGGTTGTGCAGAAACGCGGCTATTCGGAACTCTATGCGCTGCGCTGCCTGGATCGCCCGGCGATGGACGTCGGCGGGCTCGACCTGCTCGACCGCTACGAGCAGCGTATCGCGCAGGAAGACCCCTTCCTGCAGACGGCGGACGACATGTCGTTCTTCTGCCATGGCGATGGGACATTTCTCAAGCTCGATCAGGACGGCCGCATCTCGATGACCGATTTCATCCGCGAGCACACCGGCATTTCCGCGGAAGCGGCGTTTGTCGGTCGCGGCAATTTCTTTCAGATCTGGGAACCTGGACGGCTCGCCGCCTATGGGGCGGAAGCACGCGCCCGGCTTTTGCAGCTTCGGCAGGGGACGAAGCCTGGGGAGCGACCGGAATGATGGCGGGCTACGGCGATGACCCTCACGCCGCTGGCGGACCGGCCCGTCACATTCCGGTCCTCCTTGGCGAAGTGCTGGAGGCGCTTTCGCCTGGAGCGGGCGAGCTGATCGTCGACGGCACCTTCGGTGCCGGCGGCTACACCAAAGCCATTCTGGCAAGCGGCGCCTCGGTCGTCGCCATGGACCGCGATCCGGATGCGATCGCTGCGGGTCGTGTCCTCGAACAACAATCAGGCGGCAAGCTCAGGCTGGTTCAGGCGCCGTTCTCGACATTGGACGAGCATGTCGAAAGTGCTGACGGCGTCGTCCTCGACATCGGCATCTCCTCAATGCAGATCGACCAGCCGGAGCGCGGTTTTTCGTTCCGCGCCGACGGACCACTCGATATGCGTATGGCGCAGGCTGGCCTCAGCGCCGCTGATGTCGTCAACAGCTTCAAAGTGGGCGACCTTGCCCGTATCTTCGGGTTTCTTGGCGAAGAGCGTCACGCCGGCCGCATCGCCCGCATGATCGAAAGCCGTCGCGAAAAACATCCGTTCGAGCGCACGCTCGACCTTGCCGACGCCATCGAGACGCATGTCGGCCGCGCGCCGAAGGACAAGATCCATCCGGCGACCCGCGTCTTCCAGGCGCTGCGCATCTTCGTCAATGACGAACTCGGCGAACTGGCCAAAGCGCTGTTTGCGGCTGAACGCGTGCTGAAACCGGGAGGACGGCTGGCCGTGGTGACGTTCCACTCCCTGGAAGACCGCATCGTCAAGCGCTTCATCGCCGATCGCGCCGATGCGGCAACCGGATCGCGGCACCTGCCCGAGGCGCAAGCGCGCACCGCCACCTTCAAAAAGGCGGGTAGCGGCGTGACGCCTGATGAGGCCGAGATATCAGCCAATCCGCGCGCACGCTCGGCAAGGTTGCGGGCTGCGATCCGCACCGAAGCACCGCCGCGCGCCGGCGACTTTTCGATTTTCGGGCTTCCAAAACTTCCTGACCCAAAACTTCCCGGTGCCGACCGCCCGGGAGAGAGGTGAGCACGTGTTTCGTACCAGCGACATAGTCCTTATCGCCGTCATGGTTTCGGCTGCGGCCTTGACCTACAAGACCAAGCGCGAGGCCGAGGAACAATTGGCGGCGGTGCACAAGATCCAGGCGCAGATCCGCTACGAGGAGGATACGATCGATCTCCTGAAGGCGGACTGGAGCCTGCTGACCCAGCCGTCGCGCCTGCAAAAGCTGGCCGAGATCTACAAGTCGCAACTCGAACTCGAGCCGGTCAGCGCCCGCCAGATCATCGGGCTGGACGACCTGCCGGCAAAACCCCTCACCATCGAGGACCTTTCGTCGCAGCGGCTGGGCGGCATGGCCGACAATTCCGGCAAAGAACCCTTGGGCGACAAAGACCCCGTGGTGACCGGAGGCATCGTCCAATGATCGCCAGATTTCCATCGATCGCCAGACTGCTGAAGCGCCGCGCCAAGTCGGAAGACGGATCGATTGTGGTGGAAGGCGCCCGCAAGGCGACCGGCGGCAAGGGCAGGACCCGCATCGTGATGACGATGGCGGTGTTCTTCGGCATCTATTCGACCATCACCGGGCGGCTGGTCTATCTGGGTTTTCAGAACCCCGACCTGTCCGGCGGGCCGCAGAGCCGGGTGACGGCGTCACGGCCCGACATCGTCGACCGCAACGGCGAAGTGCTGGCGACTGACATCAAGACGGCGTCGCTGTTTGCCGAACCGCGCCGCATTGTCGACGCCGACGAGGCGATCGAAAAACTGGCGACGGTGCTTCCCGAGATCGACTACGAGCAGACCTACCATAAGCTCAAAAGCGGCGCCGGCTTCGTCTGGCTGCAGCGGCAACTGACGCCCAAGCAACAATCTGACATCATGCAGCTCGGTGTTCCCGGCTTCGGCTTCCGCACCGAAAAGCGCCGCTTCTATCCGGCTGGCGAAACTTCGTCCTACATTGTCGGGCTCACCAACATCGACAACCAAGGCATCTCCGGCATGGAGAAATACATCGACGAACAGGGGCTGAGCGATCTTCAGGCGTCGGGCCTGGCGGTGGCCAAGGATCTGAAGCCGGTGCAGCTCTCGATTGACTTGCGCGTCCAGCATATCGTGCGTGACGAGGTCGCCGCCGGCATGGAGAAATACCGCGCAATCGCGGCGGGCGCCGTCGTTCTCAACATCAAGACCGGCGAGGTGATGGCGATGGCCTCGGTTCCGGATTTCGACCCGAACAACCCCTACAATGCGCAGGACAAGGATCGCTTGAACCGCATGTCGGCCGGCCTTTACGAAATGGGTTCGACGTTGAAGAGCTTCACCACCGCCATGGCGCTCGATTCCGGCAAAGTGACGCTGGAAAGCCGTTTCGACGCTTCGCGCCCGATCAGGATCGGCCGTCAGACCATCCATGATTTTCACGGCAAGGCTCGGGTGCTGTCGGTGCCCGAAGTGTTCATCTACTCGTCCAACATCGGTTCGGCCAAGGAAGCCGAAGCGGTTGGCATCGAGGGGCACCGCGAATTCCTGCATCGCCTGGGGATCCTCGAGAAGATGCAGACGGAACTGCCGGAGGTCGCCCGCCCGACCGAGCCCAAAGTCTGGAAACAGGTCCATTCGATCACCATCGCCTTCGGTCACGGTGTGTCGACAACTCCGCTGCAGACGGCGGTCGGCTGCGCCGCGCTGCTGAACGGCGGCTATCTGATCCAGCCGACATTCCTGAGGCGCGCACAGGAACAGGCGATGTCGGTGGCCAAGAAAGTGGTCAGCGACAAGACGGTCGAGAGCATGCGCTATCTCTACGCACTGAACGCCGAGAAAGGTTCAGGCAGGAACGCCAGGGTTCCAGGTTACCGCGTCGGCGGCAAGACCGGAACGGCCGAGAAGGTTGTCAACGGCCGCTACTCAAAGGACAAGAATTTCAACGCCTTCGTCGCAGCTTTCCCGATGGACGATCCGCAATACATCGTGCTTACGATCGCCGACGAACCGAGGCCGGAAAAGCCCGGCATGGGTGCAACGGCCGCCTCGAATGCTGGCGTCATGGCTGCGAACATTATCCGACGTTCGGCCTCCATGCTTGGCGTGAAGCCAGATTTCAGCCATGAAAATGGCGCAACGCTGGTTTCCTATCAGTGATTCTTAGGGCGCGCCGGCAACAGCGCGCTATTTTGTTGCTATGAACGGGGTTCGATGAAGCTGAAAGACCTAGCCGGTATCCTGCCTGTCGAGGGGACAGCTTCCTTCGATGCGGAGGTTACCGGCATTTCGTCGGATTCCCGCCAAGTGACACCGGGCGTGGTCTTTTTCGCGCTCACCGGTACCAAGGCCGATGGCGCGGCCTATGCCGCCGATGCCGCCAGTCGCGGCGCAGCCGCGATCGTGGCCGGCAAGGGTAGCGCCGTCGCCGGACTGTCGGTGCCGGTTCTCGCCGTCGACGATCCGCGCCTTGCGCTGGCGCTGAGTGCCGCCCGCTACTTCGGCAGCCAGCCGCAAACCATGGTCGCGGTGACCGGGACCAGCGGCAAGACATCAGTTGCGGCCTTCACCAGGCAGATCTGGGAGCAGTCAGGCTTTGCCGCCGCCTCGATCGGCACGACCGGCGTGGTGGCGCCCGGCCGCAACGAATATGGCTCGCTGACCACCCCCGACCCCGTAGATCTGCACAGGCTGCTGCGGGAACTGGCGGATGCCGGCATCACCCACGCATCGATGGAGGCCTCCAGCCACGGTCTCGACCAGCGCCGGCTCGACGGCGTGAAGCTTGCAGCCGGCGGCTTCACCAATCTCGGCCGCGACCACATGGACTATCATCCGACAGTCGACGACTATCATCGCGCCAAGCTTCGCCTGTTCGACACGCTGCTGCCGAAGGGTGCACCGGCCGTCATCTTTGCCGACGATCCGTGGTCGGAGCCGACGATCCGGGCGGCGAGGGCGGCGGGACTGGATGTGCTGACGGTCGGCCGTCACGGCGAGTTCCTGATACTGAAGCGGGTCGAGCACGAGCGCCACCGCCAGCGTGCCGAAGTGGAAGTCGATGGCGTTCTCCACGAGATCGACCTGCCGCTGGCCGGCGATTTCCAGATCGCCAACGCCCTGGTTTCGGCGGGCCTTGCCATCTCCACTGGAACACCTGCCGCCAAAGCCCTGATGGCGTTGGAGAAATTGAAGGGCGCCCCGGGCCGGCTGGACCTTGTTGGCACCACTGCCAACGGTGCGCCGGTCTATGTCGATTACGCGCACAAGCCGGACGCGCTGGAAAACGTGTTGGCGTCGGTGCGGCCGTTCACCACGGGTCGCGTCATCGTCGTGTTCGGCTGCGGCGGCGACCGCGACCGCGGCAAGCGGCCGATCATGGGCGAGATCGCCACGCGGCTCGCCGATGTCGTCATCGTCACCGACGACAATCCGCGTTCGGAAGTGCCCGAAACGATCCGCTCCGCGATCCTTGCCGCTGCGCCCGGCGCCGTCGAGATCGGCGACCGGCGCAAGGCGATCCACGAGGCAGTCGCCATGCTTCATGCCGGCGACACGCTGATCGTCGCCGGCAAGGGGCATGAGGAAGGCCAGACCATCGGCGCCGAGACGCTGCATTTTTCCGACCATGAGGAAGTCCGCGCCGCGCTCCTGGAGCGCGTCGCATGAGCTTCCTGTGGCCCTCCGAGGATCTCGTCGCCGCCATGGGCGGACGACCGCTCGGTCCGATGCCGGAAGGGATCAGCGGCATCTCGATCGACAGCCGCAGCCTTGAGCCGGGCGATGCTTTCTTCGCCATCAAGGGCGAGGCGATGGACGGCCATGATTTCGCGACCGCTGCCATCAAGGCCGGCGCCGGCGTGCTGGTCGTCGCCGAGGGCAAGCTGCCGTCGCTCGGGCGGCTGACGGCGCCGATGATCGTTGTGCAGGACGTGCTGGCCGCACTGGAAAAGCTGGGGCTGGCCGCCCGCGCGCGGTCCAGCGCCAAGATCATCGCGGTGACCGGTTCGGCCGGCAAGACCACCACCAAGGAAGCGCTGCGCCATGTGCTGTCGGCGGTCGGCAAGGTGCATGCGTCGCCGCAGTCTTTCAACAACCACTGGGGCGTCCCGCTGACGCTGGCGCGGATGCCGGCGGATTGCGACTATGCCGTCTTCGAGATCGGCATGAACCATCCAGACGAGATCCGGCCGCTGGTCAAGATGGTCCGGCCGCATGTCGCCATCGTCACGCTGATCGCCGCGGCACATCTAGGCTTCTTCCGCAATCTGGACGAGATCGCCAAGGCCAAGGCCGAGATTTTCGAGGGGCTGGAACCGGACGGTGCCGCCCTTCTCAACCGCGACGATCCGCGCTGGAAGCTCCTGGACAAGATGGCGAGAGCCGCCGGCGTCGAGCACATTTACGGGTTTGGCGAGAATGCCCGTGCGACCTTCAAACTGCTCAAATGCGCGCTGCATGCCGATCATTCTGTGATCACCGCCAAGATCGGCGGGCAGGAAATCTCCGCCAGGGTCGGCGCGCCGGGCCGCCATATGGTGCAGAACGTGCTGGCCGTGCTGGGGGGCGCGCATCTGGTCGGCGCCGACGTCGCCAGGGCGGCGCTGGCGCTGGCCGATCTTTCGGCCGAACGCGGACGCGGCAAGCGCCATGTGCTGCGTCACCCGAAAGGTCCGATCACGCTGATCGACGAGAGCTACAATGCCAATCCGGCGTCGATGAGCGCAGCAATGGCGCTGCTCAACGCGACGCCGGTGTCGGGCGAAGGCAGGCGCATCGCGGTGCTCGGCGACATGCTCGAACTCGGCGACCACTCGGTGAAGCTGCATGAAGCCCTTGCCGATCTCATCGTCGGCACAGACACGCGCACGGTCTTTCTCGCCGGCCCGGAAATGCGGGCGCTGGCCGACATCCTGCCTGATGAGATCGAGACGGAGTATCGCGCCGGCGCAGAGGATCTGAAACTGGTGCTTCTGTCGGCGCTGAAGCCCGGCGACGTGGTGATGATCAAATCGTCGAAAGGCATCGGGTTTTCCAAGTTGGTCGACGCACTGCTCAGCAAATTTCCGGCGGTAGCCACAACCGCCAAACAGACCTAGAGCCAGGTCCGGGGACCGAATCGCATGTTCACACTGCTCGTCGAATTCGCGGACAAGATCTCGGTCTTCAACGTCTTTCGCTACATAACCTTCCGCACCGGCGGCGCGCTGATAACAGCGGCGCTGATCGTCTTCATCTTCGGACCGGCTATCATCAATTCGCTGAGGCTGCGGCAAGGCAAGGGCCAGCCGATCCGCGCCGACGGGCCGCAGACGCATTTCAAGAAAGCCGGCACGCCGACCATGGGCGGGCTGATGATCCTGTGCGGCATCATCGGCTCGTCGCTTTTGTGGGCGAACCTGTCCAGCATCTATGTCTGGGTGGTGCTGCTGGTGACCCTGGGTTTCGGCTCGATCGGCTTCTACGACGATTATCTCAAGGTGACGAAGCAATCGCATCTCGGCTTTTCCGGCAAGGCGCGGCTGGCGCTTGAATTCGTCATCGCCGGCATCGCCGCCTGGGTGATCATGCACAACGGCCAGGCGCCGTTCTCGTCATCGCTGACTTTCCCTTTCGCCAAGGAGTTCCTCGTCAATCTCGGCTGGTTCTTCATCCCGTTCTCGTGCTTCGTCATCGTCGGCGCCGGCAATGCCGTGAACCTGACCGATGGCCTCGACGGACTGGCGATCGTGCCGATCATGATCGCGGCGGCGTCCTTCGGCGTCATCGCCTATCTCTCCGGCAATGCGGTGTTCGCAGAATATCTGCAGATCCATTTTGTGCCCGGCACCGGCGAATTGGCGGTGGTCCTCGGCGCGGTGATCGGCGCCGGCCTCGGCTTCCTGTGGTTCAACGCACCGCCGGCGGCGATCTTCATGGGCGATACCGGCTCGCTGGCGTTGGGCGGCCTGATCGGCACGGTCGCGGTTGCCACCAAGCACGAGATCGTGCTGGTCATCGTCGGCGGCCTGTTCGTCGTCGAGATCCTGTCGGTCATCATCCAGGTCGGCTATTTCAAGATGACCGGCAAGCGGGTGTTCCTGATGGCGCCGATCCACCATCATTTCGAAAAGCTGGGCTGGACCGAAAGCCAGGTGGTGATCCGCTTCTGGATCATCGCAGTCATCCTGGCGCTGGTCGGCCTGTCTACCCTCAAGCTCCGATAGGAGGCCGCTTGATCCCCGCCGCATCCTTCGCAGGCAAGCGCGTTTCGCTCTTCGGGCTCGGTGGCTCGGGGATCGCCACTGCGCACGCGTTGATCGAGGGCGGGGCGGACGTGCTCGCCTGGGACGACAATCCCGGCAGTGTCGCCAATGCCGCGGCCGTCGGTATCGCGACTGGCGATCTGCGCGGCGCAGACTGGGCGAAGTTCTCGGCCTTCGTGCTGTCGCCCGGCGTGCCGCTGACGCATCCGAAGCCGCACTGGACAGTGGAGCTGGCGCGCGCTTCAGGCGTCGAGATCATTGGCGACATCGAGCTGTTCTGCCGGCA
This sequence comes from Mesorhizobium sp., assembly GCA_004020645.1. Lineage (GTDB taxonomy): Bacteria > Pseudomonadota > Alphaproteobacteria > Rhizobiales > Rhizobiaceae > Mesorhizobium. The sequence continues at coordinate 23,202 of SAQL01000042.1, read as the reverse complement.
GCGGACCTTGCTGGCGCCGGCAGCACCCTTCATCGCCATCACCGGCACCAACGGCAAATCGACGACGACGGCGCTAACGGCGCATATCCTGAAATCGGCCGGACGCGACACGCAGATGGGCGGCAATATCGGCCGCGCGGTGATGACGCTCGATCCGCCGGAACCCGGGCGGCACTACGTCGTGGAATGCTCGTCCTACCAGATTGACCTGGCGCCCTCGATCAATCCGACCGCTGGCGTCCTGCTCAACCTGACGCCCGATCATCTCGACCGTCATGGCACGATGCAGCACTACGCCGCGATCAAGGAGCGGCTGGCGGCCGGCAGCGAGACGGCAATTGTCGGTGTCGACGATTCCTGGTGCGCCCAGCTCGCCGACCGGCTGGAACGGGCAGGCCAGCACGTCATCCGCATTTCCAAGCGCCTGCCATTGACCGACGGCTATTTCGCAGATGGCACCGATCTGATGGAGGCGGTGCATGGCCGTTATAGCCGGATCGCCTTTCTCGAAGGCATCGGCTCGCTGCGCGGCCAGCACAATGCGCAGAATGCGTTGGCCGCTATCGCCGCCTGCCTCAAGGTCGGGCTCGAGCTGGGCGAGATCCAGTCGGGCCTGGAGAGCTTTCCCGGGCTGGCGCACCGTATGGAGCAGGTCGGCCGCAAGGGCCATGTGCTGTTCATCAACGATTCCAAGGCGACCAATGCCGATGCGGCAGCGCCCGCACTGTCCAGCTTTTCGCGCATCTACTGGATCGCCGGCGGGCTCCCGAAAGAGGGTGGCATCGAGCCGTTGCGCGGCCTCTTTCCGCGCGTCGCCAAAGCCTATCTGATCGGTGAGGCCGCACCAGCCTTCTCGGCGACGCTCGGCGAGGCGGTGCCTTACGAGATCTCCGGCACGCTGGCCGCAGCAGTCGAGCACGCCGCAAGCGACGCGGCCAGGGATGATGGCAACGGCGAGGTGGTGGTGCTGCTTTCGCCGGCCTGCGCCAGTTTCGACCAGTTCAAGAATTTCGAAATGCGCGGGGAAGCCTTCAGGCAAGCTGCGAGCAGTATTGATGGCGTGAAGCTCATCGGAGGGACACGGTAATGCAAAGTCGTCTCGACAAAAGCCCGGTTGCCACCTGGTGGTGGACGATCGATCGCTGGTTCCTGGCTGCGTTCCTGTCGCTGATGGGGCTCGGTATCGTGCTGTCCTTCGCGGCAAGCCCTGCGGTGGCCCAGCGCATCGGCCTCGACAGTTTCCACTTCGCCACACGGCAGATCATCTTCACCATTCCCGCACTTGGCGTGATGCTGGCGGTCTCCTTCCTGGAATCGCGGCAGATCAGACGCATGGCCCTGGCGATGCTGTGCATCATGCTGGTGCTGATGGTGGCGGTGCTTTACATCGGCGTCGAGGTGAAGGGCGCGCGGCGCTGGGTGTCGCTCGCCGGCGTGTCGATCCAGCCGTCGGAATTCCTGAAGCCGGCCTTCGTCGTCATCTGTGCCTGGCTGTTTGCCGAACACAAGCGCCAGCCCGACATCCCGGGCAACCTGTTCGCCATGCTGCTGCTGGCCCTCGTCATCTCGCTGCTGGTGGCGCAGCCTGATTTCGGCCAGACAATGCTGGTGCTCGGCACCTGGGGGGTGATGTTCTTCATGGCCGGACTGCCATGGCTGTGGATCATCGCGCTGGGCGCTGCCGGCATCGGCGGCGTGTTTGCCGCCTATACGGTGTTCCCGCATGTCGCCGGCCGCATCGATCGCTTCATGACCGGCGAGGGCGATACGTTCCAGGTCGACATGGGCCGCGATGCGCTGATCAACGGCGGCTGGTTCGGCGTCGGGCCGGGCGAGGGCACCGTCAAGCGGGTGATACCCGACAGCCATGCCGATTTCGTCTACTCGGTGGCCGGCGAGGAGTTCGGACTGATCATGTGCTTCTTCATCATGACCATCTTCGCCTTCATCGTGCTGCGCGGCCTCAGCACCGCGCTCAAGGAGCAGGACGATTTCACACGCTATGCGGTTGGCGGCCTGGTCACGGTCTTCGGTCTGCAGTCGGTCATCAACATGGCAGTCAATCTGCAGCTGATGCCTGCCAAGGGCATGACCTTGCCGTTCATCTCCTATGGCGGCTCGTCGCAGATCGCCATCGCCATCTCGATGGGCATGGTGCTGGCGCTGACGCGCAAGCGGCCGGAAAAGCGCAAGCAGTTGGGCTTCGCACCGTCGCAGCGCGCCATGCCGGCGGAGTGAAATGTCGAAGGGCGCGATCCTTCTGGCGGCCGGCGGCACGGGCGGGCACCTCTTCCCGGCCGAGGCGCTGGCGCACGAGCTGATCAGGCGCGACTGGGAGGTGCATCTCGCCACCGATGATCGTGCCGAGCGTTTTGCCGGCCAGTTTCCGGCCGCAGGCATCCATCCGATCCAGTCGGCGACGATGAGTTCGAAAAATCCTTTTGCCGTGCTCGCCGCCTTCTGGAAAATCTGGGGCGGCGTGCGGCAGGCATCCGCCGTGATCGGCCGGATCAAGCCAGCCGTCGTAGTCGGTTTCGGCGGCTATCCGACGCTGCCGCCGCTTTATGCGGCGACGCGGCGCAAGGTGCCGACGCTGATCCACGAGCAGAACGCGGTGATGGGGCGCGCCAATCGGGCGCTCGCCGGCCGCGTCGACGCCATCGCCGGCGGATTCTTGCCGGAAGATTCAAGCGCTGCGGGCGCCAAGACGGTGACGACAGGCAATCCGGTCAGGCCGCAAGTGCTGGAGGCGGCAAAGACGCCCTATGCGGCGTCGACCGGGGAGCAGCCGTTCCGCTTTCTGGTGTTCGGCGGCAGCCAGGGCGCACAGTTCTTTTCCGACGCAATGCCAGCGGCGGTAGCACAGCTTTCCGACGCACAACGCAAGCGGCTTGATGTCACGCAGCAGGCCCGTGCCGACGACGTCGAGCGGGTGAAGGCGGCCTATGCCGCCCTTGGCGTCGAGGCTGAGGTATCGCCCTTCTTCACCGACATGGCGGCGCGCATTGCTGCGGCGCATCTGGTGATGTCACGATCCGGCGCATCGACCGTATCGGAAATCGCGGTGATCGGCCGACCAGCGCTGCTGGTGCCCTATCCGCACGCGCTCGACCACGACCAGGCAGCCAATGCCGCGGCATTGGCAGCGGCAGGCGGCGCCGAAGTGCATCCGCAATCCTCGCTCTCGCCCGAGCGCATCGCTGCGCTCGTCGGCGCCTTGATGGACGATACGGACCGGCTGACCACAATGGCAGCGGCGGCGAAATCGGCCGGAAAACCGGACGCGGCACGGTTGCTCGCCGATCTGACAGAGGCTATTGCGTCGAAGAAAAGCATATCGGACTTCAGGAAGGAGACGCACGCATGAAGATGCCGCAGACGATCGGCCTCGTGCATTTCATCGGCATCGGCGGTATCGGCATGAGCGGCATCGCCGAGGTGCTGCACAATCTCGGCTATAGGGTGCAAGGATCCGATCAGGCCGACAGCGCCAATGTGCAGCGGCTGCGCGACAAGGGCATCGAGTGCTTTGTCGGTCATCATGCCGACAATATCGGCGATGCCGAAGTGGTTGTCGTCTCGACGGCGATCAAGAAATCCAATCCGGAGCTGAAGGCCGCACGCGAGAAACTGCTTCCCATCGTCCGTCGCGCCGAGATGCTGGCCGAACTGATGCGCTTCCGGCAGGCGGTGGCCATCGGCGGCACGCATGGCAAGACGACGACGACCTCGATGGTGGCGACGCTGCTCGAAGCCGGCGGGCTCGATCCCACCGTGATCAATGGCGGCATCATCAATGCCTACGGCACCAACGCCCGCATGGGCGACGGCGAATGGATGGTGGTCGAGGCCGATGAGAGCGACGGCACCTTCCTGAAGCTGCCGGCCGAGATTGCCGTCGTCACCAACATCGATCCCGAGCATCTCGATCATTACGGCTCCTTCGACAAGGTGCGCGAGGCCTTTCGCCAGTTCGTCGAGAACGTGCCGTTCTACGGCTTCGGCGTCATGTGCACCGACCATCCCGAGGTGCAGGCGCTGGTCAGCCGCATCGAGGACCGGCGCGTCATCACCTATGGCGAGAACGCGCAGGCCGACGTGCGTTTCACCAATCACCGCATGAACGGCCCGATCTCGGAATTCGACGTGGTGATCCGCGACCGCAAGACCCGCGGCCAGTCGACGATATCAGGCCTGCGCCTGCCGATGCCCGGCCGTCACAACGTCGCCAATGCGACGGCGGCGATCGCCGTTGCGCATGAGCTCGGCCTTTCGGCCGAGGCGATCAGGAAGGGCCTGTCGTCCTTCGCCGGCGTCAAGCGGCGCTTCACCCGTACCGGTTCGTGGAACGGCGTCGATGTGTTCGACGATTACGGCCATCATCCGGTCGAGATTACAGCGGTTCTGAAGGCGGCGCGCGATGCCACCAAGGGCCGCGTCATCGCCATCGCCCAGCCACACCGCTTCACCCGGCTGCATGATCTGTTCGACGAGTTTTCGGTCTGCTTCAACGATGCCGACACGGTGATGGTGGCGCCGGTCTATGCGGCAGGCGAAGAGCCGATCGACGGGGTGACGTCCGAAGCATTGGTGTCGCGCATCCGCTCCGGCGGCCATCGCGACGCGCGCTACATCGAAGGCCCCGCGGCGATTGCGCCGGTTATCCGCGATCTGGCGAAACCAGGCGATTTCATCGTCTTCCTTGGTGCCGGCAACATCACGCAATGGGCTTACGCGCTGCCCAGGGAACTCGGCGGTACCGCCTCATGATGCGCGGCCAGGCCTTGATCGACAAGCTTGGCGGCCGGCTTGCCGGCCTGCGCGGCCGCATCACGCCCAATGCCGAGATGGACAAGATCACCTGGTTTCGCGCCGGGGGACTGGCCGACGCGCTGTTCCAGCCGGCCGACGAGGACGATCTAGCCACATTCCTGAGAGCAGTGCCCGAAGAGATACCTCTGACCATCGTCGGCTTCGGCTCGAATCTGCTTGTCCGCGACGGCGGTATTGCGGGTTTCGTCATCCGGCTTTCGGCCAAGGGCTTTGGCGAGGCCGAAGTGATTGCGCCGACCACGATCAAGGCAGGTGCCGCCACGCCCGACAAGCGCCTTGCCGCTGTCGCCTATCAGGCTGGTATAGGCGGCTTCGAATTTTACCACGGCATTCCGGGTGCCATCGGCGGTGCGCTGAGGATGAACGCCGGCGCCAATGGCGTCGAGACGCGCGAGCGCGTCGTCGAGGTGCGGGCGCTCGACCGCAAGGGCAATGTGCATACGCTGAGCAACGCCGATATGGGCTACGCCTATCGCCATTCGGCAGCACCTGCCGGGCTGATCTTCACATCGGCTGTATTCGAAGGGGTTTTGGCAGACAAGGCCGCGATCCAGGCGGCGATGGACGCCGTCCAGCATCATCGCGAGACCGTGCAGCCGATCCGGGAAAAGACCGGCGGCTCGACCTTCAAGAATCCGGAGGGCACCTCGGCCTGGAAGGAGATCGACAGAGCTGGTTGTCGGGGGCTGATGATCGGCGGCGCGCAGATGTCGCCGGTGCATTGCAACTTCATGATCAACACGGGAACCGCGACCGGCTACGACCTCGAATATCTCGGCGAGACGGTGCGCACGCGTGTGCTCGAAAAGTCGGGCATCCGGCTGCATTGGGAAATCAAGCGCATCGGCAATTTCCGGCCGGGGCACGAGGTCCAGGAATTCCTCGGACAGTTGCTCTAAAGACTCACAGCACAGTTTTCGCGGCCGTTTTTGCGGAAAGTGAATCTCTCGGAATCGTAAGGACTTGCCAGTGAATCAACTCTCTGATTCTCTGCTCTGAAGCGTTTCCTGATTTGAGTCGTTTCGACGCGTCGCCAGCGTTTTTCCGTCAGGGGCAACCTGCCGGGAGGCTCGGGGACTCGATGTTGCGGAAACCATGAGAGCAGGGACTGCTCCGAGCGTTTGAGTGTTTGGCCCTTTCCGGGGCGGTGTAAGATGCAGACCCGCCGTGAAAGGGCCCGCCGTGAGAGGGAATGACGGGAAATGAAGAGCAAGCACGTGGCCGTCCTTCTGGGTGGATTCTCGTCCGAGCGGCCCGTGTCTTTGTCCTCGGGGAAAGCCTGTGCTGATGCGCTCGAGAAGGAAGGCTACCAGGTCACTCGCGTGGACGTCTCTCGCGATGTCGGGTCGGTGCTCGCTAAGCTCAAGCCTGATGTTGCCTTCAATGCGCTGCATGGCCCTTTCGGCGAGGACGGCACCATACAGGGCATCCTCGAATATCTTGCCATCCCCTACACCCATTCCGGCGTGCTCGCCTCGGCGCTTGCCATGAACAAGGAGCAAGCCAAGAAGATCGCCAAGTCTGTCGGCATACCGGTTGCCGAATCGAAGGTGGTCAATCGCTTCGCCATCCAGAACAAGCACCCGATGAAGCCGCCCTATGTCGTCAAGCCGGTCAACGAGGGGTCGAGCTTCGGCGTCGTCATCGTGCACGAAGGTCAGTCGCATCCACCGCAGGTCATCGGTTCGTCCGACTGGAAGTATGGCGATACCGTCATGGTGGAGCGCTACGTGCACGGGCGGGAGTTGACCTGCGCGGTGATGGGCGATGTGGCGCTCGGCGTCTGCGAGATCATCCCGACCGGCCATTCCTTCTACGACTATGATTCAAAATACGTCGCGGGCGGATCAAAACACGAATGCCCTGCAAAAATTTCACCGAATATTTACCAAAAAATACAGACACTGGCGCTCAAGGCTCACCAAGCTATCGGCTGCCAGGGCGTTTCCCGGTCGGACTTCCGTTATGACGATCGACACTCCGAGAACGGCGAAATTGTCTGGCTCGAGATCAACACTCAGCCGGGCATGACGCCGACATCCTTGGTGCCTGAAATCGCCGCGCAGGCGGGACACTCGTTCGGCGATTTGTTGAGTTGGATGGTGGAGGACGCTTCGTGTCTGCGTTGAAGTGGGGACAGGGCAAGGGGAAGGGCGCGGCCGGGCCGACGCTGTTCGGTGTTTCGTTGTCGTTCGACCATTTCGTGCTGCCGCGTCTGCTTCGTCGGCCGGCGCGCGTCCTGGCGCGTCTGGGCGAGGACGACTTCGAGGCGCCGCCTTTTTCCGCAGCCATGTTGTCGGCGGCGCTGCTTGTATCAGGCTGTGCCTATGGCGCCTATCTCGGCGGACATGTCGATGGCATTGTCCAGGGCATCACCGCCCGCACCGGCTTCGCTGTCGACCAGATCAAGGTCGTCGGCAACCGCGCGACCTCCGAGATCGATATTCTCGACAGGATGCAGCTCGATGGCTGGACGTCGCTGATCGGCTTCGACGCCGAAGCCGCGCGGGAACGCATAACCACGCTGCCCTGGGTCGAGGTTGCGGCGGTGCGCAAGGTCTATCCGCACACGCTGGAGGTGCGCATCGAGGAGCGTGAGCCCTTTGCGCTCTGGCAGCAGGGCAGCGAGCTTTCCGTCATCGAACGGTCCGGCGCCGTGATCGCGCCATTCTCCGGCGGCAGGCAGTCGCTGCTGCCGTTGATCGTCGGCACCGACGCGCCGGCCAAAGCGCCCGATTTCCTGGCCAGGATCAAAACATACCCAGAGCTTGCCGCGCGGGTCAAAGGCTACATCCGCATCGGCGAACGGCGTTGGGACCTGAAGCTGGAGAACGGCATCACCGTCAAGCTCCCCGAGGATGGCGAGGACCAGGCGATCGCCGATCTGGTCAGGATGGACCGCGAGAACGGGCTGCTGACGCGCGACATCGCCGCCGTCGACATGCGCCTTTCCGATCGCCTCGTCGTCCAGTTGACGCCGGAAGCGGCGACGCAGCGCGAGGCTGCGCTCAATGAAAAGCCGAAAATGCCGAAGCGCAAGGCGGAGACGAAGATATGAGCTGGCTTGGCGGCAACAGCGATGCCTCGTCGCGCCGGTCCGGCATCATGACGGTGCTGGATGTCGGTTCGAGCAAGGTCTGTTGCGTGGTGGCCAAGCTCAAGCCGCGCGAGGACGGCATGCTGCTGCGCGGACGCTCGCACCGCATCCAGGTGATCGGCATCGGCCACCAGAAATCGCAAGGCGTGAAATCAGGTGTCGTCATCGATCTCGACAGGGCCGAGCACGCCATCCGTCTTGCCGTCGATGCCGCCGAGCGCATGGCTGGCCTGACCGTCGATTCACTGATCGTCAACATGACGGCGGGCCGGCTGAGGAGCGAAAGCTTCTCGGCAACCATCAATCTCGGCGGCCATGAGGCCGACGAGGCCGACATCAAGCGCGTGCTTGCCGCCGGCGCCAAGCAGGCGCTGCGGGCCGAGCGCGAGGTGATCCACTCGCTTCCCGTCGGCTTTTCGCTGGACGCCGAGCGCGGCGTGCGTGATCCGCGCGGCATGGTCGGCGATCAACTCGGCGTCGACATGCATGTGCTGACGGGTGACGCGGCGCCCTTGCGCAATCTGGAGCTTTGCATCAACCGTTCGCACCTGTCGGTCGAGCGCATGGTGGCGACGCCCTATGCCAGCGGGCTTGCCGCACTGGTCGACGACGAACTCGAAATGGGTGCAGCCTGCATCGATATGGGTGGCGGCACCACGACGATCTCGGTGTTTTCGGAAGGCAAGTTCGTCCATGGCGACGCCATCGCCATCGGCGGCAACCACGTCACGCTGGACATGGCCAAGGGCCTGTCGACCTCGCTCGACGCCGCCGAGAGGCTGAAAGTGATGCATGGCTCGGCGCTGCCCGGCAGTGCCGACGACCGCGATTTAGTCTCGATACAGCCGATCGGCGAGGATGGCGAGGTGCCGCTGCAGATACCGCGTTCGGTGATGACGCGCATTATCCGCGCACGCATCGACGAGACGCTCGAACTGTTGCGCGACCGGCTGAACAGGTCCGGCTACGGCAATGCCGTCGGCAAGCGCGTCGTGCTGACCGGCGGCGCCAGCCAGCTTTCCGGCCTGCCCGAGGCAGCGCGCCGCATTCTCGGACGCAATGTGCGCATCGGCCGTCCGCTGGGTGTGGCGGGCTTGCCCGAGGCGGCCAAGGGGCCGGCTTTCTCGACGCCGGTCGGGCTTCTGATCTACCCGCAGATGGCGAATTTCGAGAGCCATCCGGCGAAAGGAATTTCTGGTCTCAGGATGACCGGAACGGGCGGAAAACTGCATCGAATGAGTCAGTGGTTGAGAGACAGTTTTTAAATTGACGGGGACAGCCCCATAGGCGGCCGCAGCGGCGAAGCGGCGGGAAAGGCAAAGGACGGAGACAATGACCATCAATCTGCAGAAGCCGGATATCACCGAGCTCAAGCCGCGTATCACCGTGTTCGGTGTCGGCGGCGGCGGCGGCAATGCCGTCAACAACATGATCACCGCCGGCTTGCGCGGCGTCGAGTTCGTGGTCGCCAATACCGACGCGCAGGCGCTGACCATGTCCAAGGCGGACCGCCTGATCCAGCTCGGCGCGCATGTCACCGAGGGCCTGGGTGCGGGGTCGCAGCCGGAAGTCGGACGCGCGGCGGCGGAGGAATGCATCGACGAGATCGTCGATCATCTCTCCAACACCCATATGTGCTTCGTCACTGCCGGCATGGGCGGCGGCACCGGCACGGGGGCCGCGCCGGTCGTTGCACGTGCAGCCCGCGAAAAGGGGATCCTCACAGTCGGCGTCGTCACCAAGCCGTTCCATTTCGAAGGCCAGCGCCGCATGAAGACGGCGGATCTGGGCATCGAGGAATTGCAGAAATGCGTCGACACCCTCATCGTCATCCCCAACCAGAACCTGTTCCGGCTGGCCAATGACAAGACGACCTTCGCCGACGCTTTCGCCATGGCCGACCAGGTGCTCTATTCCGGCGTCGCCTGCATCACCGACCTGATGGTCAAGGAAGGGTTGATCAACCTCGACTTCGCCGACGTCCGCTCGGTCATGCGCGAGATGGGCAAGGCGATGATGGGGACGGGCGAAGCTTCCGGCGAGGGCCGCGCCATGGCCGCCGCCGAAGCCGCGATCGCCAACCCGCTGCTCGACGAGACCTCGATGAAGGGCGCCAAGGGCCTGTTGATCTCGATTACCGGCGGCCGCGACCTGACCCTGTTCGAAGTCGACGAGGCGGCGACCCGCATTCGCGAGGAGGTCGACCAGGAAGCCAACATCATTCTGGGTGCGACGTTCGACGAGGATCTCGAAGGCGTCATCCGCGTCTCGGTGGTTGCCACCGGCATCGACAAATCGGCGGCTGAAATCGCCGCCGCGCCGATCGCCATCCGCACGGCTCCGCCAAAGCCGGTCAGTCGCCCGGCCGCTCCGGTCACGGAAAGCCGTCCGGCGCCTGTCCAGCAGGGGGGCTACGAGCCGCGCGCCGCCGATCCTGTAGCCGAGGCGATCCAGCTTGCCGAGGCGAATGCCGCGGCGATGGCGCGTCCCGCGTCGGCTGCCCAGGCGGAAGATTTCCGTCCGCAGAGCAAGATCTTCCAGGCGCCGCCGGCGCAGCCGCAGCCGATCGTGCATCAGGTGATGCAGCCTGCTCCGCAGCGTGAAGTGCTTCAGCCGGCGGCCGCAGCACCCCAGCGCATGCCGCGCGTCGAGGATTTCCCGCCGGTGGTGAAAGCCGAAGTGGAAGCCAAGGGCCGCCCGGCCGACCATGAGAACAGCGGCCCGATGGGCCTGCTCAAGCGCCTGACCAACGGCCTTACCCGCCGCGAAGAAGAGCCCGCACGGCTGCAGCCGGCGCAGCCGCGCGAGCCGAAACTGCGCCAGGCGGCACCCGAAGTGCGCCGCCTTGCCAGCCAGGATCCGCAGCTTTACGCGCCACGCCGCGGCCAGTTGGACGACCAGGGCCGGCTGACGCCGCAGAGCAGGGCTGTCCAGGAAGACGATCAGCTGGAGATTCCGGCATTCCTGCGCCGCCAGGCCAACTGACCTGTTAACGGTCCGTAACAGTTGTTAACAGGCAGACAAGATATTGTTTGCCTGTTAACGCTAAAAGTGCTTGCAAAACAGGGAGTTACGAGACCGTATCCGCTTCGGATTGCGGTTACAGAGAGTAAGAAACCGTGATTTGGAGACTTCCTGCTGGACCACTATCTTCGCCCCGATCAATTCGGTTTGCTGGGATTCGGGGAAGTGGCCCTGCCTGCCGATCAAAGAGCCGCGCCCTTGGGCTAATGAAGCGGACGTAGGCAGTATGGGCTATGGGGTTTGTTTTGCACGACTATCAGACGACACTTAAATCGCGTGCGACGCTGACCGGCACCGGCGTTCACAGCGGCAATCCCGTTACCGTTCATTTCCTGCCGGCAGATGCTGATACGGGTGTCGTGTTCCAGCTTTCGAATGGGAGCGAAGACCGGGAGTTCCGCGCGCTCGTTTCCGAGGTCGGCGCCACCGATCTCTGCACCATGCTCGGCGATCCGGCAGGCGAGCATATCGCCACCGTCGAACACCTGATGGCCACCCTTTTCGGGCTCGGCATCGACAATGTCGTCATCGAGATCGACGGCCATGAGGTTCCGATCCTTGACGGCAGCGCGATGGCGTTCATCGAGGCGATTGACCAGGCGGGCATCGATACGCTGCCGGTCAAGCGCCGCTATATCCGTGTGGTCAAGCCGGTTCGTATCGAGAACGGTGCCTCCTGGGCGGAGTTCAGGCCCTATGACGGCACGCGCTTCGAGATCGAGATCGATTTCGAAAGTCCAGCGATCGGCCGTCAGCTGTTCGCATCCGACATGAACGCCGACATTTTTCGCCGCGATATCGCGCGGGCCCGTACCTTTGGTTTCATGAAGGACGTCGAGCGGCTGTGGGCAGCCGGCTATGCGCTTGGCTCCTCGCTGGAAAACTCCCTGGTGATCGGCGACGACAACCGCGTGATCAACATGGGAGGCTTGCGCTATCCCAACGAGTTCGTGCGCCACAAGACGATGGACGCCATGGGCGATCTGGCGCTGGCCGGCGCCCGGTTCATTGGCTGCTTCCGTTCCTATCGCGGCGGCCACAGGCTGAATGCGGCTGCGCTGCGCCGCCTTTTGTCGGACCGTTCGGCATTCGAGATCGTCGAGACGACACGCCGCGAGCGCGGTCGTACCGCCGAGATGAGCGCTGTCTATGCGCCTGTCTACGCGCCCTGGATGATCTGATTCTTAACGTTTTTCGGGTTTTATGGCTGCCGGCCGGTGTTGCATGAATGCATCATTGGCCGGCGAAATCACGCAAGTTTGCAGGCTGCGCCAGGCCGCCACAAAAATGTGCGATTGGCCGGAGATAGCGTTGCCGGGCACGGCGATTATGGTTATGCCTGCTGCCCCAGAGCGAAATGACGACTGAAATGACGCCGAAAGGGCGGAATCCTACCATGTTCTTCAAGCGAATTGGTCAATCGAAAGCGCCGCATCGGGCTGTTTTCCTGGCGCTTTCGGTGGTTGTTCCATCGCTGTTCCTGTCGGCCTGCATGTCGTCCGAGAAGGATGTCGATCTGTCGACCTATGTCGAGCAGACCGAGCCGGCCGACGTTCTCTACAATCAGGGCCTCGCCAATCTGAATGCCGGGCGGCTGCAGGAGGCGAGCCGCAAATTCAGTGCAGTCGACCGCCAGCATCCCTATTCGGAATACGCCCGCAAATCGATGGTGATGGGCGCCTTTGCCGACTATCGCCAGGGCAATTATACCGAGGCGATCGGTTCGGCCAAGCGCTATCTCACGCTCTATCCGTCGACCGACGACGCGGCCTATGCCCAGTACATCATCGGGCTGAGCTACTATCGGCAAATCAGGGACGTCACCCAGGACCAGAAGGAAGCGCGTCAGACGGTGCAGACGATGCAGGAACTGGTGACGCGCTGGCCCGATTCAGAATATGTCGACGATGCCAAGGAAAAGATCCGCTTCGCCAACGACCAGCTCGCCGGCAAGGAGATGCAGATCGGCCGCTACTATCTCGAGCGCCGTGAATATATCGCCGCCGTCAAGCGGTTCCGCCTCGTGGTGGAGAGCTACTCCAACACGCGTCATGTCGAGGAAGCGCTCGCGCGCCTTACCGAAACATATTATGCGATGGGGCTGACATCGGAAGCGCAGACTGCCGCGGCTGTGCTCGGCACCAACTATCCCGACAGCGTGTGGTACAAGGATTCCTACAAGCTCCTGCAGACTGGTGGGCTGGAGCCGCGCGAGAATGCCGGCTCGTGGATCGCCAAGGCCGGGAAGCTGATCACCGGCGCCTGAGCGGCGCGCCACCATGCTTTCCAGACTGTCGATCCGCGACATCGTTCTGATCGAAAAGCTGGACATCGATTTCTCGTCTGGTCTTTCAGTGCTGACCGGCGAAACCGGCGCTGGAAAATCCATCCTGCTCGACGCGCTGTCGCTGGCGCTTGGCGCCCGCGGTGACGCCTCGCTGGTGCGGCATGGCGCGGTACAGGGCCAGGTCATCGCGGTGTTCGACGTGCCGCGCAACCATCCTGCCCGCATGCTGCTTGCCGACAACGCTATCGAGGACGATGGCGACATCATTCTGCGCCGCGTGCAGACGGCGGACGGCCGCACCCGCGTCTTCGTCAATGACCAGCCTTCCAGCGTGACACTGATGCGCGACGTCGGTCACGCGCTGGTTGAGATCCATGGCCAGCATGACGAGCGTGCCCTGGTCGATCCCGGCGCCCATCGCGATTTGCTCGACAGTTTTGGCGGTCATCTCGGCACTGTGCGGGCGACCGGCGAAGCATGGCGGTACTGGCGGGCCTGCGAGCAGGAATTTTCGCGGCACCGCGCCAAGGTGGAAGCGGCGGCCCGCGAGGCCGACTATCTGCGCGCCGCGGTCGCCGAATTGACGAAGCTCGACCCCCAGCCGGGCGAGGAAGCCGACCTTGCCGAATTGCGCGCCTCGATGATGCGGGCGGAAAAGATCGCCTCGGAAATTCACGACGCGCAAGATGTGCTCTCTGGCCCGTCCTCGCCCTTGCCGCAACTCGCCAGCCTGTTGCGACGGCTGCAGCGCAAGGTGACCGAGGCGCCAGGCCTGCTCGACGACGTGGTCAAATCGCTCGACGAAGCGATGCTATCGCTCGATGCGGCGCAATCGGGCGTGGAAGCGGCACTTCGCGCCACAGAATACGATCCGCGGCGGCTGGAACAGGCCGAGGAGCGGCTGTTTTCGCTGCGCGCCGCCTCACGCAAGCACAGTGTGGCGGTCGACGATCTGGCGCAATTGCGCGACACGATGGCGGCCGATCTCGCCGATCTCGACGCCGGCGAGGAGCGCCTGCACGGGCTGGAGAAGCAAGCCGCCGCGGCGCGCGAGACCTACGACATTGCCGCGGCACAGCTTTCGTCACTTCGTCATGCGGCGGCGGTCGGATTGACCAGGGCGGTGATGGCCGAATTGCCGGCACTAAAGCTCGAACGGGCCGCGTTCATCGTCGAGATGGCAAGTGAGGCCGAGAGCCGCATGGAAGACGGCATCGACCAGGTCGAGTTCTGGGTGCGCACCAATCCCGGCACAAGACCGGGCCCGATGATGAAAGTCGCCTCTGGTGGCGAACTTTCGCGGTTCCTGCTGGCGCTGAAGGTGGCACTGGCCGACCGCGGCTCGGCGCCAACTTTGGTTTTCGATGAAATCGATACTGGCGTTGGCGGCGCGGTGGCGGATGCTATCGGTCAAAGGCTGGCGCGGCTGTCGAAACGCGTGCAGGTGCTTTCGGTTACGCACGCGCCGCAAGTGGCGGCACGCGCGGCGACGCATTTCCTGATCTCCAAATCCGGCGGCGCCGATCGCGTCGCCACCGGCATCGCCGAGATGGACCGGGCGGCGCGCCAGGAAGAGATCGCGCGGATGCTGGCCGGGGCGACCATCACCGACGAGGCGCGTGCGGCGGCCGAGCGGCTGCTTCGCGAAAACACCGCAGCATAGCGGAGCTTTTGCTCGGCGTTGTGGGTCGAGTCAGGATGTGGCTCCATCCTGCTGCTCAGGAATGATTTTCCCAAAATCCTGATCTATTGTGATGCGCCACCACTACAGCGCCGCGCGTCCTTTCGGATGCGCAGGGACGTTGTAGCAATTTGATTTTTGCCATGACCCCGAAAATCGTTCCGGTCTTCGGGGTCATGCGTCGAGGAGCCGTGCATGCCCGAAAAGTCAGTCGATTCACTCAGCGAAAGTGAAGCAGTCAGCGAGCTGAAGCGGTTGGCCGAGGAAATCGCCGCTCACGACCAGCGTTACCACGCCGAGGACGCGCCGACGATTTCGGACGCCGCCTACGATGCGCTGCGGCGGCGCAACCTCGCCATCGAACAGCGGTTTCCCGCCCTTGTGCGCGAGGATTCGCCGTCCCGCAAAGTCGGTGC
Organism: Mesorhizobium sp.; assembly: GCA_004020645.1. Lineage (GTDB taxonomy): Bacteria > Pseudomonadota > Alphaproteobacteria > Rhizobiales > Rhizobiaceae > Mesorhizobium. Next base: position 7,864 of record SAQL01000042.1, on the reverse strand, counting down.
GGCGGTCTCGGAGAAATTCCGCAAGATCGTCCATGCCGTTCCGATGCTGTCGCTCGACAACGCTTTTGCCGACGCGGATGTGATCGATTTCGTCGGCCGCATTCGCCGCTTCCTCAGGCTCGGCGCCGACGCGCCGCTGGCCATGACGGCCGAGCCGAAGATCGACGGTCTGTCGCTGTCGCTGCGCTACGAAGCCGGACGGCTGGTGACGGCGGCAACGCGTGGCAACGGCCAGGTCGGCGAGGATGTGACGGCCAACGCCCGCACCATCGCCGAGATTCCCAATGTGCTTTCGGGGGACTTTCCCGAAGTATTGGAAGTGCGGGGCGAGGTCTATATGCGCCTCACCGATTTCGCCGAACTCAATCGCCGCAATGCCGAAGCCGGAAAGCAGGTTTTTGCCAATCCGCGCAACTCGGCGGCAGGCTCGTTGCGCCAACTCGACACGTCGATCACCGCCAGCCGGCCGCTGCGCTTTTTCGCCTATACCTGGGGCGCGGTGAGCGCCATGCCCGCCGACACGCAGATGGGTATGGTGGCGGCGTTCGAGCGCTTTGGCTTCAGGGTCAATCCGCTGATGAAGCTGCTCGACAGCGTCGAGGGGCTGCTCGAACAATACCGGCTGATCGAATCCAGCCGGGCGACGCTCGGCTACGACATCGACGGCGTCGTCTACAAGGTGAACAGCCTCGAGCTGCAGCAGCGGCTGGGCTTCGTCTCACGCTCGCCGCGCTGGGCGATCGCGCACAAATTCCCGGCCGAGAAGGCGACGACGATCCTGACCGGCATCGACATCCAGGTCGGCCGCACCGGCGCGCTGACCCCGGTGGCGCGGCTGGTGCCGGTGACGGTCGGCGGCGTCGTGGTGACCAACGCAACGCTGCACAATGAGGACTACATCAAGGGCATCGGCAACAACGGCCAGCCGATCCGCGAAGGCCGCGACATTCGCATTGGCGACACGGTGAGCATCCAGCGTGCTGGCGATGTCATCCCGCAGGTTATCGACGTGGTTATGGAAAAGCGGTCGCCAGACAGTGTGCCGTATGCTTTCCCAGTGCTTTGCCCGGCCTGCGGCAGCCACGCCGTGCGCGAGGAGGGTGAAGCAGTCAGGCGCTGCACCGGCGGATTGATCTGCCCTGCGCAAGCGGTCGAGCGTCTGCGCCATTTCGTGTCTCGGGGTGCTTTTGACATCGAGGGGCTCGGTGAGAAGCAGATTGAGTTCTTCTTCCATGCCGAGGATCCGTCACTACGCATCTATTCGCCGGCCGACATCTTCACCCTGAAGGCACGGCAGGCAGCATCGCTGACCAAGCTCGAGAATGTCGACGGTTTCGGCGCGACCTCGGTACGCAAGCTGTTCGCGGCAATCGACGATCGGCGGCAGGTCGAGTTCTCGCGCTTCCTCTATGCGCTCGGCATCCGCCACATCGGCGAGACCAACGCCAAGCGGCTGGCCCGCCATTTTCTTTCCTTTGCCGCTTTCCGCGAAACCGGGCAAAGCGCCGTCATGCCGACCGGCAAGGGCGACCCAGGCAACGCTGCCTGGCAGGAGTTGAACGGCATTAGCGGCATCGGCTCGATCGTTGCCGAAGCGGTGGTCGATTTCTTCGCCGAAGACCACAACCGGCAGGCGCTCGATGCATTGCTGGCGGAAGTAACAGTGCTCGACGAGGAGCCGGTCGGTCGCGTGTCGTCGCCGGTCTCCGGCAAGACGGTGGTCTTCACCGGTGCGCTGGAGAAGATGTCGCGCGACGAGGCCAAGGCGATGGCCGAAAAGCTCGGCGCCAAGGTCGCCGGCTCGGTGTCGAAGAAGACCGATCTCGTCGTTGCCGGACCAGGTGCGGGCTCCAAACTCAAGCTCGCCACCGAGCTCGGGATCGAAGTGATCGACGAGGATGCGTGGTTGGAGCGGATCGGCAAGGCGTGACGGTGGCATTTAACGGTTTCGGCCAAAAGGCCATTCCCTTCCTCAAGGCACTCGATTTTCATCAGAGCCGGGAGTGGTTTCTGGAAAATCGCGATCTCTTCGAAAGCGAACTGCGCGACCCTTTCGGCGATCTGGTCGAAACGCTGTCCGAGCGCTTCGCGGCAGTGGGGCTGGGCTTGCGCGGCGATCGCAAGAAGTCGCTGTTCCGGATCAATCGCGACGTGCGTTTCGCCAAGGACAAACGACCCTACAACCGGCATCTGTCGGCGATTCTCTCACCCGACGGCACCAAGATGGAGCAGGGCGTGTTCTTCGTCCATATTGGGCTTGAGCGCTGCTTTGCAGGCGTTGCCTGGTGGCAGCCCGGGTCGGCGCTGTTGCTGGCAATGCGCAACGCCATCGCGATGCGGCCGGGCGAATTCCGGGCGCTGATTAAGACGCTGAAGCAAAACCGCCTCGAACTCGATACGGAAGGCTGCATGAAGCGAGCGCCACGCGGCTTCGAGCATGTCACGGACGCCGATCTCGCGGCGGCCATCCGCAACCGGCATTTCGCCATCCGGCACGAAATCGACCCTGCCGGAATCCATGGGCCGGCCTTGGTCGACGAGCTTGTCGATTTCGCCTTACGGGCAAGACCGCTGCTCGACTGGGGCAGGGCGATCGAAGGCCAGGTCGAGTAGACTGGCTGCGTTCCAGCGATCATTTCCGCTGATCATTGGCTCAAGCGAATTGGTGTGACAAGGCTGGCGGCGCTCCCTACATACGGCCTTTCCCCGCATCGGCCCGAAAATCGGAATCGATTTCGGAAAGCCCGATGCGTGGATTCAAAGTGTTAGAGCGTCCTTTGCTCGTCCAAAAGGACGAGCGGCGCTCTAAGGAGTGGCTGATGTCGGCGGAAGCAATCTCCGAAAACCGCGCAAGAAGCGATTTCTGGCAAGGCGTGCGGCTCAGCTTGCCCGTCGTGGTGGCGGCGGCGCCGTTTGGATTGCTGTTCGGGGCGCTTGCTGTCGACAACGGCTTTTCGGTGCTGGAAGCCTTCCTGATGAGCGCCATGGTCTTCGGCGGCGCCAGCCAGATGGTCGGCATCGAATTGTTCGGGCAGCATGTCGCGCCATGGCTGATCGTGCTGTCGATCTTCGCCGTGAATTTCCGCCATGTGCTCTACTCGGCAGGCATCGGCCGCCGCATCGCGCACTGGCCAGTGATGCAGCAGGCCGCTGGCTATTTCATTCTGACCGATCCGCAGTTTGCGGTGGCTGAGCGCAAGGCGGAGGCCGGCGAGACGGTCGGCTTCGCCTGGTATATGGGGCTTGGCCTGCCGGTCTACGTGTTCTGGGTGATCGAAAGCGCGCTCGGCGCGGTGTTCGGCAAGCTCATTCCCGATACGCATGCGCTGGGCATCGATTTTCTGCTGCCGATCTATTTTCTCGGCCTGGTCATGAGCTTTCGCAAACGGCCGCTGTGGCTGCCGGTGGTCGTCGCCAGTGCTGCTGCCTCCATCATCGCCTACAAGACGGTGGGCTCGCCCTGGCACGTCTCCATTGGCGCCGTGGCCGGCGTGCTGCTCGCGGTCATCCTGCCGCCGCACCACAGCGGTGTGGAGGCGCGGCCATGAGCACAACCTTGTGGATCATCCTCGCCGGTGCGATTGCGACCTATCTGACCCGCATCGGCGGCCATCTGGTGATCTCGCGCTTCGAAAACATCCATCCGCGCGTCGAGGCCGGGCTGAACGCCGTGCCTGCCGCGGTGCTGACGACGCTGGTGGCGCCCGCGGCGCTTGGCGCTGGGCCGGCGGAATGGGCGGCATTGATCGTCGCCGGGCTGGTCTCGCTGCGCGGCGGGCTTATGGCGATGTTTTTGGCCGGCGCCGCTGTGCTGGTCCTGGCCAGGCAGTTCGTGGGGTAACCGGACGGATGCGGCTGAGACACACGCGACGGCCTTCAAATCAGGCCTTCTCAGGCGGTCTTGGTCTTCCTCTGGCTCAGAGCGGCTACAAGCGCCTCCGCTGCCTCACCCGATGACGCCGGGTTCTGACCGGTGATGAGCTGGCCATCGACTACTGTGTGCACGCCCCAGTCATTGACCTTGGAGAAGACCGCACCGAGGCTGATGAGCTTGTCTTCGACCAGGAACGGCACGACCTTCGTGAGACCTACGGCCTCTTCCTCGCTGTTGGTGAAGCCGGTGACGTAACGTCCTTGAACAAACGGGGTGCCGTCGGGATTGGTCACGCGATGCAGGACGCCCGGTGCATGGCAAACGAGAGCAATCTTCTTGCCGGCCGCGATGAAGGCTTCGATCAGCTTGATCGAATTCGGGTCTTCGGCCAAATCCCACAAGGGCCCATGGCCGCCGGGGTAGAAGACCGCATCGAAGTCCTGCTGGTCGACGCTGTCCAGGCGCTCAGTTTCGGCGAGCTTCGCTTTGGCAACCTCGTCAGCGCTGAAGCGCCGCGTAAGGTCGGTCTGGAACATCGGCTCGTCGCTCTTCGGGTCGAGAGGCGGCTGGCCGCCCTTCGGCGAGGCGAGGGTGATCTCGGCACCGGCGTCCTTGAAGACGTAATACGGCGCTGCCAGCTCTTCGAGCCAGAAGCCGGTCTTCTTGCCGGTATTGCCGAGAGTGTCGTGGGAGGTGAGTACCATGAGGACGTTCATCGTCGGATCCTTTCGTTAGATGATGCCGCGCCGTGAGGCGTCGCAGCCGGTGAATTTGGAGCTCGAGCAGCCGCATCGGCTTGTCGATGAGCGATATGGCACCTGACCACATATTTCAGAAATTCATTTCTGTTATTTTAGATATTCGTGTAAGATTATATCTCGATGAGATACGATCTGAACCTGCTCCCGGTTTTCCTGGTCCTGATGGAGGAGCGCAGCGTGACACGGGCAGCAGCGCGACTGGGCATCACCCAGCCGGCGCTGTCCAATTCGTTGAACCGCCTGCGCGACACCCTGCGGGATCCGCTGTTCATCCGGGAAAGGTACGGCATAAAGCCGACGCAACTGGCCGAGGAGATCGCTCCAACGATCGAAGCAGCGCTGGCGCAACTGGACGATCTCATTTTGAACCAGCAGGAGTTCCAGCCAGCAAACGCCGAACGACTATTCACGCTTGCCCCCAACAGCTACGTGGAGCTCGTGTTGATGCCGGCCCTCGTCGCAAGGGCGCGAGAGCTAGCGCCGGGGATCAAGCTCCGCATGACAGCATTTGGCAACGATCTCGCCGAGACCGGCGTCATCTCCGGAACCACGGCCATGGCGCTTGGCCGGATCGTCGACCCGCCGGACAACCTTGTCGTGCAGCATCTTATGGACGATGGCCTCGCCTGCGTGGTGCGTAACGACCATCCCGACGTTCGAGGCCATATTTCCCGAGAACAGTACGAGAGGCTCAAGCACGTGAACGTGCTCCCACCGGGGCGGCTGCGCGCCGGCCTCTTCCAGGCGTTGGGGCAACAAAACCTTAAGCGAGAGATTGCCGTTTCTGTCACGCACTTCCTCGCCGTGCCTGAAATGCTCGCCGTAACGGATTACTGCGCAACGCTGCCGAGCCTTATCTGTCGGAGCCTTGAGCGTGATCCTCGCCTGAAGGTACTACCGACTCCCGTCGATCTCGGCACCTTCCCGGTGCAGATGGCTTGGCACGTTCGCTACCGCCACGACCCGGCCCACAGGTGGCTGCGTTCGATGATCGGCGAACTGGCAAAAGAAATGACTTCGGAAGAGACTTAAGATGGCTTTCTGTATTCGTTGCTGACCCACCGCCTTCAAAATCAAATCTTCTGGTCGTGCGGCAGTGGTGCGGTTGCCTTTTCCAGCCAGGCCAGCGTCTCGCCGTCGAGCATCGGTCCGATCTCGGCCAGCACGCGGGCGTGATATGTGTCGAGCCAATGCAGTTCGTCGCGTGTCAAAAGGTCGGACCGCACCAGGCTGGTGTCGATCGGCGCCAGCGTCAGTGTCTCGAAGCCATGCATGGCGATGTCGCCGCCCTCTATCTGCTCGGCCGGTGTCACCAGAATGAGGTTCTCGATGCGGATGCCGTAGGAGCCTTCCTTGTAGTGGCCCGGCTCGTTGGAGACGATCATGCCTGCCAGCAGCTTTTCGGTGCCGGTCCTTGCGATGCGTTGCGGGCCCTCGTGCACGGCCAGATAGGAGCCGACGCCGTGGCCGGTGCCATGGGCGAAATCGCAGCCATGTTTCCACAGAGCCAGGCGCGCCACGGCATCGATCTCGGAGCCGCGCGTGCCCGGGGGGAAGCGCAGCATGGAAATACCGATCATGCCCTTCAGCACCAGCGTAAAGCGTTCGCGCATTTCCTCGGTCGGTGTGCCGATCGGCACGGTGCGGGTGATGTCGGTGGTGCCGTCCTGATACTGCCCGCCCGAATCGAGCAGGAACAACTCGCCAGACTGAAGTTTGCGGCTGGTGGCGCGGGAAACGCGGTAGTGCATGATGGCGCCGTTCGGGCCGGCGCCCGAGATGGTATCGAAGGACACATCGCGCAGCGGCATTTGCGTTTCCTCGCCGGTGCTGCGGCGGCACTCCTCGAGCTTGGTGACGACTGCGATCTCGTCGAGCTTGCCGGGTTCCTGGCGGTCGAGCCAGCAAAGCAGCTTGGCCACCGCGGCGCCGTCGCGGCGATGCGCGGCGCGCGCGCCATTGATCTCGGCCTGGTTTTTCGTCGCGCGTGGAATGCGGGCAGGATCGGGTGCAGTGATGACGGTGCCGCCATTGTCCTCGACCAGCATTCTCAGTTTCTCCGCCGCCAGCGCTGGATCCAGCGCGATTCTTGCGCCGCCCTTGGCCAGGGCTGCGATCGCTGCTTCGAATTCACTCGGTTCGTGCAACTCGGCGAGCTGCGTCAGATAGGCCGCGACGGTGCGCGAAAACTTGCGCTGGTCCATGAAAAGGAGATGCGACCCATCGGCGGCGAGCACGGCGAAGCCGAGCGCCAGAGGCGTGTGCGGCACATCGCCGCCGCGGATGTCGAAGGCCCAGGCGATGGAGGACGGGTCGGTCAGCACGGCATGGGTGGCGCCGTCCTTGCCGATGGCCTCGGCCAGCCGTGCCAGCTTATCCTTGGCCAGTTCGCCGGCAAAGGCGATCGGATGGAGCTCGACCGGCGCCAGCGGCGGTTCGGGCTGGTCCTTCCAGATGACGTCGATTGGATTCTTCTCGAGCGGCACCAAAACCGCTCCCGATTTTTCGGCCGACGCTTTCAGCGCTTTCACGTCGCCGATCGTCTGCAGCCACGGATCGAAGCCAAGCCGCACGCCCTTGCCGAGATTGTCCTTGATCCAGGTGGCGGGCGGATTGTCGACCAGGCTTTCGATCGAGAAGATGTCGAGATCGACTTCCTGGCGCACCTGCAGCGTGTAGCGCCCGTCGACGAACATGAAAGCACGGTCGCCGAGCACGATGGCGACGCCGGCCGAGCCGCTGAAGCCGGTCAGCCATTTCAGCCGCGCCGAGCGGTCGGCGACATATTCGCCCTGATGCTCGTCGGCACGAGGCACGATGAAGCCATCCAGCCCGTTGGCCGCCAGCCATTGGCGCAGCAACGCCACACGCGGCTTGGCGACGGTAGGGTCGCCGGCGGAATCAAAGGTCTGGAACATCATGGCCTCTCATCGAATGTTGGCGCGACCGTAGCGCATGACCCCGAAAATCGGAATCAACTTTTGCTGCGCTGGCCGCCGGCCGGATTCGATCCAGCAGGGCAATCGCTTCAGGTCTGCGCTGCCCCTCATCTGCCGGCATCTTCTCCCCGATAGTGACGGGGAGAAGGGGCTGACCGCCACCTCGGTATTCTTTCCGCAACGCTGGAGATTGGCGAAATCCTTTGCGAAGGCGTCCTTCTCCCCGTCGCTATACCTATCGCATTCACACATCTCGGTTGCGCTTTGCGGCGAAGCTCGATTCTATTTCG
>SAQL01000041.1 GCA_004020645.1 Mesorhizobium sp. | reverse complement strand
TGCGGCCACCATCTGTCACTATAAGCGGCGCGGATATCCGCAACTGTAGTACTAGGTGACGCTGGCTGATCGGCACATCTAGCCGCGTCATCCGGACGCCTGCGGGTAATCCACACCGATAAGAAAAAGGCCGTCGGGCGGCGCCACCTGGCCGCAGGCGGCACGGTCGCGCGCGCCGAGCGCCGCCTTCAGGTCGGCAACTGTCCAGCCGCCTTCGCCGACGCGCTTCAGCGAGCCAACCATCGAGCGCACCTGATTGTGCAGGAACGAGCGCGCCGAGGCTCGCACTTCGATCACGTCACCCAGCCGACTGACATCCAGCCGGTCGAGGGTCCGGATCGGGTTGTCGGCCTGGCATTGGGTCGAGCGGAACGTGGTGAAATCATGCCGCCCCAGCAGCACCTTTGCCGCCTCATGCATGGCCTCGGCGTCGAGCCGCTTCGGCACCCACCAGATCTTGCCCTTGTCGAGCGCCGCCGGCGCGCGCCGGTTGACGATGCGGTAGAGATAGTGGCGGCCGGTCGCCGAGAAACGCGCATCGAAGCTATCAGGCACGACGGCCGCCTGGAGGATGGCGATGCGCGCCTTAGCCGCTTGCAGATGCGCGTTGACGGCATCGCGCACCTTGTCATCAGGCCACGCCTTGAGGAGATCGATATGCGCCACCTGACCGGTCGCATGGACGCCGGCATCGGTGCGGCCGGCGCCGCGCAGCGAGACCCGTTCGCCGCAGAACCTCTCGATCGCCTGTTCGATCGCCTGCTGCACCGAAGGCTGGTCTGCCTGGCGCTGCCAGCCGGCATAGAGGCTGCCGTCATATTCGATGTCGAGGCGAAAACGCGGCATTCCTAAGCAGGATGAGGTTAGGCGGCGAGCGCGGAGCTAAAGGCCGAAGCATAGACCAGCTTGCCGGTCTCAGGCGCTTCGCCCCAGGCCAGTGCCTGCAGCGCTTCGCCTTGGTACTCGCTTTCGAACTTTTCGGCGCGCGCATGACTGTAGCCGAAGCGGCCATAATAAGCGGGATCGCCAAGCACAACCGCCAGCACCTCGCCGGCGTCCTTCAGGCGGATATGCGCCTCGCGGACCAGCGCACCGCCGATGCCGGTGCCATGGAATGACGGCTCGACCGCCAGAGGCGCCAGCGCCACCGCCGGAAAGCTCTTGCCGCCGTTCTGCACGAAAAGCCGCGAAAACAGGATATGGCCGACCACCTGTCCATCTTCTTCCGCCACCAGTTCGACGACGGCATCGCCGCCGCTGACCAGCGCGTCGACCAGTCCGGCCTCCGCCTGCTGGCCGAATGCGTGTTCCTCGACGAGGCGGATCGCCTCGCGGTCCCGCGGCGTTGCCGCGCGTATCGACATCATGCTCATGAGAATTTCATTCCTTTTTCGAGCTTGGCCCCGCGCAGAAATTCCTGCGCGGCAATGGGCCTTCCGCCCGCACGTTGAACTTCGACCAGCCTGATCGCGCCTGACTCGCAGGCGACCGTCAGCCGGTCGTCGAGAATTCCTCCCGGCTCGCCGGCGCCATCCGAAAGCGTCGAGCGAAGCAGTTTCAGCCGCTCCAAGCGGCCGCCAATTTCGGTCTCGCACCATGCGCCGGGAAAAGGCGACAGGCCGCGAATATGATCGTGGACTTCGCCAGCAGGCCTCGTCCAGTCCACGCGCGTCTCCGCTTTATCGATCTTTTTGGCGTAGGTCACCCCCTCCGTCGCCTGTGCGGTAAATGTCAGGGCATCCCGTTCCATTCGTGCCAGCGCTTCCGCCATCAGCGCGGCACCAATGTGCATCAACCGATCGTGCAGTTCGCCGGCCGTCATATCGGGGCCGATGGCGCATTTTTCGACCATCGCCACCGGGCCGGTGTCCAGGCCCTCTTCCATCCGCATCACCATCATGCCTGTCTCGGTATCGCCGGCCATGATGGCGCGCTGGATAGGGGCGGCGCCGCGCCAGCGTGGCAACAGCGACGCGTGACCATTGAGGCAGCCGAGCCGCGGCGCCTCGAGAATTGGTTTGGGCAACAGCAATCCATAGGCGACGACCACGGCGACATCGGCCCGCAGGGCGCGGAACGCCTGCTGCTCGGCCTCGCTCTTCAGCGACACCGGCGTCCGCACCTCGAAGCCCAGCCGCTCCGCCTCGCGCTGCACCGGCGACGGCGTCAGTTCCAGCCCGCGGCGACCGGCGGCGCGCGGCGGCTGGGTATAGACGGCTTCTACCTCATGCCCGGCATCTGCGATCGCCCGCAGCGTCGGCACGGAGAATTCGGGCGTACCCATGAAGATGACGCGCAAGGGCATTTTTGAGCCCTATCCCACCAACTTGCCCGGCGCCTTGTTGCCTGCCTTGTCCCTGGCGAGCTTCTTGAACTTCTTCACCACCATGTCGCGCTTCAGTTTCGAGATGTGGTCGATGAACAGAACACCGTTGAGATGGTCGATTTCGTGCTGAAGGCAAGTCGCCATCAACCCTTCGGCCTCGATCTCCTGCAGCTTGCCGTCGCGATCAAGATATTTCACCCGCACGGCGGCGGGGCGTTCGACCTCGGCATAGTAATCCGGGATCGACAGGCAGCCCTCCTCGTAGACCGAGCGCTGATCGGCGCTCTCGAGGATCTCGGGATTGATGAAGACATGCGGCGCCGGCGGCTCATCTTCCTTGGCGAGATCGATCACCAGCATGCGCAACGGTTCGCCAACCTGGATCGCCGCCAGACCGATGCCCGGCGCATCATACATGGTGTCCAGCATGTCGTCGGCCAGTTTGCGCAAGGCGCCATCGACGCGCTCGACCGGTTTCGAAACCTGGCGCAGGACGGGATCGGGAAGGATGATGAGCGGCTTGATCGACATGGCGTCTCACCTAAGACCTCGCACGAAAAGCGTCAACCGGAGCATTTGCAGAGCTGTTCACGTTTTGATCTGTGCCGTCCGGCCGAATCATCTATGCTGCCCAATATGAATGACCTGACCACCATCCTGTCCGAACCAATTGCCCGGCTCGGCGCCACCACGATCACGCTCGGCTACGCATTGGCAATCGGCGCGATCCTGTTTCTGGGCCTGTTCGTGGCGCTCGTCGTCGCGCTCTGGCGTTCTGCCAAGGCGCGTGCGGTGGCTGCCGCGGAAGCAGCCGACCACGCCCGTGACGCGGAGGCGCGGATGGCCGGCATCTTGGCAAGCCAGGCCGAGATGCAGGGCCGCATGGGCGCCATCGCCGAAGTGTTCGGGGCGCGGCAGGCCGAACTCACACAGTCGATCGGACAACGTCTCGACGCGATGACCGGCCGTCTCGGCCAGACCATGACCGAGCAGACGAAATCGACGCATGAGAGCCTCGCCAGACTGCAGGAGCGGCTGGCGGTCATCGATACCGCGCAGGGCAACATCCAGTCGCTCGCCGGCCAGGTCGTTCAGCTTCAGGCGATCCTCTCCAACAAGCAGACGCGCGGCGCTTTCGGCCAGTCGCGCATGGAGGCGATCGTCGCCGACGGCCTGCCGCACGGCGCCTATGAATTCCAGGCGACCTTGTCGAACGGCAGCCGGCCCGACTGCCTGGTGAAGATGCCGAATGGCGCGCCCGCACTTGCCATCGACGCAAAGTTTCCGCTGGAGGCCTGGAACGCCATCCGTGCCGCCGAAGGTGTCGATTTGCAGAAGGTCGCAGCACAAGCGTTCCGGCGCGACATCGAGGTGCATGTCCGCGATATATCCGAAAAATACCTGATCCAGGGCGAGACGCAGGACACCGCCTTCATGTTCGTGCCGTCGGAATCGGTGTTCGCCGAGATCCACGAGAATTTCGAGGGGATTGTCCACAAGGCGCACCGCGCCCGCATCGTCATCGTCTCGCCGTCGCTGCTGATGCTGTCGATCCAGGTCATCCAGGCGATCCTCAAGGACGCCCGCATGCGCGAGCAGGCGCATTTAATCCAGGGCGAAGTCATCCGGCTGATGGAGGATGTCTCGCGCCTCGACGAGCGGGTGCGCAAGCTGCAGAGCCATTTCGGCCAGTCGGCCAAGGATATCGACGATATCCTCGTCTCGACGTCGAAGGTGACCAAGCGCGGCCAGAAGATCGAGGCGCTGGAGTTCGGCGCGCAGCCGACGGAGGACGACGCCGGATCGGTCGAGACGACACATGCGGCCGGCGCGAAGGTCGAAGCGGGTGCGCGCGTCGCCGACTCCAAGTCCGGTCAGTTGAGACTAAGGGTCGTCGAAGGCGACGAGTGAGAGGCTATTGCTCCTCGACGGTCGTCATGCCTTCGAACTCCGGCAGCCAGTGCAGCGCCGAGCGGTGCCATATCTGTTTTCTCGGGATCAGTTGTTCGCGCTGCCGCGCCGTGCCGACCCTGATGCCGTAGACTTTCGGCCCGTCGCCAACCGACGTGGCATAGAGGTGCGAACCGCACTCGCCGCAAAAGGCCTGGGCGCGCCTAGCGCCGCTCGATGCGATCTTGATGTAGATCTTCGGCGTGCCCTTGGTGATCCGGTAGTGGTCCTCCGGCGCCGGCACGGTCACGCGGAAGGCCGTGCCCGTCAACTGCTGACAATCGATGCAGTGACAAATACTGGTCTTTTCCGGATCGACTTCCGCTTCGTAAGTGATAGCGCCGCAATGGCACCCGCCGTCGATTTTCATCTTCGCTCCTCCCTTCGGCTGCGCCTCGACGCGTTCGAGCTTAACGGCGAAGCCGCCGCAGTTCCACAGGCATTCACAACGCGCGAAGCATCCGGCAGTTCAAGACTGCTGCGCCGACGCCTGTTCGATGACCTCTTCCGTCCAGACCTTGAAGCCGGCCAGCGTGCCCGGCCCGAAAATATGGGTCAGCGGCACATCGGCTGCGTCGCGGCCGGAGGCGATCAGGATACGGCCGATGCGCGGCGCATTGTTGCGCGGATCGAAGGCATGCCAGCGGCCGCCGAGATAAACCTCCATCCAGGCGGCGAAATCCATGTCCGACCACGGTTTCGGCAGGCCGATGTCGCTGATGTAGCCGGTGCAGTAGCGCGTCGGGATGTTCAAGGCGCGGCAGAAGGCGACGGCGAGATGGGCGAAGTCGCGGCAGACGCCGCTTTGCTCACGATAGGCCTCGGCCGCGGTGCGTGTCGGCCGCGCATTGCCGTAATTGAAGATGATATGGTTGTGGACGAAATCGCAGACCGCCTGCACGCGTGGAATGCCGAGCGGTGTGTGGCCGAACAGCCGCCACGCCTCGCTCGCCAGCGCGTCGCTCTCGCAATAGCGGCTGGGCAGCAGGAACAGCAGCGTGTCCGACGGCAACTCGCGCACCTCGTGCTGCCATGCCATGAGATCGCCGATCTCGAAAGTGCCGGTATCGCGGATCACCGCGTCCGTGCCGAAGGTGAAGCGACCGGGCGGGGCGACAAGACGGTTGCACCAATTGCCGAAACTATCGCGGTAGCTCTCGATCGGCACCGGTGGGTTCGAGGTCAGGAAATCCGGCCGCTCGAGATCGGACGCGCGGGAATAGTGGACGTTGAGCATCGCGATCAGCGGCGTTTCCTGCGGAAAGTCGAAGCTCATCTCGCAGCCGATATGGATTCGCATTGTCGTCCTGACCGGCCTGCCGGATCATCACCCGGCGAAGGCACGGGTTGTTGCTGCAGTGCAAAAAAGATCATCGCACGGACCAGCGCGGTTTACGAGCGAATTAGAAACGGTTGACGGCCGCCGGCTGACGCAGGCGCGCCAGATTATGCCTCTTGCGGTCGGACGTTTCTCTTGGTTCATTTCGCTTGCCACAATCGGAGGAAACGAATCATGGCTAAAGGTGCGATGAAGGCGGGCAAAGAAGCCCGCAAGCCGAAGAAGGACGCAAAGAAACCCGCAGCTGCCCCGACCCTGAAAGCGCCGCCCGTCAAGGCGACCAAACTCAAGGACAAGTAAGCCTCGGCGTTTCGGCGCAAGGCATGACCGACGGCATTTCAGGACCAATCGACATCCAGCGATTGGTCCTGAAATGCCGTCGGCGCTGCTGTTGATTGGGCACCCGAATTTCTAAATCAATGCAGCGAAGACGACTTCGCGCTTTCCGAAAAGACCGGGACGACCCGCAATCCAATGGAGCGTTCCGATGTCGTGGATTCTTCTCTTCTTCGCTGGCCTGTTCGAGATCGGCTGGGCGATCGGCCTCAAATACACTGATGGCTTTTCGAAGCCGCTGCCGACTGTCCTGACGGTTGTCTCGATGGTCGTCAGTCTCGCCTTGCTCGGACTGGCACTGAAGACGCTGCCGGTCGGCACGGCCTATGCTGTGTGGACCGGCATCGGCACCGTCGGCACGGCGCTGCTTGGCATCTGGCTGCTCGGCGAGCCTGCGACCGCGATCAGGCTGGCCTGCATCACACTCATCGTCTGCGGCATCATGGGATTGAAACTTGCGGCCTAGTTGCAGCAAGGCCGCAGCACAAACGCGTTCAGGGCCGCTGCAAGGCGGCCCTGAATTTGATTGGTGAATTCGCGCTGTAGGAGCGCTAGCGAGCGGAAAAGCCCGGAGGCGTCCTGCCGGTGCGCTGCTTGCGCGCCGCATAGCGCGCGTCGCGCTTGGCCTTGCGCTCGGCCTCGTCGGCAAGCAAACGAGCGATGCGCTCGTTCTCTTCGGCTTCCCGGATCTTCGCTTCCGCCTGCGCCGCTTCTTCCGCAGCAATACGCGCTGCTTCGGCAGCAGCTTCGCGCTCGGCCTTTTCGGCCGCTTCGCGCGCCAGCTTTTCCTGCTTCAGCCTGGCCTTTTCGGCCTCGCGTATCGCACGAGCTTCGAGGATTGCCTTGCGTTCGGCCTGTCGTGCCAGCACCGCTGGATCGTCTGCTGCCGGCTTTGCCTTGAAGCGCTCGAGAAGCGCCTTCTTTGCCTCGTTCGCGGCATTGCGCCGCTCGAAAACGTCTTTTTCCCTATAGATAGCCAAGTCCACTTCCCTGGAGTCAATTTGCGAGGCTTACATACGCGTGAAAACCCAGAGTTCAAGCGCCAAAACGGTATGCCAGCCATGAAATTCTGAGCTGTTGCAGCCGGGAGACGCCTTTTTGGCTGAATTCGGCTGAAACGGACATGCACTGTTCACCATCCGGCCCTCTGGCGGCGCGGCGGACTGGTCGCTACCTGTAGCGCGAAAAACAAAACGCCAGGATGACATGATGGAACTCGGTCTCTACACCTTCGCAGACGTCAGCCCGGAGCCGGGTCCTGGTGCCATCGGTGCGTATGAGCGGCTGCGCAACCTGATCGAGGAGATCGAGCTGGCCGACCAGGTCGGCCTCGACGTGTTTGGACTGGGCGAGCATCACCGTCCCGATTATGCGGCTTCAGCGCCCGTCGTGGCCCTGGCCGCAGCGGCCGAACGCACCAGGCGCATAAAGCTGACCAGCGCGGTCACCGTGCTTTCCTCCGACGATCCGGTTCGTGTCTTCCAGCAGTTTGCGACCCTCGACCTTCTATCCAGCGGCCGGGCCGAGATCATGGCTGGACGCGGCTCGTTCATCGAATCCTTTCCGCTGTTCGGCTACAATCTCGAAGACTATGACGAGCTCTTTGCCGAAAAGCTCGACCTGCTGCTTGCGATACGCGACAGCGTCAAGGTGACCTGGTCGGGCAGGCTGCGCGCTCCGATCAACGATCGCGGCGTCTATCCCCGCGCCTTCCAGGACAGATTGCCGATCTGGATCGCGATTGGCGGCACGCCGCAGTCCGCCGCGCGGGCCGGCGCACTCGGCCTGCCGCTGGCGCTGGCTATCATCGGCGGCGAGCCGGCGCGGTTCGCTCCGCTGTTCGACATCTACAGGGAGGCGGCCAAACGGGCCGGCAACGATCCGGCTGATCTCGCCACCAGCCTCAATGTCCACGGGTTCATCGCCGAGACCACCGACCAGGCGGCTGACGATTTTTATGGGCCGCAGGCCGAGGTGATGAACCGCATCGGCCGCGAGCGCGGCTGGGGCCCGACGTCGAGAGCACATTTCGACCAGTCGCGCGGCCCGAACGGCGCGCTGTTCGTCGGCAATCCAGAACAGGTGGCCGAAAAGATCGTTGCCCAGCACAGGATATTCGGCAACGACCGCTTCCTGCTGCAAATGGCAATCGGCACCATGCCGCACGCCAAGGTCATGAAGGCGATCGAACTCTACGGCACCAAGGTGGCGCCAATCGTGCGCAAGGAAACGCAGAAGGCCATTCCCGCCGTGGCTGCGCCCGCCGCCTGATTCGCCGGCAAGATCGTAGGGCTAAGGTCATCGTCAGCGCCGGCTAACGCATCGGCCCGCAAATCGGAATCGATTTTTGGAAAGCACGATGCGTAGATTCAAAGCGTTAGAGCGACGTGCGTCAAAGTGGACGCACGTCGCTCCAACGGAACCATGAAGCCGCAAAGGCGTTTTCGCCAACAGCGTACACCAATCGCAGTGTGCCGCCGAGGGCCAGAATGAAAGCCGAACCCGCCGCTTCGGGCGCCGCAGAGAGCCCGGATCCGCGCGTCGAGGCGCGTGCGGACATGCACCTAATGCGTTCGCTGCTCGTCGGCATCTTCATCCTTATGGCGATCTACGCGCTCTCCTTCGCCCGTGCCTTCTTCATGCCGGTCATCCTGGCTTTCCTGCTGGCGCTGACGCTGACGCCGATCGTCCGTTTCCTGCGCAAACACGGCATGCCCGATGTGATATCGGCGACACTGCTGGTGGTGCTGTCGGTCAGCATCCTTGCCGTGGCCGGCTATCTGCTCAGCGGCCCGGTCATCGACCTCATCAATAACACCTCGGTGATTGGCCAGCAGCTGACCGAACGTCTCGCGCAACTGCGGCGTCCTTTCGAAAGGATCATGGAAATTTCGCGGCAGATAGAGGGACTGACGCAGACCTCCCAAGGGCCGGGCGTCCAGAGGGTAGCCATGGCGCAATCCGGCCTTCTCCCACAAGCCGCCAGCAATTTGCTGTCGGCGGGCACCAGCCTCATCATCGTCTTCGTCCTGTCGCTGTTCCTGCTCGCCTCCGGCACGATGTTCTATGAGAAGATCGTCGAATCCTTCCCCAGTCTCAGCGAAAAGAAGCGGGCACTGCGCGTCGTCTATGACGTCGAACGTGAAATCTCGCACTACCTGCTTACCGTCGCCGTCATCAATACATGCCTAGGCGTGGTCATCGGACTCGGCCTCTGGGCACTCGGCATGCCCAACCCGCAGGTCTGGGGCGCGGCAGCGGCTCTGCTCAATTTCCTGCCCTATATCGGGGCGCTGATTACAATCACGCTTGTCACGATCATCGCGCTTATCAGCTTCGACAGCATCTCCTACGCGCTGCTGGCGCCGGCCTTCGTTCTGTTGTGCGATACCGTCGAAGGCCAATTCGTGACGCCGACGGTGGTTGGCCGGCGCCTAGAGATCAACGCCGTGGCGATCCTCATTGCAATTGCCTTCTGGTCCTGGTTGTGGGGTTTCGTCGGCGCGCTGATGGCGGTGCCGCTGCTGGTCGTCATCAAGGTGTTCTGCGATCATTTCGACGGCCTCAGCCATGTCGGCAATTTCCTGGCAGCGCAGCATGCAGCGGTTGAGGACGAAGAGATTTCCGACACCGAGAAAGCCGCGGGCGCATGATCCGGGAACCGGGACAAGTTCCGAAAGGGATCCCTCGGATTCAAAATGCCAGGGCGTCCTTGCGCCCGCATGGACGCGCGGCGTCTGTTCAATTTTTTGAATTTGCGGCCGTAGCGGTCGCTTCCTACATCCCTCCCGTCCACAGGATCCCCGCCCCCATGACCGCTCTTTCCGTTCTCGACCTGTCGCCGATCGTCGAAGGCAGCAACGCTTCGCAATCGCTCGCCAATTCGCTCGCTCTCGCCCGCCATGCCGAGCGGCTGGGATACAAGCGCTACTGGCTGGCCGAGCATCACAACATGCCGGGCATCGCCAGCGCCGCCACCTCGGTCGTCATTGCCCATGTCGCCGGCGGCACCAGGACGATACGCGTCGGCGCCGGCGGCATCATGCTGCCCAACCATTCGCCGCTGGTCATCGCCGAGCAGTTCGGCACGCTTAACGCATTGCATCCCGGCCGCATCGACCTCGGCCTCGGCCGGGCGCCGGGCACCGACATGGGCACGGCGCGCGCGCTGCGCCGCAATCTCGAGGCCGGCGCCGACAGTTTCCCGCAGGATGTGGTCGAGCTGATGGGCTATTTCCAGCCGGCCGAAGACAGTCAGCGCATCCGCGCGGTGCCCGGCGAGGGCGAGCAGGTGCCGATCTGGATCCTGGGCTCGAGCCTTTATGGCGCGCAGCTCGCGGCCATGCTTGGCCTGCCCTACGCCTTCGCCTCGCATTTCGCACCGGCCGAACTCGACCACGCGCTGGATATCTATCGCTCGCGCTTCCAGCCGTCGGAACAGCTCGACAAGCCCTATGTCATGCTCGGTCTCAATGTGTTCGCGGCACCCTCCGACGCCGAGGCGCGGCTGTTGTTCACATCGCTGCAGCAGGCCTTCGTCAATCTGCGCACCGGCCGGCCCGGCCGACTGCCGCCGCCGGTCGAGGGGTATGAGCGCGACCTCGACCCGATGGCCAAAACCATGCTTGGCCAGGCGCTGTCCTGCGCCGTCGTCGGCGCCCCGGAAACAGTCAGGCAAGGCATCGAGGCGTTCGTGCAGCGCACCGGCGCCGACGAGCTGATGGTCACCGCGCAGATTTTCGACCACGCAGCGCGGGTGCGGTCGTTCGAGATCCTGGCCGACGTCCACAAATCGCTGTCGCAAGCTGCCTGACAGCGGCACGGCTAAAACACGGGGGCTGCGCGGCGGACAAGCCAACGTCATGGCTGAATGCCGCGCCATCCTTGCGGAACTTGACGCACGCAACTCCGCTCAGATCCTGAAGGAGATGGCCTTCGAGTCGAACACCCCCTGCCGGGCGGACATCGCCCGGCAGGGAAAAGGCTTCGACAGGCAAGCGCGCTCACGCCAGCTTGGCCAAGAGCCTCATGAAAATCGCGGCCTCCTTGGCCGAAAGCGGCGCCAGCGTTTCCTCGGTGATCTCGCGGGCGATCGGGATCAGCCGCTCGACGGCATTGCGGCCTTCAGCGGTCAAATTGACCAGCAGGCGCCTTTTGTCGACCTCATGCTTGGAAAGCTCGACCAGGCCGCGCGCCTTGAGCCGGTCGATGACGCCTTTCACCGTCGCCGCGTCCATGGCGATCAGGCTGCCAAGCTGGTTCTGCGAGGTCTCGCCGACATCGTGCAATTTGGCCAGGGCGGCGAATTGCGGCGGTGTCAGGTCGGCAATGTGCGCGGCGAAGATCGAGACATGGCGCTGGTGCGCCTTGCGCAGGATGAAGCCGACCTGCTCCTGCAAGCGGTAATCGTTTTCATCGGGCTCCTCTGCCTCGACCAGCTTGAGCTTGATGTCTTCGGCGCTCACCGCAGTCCGTCCCACGCCTTGATGTCTTTTGCCGCGAGGCCGCCCATGCGGTCGTGCACGCGCGGGCCGCAGGTCATGGCGAGGCAGAACAGGATCTCGTCGGGACGAGGCCCGTCGCTGACGCCGACCTCCATGGCATCGAAATGACTGCGCACATAGGCGGCGTTGATATGGCCGAGCGGCACGTCGAGCCGCGAGCCGAAGGCGCCGACCTTCTTTGCCGATG
Source organism: Mesorhizobium sp. (assembly GCA_004020645.1). Classification (GTDB taxonomy): domain Bacteria; phylum Pseudomonadota; class Alphaproteobacteria; order Rhizobiales; family Rhizobiaceae; genus Mesorhizobium. Next base: position 37,067 of record SAQL01000041.1, on the reverse strand, counting down.
GCACGATCGCCCTGGCGTCGCCGAGCCGCTCGCGCATGGCATAGCCGCCAGGCACATGCCACAGCGCGCCATGCTCCAGCTCGCCGGCGATACCGACGATGGCGCCCTTGCCGAAGCCGTCGATCTGTTTCACGTCGCCACCCAATGCGGCAATCAGCTTGTCGGAGAGCAGCAGCCCGAGCGGCTTCAGATCGTCCATGGCGCTCTGGAGGTCTTCCACGTAACGGCCGGCGAATGGGTTCTTCACCACCGCCATGGCGGCGGCGCGGCGGCGCGGCACCTTCGCCACCGGCCCGCCCTCATGAAATATCTCCTCCGTCAGCACCGCAATCTTGCGGATCGCAAACTCAGGCATGGGCAATTTCCTTCCTTGATTTCTCGTTGGGCGCAACGAGCGCCAGGGGACCGGCGATCCGTGCCTGACCGGCAAGGAACAAGGCTGAAGCGGCAATCAGGCCATGTCGCCGAAAATCTTCGGCGACAGCGAACCCACTGTCGAGCGCGGCGGCTATTTCGCCTGATGAAAGCGCGCCAACGGCTTGGGTGACCAATCGATCGCCAAGGTCGCTGTCAGGCGCCAGATCGCGCGCCGGCATGCGCTCGACGGCGCGATGACCGGGCAGGTCGACGGCGTTGGCGATCAGGGTCGCGGCGGCATCGGCTTCAGCACCGGTTCGCGCCAGTACGGTAACAGCGTCGGCGATGCCGAGCGAAAAGGAACGGCCGCGCCAGCCGCTTGTCGCGATGCCGCGGATCCCGTCTTCGGCACGGATTGTGATCCGGTCTGCCAGTCCATGGCCCGTCCCGGCAATGGCGGCGGTCATGGACCGGCCGTTGCCGAGATGGATCGCGCTGTCGCCGCCATTATTGACGTAGGCGCGATCGAGCCGGCGGCCGGCCAGCAGCGCTCCAAGCATTTCGTCGGCTACCGAACCGGCGACCGCAGCCATCGGCGTGATGAATTGTTTCGCCAGCGGAACAACCGCCGATTCCATACGTCGCGCCGTCGGGCCAGCGAAAGCACGTGGTCGCGACGAGGCCGGGCGGCGCAGTTCCAGCAGTTCGTCGACGAGCTCCTGCAGGATTGTTTGAAACCGCGCCACCGCCTGGCCATAGGCGGCGCGGCATTCGTCCGCATCGCCAAATGCCTCGATGATCAGGTCGATCGGGCCATGATTGAGATGCAGCCGCCTGCCGTCCTCAAGCCAATGTACCTGCGGCCCGTTCATTACCCGGCCTCTTTGCCCGCTGCACGCCGCAACTGCGCCAGCGGCGGCCATGGATTGCGGGCCGGCGCAGCCGTGCCGCGGCGCGGGTTGAGATACTCGCCGCCTTTGGCCAGAATGTCGTCAACGCTGCGGATCTCGGCTTCGTAGCCGCCGAGCCTGATATAATCGTCGCGGCGCAGGGTGAACTCGATCGGCGCCACCAGCGCCGGCGTCGGCACATAGCCGAAGGCGCCCTCCGGCACTCGGGTGACATCGACCATCAGCGTGATGCCGCCGCCCGGCCAGACATAGACCGGCGCGCCGCCGACCGTCACATAAGTCGTCAGGCCCTGCACCGAGCGGGTCAGATTGACCGGGTTCTCGGTGACGCCGGCGCGCAGCGAGCCGCCGGCACCGCCGACGAACAGCACGGTGCATAGCGCCGGCTCGCAATTGTCCTCGATCAGGCCGACGGATTTCTGCAGCCGCTCGGGGAATGATTTCTGCACCGGCTTCAACGCGTCGTCGAGCTCGTAATAGGCGAACTGCTCGCCGGTGGTCGAGACCATCAGCAGCGACAGGCCGGGACGCGCGCCTTTCTTCGCGTTCCATTCGCCAAGGATCGACAGCGGGTCGGAAATGCTGGTGCCGCCCCAGCCGAGGCCGGGCTCTGACACCTTGAAATAGCGGCCCGGCGTCGAACGGCGGCCGATGATTTTTATCCCCGTGTCCTGCCAGCCGAGCACCTTGCCCGCCTGATGCTCGGAGACGACGCCGGTGATGTGGTCGTCGACCACCACCACCTCGTCGACCAGGCCGCGCCACTGGGTGGCGAACATGCCGATGGTGGCAGAGCCGCAGCCGACGCGCATCCGATGTTCAAGCTTGCCGTCGATGACCGGCGGCTTGCCGGCTTCGACGATGACCACAGCGCCGCCGTCGATGGTGAGTTCGACCGGCTTGCGATTGCATAGATTAAGCAGCGCATCGCAAGTGGCGCGGCCTTCGGCTTTCGAACCGCCGGTCAGATGATGCACGCCGCCCAGCGACAGCATCTGCGAACCATATTCGCCTGTCGTGACATGGCCGATCGCCTCGCCCGCCGAGCGGACCGTCGCCGTTTCGGGGCCGATATGACGGTCGGTATCGATCTTCACCTTGACGCCGCAGTAGGAGAAGATGCCCTCGGTGACGACGGTGACGAGATCGACGCCTTCGACCTCCTGGCTGACGATGAAGGGCGCCGGCTTGTAGTCGGGATAGGTGGTGCCGGCGCCGATCGCGGTGACGAAGCGGCGGCCGGTGTTGACCAGCTCGCCGTCCCATTCTTCGCCCTCGGCGACAAACGGCACGACCGCGCCGCCGGTCTCGGTCGCATGGTCGAGGATGGTCAGCGGATCCATCCGCACGATCCTGCCGCCAACATTGCCGTAGCGATCACAGGCGCCGGTGCGGCCATCTGATATGTAGCACATGACCGGGCAGGCATCGCAGCGGATCTTCTCCGCCACCTGCTTCTCGCCGGGATCATGCGTCTCGAAGCGTTCGGCAAGCTCGCTCATCGGCGCGCCTCCTTCTCCCGGATCGCGGCGCGGATACGGGTCGGCGTCGCCGGAATTTTGGTGACCAGGACGCCACTGGCATGACGGATGGCGTTGAGGATCGCGGGTGCCGTCGGGATCAGCACATGCTCGCCCAGTCCCTTGGCGCCAAAGGGTCCTTCCGGATCCGGAACTTCGATCAGGATGGTCTCGATCGGCGGCACGTCGCCGATCGTCGGGATCAGATAGTCGTGCAGATTGTCGGTACGGCCGGGGATGTATTCTTCCATCAACGCCATGCCGATGCCTTGCGCGATGCCGCCCTCGATCTGGCCTTCGGCGAGCAGTGGATTGATCGCCTTGCCGACATCATGCGCGGCGGTGATCTTGATCAGCTTCACCGTGCCGAGCTTGAGGTCGACCTCCAGTTCGACGATTTGCGCGCCGTAGCCATAAACGGCATAGGGCTTGCCTTGGCCCTTGGCGTCGAGCGGCAGGATCGGCGGGTCATAGCTTTCCTCGGCGCGGAAGACGAACCCATCGGCACCGGCCTTCAGCGTGGACAAATCGATATGCCGTGTCGCTTCGCCCTCGCGGATGACCAGGCTTGTGCCATCGAGAGCGATCGCCGCTTTCTCCGACACATTGGCGAAGCGCAGCATAGTCTCGCGCAAGGCGCGGCCGGCCTTTTCGGCGGCCTTACCGGTCACGAAGGTCTGGCGCGAGGCGGACGTCTTGCCGGCGTCCGGCGTGATCGCCGTGTCGGCGCTTTTCAGGCGGAATTTTTCGAGCGGCAAGCCAAGCGCATCGGCGCAGATCTGGGTGATGACAGTATTCGAACCTTGCCCGATATCGACCGCACCCTGATGCAGGACGACATCGCCAGAGGCGGAGATGCCAACCCTGATGGTCGACGGATTGGGCAGCGAGGTGTTGCCGCAGCCATACCAGCAGGAGGCTACGCCGACGCCGCGTTTCCTGCTGTCATTGGCACTGTTGAATGTATCGGCATCGACAAGCGCACGCGTCCAATGCGGCCGCAGCGCTTCGAGGCACTCGGCGATACCGACGCCCGCTTCCAACTTCTGGCCGGTAACCGTTTCGGAGCCGTTCCGAAGACAATTTTTCAAGCGAAAATCGAGCCGATCCAGCCCGAGCTTTTCGGCCAACTCGTCATAGAGGGTTTCCTGCATGACAGTCGCCTGCGGCACGCCGAAACCGCGGAAGGCGCCGGAGATCGGGCCGTTTGTGTGGATGGCGCGGCCCTCCGCGCGATAGTTCGGCGTCGCATAGGGACCGGAGGCATGCACCGGCACGCGGTTGGCTACGGTCGGTCCCCAACTTGCATAAGCGCCGGTGTTGAAATCGCCGGCGAAGACCATGCCGGTGACGCGGCCATCGGCATCGGCGCCGATCGTCGCCTTCATTTCGGCGGGATGACGCTTGGTGGTCGAGATCATCGATTCATTGCGGGTGTAGGCGAGTGCCGCCGGCCGCCCGGTTTTCATCGCAACCAGGCCGATCAACGGCTGCAACGAAACGTCGAGCTTGGAGCCGAAGCCGCCGCCGGTGGCGGTCGGCACGATCCGCACCTTGTCGACGGCAAGGCCAAGCACCTTGGCCACGTCGTCGCGGTCCATATAGGGCGCCTGCGTGCACGCGACGACGACGAGCGTGTCGCCGTCCATATAGGCATAGCCGGCTTCCGGCTCGATATAGGCGTGCTCGACATAGGATGTGTCGATGGCGCCCGAAACGATGAAGGCAGCACCGGCAAGGGCGGCCTCCGGGTCACCGCGCTCGACAAAGCCTGTTGTGAGCAGGTTTGCCGGCCGGTTCTCGTGGATCAGCTGCACGCCGCCGGCCTGCGCCTCGCAAGGCTGCAGGACATGCGGCAACTCGGTCCAACGAACAGGAAAATCCGAAAGATCGAGATCGAGGATGGCCTCGCGCTCTCCGGCAACCAGCGCCACCGCCTCGCCACGAAAGCGCGAAAAACCTTCAGCCAGCGCCGGCTGGTCGGCAAAAGGCGCAATGACGCCGAAGCAGTTCTTTCCCGGAATGTCGGCAGCGGTGAAGACGCCGACCATGCCGGGATGGGCTTTCACCCAGGCGTCGAGATCGCCGAAGGCGAAGCGGGCGTGATGATGCGGCGAGCGAACCACCAGCACCGCCAGCGCATCGGCCGGGAAGGAATCGCCGCCGAATTTTTCGCCGCCGGTAACTTTCGGCAGGCCGTCGAGCCTGATCGGAGAGGAACCGACGGCGTGGCCTGAGATTGGCATTCTGCGGTCAAGGTCGAGATCCAGCCGCTGAAGTTGGTGCTGCCCCTCACCCCGCGAAAGACGGGGAGAGGGGGACGCCGGCGCTGGAGCTTGTCCCTTCTCCCCGTCACTATACGGGGAGAAGGTGCCGGCAGGCGGATGAGGGGCAGCGCCGTCGGTCGAGAGTTCGCTCGCGAACCGTCCAGCATTCATCACCGCAGCGATGATCTTGCGGTAGCCGGTACAGCGGCAGAGGACGCCGCCCAGCGCATCCTGGGTTTCGGCCTCGGTTGGATTGGGGTTCTTCTCCAGCAGCGCTGTCGCCGCGATTAGCAGGCCGGGGGTGCAGATGCCGCACTGCGCCGCGCCATGATCGAGGAACGAGGCTTGCAGCGCCGACAATCTGCCGTTGGCGAGACCCTCGACCGTGGTCACCACGGTACCAGCGGCAGAAGCCGCTGACATGAGGCAGGCGCAGACGGGTTCGCCGTCGACGAGCACCGTGCAGGCGCCGCAGTCGCCGGCGTCGCAGCCGATCTTGGTGCCGGTCAGGCGCAATTCGTCGCGCAGCACCGAAGAGAGACGGCGAACCGGCGGCACGCAGACAGAAACGGCGGCGCCGTTGACCTCGAAGATGATGTCGACGCGTTCCATGCTCATGCCGGGCTGAGCCATGCTCATGCCAGGCTGAGCTTTGCTCATGCCAGGCTGAGCCATGTTCAGGCCAGGCCGAGCTTTGGTCATGCCAGGCTGAGCTTTGCTCATGCCGCCACCGCCTTGTCATTTGACGCGTGACCCGCGGCACCGAGAACGGCGCGGGCGACAATCTCGCGCGCGGCGTCCAGTCGGTATTCGGCGCTGCCGCGCACATCGCCGATCGGCGACAACTCGTCCATCGGTGCAGACTGGATCGCAGTGGCGAGGGCGTGGTCAACCGGGAGGCCGCGCAAGGCTGCTTCGACGCCCGAGAGACGCTTGGCGACAACCGAGCAGGAGCCGACGGCGACGGCAGCATTGCCGACGAGGCCATCCTCAATGGTCAGGCGGGCGGCCGCCATGGCGATGGAAATGACGAGATAGCGACGCGCGCCGAGTTTCACGAAAGCCGACGTGCCGGCGGCCGCGTTTTTCGGCACGCGGATGGCGCTCATCATCTCGCCCGGCTGCAGTTCCGTGCGGCGGTTTCCCAGGATGAATTTCTCCAGCGGCAGATGGCGGATCATCGCCACCGAGCGCAGTTCGACCTCGGCGTCGAGAACCAGCAGCGCCGGCACGCCGTCGGCGGCCGGGGAGGCATTGCAGAGATTGCCGGCGATGGAGGCGACGTTCTGGATCTGCACGGAGCCGACTTCCCGCGCCGCCTGCTTCAGCGCATCGAAAGCCGCCGGCAGCGGATGACGGACAAGATCGGTCCAGGTCGTGCGCGCGCCGATGACCCAATGGTCCTCGGTCCGGGCGATACCACGCAGCGCCGCCAGACCGTTGATGTCGAGGACATTTTCGCGGAAAGGCTTGGCTCCTTGCGTCGGATAGAAATCGGTGCCGCCGGCAAGGATGCGCCACGGAGCCTCGCCAAGCAAAGCGAGCGCCTCGTCTATGGTGGTGGGTTTCGCGTAACGGATCACGCTTTGCCTTCCCAGAAAAATTGGCCTCCTCGAGAGGGGCTTCGCGACGGAACCTGCCGGCGGCCGAGCCGGTCAAATTCATTCGTATGCAAATGATATCAAGCCGGCAGGAATTGTCAAAGCCAGTGTTTCGAGCCGCTATGCGCATCGGCACGGCGGTACGCATTTGTTATGCCATTGGAGTTGACGCAGCCGGCCATCTGGTCAAGTTTCTGCATCCGTTGCGTCAGCGGCATTTTTCGGCGGGTTCGAACACCGGATTCCATGTTTCGGCAGACTTAATGCCTCCGGGACAAACAAGAGGGAGGCTCCATGGCCGACGAAGCGCTTGTTATCATCGACCTGCAGAACGATTTCTGCCCGGGCGGCGCGCTGCCGGTGGCCGGCGGCGACGAGATCGTGCCACTGGTCAACGATCTGATCCGGCGGACCGAACATGTCGTGCTGACGCAGGACTGGCATCCCGCCGGCCATTCGAGCTTTGCCTCCAGTCATCCCGGCAAGCAGCCGTTCGAAACGATTGACATGCCTTACGGCCAGCAGACGCTGTGGCCGGACCACTGCATCCAGGGCAGCCTGGGTTCGGATTTCCATTCGGGCCTGGCATGGACCAAGGCCGAACTGGTGATCCGCAAGGGCTTCCGCCCGGAGATTGACAGTTATTCGGCCTTCTTCGAGAACGACCACGCGACGCCGACAGGCCTTGCCGGCTATCTCCGAGAGCGCGGCATCGACACGCTGACCCTGGTCGGCCTGGCGACCGATTACTGCGTCGCCTTTTCGGCGCTCGACGCGGTCAAGCACGGCTTCCACACAACAGTGCGGCTCGACGCCTGCCGCGGCATCGATCTCAATGGCTCCGTCGAGACGATGCTGAACCGAATGCGCGATGCCGGCGTGACGCTGGCTTGAACATCACCAATCGCATTCGACACACTTCCAGAGGGGGCTTTATGCGGTTTGCGGCGGCTTTGACGGCGGGCGCCGGGATGGCAGTCGCCACCCTGTTTCCAGGAATGGCGCTCGCAGCCGAGGCCCACGAGTTGCCGGGCGAAACAATGTCGCTGTGGTGGGCGATGCCCTTTGCCGGCCTGCTTCTGTCGATCGCCACCGGGCCACTGCTCTTCCACCGTGTCTGGGAGCATCACTACGGCAAGATCACTCTTCTCTGGGCGGCTCTTACGGTCATGCCACTGGCTGTTGCGTTCGGCATGCCTTCGGCCACGGAGGCGGTGCTGCATGCGCTGCTCACCGAATACATGTCGTTCATCATTCTCCTGTTTGCGCTGTTCACCATTTCGGGCGGCATCCTTGTCGCCGGTAACATCCACGGCACGCCGCTGGTGAATGCCGGACTGCTGCTGATCGGGGCGATGCTCGCCTCGGTCATCGGCACGACCGGCGCCTCGATGATCCTGATCCGGCCGATCCTGCGCGCCAACGACAACCGGCCGTTCAACGCCCATGTCGTCATCTTCTTCATTTTCCTGGTGTCCAACATTGGCGGCTCGCTAACGCCGCTCGGCGACCCGCCGCTGTTCGTCGGCTTCCTGCGCGGCATCGATTTCTTCTGGACCACCACCAACCTCTATCAGGAGACACTGTTCGTCGGCGGCCTGGTGCTGGCCGTCTTCCTGGCCATGGACATCATCCTGCATCACCGCGAGGCTGGTGCGCCGAAGATCAAGGATCCGACACCGGACACCAAGGTGCGCATTAGAGGCCTGGCCAACGTCCCGCTGCTGGCCGGCGTGATCGGTGCGATCCTGCTGTCCGCGACCTGGAAACCGGGCGTGGCCTTCTCCGTCCAGGGCGTGAGCCTTGAATTGCAGAACCTCGTGCGCGATGCCATCATCCTGGCGCTTGCCTTCCTTTCGCTCGCCGTCTCGCACAAGAGCCACAGGCAGGCGAACAACTTCCATTGGGAGCCGATCGCCGAGGTGGCGAAACTGTTCGCCGGCATCTTCATCTGCATCGTGCCGGTCATCGCCATTCTCCGGTCCGGCGCGGACGGCGCGCTGGCGCCGCTGGTCTCGCTTGTGAGTTCGCCCACGGGCGAGCCAAGCGATCTTGCGTATTTCTGGATGACCGGAGCGCTGTCGTCCTTCCTCGACAATGCGCCGACCTATCTGGTGTTTTTCGAGCTCGCCGGCGGCGATCCGCAGCATCTGATGACGACCTTCGCCTCGACGCTGGCGGCGATCTCGGCCGGGGCGGTGTTCATGGGCGCCAACACCTATATCGGCAATGCGCCGAACTTCATGGTCTACGCCATTGCCAGGCATCGCGGCGTGAAAATGCCGGGCTTCTTCGGCTACATGGCGTGGTCGGGCGCGGTGCTGATCCCGATATTCCTGATCGCGGGTATTTTGTTCTTTCGCTGATCAGCCGACGCCGACATAGCGGCGGACCGCCGACGGATCGGCGCGGAGGTCCTCGACATCGACGGTCTCGCGGTTGCGGCCGTTCTCGATGAACGAGACCCGGTCGGCGACGGACAGCACGGCATCGACGCGCTGCTCGACCAGAATCGTCGAGACGCCAAGGTCGCGCAGCTTCGACACCGTCTCGCGGATTTTCGCGATCATCGACGGCATCAGCCCTTCGGTCGGCTCGTCGAGCAGAAGCACCTGCGGCTCGAGGCACAGGGCCCGCGCCATGGCCAGCATCTGCTGCTCGCCGCCCGACAGCGTGCCGGAGCGTTGTCTCAGCCGCTGGCGCAGCAGCGGGAAAAGGTCGAGCACGTTTTCGCGCGTCGCCTTGCCCTTGCCGCGGGCCATCAGGCCGATCTCGATGTTTTCCGCCACCGTCATCTCGGCGAACAGCCGCCGGCCCTGCGGCACATAGGCGACGCCGGCCTTCGGCACGTCATGCGCCGGCAGGCCGGTCAACTCCTTGCCGTCGAGCCTGATCGAGCCGGCGCGTGAGGGAACAAGGCCCATGATCGCCTTCAGCGTCGTCGTCTTGCCGGCGCCGTTGCGGCCGAACAGGCAAAGCACCTCGCCCTTGTTCAGCACGAGTTCGAGGCTGTAGAGCACCTGGACCTCGCCATAGAAGCAGTCGAGCCCGGAGATGGTCAGAGCTTCAGCCCGTGGTTGAGTCATGGGGTCGTCCCCAGGTAGGCGTCCTGCACCTCGGCATTGGCGCGGACCTGCTCGGGCGTGCCTTCGGCCAGGATCTTGCCGGCGTTGAAGACGGTGATGCGGTCGGCAAGCTGCATGACCACCGGCATGTTGTGTTCGATCAGAAGCACGGTGGCGCTTTTGGCGATCTCGCGCACCAGCCCGATGAAATTGTCGATCTCGCTGTCGGCCAGCCCCTGCGTCGGCTCGTCGAGGATCAGCAGGCGCGGTTTTAGCGCCAACCCCATCGCCACTTCGAGCAGGCGCTGATGGCCATAGGACAATTGCCCGGCCGGCATGTGGGCGCGGTCGGCAAGGCCGGTGCGCTCAAGCGCCGCCATGACGCCGACATGCACGGCACCTTTCGAGCGGCCATCGGTCAGCGTGCGCTGCACCGGCAGCGCGACGTTGTCGTAGGCGGTGAGATTGGCAAAGACGCTGGTGATCTGGAAGGTGTAGGCGATGCCAAGGCGGACCCTGGCGTGGGCCGGCAGGTTGGTAATGTCGGCGCCGTCGAAGACGATCATGCCCGACGACGGCTGGATGCGGCCGCTGACCAGACTGACGAAGGTGGTCTTGCCGGCGCCATTGGGGCCGATGACGGCGCGAATCTCGCCCGGCATGAGGGCGAAGTCGACGCCGTCGACGGCGCGCAGGCCGCCGAAATTGCGGGACAGGCCCTTGGTCGTCAGCAGCGGCATCATGGCAGCCATCCCAGCCAGCGCTGGCGGATGGTGCCGAGGATGCCCCTGGGGAAGAACAGCACCAGCAGGATGAGGGCGATGCCGACGATCAGCAGATAGGCCGAGGTGTAGCCGCTGGTGACGTCGACGACATGGTACATGAACAGCGTGCCGATCAACGGACCGAGCGTGGTGGCAGCACCACCGAGCAGCACCCAGAGCAGCGGCAGGATGGAATATTGCACCGAGGCAAAAGTCGAGCCGACATAACCGAACAGCAGCGCGTAGGCGGCGCCCGAAGCCGCGCAGATAGTGCCGGAGACGAGGACCGCGGCAAGCTTGTTGGAGAACGTGTCGTAGCCGAGCATTTTGGTCCGATCCTCGTTTTCGCGGATGGCGACCAGCACACGGCCATACCTGGAGCGGACGACGACGAGTGTCACCAGCAGCACGATCGAGAACAGGACGAGCGCGCTCATGTAGCGCACGGTCGGATTGGTGAGGCCGAGCGACGTGCTGCCCAGGACAAGCACACGCGCCGACTGCGGCACGACCAGGCCCTGATCGCCGCCGGTCCAGGCCGCGAAATAGAGGATTATAAGGTAGAACACCTGCGCGAACATCATGGTGACGATCATGAAGGCGACGCCGGAAGTGCGCAGCGCCAGCACGCCGATCACCAGCGCGAGAAACGCGCCGCAGGCAAGGCCGGCGGCGAAGGCGGCCGGCACGCTCCAGCCGAGATGGATGACGGCAAGGCCTGCGCCATAGAGCCCGGCCGAAAAGAACATGGCGTGGCCGAGGCTGAGCAGCCCGACATAACCGAACAGCATGTTGTAGCCCATGGCGAAGACCGCCAGCACCATGATGCGGGCAAGTAGCCCGTGGTGATACTCGGGCAGGACGAAGCTTAGGGCGAACAGCAGGACGATGACGCCCAGATGCAACGCATAGGCTTTTGCCGGTGAAGCCTCCTTCATCGCGATGCCGTCCCGAACAGACCTTGCGGCCGGAACACCAGCACCATGGCAACCAGCAGCGTGGCGATGATCTTGGCCAGCGTCGGCGAGAAGAACACCGAGATGATGCCGTCCGACAGGCCGATGAGCACGGCGGCGACGACAGTGCCGCGCAGCGAGCCGAGCCCGCCGATTATGACGACGATGAAGGACAGCAGCAGCGGGTCCTGCCCCATCAGATAATGCGCCTGGCTGATCGGCACGATCAGCACCGCGGCCACCGCCGCCAGCATGGCGCCGAGCGCGAAGACACCGGCATAGACGCGGTCGACCGGAATGCCGAAGGCCTGCGCCGTCTCGCTGTCATATTGCGTGGCGCGCATGACAAGGCCGATTTTCGTACGCGTCAGCACGAACCACGTCGCGACAAGCAGAAGCGCGGACGCGGCGATGATCGACAGCTTGTAGCCGGAATAGCCGAACCACGGCAAAAGGATGCGGTAGCTGAAGGGCGCCTCAACCGGCCGTGCCTCCGGACCATAGAAGGTCAGCGCCAGTTGCTGGATGATGTAGAGCATGCCGATGGTTGCGACGATGGTGGCTTCCGGATTGTAATTCAGCCGGCGCAACACCAGCCGTTCGGCGACCAGCGCGATCAGGCCGACGATCAACGGCGCCAGCACCAGCGCCGCCAGAAAACCGAGCGCCGGATGGCCCGATATCGCCGTGGAGATCGCCCAGGCAAGCACCGCACCCAGCATGAAGAGCTCGCCATGTGCGACATTGACGACACGCATGACGCCGAACACCAGCGACAGCCCAAGCGCCGTCAGGGCCAGCACCGCTGAGGTTACGAGGCCTTCGAGGGCGGCGAGGAGAAGATGAGGTCCGAAGTGCATCGGCTAAGAGCCCGCAGGCGCGCGGAGCACCCCCCTCTGGCCTGCCGGACTGTCCGGCAGGCCAGAGGGGGGTGCCTCGGCTCCCACGCTTACAGACAAAGCTAAGCTCACAGCGGCTGGGTCGTGTAATCCCCTTCCGGCTCGTAGAGGCCGTCCTCGATCTTGGTCTTGTGGACGACGTTCAGCCGGCCGCCTTCGACCTTGGAGATGTTCTGGATGCCAAAACACTGATGGATCTTGCCGTTGAAGGTCTTCGGCCCTTGCGGGTGCTCGGGGCCTTCGGCGAACTCGGTCAAGGCCTCGGTCGCCTCGACCAGCTTGGCGCGGTCTTCCGGACCCTTGTAGCCGGCATCCTCCATCGCCTTCTTGACGACATAGAGCGTTTCCCAGCAGCCGAACATGTGGGCGGCGGTGGAGACGTCCTTCGGATCGCCGATGGCGGCACCGTTGTCGTCGATGCCGACGGCGGCGCGATAGGCCTTCTGCGCGGCGGAATCATCGGGCTGCGCGTAGCGCGGCGAACCCTCCCAGAAATGGCTGCCGTCGAGGAATTCGAGGCCGGGGCTATTGATGTCGGTGGCTTCGAGCGAATCGATGAAGCCGAACAGCTGCGGCCGGTTGGAACCGTAGAACTCGCCGAGTTCCTTGACGAAGGTGAGCACCGCCGGGCCGACCATGACGTGGTAGATCACCTCGGTTTCGGCCGGGATCTGCGGGAAGTATTTGGTGAATGACGATTCCGTCGGCGGGATGGCGATCTGGGCGATGACCTCGGCGCCCTGCGCCTTCAGCGCCGGCGGCAGGTAGTCGCGATGGTCATAGCCGAAGGCAAAATCGGGGAATATCTGCGTCACCTTCTTGCCGGCATTCGCGGCGATCCACGGCGCCATCGCCTGGATCTGGCTCTTGACGTCGGTGATGCCGGGCTGGAAGACGTAGCGGTTGAGCTTGGTCGAGGCGACGTGGTGGCCTTCGCTGACGACAAAATAGGGCATCTTGGCCTCGCCGGCGGCCGGCGCCGAGCCGATGACGACATGCGAAAACAGCGTGCCGTAGACGATGTCGGTCTTGTGCTGGGTGGCGAATTTGCCGACCACCTCGGCGCCGCGGCCGGGATCGGTGCCGTCGTCCTCGATGATCACCTCGACCGGCCGGCCGTTGATGCCGCCGGCTTCGTTGATCGCCTTGACCGCGGCGGCGGTGGTCCTGTCGTACCAGCGGCCATAGGCAGCGCCAATGCCTGTGCGGTGGCACTGGAAGCCGATCTTTATCGGCGCCGAGCTCTGCGCCTGGCTGTAGCGCACGAACCCGGGCGCGACGGCGAGACCGGCGCCCGCGGCCAACCCCTTGAGCGCCGTGCGGCGGGTGAGACCGGTCTTGGAGAGATCGAAAAACCCTTTCTTGTCAGTCACGGCAGTTCCCCTTGTTTATGAGTTTTGACCAATGGCTGTAGCGAGACGGGCCACTCCTGGTAAGAGCGCCGAAATTGCATGTGTACAAACTAAATCACCAAAGCCCTGATGTGGCAAGCGGGCTTTCCCGAGGGCTCAATCGACGCGGTCGAAGTGGGCTTTTGTCTCATCCGGCAGCCGGCGTGGCAAGCAGCCACAGGCCGAAGACGGTATAGGCGATCATCAGCACGGTGAGCGGAAACTGGCTGAGCGCGGCGCGGGCGGGAACCGGATGCAATCGCCAGGCGAGGCCATGCGCGACGAGCACGGCGAGCATGTGGCCTATGATGATGACGCCGGCCTGGAAATTCCACAGCCACCATGCCGAGCCGGCGCCGGCGGCTGCGCCGGCATCGATTTGCATGTCGGCGGTGCCGAACAGGTTCCAGCCCAGCGCAAATGGGTCGGAAAGCGCAGCCATGGCGTATTGGCCGTCGACGAGCAGCGCCGTCAGATAGTGCGCAACATGATAGGCGAGCGCGATCGGCACGATCGACCAGACCAGCAGCCCTGCAGCCTGACCGAGGGAATGCCGGCTGCCGGCAAGGCGCTGGCCGAGGACAATTGCAAGGATGAACGCTGCCGCAAGCAGGACGAACGTCAGCACGAGCCCGAAGGTGCCGATGCCGATCGTTGCCGTGCGGCCTGCAAATTCCAGCGGATTGAGCCCGAACAGGCCGAGCCAGAAGAAGGTTTTGGACAGACCGTCGAAGGAGACCGACGACAGCGCAAGCAGCAGGAAAGCAATGCCGCTGAGCGACAGTGGCGCGGTATCGCGGAGCTTGGCGCCCGGCCAGCACAGACTGAGTCGCCCACCTTCATTGCGCTCGACTTCATTGCGCTCAAGGAGGGCGAATCGCGCCACCATGGCGAAGAAAACGGTCAGGAACTCGCCGCGCCGGCTCCAGTCGCGGTAGCCGAACACCAGCATGGCGGCAAAACTCAGCAGCCAATAGAGGCCGGCAGCCCAGGCGAGCCGCGCCGGGTCGTCGGGCGCCGGGTCGATCAGCTCGAACCAGGCGAAGGCGAAGAACAGCACGACGCCCGGCCAGCAGCCGAGCCACCGGGGCGGGCGCCATGTCCCGTGCGCGCCGAACAGGCTGGAAATGACACGCCAAGGCCCGTACCAGGGGTTCAGCCACGACCAGAGATTGCCGAGCAGCCCCTGCAGCAAGACCAGCCCGACCCAGAGCAGCGTCCAGACGGTCAAGGGCAGCGGGTTGGAAAGCGGATCGCGGCTGCCGAACAGGCCGGCCGCAATAAGAATCGCGAAGCCGGCAAAGGATATCAGGCTGACGGTTGCCCGTGCGCCGTCGCCGAATGCGAACAGCGGCAGACGCCGCCGCCAGAAGCGGGCAGGAAAGTCTGAGGGCAGCAGTGCCAGGACAAGGAAACTGGCGGCGACCGCGAGCGCACCGCCGGCGACGTAGTAGCCGGTGGGCAGAAGCAGCACGTGGCCGCGATCGGAGGCATGGGCGAAGGCGGGGGTGGGTGGAAGGGTAAGTGCGAGGACCAGAAGGAAACAGGGAAGCAACTGAGCTACCTGGTTATGGCAGCGCTCTATGGCTCCCCCCTCTGT
The DNA here is from genome assembly GCA_004020645.1 of Mesorhizobium sp. GTDB lineage: Bacteria > Pseudomonadota > Alphaproteobacteria > Rhizobiales > Rhizobiaceae > Mesorhizobium. The sequence goes on along the minus strand of SAQL01000041.1, from coordinate 21,736 downwards.
CCTGCCGGACATCTCCCCCTCAAGGGGGGAGATCGGCAGTCCCGCCGCCGCCTCTCCCTCTGCAGCTTTGGTGATTGGCGAAAACCGCGATGACGGCGCAATCTCCCCCCAAGTGGGGGAGATGTCCGGCAGGACAGAGGGGGGCGCGAAGGAACTCGAATTATCCAAGAGTTCCCTCACCGTCACACCTTGACCAGCTGCTCCACGCGGTCTTTCTCGCCAAATATGCGTAAATAGCGCTCGATCTCTTTCTCGTCGCCGGTGGCCTTGGCTGGATTGTCGGAGAGCTTGACCGCTGGCCGGCCATTGGCTTCGGTGACCTTGCAGACCAGCGAGATGGCGTCGAGCCGGTTGGTGTTGGTCGGCGCGCAGCCTTCGAAATCATTGGTCAGGTTGGTGCCCCAGCCGAAGGACATGCGTACCTTGCCGCGGAAGTGGCGGTAGGTTTCCTCGATGGTCTCGACCTCGAGCCCGTCGGAGAAGATAAGCAGCTTCTGCTTGGGGTCCTTGCCCTTTTCACGCCACCATGAAAGGATCTTCTCACCGCCCTCGATCGGCGGCGCGCTGTCGGGGCGGAAACCGGTCCAGTCGGCGACCCAGTCCGGCACGTCACGCAGGAACGCCGCGGTGCCGAAGGTGTCCGGCAGCACGATCAGCAAATTGCCGCCATAGTAGCGCTGCCAGTCCTGCAGCACCTTGTACGGCGACTGTTTCAATTCCTTTTCCGAATTGGCGAGCGCGGCGAACACCATCGGCAGTTCATGCGCGTTGGTGCCGAGCGCCTCGAGGTCGTTGTCCATGGCCAAAAGCACGTTGGAGGTGCCGGTGAAAGCCTCGCCGATGCCTTCCTTCAGCGCTTCGACGCACCAGCGCTGCCACAGGAAGGAATGGCGGCGGCGGGTGCCGAAGTCCGAAATGCGGATATCGGGCAGCGCTTTCAGTCGCTCGGTCTTGGCCCACATCTTGGCCTTGGCGCGGGCGTAGAGCACGTCGAGCGCGAAGGGCCCGAACGCCCGCATGGCCGCGCGAGATCGAAGTTCATTGATAATTGCCAGCGCCGGGATTTCCCACAGCGTCGTGTACATCCACGGACCGCTGAAGCTCAACTCGTACTGGCCATCGCGCTTGGAAAGCTCGTATTCCGGCAGCTGGAATCTTTCGAGCCAGGCGAGGAATTCCGGTTCAAAGATCTGCTTGCGGCCATAGAAGGTGTTGCCGCCGAGCCAGATCATCTCCTTCTTGGAGAAGCGCAAGGTGCGGGCATGGTCGAGTTGATCGCGCAGTTCCGTTTCGTCGATCTCGTCGGCAAGGCGAACCGAGGTCGTGCGGTTGATCAGCGAGAAGGTGGCATCGACCTTGGGATACATGCCCCAGATCATCTGCAGCATCAGCAGCTTGTAGAAATCGGTGTCGAGCAGGCTGCGGACGATCGGGTCGAGCTTCCAGGTGTGGTTGTAGACGCGCCGCGCTATATCGGTCTTAGTCATGTCTCGATGCCGCCTTCACTGCTCGCTCCCTGCGGAATGCCTCTTAGCATTGAATTTTTGAATGCGCCTCCCGCTTTGCGGGCTGGCCCGACAAAAAGAAAAGCCGCGCTGCTTCGGCTGTTGCAGCCTTAGGACGCGGCCTTGGCGCCGACCACTCGCAGCGCCGGGCGCTTCCTGCGGATGCCGATGCGGCCCGCCACCGGCGCATCGGCGCGGCCGTCGGCCTGTTCTTTCTCGGCAAACAGCCAGTCGATGAACAGCTGCACGATCGGCGCCGACCTCATCTCGTTGCGGCAGACGACGTAGAAATCGTCGACCGCTGGCACCGACAGGCTGAACGGCGCGACAAGCAGTCCCCTGGCGAGCAGCCCGCTTGCGGTCACCGTATCGCCAAGCGCCACACCGTGGCCATGAACCGCCGCCTCGGTCGCCATGCGAGCATCGCCGAGATGGTGGCGGCGGCCGCGCTCCAGATCCAGCGCATCGGCGGCCGCCAGCCAGGTGTGCCATTCACGGCCGTCGTCGCCATGCAGAAAGACATGATCGGCGAGATCGCGCACGGTGCGGATCGGACGGTTGTTGATCAGCGTCGGGCTGACCACCGGAAACAGTTCGAGACCCGACCATTTGCGCATCCAGCAATCGGTCCAGCTGCCGTCGCCATAGTGCACGCAGACGTCGATATGCGGCGCGCGGACGTCCTTGGCGTCATTGGACGGGATCAGTGTCAGCCTGATGTCGGGATATTGCGAGGTGAAACTGCCGAGCCGCGGGATCATCCACAGCAACAGCAGCGCCGGCACGCAAGACACGGACAAGGTACCGGTGCTCGCCGGCCTCGTCATGCGCTGCGTGGCGGCGGCGATGCCGTCGAAGGCGGTCGACACCGCCGGCAGCAATTCGGCGCCGTGCGGCGTCAGCTTCACCCGCTGGCCGGCGCGTTCGAACAGCTTGACGCCAAGCGACTGTTCGAGCGCCTTGATCTGATGGCTGATGGCGCCATGGGTGACGTTCAGTTCAGCCGCCGCCTTGGTCAGCGAGGCGTGGCGCGCCGTCGCCTCGAAGGCGCGCAGTGGATTCAAAGGTGGCAGACGCTTGGCCATCAGCTTCCCGCCGGAGCACGATCCCCAGAAGTGGGACCCGGTTTTCGGATATGATCGTACCCAACATTAATGTGAGATTTTCTCACAGCAAACACCCTAACAATATCAATTGATTTTTCAATGCAGCTGCAGGACACTTTGGATCGAACATCATCAAGACGTGAAATCCGCAGACAGCCGGCAGGATGGCGACCGTCATTGATGGCCGCTCCGCACCAGCCATGGAGGACCGACATGGGTTATGATCGCGGCAAGCTCGAAGCGTTGCGTCGCAAATACGGCGAGAGCCATGGCGGCGAGATGTTCGACCCGAAATTCCGGCGCGTCGCCGACAAGATCTTTTCCAAGAGCGGCACACGGCTGGCGCCCTATTCCGGTATCCCGACCTTCCTCGCCGCGCCGTATCGGGAAATCGCCGCCGACAATCCTGATTTCGGCGATCTGCAGGTGGCGATGATCGGCGTACCGATGGACCTCGGCGTGACCAACCGGCCGGGCGCCCGCTTCGGGCCAAGGGCGCTGCGCGCCATCGAGCGCATCGGCCCCTACAATCATGTGCTGGAATGCGCACCGACGCATGAGCTGAAGGTGGCCGACATCGGCGACGTGCCGTTCCAGAGCCGGTACCGGCTGGAGACCAGCCATGACGACATCGAGCGCCGCACCAACCAGATCGTCGACGCCGGCGTCATCCCGCTTTCGGTCGGCGGCGATCATTCGATCAGCCATCCGATCCTGAAGGCTGTCGGCAAAAAAGCGCCGGTCGGCATGATCCATATCGACGCCCACTGCGACACCAGCGGCCTGTTCGACATGACCAAGTTCCATCATGGCGGTCCGTTCCGCAATGCAGTGCTGGACGGGGTGCTGGATCCGTCGCGCACCATCCAGATCGGCATCCGCGGTTCAGCCGAATATCTGTGGGAGTTCACCTACGAATCCGGCATGACCGTCGTGCATGCCGAAGAGGTGACCGGCCTCGGCATGCCAGCCATCATCGCGAAGGCGCGCCAGATCGTTGGCGATGGCCCGACCTATGTGTCCTTCGACATCGACAGCATCGACCCGGCCTTTGCGCCGGGCACCGGCACGCCGGAAGTCGGCGGGCTGACGACGCGGGAAGTGCTTGAACTCCTGCGCGGCCTGAAGGGCCTCAACATCGTCGGCGGCGACGTCGTTGAGGTGGCGCCGCAATATGACGCGACCACCAACACCGCACATGCCGGCGCGCAGGTGCTGTTCGAGATCCTCAGCCTGATGGTGTTCAGCCCGGCGATCTCAGGCAAGCGAGCCTGACGCACCAGACCATGATCCCGAAAAGTGGAACCGGCTTTTTCTCCGCTGACCCTTCGGTTCAGAACAGATCATGGTCCAACATGAACTTCCAAGGCGACCGCCGCACTGGAGCCGGCGGCCGCATTCAAAACAAACAAGCTTCCAGCAGGGAACGACAATGACACTTCAGACAATGACACTTCATATGAAGCTCAAATCATCCATCGCCGCCGTGCTGATGCTCGCCGGGGTTGGTCTTGCCACCCAGACAGCCAATGCCGACGCGGTCGATGACATCACCAAGGCCGGCGCCATCAATGTCGGCATTTTCTCCGACTTCCCGCCCTTCTCCTCGGCCAGCGCCGATATGAGCATCAAGGGCTATGACATCGACGTGGCGCAGTTCATCGCCGACCAGCTCAAGGTCAAGCTCAATTTGGTCAGCGTGACCGGCCAGAACCGCATTCCGTATCTTACCGACAAGCGCGTCGATGTCCTGATGAGCGTCGGCTACTCCAAGGAGCGTGAGCAGGTGATCGATTTCGCCGCCGCCTACGCGCCCTATTATATCGCCGTCATCGGCCCGGCCGCGCTCAAGGTCGAAGGCAAGGACGACCTCGCCGACAAGTCGATCGCCGTCAACCGCGGCACGCTGGAAGATACGTCGCTGACCGAGGCGGCACCCGCTTCGGCCGACATCCGCCGTTTCGACAACTACAATTCCGTTATCCAGGCCTTCATCTCGGGTCAGACGCAGCTGATGGTCGTCGGCAACGATGTCGGCGCCCAGGTGCTCGCCCGCCAGGAGGCGCTGAAGCCGGAGCAGAAGTTCCAGCTTCTCACCTCGCCCTCGCATATCGGCCTCAACAAGAGCGAGGATCGCCTGAAGCAGGCGGTCAACGACGCGGTCGCCAAGATGCTGGCCGATGGCAAGCTGGACGAAAGCTCGAAGGCCTGGCTCAAGACGCCGCTCAATCCCGACAACCTCAAGGATTGATTCCTAGGATCAGGATCTACCATGGGCTACAGCCTCGACTTCGGCTGGCTTGCCGATGCGACAGGCGCGATCGCGCGCGGGGCGGCCACGACGATCCTTTTGATCGCCGTGACCACGCTTGCGGGAACGTTCCTCAGCATCCTCGGTGCGGCCGGGCGGCGAAACGGCCCCCTGCTGCTCAAGCGGGCGATCGGCGTCTATGTCGAAATCATCCGCAACACGCCGTTCCTGGTGCAGCTGTTCTTCATCTTCTTCGGCCTGCCCAGCATCGGCGTGAGGCTCGATCCGGTGCTGGCCGCCATGCTGGCAATGACGCTCAACATGGCGGCCTACACGATCGAGATCGTCGGCGCCGGGCTCGATGCGGTGCCGCGCGGACAGACGGAAGCAGCACTGGCGCTTGGCCTCCGACCGCGCCAGGTGTTCGTCAAGATCGTGCTGCCGCAGGCGCTCAAGGTGATCTTTCCGGCGCTGACCAGCCAGATCATCATCATGATGCTGGAGTCCGCCGTGGTGTCGCAGATCGCGGTGCGCGAACTGACCTACGAGGCCGACATGCTGCAGGCGCGCACCTTCCGTGCTTTCGAGACCTATTTCGTGGTGACGATGGTCTATCTCGTCCTGTCGATGGGGCTGCGCCGGCTGCTGGTCAGCGGCGGCCGCCGCGCTCTGGGAGCCGGCGTGTCATGATCGAATTTACCTTTTGGGATATCGTCCGCAACCTTCTGTTCGCCGCGCGCTGGACGGTGCTTCTGTCGCTGGCGGCCTTCGTCGGCGGCGGTGTGGTCGGCATGGTCGTGCTGTTCTTCAGGATCGCTGGGAATAAATGGGCGCGGCGCCTTGCGTCGGGGTACATCGCGCTCTTCCAGGGAACGCCGCTGCTCATGCAGCTCTTCCTGATGTTCTTCGGCCTGCCGATGCTGGGCTTGCGCATCGAACCGTGGACCGCCGCAGCACTTGGCCTCACCTTCTTCGCCAGCGCCTATCTCGCCGAAATCTGGCGCGGCGGCGTTGATGCGCTGCCGCGCGGCCAGTGGGACGCCGGCGCCAGTCTCGGCCTTCACTATCTGCAGGAACTGAGGCTGATCATCCTGCCGCAGGCGTTTTCGATCACCCGCGCGCCGACCGTCGGTTTCCTGGTGCAGCTCATCAAATCGACCGCGCTGACCTCGATCATCGGTTTCGAGGAACTGGTCAGGACATCCAATGCGATCAACAACGCGACCTTCGAGCCGTTCACCGTCTATGGGCTGGTCGCCTTGATTTTCTTCGTCATGTGCTTCCCGCTGACGCAATATGCACGCTCGCTTGAACGACGGGCGACTACAAACTAAAGCGCGTCGCATTTGACTGGCCTCATGCGACGCGCTTTAGGCTGTTGTTTTATGCATGTCGTTATCGCAAAACCGCTGCACACTTTTGCGCGACATGCATTAGCAAGCTGCCTCTGCGCTTAGCGTTCGAATGCCTTCTTTTGGGTCAAAAAAGCAGTCATTGGGGATTATCCGGTTCCGCGTTGTGAAAACGATTGACAGCGACAACCGTGTTTCCGGCTGCCTCTTCGGAGCTTTCTCCTTGTTGGAAGAAGAGTTCTGTGTACTCTCACAATGCTTTATCAAGGGCTTGGGGATGAGAATTGCAATGTTCGTCGCGTTGGCCGCGACAGCGGCTGGATGCGCGACCTCTCCGGTCGACTATGGAGCGTCGCTTTCGAAGCAAGACCGGAAATGGGCGTCGCCGGAATGCCAGCAAGCCCGCACGGAGGCTTCGGACTACGACGCTCGCGAAAAAAAGCAGCCGGGCTGGGGAACCGGCGTCTTTCTTGGCCCGTACGGATTAGGGCTCGCAGCAGCCATCAAGGAGCACCAGCAGAAGCAACGAAAATTGTTCGCTCGCGCGGTGCACTTGCGGTGCTCAAGCCTTCCACTGCCAAAGGAGTTGCAAAGCGACTTAAGCCCACAGGCCGCGAGTGCAAATCAGACGAAATATCCATAAACGTCACGACCCGCCCTCCTCGTGACGAAGCCGCTTTCATCAATGCCCAAAGGAGAGCGGCGGCGCGATACGATCCCGCCGCAGCCAGCGCGCCAGAAGCAGCGCCGCCACCACCGCCAGCCCCAACGACAGGCCGATCCAGATGCCGACGCCGTCGAGCCCGGAATAGAAGGCGAGCAGGACGCCGAGCGGCAGGCCGATGCCCCAATAGCCGATCGCGGCATAGATCATCGGCATCTTGGTGTCGTGCAGGCCGCGCAGCATGCCGGCCGCCACGGCCTGTGCGCCGTCGAAAATCTGGAACAGCGCGGCAAAGGCCAGGAACGACACGGCAAGCCCGATCACTGTGGCATTGGCCGGGTCACCAAGATCGATGAAGGCGCTGATCAGCAGCTGCGGCCACAGGATCATCACCAGCCCCATCAGCGCCATGAACGAGACGCCGATGACAAAAGCGGTCCAGCCGGCGCGGGAGACACCTTCCGGATTGCCGGCGCCATGGGCGAGCCCGACGCGCACCGTCGCCGCCTGGTTGAGGCCGAGCGGCACCATGAAGCTGATCGAGGCGATCTGGATGGCGATGGCATGCGCGGCGAGCGAGGCCGCGTCGATCAGGCCCATGAGAAGGGCTGCCGCGTTGAAAATCGTCACCTCGAAAGCGAGGAGGCCGGCGATCGGCAGACCGAGCCGCAGCAAGCCCTTGAAGCGCGGCCAGTCGGCCCGCCAGAAGCGCCCGAACAGCTGATAACGGCGAAACTTCGGCTCCAGCATCACCACCGCCGCCATGCCGACGAACATCAGCGTGCTGGACAGCGTGGTAGCGAGGCCGGAGCCGGCGATGCCCATCGAAGGGGCGCCGAGATTGCCGAACATGAACACCCAGTTGAAGAAGACGTTGCAGGCGACGGCAACGAAGACGATGACCAACGCCCAACCCGGCCGCTCCAGCGCCGAGATGAACGAGCGCAAGACGATATAGCCGTAGAAGGGCAGCACCGCCCATTCGAGCCAGCGCAGGTAGATGCCGGCCTGATGTGCCAACGCCGGTTCCTGACCCATGGCCAGCAACACGGCCTCGCCGTACCAGAGGAATATCCAGATCGGGATTGAGATGAGGATCGCCAGCCACAGGCCCTGCCGCACGGTGCGGCGCAGATCGCGCACCGAATGGCGACGGTGGCCGAGTTCCGTAGCGATCATCGGCGAGGTCGCCAGCATCAGGCCGAGCCCGAAGATCAGCGGCATGAAATAGAGGTTGGCGCCGAGCGCGCCACTGGCCAGCGTATCCGGACCCAGCCGCCCCATCATCATGACGTCGGTGGCGGTCATCGCAGTCTGGCCGAGATTGGTGAGCACCATCGGCCAGGCGAGCGCCAGCGTCGCCCTGATTTCCTGACGCCAAAGGTTTTCCGGCGCGCGAGCGCCGGCTTCGATCGCAGACATTTTTTCGCCTATCCGATTGCGGCGCGTCGGCTAAAAGGCCGGAAGCCGCGTCTCAGCGCGGAAAATGGCCGTGATCGGCCCGGATTCCGCATTAACCGCACGGCTTGTCTACGAAATGGGCAGCTATGGCAAGGGGCTGGCTCAAGGGAAGCGTTGAGCCAGCAAGGCGTACGGTCTCATACCGCCTATTTGGCCGCCTGTTTGGAGAGAGCGCAGAAGCCGCTATGGTTGCGTCATTGGCCGATCTGAAGAGCCGGCGGCATATCGGATTCCATCGAAAGGCATGCGGATGAGCGCGCTTCCTGAAATCTACCTGGTTCGACATGGCGAGACGGAATGGAGCGCGTCGGGAAAGCACACCGGCCTGACCGACATACCGTTGACGCCAGCCGGCGAGGAGGCCGCCGGGCGGGTCGCTGAGCGGTTGCAGCGCCTTTCGTTCCAGGCTGTCTGGTCGAGCCCGTCGCAGCGCGCCTTCAAGACTTGTACACTGGCCGGATTCGGTTCAGCCGGCGTGAAGAGGGCCGATCTGGCGGAATGGGATTACGGCGCTTACGAGGGGCTGACCACAAAGCAGATCCTTATCGAACGCCCCGGCTGGCGTCTGTTTCGCGACGGCTGCCCTGACGGCGAGGCGGCAAAGGATGTCGGCGCGAGGGCGGATCGGATCGTCGACGAGCTGCGTGGCGTCAACGGCAATGTCCTGGTGTTTTCAAGCTCGCATTTCCTGCGCGTGCTGGCGGCGCGCTGGCTCGGCCTGCCGCCGCAAGATGGCGCGCTCTTCGTGCTGGATACCGCCAGCACAAGCGTGCTGGGTTATGAGCACGACCTTGGCGAACCAATTATCCGGCGGTGGAACCAGAGATAGCAGTACAAGCCATTCGGGCCTATCTGATTTCGTCCAGCGCCTGCCTCTGCCGATGCATCTCCAAAAACACGCGGTAGTCGCGGTCGAACCGGCCGGCGGCCGCCGAATTGGGCTCTCGCGTCTTGCCGCCTTGCTGCATGGCGACACAAGCGGCGTTCAAATCGGGAAAAAGCCCGGCGGCGGTGGCGGCGATCATGCCGGTGCCGAGCAGCACCGCCTCGTCGGCGAGCGGCTCGACCACCGTGCAGCCGGTGGCGTCGGCATAAAGCTCCATCAGCAGCGGGTTTTTGGTGTGACCGCCGGTGACATGCAGCGTGTCGATCAGATAGCCGTTCTCGTTCAGGGCCTCCAGCACATGGCGCACGCCTAGCGCGATGCTGACGGCGGTGCGCCAATACAGCTTGCACAGGCTGTCGAAGGAGGAATCCAACGTCAGCCCGCTTATGACGCCAACCGCATGCGGATCGGCGAGCGGCGAGCGGTTGCCGTGGAAATCCGGCAGCACATGCAGCCTTGCCGCAAGGTTCTCGCCCTCGACGGCGCGCAGTTCAGCGACACGCCGGGCGATCCTGGCGTGCATGGCGGCGTCTGGCTCCCCGCCGGCGCCATGCCAGCGGATGATATGGTCGAGCAGCGCGCCGGTGGCCGATTGGCCGCCTTCCGACAGCCAAAGCCGAGGAAGCGCCGCGCCATAATACGGGCCCCAGACGCCGGCAAAGGGTTGCGGGTCGGGCGACATCGCCATGACGCAGCTCGATGTGCCGGCGATCAACGCCAGATGCCGGCCGATGTCGGTTTCGTCGCCGGCAAAACCGCCGAGCACGCCGAGCGCGCCGGCATAGGCGTCGATGACGCCGGCGCCGACCCGGCATTTTTCGGTCAGGCCAAGCTCGGCCGCAGCTTCCGCGCTCAGACGGCCGATATCGGCGCCGACCGGGCTGGCCTTGTCAGGCAGATTGCCATGCTCGAAAAGATCGCCGAGCCCGACCGCTTGGAAGAAGTCGTGCCGCCAGCCGGTCTCTTCATGCGCCAGATAGGTCCATTTGGCGGTCAGCGTACATTGCGAGCGGGCGAGCGAACCGGTCGCCTTCCAGCTGAGAAAGTCGGTGAGGTCGAATAGATAGCCGGCTTCGTTCCATGTTCCGGGCAGGTTGCGCTTCAGCCACATCAGCTTCGGCGTCTCCATTTCCGGCGACATGACGCCGCCAATATAGTCGAGCACAGCATGGCCGCTTTCGGTGCATTCATCGGCCTCGGCAATGGCGCGGTGATCGAGCCAGACAATGGTGTCCCAGCGGCTTTCGCCTGACACCGACACGCTGAGCTGGCCACCATCCTTGCCCCGCACCACCAGCGAGCAGGTGGCGTCGAAGGAGATGCCGACAATGTCCTGCGCTGCCACACCGGCCTTTTCGCGGGCGGCGCGCACCGCAATGCAGACCGCCGACCAGATATCCTGCGAATCGTGTTCGGCGTGCTCGGCCTTCGGCCGGTTCATGACGATCGGGTGCTCGGCGCGGCCGAGCAAGGTGCCTCCGGTGTCGAGAATGCCCGCGCGGGCGCTCCCGGTGCCGACATCGACCGCGCAAACGAAACTGTTCGTCAAGATGTTCTTACTCTCGCTCCCAGGCCTGCAATCAGATCGGGCAGTTGCAGCATGTCAGCGAATATAAAGTCCGGTTCACTCGACGCAAGCCGCGCTTTCAGTGCCGGGTTGCCGGCATGCGAGCCGCCGGTGAAGGCAAGGACGCGCATGCCCGCCGCCCGTGCCGCCGCGACGCCGACGGGGCTGTCCTCGACGACGAGACAATTTTGCGGGATCGCTCCCATGCTGGCGGCTGCGTGGAGAAAAAGGTCCGGCGCCGGCTTGCCTCGCGCCACCATAGCGGCGCTGAACAGATGCGGCTCGAGCAGCCCGAGCAGCCCGGTGACGTCGAGCGCATAGCGGATGCGGTCCGGCGTGCCGGAGGAGGCGACGCAGCATGGCATAGCGAGCCTTGGCAGAACCTGCCCGATGCCGGGGATAGGCTTCAGCTCCTCGCGAAATTTGCGCATCAGCTGGACGCGCATCGCGCTCAGGTGCTGGTCGGTGATATCAAGTCCGAAGTCGCGGTCGAGGATTTCGCGAACGCTTTTTATGCTCTTGCCGAGGAAATGCTCATAGGCGGCATCCTCGCTGACATTGCCGCCAGCGAGCGTGATCATGCTAAGCAGCGCCGAAACGGACAGCCCCTCGCTATCAACCAGTACGCCGTCGCAGTCGAAAATGACCAGGTCAGGCGTCATTGCAGGGCCTTCATCGGCAGGGCTTCACGGGCATTGAGCCGATCTAGAGATTGCCGGCGAGATAGCGCGTCAGCGTCGTACGCGCGCCATCGGCCCAGAGCGCCTTGAGCGCATTGGCAAAGGCCTCGACGAACGGCGCCGAGCGGCCAACATCGCCATAGATGTCTTCCATGGCCAGCCAGGCGGCAGGCGCATCCTTTGCCGCCCTGGCGGTCGTCTGCAGCCGGTCCCAGCTCGGATCATTGGGTTCGATGACGGCGCCGCTATCGGTGGTGCCGAAGCAGTAGCGGCACCAGAGTGCCGATTCCAGCGCCAGGCCGGCGACGCCCTTGCCGGCCTTCAGCCGGTCGGCGATGGTCGGGATGATGAATTTCGGCTGCCGGTTGGAGCCGTCGAGGCAAAGCCTGCGGATGGTGTCGCCGATCTTCGGATTGGAGAAGCGGTGCTCGATGAGCTGATAATAATCCTCCAGCACGGTGTCCGGCACCGGCGGCACGGTCGGGATGATCTCGTCGTGCTCGAGCCTGTCGAGAAAGCCGCGCACTAGCGGCTCCTGCATCGCCTCGTGGACGAAATGGATGTCCATCAGCCCGGCCGGATAGGCGATGGTCGCATGACCGCCATTGAGGATACGGATTTTCATCAGCTCATAGGGCGCGACATCGCTGACGAACTGTACGCCGACCTGTTCCAGCGGCGGCCTTCCGTCGGTGAAATGATCCTCCAGCACCCACTGCCTGAACGGCTCGCAGAACACTGGCCAATTGTCGTCGAGACCGAACTCGCTCGACAGAATGCCGCGCTCGCGGTCGGTGGTGGCCGGCGTGATGCGGTCGACCATGCCGTTGGGAAAGGCGACGTTCTCGCTCACCCACGTCGCCAGATCCTCATCGATCAGCCGCGCGAGGCCGATCACGCCATCGGCGGTGACATGGCCGTTGTGGGGGATGTTGTCGCAGGACATGATTGTGAAGGGCACGATGCCGTCGTCGCGGCGGCGCAACAGCCCGGCAAGAATGATGCCGAACACGGTCTTCGGCATTGCGCCCGGCTGCGCATCGGCGACGATGTCGGGATGGGTCGGGTTGAACACGCCCGACGCCGGATCGATGAAGTAGCCGCCCTCGGTGATGGTCAGCGAAACGATCCTTATCGCCGGATCGGCAAGCCGTTCGATGATCGCGGCCGCGGCGCCCGGCATCAGGAAGTCGACCATGACACCGGTGACGCGGGCGCTCATGTGGCCAGAATCCTGCTCGACCACGGTGGTCAGCCAGTCCTGTTCCTGCAACTTGCCGCGGCCGACCTTTTCGCCCTCGAAGACGCCGGCGCCGACAATTGCCCAGTCGTGGCCGAGGCCCGCATTGAACAGGTCGTCTAGATAGACGGCCTGATGCGAGCGATGGAAGTTGCCGACGCCGAAATGGACGATACCGGCCTTGAGCGCCGCGCGATCATATTTCGGGCCGGCGACCTCAGGCGGAAGCTTGGCGAGGATGGAAGAAGAGAGTTTCACGGTCATCTGCTTTACCCTTTAGCGGGACGGCTCTTCCCCCCGCGGAGGAGACGGGGAGAAGAGCGCCTTCGCCCCCTCAACTCATCCACTGGCCGCCATCGACATTGTAGGTCTGGGCGACGATGTATTCGGCGTCGTCGCTGGCCAGGAACACCGCCATGCCGGTGAGGTCTTGCGCCGTGCCCATGCGGCCGTACGGCACGGCCTCGCCGACCAGTCTCTTCTTCTCGCCCTTCGGACGGTTTTCGTATTTGGCGAACAGGGCATCGACATGGTCCCAGTGCTCGCCGTCGACGACGCCGGGCGCGATGGCGTTGACGTTGATGCGGTGCTTGATCAGATCGAGCCCGGCCGACTGGGTGAGCGAGATGACGGCGGCCTTGGTGGCGCAATAGACGGCAACCAGCGCCTCGCCGCGGCGCCCGGCCTGGCTCGCCATGTTGATGATCTTGCCGCCCCGGCCAGCCGCGATCATCGAGCGGGCGGCGGCCTGCAGCATGAACAGCGTGCCGGCGACATTGACGGAAAACAGCCTGTCGTAACTCGCCTTGGTGATCTCGACGATCGGCGCCAGGTCGAACAGAGCGGCGTTGTTGATCAGAATGTCCAGTCCGCCGGTCCTTGTCTCGACCGCCTTGACCGCCGCCTCGATCGAAGCGAGATCGGTGACGTCCAGTCTCACGGCGTAAGCGTTGCCGCCGATCTCCGAAGCCGTCTTTTCGGCGGCTTCGAGATTGATGTCGCCGATGGCGACCGTGGCGCCCTCGCGGACATAGGCTTCGGCGAACGCCCTGCCGATGCCGCGCGCCGATCCGGTGATCAGCGCCGATTTACCCTCGAGCCTCATTGCATCATCGCCTTTCCGTCGGCGCCGAAGCGGTGCAGCTTGGTCTTGTCCGGCGTCAGATAGATCGTGTCGCCGTGATGGGCGGCCAGTTCGCCGTCGGCGCGCACCGTCAACGGCCCGACACCGTCGGCTTGAACGTGCAAAAACGTGTCGGAGCCGAGATGCTCGGCGACGCCGACCGTGGCTTTCCATTCGCCTGAAGTCTTCGAGATGTTCATATGCTCGGGACGGATGCCGACCGTCTTGGCGCCATGTTTGGCCGCCGGCGCGCCTTCGATCAGGTTCATCCTGGGCGAACCGATGAAGCCGGCGACGAACAGGTTCTTCGGCGTCTTGTAGAGCTCCATCGGCGAGCCGACCTGTTCGATGTTGCCGGCATTGAGCACGACGATCTTGTCGGCCATGGTCATCGCCTCGACCTGGTCGTGGGTGACGTAGATCATCGTTGTCTTGAGCTGATGATGCAGCTCGCTGATCTCCAGCCGCATGGTGCCGCGTAGTGCTGCGTCGAGGTTGGACAGAGGTTCGTCGAACAGGAAGGCCGATGGCTGGCGCACGATGGCGCGGCCAATGGCGACGCGCTGGCGCTGACCGCCGGAGAGCTGGCCGGGGCGGCGATCGAGATAATTGGTGAGGTTCAGGATGCGCGCCGCGTCCTTGACCTTCCGGTCGATGGTCGCCTGGTCCTCCCCCGCCATCTTCAGCGGGAAGGCGATGTTCTTGGCCACGGTCATGTGCGGGTAGAGCGCATAGGACTGGAACACCATGGCCAGTTTGCGCTTGGCCGGCGCCTCGCCGGTGACGTCGCGACCGTCGATGTTGATGGTGCCGGCGGTGGTATCCTCCAGCCCGGCGATCAGTCGCAACAGCGTGGACTTGCCGCAGCCCGACGGGCCGACGAAGACGACGAACTCGCCGTTCTCGATGACCAGGTCGATGCCCGGAATGATCACCGTCGACCCGAACGACTTGGAGACGTGCTTGAGCGTGATGTTTCCCATGGTTTCCTCCCCGAGGGGTTATTGTCCGTCGTTCATCGCTTGCGGCCGCGCTACTTCACGGCGCCAAATGTCAGGCCGCGCACCAGCTGCTTCTGGCTGAACCAACCCATGATCAGGATCGGGGCGATCGCCAGTGTCGAGGCGGCCGAAAGCTTGGCCCAGAACAACCCTTGAGGGCTTGAGAAGGAACTGATGAAAGCGGTGAGCGGCGCGGCCTCGGTGGTTGTCAGCCGGATCGTCCAGAACGCTTCGTTCCATGCCAGGATGATGTTGAGCAGCATCGTCGAGGCGATGCCCGGCACAGCCATCGGAGTCAGCACATAGACGATCTCGTTCCAGAGCGATGCGCCATCCATGCGCGCCGCTTCCAGGATCTCGCCCGGGATTTCGCGAAAATAGGTGTAGAGCATCCACACCACAATCGGCAGATTGATCAGCATCAGCATGACCATCAGGCCGATGCGGCTG
Source organism: Mesorhizobium sp. (assembly GCA_004020645.1). Classification (GTDB taxonomy): domain Bacteria; phylum Pseudomonadota; class Alphaproteobacteria; order Rhizobiales; family Rhizobiaceae; genus Mesorhizobium. Next base: position 6,450 of record SAQL01000041.1, on the reverse strand, counting down.
TCGAGCAACCCGGTGTCGCGGAAGATCAGGTAGATCGGGAACAGCACGGCAACCGCCGGCATCATCTTGGTGGAAAGCATCCACATCAGGATGTCCTTGGTCCACTTGCCCGGCGAGAACGCCATCGACCAGGCCGCCGGTATGGCGACGAGCAAGGCCAGGATGGTCGAGCCGACCGACAGGAACACCGAGTTGAGGAAGAACTTGAAATAGCCTCTCTGCGCCTCGACCGCGATATAGCTCTCCGTAGTTCCCGACGGAAACAGGTTGAAGCCCTGGATGGCCTCCTGCTCCGACTTGAACGAGGTGATGATCGTATAGAGGATCGGGAAGAAGATCAGCAGTGCGACGATCCAGGCGGCCGCGGTCGCGATCGTCTTGTGCTGGGTGCTGACTGCACGTGCCATGGTCAGGTCCTCCCGTATCGGCGATATTGGCGGCAGGGTCGACCCCCACTCCGGTTTGCTGCGCAAACCACCTCTCCCCCGATCGACGGGGTAGAGGAGGGGCGCGGCTTCGATGCAGGCGTTTCCTCTCCCCCGGGCAGGGGGAGAGGTGTCCCGCGTAGCGGGACGGAGTGGGGGTGGTTCAGCGCCCGAAGCATCGTTTCCTCCCTTATTTGTCCAGGTTCTTGCCGACCGCGCGCATGGCGAAGAAGGCGACGATGTTGGCGAGAATGACGGCGAGGATGCCGCCGGCGGATGCCTGGCCGATTTTGAACTCCAACAGTGCCTTCTGGTAGACGAGGAAGGGCAGGTTGGTGGAGGCGTAACCCGGGCCGCCATTGGTGGTGACGAGGATCTCGGCATAGACCGACAGAAGGAAGATCGTCTGGATCAGGATGACGACGGTGATGGCGCGCGACATATGCGGCAGCGTCAAATAGATGAAGCGGCTGATGAAGCCGGCCCCGTCCATCTCGGCGGCTTCCTTCTGCTCGGCGTCGAGCGACTGCAGGGACGTCAAGAGGATCAGTGTCGCAAACGGCAGCCACTGCCACGCGACGATGATGATGATCGCCGGCATAGGATATTGCCCAAACCAGTCGATCGGCTGTCCGCCGAAGAAACGCGCAATGTCGGCAAAGACGCCGTATTGCGGATGCATGATCATGTTCTTCCAGACCAGCGCGGCCACCGGCGGCATGACGAAGAACGGCGAGATCACGAGGATGCGGACGATGCCCTGTCCCCACATCGGCTGATCGATCAGCAGCGCCAGCAGGATGCCGCCGATCACCGTGATCAAAAGCACGCTGGCCACGAGGATGAGCGTGTTGAGGATCGACTGCAGGAATGCCGGATTGGAATAAAACAGCGCGTAGTTCGAGAAGCCGACGAACCCGTCGCGGATCGGGTTGAGCGGGTTGTACTGCTGGAAAGAGAACCACAGGGTGAATGCCAGCGGAACGATCATCCAGACGAACAGCAGCACCACGGATGGCGCTATCATGAAGCGGGCAAGCGAACGGGTCTGCTGAGTAGCCATGACGGTCACCCTTCAAAGGTCAGCCAAATTTCAGAGTTTGAAGGTGACCGCCCGAACTGGGATTCGGGCGGTCCCCTGCTGGTCAAGGTGCGGGCCGGCCATGATGGGCAACCGGCGTTCGGCACCGGGAGGAGCCTACTGGATATAACCGCCCTCGGTCATCGTCGCGGTGGCGGCGTCCTGGGCCTGCTTCAAGGCGTCGTCGACACTGGTCTGGCCGGCGAGTGCGGCCGAAAACAACTGGCCGACGGTGGTGCCAAGGCCCTGGAACTCAGGGATGGCGACGAACTGGACACCGACATAGGGCACCGGCTTGACGGTCGGATGCGTCGGATCGGCGGCATTGATCGAGTCCAGCGTCATCTTGGCGAACGGGGCGGCCTTCTGGTATTCGGGGTTGGCGTAGAGCGAGGAGCGCGTTCCGGGCGGAACATTGGCCCAGCCTTCCTTCGATGCGACGAGCTCGAGATAGTCCTTGCTGGTTGCCCAGGATACGAACTTCTGAGCGGCGTCAGCCTTTTGCGTGCCGGCGGGAATGGCCAGCGACCACGCCCACAGCCAGTTGCCGCGCTTGCCCAAGCCATTGTCGGGCGCCAGCGCATAGCCGACCTTATCAGCGACGGTTGAGGCCTTCGGGTCGGAAACGAAGGAGGCGGCGACGGTGGCGTCGATCCACATGCCGCACTTGCCCTGCTGGAACAGCGCCAGGTTTTCATTGAAGCCGTTCGAAGATGCGCCCTCCGGGCCATTGGCCTTCATCAGGTCGACATAGAATTGCAGCGTGTTCTTCCACTCGGGCTGGTCGAATTGCGGCTTCCAGTTCTCATCGAACCAGCGTGCGCCGAAGGAGTTCGACATGGCGGTCAGGAAAGCCATGTTCTCGCCCCAGCCAGCCTTGCCCCTCAAGCAGACGCCGTTCACGCCGTTGGCGCGATCCGTCATCTTCTCGGCGGCTTGCTTGATGAAGTCCCAGGTCGGCGCGTCGGGCATGGTCAGCCCGGCCTTCTCCATCAGGTCCTTGCGGTACATGACGAAGGAGCTTTCGCCGTAAAACGGTGCCGCATAAAGCTTGCCGTCGACCGACAGGCCGTTGGCGATGGCGGGGATGATGTCCTTGACGTCATAATCGTCGCCGAGCTTGTCGAGCGGCAGCAGCCAGTTCTGCTTGGCCCAGATCGGAACTTCGTAGGTGCCGATGGTCATCACGTCGTACTGGCCGCCTTTCGTGGCGATGTCGGTGGTGACGCGCTCGCGCAGCACGTTCTCCTCGAGCGTGACCCACTGGAGCTGGATATCGGGGTTCTTGGCGGTGAAGTCGTCGGTCAGCGTCTGCATGCGAACCATATCGCCATTGTTGACGGTGGCGATGGTGATGGATTCGGCCTGCGCGGCGAACGCAAATGCGCTGGCGGACAACAGACCCAGGGTGAGCGTGCGCAGTTTCATCAAATTCCTCCCATAAACCAAGATGAGCATTTGCCTTGGATGTGGGCAATTACTCACCTTGTGTAATTCATGTCAAGCCGGATTCGATGCTGCAGCGCAGCACGCAAGCCGTGCGGCATTTGGCTCCGGAGGCTTGCGGGGGCTATTTCAAGGCGGCTGGGATGGGTCGCGACTGCGCGAAATGTCGGATTTCGGCGCCCGCTTGATCGGATGGATTATCGACCTATTGGCCGGCAATCTCAGCCAGGATCCATTCGCGAAAGGCGCGGATCTTCGGCACGTTGCGCCGCGCCTGGGGATAGACCAGCCAATAGGCGTGGCCGTCGTCGCCGACCAGATCGAAAGGCTGGATCAGGCGGCCATCGGCAAGCTCGGCCTTGAAAAGAGCGGCCGTCACGATCGCCACGCCCTGCCCGGCGATCGCGGCGTTGGCCTCATAGGCCTGCGCACCCATGCTGGAGCCGGGGCGCTTGGCCAGTTCCTCGACCGGCAGGCCGGCGGCGATAAACCAGTCTCGCCACCAGATGTCGCCGGGATCGAGGATTGGCAGGCGCAACAGATCGGCCGGCTCCTTCACCCCGCCGATGGTCGCCGCGAGTTTCGGGCTCAGCATCGGCGTGAAGTCCGCATTGAAAAGCTTGTGCACCTCCACGCCCGGCCAGTTTCCGCCGCCCGAACGGATGGCGATGTCGATATCCTCGCGGGCGAAATCGACGAGGCGGTTCGATGTATCGAGGCGCACCGCCAGCGACGGATGCGCGACCTGGAACGAGCCGAGATGCTGCGCCAGCCAGTTCGAGGCAAAGGTCAGCAGCGTCGAAACACAAAGTACGCCGTCGGCGCCGCTGCGCGCCGCGGCATAGGCTCCGCCCAACAGGGCGAACGCCTCGCTGACCGCAGGCGCCATGCGTTGCCCCGCCTCGGTCAGCACGATCTGCCTTGGCCGGCGCAGGAACAGAGGCGCACCGACGCGCTCCTCCAGAAGCTTTATCTGATAGCTCGCCGCCGCCTGCGTCATGCCGAGCTCGCCCGCGGCCTTGGTGAAGGAAAGATGCCGCGCTACCGCCTCGAACACCCGGATCGCCTGAAGCGGAGGGAGCTGGGAGACCTGCCGTGACTTGAGTTCAGGCATAAGTCCTCCTTATGGGCCGTGATTGACGTTTGATTGGCAGCAAGGGCCGATCCGGCCGATATTTGAGGTCGACGATCACTCTCGTCTGCAGCGCCGCGCGTCCTTTTGGACGCGCAAAGGACGCTGTAGCACTGTTGATTTTGCGCATGATCCTTTCCGAAAATCGATATCGATTTTCGGGGTCATGCGCGAGACATAACAAAGGCTGACGATCCATGACCATTGTACAGGAAAAGCTATTTTTGACGCCGGGCCAAGGCTGGTTTTTGCGGCTGGCGCGGGGATTGGCACGGCACGGAGCCAGGAAAAGGGCTTATCTCGACATCAGGGAATTGCCACCGCATCTGCAGCGCGACATGGGTTTTCTCGACGGCAACGATCCTTGTGGCCGGCACAAATAGCCTTGCTGGACTTATCCCTAATCAGCTGGCCGCCAGCAAGGCGGCGGCGGTCCGCTCGTCGGTGATGAGGCCGTTGACCAGCCGCCGATTGACAGCCGCAAGGATGCCCGGCAGTTTCCGCTCGCCCACGGCGAGCGCGATCACCAGCGACTTTTCACGTGACGGCAACGATGCCGAGGACACCCTGTCATTGGTGATGCCCTCGATCATCCGGCCCTCGCGATCGAACACCCAGCCGACGATCTCGGCGACGCCGCCGGCCTTTTGCAGCGCTTTCAATTCACTCTCCGAAATGAAGCCGTCCTCGTAAAGCGGCGCCTTCGGGCCGAGATCGCCGATGCCGACGAAGGTGACGTCGGCTTCCGCGGCAAGCGCCAACGTCGGTTGGATCATCGGCTGGCTGAGCAGCATCTCGCGTTCCTCCGGCGAGGAGGCGATGACCGGCAGCGGCATCGGGAAAGACCGCGCCTTGACCCTGTCGGCCATAGTGAAGATGACGTTGTAGAAGGCGGCCGAACCGTCGGGCGAGATGTTGCCGGTCAGCGACACCACCTTGTGCTGAGGGCATTCCATCGGCGGCAGCTGCTCGATTGCCGCCTTCAGGGTGCGACCGGTGCCGATCGCCATGACGATCGGCACCGGCGACCGCAGCCGTCTTTCGATTTCGGCAGCCGCCGCCACGGCGACGCCGATGGTGGAGGAGGAAGCGGGATCGCTCGGCACCACCTCGACCAGATCGAGCGCGAAGCGCGATTTCAGCCGGGCCGCGAGGTCGAGGCAATTGGCGATCGGGTGGTCGACACGCACCTTGATCAGCCCCTCGGACACCGCCAGCGACACCAGCCGCTGCGCCGTCTGCCGTGAGATGCCGAGCGTCGAGGCGATCTGGTCCTGCGTGTTGCCGGCGACATAATAGAGCCAGCCGGCGCGCGCCGCGTCGTCCAGCCTGTTGCTGCCGCTGTCCTGCCGGGAATTCAAGTTGCTGCCTCCCTGCCCCCGAGCATCGAGGCGGGGGCGCTTTACTTTTAAGGTGGAATGCGCTTGTGCGCAATTGCCTATCGCCAGAGCAATTGCTTAGGTAAGCGCTCGATGTGCCTGTGCTGCTTCGAGTGCATAATTGTAGCCAAGCAATTTTTGAAGTCCCGCAATGTCGGTGCAGTCAGGCGCGGCGGTTTATCTCCCGACGCAAACCCTTTAAGGAATTCGGACAAAGGAGCCTCGCATGACGCCGAAAGCGGTTTTCTGGGACATGGACGGCACGCTGGTCGACAGCGAGCCATTGCACGAGGCGGCGCTGATAGCGGCGCTGCGCAGCGTCGGTATCGCGGCGCCAACCAACCTGCATGAGCGGGTGCTCGGCATTGCCGCATGGCCGGTCTACGAGATGCTGCGCGACGAGTTCGGCCTCGGCCTGCCCTTCGATGACTGGATCGTGCGCAAATACGACCACTATCTGCCGATGGCCGAGGCGCTGAAGCCGCGCCCCGGCTCGATCGAGACCTACAACGAACTGCGCGCGCTTGGCGTGGCGCAAGCGGTGGTGTCAAATTCCGACCGGCTGGTCGTCGACGCCAATCTGCGCATGGTCGGTCTTTTCTATCCCGGCATGAAGACGATCAGCCGCAACGACGTGCGCGAAGGCAAGCCGCACGCCGAACCTTTTTTGCGCGCCGCATGGCTGGCCGGTGTCGATCCAGCCGATGCCGTGGCCGTCGAGGACAGCGTGACCGGCGCCACGGCAGGGCTGGCGGCGGGGATGAAGACGATCTTCTGGCCGGAGGCGCCTATGGAAGGGCCGCCCGGCGCGATGAACATCAACAGCGCCGACGAATTGCGGGCTGAGCTGGGGCTCTGAGCTTGGGAAGTGGAGTAGCCGCAGCCTAGACGCTCATCCTGCAACGCCGATGCTTGGCGAAACCGGCGATGAGAGCGTCCTTCTCCCCGTCACTATACCTATCGCATTCACACATCTCGGTTGCGCTT